>NC_008699.1:2492935-3739403 GCF_000015265.1 Nocardioides sp. JS614
CCGTGGCGAACGTGGAGATCCCGTGACGGACCTCCTCGTCGTAGATCGCGGCGATCCCGGGCAGGTCCGCCACGGTTGCCGCCCGGATCGTCGCCCCCGTGCTGGCGCCAGTCATGGCGCCATCTTCGCGGAGCCTGGCCGGAACCGGTGCCCAGGTGTGGCTGCCGGCTGGTTGGATTGCCCCATGAGCAGCGACACGTCCCGGGACGGCGCGATCGTCCCCGACACCAAGGACTGGACCTGGGTCCTGGACCGGGCCTGCCCCGAGTGCGGCTTCGAGGCCTCGCGGGTCACCGTCGACCGGCTCGCCGAGGTCGTCCGCGACAACGCGACGACGTGGGAGGCGGTGCTGACCCTCGACGACGCGACCGTTCGCCCGGACCCGGCGACCTGGTCGGCGCTCGAGTACGCCTGCCACGTCCGCGACGTGCACCGCCTCTTCGATGTCCGGCTCGGGCTGATGCTCGACGAGACCGACCCGCAGTTCGCCAACTGGGACCAGGACGAGACCGCGATCGCCGAGCGGTACGCCGAGCAGGACCCGGCCACGGTCGCCACCGACCTGCTCGACGCGGCGGAGGTCGTCGCGGCGCGCTACGAGGCGGTGCCGCCCGACGCGTGGAGCCGGCGCGGCTTCCGCAGCGACGGCAGCGCGTTCACCGTCGAGAGCCTGGGCCGCTACCACCTGCACGACATCGTCCATCACGCGTGGGACGTGCGGGCGCTTGCCGCCCGGGCAACCGTCGAGGCCTACGACGCGCACGCCGCGTCCTACCGCGACGGGACGAACGACGTCTCGGCCGAGACCGCCGCGCAGGTCGCCGACCTCGTGGCCACGCTGGGGCCGGGCGCCCGCGTGCTCGAGATCGGCAGCGGGGGCGGACGCGACGCGGTGGTGCTCGAGCAGGCGGGCTTGTCCGTGCGCCGCACCGACATCACCCCGGCCTTCGTCGACCTGCTGCGCGAGGCCGGTCACGAGGCCGATCTGCTCGACCCGCTCGTGGACGACCTGGCCGACCCGCGTGCCCCGAGGAGGCCGTACGACGGCGTCTGGGCGAGCGCCAGCCTGCTCCACGTCGACCGGGCCGACCTGCCGGCGGTGCTGCACCGCTTGGCCGCGGCCACGCGTCCTGGGGGCGCGCTCCTGCTGTGGCTGAAGGAGGGTGACGGTGAGGCGTGGTCCACCCACGGCTTCGTCGGCGCCCCCCGCCACTTCGTCTACTGGCGCGAGGCCCCGCTGCGCGCCGCGTTGGAGGGCGCGGGCTGGACCGTCGACCGGGTCGACCACAGCGTGAGCAGCCGCACCGGCGAGCCGTGGCTGGACGTGCGGGCGACGCGGGCGTGAGGAACCCATGAGACACACCGAGTTCTGGTCCCGACTGGACGACGCACTGGGGCCGGCGTACTCCCGATCCTGGGCCGACATGTACGTGATGGCCGAGCTCGGCGGCCGGACCGCCGCGCAGGCGCTGGCCGCGGGCGTGCCGCCCAAGCAGGTCTGGGCGGCGGTCTGGAGCGCGCTCGAGCTGCCGGCGAGCAAGCGGTGATCGAGTGGTGAGCGTCCGTGCCCTGCCCGACGTCGCGGAGGTGCAGCGGCGCACGATGCGCACGCTGGTCGCCGCGCAGGCGGTCGGCGCCATCGGCATCACCATCGGCATCGCGACGGCCTCGCTGCTCGCGCGGGACATCTCCGGGTCGGAGAGCCAGGCCGGCCTCGCCCAGACCTTCCAGGTGCTCGGCGCGGCGGTCGCGGCCTACCTGCTGGCGCGGCTGATGTCGGTGCGCGGCCGGCGGGTCGGCCTGGTGACCGGCTACCTCCTCGGCGCCGCCGGCGCGCTGCTCGCCGTACTGGCCGGCGTGGTGGACTCGATGCTGGTGCTGCTCGTGGGCGCGGTGCTGCTCGGCTCGACGACCGCCGCGAACAGCAGCGCCCGGTACGCCGCGACCGACCTCGCCGAGGACGCCCACAAGGGCCGGGCGCTCTCCACGGTGGTGTGGGCGACGACCATCGGCGCGGTCGCCGGCCCCAACCTGACGGGACCGGCGGGCGCCCTGGCGGGCTGGCTCGGCATTCCCGAGCTCACCGGGCCGTTCGCACTCGGCAGCCTCGGCATGCTCGGGGCCGCGTTGATCACGTTCCTGATGCTGCGGCCCGACCCGCTGCTCACGGCCCGGGAGGTGGCCGGGGTCGCTCCCCAGGCGCCCGGCGGGACCGGCTGGGGGCGCGCCGTCGCCGCCGCCCGGGAGCGCCCGGTGATCGCCTTCGCCGTCCTGGCCATGGCCTGCTCGCACGCCGCGATGGTCGCGGTGATGGTGATGACGCCGCTGCACATGGAGCACGGGCACGCGGAGCTGCGGGTGATCGGCATCGTGATCAGCGTCCACGTGCTCGGCATGTTCGCGTTCTCCCCGCTGGTCGGCATGCTCGCCGACCGCACCGGCCGGCCGGCCGTCCTGCTCGAGGGCGCGGCGCTCCTGCTCGCGTCGCTGGTGCTCTCCGCCCGCGCGCCCGAGGGCAGCTCCTGGCAGATCTTCGTCGGGCTGTTCCTGCTCGGGCTGGGCTGGTCGTTCGCGACCGTCGCCGCCTCGACCCTGATCGCGCAGCACGCGCCGCTCGACGCGCTCACCGACGTCCAGGGTGCGGCCGACCTGGTGATGGGGCTGACCGCCGCCGGGGCCGGCGCCCTGGCCGGCGTCGTGGTCGGCGCCTGGGGCTACCCGGAGCTCGCGATCTCCGCGATCGGCCTGGTCGCGTTGGTCGCCGTCGGCGGTCTGGGCGCCCGCGCGTCCACCCGGCCTGGCAGGGTGGACGCATGACCGTCGCGGACGTCGCCGTGATCGGCGGCACCGGCTTCTACTCCTTCCTCGGCGCCGCCGGGGAGGAGGTCGAGGAGCACGTCGTGGACACGCCGTACGGTGCGCCCTCGGCCCCGGTCTCGGTCGGCACTGTCGCCGACCGCCGGGTGGCGTTCCTGCCCCGGCACGGCCGGCACCATGAGTACCCACCTCACCGGATCCCCTACCGCGCCAACCTCTGGGCGCTGCGCTCGCTCGGTGTGCGCCAGGTGCTGGCGCCGTGCGCGGTGGGCGGCCTGAGCCCGGAGGTGGCGCCCGGGGACGTCGTGGTGCCCGACCAGCTCGTCGACCGCACCCAGGGGCGGGTGTCGAGCTATGTCGAGACCGGTGCGGTGCACCTGCCGTTCGCCGACCCGTACTGCCCGGGGGTCTCGGCCGCGCTGCTGGCCGCGGCGCCCGACGCCCGCGTCGGGGGAGCGATGGTGGTGATCGAGGGGCCGCGCTTCTCCACCCGAGCCGAGTCGCGCCACTACGCCGAGCAGGGCTGGGCGCTGATCAACATGACCGGGGCACCCGAGGCGGCGCTCGCCCGCGAGCTGCGGCTGTGCTACGCCACGATCGCGCTGGTCACGGACATGGACGCCGGCGCCGAGAGCGGGGCGGGGGTCAGCCAGGAGGAGGTGTTCGCGCTGTTCCGCGCGAACCTCGGCCGGCTCGAGGGGGTCCTGACCCGGGCCGTCGCCGGGCTGCCGGACCCCGAGGGCTGCACGTGCTCGTCGTGGGCCGACGGCATCGATCTGACCTACCTCTGAGGAGGGCGGAGGTCCGGACGACACGCCGCCCCTCCTGCCGACGTCGAACAGGTGTTCGGGCTAGGTTGGGTCCACAGGTACGACGCGGAGCGAGGTCGTCCACAGCTTCGGCGGTGCTGATCAGGGCACTGTCGGTGGCTCGCTCTAGCGTCGCCGATGTGCCTGGACCACGACGAGAGAAGAGGAAGCAGCAGATGGCTGGAGGAGACCGCGAGAAGGCCCTGGACGCCGCACTCGCCAACATCGAGAAGCAGTTCGGCAAGGGTTCGGTCATGCGCCTCGGTGACGAGGTCCGGGCCCCGCTCGAGATCATCCCGAGCGGCTCGATCGCCCTCGACGTCGCACTCGGCCTGGGCGGCTTCCCGCGCGGTCGCGTCGTGGAGATCTACGGCCCGGAGTCCTCGGGCAAGACGACCGTCGCCCTGCACGCGGTGGCCAACGCCCAGCGCGCCGGCGGCATCGTGGCGTTCATCGACGCCGAGCACGCCCTCGACCCCGACTACGCGAAGAACCTCGGCGTCGACACCGACGCGTTGCTGGTCTCCCAGCCCGACTCCGGTGAGCAGGCGCTCGAGATCGCGGACATGCTGATCCGTTCCGGTGCGCTCGACCTGATCGTGATCGACTCGGTCGCCGCGCTGGTGCCCCGGGCCGAGATCGAGGGCGAGATGGGCGACAGTCACGTCGGCCTCCAGGCCCGCCTGATGAGCCAGGCGCTGCGGAAGATGACCGGTGCGCTCAACAACTCCAAGACCACGATGATCTTCATCAACCAGCTGCGCGAGAAGATCGGCGTGATGTTCGGCTCGCCCGAGACCACCACCGGCGGCAAGGCACTGAAGTTCTACGCCTCGGTCCGCCTCGACGTGCGCCGCATCGAGACGCTCAAGGACGGCACCGACATGGTCGGCAACCGGACCCGCGTCAAGGTCGTGAAGAACAAGGTGGCCCCGCCGTTCAAGCAGGCCGAGTTCGACATCATGTACGGCAAGGGCATCAGCCGCGAGGGTGGCCTGATCGACGTCGGCGTCGAGGCGGGCCTGGTTCGCAAGGCCGGTGCCTGGTACACCTACGAGGGCGACCAGCTCGGCCAGGGCAAGGAGAACGCTCGCGCCTTCCTGCGCGACAACCCCGACCTGGCCAACGAGCTCGAGAAGAAGATCCTCGAGAAGCTCGGCGTCGGGCCGACCGTCGACCAGGACGTGGCCGAGCTGCCGGCGGAGCCGATCGGTGTCGGCGACTTCTGAGTCCCGACAGCTGCCGCCCTGGCTCGGTGATGTCGCGGCCGGGGTCGACGCGTGGACCCGACGTGCGTCGGCCCCGCCCGACCCGGTTGCCGACGGGCCCGACGCCGACCCCGAGGCGGTGGCCCGCAAGATCCTGCTCGACCAGCTCACCGGGCAGGCCCGCAGCCGCAAGGAGCTGAGCGACAAGCTCGCCTCGCGCAACGTGCCCGACGAGGTCGCCAGCCGGCTCCTCGACCGGTTCGAGGAGGTCGGCCTGGTCGACGACCGCGCCTTCGCCCGGGCCTGGGTGCAGTCCCGTCAGCCCAACAAGGGCCTCGCCCGACGGGCGCTGGCCCAGGAGCTGCGCCGCAAGGGCGTCGCCGACGAGGTGGCGCGCGAGGCTCTCGACGAGGTGGACCCGGCCGACGAGGAGGCGGCCGCCCGGGCGCTGGTGCGCAAGAAGCTGCGCTCCCTGGCCCGGGTTGACGAGACAACCGCGACCCGGCGGCTCGTGGGCCTGTTGGCCCGCAAGGGCTACGGATCCGGCCTGGCGTTCGCGGTAGTGCGCGACGAGCTGGCCTCGGCTGGGCAAGAATGCCCAGGTGGCGAGTGAGCGCGAGGTCCTGACGTACGAGCTGTTCGGCATCGCGGTGCGAGAGCTGGCCCAGCAGGTCGTCGACTCCGGCTACGAGCCCGACCTGGTGCTCTCGATCGCCCGCGGCGGTCTCGGCCTCGGGATGGGGCTGGGCTACGCGCTGGACGTGAAGAACCTCTCCGCGATCAACGTCGAGTTCTACACCGGGGTGGACGAGCGGCTGGAGCTCCCCGTGGTGCTGCCGCCGACCCCCGACGCCGTCGACCTGGCGGGTCTCAGGGTGCTGATCGCCGACGACGTCGCCGACACCGGCCGGACGTTGGAGATCGTCCGCGACTTCTGCGCGGACCACGTCGCCGAGGCGCGGATCGCGGTGATCTACGAGAAGCCCTGGACGCTCGTGCGCCCCGACTACGTCTGGCGCCGCACCGAGTCGTGGATCGACTTCCCGTGGTCGGCCGAGCCGCCGCTGACCCGGCGCCCGGCAGGTGCCTCGTGAACGGCCACCGGGTGGTCGTCCACGACCGTGGCCGCGACCTCACCGGCGTGGTCCACGACGGCGAGGCCTGGGCGGCGGCCGCCAGGCGTACGGTCGCGAGCCTGCACGCCGACCCGGTGCCGGTGGACCTCTCCGGGGAGGTGAAGCAGTTCGCGGTCGACCACGACAACCGGGTCGCGGTGCGGGCGATGACCCGTGGGGACCTGCCGGACGTGACGCGCTGGCGCCAGAGCGAGCACGTCCGGCGCTGGTGGGCCGCCGAGGGCGACCCGACGCCGGAGCGGATCGAGGCCCGCTACGGACCCTGCATCGACGGGATGCGGCCGACCCGGATGTGGGTGGCCGAGGTCAACGGCCGCTCGGTGGGGTTCGTCCAGGACTACCGGATCGGCGACTACCCCGACTACGCCGTCCTCGGCCCGGACCCGGACGCCGTCGGGGTCGACTACGCGCTGTGCGAGGAGTGGAGCGGGCGCGGCTTCGGCGCCCGCGTGCTCTGGGCGTGGATGACCCGCGCCCGGCAGCGGTTCCCGGCGGCGACGACGTACTTCGCCGCCCCCGACCACCGCAACGCCGCCTCGTTGCGGATGCTCGCCAAGGCCGGCTTCACCGAGGGGTTGTGGTTCGACGAGCCGAAGGAGGACGGATCCGTCGACACGGTCGTGGGCTGCAGCCTCGACGTCCCGCGGGTCCTGGGATGATGCCTCGATGACCGCCCACGCCCAGCCCATCCCGCGCGGCCCCGTCGACCTGGCCGCGCTCCGCACCGACCGCACCGCCGGGGTGAAGGGCGGCAAGACGGCCGGCAAGCAGGCGCTGGTCGACCTCGGGCCGGAGCTCTCCGACCTCCAGGAACGGCTGTTCGCCCAGGGCCGCAAGGGCTCCCCGCGCCGGGTGCTCCTGGTCCTCCAGGGCATGGACACCTCCGGCAAGGGCGGCATCCTGCGGCACACCGTCGGCCTGGTCGACCCGCAGGGCGTCCGGATCACGTCGTTCAAGGCGCCGACGGACGAGGAGCGCGCGCACGACTTCCTGTGGCGGATCCGCAAGGCGCTGCCGGGGCCCGGCCTGATCGGCGTCTTCGACCGCTCCCACTACGAGGACGTGCTCGTCCCGCGGGTGCACGGGCTGGTCGAGCCCGAGGAGATCGAGCGCCGCTACGAGGTGATCAACGACTTCGAGCGTGGGCTGGTCGAGGAGGGGACGACGATCCTCAAGTGCCTGCTGCACATCTCGCCCGAGGAGCAGAAGAAGCGCCTGCTCGCCCGGCTGGCCCAGCCGACCAAGCACTGGAAGTACAACCCCCACGACGTCGACGAGCGCGCGCGCTGGGCCGACTACCGCAGCGCCTACGAGGCGGCGATCGAGCACACCAACACCGAGGTCGCGCCGTGGCACCTGGTGCCCAGCGACGCGAAGTGGTACCGCAACCTCGCCATCGGGCAGCTGCTCCTGGAGACGCTGCGCGGACTCGACCTCGCCTGGCCGGCGGCGGACTTCGACGTGGCGGCCGAGCGGGACCGGCTGCTGCACGAGGACCCCGAGGGCCCGGTCTCGTGATCCCCTCCGTCGCCGTGACCCGCTACGTGACGCCACTGCGGGAGGGCGGCAGCCTGCCGGGCATCGTCGAGGGCGACGACCTCGGCACCTACGTGTGCAAGTTCCGCGGTGCCGGGCAGGGCGTGCGGGTGCTGGTGGCCGAGGTGATCGTCGGCGAGCTGGCCCGCCGGATCGGCCTGCGCACGCCCGAGCTGGTGGCGCTCGACCTCGACCCGGAGATCGCCCGCTACGAGGCCGACGAGGAGGTCCAGGACCTGCTCAACGCGAGCCCGGGGCTCAACCTCGGCGTGGACTTCCTGCCCGGCGCGTTCGGCTTCGACGGGGAGGTCCCGACGGACGCAGGGGTCGCCGGCAAGGTGTTGTGGCTCGATGCGTTCACCGCCAACGTCGACCGCTCCTGGCGCAACCCCAACCTGCTGGTCTGGCACGGCGACCTGTGGGTGATCGACCATGGCGCGGCGCTGTACTTCCACCACGCCTGGCCCGGCGGCTCCTTGACCAAGGACGGCGCGGCGGCCCGGTTCGCCGCCCAGCCGTGGAGCCCGGACGACCACGTCCTCCTGGGGTTCGCGAGCGAGCTGCCGGCCGCCGACGACGAGGTCCGCGCCCGGCTCGCGCCCGACGTGTTCGCCGAGGTGCTGGCCGCGGTCCCCGACGCCTGGCTCGAGCCGGTTCCGGGCGCCGACGGCCCCGACGCGCTCCGGGCGGCGTACGTCGACTTCCTGTCCGCGCGGCTCGCCGCCCGGCAGTGGCTGCCGGAGGTGTCGGCCCGATGACCGCCGTGACCCCCCGGCTCTCCTACCAGTACGTCGTCCTGCGCTGCGTGCCCCGCGTGGACCGCGAGGAGTTCGTCAACGTCGGCGTCGTGCTCTACTGCGAGGCCACCGGCTTCCTCCAGGGCGCCTGGCACGTCGACCGGGAGCGGCTCCGCGCGTTCGCGCCGGGCCTGGACCTCGACCAGGTCTGCGACGCGCTGGAGTTCGTCGAAGGGGTGTGCGCGGGGGACGAGCGCGCCGGTGCCGTGGCCGGACAGCCCCTGGGCCAGCGCTTCGGCTTCCTGAAGGCGCCGCGCAGCACCGTCCTCCAGCCCGGCCCGGTCCACGGCGGGCTGACCCGCGACCCCGCACGCCAGCTCGAGCGCCTGGTCGAGCAGCTGGTCTCCTAGCTCAGACGGGCACCAGCTCGACCGCGCCGACGGCGTACCGCGCCAGCACGGTGCGGGCCAGCTCCGGGTGGGCGCCGAGCGGCTGGGACACCGCGATCGCGCCCGCCTCCAGGGCCAGCTCGGCGGCGCGGTCCGGCAGGAAGCCCGGGGCGAGGAAGAGCGAGGCCACGGCGATGTGGCGCCGCCCCTCGCCGCGGAAAGCGCGCACCGCCTCGCCGGTGGTCGGGGGGGAGGCCGAGGCGAACGCGGCGGTCACGGGCAGCTTGTGGCGCGAGCCCCACACACGGGCGAGCCGGGCGACGGACTGGTTGGCGAGCGGGTCGCTCGAGCCGGCCGCGGCGAGCACCAGGGCGTCGAGCTCGCGGGCCCGAGCCGCGCGCAGCGCCTCGCGCATGCGCACGTCCAGCACCTCGAGGAACCGCGCCTCGAGCCCGAGGATCGAGGTCGCGCGGACCTGCAGGCCCGGGTGCCGCTCGGCCGCCTCGGCGACGGCGCTTGGCACGTCGACCTTGGCGTGGAACGCCTCCGTGAGCAGCAGCGGGACGACCACGATCTCGTCGAAGCCCGCCTTCACGAGGCGGTCCACGACGGTCGTGAACGACGGTCGGGAGAGCTCGAGGAACGCCGGCTCGATGCGCAGGTCCGGGCGCAGCGCCCGGACCTCGTCGACCAGGGCCTTGATCGTGGCGGCAGACCGCGGGTCACGACTGCCGTGAGCGAGGGCCACCAGAGCAGGAGCAGCCATCACGCCGCCTCCTTACGTGTGCGTGCGGTTGGTGCGGGGGAGTGCATCTCGGGCAAGCCGCGGTCGGCCACGCTGTCGGCCGGGCTGGGGTGCGGGATCCGGGTCATGAGTGGATCCCGCACTCGGTCTTGGTGGTGCCGGCCCAACGGCCGCTGCGTGGGTCCTCGCCGGGAGCCACGCGGCGTGTGCAGGGCCAGCAGCCGATGGACGGGTAGCCGTCGTACGCGAGCGGGTTCACCAGCACGTCGTGGTCGGCGATGTAGCGCTCGATCTCCTCGTCGGTCCAGCGTGCCAGCGGCGAGACCTTGACCTTGCCGCGCTTGGCGTCCCAGCCGATGACCGGGGCGATCACGCGGTGCTGGGTCTCGGCGCGGCGCAGCCCGGTCGCCCACGCGTCGTACCCCTCGAGGGCGTCCGCGAGCGGCTGCACCTTGCGCAGCGCGCAGCACAGGTCGGGGTCGGTCTTGTAGAGGTCCGTGCCGTACGCCGCGTCCTGCTCGGCGACCGACTGCACCGGGGTGATCGTGATCAGGTTGACCGGCAGCGTCGCCTGGACCGCGTCCCGGGTCCCGATCGTCTCGGCGAAGTGGTAGCCGGTGTCCAGGAAGAGCACGTCGATCCCCGGCGCGACGCGGGAGACCAGGTGCGCGAGGACGGCATCCGCCATCGACGACGTCACGCAGAACCTCTCGCCGAAGGTCGCCACCGCCCACTCGACGATGTCCTCGGCGGGCGCGAGCTCGAGCTCGGCGCCCCAGTGGGACACCAGCTCGCGCAGCTCCTCGGAGGAGCGGCCAGCGGTCTCGATGCCACGGAAGTTGCGAGCCGAGTTCGTGGTCGCCGCGGTCATGACGGCGCTCCCGGTGCAGCGGTCGAGGGGCGGACCAGACCGAGCATCTTCAGGGAGAAGGCGCGCAGGCAGGCGCGGCACTCCCAGGTGCCGTGGGGCGAGTGGACCTCGCCGTTCTCCGAGAGGACCTCGTGCGGGCGCAGGTCCTCCTCCCCGCAGTAGGGGCAGTGGAAGGGGACGGCGCGCTCGCTCATGTCGCCACCGCCTCCAGGGTCTTGTCGCCGCGCAGCAGCTCCTCGTCGGCGCGCTCGACCCAGGCGGCGAACGCCTCGCCGTCGGTGCGGTCGGTGAGGTAGTTGGTGACGACCGAGGTGATGTAGTCGTCGAGCCCGGCGCTGGTGACCTTGTGCGCGCGCAGCTTGCGGCCCAGCCGCTGGGTGAGCCCGATGCCACCGCCCAGGTGCACCTGGAAGCCCTCGACCTGCTCGCCCTCGTGCAGGACGAGCTGGCCCTTGAGCCCGATGTCCGCGACCTGGGTACGCGCGCAGGCATTCGGGCACCCGTTCACGTTGACGGTGATCGGCGTGTCGAGGTCGGGGAAGCGCCGCTCCAGCTCGTCGACCAGGGCGCTGGCCCGATGCTTGGTCTCGACGATCGCCAGCTTGCAGAACTCGATGCCGGTGCAGGCCATCGTGGAGCGCCGCCATGGGGAGGGGCGCGCGGACAGGCCGATCAGCTCCAGGTCGTCGAGCAGCTCGTCGACCCGGGCGCCGTCGACGCCGAGGATCACGAGTTTCTGGTACGCCGTGAGCCGGACCCCGTCCACGCCGTACTTCTCGACCAGGTCGCCGAGCCGGCTCAGCAGGCTGCCGCTCACGCGTCCCACGGTCGCGCTCGCGCCGACGTAGAACCGGCCGTCCTTCTGCTCGTGCACGCCGATGTGGTCGCCGTTGCCGGCCGCGACCTCCGGCGACGCGCAGTCGGGGAGCCGGCGGTGGAGGTACTCGTTCTCGAGCACCTCGCGGAACTTCTCGATGCCCCAGTCCTGGACGAGGAACTTGAGCCGGGCCCGGGACCGGAGGCGCCGGTAGCCGTAGTCCCGGAAGATCGAGATCACGCCCTCCCACACGTCGGCGACCTCGTCGAGCGGGATCCAGACGCCCATCTTGGCGGACAGGAAGGGGTTGGTCGACAGGGAGCCGCCGACCCACAGGTCGAAGCCGGCGCCGAGCTCGGGGTGCACCACGCCGACGAACGCGACGTCGTTGATCTCCGGCGTCGCGTCGAGCGAGGGGTGCCCGGAGACGGAGGTCTTGAACTTGCGGGGGAGGTTGGCGTAGTCGGGGTTGCCCGCGCGCCGGCGGCCGATCTCCAACAGGGCCGGGGTCCCGTCGATGATCTCGTCCTTGGCGACGCCGGCGACCGGGGAGCCGAGGAACCCACGGGGGGAGTCGCCGCAGGCCTCCTCGGTGGTCAGCCCGACGCGGGCGAGGCGGTCCCAGATCTCCGGGACGTCGACGATGTCGATCCAGTGGTACTGGATGTTCTGCCGGTCGGTGATGTCGGCGGTGTCCCGGGCGAAGTCGGTGGAGATGCCGCCGAGCGTCCGCAGCTGCTCGGCGCCGAGCAGTGCCCCGTCGCTGCGCACCCGCATCATGAAGTAGCGGTCGTCGAGCTCGTGCGGCTCGAGGGCTCCGGTCTTGCCGCCGTCGAGCCCGGGGCGACGCTGGGTGTAGATGCCGTACCAGCGGAACCGGCCGCGCAGGTCGGCGGGGTCGATGGAGTCGAACCCGCGCTTGCTGTAGACGTTCACGATCCGGTCGCGCACGTTGAGCGGACTGTCGTCCTTCTTCTGCTGCTCGTTGGCGTTGAGCGGCTCGCGGAGGCCGAGGGCCCACTGGCCCTCGGCCCGCTTGGGACGCGGGATCTCGGTGCTGCTGGCGGGCTGGACGGTGTAGCGCAGGTCAGTCATCGGGGCTTCCTGAAGCGACGGTGCGAGCGACCATCGAACCGGGGGCGGCCACGTCGTCGGGGCCTGCGGTCAACCGGTGCGGTCAGCTGCGCGGTGGGCGAGGGTCAGGAATGCCAACACATCATGCTGCGGGTGCGCCCGAGGTCCACGTGGCGTCGAGCCACGAGGTAGGCGTGCGTCACAGCGGAGACCATGTCAAGGAGTCTCAGGGGGCGGACGGGCATCCCACAAGACGAAATCTCATGATGTGAAACGAGAGTCCGCTATGCGAGACAACAGCCAGGCGCATCCGCCCCGCGGGCGCGTGGACTGCGACCCACGTCACACCACGGCCACCACTAGGCTGGCCGCATGAGCGACGAGCGCATCAGTTCCCTCACCAGCAGCGCGTACCAGCAGGCTCTCGAGGTGATCGCCTCGGTCGAGCCGCGGATCGCGGAGGCGACCCGGCAGGAGCTCGTCGACCAGCGAGGTTCGCTGAAGCTGATCGCGAGCGAGAACTACGCCTCGCCGGCGGTGCTGCTGACCATGGGCACCTGGCTGAGCGACAAGTACGCCGAGGGCACCGTCGGCCACCGCTTCTACGCAGGCTGCCAGAACGTCGACACCGTCGAGGCGCTGGCCGCCGAGCACGCGCGCGAGCTCTTCGGGGCGCCGTACGCGTATGCCCAGCCGCACTCCGGCATCGACGCGAACCTGGTGGCGTTCTGGTCGATCCTGGCCCACCGGGTCGAGACCCCGGCGCTCGAGCGGCTCGGCGCCAAGAACGTCAACGAGCTGACCGAGGCGGACTGGGAGTCGTTGCGCCACGAGCTCGGCAACCAGCGGCTGCTCGGGATGGCCCTGGACGCCGGCGGCCACCTCACCCACGGCTTCCGCCCGAACATCAGCGGCAAGATGTTCCACCAGCAGCAGTACGGCACCGATCCGGAGACCGGGCTGCTCGACTACGCCGCGGTCGCCGCCAAGGCCCGCGAGTTCAAGCCGCTGGTGATCGTCGCCGGCTACTCCGCCTACCCGCGCCGGGTGGACTTCGCGAAGATGCGCGAGATCGCCGACGAGGTCGGCGCGACGCTGATGGTCGACATGGCGCACTTCGCGGGCCTGGTCGCCGGGAAGGTGTTCACCGGCGACGAGGACCCGATCCCGCACGCCCACATCACCACGACCACGACCCACAAGTCACTGCGTGGCCCGCGCGGCGGCCTGGTGCTGGCCCAGGAGGACTTCGCCGCCGACGTCGACCGCGGCTGCCCGATGGTGCTCGGCGGCCCGCTGGGGCACGTGATGGCGGCCAAGGCCGTGGCCCTCGCCGAGGCCCGCCGCCCGGAGTTCCGGACCTATGCGCAGAACATCGCCGACAACGCCCAGTCGCTGGCCGAGGGCTTCCTGTCCCGCGGTGCCCGGCTCGTCACCGGTGGCACCGACAACCACCTGGTGCTGCTCGACGTCTCGGCGTTCGGGCTCACCGGCCGGCAGGCCGAGTCGGCGCTCCTCGACTCCGGCGTGGTCACCAACCGCAACTCGATCCCGCAGGACCCGAACGGCGCCTGGTACACCTCCGGCATCCGCCTCGGCACGCCGGCCCTGACGACCCGGGGCTTCGGCCACGACGAGTTCGACCGGGTCGCCGAGCTGATCGTGGACGTGCTCAGCAACACCGAGCCCGGCACCACCAAGGACGGCAAGCCGTCGAAGGCGTCCTACCGGCTCGGTGACGGCGTGGCCGACAAGGTCCACGCCGCCGCCGCGGAGCTGCTCGACAAGCACCCGCTCTACCCAGGCCTCGACCTGGCCTGAGCCTCGAGCGGCTCCGGTCAGAGCGTCGGCGTCGCCCGCTCGACGATCGCGCGCAGGTCGCCGCCGTCCAGGGTGCCGAAGACGCCGTCGTACGACGTGCCGAGCCGGGAGGCGCAGAACACGTCGGCGACCTCCGGGGGGGCGAAGCGCACGAGCAGCGCGCCCTGCAGGCACAGCGCCATCCGGCTGGCAAGCCGCCGGGCGTTGACCTCGAGCGAGTCGGGGTCGCCCAGGAGGGATCCGATCAGCGCCAGCGTGTCCTCGATCGCCCGGTCGAGGCGGGCGTCGCCGCCGCGGGCCCGGCCCACCTCGGTGATCCAGGCGTCGAGCACCTCGGGCTCGCGGCCCAGGGCGCGCAGCACGTCGAGGGCGTTGACGTTGCCCGACCCCTCCCAGACGGAGTTGACCGGGGCCTCGCGGTACAGCAACGGCATCCCCGAGTCCTCGACGTAGCCGTTGCCGCCCAGGCACTCCAGCGCCTCCGCCACCAGGAACGGGGTGCGCTTGCAGACCCAGAACTTCGCGAGCGGGAGCGCGATCCGGCGGAACGCGGCCTCGTGCGCCGCCTCCGCGGCGTCGGGCCGGCCCAGGCCGTCGACAGCGGCCGCCAGCCGGATCGCGAGGGCCGTCGCCGCCTCCGTCTCGACCGCCAGGTCCGCGAGCACGTTCTGCATCAGCGGCTTGTCGGCGAGGAGCGCGCCGAAGGCCGTGCGGTGCGCGGCGTGCCAGGACGCCTCGTTGACCGCGCGCCGCATCAGCGAGGTCGACCCGAGCACGCAGTCGAGCCGGGTGGCGGCGACCATCTCGATGATGGTGCGCACCCCGCGGCCCTCGTCGCCGAGGCGGTAGCCGACGGTGCCGTCGAGCTCCAGCTCGGACGAGGCGTTCGAGCGGTTGCCGAGCTTGTCCTTGAGGCGGACCACGTCCATCTGGTTGCGGGTGCCGTCGGCGAGCACGCGGGGGACCACGAAGCAGGTCAGGGCCGACCCCTCGGCCTGGGCGAGGACCAGGAACATGTCGTTCATCGGCGCCGAGGTGAACCACTTGTGCCCGTGGAGGGTGTACTCGCCGTGCGCGGAGGTCGGGCGCGCCTCGGTCACGTTGGTGCGGACGTCGGAGCCGCCCTGCTTCTCCGTCATCCCCATGCCGGCCAGTGCGCCGGCCTTCGTCGTGGCGAGCCGGAGGCCCGGGTCGTACGTCGTGGACGCCAGCAGCGGCGTCCACTCCTTGGCGAGCGCCTCGTCGGCGCGTAGCGCGGGGACGGCGGCGTACGTCATCGAGATCGGGCAGCCGTGGCCCGCCTCGGTGTGCGACCAGGCCATGAAGCCGGCGGCGCGGCGCACGTGCGCGTGCGGCGCCCCGGCCTCCTGCTGCTCCCAGGGTGCGGCCGCCAGTCCGTGGCCGACGGCGCGGCCCATCAGCCAGTGCCAGGAGGGATGGAACTCGACCTCGTCGATCCGGTTGCCGTAGCGGTCGTACGGCGCGAGCCGCGGCTCGTTGCGGTTCGCGAGCAGGCCGTGCTCGCGCGCCTCGTCGGTGCCGGCCTCGGCGCCGAGGGCGGCCAGGTCCTCGACCACGTCGGCGGAGGCGTGCCGGGTGACCGCCTCGACGAGGGCGAGGTCGGCCGTGACGACGTTGTGACCAACCAGTGCTGGCGGCTGGTTGGCGGATGCGCGGATGTCGGATCGCATGGGCCTACGGTAGATCCATGTCCGGGGCGGAGGGAGCAGAGCGCCAGGAACGCGCCCCCCGGGCCTCCCCGCTGGCCCTCCGGCTGCGCCGGCTGCGCGAGGTGGTGTGGCGGCTGTTCGTCACCACCGTCGCCTCCTGCCTGAAGTACCGGGTGACCGGCCTGGCGGCGGAGGCGGCGTTCTTCGCCGTGCTCTCCGTGCCCCCGCTGATCTTCGCGATGGCCGGCGCCATCGGGTACGTCACCGACCAGTTCAGCCCGGCCCAGGTCGCCGACGTGCGGGCCGCGGTCGTCGATCTCTCCGCGCGGGCGCTCACCGACGGGGCGGTGCACAAGATCATCGAGCCGACCATCGACGACGTGCTCCGGGGCGGCCGTTTCGACGTCATCTCGCTCGGGTTCGTGCTGGCGCTGTGGTCCGGCTCCCGGGCGCTGAACGTCTTCGTCGACACCATCACGATCATGCACGGGCTCGGCGGGCACCGCGGGATCGTGAAGACCCGGGCGCTCTCGTTCCTCCTCTACGTCCTCGCGATGGTCACCGGGGTCGTGACGATCCCCCTGGTGATCGCCGGTCCGAGCCTGGTCGAGGACTGGCTGCCGGAGCGGCTGGACCTGCTGATGGGGTTCTACTGGCCGGTGGTGACCGTCGTGTGCATCTGCTTCCTCGCGACGCTCTACCACGTGTCAGTGCCAGTGCGGACGAACTGGAGCTTCAACCTCCCGGGTGCGACCTTCTCGTTGTTCTGCTGGGTCGTCGGGTCCTACCTGCTGCGGTGGTTCCTGACCGTCACGGCGACCGACTCACGCTCGATCTACGGTCCGCTGGCGGCACCCATCGCGGTGCTGCTCTGGCTCTACCTGGTGTCGATCGCGGTGCTCATCGGGGCAGCGGTCAATGCGGCCTTCGACACGGTCTTCCCGCAGAAGGCCACCACGCGCGCCAGACTCGAGCTCGTGTCGCGGCTGCGTCGCTTCGGTGCGCGGCCCGACAACGACTAGATTCACCACCGTGGCCGAGGACTCCAGCGACATCACGCAGGGTCGCGTGCGCGGGAAGCTCTCGCTGCCCGACCAGGCGCGTTCGCCCTGGTGGGAGCTCGGCCGCCGGCTGCTGGCCGCCCTCGCGATCCTGGTCGGCACCGTGCTGCTGGTCTGGCTCGACCGGGAGGCGTACGTCGACGGCAACGACCCGACCGGGCGGGTCGACCTGGTCGACTCGCTCTACTACACGACCGTCACGCTGAGCACGACCGGGTACGGCGACATCGCGCCGGTCGAGGCGCACGCCCGGATGATCAACGCGTTCGTCGTCACCCCGCTCCGCATCGCCTTCCTGGTGCTGCTGATCGGGACCACCCTGGAGGTCCTCGCCTCCCAGGGCCGCGAGCTGTTCCGAGCCGCCCGTTGGAGGAAGCACATGAGATCCCACGTCGTCGTGGTCGGCTACGGCACCAAGGGCCGGGCCGCCGTCGACACGCTGGTCAACAACGGTCAGGACCGCGAGTCGATCATCGTGGTCGACCCCGGCGCGGCGGCGCTCCAGGAGGCGCACGCCGACGGGCTCGCGGTCGTCACCGGCGACGCCACCCGGCAGGACGTGCTGCGCCGGGCCGGGGTGGAGAACGCCGACCAGGTCATCATCACCACCGACCGGGACGACTCCAACGTCCTCGCGACGCTGACCGTGCGGCAGCTCAACCCGGAGGTCTGGATCGTCGCGGCGGTGCGCGAGCAGGAGAACGTCGCGCTGATGCGCCAGTCCGGGGCGAACTCGGTGATCACCTCCTCCGACGCCGTCGGGCGGCTGCTCGGGCTCTCGTCCCTCTCGCCGACGCTCGGCTCGGTGATGGAGGACCTGCTCACGTACGGCGAGGGCCTGGAGGTCGCCGAGCGCGACCTCCTGGTCAGCGAGGTCGGCCGACAGCCCCAACGGCTGCCCGACCAGGTGATCGCCGTCGTGCGGGACGAGAAGGTCTACCGCTACTTCGACCCGGTGGTCACCCAGCTCGCCCGGGGCGACCGGCTGATCGTCGTACGCCCCGCCAAGGAGCTGCCCTGGGCGCCTCGGCCCGGCACCCACGACGAGGACCTCGCCAACGACGACGACTGACGCCGCGCCGTCTGCGAGACCTGCTGATGCCACGATCGCCCGCGACCACTAGCCTCTCCTCGGGGGTACATGGGTGGGGGTAGGGATGCCGGGGGACCGGAGCGAGCCGCGCTCGCGCGCACATCCCGGCACGGCTTACGGGCTGGCCGGGTGCCTCGTGCTGCTCGCGGTGCTGGCCCGCGAGCCTGCGCTCGACAGCCCGGGCTTCGCGACGGTCTGGCCGGCCGGCGGCCTCGCGGTCCTGTGGTTCGTGCTGCGAGACGCGCGCCTGCTCAGCTTGGACACGCTCCTCCTTGCCGCCGCCGCGGCCACCGGCAACGCCGTCCTGGGGGCTGATCCCCGCCTCAACGCGGTCTTCGTCGGCGTCACGGTCACGCAGACGCTGCTCGCGGTCTGGCTGCTGCGCCGCTGGAGCCCGGAGCTGTGGGGCTGCGGGGGTGACCGGCCGCTCGACCGCCCCCGGATGCTGCCGCGCTACGGGGGAGCGCTGGCCGTGGCCATGGCCGTCGGCGCGCTGCTCGGCACGGCCGGAGCGGCGGCCGTCAGCGGGGAGTACGAGCCGCTGTCGGGAGCGCTCTACTTCGGTCGCACGCTGGTCAGCAGCCTGATCGTCGTGACACTGGGGATCCTGGTCGGGCAGTGGGTCTCGCGGCCCCGGCCGCGGGGCTCGCTGGTCGGCTACGGGCCGGTCGTGGAGCTGCTCGCTGCCTCGGGCTTCACCGCGGCCATGTACGGCTTGGCGTTCGCCTTCGACGACCTGCCCCTCGTGTTCCCGCTGCTCGCCGCCACGGTGTGGTTCGGACTGCGGTTCAGCACCCTCGCCAGCGCGGCGCACTCCTTCGTGGTCGGAGTCGCCACGCAGGCGTTGACGATGACCGGCTACGGCCCGTTCGCGGCCGTGGAGCGGGCCGACGTCGGCACCCTGCTCGCCGAGTTCTACGTCGCGACCATCGTGGTCACCGGCCTCGCTCTCTCGACCGGTCGGGACGAGCGGCAGGCGCTCTCGGCCGAGCTGCTGCGCACGCAGGAGGAGACGCTGTACCAGGCCAGCCTGCGCGAGGCCGTGCTCGGCTCGATGAACGAGGGCCTGTTCGTCCTCGACGAGGCCGGCAACCTGTTGGTGCACAACGCCGCGGCGGCCGAGATCTTCGGGCTCGCCTACGACGAGGTCGACTGGGAGGTCCTGGCCGCGCGCTCCCGGCAGTGGGCCGACGGCAGTGCCGTCGGCACCCCGGAACGCCCGTCGATGCGCGCCCTGGCCGGCGAGACCGTGCGCGACGCCGAGCAGATGATCACTCGTACGGACGGCACGCAGCGGGTCGTCTCGGTCTCCGCGGTCCCGCTGCCGCGCGACGAGGTGCGGCACCGGGCCCGGGCGCTGGTCATCTTCCGCGACATCTCCAGCGAGCACGCCCGGCGCGCGGAGCTGGCCGCGTTCGCCGGGGTCGTCGCCCACGACCTGCGCAACCCGCTGGCCGCGATCGACGGCTGGACCGAGATGATCGCCGACGAGCTGGACTCCGGGAACCTCAGCGCCGACCTGGCGCGCGACTTCGTCTCGCGGGTCCGGTCCTCCTCGCGCCGGATGCGGGAGCTGATCCGGGACCTGCTCGCGCACGCGACGGCCAGCCAGCGCGACCTCGAGGTCGAGCGGGTCGACCTCGCTGCGCTCGTCGCCGAGGTCGCGACCGCACGCCACGCCGAGTCCCGGGTGCGGGTCGACCCGCTGCCCGTCGTGCTGGCCGACCCGGTGCTGGTCCGCCAGGTGCTGGACAACCTGATCGGCAACGCGCTGAAGTACGTCGCCGCCGGGGTCGAGCCGGAGATCGTCGTCCAGGGCTGCCGCACCGACTCGCGGATGGTGACCGTGCAGGTCGCCGACAACGGGATCGGCATCCCGGCAGGAGAGCACGAGCGGGTCTTCGACGAGTTCCACCGGGCGCACTACCGCGACTACGAGGGGAGCGGTCTGGGCCTCTCGATCGTGCGCCGGATCATCAGCCGGCACGACGGCACGATCGTGGCCCGTGCGAACCCGAGCGGTCAGGGCTCGATGTTCGAGTTCACCCTCCCGGCGTACGACGGAGAGTGATCCCGGTTCATCCCCACGGGTGAGCCGGAGCGGTGCCCGGTACGGCGATCCTGGCCCGGTCGGGCAGCCCGTTCGCCGTCCTCGAGCCACGGGGGTCCGGGGGCGGCGACGGGGCCG
Source organism: Nocardioides sp. JS614 (assembly GCF_000015265.1). Lineage (NCBI taxonomy): Bacteria > Bacillati > Actinomycetota > Actinomycetes > Propionibacteriales > Nocardioidaceae > Nocardioides > Nocardioides sp. JS614. The sequence continues at coordinate 2,512,908 of NC_008699.1, forward strand.
CCCGACGACGCGACGGGCCGGGTACCGGTCCTGACCTTTCCTCCAGATTCGCTCAACCGGCCCCGCGCAAGGCCGATGTCTGCCTACAGTCGACCTGGATCGCCTCGGTGACCCGAGACACCGGCGAGATCCACCTCCGGGAGACGGAGCCCGGGGAGCGCTACGTCGACAGGGAGGCGGCCCGCGGTCGTCGCTGCCCTCGGGCCACTCCCTGTCCACGCCGCCGGTCGCAGGTCCCGAGGGCCCGGGACCATCGACCCTGCTCCGTCCCGCCACGCGCGCGCAGGCTGGAACCGAAGGCCGACGTGGACGCAGGAAGAGCGGAGGTGTCGTCGTGCAGTTCCCCTGGCAGTCGCGCCCGCGCGCTCCGCGCCCGCAGGTCGACCCGATCCGCCTGGACCCCGCCGCCGACGTCGCGAGCCAGCGGGCCGTGGTCGCGCGGCTGAGCACCGAGCAGATCACCGCGGCCTGGTACCTCTCCGGCGACGCCCTGGTGGCGGCCCGGGACCCGCGTCGGTCCGCGCAGCTGGTGGTCCTGCGCGGCGTCCTGCTCGACGCCCTCGAGCGCCGCGACCCCGCCCGCTACGACCGGTGGCTGCGCGACGGCGGCCCGCCGGTCGAGGCGTGCAGCTGACCGAGGCTGAGCCCCGTCCCGGCCGGGCGAACCCGGGTCCGCTAGATCTCCTCGGGTGCCATCCGGATCGCCCCGGCCGGGCACTCCGCGGCGCACAGCCCGCAGCCCTTGCAGTAGTCGAGGTCGATCAGGTACGGCGTGTCCGGGTCGCCGGTCTTGGTGATGGCGTTGTCGGGGCACACGCCGAAGCAGTTGTCGCAGGAGAAGCAGTTGCCGCAGGACATGCAGCGCCGTGCCTCGTAGAGGGCGCTGTCGGCGTCGAGGGACTCCACGACCTCGTCGAAGGTCGACGACCGGCGCACCGCTTCGAGCAGCGGCCGGTGCGCGCGGGGCGCGTCGGCGAAGTACCAGGTGTTCAGCGCGTCGAACTCGGCGGGAGCCGGCTCCGCGGGCCGCGGCGCCGTCCGGTCGCGCAGCCAGGCATCCACCCCCATCGCCGCCCGTCGGCCGTGGCCGATGCCGACCGTCGCCGAGCGCTGGTCGGGCACCATGTCGCCGCCGGCGAAGATGCCCGGGCGACCGGTCATCATCTGGTCGTCGACAGACACCACGCCGTGGTCGACCTCGATGCCGGCGACCCCGTCCAGGAAGCGCAGATCGGTGTCCTGGCCGAGCGCGAGCACGAGTGAGTCGGCCGGCAGCTGCTCGGTGACCCCGGTCGGCTGTGGGAACCCGGTCTCGTCGAGCTCCATCCGCTCGATGGTCAAGGAGCCCTCCTCGACCTGGGTGATCGAGGACAGCCAGGTGAACCGGACGCCCTCCTCCTCGGCCTCGCGGACCTCGGCCTCGTGCGCGGGCATCCGGTCGCGGGTGCGCCGGTAGACGACCAGCGACTCCTCGGCGCCGAGCCGCTTGGCGGTGCGGGCCGCGTCGACGGCGGTGTTGCCGCCGCCGTAGATGGCGACCCGGCGCCCGAGCATCGGACGCTCGCCCTCGCCGAGCTGGTGCAGCAGCGCGACCGCGTCGACGACGTGGGAGGCCGCGCCGGCCGGCAGGTAGGCGCGCTTGCCGAGCTGGGCGCCGACCGCCAGGAAGGCCGCGTCGTACCGCCCCTCGCGCATGGTCGCGTCGAGGTCGGTCACGGTGACGCCCACCTGCAGGCGCACGCCCAGGTCGAGGATCCGCTGGATCTCGGCGTCCAGGACCGCGCGGGGGAGGCGGTACTCCGGGATGCCGTAGCGCATCATGCCGCCGGGCTTCGGGGCCGACTCCAGGACCGTCACGGCGTGCCCGAGCCGGGCGAGCTGGTAGGCCGCCGAGAGCCCCGAGGGGCCGGCGCCGACGACGAGCACCCGCAGCCCGCTCGACGGGCGGTCGACGGTGACCTGCCAGCCGCAGCGGATCGCCTCGTCGCCGAGGAAGCGCTCGACGGAGTTGATGCCGACGGCCTCGTCGAGCTGGCCGCGGTTGCAGCCCGTCTCGCACGGGTGGTAGCAGACCCGGCCCATGACCGCCGGGAACGGGTTGACCTCCATGATCCGGCGCCACGCCCGCTTGTAGGCGTCCCCGCCCTCCTCGGCGTCGTACAGCCAGGTGCGGATGTCCTCGCCGGCGGGGCAGGCCCGGTTGCACGGCGGCTGGTTGTGGACGTAGACGGGACGCTCGGTACGCCAGGAGCCGGTCTTGTTGGCCCGGCTCGAGCCGACGTCCAGGGTGATGGCGAACGGGTGGTCCATGTCAGTCGCTCCCGGTTCGGGGCTCGGCCTCGAGGAGGCCGAAGCGGGCGATGTTGCGGTCGGCGCCGGCCTGGAGCCGCGCGACGAGATCGGGACGGGCGTGCTTGCCGAAGAGGTGCGCGTAGCGGCCCTGCAGCTTCAGATACTCCTCGACGGGGACCTGGCGGCGGATCGGAGACACGTCGGTGACCTCGCCGTGCTCGGCCTCGAAGACCGGGAAGATCCCGGACTCGGTCGCGAGCCGAGCCAGGCGGATCGTGTCGCTGGGGGCCGCGGCCCACCCCAGCGGGCAGGGGACCAGCACGTGGAGGTAGCGGGCGCCGCGGATCGACATCGCCTTCTCGACCTTGCGCTCGAGGTCGCGCAGGTCGGCGACGGTCGCGGTGGCGACGTACGGGATCTCGTGCGCCATCGCGATCAACGGCGCCGACTTGCCCTGGCCGAACGCGTTGCCCGGCTCGGGCCCGACCGGAGCCGTGTTCGCCGTCCGTGCTGCCGGAGGCGTGGCACCCGAGCGCTGCACGCCGGTGTTCATGTAGCCCTGGTTGTCGTAGCAGACGTACAGCACGTCGTCGTTGCGCTCGAACATGCCCGAGAGGCAGCCGAACCCGATGTCCACCGTGCCGCCGTCCCCACCCTGTCCGACGACCCGGGTCTCGCGGCCGAGGGCCCGCAGGCCGGCGGCCATGCCGGCCGCGACCGCGGGGGCGTTGCCGAACAGCGAGTGCAGCCAGGCGACCTGCCAGGAGGACTCCGGGTACGGGGTGGAGAAGACCTCCAGGCAGCCGGTGGCATTGGCGACCACCAGGTCGCCCCCGGCCGCCCGCATCGCCGCGTCGAGGACGTAGCGTGCGCCGAGCGCCTCGCCGCAGCCCTGGCAGGCCCGGTGGCCGGAGGTGATCGAGTTCGTCCGGTCGGGGTGCGCCTGCACGGAGCGGAGCTCGAGGTCGACGAGCCGGTTGCCGGCCGCGAAGGTGCCGACCTGGTAGAGCTTGAGATCCGTCACGACGTCCTCCTCCAGGGGGTACCGGCCCGCGCGAGCAGGTCATGGTCGAGGTCCAGGAAGTGCAGGCCGCGTGGGTCGAGCCGCTCCGCGAGGACGTCGTCGACGAGCCGGCGCAGCGAGCCGCGGGTCACCGGGCGTCCGCCGAGGCCGGCCACGACGTCGTACACCGCCGGGCCGCCGCCGACGGTCCCGCGCAGGGCCAGCCGGACGTCCCGTCCGACGATGCCGCCGACGCCGGGGGAGAAGGCGCGCTCGACCACGACCACCTGGCGCGCCGATCCGAGCGCCTCGCGCACGGCGTCGAGCGGCCAGGGCCGGAAGCAGGTGATGCCGAGCGAGCCGGCAGCGATGCCGTCCTCGCGGAGCGCGTCGACGACCTCGTTGACGCCCCCGAGCACCGAGCCGAGCGCCACCACGACGACGTCGGCGTCCTCGGTGCGGTAGGGCCGCACCAGGCCGCCGGTGTCCCGGCCGAACTCCGCGTGGAAGTCCCGCTGGATCCGGGGCAGCTCGTCGAGGGCCGCGAGCTGCTGGTCGTGCATGAGGTAGCGGACCTCGGTGAACGCCTCCGGGCCGACCATCGAGCCGATCGTGATCGGGTCGCTCGGGTCCAGGTGCTGGCGTGGCACGAACGGGGGCAGGAACGCGTCGACCTGGGCCTGCTCCGGCACGTCGATGGCCTCCACCGCGTGGGTGAGCACGAAGCCGTCCATGCACACCATCACCGGCAGCGACAGGCGCTCGGCGAGGACGAACGCCTGCAGGTGCAGGTCGACGGCCTCCTGGTTGGAGACCGCGAACAGCTGCACCCAGCCCGCATCGCGCTGCGACATCGAGTCGGACTGGTCGTTCCAGATGTTGATCGGCGAGCCGATCGCCCGGTTCGCGACCGTCATCACGATCGGCAGCCCGAGGCCCGAGGCGTTGAAGAGCGCCTCGGCCATGAACAACAGGCCCTGGCTCGCGGTCGCGGTGTAGGTCCGCGCCCCGACGCCGGAGGCACCGATGCACGCCGACATGGCCCCGAACTCCGACTCGACCATGAGGTACTCGCACCCGCGCAGCTCACCGGTGCGGACGAAGTCGGAGAGCGCCTCGACGATGTGGGTCTGCGGCGAGATGGGGTACGCCGCGATCACGGCGGGCCGGCAGCGAGCCACCGCCGTGGCGACCGCGCGGGAGCCTTCGAGCTGCTCAAACATGACAGATCACCCCATGCGCTCGGGTGGCGACCTCGACGTTCGCCTCGACGATGTCCGGCGGCAGCACGCCGCCGAACCGGTGCCGGATCGCCGTCGTCACGGCCTCCAGGGTGACGACCCCGGTGAGCGCCGCGAACGCGCCCAGGAGCGCGGTGTTGGGCATCGGCCGGCCGAGGAACTCGCGTGCCATCTCGGTCGCCGGCAGGGTGGCGGCGCGCCCAGGGGCGAGCCAGTCGACGTACCCCTCCAGGCCGACGTCCGCGAACGAGCGCGAGGTGTTGACCAGCAGGTAGGTCACGGGGCTGGCCCCCTCGAGGACCGCCAGCACGTGCAGCAGGGTCGGGTCCTGGACGACGAGGGCGTCGGGGACCGAGATGGGCTCGTGGAAGCCGATCGGGCGGTCATGGATGCGACAGAACGACACGACCGGGGCGCCCGTGCGCTCGGAACCGAACGTCGGGAACGCCTGGCCGTGCAGCCCCATATCGAAGGCGGCGGCGGAGAGCATCTCCGCCGCCGTCACGACACCTTGGCCACCGCGGCCGTGGAACCGGACGTTGAACACGCCCTTACGTTCCCCGTGGTGCCTCCGAGGGCGCAGGGCCGAAGGTCCCCAGGGCGCGCGACGTTCTTCCTCCGCGGCCCGGTCCCGCACGGAGCAGGCGAGGGACGGACGTCCCAGGTGCGGCGCACTTTCGGCCCTGCCGGGTCCGGCGGCCGCGGCGGATCGTGAGGGCATGAAGGGCACACCGGAACGGGTCATCGAGAGTCGGGCGATGCGGCGTTACCGCGCCGGCTGGAACGGCGTCGTCATCCTGCTGGTCGCCGTGGGGACCGCGGCGGGCTCCGTCGCCATCGGCTGGGCGCCGCTCGTGGGCATCACGGCGTGTCTGGCCGTGCTCGGCGCCGCGTTCGGTGTCGCCTGGGTCGAGCCCGACGGCGACCGTCGGCTGGCCGCCACGACCGGCGCACGCTACGGCGCCGCCGCCGCGACGATCCTCGGCGGGTTCCCGGCGCTGATCGACGGCTGGACCGCCCTGGTGCTGATCACGACGACCCTGACCGCGCCGCCGATCCTCGAGCAGCTGCGGCGCAGCCTGCACGGCAAGAGCGCTCCGGGCGCCGTCGACGATCCCACTCGGCTGAGCGAGCGCGACCTGGCCGAGCGGTGGCGCTCGTCGTACGACGAGGTGCACCGCGCCGACGCGACGCCTCGGGAGCTGCTCGACGTGATCGCGGAGCGCGGGCGCCTGCTCGACGAGCTGGAGCGTCGCGACCCGCGCCGGTTCCGCGCCTGGCTGGCCGCGACCGCGGAGACCAAACCGGGGCCGCGACCGGGCAGCAAGCCCGGCAGCCAGCCCGGGGCTCAGGGCCGGTAGGCCCGGTTGGGCACCACCACCGCCCGCCCGTCGATCTCGCCGCGGGCCAGCTCGGCGTAGACCTCGGGTGCCTGCGCGAGCTCGAAGGTCGTGGTGTGTGCGGTGAGCAGGCCCCGCGCCGCGAGGTCGAGAACCTCGACCAGCTCGGTCCGGTTGCCCCAGTACGTCGTCTGCACGCTGCACTCGTAGGGGACGCCGAAGAAGGAGAACGGCAGGCTGCCGCCGGCGATGCCGACGACGGTGAGGTCCCCGAGCTGGCGGACCGCCTGGGCGGCCAGGGCCAGCGTGTCGTCCGAGCCGACGAAGTCCAGCACGACGTCCGCGCCGACCCCGTGGGTGAGCTCACGGACCTCCGCCGCCGTGGCGGGTCCGGGGGTGAGCGTGGCGTCGGCACCCACCTTCGAGGCCAGGCTCAGCGCGGAGGAGCGCGGGTCGACAGCGATCACCCGGGCGGCCGTGACAGCACGGAGCACCTGGACGCCGAGGTGGCCGAGCCCGCCGACGCCGATGACCAGCGCGGTGGCGCCGGGCGCCAGCTTCGCGAGCGAGCGTCGCACGGCGTGGTAGGGCGTGAGGCCTGCGTCGGTCAGTGGAGCGGCGGTCACCGGGTCGAGGCCCTCAGGCAGCGGAACGACGTGTCGCGCGCCGCGCACCAGGAGGTACTCCGCCATCCCGCCGTCCAGGCCGAGACCCCCGCCGCCGGACGGCACGGGTGCCAGGTCGGGGCGCTCGCAGTAGGTCTCGACACCTGCGCGGCAGCGGTCGCAGACGCCGCAGCCCCAGGCCCCGACCACGGCGACCGGCTGGCCGGGCTCGAGCCCGGTGACCCCGGTGCCGACGGTGTGCACCCAGCCGGCGTTCTCGTGGCCGAGCGTGAACGGCGGGGACCAGGGCAGCGTCCCGGGCTCGAACTCGTGCATCAGGTGCAGGTCGGAGTGGCAGGCGCCCGCACCTCCCACCTGGACCAGGACCTCGTCGGGGCCCGGTTCGGGGACGGCGACGTCCTCGAGCACCGGGTCGGACTTCCATGCGCGCAACCTGAGAGCCTGCACCGCTCCCACCTCCGGTACGAGTCGATGCTCGCAGTCTGCGCGGATGCCGGCGTCAGCGCACGAGGCCCGGGGCACCAACCGGGGGAGACGAAGGTCCCGAGTGCTTCAGCCGGTCGAACTCGATGCGCACGTTGCCTGGAGCCCGACCAGGAGCCCCGCCAGCTGTGTGGGCGAACGACCCGCTGCAAGAATTGCGTCGCGTGGTGTGCATTAGATTGGATCTAATGCTAGGTTAAGTACAAAGTAAGGGGCATCCATGGCCAGGATTCGGGTCTCGCCGCGCCGAGGTGCGGCCGACGCAGCGGTCGTGCTCGGCCAGCAGGTGAAGGCTGCGCGCGTCGCACGCAGGTGGACCGCAGTCGAGCTGGCCGAGCGGATCGGGGTCGACCGCCGTACGGTCGCAGCCATCGAAGCGGGGGACCCGGGCGTCTCGCTCGGCAACGCGTTCAATGCCGCCGACATCCTGGGCGTCCCGCTGTTCGGCGCTGAGGACCGCGCGGAGCTCGCGCGGCTCCGTCGAGAGGGACGAGACCGGCTGGCACTGCTGCCCACTCGGGTGGACAAGCCTCGGAAGCAGGCGGAGCCTGACGATGACTTCTGAGCCGTACCGGGCCCGTCGCGTCTTCGTCTGGACCTGGCTGCCCGGCGAGTCGACGCCCGTGGTGGCCGGGGCGGTCGACCGCGTCGGCGCCGATCGTCTGGACTTCACCTACGCCCGGTCCTACCTCGACAACGAGAGGGCGATCAGCCTCTACACGCCCGAGTTGCCGTTGCGTCGCGGAACCCAGGAGCCGATGGACGGCCTGACGGTCGCTGCTTGTCTCAGGGACGCGACACCGGACTCCTGGGGTGAGCGGGTGATCGGCAACCGCCTCGGCTCGGGCGACACTGAGCTCAGCGTCGAGACCTACATGTTGGAGTCCGGCTCGAACCGACTTGGTGCCATCGACTTTCAGGAGAGCCCCGAGGACTACAGCCCGCGCGTGGACACAGCCGGCCTGGACGAGCTGTACGACGCCGCCGAGAAGGTCCTTGCTGGGGAGCCGTTGAACCCGGCCATCGGCGATGCTCTGATGAACGGGACCGCCATCGGTGGCGCGCACCCGAAGGTCCTGATCAGCGACGACTCGGGAGTCGAGCACCTCGCCAAGCTGTCGGTCTCCAGCGACGTGCATCCATGGGTTCGAGCCGAGGCCGTCGCAATCGAGCTCGCACGACTCTGCGGCATCGAGGTGCCCAAGGCGCACGTCATCAAGTCGGTGGGCCGGGAGGTGCTGCTCATCGAGCGGTTCGACCGTCCACCCGGTGGCCGGCGCCGTCACGTCGTCTCGGGTCTGACGATGCTCGGTTTCGACGCGCTCCTGGGTGCGCGCTACGGGTCGTACCCCGAGATGCTCGACGTCCTTCGTGAGTGGGGCCGCGCTCCACAAGACATCGGCCACCGGCTCTTCGAGCGCATCGTCTTCAACATCGCGGTCGGCAACAACGACGATCATGCACGGAACCACGCAGCGTTCTGGGACGGCACGAGCCTCGAGCTCACCCCGGCGTTCGACCTGACCCCGCAGCCCCGTTCGACCGACACGTCTGCCCAGGCGATGGCCATCGGCCGTGACGGAAGCCGAGCCAGCCGGTTCTCCGTGTGCGTGGCCGCGGCCGCTGACTACGGACTCTCCCGAGCCGAGGCAGGGCAGATCGTCGAGCGCATTGTCGCGACGGTCGAGAACCACTGGTCCGAAGCTGCGGACGCCGCCGGGCTGAGCGAGGCGGATCGGAACCTGCTCTGGAAGCGGTCCATCCTCAACCGTTCGTCCTTCTACGACTGAGACTTCACGAGTGGCCCGGCCCGGCGGGGCCTGGCCCCTCTGAGTTCATGCAGGCATACGCAGTCAGCAGCGTCCGTTGCTTGCTCCTCGCAGGTTCCCCGAAATGGAAAGAGACCCTCGAAAGGGCCTCTGACGCGAAGATTCACCCCAGCGGGTGGGCCTTCGCGTCAGAGGTCTTCAGCTCGCGTGGTCGAGGGTGACGCGGTAGCCCATGGCTTCGAGCTGGCTGATGGCTCGCATCTTGGTGCGGTCGGGGTGGAGGCGGTTGAAGAACTCGCCTCCAGGGTCGTCGTAGAGGGTGCCGGTGGTGCCCATGTGCCAGATCGCGATGAGCATGGAGTGCTGGATCGCGACGTTGGCCTTCAGCGGGCCGCGCCGGCTGGCGATCCGCCGGTAGCGCGCGCCGAGGTAGGTGGTCCGGTTCTGTGAGCACGCCATCGCGGCCGCCCCGAGTGCGCCCTGCAGGTAGGGGTTCCCGGGCCTGGTCCGTGAGGACTTCACCTTCCCGGCGGACTCGTTGCTGCCGGGTGTGGTCCCGGCCCAAGAGGCGAGGTGCTTGGCAGTGGGGAACCGGGTCATGTCCGCGCCGGTCTCGGCGGTGATGATGTCGGCGGTGATCGTGGAGATTCCCGGGATCGTGCAGATCAGGTCGTGGAAGCCCTGAAACGGCTCGATCACCACCTCGATCCGCTCAGTCAACTGCTCGACGGCGGCGGTGTGTCGGTCGATGAGATCCAGGTGGACCCGGGCGAGGAACGCGTGGTGTTCGGTGAACCGGCCAGCGAGCGCTTCGGTCAGTTCAGGGATCTTGGACCGCAGTCGACGCCTGGCCAGGTCGGCAAGCCCGGCGGGATCGCGGTCGCCGGCGATCAGCGCTTCGAGCATGGCCCGTCCTGAGACGCCCATGATGTCGGAGGCGACCGCGGACAGCTTGATCCCGGCGTCCTCCAGCAGCTTCTCCAGCCGTTGGACCTCCCGGCCACGTTCGCGGGTGATCGCGGTCCGTGCCCGGGTCAGGTCCCGCAGTTGCCGGATCGGTTCGGGTGGCACGAACGAGGCCCGGACCAGGCCGTGCGCACCGAGCTGGGCCAGCCAGGTCGCGTCGGCGACGTCGCTCTTGCGTCCCGGCAGGGTCTTGACATGGCGGGCGTTGACCAGCATCACCTCGACACCGGGCAGGTCTTCGAGCAGGTAGTAGAACGGCTTCCAGTAGTCACCGGTTGCCTCCATCACCACACACGTGACCTGCTCGGCGATCAGATGCTCGCGCAGCGCCAGGATCTGGCCGGTCATTGAGGTCCAGGTCGTGACCGTTTCCACGGTCTTGCGCCGACCTGCTCCCGCATGTCGGACGCAGACCTTGGCGTCCTTCTTCGACACGTCCATGCCCGCACACCGGACGTGGATCACTTCCATGGCCATCTCCTCCTCGCGATCGGATCCAGGCGTCCGTCGTGAGGAGGGCAGGGAGATTCGAAAGTCTGACGCTCGGGCTCGCTGGCACCAATCCACGGTTCCCGTGGAAGCCCTCCACCACCATGCTGACCTACAGGCTCGCAAGCACCACAGAGTATCCGGGGTCGACCACGACGAACCCCTCAGCATCCGCCCCTTCGCCCGCGGACTGCAACGCGCAAGCCGTGCCGAATCTTCGCGCACCACGGTGCGCCAAGGAACGAAGGCGCCGCGTTGCTGACCTGTGGGTTTGTGGTGGGCGATACTGGGTTTGAACCAGTGACCTCTTCCGTGTCAAGGAAGCGCGCTACCACTGCGCCAATCGCCCGGGTCTTGAGTTAGTGGGACTGCATGGAGGTGGGTACGGGATTTGAACCCGTGTACACGGATTTGCAGTCCGTTGCCTCGCCTCTCGGCCAACCCACCATGGAGGCCAAACCAGGGAGAGACCTCTCCGAGCGGACGACGAGGCTCGAACTCGCGACCTCAACCTTGGCAAGGTTGCGCTCTACCAACTGAGCTACGTCCGCTTGCGCATCCGATCCGGTCACCCGGTCGGCGTGCGTGAGAACAGTAGCCGATGCCCCAGACCATGCAAAATCGACCCCCGGACCGCGCGCCGCGCGCCTCCGAGGCGGTGTTCGGGGCCGCGCGAGCCGCCCGTCCCGGCCGAATCCGACCCTCCTAGAGTGACCGCATGCGCGCCTGGATCAACGGCCATCTCCTCCCCGATGCGACGGCTCCGGCCGTCCCGGTCACCGACCACGGGCTGACCGTCGGGGATGGGGTGTTCGAGGCGGTCAAGGTCGTCGACGGACGGCCGTTCGCGCTCGACCGGCACCTCGAGCGGCTGCACCGCTCCGCGCACGGGCTCGGGCTCGCGGGCATCGACGAGGACGCCGTACGGCGCGGCGTCGCCGCCCTCCTCACCGGGGAGCCGCTCGCTCTCGGCCGGCTGCGGATCACCTGCACCGGTGGGCCGGCACCGCTCGGCTCGGGCCGCGGTGACGCGGCGCCGACGCTGATCGTCGTGCTCGACACGATGACCGCCTGGCCGGACACGACCAGCGTCGCCACGGTGCCGTACCCGCGCAACGAGCGCGGCGCGCTGGCCGGGCTGAAGACGACGTCGTACGCCGAGAACGTCGTCGCGCTGGCTGCCGCGCGCGAGCGCGGTGCGAGCGAGGCGATCTTCGCCAACCTCGCCGGTCACCTGTGCGAGGGCACCGGCTCGAACGTGTTCTACGTCCTCGACGGCGAACTGCGCACCCCGACGCTCGCGAGCGGGTGCCTGGCGGGTGTCACGCGGGCGCTGGTGCTGGAGTGGTACGGCGCCCGCGAGGTCGACGAGCCGATCGAGGTCGTCGAGCGCGCCAGCGAGGTCTTCCTCGTCTCGACCACCCGCGACGTGCAGGCCGTCGCGCGCTGGGACGAGCGCGAGGTCCCCGCGCCCGGCCCGGTCACGACCGCGGTCCGCGAGGTGTGGCGGAGTCGGGAGCCGGAGCTGCTACTCCGCGCGTGAGATCCCGGTGAGTTCGGCGACGAGGTCGTCGAGGTCGATCGCCTCCGACCCGACCGGCACGATCGCGAGCGTGCGGGTCAGGAAACGATAGAGCTCGTGGGTGTGCAGCTGGGTCACCAGGCGGCCGTCCGGGGAGCAGAGCTCCATTACGACCGCGGCGCGGCCATGCTCGTCGATACTCGGCCACAGCTGGATGTCGCCCTCGCCGGCCGGATCGGTCAGGCCCTGCAGCAGCAGGTCGCGCCCGACCGCCCAGCGGACCTCGTCGCGCGGGCCGCGGAAGGTGATCCACACCGCCCACGGGTCGGCGGGGTCGTAGCCGAAGGTCGCCGGGAGGTCCACGGCATGCCCCGAGGCATCGAGGCACTGGAGGGACAGGTCTTGGGCGATGGCTCGAGCCCGGGGCTGCTGCGTCACGGTGGGGGGACGGAGCACCCGGCCGTCCGTGACGCGATTCGCCGCAGCCGTTGCGACCCGGTGCCCGCCGAATGTGAACCGGCCCGGACGGTGCGCTAGAGTCTGCGACCGCACCGCCCTTCCGGCGGAGCACGTCTCGGGCGATTGGCGCAGTGGTAGCGCGCTTCGTTCACACCGAAGAGGTCACTGGTTCGAACCCAGTATCGCCCACCGAGAGCAGGCCGCACGCAGCGCGTGCGGCCTGTCGTGCGTTCGGGTGGGTGGTAGCGCGGCTCTGCCGTTTGCACGCAGCGCGTGCGGCCTGTGTCGTTCGTGCGGAAGGGCTCAGATCCCGCTGCGCGCCAGTGCACTCTTCGTGCGGGTGCTCTCGCGGCGGGGCAGGTGGTTGCCGAAGGTGTCGCCCGCGCACAGGTCGTAGCTGTCCCCGAGCTCGGGAGCGACCCAGCCGACCTGCGGTACGTCGACGATCAGGTGACCGCAGTGGGAGCAGATCTCCCGGGGGCCCGGCACGGTTCCACGTCGTCCGAATGCCTTCACGTCTCTATCGTCTTCCCTCCACTTCCGTATTGCAGAGGCCAAAGTATGTCTAGAACAAGGCATTAGTGCCCGAGATCGCCGAGCCGGTCCCGGTGCTGCCCGCCCGCACCCGACATGTCTCGGAGCTCATCGGTCAGGGACCCCATCGGCCTCCGGTCGGCCCACCTGACCCATCGGAAACCGGAGCGCGCTCGCCTGAGACGCCCCGATACGATCGGTGGGTCCGTCTCGTCTGCCGCCCCAGGAGTCACCGTGTCCGACCTGAAGATCGCCCTCACCCACGCCGACGCGCGTGAGGAGCGGACGGTCACGACGGGCACCAAGGCATGGGAGCTCTTCCAGGACGACCCGTCGGTGATCGCGGCCCGGGTGAACGGCGCGTTGCGAGACCTCGCCCACGAGCTCGCCGACGGCGACCAGGTCGAGCCCGTGGCCATCGACAGCCCCGACGGGCACGACATCCTGCGCCACTCCACCGCGCACGTCATGGCCCAGGCGGTCCAGCAGCTGTTCCCGGACGCCAAGCTCGGTATCGGCCCGCCGGTCGAGAACGGCTTCTACTACGACTTCGACGTCGATACCCCCTTCAACCCTGCGGACCTCGACAAGATCGAGACCGCGATGCGCAAGATCATCAAGGAGGGCCAGCGGTTCTCCCGCCGGGTCACCACCGACGCCGACGCGATCAGCGAGCTGCGGGACGAGCCCTACAAGATCGAGCTGATCGGCCTGAAGGGGTCCGGCGCCTCGACCGGCTCGACCACAGAGGCCGTCGAGGGTGCGAGCGTCGAGGTCGGTGCCGGCGAGCTGACGATCTACGACAACATCCGCCGCAACGGCGACGTCGCGTGGAGCGACCTGTGCCGTGGCCCGCACCTGCCCACCACCAAGCGGATCCCGGCGTTCAAGCTGATGCGCACCGCCGCGGCGTACTGGCGCGGGAACGAGAAGAACAAGCAGCTCCAGCGCATCTACGGCACCGCCTGGGAGTCCAAGGACGCCCTCGAGGAGCACCTGCACCGGATCGAGGAGGCCGAGCGGCGCGACCACCGCAAGCTCGGGCGCGACCTCGACCTGTTCAGCTTCCCGGACGAGATCGGGTCCGGTCTCCCCGTGTTCCACCCCAAGGGCGGGGTGATCAAGCGGGTGATGGAGGACTACGTCCGCCAGCGCCACGTCGAGGAGGGCTTCGAGTACGTCGGGACCCCGCACATCGCCAAGGAGGGCCTGTTCTACACCTCCGGGCACCTGCCGTACTACGGGGAGGCGATGTTCCCGCCCCTCGACGTCGACGGCATGGACTACCGGCTCAAGGCGATGAACTGCCCGATGCACAACCTGATCTTCCGGTCGCGGCAGCGCTCCTACCGCGAGCTGCCGCTGCGGCTGTTCGAGTTCGGACACGTCTACCGGCACGAGAAGTCCGGCGTGATCCACGGGCTGACCCGCGTCCGGGGGTTCGCCCAGGATGACTCGCACTCGTACGTCACCAAGGAGCAGGCGCCGGCGGAGATCAAGCACCTCCTCGACTTCTGCCTCGGGCTGTTCCGCGATTTCGGCCTGGACGACTTCTACCTCGAGCTGTCCACCCGGGACGACTCCAAGCCCGACAAGTTCATCGGGTCGGACGAGGACTGGGCGGTCGCGACCAAGGTGCTCGAGGACGTCTGCATCGCCTCGGGCCTGGAGCTGGTCCCCGACCCGGGCGGGGCGGCGTACTACGGGCCGAAGGTCTCCGTGCAGGCGCGTGACGCGATCGGCCGGACCTGGCAGATGTCGACGATCCAGTACGACTTCAACCAGCCCTCGGCGGACCGGTTCGACCTCCACTACACCGCCGCCGACGGCTCGCGTCAGCAGCCGGTGATGATCCACTCCGCCAAGTTCGGCTCGATCGAGCGGTTCATCGGCGTGCTCGTGGAGCACTACGCCGGCGCCTTTCCTCCGTGGCTGGCGCCCGTGCAGGTGCAGGCGATCCCGATCGCCGAGCGGCACAACGACTACCTCTACGACGTGGCCAAGCGGATGCAGGCCCAGGGGCTGCGGGTCGAGGTCGACGACTCCGACGACCGGATGCAGAAGAAGATCCGCAACGCCCAGCTCCTGAAGGTGCCGTTCATGATGATCGCCGGCGACGACGACGTCGCGGCCGGCGCGGTCTCCTTCCGCTACCGCGACGGGCGCCAGGACAACGGCGTTCCCCTCGACGAGGCGATCCGCCGGGTCGCCGACGCGGTCGCGAGCCGCGAGCAGGTGTAGCGGCAGGCGGCTACGCCCGGAGGCTCTTCACGTAGCGGCGGCACGGCGAGACGTACGTCGTGCCGCCGGCGGTGACCTCGTAGGGCAGGTCGCCACCGTCGCGCCAGCCGTGCTTCTCGTAGAACCGCCGCGCGCGGGCGTTGCCGGCCACCACGGCGAGCCACGCCTCGGCATGTCCCGCCGCGGCGATCTGCCGCTCGGCCTCCGCGAGCAGCGGAGCCGCCACGCCGGAGCCGTGCCGGGCCGGATCGACGAAGAGCTGTTCCAGCTCGTCGTCCGCGATCATGATGAACCCGGCCAGGCCGCCGTCGACCTCGGCCACCGTGGTGTCGGCGACCCGACCGGGCGTCCGTTCGTGGAAGGCCGCCAGGGTCCGGGCGGCGGTGAGGCCCTCGGGCACGTGCCCGGCGTGCGCCAGGTGCCACCCGCGGTGCCAGATGTCCGCGGCCACCGCCATGTCGTCGTCGCGGGCGGGACGCAGCGTCGGGTCACTCACGGGTCCACCCTAGGGTTGGGCCCATGACCGACCCTGCCGGCCACGAGCGCGACGGGTTCGAGGGCTTCGACCGGCTCTGGACACCGCACCGGATGGCCTACATCGTCCCGAGCATCCCGGTCGACGGCGACGGCTGCCCGTTCTGCGCGATGGAGCACATGGCGCCCGAGGACAGCCTCGTCGTGCACCGCGGCGAGACCTGCTTCGTCGTCCTCAACCTGCACCCCTACAACCCCGGGCACCTGATGGTGCTGCCGCACCGGCACGTCGCCGAGCTGGAGGACCTCAGCGTCGAGGAGGTGACCGAGCTGATGACGACCACCCAGCAGGCGGTCCGGGTGCTGCGCGAGATCGCCGGCCCGCACGCCTTCAACATCGGGGTCAACCTCGGCGGGGTCGCGGGCGGCTCGCTCTCGCAGCACCTCCACCAGCACGTGGTGCCCCGCTGGTCCGGGGACGCCAACTTCATCACCGTGCTCGGCGGCACCAAGACGCTCCCGCAGCTGCTCGCGGACACGCGCCGCCTGCTCGTCGAGGCCTGGGCGTGAGCCCGGACCCGAGCCTGGCCGAGGACGCCGCCCTCGCCGCCCGCCTGGTCCGCGACGCCGGCACCCTGGCGGCCCGGATGCGCGCCGAGGGGCTCGAGGCCGCGACCAAGACCTCGATCTCCGACGTCGTGACCGCTGCCGACCACGCCGCCGAGCGACTCGTCGTCGACGCCCTCGCGGCCGAGCGACCCCGCGACGGCGTGCTGGGGGAGGAGGGCGCGGCGAGCGAGGGTACGTCGGGCCGCACCTGGGTGATCGACCCGGTCGACGGCACCTACAACTTCGTGGCCGGCCTGGACTGGTGGTGCTCCGCGCTCGCGCTGACCGATGGTGACGACCTCGTGCTCGGGGCCGTCCACCACCCGGCCTCCGGGCGGACCTTCGTCGGTGGGCCGGGCCTCCCGACGACCGTGGACGGCGTCGCGTTGCCCGCCCTCGACGACCGCCGACTCGCCGCGGCCTGCCTGACGACCTACCTGCATCCGCCGTCGTACGGCGCGGAGGTCGGCGCGGCCTTCACCCGCCTGGTGGGCGGCGCGGCGACCCTGCGGATGCTCGGTTCGGCGTCGATGGACGCCACCGCGATCGCGTCGGGTCAGCTGCACGTCCGGTGCCAGCACTCGTTGCCACCCTGGGACGACCTGCCCGGCGCCGCGCTGATCCTCGGGGTGGGCGGAGCGACCGCGCACGTGGACGCTGCAGGTGTGCGCTGGTCGGCTGCGGGTGCGCCGCGCGCCGTGGCGGACGTCTGCGCCGCCCTGGAGGCGACCGGCTGAGGTTGTTCGTTGCGGATCGGCTGACGGGGGAGGAGCGTGGTCACCGTCCGGCGACGCCATCCGGGCGCCGTCCCGAGGCGGGAGGCACAGCCATGCACGCACGTTCGATCACCTTCATGGGTGACCCCAGCCGGCTGGCCGCCGGCATCGACTACGTCCGCGACGACGTGATGCCCATGCTCGACGCGATCGAGGGCTGCCTCGGGATGTCCATGCTCGCCGACCCCGAGACCGGCCAGGTGATCGTCACCAGCTCGTGGCGCTCGGCCGAGGACCTGGACGCGAGCGACCGGCTGCTGACAGGGAGCCGGGCCCGGGCCGCCGAGATCATGGGCGCCCCGCCCGAGGCGGCGGTGTGGGAGGTCGCGGTCATGCACCGCGACCACCGGGCCGCGGCGGGCTCGTGCTGCCGGGTCACCTGGCTGCGGCTCAACCACACCGACGTCGGGCGCGGCGTCGAGCTGTACCGCACCGCGCTGCTGCCCGCGATGGCCGAGCTGCCCGGGTTCTGCAGCGCGAGCCTCCTGGTGGACCGGAGGGCCGGCCGGGCATGCAGTACGACGACCTACGACTCACGCGCGGCCATGGAGAGCAGCCGGGACCGCAGCTGGGCGATCCGGGACGCCGGCGTGCGCGAGTCGGGCGTCGACGTGATGGACGTGGCCGAGTTCGACCTGGTGCTGGCGCACCTGCACCTTCCCGAGCTGGTCTGAGCTGAGCCCGGCCGCGCGGCGAGCTCAGCGCACGCCGTACAGGTGCTCCAGGGCGAGCTGGTCGAGCTTCTCGAAGCCCATGCCACGCTGGGCGGCCTGGTCGGGATCGAACGCCTCGGCGCGCAGGTCGGCGAGCGACTCGCCGGCGGCCACGGTCGGGACCGCGAGCTGGTCGACCCGGGCGTCCTTCAGGGCCTGCTGCACCTCGGGGTCGGCGCGGAAGGCACGTACCTTCTCGCGCAGGATCAGGTAGTTGCGCATGCACGCCTCGGCGGAGACCCAGACACCGTCCATGTCCTCGGTGCGCGGTGGCTTGTAGTCGAAGTGCCGCGGGCCCTCGTAGCCGCCGTTCTCGACGATGTCGACGGTCCAGAACGCGCCGCGTGCGTTGCCGGCGCCGAAGCGGAGGTCCTGGTCGTAGCGGGGGCCGTGCTGGCCGTTGAGGTCGATGTGGAAGAGCTTGCCGTGCCACAGCGCCTGGGCCAGGCCGTGCGCGTAGTTCAGGGACGCCATCTCCTCGTGCCCGACCTCGGGGTTGAGGCCGACCAGCTCGGGGTGCTCGAGCTCGTTGATGAACGCCAGGGCGTGGCCGACGGTCGGCAGCAGGATGTCGCCGCGCGGCTCGTTGGGCTTGGGCTCGATCGCGAAGCGCAGGTCGTAGCCCTGCTCCAGCACGTAGGCGCCGAGCAGGTCGAAGGCCTCCTTGTAGCGCGACAGCGCCGACTTGATGTCCTTCGCCGCCCCCGACTCGGCTCCCTCGCGGCCGCCCCAGGCGACGAAGATCTTGGCGCCGAGCTCGGCGGCCAGATCGATCTGGTCGGCGGCCTTGCGGATCGCGAACCGGCGTACGTCGCGGTGGTTGTTGGTGAAGCCGCCGTCGCGGAACACCGGGTGGGAGAACAGGTTCGTGGTGACCATGGGGACCACCAGGCCGGTCTCCTCGAGCGCCTTGCGGAACGGTGCGAGGTGCTGCTCCTTGGTGGTGGCGTCCGCGTCGAAGGGGAACACGTCGTTGTCGTGGAACGTCACGCCGTACGCGCCGAGGTCGCTGAGCCGGTGGATCGCCTCGGCCGGCTCGAGGACCGGGCGGATCGCGGTGCCGAAGACGTCGACGCCCTGCCACCCCACGGTCCACAGGCCGAAGGTGAAGTGGTCGTCGCGCGTGGGGCTGAAGCTCGACTCGGTCATGGTGCCTGGTGCCTCCGGGTGAGTACGGGTGGATGGAGCAACGGAACCGGTGCGGCCACGGGCGGGGTAGGGCCATGGGACCCGGATATGTTGGCGACCACAACATACTCGGTGACCGTCGTCACGTCACCCTCCTGGCCACCAGGTTCGAGATCGATTTCGCGGGCGACCGGTCGCCGGGGCGTTGCACCGCGTCGGACGCGGTCCGTCCGACCTGGCGGACTAGTCCGTGGGACCCGTTCGGTCACGATTCGATCACGGCCCCGCCTGTGACGACTTGGTTTGATCGTGCAACAAAACCCGGGCACCTGGTCCCCTTGCCGGGGGTGGTGGTGCTCAGTAAGTTGTCCGCCACAACATATCCGGTGATGGTCGTCACATCATCGGGTCCAAGCCATGGAGGTCGAGGAATGGTCAGGATCCAGGGGGCGCGGCTCGCGTCCCTCGTTGCAGTAGGAGCGCTCGCCTTCGGGTCGCTCGCCGCGTGCGGCAGCGACTCCGACGGCGGCGACACCGGCAGTGAGAGCACCAACGGCACCAGCGAGTCGTCCGCACCGGAGGTCACCGGGAAGGTCGGCGTGATCCTTCCGGACTCGAAGACCTCGGTCCGCTGGGAGACGCAGGACCGGCCGAACCTCGAGGCCGCCTTCAAGGCAGCGGGCCTGGAGTCGATCATCCAGAACGCCGAGGGCTCGCCGGACACGTTCGGTCAGCTCTGTGACCAGATGATCACCGAGGGCGTCCAGGTCCTCATCGAGACCGACCTCGACCCGGACTCGGGCAAGGCCTGCATCGACAAGGCCAAGAACGCGGGCATCGCCGTCATCGACTACGACCGTCTCACCCTGGGCGGCGGCGCGGACTACTACGTGTCGTTCGACAACGTGAAGGTCGGCGCGCTGCAGGGTCAGGGCCTCATCGACGCCCTCCAGGCCAAGGGCGAGAAGAGCGGCAACATCGCCTTCATCAACGGCGCCGCGACCGACAACAACGCCACGCTGTTCAAGCAGGGCTACGAGCAGGTCATCAAGGACGACGGCAGCTACACGGTCGTCGGCGACCAGACCGGTGAATGGGACCCGGACACCGCCGGCAAGGTCTTCGACCAGTTCTACGCCGCGCACCCCGACCTGGTCGGGCTCGTCACCGCCAACGACGGGATGGCCGGTGGCGTCATCGCCCGTGAGAAGGCCGCGGGCGTCGAGGGCAAGATCCTGGTGACCGGCCAGGACGCGACCGCCGAGGGTCTCGCCAACGTGCTGCTGGGCTACCAGGCCGGCACCGTCTTCAAGGACACCTCGATCGAGGCCAAGGCCGCTGCCGACCTGGCGATCGCGATCATCAAGGGCGAGGACCCGTCGACGATCGCGACCGGCTCCGTCAACGACTCGGTGCTCGGTGTCGACGTGCCGTCGGTGCTCGCCACCCCGGTCTGGATCACCGCGGACACGGTCAAGGACGTGGTCGCCGCCGGCCAGGCGAACGCCGCCGACATCTGCAAGGGTATCGAGGACCTCTGCAAGAAGTACGGAGTCGCGTGACCGCCGTCGTGGTCGTCTGACAGCTTGAGACACGGGGGCCCGCCCGGCTGGGCGGGCTCCCGTTCCACGATCAACCCCGGAGGGGACGCAAATGTCGAGTGGAGAGCCGCTGCTGGAGCTGCGCGGCGTTCAGAAGAGCTTCGGCGCCGTGCATGTGTTGCAGGGCGTCGATCTGACGGTACGACCCGGTCGCGTCACGGCGCTGGTCGGCGACAACGGGGCCGGGAAGAGCACCCTGATCAAGGGGATCGCGGGCATCCACCCGTTCGACGAGGGCGACTACGCGTTCGAGGGCAACCCCGTCCACGTGAAGAACCCTCGTGACTCGAACGCACTGGGCATCGAGGTCGTGTACCAGGACCTCGCCCTGTGCGACAACCTCGACGTCGTGCACAACATGTTCCTCGGTCGCGAGCTGACCAAGGGCGGCATGGTCGACGAGGACACGATGGAGGCGCGTGCCCGAGAGACGCTCGACGGCCTCTCCGTCCGCACCCTCCAATCGGTACGCACGCACGTCGCCGCCCTCTCGGGTGGCCAGCGCCAGACGGTCGCCATCGCACGCGCCGTGCTCTGGAACTCCAAGATCGTCATCCTCGACGAGCCGACCGCAGCACTGGGCGTCGCACAGACCGAGCAGGTCCTCAAGCTGGTCCGCCGGCTCGCCGACCGTGGCCTCGGGGTCGTGCTGATCAGCCACAACCTCAACGAGGTCTTCCAGGTCGCCGACGACATCGCCGTCCTCTACCTCGGCCAGATGGTCGGCCAGGTGGATGTCGCCACCACCAGCCGTGAGCGGGTCATCGCGGCGATCACGACCGGCAAGGTGAACGAGGGGGATGCGGCATGAGCGTCGCGACCGAAGAGATCCACGACCGCCAGGACACCCACAGCCGCGCCACCGTCGGCGGCCTGGTGAAGGAGTATCTGGCCAAGCTCCGAGGCGGCGACGTCGGCTCGCTTCCGGCGATCCTCGGACTCGTCGCGCTGGTCATCGTGTTCTCCAGCCTGCGGCCCGAGACCTTTACCAAGGCGTTCAACTTCGGCAACCTGATCCAGCAGTCGGCGGGCGTCACGATCATCGCGATGGGGATGGTCTTCGTGCTGCTGCTCGGCGAGATCGACCTCTCGGCGGGCTACACGGGCGGCACGGCCGCCGCCGTGATGTCCCTCCTGCTCACCGAGCAGGGCTGGCCGACCCCCCTGGCGATCCTGGCCTGTCTCGCCACCGGCATGGTGATCGGCACCGGCATCGGCCTGATCGTCGCCTGGCTCGGCATCCCGTCGTTCGTCGTGACGCTGGCCATGTTCCTCGGCCTGCAGGGCGTCATGCTCTCGATCATCGGCGAGAAGGGCTCGATCGACTCCGGCGAGTTCGTCGCGAAGCTCAACAGCGAGACCATCTCGGTCTGGCTCGGATGGGTGATCGCGGTCGCCCTGGTCGGGCTCTACGCGACGTCGACGTTCCTGAGCAACCGGCGTCGGCGGCGCCACGGCCTGACCAGCCAGCCGACGCTCCTCTGGGCACTGAAGTCGGGCGGCCTCGCCGTCATCACCATCCTGGTCGTGTTCTACCTCTCGATCGAGCGCAGCCCGAACGCACACATCAAGTCGATCAAGGGCGTCCCGATCTCACTGCTCATCCTGATCGGGCTCGCCCTCGTGCTCGGCGCACTGTTGAGCAGGACCAAGTGGGGCAGTCACGTCTACGCGGTCGGCGGCAACGCCGAGGCGGCGCGCCGTGCCGGCATCAACGTCGCGATGATCAAGCTGAGCTGCTTCGTGCTGGGCTCCACGGTCGCGGCCGTCGGCGGCATCATGCTCGCGAGCTACAGCGGCGGGGTGAACAACGTCACCGGAGGCAGCACGATCCTGCTGTACGCCGTGGGCGCGGCCGTCATCGGCGGCACCAGTCTGTTCGGGGGCAAAGGACGCGTCATCGACGCCTTGATCGGCGGCACCGTCGTGGCGGTGATCGCCAACGGCATGGGGCTGCTGAACCAGCCCGACAGCCGGAAGTACATCGTCACCGGCCTGGTGCTGCTCGTGGCCGCCAGTGTCGACGCGATCAGTCGCAGGCGAGCGACCGCCACCGGACGGGCCTGATCTCGATGCCCACCCCCACCGGAGTCGGCACCGACGAGCTGCGGCGCGCGAATCTCCGCGCGATCCTGCAGACGGTGCACACGCGCGGTCCGACGACCCGCGCGGTCCTCACCCGCCAGCTCGGGCTCAACCGCAGCACGATCGGTGCGCTCACCGGCGAGCTGCAGAGCCTCGGGCTGGTCTCGGAGGAGACCTCGGCGGTGGGTGGGCGCTCGGGACGTCCGTCGCACCTGGTGGTGCCGCGGGAGGACAACGTCGTCGTCGCGGTCGACGTGGGGGTGGATCGGATCGCGGTGGCCCTCGTGGGTCTCGGCGGTGAGGTCCTCGACCGGCGCGACCGTCGCCACCAGCGGGGCGAGCACGACGTCGCACATGTCGTCGACGCGGTCGCCCAGATGGTGGAGGACATCCTCGCCGGGGCCGGCCACCGGGTGCGGTGCCTCGGCGTCGGCGTCGCCGTACCGGGTGCGGTCCGGGCTGCCGACGGCTTCGTCCGGTTCGCGCCGAACCTCGGCTGGGTGGAGGAGCCGTTCACCGACCTGCTGGCCGCGCGGCTCGACCGGCCGGTGGCCACGGGGAACGACGCCGACCTGGGCGCGCTCGCCGAGCACGTGCGGGGGGTCGCGATCGGCTACTCCGAGGCGGTCTACCTCAGCGCCAGCGTCGGCATCGGCGGCGGCTTCCTGATGGCGGGCCGGCCACTGGCCGGCGCGCGCGGGTACGCCGGCGAGGTCGGCCACATGCAGGTCGACAGCCAGGGCCCGGTCTGCCGGTGCGGTGCCGTCGGCTGCTGGGAGACCAAGGTGGGGGAGAACGTGCTGCTGCGGCTTGCGGGCCGACTGCCCGGCGGCGGACCGCCCGCGATCGCCGAGGTCATCGAGGCGGCCCGGGCGGGGGAGCAGCGCGCCGCAGACGCGGTCGCGGAGGTCGCGGAGTGGTGCGGTGTCGGCCTGCGCGGGATCGTCAACCTGTTCGATCCCGAGATCGTGGTGCTCGGTGGCTGCCTGGCGCAGGTGTGGAAGGCAGCGGAGGCAACCGTCAACGAGGCGATGGCGCGGAGCACGATGATGCCGCGCGACGACGTCTTGATCCGCGCCGCCCAGTTCGGTGTCGACTCCCCGCTGATCGGCGCCGCCGAGCTGGCCTTCGCGCCGGTGCTCGACCACCCCCAGGCCGTGCCAAACGCCAGCTGAGGGGCTCCGGCCCGGTAGCCTGCTGCCGCCATGCTCGAACGTTTCCGCGCCTTCTGGACCAAGGTGATCTCGCCGATCGCCCATCTGCTGATCCGGATGGGGGTGAGCCCCGACGCCGTGACCCTGGTCGGCACGCTCGGGGTGTGCGCCGGCGCCCTGGTCTTCTTCCCCCAGGGCCGGCTGCTCACCGGCGTCCTGGTGATCACCGCGTTCGTCTTCAGCGACCTCCTCGACGGCTACATGGCGCGCACGATGGGGCGGGTCAGCAAGTTCGGGGCGTTCTGGGACTCCACGCTCGACCGGGTCGGCGACGGCGCGATCTTCATCGGCCTCGCGCTGTACTTCGCGTGGGAGGAGCCGAGCCGGCTCTACCTGGTGCTCAGCCTGGTCTGCCTGCTGATGGGCGGCGTGACGTCGTACGCCCGCTCCCGTGGCGAGACCCTCGGGTTCTCGGTGAAGGTCGGCATAGCCGAGCGCGCCGACCGGCTGGTCGCGATCCTCGTGATGACCGGCTTCAGCGCGATCTTCGACCTGCCCGTGCTGCTCTACATCGCGCTCTGGGCGCTGGCGATCGCCTCCACGATCACGGTCGGGCAGCGCGTCTGGGTGGTCCGGAAGCAAGCGATCGCCGAGGCCCGCACTAGAATCTGAGGCATGGTCGACAGCCCCACCCCTGACAGCACCGCCAGCACCCCCACCACCGGCACCACCGGCACCACCCGCGTCAAGCGCGGCATGGCCGAGATGCTCAAGGGGGGCGTGATCATGGACGTGGTCACGCCGGAGCAGGCGAAGATCGCCGAGGACGCCGGAGCGGTGGCCGTGATGGCGCTCGAGCGGGTCCCGGCCGACATCCGGGCGCAGGGCGGGGTGTCGCGGATGAGCGACCCCGACATGATCGACGGGATCATCGAGGCGGTCTCGATCCCGGTGATGGCCAAGGCCCGGATCGGGCACTTCGCCGAGGCGCAGGTGCTGCAGTCGCTCGGCGTCGACTACGTCGACGAGTCCGAGGTGCTCACGCCCGCCGACTACGCCAACCACATCGACAAGTGGGCCTTCACCGTGCCGTTCGTGTGCGGTGCCACCAACCTGGGCGAGGCGCTGCGGCGGATCACCGAGGGCGCGGCGATGATCCGCTCCAAGGGCGAGGCCGGCACCGGCGACGTGTCCAACGCCGTGACCCACATGCGCACGATCCGACGCGAGATCCGGCGGCTGGGTGCCCTCGAGTCCGACGAGCTCTACGTGGCCGCCAAGGAGCTGCAGGCGCCGTACGACCTGGTCAAGGAGGTCGCCGAGCGCGGCAAGCTGCCCGTCGTGCTGTTCACCGCGGGCGGGATCGCCACCCCGGCGGACGCGGCGATGATGATGCAGCTCGGCGCTGAGGGCGTCTTCGTCGGCTCGGGCATCTTCAAATCCGGCAACCCCGCCCAGCGTGCCGAGGCGATCGTGAAGGCCACCACCTTCCACGACGACCCCGACGTGGTCGCGAAGGTCTCCCGCGGTCTCGGTGAGGCCATGGTCGGCATCAACGTCGAGGAGCTTCCCCAGCCGCACCGGCTCGCCGAGCGCGGCTGGTGACGACCGCCCCCACGATCGGTGTCTTCGCCCTCCAGGGCGACGTCCGCGAGCACCTCGGGATGCTCACCGGCCTCGGTGTCGAGGCGATCGCCGTACGCCGTCCCGCCGAGCTGGACGTGTGCGCGGGCCTGGTGATCCCAGGTGGCGAGTCGACCACGATGGCCAAGCTGGCTCGCACCTTCGACCTGTTCGAGCCGATCCGGCAGCGGATCAAGGAGGGCATGCCCGCCTTCGGGACGTGCGCCGGCATGATCATGCTCGCGGACCGGATCGAGGACGGCACCCGCGACCAGGAGACGCTCGGCGGCCTGGACATCACGGTGCGGCGCAACGCGTTCGGGCGCCAGGTCGAGTCGTTCGAGGGTGAGATCGACGTCGTCGGCCTCGACGCGCCCCTGCACGCGGTCTTCATCCGCGCGCCCTGGGTGGAGGCCGTGGGCGACTCGGTCGAGGTGCTCGCGCGTGTCGAGCAGGGCGAGGCCGCGGGTAGGATCGTCGCGGTCCGTCAGGGTTCGCTGATGGCGACGTCGTTCCACCCCGAGGTGGGTGGCGACTCCCGGGTCCACCGGCTGTTCGTGGACCTGGTCACCGAGGAGAGATAGGGATACGCCATGTCTGGCCACTCCAAGTGGGCGACCACCAAGCACAAGAAGGCGGCGATCGACGCCAAGCGCGGCAAGCTGTTCGCCAAGCTGATCAAGAACATCGAGATCGCAGCCAAGATGGGCGGCCCCGACCCGGCCGGCAACCCGACCCTCTACGACGCCATCCAGAAGGCCAAGAAGCAGTCGGTCCCGAACAAGAACATCGACTCCGCGGTCAAGCGCGGCGGTGGCCTCGAGAGCGGCGGCGTCGACTACGAGACGATCATGTACGAGGCCTACGGACCGCAGGGCGTGGCGCTGCTCGTCGAGTGCCTCACCGACAACCGCAACCGCGCGGCGATGGAGGTCCGCACCGCGGTCACCCGCAACGGCGGCACGATGGCCGACCCCGGCTCGGTCTCGCGGCTGTTCACCCGCAAGGGCGTCGTGGTGGTCGAGAAGGAGCAGGAGCGCGGCGGCAAGCCCTGGGAGATCAGCGAGGACGACATCCTCGAGGCGACCCTCGATGCGGGCGCGGAGGAGGTCGACGACCTCGGGGAGAGCTTCGAGATCCAGTCGGAGGCCTCCGACGTCGTCGCGGTGCGTACGGCGCTGCAGGCCGCGGGCATCGACTACGACTCCGCCGAGGTGCAGTTCGTGGCCACCCTCGACATCCCGGTGGCCGAGACCGACGTCGCGGGCAAGGTGTTCCGCCTGATCGACGCGGTCGACGACCTGGACGACGTCCAGAACGTGTTCACCAACGCCGACATCCCCGACGACGTCCTGGACTCCATCGACGCGTAGCGAGGGCCGGCCGCCGTTCGCTGTAACGCCGGGTTACCCCTTGTGCCGACCCTGCTGCAACACGGTGGCTAGCTGGGGTAAACGGGCGTTACAGCTCGCGGTGGTCGCTCAGGGCCCGGTCCGACGGACGACGTACGGCGCGAGGTCGCTGATGTCGGTGCCGAAGCGGGCACAGGTGTCGGCGTGCTCCCGCAGCAGCCGCTGGCGGGCGGCCCGCGCCCCGGCGCGGCAGTCGAAGGCCGTGATTCTGGAGACCCCGAGTTTGAAGCCGAGGATGAAGTCCTGACGCTCCTTCTCGTTCCAGAGCACCGCCTCCGGGTCCTGGCCGAGCGCGTTGGCGGCCGTGTACTTGAGTCGTCCGTCCGCCTCGAAGATGTGACGGCCGACCCTCATGTCGCACCAGACCGTGCGGCTGCCGTCGGTCAACCCGAACTGGGTCTGGGGGCGGCCGATGCCGAGCGAGGTCACGAAGACCCGAGCCTCGGACTCCAACCACGACTCGGCGCCGCGATCGGCGAGCCTGACGGCAGCGTCCATCACTCGGCTGCCAGGCCAGCAGCGCATCGCCTGACGGGCCCGGTCGAGATCGGTGCAGGTGGCGCCGCGGCGGAGCGCGGCGTCGCAGCACGCGACACCGGCGACCAGCCCGTGCTCGCGCGCCATGTCGAGCGCGGTGCGCGCCGGGTCAAGGACCTGCAGGCCGTCGACCACCAGCACCTGGTCGGCGGAGTACGGCGCGAGGTGATGCTTGATGCCGGCGCGGTCTGCGTCACCGTGGACTTTGGGGCGGGTGACGTGGACGAGCGCCGTCCGGGGGTCCGGGCACCCGAGCTCGAGCACCAAGGCCGCCGAGTCGTGGCTCAGCACGTGGTCGCGCTGCAGAGATTCCTGTGCGGCCCGGACCCGCAGCAGGGGGCGGCCACGGAACTCGTCGAGCATGTTCCAGTGCTCCGCCTCGACGAACACCCCGCGCCGCATCCGGATCAGCCGGCCGTGCTTCACCAGGTGTCGCAGGTCGGCATCGTCGAGCCCGGCGGCCCTCGCCCCACGGCGGGTGATCAGACCGTGCCGGTCCGGATGCAGGAGGGGGTATCGATCGAACATGCCGGAGAGGCTCGCCCAAGCCGGGGGGCGCTTGCATCGGCGGATTGCGCGGCTGTGGAGAACCTGGATCGCCCGGTCGATGTGGACGTCCGGCGGGCGCCGTCCGTCAGCCGTAACGCCGTGTTACCTCTTCCGCCGACCCCGCTGCAGCATGGTGGGTAGGCAGGGTAAACGGGCGTTACAGCGGTTCGGGTCCCGGAGCCCGCGGCAGCGGCACGATCCGCAACCCGCGCACCCGGGCGTGTCCTGCAGGCATCGGAGGGACTCGCCGGATAGCGTGGCCTCCGAACACCTGTTCGGACGGAGGCTGGCGGCATGCGCGTGCTCGGGATCGATCCCGGCCTGACCCGCTGTGGGATGGGCGTCGTGGACGGCTCGGTCGGTCGACCGCTGACGCTGGTCGACGTGAACGTGCTGCGCACCTCCGCCGATCTACCGGTGCCCGAGCGCCTGGTGACCATCGAGCGGGGCGTGGAGGCCTGGATCGAGGAGCACGCCCCGGACGCGGTCGCGATCGAGCGGGTCTTCGCCCGGTCCGACGTCAGCACGGTGATGGGCACGGCGCAGGCGAGTGGCGTCGCGATGGTGGTTGCCGCGCGGCGTGGCCTGCCGATCGGGCTGCACACGCCCAGCGAGGTCAAGGCCGCCGTGTCGGGCAACGGCCGGGCGGGCAAGGCCCAGGTCGGCGCGATGGTGACCCGGATCCTCCGGCTCGACGTGATGCCCAAGCCGGCCGACGCCGCCGACGCGCTGGCACTGGCCATCACCCACATCTGGCGCGGTGGCGCCCAGGCCCGGATCGACGCCGCGGTGACCGCAGCCCGACAGCAAGTGAGGAGCAGACGATGATCGCGTTCGTGCGCGGCCAGGTGGCGGCCGTGACCCTGTCGAGCGCCGTGCTCGAGGTCGGCGGCGTCGGCCTCGACATCATGTGCACACCCGGCACGCTGGCCACCCTCCGGGTCGGTCAACAGGCCGCGCTCCCGACCAGCATGGTGGTCCGGGAGGACTCCCTGACGCTCTTCGGGTTCGCCGACGAGGACGAGAAGCAGACCTTCGAGCTGTTGCAGACCGCCTCCGGCGTCGGCCCGAAGCTCGCCCAGGCGATGCTCGCCGTGCTCTCCACCGACGACCTGCGCCTGGCCATCACCGGGGACGACGTCAAGACCCTGACCCGGGTGCCGGGCATCGGCCAGAAGGGCGCCCAGCGGATCATCCTGGAGCTCAGGGACCGGATCGGGGCACCCACCGGTGCCGGGCGCTCGGCCGGCGTTCCGGCGCCGGCAGGAGCCGTCTGGCGAGACCAGGTCCATCAGGGCCTGGTGGGCCTGGGCTGGCCGGTCCGCGACGCCGAGAAGGCCGTGGCTGCCGTCGCCCCCGAGGCGGGCGACGTCCCGGACGTCGCCGCGCTCTTGCGGGCGGCCCTGCGGACGCTGAGCAAGGCCTGAGCCGATGACGTTCCACGAGGAGGACCTCGACCAGGCCGAGGAGGTGCACGTCCGCTCGCTCACCGCTGCTGAGGCGGACGGCGACGAGCGGGCCGTCGAGGCGGCGCTGCGGCCGCGCACCCTCGACGAGGTGGTCGGCCAGGTCCGGGTGCGCGACCAGCTCGGGCTGGTGCTCGAGGCCGCACGCCGGCGTGGCCGGGCTCCCGACCACGTGCTGCTCTCCGGCCCGCCGGGTCTCGGCAAGACCACGCTGGCGATGATCATCGCCAGCGAGATGGGTGCGCCGCTGCGGCTGACCAGCGGTCCGGCGATCACGCATGCCGGCGACCTGGCCGCGATCCTCTCCGGCATGAACGAGGGTGACGTCCTCTTCGTCGATGAGATCCACCGGATGTCGCGGCCGGCCGAGGAGATGCTCTACATGGCGATGGAGGACTTCCGGGTCGACGTCGTCATCGGGAAGGGCCCCGGCGCCACCGCGATCCCGTTGGAGATCCCGCCCTTCACCCTGGTCGGGGCGACCACCCGGGCAGGGCTGCTGCCCGGCCCGCTTCGAGACCGGTTCGGCTTCACCGCCCACCTGGAGTTCTACGAGCCCGATGAGCTGGACCTGATCGTGCAGCGCTCGGCCCGGCTGCTCGACGTGCACGTCCTCCCGGACGGGACCGCCGAGATCGCCTCGCGCTCGCGCGGTACGCCGCGGATCGCCAACCGGCTGCTGCGCCGGGTCCGCGACTTCGCCCAAGTCCGCGCGGACGGCGTGGTCACCTTGCCGGTCGCCCAGGACGCGCTCGACCTCTACGAGGTCGACCAGCTCGGGCTCGACCGGCTGGACCGCGGCGTCCTGGACGTGCTGTGCCGGCGCTTCGGTGGCGGGCCGGTCGGCATCTCCACCCTGGCCGTGGCGGTCGGTGAGGAGCGCGAGACCGTGGAGGAGGTCGCGGAGCCCTTCTTGGTCCGCAACGGCTTCTTGGCGCGGACCCCGCGGGGCCGGGTGGCCACCCCGGCCGCCTGGGAGCACCTCGGTCTCACGGCTCCTCCGACGCTGACACTTCCCGAGAGCGATCCGCCACTCTTCGAGGACTGACGCGCCGGGCCGCAGGGGGGCCCGGATTCGCGGCGCCGCCCGCCGGCCCGGTTATGCTTGCCCGTCGGCCGGTCCGGTCCGGGTCGCGCACTCGGTGCGCACGCTCGCAATTCCGCCGGCGCCGTGTCGTCCAAGGTCGTTCGAGCTCGTTCGAGAGGTTGTTCCGTGCTGGAGTTGCTGCCGCTTGTCGGCATCGCCCTGCTCTTCTGGTTGTTCATCATCAGGCCGGCCAGTCGGCGGCAGAAGGAACTCGGACGCATGCAGTCCTCGTTGTCCCTGGGGGACGAGATCGTCCTGACGTCCGGTGTGTACGGCACCGTCCGCGACATCGAGGACGGCCACGTGCTCGTCGAGATCGCGTCCGGGGTGACCATCAAGGTCGTCCGGGGCGCGGTGGGCAGCATCGCCACCAAGGCCGATGTGCCGGACCTGACCGATGACCGGCCGGAGAGCGCCTCCGGCCCGGAGGAGAGCTGACATGGCACGCAAGTCGTACCGCCCCGGACGCACCCTGGTGGTGTTCTTCCTGGTGGTGGCGGTCTCCTACGGCCTGGTGGCCCTCGGCGGCACCTGGAAGCCGGAGCTGGGGCTGGACCTCAAGGGCGGCACCCGGATCATGATGACAGCGACCGGCAACCCCACCTCGGCGAACCTCAACGAGGCCGCCGGCATCATCGACCAGCGCGTGAACGGCTCGGGTGTCGCCGAGGCCGAGGTGACCACCCAGGGCGGCCGGAACATCATCGTCGAGATCCCGGGCCCGACCTCGAACTCGCTCGTCGGCCTGGCGACCCGGACGGCGCAGCTGCGCTTCCGCACCGTCGCCTGCACGAGCCAGACGCCCGGTCCGTGCGCCACCGGCGCCGCGCCGACGCTGCCGAACGACGGGCCCTCGCTCGCGCCCACGGACGGCGCGACGGGGAACTCCAAGAACCGCCCGGGCTTCCTGGCCAAGCCGTCGGCCAAGCCGTCGCAGCAGCCCTCCCAGACGGCGTCGGCCTCCGAGTCCTCCTCGCCGACGGAGTCGCCCAGCGAGTCGTCCAGCGAGTCCCCGGGTGCCGGCTCCGACGACCCCGCCCAGATGGCCCTGGACTTCATGACCGACCCCGGCCGGGCCGCGATCGAGGCGTTCAACGCCTACACCTGCCCCACGACCAAGCCGGTCGACGACAACCCGGACAAGTTCCTGGTCACCTGCGGGACCGAGGCTGAGGGCGACGCCGGCGTCAAGTACCTGCTCTCGCCCGCCGCTGTCGAGGGCACCGACCTGAACAGCGCGGACGCGGTCGTCCCCTCGCAGTCGGTGTCCTGGATCGTTCAGCTCTCCCTCGGCGGCGAGGGCAAGGGCGTCTTCGCGGACCTGTCCCGCGCGATGTCCGGCACCGGCCAGCAGTTCGCGGTGGTGCTCGACGGCGTCGTGATCTCCAGCCCCGTGTTCACAGGGGTGATCCCGAACGGTGACGCCCAGATCACCGGCAACTTCACCAAGAGCTCGGCCCAGTCGCTCGCGACCAGCCTCAAGTACGGCGCCCTGCCGATCGCCTTCGACAAGGAGGCGACCTCGGTCGAGCAGATCGGCGCCTCCCTGGCGGGCGACCAGCTCTCGGCGGGCATCCTCGCGGGCATCATCGGCCTGGCCCTCGTGATGCTCTACTGCCTGCTGTACTACCGCGGCCTCGGCCTGGTGGTGATCGCCTCCCTCGTCGTCGCCGGCGTGGTGACCTACTCGACGGTGCTGCTGCTCAGCAGGACGGCCGGCTTCACGCTGACGCTGCCCGGCATCGCCGGCCTGATCGTGGCGGTCGGCATCACCGCGGACTCCTTCATCGTGTACTTCGAGCGGATCCGTGACGAGATGCGGGACGGCAAGTCGATGCGGGTCGCGGTCCAAGCGGGCTGGAAGCGCGCACGGGGCACCTGTGTAGCGGCGGACACGGTCTCGCTGCTGGCCGCGATCGTGCTCTACATCTTCGCCACGGGCGTCGTGAAGGGCTTCGCGTTCACGCTCGGCATCTCCACGGTCATCGACCTGGCCATCTTCTTCTGGTTCACCCACCCGATGGTGTCGGTGCTCGGCAAGTACAAGTTCTTCAACCGGGGGCACAAGCTCTCCGGCCTCGACGCCGAGGCCCTCGGAGTCGACCGGATCAACATCGCGGGAGGGAGGGCCTGATGGGCAAGTTCTCGCGCCTCGGCAACGACCTCTACTCCGGCGACAAGTCGATCGACTTCGTCGGTCGCAAGTGGCTCTGGTACGCCATCTCGGTCGTCATCATCGTCGGCTCCCTGCTCGGCCTGGCCGTGAAGGGCCTGGACATGGGCATCGAGTTCGTCGGTGGCGCCGAGTACAAGGTCAAGGTCGCCTCGGCCGACCAGGCCCTCGCGGACCAGCTGCGCACCGACGTCGCGGCCACCGGCATCGACGCCGCGCAGCAACCGGTCGTCACCACCAGCGGCAAGGACGCGGTCCTCATCCAGGTCAAGCCGCTGACGACGGCCGAGAACGAGCAGATCAAGAACACGATCGCGGACACCACCGGCACCGACCCGACCCAGATCAACGCCACCGAGATCGGCCCGAGCTGGGGCAAGGAGATCGCCAAACGGTCCGGGACCGGCCTGGTGGTGTTCCTGATCCTGGTCGTGATCTTCATCTGGGCGTACTTCCGTGAGTGGAAGATGTCCGTCGGCGCGATCGTGGCCCTCGCCCACGACGTGGTGATCACCGTCGGCGTCTACGCGCTGTCGGGCTTCGAGGTCACGCCCGCGACGGTCACCGGCCTGCTGACCATCCTGGGCTTCTCGCTCTACGACACCGTCGTGGTCTTCGACAAGGTCCGGGAGAACACCAAGAACCTCCGTGAGAGCCGCACCACCTACGCCAAGGCGGCCAACCTCGCGGTCAACCAGACCCTGGTGCGCTCGATCAACACCTCGGTGGTGGCCCTCATCCCGGTCGGCGTGATCTTGTACGTCAGCGCCGTGCAGCTCGGCGCGAGCACCCTGAAGGACCTCGCGCTGGCGCTGTTCGTCGGCATGGCGGCAGGGGCGTACTCCTCGATCTTCATCGCCACGCCGCTGGTGGTGCAGCTCAAGGCCGGTGAGACCGACGTGGTCCAGGCCGAGAAGCGGGACAAGGCCCGGCAGAAGAAGGTCGAGGCCGACCGGTACGCCGCGGTGCCGGCGTTCGCCGAGGACATGCCGATCCACGACGAGCCGGGCGTCGCCGACGTGCCCGAGGGTGACGGCCCGGTCGCGCGGCCGGCGAGCCCGGGCCGGGCGCCGCAGACTCCCGAGGCCGCCGGTCGGGGCCGGATCGCCCCCCAGGGTCACGGCCCGGTCCGGCCCTCCAGCGCCGCCGGCCGCCAGCAGCCGACCCGCCAGCCCCGCTCCAAGCGGGGCAAGAAGTGACGCTGCCCGGGCCGGAGGCACCGGGGCTCTCCGAGGCGCTCGCCCTGATCGCCGACGTCCCCGACTTCCCCCAGCCCGGGATCCTCTTCAAGGACATCACGCCGCTGCTGGCCGAGCACGCGGCGCTCGAGGCGGTCGTCGCGGCCCTCGCCGCACCCGGGCGCGATCAGACCGGTGCCCCGGTCGTCGACAAGGTGCTGGGGATGGAGTCGCGCGGCTTCATCCTGGGCGCGCCGGTCGCGCTGGCCCTCGGCGTGGGGTTCGTCCCGGTCCGCAAGGCCGGCAAGCTGCCGCGAGCGACGTACGCCGTCTCCTACGCGCTGGAGTACGGCGAGGCCACGCTCGAGGTGCACCAGGACGCACTCGAGCCGGGGGACCGGGTGCTGCTCGTCGACGACGTGCTCGCCACCGGCGGGACCGCGCGGGCGACGATCGACCTGGTCGAGAAGTGCGGTGCCAGCGTGCACGCCGTCGCGATCCTCATGGAGCTCGGCTTCCTGCCCGGCCGCGAGGCGCTCGGTACGGTGCCCCTGACCACGCTCCTCACCGTCTGAGAGATACGTAGACTGGCCGGGTGACCGAGGAACGCACCGCCCCGCCCACGCAGGAGCGGCGCGCCTCGGAGCCGGCACCGTCCACGCGCAGCATGCGCGCGCGGTTCGCGCGGATGGGCGCCCGCAACCAAGGCGCGAACCCGGTCCTGGAGCCGCTGTTCCGCTCGGTGCGGGCCAACCACCCGAAGGCCGACCTGGCCCTGCTGGAACGCGCGTACACCACCGCGGAGCGGATGCACGGGACCCAGACCCGCAAGAGCGGTGACCCGTACATCACCCACCCGCTCGCGGTGACGACGATCCTCGCCGACATCGGCATGACCGAGCCGACGCTCGCCGCGGCCCTGCTGCACGACACGGTGGAGGACACGCCGTACACCCTCGAGCAGGTGCGTCAGGACTTCGGCGAGGAGATCGCCCAGCTGGTCGACGGCGTGACCAAGCTCGACAAGGTGAAGTACGGCGACTCCGCGCAGGCCGAGACGATCCGGAAGATGATCGTCGCGATGTCGCGCGACATCCGGGTCCTGGTCATCAAGCTCGCCGACCGGCTGCACAACATGCGGACCCTGCGCTACGTGCGGCAGGAGACCCAGGAGCGGGTCGCCCGCGAGACGCTCGACATCTACGCGCCCCTGGCCCACCGGCTGGGCATGAACACGATCAAGTGGGAGCTCGAGGACCTGGCGTTCGCGACCCTGCACCCCAAGATCTACGACGAGATCGTCCGGATGGTCGCGGAGCGGGCGCCGTCACGGGACCAGTTCCTGGCCGAGGTGATCGCCCAGGTGGAGGCCGACCTGCGCGAGGCGAAGGTGAAGGCGTCGGTCACCGGACGGCCCAAGCACTACTACTCGATCTACCAGAAGATGATCGTGGGCGGCCGGGAGTTCTCGGACATCTACGACCTGGTCGGCATCCGCGTCCTGGTCGAGAACGACCGGGACTGCTACACCGTCCTCGGAGTGCTCCACTCGCGCTGGAACCCGGTGCTGGGGCGGTTCAAGGACTACGTCGCGATGCCGAAGTTCAACATGTACCAGTCGCTGCACACGACGGTCATCGGCCCGCAGGGCAAGCCCGTCGAGCTGCAGATCCGGACCTTCGCGATGCACCGGCGCGCGGAGTACGGCGTGGCCGCGCACTGGAAGTACAAGGAGGACGGCCGCGCCGGCGTCGACACCGACCGGTCGGGCGACCTCGACGACATGACCTGGGTGCGCCAGCTCCTCGACTGGCAGAACGAGATGGAGGACCCCGGGGAGTTCCTGGAGTCGCTGCGCTTCGAGATCAACCGCGCCGAGGTCTACGTCTTCACCCCGCGCGGCGACGTGATCGCGCTGCCGACCGGTGCGACCCCGGTCGACTTCGCGTACGCCGTGCACACCGAGGTCGGCCACCACACGATCGGCGCCCGGGTGAACGGGCGCCTGGTGCCCCTGGAGTCCGGCCTCGAGAACGGCGACGTCGTCGAGGTCTTCACCTCCAAGGCCCCCACCGCGGGCCCGTCGCGCGACTGGCTCGGGTTCGTGAAGTCCCAGCGCGCCCGCTCCAAGATCCGCCAGTGGTTCACCAAGGAGCGTCGCGAGGAGGCGATCGACCGCGGCAAGGAGCAGATCGCCAAGCTGATGCGCAAGGAGGGGCTGCCGCTCAAGCGGCTGCTGTCCCACGAGTCGCTCACGTTGGCGGCGGGCCACTTCAAGCTGGCGGACGTCTCCGCCCTGTACGCCGCCGTGGGTGAGGGCAACCTGTCGGCGCAGTCGGTCGTCCGCCGCGTCATCGACGTCCACGGCGGGGACGGTGGCGCCGCCGAGGACCTCGCCGAGGGCGTGACGATCACCGGGCGACGCGGCCGGGCCAAGGCCCAGCCGGGTGGCGACGCCGGCGTGATCGTCAAGGGCGCCCCGGACGTGTGGGTCAAGCTCGCGAAGTGCTGCACCCCAGTGCCGCCGGACCCGATCCTCGGCTTCGTCACGAAGGGTGGGGGAGTCTCGGTGCACCGCCAGAACTGCACCAACGCCGCCAGCCTGCAGGCCCAGCCGGAGCGGCTCCTCGACGTCGAGTGGGCCCCCACCGGACAGTCCAGCTTCCTGGTCAACATCCAGGTCGAGGCACTGGACCGGGCCCGGCTGCTCTCGGACATCACGATGGCGCTCTCCGACGCGCACGTGGACATCCTCAGCGCCAACCTCTCGACCACCCGCGACCGGGTCGCCAAGAGCCGGTTCACCTTCGAGATGGCCGAGGCCAAGCACCTCGACAACGTGCTCAAGGCGGTCCGTTCGGTACCCGGCGTCTTCGACGCCTACCGCGTCACGCAATAGCGCTACGGAGCGTCCGCGGCGTTGCCGGCACTCGACGACCCGCTTCGCTCGGCGGTCGCCTTCGCGCCGGCGCCTTGCGGCCGCACGCGTAGCGCTACCGCGTCACGCAGTAGTCCTGCGGTCTGGACCGCACGAACCTACCCGTCGGTATGGCGGCTGCCGGCCCTACGTTGCCGTGCATGCGCATGCCTCGCGTCTCCGGACGGGCCGGCCTGTTCGCTGCCGCGCTCGCCGTCACGCTCGTCGTCGGCGCGACCTCGGGCGCGGTGGCCGGCCGGCTGATCTCCTCACCCGACATCCAGGACCACGGGATCAAGTCCCGAGACCTCGGCACCGACAGTGTCAAGAACCGCAACCTCGCCCGCGGCGCGGTGACCTGGGAGAAGTCCCTCAACCGCGCCACCCGGCACCGGATCACCGCGCTCGTGCGCTCCGGTCCGGCCGGGCCCGCGGGTCCGCAGGGTGAGCCCGGGTTGCCGGGCGAGCCGGGGCCGCAGGGTGACGCTGGTCCGCAGGGGCCACAGGGCAGCCGGGGACCGGCCGGCCCGGCCGGTGGCGGGCTCGTCGGCTCCGCGGTCTACGAGGTGAGCGACTTCGTGGTCGTCGACGACGGCACGTCGGGCTTCGATGCCTACTCGCGCGTGATCGACCCAGGGATCACCTTGCCCGGGCCGGGCACCTACCTGCTGAGCGTGCAAGCCGCATTTCTCACGGGGCCGGGCTCGATCTTCTTCGAGGCTCCCGACCCGGCGGGACTCGACCTGTCCGACCTGGACGTGCTGGTCGACTTCTACCCGAGCTCGTGCAACACCCTCTTCGAGCCCTGGTGCCAGGTCAGCATCCCGTACGTCGTGCCGGCCGGGTCGCCGGCGTCGGTGCCGCTGGAGGTGTTCGCCCTGGGAGACCCGGCCGATCTCTGCGGCTGCGACTCGATCCCCGACCGCACCGTGGTCACGGTCTTCAAGATGGACGACGACCCGAGGGTCCTGCGGACCGTCCGGGCGCCCCGCCTGAGCGGGCAGGAGCTGCGGGCGCTGCGCGACCGGCTCGACGACCTGCGGGGCGTCAGGTAGGGCGACGGGGCCCGGCCGGGCCGCTCAGCTGAAGTCGGCGCTGGCCCGCTTGGCGGTCTCGAGGAACATCTGCCGGGAGGCGAGGTTCTCCTCCAGCTCCTTGATCTTGCGCTCGTTGCCGGCGGCGCGCGCCTTCTCGAGGTCGGCCTCGACCTGGGCGATCGCGGCCTCGAGCTTGGAGACCATGTCGTCGGCGCGGGCGGACTTCTCCGGGTCCGAGCGGCGCCACTGGTCCTCCTCGACGCCGCGGATCTCCTGCTCGACCTTGCGGATCCGGCCCTCGAGCTCCTTCATCCGGTCGCGGGGGACCTTGCCGGCGGCGTCCCACCGCTCCGCGATGTCGCGGAAGGTCCGCTTGGCAGCCTCCAGGTCGGTGACGGGCACCAGCGCCTCGGCCTCGGTGAGCAGCTGCTCCTTCACCTGCGCGTTGGCGGCGAACTCCTGGTCCTGCTCGGCCGCGGCGGCGTCGCGCGCACCGAAGAAGGCGTCCTGGGCACCGCGGAAGCGCTTCCAGAGCGCGTCGTCGACGTCGCGGGGCGCGGGGCCGGCGGCCTTCCACTGGCGCATCAGGTCGCGGTACCGGCCGGCGGTGGGACCCCACTCCGTGGAGGTGGCGAGCTCCTCGGCCTCCGCGGCCAGCCGCTCCTTGACCACCCGGGCGGTGTCTCGCTTCTCGTGCTGCTCGGCGAAGTGCGCCTTGCGGCGCCGGGTGTACGCCGTGCGCGCGGTGGAGAACCGGCGCCAGAGCGCGTCGTCGGACGACCGGTCGATCCGCGGCAGCGCCTTCCACTCGTCGAGCAGCTCGCGCATCCGGTTGGCGCCGTTGCGCCAGTCGGAGCCCTCGGCGAGCTGCTCCGCCTCGGTGACGATCCGCTCCTTGCTGGCGCGGGACTCGGCGGATCGCTGTGCCCGCTCGGCCTTGCGGGCCTCGCGCTGCACCTCGAGCACCGGACCGAGCGCGTCCAGGCGCGCCACGAGGGCGGCGAGGTCGCCGACTGCGTGCGCCTCCTCGACCTGGGTGCGCACCGTGCGCACGGACGCGGTGGCCTCGTCCGGCGACATCACCCCGGACTGGACCCGCTTCTCGAGCAGCTCCACCTCGAACGCGAGTGCGTCGAAGCGCTCGGTGAAGAACTTCAGTGCCTCAGCTGGGGTGCCCTCGGGGTACTGGCCGACGGGACGCTCCCCGTCGGCGGTCCTGACGTAGACGGTGCCGTCGTCGTCTACTCGGCCCCACTGATGGCTAGTCACCACGTTGTCCCGGTTCCCTCGAAGTGCGATATGCGATCGACGTCCGCCGGCGGCGGCGCGCAGGAGCCCATGCTAGTCATGAAGCCGGATCGACCGCCCGCGGTCGGCGACACGCCGCGCCGTGGCGGATCGGGACGCCGGGATCACCCCTTCGGGTCATCGAAGTTCCGTCCGTCCTAGTCATTTCTGACGCAGTGCAATGTTTCGGCGCCCCGCCAGGTCTAGCGTCCGGCGTTAAGCGGCGTCGATGGACCCTAGGGACGGCGATGACATGAACGGTCTACGTGGTGCACGCAAGGCGGCAGCGGCCCTCGCTGCGAGTGCGGTAGCGGTCCTCCTCCCGCTGGGAGGTACGACGGCGCTGGCCGCGGACGAGTCCCCCGGCCCGGCGGCCGTGGACGTCACCCCGCTGGAGAAGGTCAACGCCTTGGTCCAGCCGAGCGTGGTCTTCCTGCTCCAGACCTGGGACGGCTACGTCTACGACACCTTCAACAAGCAGTACCTGAACGACGGCAATCCGTTCGAGCTGCAGTTCCAGTGCACCGGCTTCGTGGTGAATCCCAACGGCTACATCGCGACCGCCGGCCACTGCGTGGACTTCAAGGAGGTCGAGGGCAGTTTCGTCGAGACCGCCGCCCAGTGGGCGCTCGCCAACGGCTACTACAGCAGCACCACCCTCACCCTGGACGACATCGTCGGGTTCGACGACTACCGGATCGAGTCGAGCGAGCGCAAGAACACCGCCGACCTGGACATCCAGGTGGGCTGGGGTGCCTCCGTCTCCGGCATCGAGACCTCCGAGGTCAAGCGGGCTCGCGTCATCGACTTCGACCGGCAGTCCAAGGGCGACGTCGCGCTGATCAAGGTCGAGGCCACCGATCTGAACGCCTTGCCGATGGCGACCGACGAGGTGGACGTGGGGACCGACGTCGTGTCGATCGGCTACCCCGCCTCGGTCGACTCCGTCACCGACCCCAACCTGACCCCGTCGTTCAAGGACGGCTCGATCAGCTCGGTCAAGACGGTCCAGGGCGGCGTACTCCCGGTCTACGAGATCTCCGCCGCTGTCTCGGGCGGGATGAGCGGGGGGCCGTCGGTGAATCTCGACGGCGAGGTGATCGGCGTCAACAGCTTCGGCATCCTCGGTGAGCCGCAGGCCTTCAACTTCCTCCGCCCGTCCTCCCAGCTCGCGGAGCTGATGGCCGGTGCGGGCGTGACCAACGAGCTCAGCGAGACCACGCAGGCGTACCGAGATGGTCTCCTCGCCTACTGGGCGGGCGACCGAACCACGGCCGTGGACAAGCTCGGGAGCGTCGTCGACGAGCAGCCCACCAACAAGCTCGCCGCGGAGTTCCTCGAGAAGGCCCAGGACCTGCCCGAGCCGCCTCCGGCCGAAGAGTCGGACTCCGGCCTGCCGGTGGTGCCGATCGTGATCGGCGTTGCCGTGCTGGTCCTGGTCGGCGGGGGTCTCCTGGCCTTCCTCCTGCTGCGGCGCAAGGGCGGATCGTCGCCCGCCGCGACCCCGCCGGCGGCTCCGGTGGCACCCGCGACCCCGGCGGCACCGGCCGCTCCGCTCGGCGGACCGTACGCCGCGCCGTACGCGGACCCGGTGTCGAGCGCGCCCGCCGCACCGCTCGGCTTCTCCGGCGGGGTGACCACGGCCCCACCGCCGACCATCCCGCCGACCATCCCGCCCACCAGCCCGGCCGCGCCTCCGCCGACGCCGGTGCCCACGGCGTCCGTCACGCCGCCGCCCGCCGCGCCTGCCCCGGCGCCCGCCCCGGCGTCCACGCCGGTGTCGGCGTCGGGCCCGCTGCCGACACCCCCGGTGGCCTCGGAGGAGCCGGCGGAGAAGCACGAGCCGCACTTCTGCGGGAACTGTGGGGAGCCTGCGGAGCACGGCAAGAAGTTCTGCAGCAACTGCGGGAGCCCGCTGGCCTGAGGGCGCCTGCACGGGGGTGGCCGGCGGAGCACCGATGCGACGCCGGCCAGGCGCGCTCGATAGTCTGCCCGGGTGCTGATCGCCGGATTCCCCGCAGGCCCGTGGGGCACGAACTGCTACGTGGCGGCCACCGGCCCCGGTAGCGAGTGCGTGATCGTCGACCCCGGCAAGGACGCCACCGACGGCATCGCCGAGGTCGTGCGCGAGCACCGGCTCAAGCCGGTCGCGGTGCTGGTCACCCACGGCCACGTCGACCACATGTGGTGCGTCGCCCCGGTCGCGGGGACGTACGACGCGACCGCGTGGATCCACCCCGAGGACCGGCACCTGCTCGGGGACCCGATGGCGGGCATGTCCCCGGACACCGCTCAGCTGGTGCTGGGCAGCGGCTACGAGTTCGCCGAGCCCGACGACGTGCAGGAGCTCGCCGACCTCCAGGAGCTCGAGCTCGCGGGGCTGAGGTTCGTGGTCGACCACACGCCCGGCCACACCCGGGGCTCGGTCACCTTCCGCTCGCCTTTCCCGGGGGGCACCCGGGGGGCGGAGCCCTCC
This sequence comes from Nocardioides sp. JS614, assembly GCF_000015265.1. Lineage (NCBI taxonomy): Bacteria > Bacillati > Actinomycetota > Actinomycetes > Propionibacteriales > Nocardioidaceae > Nocardioides > Nocardioides sp. JS614. The sequence continues at coordinate 2,554,155 of NC_008699.1, forward strand.
GGGAGTGACGTGTCGGAGGTGATGTTCTCCGGCGATCTGCTGTTCGCGGGCTCCATCGGGCGGACCGACCTGCCGGGGGGCGACCACCAGACGATGCTGCAGAGCCTCAAGAGCAAGGTGCTCCCGCTCGCCGACGACGTCGTCGTCCTGCCGGGCCACGGCGAGCAGACGTCCATCGGTCGCGAGCGTGCGACCAACCCCTACCTGATTCCGTTGAGTCTCCAGGATCTGTGACATGGCCAAACCCACCCCGCTGAGCGGGTTCCCCGAGCTGCTGCCCGAGCAGCGGGTCGTCGAGCAGCAGGTCGTCGACACCCTCCGGCACACGTTCGAGCTCTACGGCTTCGCGGGCATCGAGACCCGGGCCGTCGAACCGCTCGACCAGCTGCTGCGCAAGGGCGACACCTCCAAGGAGGTCTACCTCCTGCGCCGGCTGCACGAGGAGTCGGCGGAGGGGCACTCCGGCATCGGGCTGCACTTCGACCTGACCGTGCCGTTCGCGCGCTACGTGCTCGAGAACGCCGGCAGGCTGGAGTTTCCGTTCCGCCGCTACCAGATCCAGAAGGCGTGGCGCGGCGAGCGGCCGCAGGAGGGCCGCTACCGCGAGTTCACCCAGGCCGACATCGACGTCATCGGCCGCGACGAGCTGCCCTTCCACCACGACGTCGAGGTCACCCGGGTGATGGTCGACGCACTGAACCGGCTCGACTTCTTGCCGGCGTTCCGGCTCCAGGTGAACAACCGCAAGCTGATCCAGGGTTTCTACGCCGGCCTGGGCGTCGCCGACACCGACGAGGCGATGCGGATCGTCGACAAGCTCGACAAGCTCCCGGTCGAGAAGGTGCGCGCGATGCTGGTCGCCGAGGCCGGCGTCGACGAGGCGACCGCCGACCGCGTGCTGTCGCTGGCGACGATCCGCGCCACCGACGACTCCTTCGTCGACGCCGTCCGGGCGCTGGGCGTCGAACACCCGCTGCTCGACGAGGGCCTGGCCGAGCTCGGTGCACTGGTGCGGGCGTGTGCCGATCTCGTCAGCGACCGGGTGCAGGTCGTCGCGGACCTCTCGATCGCGCGCGGCCTCGACTACTACACCGGCACGGTCTTCGAGACCCGGCTCGACGGCTACGAGTCGCTGGGATCGATCTGCTCCGGCGGTCGCTACGACGCGCTCGCGTCCGACGGCCGCACGACGTACCCCGGCGTCGGCATCTCGCTCGGCGTCAGCCGGGTCGTCGTGCCGCTGATGGCGCGCACCGGCCTGGCGGCCAGCCGCAAGGTGCCGAGCGCCGTCGTGGTCGCGGTCGTCTCCGAGGAGTCGCGACCCGAGAGCGAGGCGGTCGCCGCCGCCCTGCGTGCCCGCAACATCCCCTGCGAGGTCGCGGCGAGCGCGCAGAAGTTCGGCAAGCAGATCCGGTACGCCGAGCGGCGGGGCATCCCGTACGTCTGGTTCCCGGACCAGGCCGAGGTGAAGGACATCCGGTTGGGGGAGCAGGTGGCGGCCGACCCCGCCTCCTGGACCCCACCCATCGAGGACCTGCGACCGCAGGTCGTTGCGACGAGCCCGACAAGCGAGATGGAGAGTACGAAGTGATTCGCACCCAGGACGCCGGCGCACTGCGCGCCGAGAACGTCGGCCAGACCGTGACTCTCGCGGGGTGGGTGGCCAACCGGCGCGATCACGGTGGGGTCGCCTTCATCGACCTCCGCGAGGCCAGTGGGGTCGTCCAGGTCGTGATCCGCGACGAGCAGGTCGCCCACCACCTGCGCGCGGAGTACTGCCTCGCGGTCACCGGCGAGGTCACCCGTCGCAAGGAGGGCAACGAGAACCCCAACCTGGCCACCGGCGAGGTCGAGGTCGTCGCGAACGAGGTCGAGGTGCTCAGCGCGGCCGCGCCGCTGCCGTTCCCGATCAGCGACCACGTCGACGTGGGGGAGGAGGCCCGGCTCAAGCACCGGTACCTCGACCTGCGCCGCTCCGGGCCCAACAACGCGCTGCGCCTGCGCAGCAAGGTCAACAAGGCCGCCCGCGACGTGCTCGATCGTCACGACTTCGTCGAGATCGAGACTCCCACGCTGACCCGGTCCACACCCGAGGGCGCGCGTGACTTCCTGGTGCCCGCCCGCCTCCAGCCCGGCAGCTGGTACGCCCTGCCCCAGAGCCCACAGCTGTTCAAGCAGCTGCTGATGGTCGCCGGCATGGAGCGCTACTACCAGATCGCGCGGTGCTACCGCGACGAGGACTTCCGCGCCGACCGTCAGCCCGAGTTCACCCAGCTCGACATCGAGATGAGCTTCGTCGAGCAGGACGACGTGCTCGCGGTGGCCGAGGAGGTCCTCGTCGCGCTGTGGAAGCTGGTCGGGCACGACGTACCCGTCCCGCTGCCACGGATGACCTACGCCGAGTCGATGGAGCGCTACGGGACCGACAAGCCGGACCTGCGGATGGGCCAGGAGCTGGTCGACTGCACCGCGTACTTCGCCGACACGCCGTTCCGCGTCTTCCAGGCCGACTACGTCGGTGCGGTCGTGATGCCCGGTGGCGCGAGCCAGCCGCGCAAGCAGCTGGACGCCTGGCAGGAGTGGGCCAAGCAGCGGGGCGCCAAGGGTCTGGCCTACGTCCTGGTGCAGGACGACGGGGAGCTCACCGGTCCGGTGTCGAAGAACATCACGGACGGGGAGTCGGCTGGCCTGGCCGAGCACACCGGGGCGAAGCCCGGTGACTGCATCTTCTTCGCAGCGGGCGCGCCGAAGCCCAGTCGCGCACTGCTCGGCGCCGCGCGCCTCGAGATCGGCCGGCGGTGCGACCTGATCGACGAGGACGCCTGGAGCTTCCTGTGGGTCGTCGACGCGCCGCTGTTCGAGCCCACGGCCGACGCCACCGCCTCCGGCGACGTCGCCCTGGGCTACAGCGCCTGGACCGCCGTGCACCACGCGTTCACCTCGCCACAGGACGTCGACGGCTTCGACGCCGACCCCGGCAGCGCGCTCGCGTGGGCCTACGACATCGTCTGCAACGGCAACGAGATCGGTGGCGGGTCGATCCGTATCCACCGCGAGGACGTCCAGAAGCGGGTCTTCGCGATCATGGGGATCGACGAGGCCGAGGCGCAGGAGAAGTTCGGCTTCCTGCTCGAGGCGTTCAAGTACGGCGCCCCGCCGCACGGAGGGATCGCGTTCGGGTGGGACCGCATCGTCGCGCTGCTCGCCGGCACCGAGTCGATCCGTGATGTGATCGCGTTCCCCAAGTCCGGTGGGGGTTTCGACCCGCTCACTGCAGCTCCTGCGCCGATCACGCCCGAGCAGCGCAAGGAGGCGGGCGTGGACGCCCGACCTCAGCAGGACCTCCCGCCGCAAAGCTGATCCGACGGACGTGGGGGCGAACGTCCCGAGACCAGATCGTTACACGCGGTAGACCCATTGATGTGCTGGCGTCACATAGAGTCGCACCGGTCGCCGGCCCTCCGGTGCCCGTGATCCGGGCTCTGGAACCGACGGACAGCACACCCGAGAAGACAGAGGTGACATGACTGTTCAGGCCTCCAACCTGGAGAGCGAACACCTGCCGGATCCCGCCGGTCCCCCGGAGGGTGAGACCAAGAAGATCGCCGGCAAGTCCCCGACGAAGCTGGCAATGGACCGGTTCCGCCGCGACAAGTTGTCCATGGTTTCCTTCACCGTCGTCGCGATCTACATCGTCATCGGTGTGTCGGCGCCGTTCCTGGTGAAGTTCGGCGTGCTGGACCCGTTCAAGTTCCACCAGGACCTGCTGAACCCCGACACGCTGCCCAAGGGCCAGCTCGGTGGCATCAGCTGGGACCACCCGCTCGGCGTCGAGCCGGGCACCGGACGCGACGTGCTGTCCCGGCTGATCTACGGCGTCACGTTCTCGCTGACGATCGCGCTCTCGGCGACCGTCGTCGCGATCGCCATCGGCACCGTGCTCGGCATCATCTCCGGGTTCAGCGGGGGCTGGGTGGACGCGATCATCGGCCGCGCGGTCGACCTGACCCTGTCCTTCCCCCAGACGCTGATGCTGCTGGCCCTGTCGGGCATGGGCGTCGCGCTGGTCGCGGACTTCCTACCGGGCAGCGAGTCCGACGACCTCCCGAACGGCTTCTACGTCGTCTTGGTGCTCGGCCTGTTCGGCTGGCCCGGCATCGCGCGCATCATGCGCGGCCAGGTGCTCTCGGTCCGCGAGCGCGAGTTCGTCGACGCGGCCGTGCTGATCGGAGCGTCGCGACGCCGGATCTACTTCAAGGAGATCCTGCCGAACCTGTGGGCGCCGCTGCTCGTCACGTTCACGTTGACGATGCCGGCCTACATCTCGGCGGAGGCTGCCTTGAGCTACCTGAGCGTCGGGATCCATCCGCCGACACCGACACTCGGCAACATCCTGCGCGGGTCGATCAACTACTCGATCGGCGACTTCATGTTCTTCTTCGCGCCCGCCTTCGTGATCATGGTGATCGTCGTGAGCTTCAACCTGCTCGGTGACGGCATCCGTGACGCGCTCGACCCCAAGTCGGCCCGTTGAGCCCCGACCACGGGGACCCCCATTCTTCGGCGGCACGGAGCCGCCGAATGTGCCGCCGCTCCAGGCGCGACACACACCCAAGGAGAAGTTAATGGTCAAGTATCGAAAGCGGTTGCTCGCAGCCACCGCTGCGATCGCGATGGCGGCCAGTCTCGCCGCCTGCGGTGGCGGCTCGGACGGCGACAGCAACCCGGGCGGCTCGAGCAGCGAGCCGGGTGCCGAGGGCGCGGCCGGCGGCACGCTGTACTACTACATCTACGCGCCGTACGAGCACGTCGACCCGCAGCGCACCTACGTCGGTGTCGAGCTGACGAACTTCCGCCGGACGATCTACCGAAGCCTCGTGGCGTTCCCGATCTCGACCGACGCCGAGGTGGCCAACACCCCGGTCCCCGACCTCGCGACCGACACCGGCACCGACGCTGACGGCGGCAAGACCTGGTCGTACACGATCAAGGACGGCGTCAAGTGGGAGGACGGCCAGCCGATCACGTGTGAGGACTTCAAGTACGGCGCGTCCCGCGTGTTCGCGACCGACGTCATCACCGGTGGCCCGAACTACCTGCTGAGCTACCTCGACGTCCCCACCGACAAGGCCACCGGGCTGCCGATCTACACCGGCCCCTACAACTCGAGCCCCGAGGGCCAGGCCGCGTTCGACAAGGCGATCACCTGCGACGGCAACACGATCACCTACCACTTCAACAAGCCGTGGCCCGACTTCCCGCTGGCGGTCGCCGGTCTGTCGATGATGGACCCGTACCGTCAGGACAAGGACCAGGGCGCGAAGTCGAACTACCAGATGTTCTCGAACGGTCCTTACCGGATCGAGGGCAGCACCTGGAACAAGAACAAGGGTGCGACGTTCGTCCGCAACGAGAACTACGACGCCTCGACCGACTCCACCGACATCCGCATGGCGCTGCCGGACCAGATCGAGTTCAACGTGGGTCAGACCACCGAGACGATCTACGACCAGCTGATCCAGGACTCCGGTGACGCTCAGTACGCCGTGACCAGCCAGCGCGTGCCGCCGGCCTACTACTCGCAGATCGTGGGCGACGTGGAGAGCCGCTCGGTGCTCGTGGCCTCGCCGTACGTCGACTACCTGGTGCCGAACTTCCGGGTGCTCGACAACCCCGCGGTCCGCGAGGCGCTCAAGGTCTCGACGAACACGACGGCGTGGATCAACGCCGGTGGTGGCGAGAAGGCCTACGCCCCGGCCGAGTCGATCGTGAACCCGGCCGTGGTCGGCTACCAGGACAACCCGGCCTTCTCCGGCCCCCAGGAGGGTGACCCGGAGGCTGCGAAGCAGATCCTCGAGGACGCCGGCGTCCAGATGCCGTACCCGATCAAGTTCACCTACCCGAGCTCGGAGACCGCCGACAAGCAGGCCGCGGCGCTCAAGGAGACCTGGGACAAGGCGGGCTTCGACGTGACCCTCGACGGTCTCGGCGACACCTACTACGACGTCGTGCAGCAGCCCGACAAGGACAGCAGCGTCATGTGGGCCGGCTGGGGCTCCGACTGGCCGTCGGCCATCACCGTCACCCCGCCGCTGTTCGACAGCCGCCCGAACCTGACCGCGAACAGCGACGGCCAGGACTACGGCGCCTACAAGAGCGACAAGTTCAACGCTCTGGTCGACCAGGCCGCCAACGCGGCCACGCTGGACGAGCAGACCGCCGCCCTGCAGGAGGCCGACAAGGTCCTCGGTGAGGACGTGGCCTACATCCCGCTGGAGATCGCGCAGTTCTTCTTCCTCCACGGGTCGAAGGTCACCGGCTACACGAACACCCCCGCCTCCTCCATGTACCCGGACCTCGGTCCGATCGGCGTGGAGCAGTGACGGTCGTTCGTCACCGGTAACACCCAGCAACACCCGCGTCGGGTGGCCGCCCAGCGGCCACCCGACGCCTGGGGGTGGGGGCCTCGTCGAGGGGCCCTCACCCTCACCGCCGTCCAGGGTGCGATGCTGAGACCCAGCACGTCCCCACCGACACGACCCGAGGTGGTCCCTCCCGATGTTCGCGTACATCGTCCGCCGGCTCTTCATCGGCGTGATCCTGCTGATCGTGATGAGCCTGGTGACGTTCATCCTGTTCTTCGCCTCGCCGGTCGACCCGGCGCGGTTCGCCTGCGGCAAGAACTGTTCGCTGGCCCAGATCGAGCAGACCCGCAAGGCCCTGGGCTACGACGACGGCCCGCTGACGCAGTGGACCAGCTTCCTCGAGGGCGTCGTCGTCGGGCGCGACTACCCCGACGACCCGGAGCTGCGGAAGAATGCGCCCGAGCTGATCGCGGACTGCGCGGCGCCCTGCCTGGGCTACTCCCGGGTCAACCAGGTGACCGTCGCCTCCGAGATCAAGGAGGCGTTCCCGGTCTCGCTGTCGCTGGCCATCTTGGCGTTCATCATGTGGATCGCCGGCGGCGTGCTCTTCGGAGTCATAGCGGCGATCACCAAGGGGACCGTCATAGACCGCGGCATCGTGGCGGCGTCGCTCGTCTTCTACGCGTTCCCGACGTTCTTCATCGGCTTGTTCTTGTTGAAGTTCATCGCGATCAAGTGGGGGCTGGTCGACGTGCCCAGCTACGTGTCGATCGCCGAGGGCGGCGTCGGCACCTGGCTGAGCAACCTCTTCCTACCCGCCCTGACCCTCGCGCTGTTCTTCATGGCCGGGTACGTCCGGATGACGCGCGCCTTCGTCCTGGAGTCGATGAGCGAGGACTACATCCGCACCGCCCGGGCCAAGGGGCTCAAGCGCGGCCGGGTGCTGTACAAGCACACGATGCGCGCCGCGTTGACCCCCCTGGTGACGATGGCGGGACTCGACTTCGCCGGCCTGATGGGCGGCGCGATCATCACCGAGTCGGTCTTCAACTTCAACGGGCTCGGTAAGTTGGTCGTCGACGCGAACAACACCTACGACCTGCCGACGCTGATCGGCCTGGTGCTGCTGCTCGGGGCGTTCGTGATCATCGCCAACATCATCGTCGACGTGCTGTACGCCGTCATCGACCCGCGCGTCCGCGTCGGCTGAGGGGAACAAGGTGAGCTTTCTTTCCGTCCGTGACCTCAAGGTCCACTTCCCGACGGTCGACGGCGTCGTCAAGGCCACCGACGGCCTGTCGTTCGACCTCGAGAAGGGCAAGACCCTCGGCATCGTGGGGGAGTCCGGCTCCGGCAAGTCCGTGTCGACCTCCGCGATCCTGGGCCTGCACCGGGGCACCAACGCGATCGTCAGCGGCGAGATCCTGCTCGACGGGGTCGACCTGCTGAAGATCAGCAACGAGGACATGCGCCGCCGGCGGGGCCGCGAGGTGGCGATGATCTTCCAGGACCCGCTCTCGGCGATGCATCCGTACTACCGGGTCGGCAACCAGATCGCGGAGGCCTATCGGGTCCACCACGACGTCAGCAAGAAGGCCGCCCGGACTCGGGCGATCGAGATGCTCGACCGGGTCGGCATCCCGCAGCCGGACCGCCGCGTCGACGACTACCCACACCAGTTCTCGGGTGGCATGCGCCAGCGCGCGATGATCGCGATGGCGCTGATCAACAACCCGAGCCTGCTGATCGCGGACGAGCCGACCACCGCACTCGACGTGACCGTGCAGGCCCAGATCCTGGACCTGCTCCAGGACCTCCAGCGCGACTTCGACGCCGCGGTCATGATCATCACCCACGACCTCGGCGTGGTGGCCGAGATGGCTCACGAGGTCCTGGTGATGTACGGCGGCCGCTGCGTCGAGTACGGCTCGACCAAGGAGATCCTGACCCACCCGGAGATGCCGTACACCTGGGGCCTGCTCTCCAGCATCCCCGAGGTCGACGCGGACCCCGACGCGAAGCTGGTGCCGATCCCCGGCAACCCGCCCAGCCTGTTGAACCCGCCGAGCGGCTGCCACTTCCACCCGCGGTGCACCCACCGCGACAAGGTGCCCGGTGACCTGTGCCGGACAGTGACGCCCGAGCTCACGCCCGGGACTCGCGGTGAGGGGCACGTGAAACGCTGCCACCTGGCCAACCCGGACGTGGTGTACGAACGAGAGGTCCTGCCGGATATCGCGCCGGACCTGGTGGAGGGACGATGAGCGACCAGCAGCTGCCGACCAGCGTCGGCATGCCGGGCGACGACCCGAAGGGCCGCGGCGAGGACGCGACCACGGAGTCAGCCCAGTACGTCGAGACCGAGCGTCCGCACGGCGCCTCACGCGCGCACTTCGACGCCGAGCCGATCCTCGAGGTCCGCGACCTGAAGATGTACTTCCCGGTCCGCTCGGCCGGCATCATCCGGCGCACCATCGGCCACGTGCAGGCGGTGGACGGCGTGTCCTTCCAGGTGCCCAAGGGCGGCTCGCTCGGGCTGGTCGGAGAGTCCGGGTGCGGCAAGTCCACCACGGGGCGGATGATCACCCGGCTCTACGAGCCCACCGCGGGCTCGATCGAGTTCGACGGCCGGGACATCGCGAAGACCTCGGCGCGCGGCCTCAAGCCGCTGCGACGTGAGGTCCAGATGATCTTCCAGGACCCCTACACGTCGCTGAACCCGCGGCACACCGTCGGCTCGATCGTCGGCGCCCCGCTGGCGATCCACAACGTGCTGCCGAAGAACAAGATCCTCCCGCGGGTCCAGGAGCTGCTGGAGATCGTCGGCCTCAACCCCGAGCACTACAACCGCTACCCGCACGAGTTCTCCGGCGGCCAGCGCCAGCGCATCGGCATCGCCCGGGCGCTCACGCTCCACCCGAAGCTGCTGGTGGCCGACGAGCCGGTCTCCGCGCTGGACGTCTCGATCCAGGCACAGGTGATCAACCTCCTCCAGGAGGTGCAGGACGAGTTCGACATCGCGTTCCTGTTCATCGCCCACGACCTCGCGGTGGTCCGGCACTTCTGCCCCGAGGTCGCGGTGATGTACCTCGGCAAGATCGTGGAGATCGCCGACCGGGACTCGCTCTACAACCACCCGAACCACCCCTACACCCAGGCGCTGCTCTCGGCGGTGCCCGACGTCAAGCAGGCCGCGATCGGTGGTCGGCGCGAGCGGATCCGGCTGGAGGGCGACGTCCCCAGCCCGATCAACCCACCGTCGGGCTGCCGGTTCCGCACCCGCTGCGCGCTCGCCCAGGAGATCTGCGCCCGGGTCGAGCCGCCGCTGCTGCAGATCGGCAAGCGCCACAAGGTCGCCTGCCACTTCGCGGGCGAGCTGGGCCACCACCCGGACCGGCCGGTGACCGCGCCGCTGCTCGGGGTCGACGACACGGGCACGCCCGACCCGGGCGCGAGCCCGAGCATCGAGGTCGGCAACGATCCCGGGTACGCCGACACGTGGTTCGACCTCGAGCGCAAGACGATGGCCTCCGCCTGACCCGTTGGGTCCGGGCCCTAGCCTGATCGGGTGGACGAGGGACTCTTCGCGGCGCCGGGTACGGCGGCCCGCACCGGCGGCGGCTCGCTGAGCGCGAACACCCATGCCTCGGCGCCGCTGGCGGTGCGGATGCGGCCGCGCACGCTCGACGAGCTCGTCGGGCAGGCGCAGCTGCGGGCCGCCGGGTCGCCGCTGCGCCGCCTGGTCGAGGGTGACCAGTCGATGTCCTTGCTGCTGTGGGGCCCGCCGGGCACCGGCAAGACGACGATCGCGGCGATCGTGAGCCAGCAGACCGACCGGCGCTTCGTCGAGGTCTCGGCCGTCTCGGCCGGCGTCAAGGAGGTGCGGGCCGCGATCGACGCGGCTCGTGCCGAGCTCGCCGGCGGCGGCCGGGAGACGGTCCTCTTCGTCGACGAGGTGCACCGGTTCAGCAAGGCCCAGCAGGACGCCCTGCTGCCCGGCGTCGAGAACCGGTGGGTCACGCTGATCGCCGCGACCACGGAGAACCCGTTCTTCAGCGTGATCTCGCCGCTGCTCTCCCGGAGCCTGCTGCTGCGCCTCGAGTCCCTCGACGACGACGACGTCCGCGCCGTGCTCGACCGGGCCATCACCGACGAGCGCGGGCTCGCCGGGTCCGTGGGCGTCGACGACGATGCCCTGGGCCACCTGGTCCGGCTCGCCGGCGGCGACGCGCGCCGCTCCCTCACCTACCTCGAGGCGGCGGCCGGAGCGGCGCTCGCGCAGGGGCTCGAGACCGTCGACCTGGCCACCGCCGAGACCGCGGTCGACCGGGCCGCGGTGCGCTACGACCGGCAGGGAGACCAGCACTACGACGTCGTCAGCGCCTTCATCAAGTCGGTCCGGGGGTCCGATGCCGACGCAGCCCTGCACTACCTGGCCCGGATGATCGAGGCGGGCGAGGACCCGCGGTTCATCGCCCGCCGGCTGATGATCCTCGCCTCCGAGGACGTCGGCCTCGCCGACCCGACGGCGCTGCCGACTGCCGTCGCCGCGGCGCAGACCGTGCAGCTGATCGGCATGCCCGAGGCGCAGCTCACCCTCGCTCACGCCACCATCGCCCTGGCGGTCGCGCCGAAGTCCAACGCGGTCACCACCGCGATCGGGGCGGCGCTGGCCGACGTCAGGGCGGGGAAGATCGGCCAGGTGCCGCCCCACCTGCGCGACGCGCACTACTCGGGGGCCAAGAAGCTGGGACACGGCGCGAGGTACAAGTACAGCCACGACGAGCCGTTCGGCATCGCCGAGCAGCAGTACGCCCCCGACGTGGTTGCCGACGCCGAGTACTACCGGCCGACCACGCTGGGCGCCGAGGCGGCGATCAAGGAGCGCTGGGAACGGGTTCGCCGGCTGATTCGCGGCCAGCGACAGGGCGAACGATAGGGTCGGTGACCATGCAGGACTGGACCCTCCCCGCCGTGGCCGTGGCGCTCGCGCTGCTGGCCCTGGGGCTCGGCGCCGCCCTGTACCGCTCCCGGTCCCGCACCGACCGGGAACTCGCCGCTGCCCGGTCGGAGACGGCCGCTCTGCGAGCGCAGCTCGATGCCCTGGAGCGCCGGCTGGACCCGCCCGCCCGGCCGGGCGCCCCCGAGCCCGAGTACGTGATCACCCACCTCGGCGAGGCGGAGCCCGGGTCCGTGCAGCCGGAGCGGATCGAGACCGCGCTGTTCGCCGACCTGGTGCTGCGGGAGTCGGTGGTCAAGGCGGCGGCGCTCGCCCACGGGCTGCGCCGGGCCCTCGACCCCGAGACCCGCAACCGGATCCGCTTCGAGATGAGACGCGAGGTGCGCCGCGCCCGCAAGCAGCGCCGCGCCGACACCCGCCAGGCGCGACGCGAGTGGGAGGCGCGCCGGCGCGCAGCTGCCGACACCGACGACCCCGACGACCAGGACAGCGCCGCATGAGGCGCGGGCTCTGGTTCGTCGCCGGGGCCGGGACCGCCGCCTACGTGCTGGTTCGCGGCCGCCGAGCAGCCGAGGCGCTCACCGTCGACGGCCTCCAGGACCGCCTGGGCGCGCTCTCGGTCGGGATGCGGCTGTTCCGCGACGAGGTCGCCCAGGGGCGCGCGGAGAAGGAATCGGAGTTGCGCGAGCGGCTCGGCCTGGTGCCTCATGGGAGGCCCGAGCTCGAGGGCGGCCGGCACCGGGCCGTCCCGTCACCGACACCTACCCAGACCACGACCACGACCAGGACCACGACAGAGGAAGGCAGCACCTGATGGACACCGCGGAGATTCGCCGACGGTTCGTGGCTCACTTCGAGCACAACACCACCGTCGGGGCGCACACCCCGGTGCCGTCCGCGTCGCTGCTGCTCGACGACCCCAACCTGTTGTTCGTCAATGCCGGCATGGTGCCGTTCAAGCCGTACTTCCTCGGCCAGGAGGCGCCGCCGTACCCGCGCGCCACGAGCGTGCAGAAGTGCGTGCGCACGCCCGACATCGAGGACGTCGGCAAGACCACCCGGCACGGCACGTTCTTCGAGATGTGCGGCAACTTCTCCTTCGGCGACTACTTCAAGGAGGGCGCCATCGAGCTGGCCTGGGACCTGGTCACCAGGCCCCTCGCCGACGGCGGCTGGGGCCTGGAGGAGAGCAAGCTCTACCCGAGCGTCTACGAGGACGACCCGGAGGCGGTGGCGCTGTGGAAGAAGGTCACCGGCCTGCCGGAGGAGCGGATCATCCGGCTCGGCAAGCGCGAGAACTACTGGTCGATGGGCGTCCCCGGCCCGGGTGGGCCGTGCTCGGAGATCCTCTACGACCGCGGCCCGGACTACGGCCCGGACGGTGACTTCGGACCCAAGGGCGAGGACCGCTACCTCGAGATCTGGAACCTCGTCTTCATGCAGGACGAGCTGAGCGCGGTGCGGTCCAAGGAGGACTTCGACATCGCAGGCTCGCTGCCGAAGAAGAACATCGACACCGGCATGGGCCTGGAGCGGGTCGCGTTCCTGCTGCAGGGCAAGGCCAACATGTACGAGATCGACGTGATGTTCCCGGTGATCCAGAAGGCCGAGGAGCTCACCGGCCGGCGCTACGGCGCCGATCATGACGACGACGTGCGGTTCCGCGTCGTCGCCGACCACGTCCGCAGCTCGATGATGCTGATCGGCGACGGCGTCACCCCCGGCAACGAGGCTCGCGGCTACGTCCTGCGCCGGCTGCTGCGCCGCGCGGTGCGCTCGATGCGGCTGCTCGGCTACGAGGACCCGGCGCTGCCCGAGCTGTTCCCGATCAGCCGGGACAAGATGGGGGAGACCTACACCGCGCTGCACCGCGACTGGGAGCGGATCTCCACGGTCGCGTACGCCGAGGAGCACGCGTTCCGCCAGACCCTGCGCTCCGGCACCACGATCTTCGACCAGGCCACCGCCGAGCTGAAGCAGGCCGGTGGCAGCCAGCTGTCGGGCGACAAGGCGTTCGCACTGCACGACACCTACGGCTTTCCGATCGACCTCACCCTGGAGATGGCGGCCGAGCAGGGGCTCGCGGTCGACGAGGTCGGCTTCCGGCGGCTGATGAACGAGCAGCGGCAGCGGGCCAAGGACGACGCCAAGGCGAAGAAGGGCCAGCATCGCGACGCCTCGGCGTACCGCCAGGTCGCCGACTCCCTGGGCCGCCCGGTCGAGTTCACCGGCTACGACGTGGTCACCGACGAGGCGTCCGTGCGCGGCCTGGTCGCCGCCGGGGGTGTGGTGTCCTCCGCCGGCCCGGGCGACGACGTCGAGATCATCCTCGACCGCACCCCGTTCTACGCCGAGGGCGGCGGCCAGCTCGCCGACCAGGGTGTGATCGAGCTCGACAACGGGGCCCGGGTCGAGGTCCGCGACGTGCAGTCCCCGGTCAGGGGGCTGATCGTGCACCACGCCACGGTGCTCTCCGGAGAGGTCAGCATTGGCCTCGGCGCCCATGCCCTGGTCGACGTCGAGCGGCGACGATCGATCTCCCGGTCCCACACCGCGACCCACATGGTGCACAAGGCCTTCCGCGAGGCGCTCGGCGAGACCGCGACCCAGGCCGGGTCGGAGAACTCCCCGGGCCGGTTCCGGTTCGACTTCTCCGCGGTCGGGGCGGTGCCGGAGTCGGTGATGGCCGACGTCGAGGCGCGCGTGAACGAGGTCGTCCTCGACGACCTCGCGGTGCACGCCGAGGTGATGAGCCAGGCCGACGCGGTGAAGTCCGGGGCGATGGCGCTGTTCGGCGAGAAGTACGGCGACCGGGTCCGCGTGGTCTCGGTGGGCGACTGGGCGCGCGAGCTGTGCGGCGGCACCCACGCCGGCAGCTCCGGCAAGCTGGGCGTGGTCAAGCTGCTCGGCGAGTCGTCCATCGGCTCGGGTGTGCGGCGCGTCGAGGCCCTGGTCGGCAGCGACGCCTACCGGTTCCTGGCCCGCGAGCACGTCCTGGTCGCTCAGCTCTCCGACACGCTCAAGGTCCGGCCCGAGCAGCTGCCCGAGCGGGTCCACGACCTGGTCGAGAAGCTCCGCGAGGCGGAGAAGGAGATCGAGAGGGTCCGGGTCGGGCAGCTGCTCGCCGCAGCCGGCGAGCTCGCCGCGGGCGCGGCGAAGGTCGGGCCGGTCAACCTGGTCGCGCACCGGGCCGACGGCGCCGGTGGCGGCGACGTCCGCACGCTGGCGCTCGACGTCCGCGGCCGGCTCCCGCAGGGCGAGCCGGGCGTGGTCGTGGTCATCGGAGCCGTCGACGGCAAGGTGGCGGTGGTCGCGGCGCTCAACGACGAGGCGCGGGCCCGCGGGCTCAGCGCGAACGAGCTGGTCCGCGCCGTCGGCCCGCTCGTCGGCGGCAAGGGCGGTGGCAAGGACGACGTCGCGCAGGGCGGCGGCACCGACGCCTCGCGCATCGACGAGGCGATCACGCTGGTGACCGCCGAGGTCGGGCGGGTGGCCGCCGGCTGACGCCGGTCCGGGATGGTGAGGCGATGAGGGCCGGCGTGCGGATCGGCATCGACCCCGGCGACGCCCGCATCGGGGTTGCCCGCAGCGACCCGTCGGGGTTCCTCGCCACCCCGGTGGAGACGGTGCGTCGGGGGAAGGGCGACCTCGCGAGGATCGGCCGGATCCTTGCCGCCGAGGAGGACGAGGGCGCCACCGTCCTGGAGGTGGTCGTCGGGCTGCCACGCTCGCTGTCCGGCCGCGAGGGCCCGGCGGCGGCCAAGGTCCGGGAGTTCGCCGGCCGGCTGGCGGCGCGGGTCGCGCCGGTGCCGGTGCGCCTGGTCGACGAGCGCATGACCACGGTGTCCGCTGAGGCTATGCTGCGCGACCAGGGCCGCACGGGGGGCAAGCGGCGAGCCGTCGTCGACCAGGCAGCAGCCGTCCTGATCCTGCAGCACGCACTGGACACCGAACGCGCGACGGGGGCCGCGCCGGGCGAGATCGTCGAGGAGACGTAGATGACCGACGAGCACGACGCCGAGTACGACGACCCCCGCGACGACGCTGGGTTGCTCGGCGTCCAGGAGCCGGCGTACGAAGCAGGCCGCCGGCGCGGCCGCAAGCGACGGAGCCTGCCCGGCTGCCTCGCGGTCCTCCTGGCCCTGGCGATCATCGTGGGCGGCTTCTACGTCGTGGTCACCTGGGGCATCGACAAGGTGCGCGACCAGTTCGACTCCGCGGAGGACTATCCGGGACCCGGCCGCGGCAACGTCACCTACCAGGTCGTGAGCGGCGCCACCGCCGGGAGCATCGGGCGTGACCTCAAGGCCGCGGGCGTGGTCGCCTCGGTCGACGCGTTCGTCCAGGCCGCCAACGCCAGCCCGGACTGGGCCGACCTCCAGGCCGGCTACTTCGCCCTGAAGAAGCAGATGGCGGCCGCGGACGCGGTCGAGATCCTCGTCGATCCCGCCAACATGGTGAAGGACACCGTGACGATCCCCGAGGGCCTCCGGGTGGTCGACATCGTGGGCATCCTCGCGAAGAAGACCGACTACCCGAAGGCAGACTTCGAGAAGGTGCTCGACAACCCGGGCGACCTCGGCCTGCCGTCGTACGCCGAGGGGAACCCCGAGGGCTACCTGTTCCCCGCGACCTACGACTTCGGCCCGGACGCGACCCCGGAGTCGATGCTCACCGCCATGGTGACCCGGTGGAAGCAGGCCGCCGAGGACGCCGACCTCGAGGCGGCGGCCGCCGAGCTCGGCTACACGCCCGCCGAGCTGATGACGGTCGCCAGCCTGGTCCAGGCAGAGGGGCGCGGCGACGACATGCCGAAGATCGCGCGGGTGATCTACAACCGGGTCGAGAACCCCGACAACGGGGTGACCAACGGGCTGCTGCAGGTCGACGCCTCGGTCAACTACGCGCTCGAGCGCTCGACCATCGCCGTGCTGACGCAGGCCGAGATCGACTCGGTCGCGGACTCGCCGTACAACACCTACACCCAGACCGGGCTCCCGCCGGCGCCCATAGAAGCGCCCGGCGACGACGCGATCGAGGCGGCCGCCCACCCCGCGGACGGGGACTGGCTGTTCTACGTCACGGTCAACCTGCGCACCGGCGAGACCAAGTTCACTGAGGACTACCAGGAGTTCCTGGGCTTCAAGCAGGAGCTCCAGGAGTACTGCGACACCCAGTCCGACCGGTGCTGAGTCCCCGGGACCGGCGGGGTCGGCAGGGTCGGCGATGACGCGCTGCGCCGTCCTCGGCGACCCGATCGCGCACTCGCTGTCGCCGGTCCTGCACCGGGCCGGGTACGCCGCGCTCGGGCTGGACTGGAGCTACGAGGCCGTGCGGGTGCCGGAGGACGGGCTCGAGGGCTTCCTGACCGGCCTCGGCCCGCAGTGGCGCGGGCTGTCGCTGACCATGCCGCTCAAGCGGCGCGCGCTGGCGATCGTGGCGGGCGTGACCGAGCGTGCTCGGCTGGCCGGCGGGGTCAACACGCTGGTCCTCGAGGACGGCGCGGTCGTCCTGGCCGACAACACCGACCTGCCGGGGGCGGTGGCCGCCGTGCGGGAGCGGTACGCCGGGCCGGTGACCGCGGGTACCGTCCTCGGGGGCGGTGCGACGGCCGCCGCCACCGGCCTCGCGCTGGTCGAGCTCGGCGCCCGGCGGGTGCGCCTGCTCGCCCGCACGCCCGAACGCGCGGCGGCGGCCGCCGGGGCGATCGCGGCCCACCCGGCGGCCCCCCAGGTCGAGGTCGCGACGCTCGCGGACGGCCCGGTGGACGGCGAGATCGTGGTCTCGACGATCCCGGCGGCCGCCCAGGACCCCTCGCTGGTCGCGCGCTGCGGCGCGGTCCCGGTGGTGTTCGAGGTGGTCTACGACCCCTGGCCGACCCCGCTCGCCGCGTCCGCCACCGGCCGGATCCTCGTCGGCGGCCTGGACCTGCTGGTGCACCAGGCGGTCCTGCAGTTCGAGCTCTTCACCGGGGCACCCGGCCCCCTGGACGCCATGCGAGCAGCGGGGGAGCGGGCGCTCGGGACGGCGCCGGCGTGAGCGTCGACCCCGGTGCCGTCGTGCTGGGCGCCGCTGCCTGCGGCGCGGCCGGCCTGCTGGTGCCGGCCCTGATCGCGCGGATCCCCGAGCCGGATGCGGATCCCGAGCACGACGTGGTGACCGAGGACCCGGGCGCGCCGTCGTACGCCGAGGTCGCGGCCGCGCCCGGCCTGCGCTCCGTCGCGGCGGTGCTGAGCCTGGTCGCCGGTGGCCTGGTCGGCGCCGGTGTGGGCCTCGACTGGCCGCTGCTGTTCCTGCTGCCGCTGGTGCCCGTCGGGGTCGCGCTCGCGGTCGTGGACCTGCGCACCCGGCTGCTGCCCACCGTGGTGGTGTGGCCGACCCTCGCGGCGACCGCTGTGCTGGCGGTGCTGAGCGGGCTCCTCGACGACGACCAGGATGCTCTGGTCCGGGCCGGGCTGGGCGGGGTCGTCGTGTTCGCGTTGTTCTTCGCGCTGTGGTGGATCCACCCGGCGGGCATGGGGTACGGCGACGTCCGGCTCTCGGCCGTGCTCGGGCTCGCGCTGGGCTACCTGGGTTGGGCCGAGCTCGCGATCGGCATCTACGGCGGGTTCCTGGCCTTCTCGGTGCCCGGGCTCCTGCTGGCGCTGCTGCGGCGCGACCGGGCGATCCTGAGAGCGGCCTACCCGTTCGGCCCGTTCCTGCTCGCCGGCGCGCTCGCGGGCGTCGTGCTCGGTCCGCTCTGGACCGGTCTCGCCTCGGGGTGACCGGCCCGGTCGGCGTACCCCACGTGAAAGACTGACCCCATGCTGCGTTGGCTGACCGCGGGCGAGTCCCACGGCCCCTCTCTGGTCGCGATCCTCGAGGGGCTGCCCGCCCACGTCCAGGTGACCTCCGACGACGTCGCGGACGCGCTGGCCCGGCGCCGGCTGGGCTACGGGCGCGGTGCGCGGATGAAGTTCGAGCGCGACGAGGTGACGCTGGTCGGCGGCATCCGGCACGGCGAGACGATGGGTGGGCCGGTCGCGATCGAGATCGGCAACACCGAGTGGCCGAAGTGGGAGAAGGTGATGGCGGCCGACCCGGTCGACCCCGTCGAGCTCGAGTCCCTGGCCCGCAACGCCCCGCTCACCCGGCCCCGCCCCGGGCACGCCGACCTGGTCGGCATGCAGAAGTACGACTTCACCGAGGCCCGACCCATCCTCGAGCGCGCCTCGGCCCGCGAGACCGCCGCCCGCGTGGCGCTCGGCCGGGTGGCGTCGAACCTGCTCGAGCAGGCGGTCGGTGCCCGCATCGTCTCCCACGTCATCGAGCTCGGCGGCGTCCGCGCCCCGGCGGGCCTGTGGCCGCAACCCGAGGACGTCGACCGGCTCGACGACGACCCGGTCCGCTGCCTGGACGCCGACACCAGCAAGCTGATGGTCGAGGCGATCGACCAGGCCCACCAGGACGGCGACACCCTCGGTGGTGTCGTCGAGGTCGTCGTCCACGGCCTGCCGCCGGGCCTGGGCTCGCACGTGCACTGGGACCGGCGCCTCGACGCGCGCCTCGCGGGCGCGCTGATGGGCATCCAGGCGATCAAGGGGGTCGAGGTCGGCGACGGCTTCGAGCTGGCGGCCACGCCGGGCTCGCGCGCCCACGACGAGATCGTCTCCGGCACGGACGGCCTGCGGCGGGTCAGCGGTCGCTCCGGCGGCACCGAGGGCGGGATGAGCACCGGGGAGGTGCTCCGGGTCCGCGCCGCGATGAAGCCGATCGCCACGGTTCCCCGCGCCCTGCGCACCGTGGACGTCGCCACCGGCGAGGCAGCGGTCGCCCACCACCAGCGCTCCGACGTCTGTGCCGTGCCGGCCGCCGGGATCGTCGCCGAAGCGATGGTCGCGCTGGTGCTCGCCGACGCCGTCCTGGAGAAGTTCGGGGGCGACTCGGTGCGCGAGACCCGCCGCAACGCGGAGGGCTACCTGGACACCCTGAGGTTCCGGTGACCGGACCCGCACGCCCCCGCGTCGTCCTGGTCGGGCCGATGGGGGCCGGCAAGACCACCGTCGCCCGGCTGCTGGCCGACGCCTGGGGCACCGGGGTCCGGGACACGGACCACGACGTCGAGTCGGCCGAGGGTCGGACCATCTCCGACATCTTCGTGGACTCCGGCGAGGGCGCCTTCCGAGACCTGGAGCGACGAGCGGTCGCGGCCGCGTTGCGCGAGCACGACGGCGTGCTCGCGCTGGGCGGGGGAGCCGTGCTGGACCCTGGGACCCGCGACCTGCTGGCCGGCCACCGGGTCGTGTTCCTGCGGGTCGGCCTCTCCGACGCCGTCAAGCGAGTCGGCCTCGGCGTCGCCCGCCCGCTGCTCCTCGGCAACGTCCGCGGACGGATCAAGGCGCTCCTCGACGAGCGCACCCCCATCTACGAGTCGGTCGCGACCTTGGTCGTGGACACCGACGGCCGCAGCCCCGAGGATGTCGCCCAGGAGATCCGCGCTGCACTCGACGGGCCTGCGCTCGACGGGTCGGCGCTGGAGGGGGAAGCATGAGGGACACCGTCGTCCGGGTGACCGGGGCCGCGCCGTACGACGTCGTCATCGGCCACGACCTGTCCGAGCGGCTGCCGCAGCTGCTCGGGGTCGGGGTGCAACGGGTCGCGGTCGTGTTCTCCGACGCGTTGGCCGAGCTGGTGAACCCCGTCCTCGACTCGCTGGCGGCGGCGTACGACGTGATGGTGCTCCCGATCCCCGACGGCGAACGGGCGAAGAAGGCTGCGGTCGCGGTCTCGTGCTGGGAGGCGCTCGGTGAGGCCGGGTTCACCCGCTCCGACGCGGTCGTGACCTTCGGGGGCGGTGCGACCACGGACGTCGGTGGCTTCGTCGCCGCGACCTGGCTGCGCGGCGTGAAGGTCGTGCACGTGCCGACCACGCTGCTCGGCATGGTCGACGCCGCGGTCGGCGGCAAGACCGGCGTGAACACCCGCAGCGGCAAGAACCTGGTGGGTGCCTTCCACGAGCCGGCCGGCGTGCTCTGCGACCTGTCGACGCTGCGCTCCCTGCCCCGCGCCGAGCTGCTCGCCGGGCTCGGCGAGGTCATCAAGTGCGGGTTCATCGCCGACCCCGCGATCCTCAACCTCGTCGAGGGCAACGAGGCCTCCCGCCTCGATGCCGACTCCCTCGTCCTGCGCGAGCTGGTCGAGCGTGCCGTGCGGGTGAAGGCCGGGGTCGTCTCGGCCGACCTCAAGGAGACCGGCGGCCGCCCGGACGACCCGGGCCGGGAGATCCTCAACTACGGGCACACGATGGCGCACGCCATCGAGCGCACCGAGAACTACCGGATCCGGCACGGCGAGGCCGTCTCGATCGGGTGCGTGTACGTCGCGGAGCTGGCCAACCGGGCCGGCACCCTCGCCTCCGACATCGTCGAGCGGCACCGGCACGCGTTCGCCCGCGTCGGGCTGCCCACGTCGTACTCCAAGGCCTCCTTCGACGACCTGCACCGGGCGATGCGGGTCGACAAGAAGGCGCGCGGCTCCCAGCTGCGCTTCATCGTGCTCTCCGACCTCGCGGTCCCGACCGTGCTGGCCGGACCGTCCGTGGTGGACCTGCGCGACGCCTACGCCGCGATCGGTGGCCCCGCGTGAGCCACGGCCGCCGCGTGCTCGTGCTCAACGGACCGAACCTCGGCCGGCTGGGACGGCGCCAGCCGGAGATCTACGGCACCACCACCCACGCCGAGCTCGCCGACCTGTGCGTCGCCTGGGGGCGCGACCTCGGCCTGGATGTGGAGGTGCGCCAGACCAACCACGAGGGCGAGCTGCTCGACTGGCTCAACGCCGCCGCCGACGACGCCGAGCCGGTGGTGCTCAACGCCGCCGCGTGGACGCACTACTCCTACGCATTGCTCGACGCCTGCGCCCAGCTGGTCGCACCGCTGGTCGAGGTGCACATCTCCGACCCCCGCCAGCGACCCGAGGAGTTCCGGCACACCTCGGTGGTCACGCCGTACGCCGTCGAGGTGTTCGCCGGCCACGGCATCGAGGGCTACCGGCTCGCGCTCGAGGCCGTCGCCCGGCGTTGAGTCGGGAGTTCTGGCGGTCGAGTCGGGAGTTCTCGACCGCCGGGACCCGCGACTCGAGGGGGGAAGTCCCGACTCGAGGGAACCGGTCGGGCTGCGGGTTCGTCGGACCGCCATGAACGCGAACGTGACGGTGAGTGTGCGTGGCCTGCTCGTGGCTGCGCTGGTGGCGATGGCACTCGTGGTGGCCTACCTCCTCGGCGGCTCCGGGGGTGGGACGCCGGCGGCGCAGGCGGCCGACGACGGGGGCACCTCGGCCCCGGCCGAACGACCACGGCTGCTGACGATGACCGGGACCGGCGAGGCGGGGGCGGTGCCCGACCAGCTGTCCTTCGGCCTCCGGGTGACGCTCACCCGGGTGGACCTCGACGAGGCCCTCGCGGCCGCGAACGCGAGCATGAGCCGGGTGCTCCGCGCGCTGGACGAGTACGACGTCGCCAGGTCCGACGTGCAGACCACCGGTCTGTCGATGACGCCGGTGTACGCGTACCACGACTACAGCCCGCCGACGATCACCGGCTACCGGGTCTCCGAGCGGGCCTCGGTGCTGGTCAAGGAGCTCGCCCAGGGCGGCAAGGCGGTCAGCGCGGCCGTCGCCGCCGGCGGCAACGCCGTGCGGGTGGGCGACATCCGGCTGCTCGTCGGCGACTCGGACGCGGTCCTGGAGAAGGCGCGCGACGCCGCTGTCCAGGAGGCCACCGCCAAGGCACAGCAGTACGCCGAGGCCTCCGGGCAGACGCTCGGCGACGTGGTCACGCTGCGGGAGGTGCACGCTCGCCCGCTGCCCTCGCCGTACCTGCAGTTCGGCTCCGCCGTCGCGGGTCGCGCCGCGATGGATCTGAGCGCCGTGCCGATCCGCGCCGGTCGGGACAAGAGCGCCGTCACCGTCCGGGTCGTGTGGGAGCTGTCCTAGCGGTGGCCGGCGGCGGTTTCCCCGGTGAACCGGGGAAACCGGAACTGTTGGGCCGAAACTTCGGGCCAGAAGTTCCAACATCCCCGGTGAACCGGGGAAACCGACCCCGGGCAGGCAACGACGGACTGGACGCCCGGGCCAGCGGTTTCGGTGCGTGGACACTGAGCCGATAGACTCGTGCGCTGTGCCCGGCGCGGTCCGGGTGCCTCTTTCGACACCGCGACCAGAAGGCTGACACGCGCGCATGGCAACGACGAACGACCTCAAGAACGGCATGGTTCTCAACATCGACGGTCAGCTCTGGGCCGTGGTGGAGTTCCAGCACGTCAAGCCCGGCAAGGGTCCGGCCTTCGTGCGCACCAAGCTGAAGAACGTCGAGTCGAACAAGACCGTCGACAAGACCTTCAACGCGGGCACCAAGGTCGAGACCGCCACGGTCGACCGTCGGACCATGCAGTACCTCTACAACGACGGCTCGTCGTACGTCTTCATGGACGTCCAGAGCTACGACCAGCTCGAGATCGCCCCGGAGATCGTGGGCAACGCCAAGAACTTCCTCCTGGAGAACCAGGAGGCGATCGTCGCCACCAACGAGGGCCGCGTCCTGTTCATCGAGCTCCCGGCCTCCGTCGAGCTCGAGATCACCTTCACCGAGCCCGGCCTCGCCGGCGACTCGGCGACCGGCCGCACCAAGCCGGCCACGCTCGAGACCGGCCACGAGATCCAGGTCCCGCTGTTCATCAACCAGGGCGAGAAGGTCAAGGTCGACACCCGCGACTCCTCCTACCTCGGTCGCGTGAAGGGCTGATGAGCGCCCGTTCCAAGGCCCGCAAGCGCGCCCTGGACGTCCTCTTCGCCTCCGACGTGCGGGGCGAGGACGCCGTGGCCGCCCTGGACCGGGCGATCGCGGAGGGCGAGGGGCCGACTAACGACTACACGGCCACGCTGGTCCGGGGCGTCGTCGAGCACCAGGCGCGCATCGACGAGCTGCTGTCGTCGTACTCCCACGGGTGGGCGCTGGACCGGATGCCGGCGGTCGACCGCAACGTGCTGCGACTGGGCGTGTGGGAGCTGCTGTACGCCGACGACGTCCCCGACGCGGTGGCCGTGAGCGAGGCGATGGCGCTGGTCACCGACCTCTCCACCGACGAGTCGCCGCAGTTCGTCAACGGCATCCTCGGCAGCATCGTGCGCAACAAGCCGTCCCTCGCCTGAGCAGCCGCCGACTGCGCCTGGGCCCATAGTGGACCCATGGACGCACACGAGGTGGACCTGGTCGTGATCGGCACCGGCCCCGGCGGCGAGGCGCTCGCCACCGGCGCCGCCCGGGCGGGGCTGCGGGTCGTGGCCGTGGACAGGCACCTGGTCGGCGGGGAGTGCCCCTACTACGGGTGCATCCCCACCAAGATGATGGTCCGCGGCAGCGATGCGGTCGCCGAGGTCCGGCGGGCCGCCGGCGTCGCCGGCGAGGCCACCATCGCCCCGGCCTGGTCCGTGGTGGCGCGGCGCATCGACGAGGAGGCGACCACCGGCTGGGACGACACGATCGCCGTCGACCGCCTCCGGGATGCCGGGGTGACCTTCCACCACGGGGCGGGCCGGCTCGACGGCCCCGGCCGGGTGCGCGTCGAGGAGCCGGACGGCACGGCGACGACGTACGCCGCCACGCGGGGCGTGCTGGTCAACCCCGGCACCCGCCCGGCCGTGCCCCCGGTCGACGGCCTGGCGGACGCGCCGTACTGGACCAACCGCGAAGCGGTGCGGGTCACCGAGCTGCCCGGCTCCCTGGTCGTCCTCGGGGGCGGGCCGATCGGCTGCGAGCTCGCGCAGGTGTTCTCCCGGTTCGGCGTCCGGGTCGCGGTGGTCCAGCGCGGTCCCCGGCTGCTGCCCGCGGACGAGCCCGAGGCCGCGGAGCTGGTGGCGGAGGTCTTCGCCGAGGAGGGGATCCGGGTGCTCACCGGCGCCGAGGCGACCCGCGTGGCGTACGACGAGGGCGGCTTCACGATCCGGCTCGACACAGGAGAGCAGCTGAGCGCCGACAAGCTGCTGGTCGCCGCCGGGCGGACCCCCAACCTGGACGACCTCGGCCTGGATACGGTCGGCCTGGACCCGACCGCGCGGACCCTCGAGGTCGACGAGCGCCTGCGGGCGGGGGACCGGCTGTGGGCGATCGGCGACGTGACCGGCAGAGGCGCCTTCACCCACGTCTCGATGTACCAGTCGGCGATCGCGCTGCGCGACATCCTGGGTGAGCCGGGAGCGCCGGCCCGCTACCACGCGGTGCCACACACGACGTTCACCGACCCGGAGGTCGGCGGGGTGGGGCTGACCGAGTCCCGGGCCCGGGAATCGGGACTGCGGGTCCGCACGGGCGGCACCGACCTGGCGGGCTCGTCGCGAGGTTTCACCCACGGGCCCGGCGGGCACGGCCTGATCAAGGTCGTCGAGGACGCGGACCGCGGAGTCCTCGTCGGAGCCACCGCGGTGGGTCCGGCGGGTGGCGAGATCCTCGGCTTCCTGGCCGTCGCGGTCCACGCGGAGGTCCCCGTCGAGACGCTGAGGAACATGATGTACGCCTACCCCACCTTCCACCGGGCCATCGAGTCCGCCATCGCCGACCTGTCATGACAGTGTCGGGAGGGAGCACCGCCCGTCGGGCCGAGGGAGCGGCCCGCGAGGCGCAGCACAGCGAGTGGGTCGATCACGCCGTTCGGGCCGGCCTGGTCGCCTACGCCGTCGTCTACCTGATGATCGGCTGGCTGGCCGTCCAGCTCGCCTTCGGCGACCGGTCCGGCAAGCCGTCCAGCTCGGGCGCGATGCACGAGCTGGCGCAGCAGCCCTTCGGCGACGTCCTGATCTGGGTCGTCTCGCTCGGCATGTTCCTGCTGGTGGCCTGGAAGCTCCTCGACGCGGGCTTCGGGCACCGCGACGAGCAGGACTCCGGCAAGCGCACCCGAGCCCGGCTGACGTCGGCCGCGAAAGCGATCGTGTACGCCGCGATCGGTGTCTCCGGCCTGCGGGTCGCCACCGGCTCGGGCTCGTCGGGCAAGGGCCAGAAGAGCTGGACCGCCGAGCTGATGGACGTCACCGGTGGCCAGCTCCTCGTCGGCCTGATCGGCCTCGCGATCATGGGCTACGGCGGCTACCAGGTCTACAAGGCCTGGACCGAGGGGTTCGCGGACAAGCTCGACGCGGAGGGCCGAAGCGGCAGCACCGGCACGGCGTACCTCGCGTTCGGGAAGGCGGGCTACACCGCCCGGGGGATCGCGTTCCTGATCGTCGGTGGCCTCGTCCTGTACGGCGCGATCACCCACGACGCGTCGAAGTCCGGTGGCCTGGACCAGGCGCTCTTCAAGGTGCTCGACCAGCCCTTCGGGCCGGTCCTGCTCTGCCTGCTGGGCGTCGGCCTGGCCTGCTACGGCATCTTCACGCTGGCCCGGGCCAGGCACCTGTCGCGGTGAGCTCGGCGGAGCCGCCCGGTGTGGACCGGCGCGCGCAAGCCGCTGCGTGTGGCGGGCGCGAAATGGGGGAAGGAGCCCTTCAGCACGAACCCGCCTGTCTCGGAGGAGGACCTCGATGTCGCAGGATGCGTGGAGCTCGGCCGGCTCGCGACACGACCACGACGCCACCAGCGACCGGCTCTACACGCCGGAGGACCTGGCCGGGTACGCCGCCCGCCGGGACGCCCGCGCGGGTGCCGGCTCGCGGGGACCGTCGGCCGGACCTACCGACCCGTTGACCGACCCGTTGACCGCCCCGCTCGCCGACCCCGGGCTCGAGCCGCCGGTCGGGACGGCGCCGACCCGCGTGCCCGCCTCGCCCCCGCCGAGCGGGCCGCCGCCGTCCTACCGACCGGCCGGCCCGCCCCCGTCGGCACCACCGTCGGTACCGGTGGTGCTGGTCGCCGAGGGCGAGCCCCTGGACCCCGAGCAGCCCGCCGACGCGGGCGAGCTGCGCCGCTTCATGACCGCCACCGACTTCTTGGACCGGCGCGACGCGGCCCAGGAGCACGGCCCGGCGACCTGGGGCTGGCGGGGTGCCGTGCGCCGCTGGAGCGGCGGCCTGGTGACGCCGCGGATGGGCCCCGCCGAGCAGGCCTACGAACGCGACCGACAGGCCATCCAGAAGGACTTCGACGGCCCCCGCACGATCGCCTTCATCAACCCCAAGGGTGGCGCTGCGAAGACGACCGGGGTGCTCGCGGCCGGCTACACCTTCGGCACCGTGCGCGGCGGCGGCGTCGTCGCCTGGGACAACAACGAGACGCGCGGCACCCTCGGCATCCGGGGCACCCGCAGCGCCCACCGCAACACGACGCGAGAGCTGCTGGAGGACCTGGAGCGCTTCACCGACGTCTACCAGTCGCGGATCGGAGACCTCGGCGCCTTCGTCCGCTCCCAGGGCGACGCGCACTTCGACGTCCTCGCCTCCGACGAGCGGCCCGACGTGACCGGCACGATCCGCGCCCAGGACTTCGACGCGGTGCACAAGCTGCTCGAGCGGTTCTACCGGATCATCCTGGTCGACACCGGCAACAACATGCGTGCCGAGAACTGGCTGGCCGCGGCCGGCGCCGCCGACCTGCTGGTCGTCACGAGCACCGTGCGCGAGGACACCGGGTACAGCGGCCTCTGGATGCTCGACGCCCTCCAGGACGCCGGCTACCAGAACCTCAAGTACAAGGCGATCACCGTGCTCTCCGACCCCTCCGCGACGGTCGACACCAAGCTCGCGGCCGACCTGGTCGACGTCTACCAGCAGCGGACCCGTGAGGTCTACCGGGTGCCCTACGACCCGGCCCTGGTGGCCGGCTCGGTGGTGCCCTACTCCCAGCTCTCGCGCGGCACCAAGCGGGAGTGGTTGAAGGCCTGTGCGGGGATGGCCGCGGCGCTCTGAGAGACTGCGCCATGCGTGCAGTCGTCTACCAGCAGACCGGCCCGTCCTCGGTGCTGGAGGTCGTGGAGCGCGACCTCCCCGTGCCCGGACCCGGCGAGGTCCGGGTCCGGGTCGTCCGGGCCGGCGTGAACCCGACGGACTGGAAGTTCCGGGCCGGCATGATGACCGAGTATGACGAGGTCGTGCCCGGCCAGGACGGAGCGGGCGTCGTCGACGCGGTCGGTGAGGGGGTCGACGGCCTGGCGGTCGGCGATCGGGTCTGGCTGGTGCTCGCCCAGGCGGGGCGCGCGTACGGGACCGCCGCCGAGCTGACCGTCCAGCCCGCCGCTCGGGTGGTACCCCTCCCGGCCGACGCGTCGTTCGACCTCGGCGCGAGCCTCGGCGTGCCCGCGGTCACGGCGCACCGCGCCCTGACCGCAGCCGAGGGTGGGCCCAGCCGGCTGTGGCCGGGTGCACTGGAGGGCCGGGTCGTTCTCGTGGCAGGGGGAGCGGGCGCCGTCGGCAATGCCGCGATCCAGCTGGCCCGCTGGGCCGGGGCGACCGTGGTCACCACGGTCAGCAGTGCCGAGAAGGCCGCGCTCGCCCGCGCCGCCGGCGCCGACCACGTCGTGAACTACCGGGAGCCGGGCGCGGCGCAGGCGATCCTCGAGACCGCCCCCGACGGCGTCGACCTCGCCGTCGAGGTCGCACCCGCGCAGAACATCGAGCTCGACCTCGACGTGGTGCGGGTGCACGGCACCGTCTCGATCTACGCCAACAACGGCGGGGACACCCTGACCATGCCGCTGCGGGCGGCGTTCGGGAAGAACCTGCGCTTCCAGTTCCTGATCCTCTACACGCTGCGCGAGGACCTGCTCCGGGCGGCGGTCGAGGACATCTCTGTCGCCCTCGCCGCCGGTGCGCTCCGGGTCGGTGAGGAGGCCGGCCTGCCGCTCCACCACTACCCGCTGGCTCAGGCCGCCGAGGCCCACGACGCGGTGGAGGGCGGCGTCGTCGGGAAGGTGCTGCTCGACGTGGGGTCTGCCGCGGACCGGGACCTTTGACTGCAAGGTCATTCACGGCGGTGCACGGTCATTCGCGCCACCCCGCGCAGCCACCGGCCCGGTGTCGCGAGACTCCTCATGCGGGCCCCGTCGGGGCTCCCGCGCGGGCCGGGACGCATCCCAGGTGGTCGTGCCGTTCGTCCCTGCTGCGGACCTGTCGTGGCCTCCTAGCGTCCTTCACAGGACGGGAGATCGGTCTTCCGTCTCCTGAAGGAGGCCCTAGAAACCATGACTCAGCAGATGGTCCGACCACCGTCGGGCCCGAGCCCTGAGCAGTCCGCGAGAGGCGCCGGCACCCTGGCGCTGCCCGCCCTGATCGCCCTCGTCGTGGGGTCCATGATCGGTAGCGGCATCTTCGCGCTGCCCTCGCAGATGGCCGGGAGCGCTGCTCCCGGGCCGCTGCTCATCGGCTGGCTGGTGACCGGCGTCGGCATGCTGATGCTGGCGTTCGTGTTCCAGACCCTGTCGCGCCGCAAGCCCGACGTGGACGGCGGCGTCTACGGATACGCCCGCGCCGGCTTCGGCAACTACCTCGGCTTCACCTCGGCCTGGGGCTACTGGATCAGTGCCTGGATCGGCAACGTGGGCTACCTCGTCCTGCTGATGTCGACGCTGGGCTACTTCGTGCCGGCGTTCGAGGGCGGCAACACCGTGGCGGCCATCATCGGGGCCTCCGTCGTGCTGTGGGTCGTCCAGGCGCTGACGCTGCGCGGCGTCCAGAGCGCCGCGTTCGTCAACACCCTCGTGACGATCGCCAAGATCGTGCCGCTCCTGACCTTCATCGCGATCGCAGCCGTCGGCTTCAAGGCCGGTATCTTCACCGCCGACGTGTGGGGCGACAGTGCGGGCCTCGGCTCCACCCTGGACCAGGTCAAGAACATGATGCTGGTCACCGTCTGGGTGTTCATCGGCATCGAGGGTGCCGCGGTCTACAGCCAGCGCGCCACCCGGCGCAGCGACGTCGGCCGGGCGACCGTGATCGGCTTCGTCGGCGTACTGGCGCTGCTGCTCGCCGTCAACGTGCTCTCCTACGGCCTGATGAGCCAGGCCAAGCTGGCCGGGCTCGAAGACCCGTCGATGGCGGGCCTGATGCGGCAGGAGGTCGGCGCCTGGGGCACCGGCTTCATCTCGATCGGGCTCGCGGTCTCGGTGGCCGGCGCGCTCCTCGCCTGGGTGCTCCTGAGCGTGGAGATCCTGCGGCTGCCCGCCCGGGAGGGCGTGCTCCCGCGCCAGCTCGGCACGGAGAACCGGTACGGCGCACCATCGGTCGCCCTGTGGCTGACCAGCGGTTGCGTCCAGCTGATGCTGCTGTGGACCCTGGTCAACGAGAACACCTACACCGACCTGATCTACCTGGCGACCTCCCTGATCCTGCTGCCGTACCTCTGGTCGGCGCTCTACCAGGTCAAGCTGGCGATCAGCGGTGAGTCCTACGCCCAGGGCGAGAGCCGGACGCGCGACCTCCTGGTCGGACTGGTGGCCCTCGCCTACGCCGTGTGGCTGGTCTACGCGGGTGGCTGGGAGTACGTGCTGGTCGCCGGCATCTTCTACCTGGTCGGCACCGCGCTCTACGTCTGGGCACGCTCGCAGGCCCGGGCCGCGATCTTCACGGTCGCCGAGCGCGCGGTCGTGGCCGTGGTCGTCGGCCTCTCCATCGCCGGCGTCATCGGCCTGGTCCAGGGCTTCGTCTCGATCTGACGGAGCCGGCTCCACCCGCTCGGGGGCGGGGCGGTCCTCGGGCCGCCGCCCCGCCCGACCGGCCGCTTCCGCGCGCCGTCCGGGCACCCCGTCGACACTTCGGCCCCCCCGCACAAGGAAGCTGCACAAGGAAGGTTCATCATGGCAATCGAACAGCTGCCCCGAGCGGCCGTCGAAGAGACCGTCGCCGAGCCCAGAGTCGGCGTATGGTCCGAGGTCGGCCGTCTGCGACGCGTGATGGTGTGCGCGCCGGGACTCGCCCACCTCCGCCTCACTCCTGACACCTGCGACGAGCTCCTCTACGACGACGTCATCTGGGTCGGCCAGGCCAAGCGTGACCACTACGACTTCGTGATGAAGATGCGCGACCGCGGCGTCGAGGTGCTCGACATGCTGCAGCTGCTCGTCGACGTGGTGCGCTACCCCGAGGGCCGCAACTGGATCCTGGACCGGAAGGTCACCGACGACCAGGTCGGCCCCGGCCTCGTCCATGAGGTGCGCGCCTGGCTGGAGAGCCTGCCGGCGGAGAAGCTCGCCGAGTTCCTGATCGGCGGCGTCGCCTTCGGCGACGTGCCCGATGACATGGCCGGCCCGTTCCTGAGGGCGTTCCGCGACGCCGAGGTGCAGCAGTTCGTGCTGCCGCCGCTGCCGAACACCACGTTCGCGCGCGACAACTCCTCGTGGGTCTACCAGGGCGTGACGCTCAACAGGATGTACTGGGGCGCGCGCCGTCAGGAGACGCTGCTCACCACGGCGATCTACCGGTTCCACCCGAGCTTCGCTGGCGAGGACTTCCGGGTCTGGTTCGGCGACCCGGACCAGCAGCCGCGGGACCGCGGCAACGCCACGATCGAGGGCGGCGACGTGATGCCGATCGGCAACGGCGCGGTCGTGATCGGGATGGGGGAGCGGACCTCGCAGCAGGCGATCACCCAGGTCGCCCGGTCCCTGTTCGCCGCGGGTGCGGCCGACCGGGTGATCGCGGCGGGCCTGCCCCGCATGCGGGCGGCCATGCACATCGACACGGTGTTCACCTTCTGCGACCGCGACGTCGTCACGGCGTACGGACCGGTCGTCGACGCGATCAACAGCTTCTCGCTGCGCCCCGACGACTCCTCGCCGTCCGGCCTGGACATCCGCCACGAGGGCAAGCACTTCGTCGACGTCGTCTCCGACGCGCTCGGCACGCCGATGCGCGTCGTGCCCACAGGCGGCGACCGCTACGGCTCCGCGCGCGAGCAGTGGGACGACGGCAACAACGTGCTCGCGATCGAGCCCGGCGTCGTCGTCGGCTACGACCGCAACACCCACACCAACACGCAGCTCCGCAAGGCGGGCATCGAGGTCATCACCATCGACGCCAGCGAGCTGGGCCGCGGCCGCGGCGGCGGGCGCTGCATGACCTGCCCGATCCTGCGCGACCCCGTCGACTACTGACCACCGACCAGAAACCGAGGAACAACCCATGCCTGTCAACCTTCGCGGGCGGCACCTGCTCAGCCTGCGCCACCACAGCGCCGACGAGATCCGCTACCTGCTCGACCTCTCCCGCGACCTCAAGCGTGCGAAGTACGCCGGCAGCGAGCGGCAGCTCCTGCAGGGCCGCAACGTCGCGCTGATCTTCGAGAAGACCTCCACCCGCACCCGCTGCGCCTTCGAGGTCGCGTCCTACGACCAGGGTGCGCACGTCACCTACATCGACCCCGCGTCGTCCCAGCTGGGGCACAAGGAGTCGGTCAAGGACACCGCTCGCGTCCTCGGCCGCATGTACGACGCGATCGAGTACCGCGGCTTCTCCCAGCAGGTCGTCGAGGAGCTGGCCGAGTACGCCGGCGTCCCGGTCTTCAACGGCCTCACCGACGAGTTCCACCCGACCCAGATGCTCGCCGACGTGCTCACCATGCGTGAGCACTGCGACAAGCCGCTGCACGAGATCGCGTTCGCGTTCATGGGCGACGGCCGCAACAACGTGGCGAACTCGCTGCTGCTCGTGGCCGCCAAGCTCGGGATGGACGTCCGCATCGGCGCCCCCAAGGAGCTCTGGCCCGAGGACGAGCTGGTCAAGCTCTGCCACGATCTCGCCGACGTCTCCGGTGCCCGGATCACGATCACCGACGACCCGACCCAGGCCGTGGCCGGCGTCGACTTCATCTACACGGACGTGTGGGTCTCGATGGGTGAGCCGGTGGAGTCGTGGGCCGAGCGCGTCGAGCGCTGCCTGCCGTTCCAGGTGAACGCGGACCTGCTGCACGCCACCGGCAATGCCAGGGTCAAGGTGCTGCACTGCCTGCCCGCGTTCCACAACACCGAGACGAAGGTCGGCCACCAGGTGGTGGCGCAGTACCCGCAGCTCGCGAACGGCATCGAGGTCACCGAGGACGTCTTCGAGTCCGCGGCCAACATCTCCTTCGACCAGGCGGAGAACCGGATGCACACGATCAAGGCGCTCCTCGTGGCGTCGCTCGCGTGAGGGGGACGGACGACATGCGCATCGTGATCGCTCTGGGGGGCAATGCCCTCCTGCGCCGGGGTGAGCCGCTGACGGCGGACAACCAGCGCGCCAACATCCGCATCGCCGCCGAGCGGATCGCCACCGTGGTGCCTGACAACGAGGTGGTCATCGCCCACGGCAACGGCCCCCAGGTCGGCCTCCTGGCGCTCCAGGCCGCGGCCTACGAAGACGTGCGGCCCTATCCGCTCGACGTCCTCGGCGCCCAGACCGAGGCGATGATCGGCTACGTCATCGAGCAGGAGCTCGGCAACGTGCTGCCCGAGGAGCAGCACATCGCCACGCTGTTGACGATGGTCCGCGTGGACCCCGAGGACCCGGCGTTCCAGAACCCCACCAAGTTCATCGGCCCGGTCTACATGCAGGACGAGGCCGAGGAGCTGGCGGCCGAGAACGGCTGGGTCATCAAGCAGGACGGTTCCGCGTTCCGGCGGGTCGTCGCCTCACCGGAGCCGCAGCACATCTACGAGGTGCCCTCGATCCGCTCCCTGGTGGAGGACGGCACCGTCGTGATCTGCGCCGGCGGCGGCGGCATCCCGACCGTCCTCGAGCCGGGCCGCATCCTGCGCGGGGTCGAGGCGGTGATCGACAAGGACCTCGCCTCCTCCCTCCTGGCACAGGAGATCGGCGCGGACCTGCTGGTGATCGCCACCGACGTCGACGGCGTCTACCTCGACTGGGGCAGCCCGGACCAGCGCCTGCTGACCGAGACGACGCCGCAGGAGCTGCGGGCCTTCGACTTCGCGGCCGGCTCGATGGGCCCGAAGGTCGAGGCCGTGTGCCGGTTCGTGGAGCAGACCGGACGGTCCGCCGCGATCGGCTCGCTCGCCGACATCGCCGAGATCGTCGCGGGCCGCGCCGGCACCCGGGTGGTGCCCGACGGGCACGGCCCGGCATCGGGACAGGATCGGGAACTGGTCGTCTCCGGCTGACTCCCGAGCCGCGTCCGGCGTGGGCCGTCCATCCCGTGAGATCGACCGGGGGCGGGCGCGCCGCGAGCGCGCGGAGGAGTAGGGTCGTCCTCGATCGACATCCTTTAACGAGCCGTCCTGTGAGGCGGAGAAGGAGGTCCGAGGCTCATGCCTGCGCACCCTCAAGCCGTGCCCCCCGGTCCGTCGTCCAGCACGGACCGCGCCCACCCCGTCCGCACCGTCCTCGACGAGCGTGACATCGGCCGGGCCCTGACCCGGATCTCCCACGAGATCCTCGAGCGCAACAAGGGCGCCACCGACCTGGTTCTGCTCGGCATCCCCAGCCGCGGGGTCCCGCTCGCCGAGCGGATCGCCGAGCGGATCAGCACCGTCGAGGGGTACGCCGTCCCCGTCGGCTCCCTCGACGTCACCATGTACCGCGACGACCTGCGGATGAAGCCGGCCCGCACGCTGCTGCCCACGCAGATCCCGGCCGGCGGCATCGACGGGCGCACCGTCGTGCTCGTCGACGACGTGCTGTTCTCCGGACGCACCATCCGGGCCGCGCTCGACGCGCTCAACGACCTGGGCCGCCCGCGAGCGGTCCAGCTGGCCGTGCTCGTCGACCGCGGCCACCGGGAGCTGCCGATCCGTGCCGACTTCGTCGGCAAGAACCTCCCGACGTCGCTCGTCGAGCGGGTCCGGGTCAGCCTGGTGGGCATCGACGACGTCGATGCGGTCACCATCCAGGGCACGGCGCCCGCCGGGGAGGTGACCGCATGAAGCGGCACCTGCTGAGCGCGGGCGACCTGAGCCGCGACGACGCGGAGCTGGTGCTCCGGACCGCCGCCGAGCTGCGCGAGCTCGCCGACCGGCCGATCAAGAAGCTGCCGGCGCTGCGCGGCCGCACCGTGGTGAACCTCTTCTTCGAGGACTCCACCCGGACCCGGATCTCCTTCGAGGCCGCCGCGAAGCGCCTCTCCGCAGACGTCATCAACTTCGCGGCCAAGGGCTCCAGCCTCTCGAAGGGGGAGAGCCTGAAGGACACCGCGTTGACGCTCGAGGCGATGGGCGCCGACGCCGTCGTGGTCCGCCACGGCGCGAGCGGCGCGCCGCACCGGCTCGCCCACTCCGGGTGGGTGCGTTCCAGCGTGGTCAACGCCGGCGACGGGACCCACGAGCACCCCACGCAGGCCCTGCTCGACGCCTTCACGATGTGGCGCCACCTGGGCCAGGGCAAGGAGCAGAGCCTCGACGGCCGGCGGATCGCCATCGTCGGCGACGTGCTGCACAGCCGGGTCGCGCGCTCGAATGCGCTCCTGCTCAAGACCCTCGGCGCCGAGGTCACCCTGGTCGCGCCGCCGACGCTGCTGCCGGTGGGGATCGACACCTGGCCGGTCGAGACGTCCTACGACCTCGACGCCGTGTTGCCCAAGGCCGACGCCGTGATGATGCTGCGGGTGCAGCGGGAGCGGATGAGCGGCGGGTTCTTCCCGACCGCCCGCGAGTACTCCCGCCGCTACGGCCTCGACGGGCGCCGGATGGCGACCCTGCAGGACCACACCATCGTCATGCACCCGGGACCGATGGTCCGCGGCATGGAGATCACCGCGGACGTCGCCGACAGCGACCGGTCCGTGATCGTCGAGCAGGTCACCAACGGCGTCGCCGTGCGGATGGCCGTCCTGTACCTGCTGCTGGGCGGCTCCGAGCCCGCGGTTTCGACCAGCTCAACCAACGAGGCGGAAGAGTGAGCACCAGCTACCTGATCAAGAACGTCTCCGTCCTGGGCGGCACGCCGACCGACCTGCTGCTCGAGGACGGGGTGATCCGCGAGGCCGCGGACCGGCCCGACGCCGAGGTGATCGATGCGACCGGCCTGATCGCACTGCCCGGGCTGGTCGACCTGCACACCCACCTGCGCGAGCCCGGTCGCGAGGACGCCGAGACCGTCGAGACCGGTACGCACGCCGCCGCGATGGGCGGCTTCACCGCCGTGCACGCGATGGCCAACACCGAGCCGGTGGCCGACACCGCCGGCGTCGTCGAGCAGGTCTGGCGGCTGGGCCGCGAGGCCGGCTACTGCGACGTGTTCCCGGTCGGCGCCGTCACCGTGGGCCTCCAGGGCGAGCGCCTCGCCGAGCTCGGTGCGATGGCGGACTCGGCCGCCCGGGTGCGGGTGTTCTCCGACGACGGGAAGTGCGTCAGCGACGCGGTGCTGATGCGCCGCGCGCTGGAGTACGTCAAGGCGTTCGACGGCGTCGTCGCGCAGCACGCCCAGGAGCCACGGCTGACCGAGGGCGCCCAGATGAACGAGGGCGAGCTGTCCGGCCGGCTCGGACTGGCCGGCTGGCCGGCGGTCGCCGAGGAGGCGATCATCGCCCGCGACCTGCTGCTCGCCGAGCACGTCGGGTCCCGGCTGCACGTCTGCCACGTGTCGACGGCCGGCTCGGTCGAGCTGATCCGCTGGGCCAAGGCGAAGGCCGAGAAGGACGGGCACTGGGAGGTCACGGCCGAGGCGTGCCCCCACCACCTGCTGCTGACCGACGAGCTGGCGGCGACCTACGACCCGATCTACAAGGTGAACCCCCCGCTGCGCACCGCGGCGGACGCCCAGGCGCTCCGTGCCGGGCTGGCCGACGGCACGATCGACATCGTCGCCACCGACCACGCGCCGCACCCCCACGAGGACAAGGACTGCGAGTGGGCGGCCGCCGCGTTCGGCATGCTCGGCCTGGAGACGGCGCTCTCGGTGGTCCAGCAGACGATGGTGGACACCGGGCTGCTCGACTGGGCCGGCCTGGCCGAGCGGATGTCCTACGCCCCGGCCCGGATCGGCCGGGTCTCCGACCAGCACGGGCGCCCGGTCGCGATCGGTGAGCCCGCGAACATGGTGCTCTACGACCCCGGAGCCACCCGCACGATCGACCCGTCGGAGTCGGCCAGCCTGAGCCGCAACACGCCGTACCGCGGCATGGAGCTGCCCGGCCGGGTGGTCGCGACATTCCTGCGTGGCCGCGCCACGGTGCTCGACGGGAAGCTGCAGTGACGAGGGCGATCCTCGTCCTGGAGGACGGCCGCAGCTTCCAGGGCGAGTCGTACGGCGCCGAGGGGGAGACCTTCGGCGAGGCGGTCTTCAACACCGGCATGACCGGCTACCAGGAGACGCTGACCGACCCGTCCTACCACCGCCAGGTCGTGGTGATGACCGCGCCCCACATCGGCAACACGGGCGTCAACGACGAGGACCCGGAGAGCCGCCGGATCTGGGTGGCGGGCTACGTCGTCCGCGACCCCGCCCGGCGCTCCTCGAGCTGGCGCTCACGGCGCACGCTCGACGACGAGCTGCGCGAGCAGGGGGTCGTCGGCATCTCCGACATCGACACCCGCGCGCTGACCCGGCACCTGCGTGAACGGGGCGCGATGCGGGTCGGGATCTCCTCGACGGAGACCGACCCGGCCGTGCTCCTCGAGCGGGTCCGGGCGTCCGAGCCGATGAGCGGAGCCGAGCTCGCCTCGGAGGTCTCCACGCAGGAGGCGTACGTCGTGCCGGCGATCGGGGAGCGGCGCTACACCGTCGCCGCGCTCGACCTCGGCATCAAGTCGATGACCCCGCACCGGATGGCCGAGCGCGGCATCGAGGTGCACGTGCTGCCCGCGACCGCGAGCCTGGCGGACATCAACGCGGTGTCGCCGGACGGGCTGTTCTACTCCAACGGCCCCGGCGACCCGGCCGCCACGACGCACCAGGTCGACGTGCTCCAGGGAGCGCTCGCCCAGGGGCTGCCGTACTTCGGCATCTGCTTCGGCAACCAGCTGTTCGGTCGCGCGCTCGGCTTCGGCACCTACAAGCTCAAGTACGGCCACCGCGGCATCAACCAGCCGGTCATGGACCGCACGACCGGGAAGGTCGAGGTCACCGCGCACAACCACGGGTTCGCGGTCGACGCGCCGCTGTCGGGTAGCACCACCACGCCGTACGGCGAGGCCTCGGTCAGCCACGTCTGCCTCAACGACGACGTCGTCGAGGGTCTCGAGCTGCGCGACGGCGCCGGGGCGCTCCGGGCCTTCTCGGTCCAGTACCACCCCGAGGCTGCGGCCGGGCCGCACGACGCCGCCTACCTGTTCGACCGTTTCGTCGACCTGATGTCCGGAGACCACCACTCGGGAGAGGAGGCCTGATGCCGAAGCGTGAGGACATCAAGAGCGTGCTGGTGATCGGGTCCGGGCCGATCATCATCGGCCAGGCCTGCGAGTTCGACTACTCCGGCACCCAGGCCTGTCGGGTGCTCAAGGCCGAGGGCCTGCGGGTGGTGCTGGTGAACTCCAACCCGGCCACGATCATGACCGACCCGGAGTTCGCGGACGCGACGTACGTGGAGCCGATCACCCCGGAGTTCGTGGAGAAGGTGATCGCCAAGGAGCGACCGGACGCGCTGCTGCCCACGCTGGGCGGCCAGACCGCGCTGAACGCGGCGATCGCGCTGCACGAGCGCGGGGTGCTGGAGGAGTACGGCGTCGAGATGATCGGCGCCTCCTTCGAGGCGATCCATCGGGGCGAGAACCGCGAGCTGTTCAACGGGATCGTCGCATCCGTCGGCGGCGAGGTCGCCCGCAGCGTGATCTGCCACTCGCTGGAGGACTGCGAGAAGGCGGTCGTCGAGCTCGGCTACCCGGTCGTCGTGCGGCCCTCGTTCACGATGGGCGGCACCGGGTCGGGGATCGCGTACGACGAGTCCGACCTGGCCCGGATCGCCGGCGCCGGACTGGCTGCCAGCCCGACCACCGAGGTGCTGATCGAGGAGTCGATCATCGGGTGGAAGGAGTACGAGCTGGAAGTCATGCGCGACAAGGCGGACAACGTCGTCATCGTCTGCTCGATCGAGAACGTCGACCCGATGGGCGTGCACACCGGCGACTCGATCACGGTCGCGCCGGCGATGACGCTGACCGACCGCGAGTACCAACGGCTCCGCGACCTCTCGATCGCGATCATCCGCGAGGTCGGCGTCGACACCGGCGGCTGCAACATCCAGTACGCCGTGAACCCGGTCGACGGCCGGGTGATCGTCATCGAGATGAACCCGCGGGTGTCCCGCTCCTCCGCGCTCGCCTCCAAGGCGACCGGCTTCCCGATCGCGAAGATCGCGGCCAAGGTGGCCATCGGCTACACGCTCGACGAGATCCCGAACGACATCACCACAGTGGGGGGCTTCGCCCCCCACACCCCCCGCGCCCCCCACACCCCCACAGTGGGGGGCTCCGCCACAGTGGGGGGCTCCGCCCCCCACACCCCCCGCGGCGCGCACGGCTCCCAAGGCTCGGACATGTGGCGGCCGTTCACTCCCGCGGCCTTCGAGCCGACGCTCGACTACGTGGTGGTGAAGGTGCCCCGCTTCGCCTTCGAGAAGTTCCCGGGCGCCGACCCGACGCTGACCACGCACATGAAGTCGGTGGGCGAAGCGATGGCGATCGGGCGCAACTTCACCGAGGCGCTGCAGAAGGCGCTGCGCTCGCTGGAGAGCCGCGACGCCGTCTTCGACTGGGAGAAGGAGTGGGTCGACCTCGACAAGCAGGCGATCCTCGAGGAGATCCGCAAGCCCCACGACGGCCGGCTGAAGAAGGTCATGGACGCGATCCGGGCCGGCGCCACCCCGGAGGAGGTCTTCGACGCGACCGGCATCGACCCGTGGTTCGTCGACCAGCTGATGCTGATCAACGACCTCGCCGCCGAGGTGACCGCCGCGCCCGAGCTGACCCCCGAGCTGCTGCGCAAGGCCAAGCGGCACGGCTTCTCCGACCTCCAGATCGGCAAGATCCGGGGGATGACGCCGGCAGTCGTCCGCGGGGTCCGGCACGCGCTGGGGATCCGGCCGGTCTACAAGACCGTCGACACCTGCGCGGCCGAGTTCGCCGCGACCACGCCGTACCACTACTCCTCCTACGACGAGGAGACCGAGGTCCGGCCTCGGGACCGGGACGCGGTGATCATCCTCGGCTCCGGACCGAACCGGATCGGCCAAGGCATCGAGTTCGACTACTCGTGCGTGCACGCGGCGCTGGCGCTCTCCGACGCCGGCTACGAGACCGTGATGGTGAACTGCAACCCGGAGACGGTCTCGACCGACTACGACACCTCCGACCGCCTGTACTTCGAGCCGCTGACGCTCGAGGACGTGCTGGAGATCGTGTACGCCGAGCAGCAGGCCGGCCCGGTCGCCGGCGTGATCTGCCAGCTGGGCGGGCAGACGCCGCTCGGGCTGGCCCAGGGCCTGAAGGACAACGGCGTGACCGTGCTCGGCACCAGCCCCGAGGCCATCCACCTCGCCGAGGAGCGCGGCGCCTTCGGGCACGTCCTGCACGAGGCGGGGCTGCCCGCCCCCAAGCACGGCATGGCCACGAGCTTCGCCGAGGCGAAGGAGATCGCCGACGAGATCGGGTTCCCGGTGCTGGTGCGCCCGTCGTACGTGCTCGGTGGCCGCGGCATGGAGATCGTGTACGACGACGACGCGCTCCGCGGGTACATCACCCGCGCCACCCAGATCAGCCCCGCGCACCCGGTGCTGGTGGACCGCTTCATCGACGACGCCGTCGAGATCGACGTGGACGCGCTCTTCGACGGCGAGGAGCTCTTCCTCGGCGGGGTCATGGAGCACATCGAGGAGGCGGGCATCCACTCCGGCGACTCGTCGTGCGCGCTGCCGCCGATCACCCTCGGCGACTCCGAGATCCGGCGGATCCGGGAGGCGACCGAGGCGATCGCCCGCGGGGTCGGGGTGCGTGGGCTGCTCAACATCCAGTTCGCGCTCGGCTCGGACGTCCTCTACGTGCTCGAGGCGAACCCGCGCGCCAGCCGCACCGTGCCGTTCGTGTCGAAGGCGACGGCCACGCCTCTGGCGAGGGCGGCGGCCCGGATCATGCTCGGGGAGACGGTCGCCGGGCTGCGCTCGGCGGGCATCCTGCCGGCCGTGGGCGACGGCGGCTCGCTGCCCCCGGACCAGCCGATCGCGGTCAAGGAGGCCGTGATGCCGTTCAACCGGTTCCGCACCCCGGACGGGCGGCAGGTGGACACCGTCCTCGGGCCGGAGATGAAGTCCACCGGCGAGGTGATGGGCCTCGACGCCGACTTCGGGGCTGCGTTCGCCAAGGCGCAGGCCGGGGCGTTCGGCGCGCTGCCGACCAGCGGGAGGGTGTTCGTGTCGGTTGCCAACCGCGACAAGCGGAACATGATCTTCCCGATCAAGGTGCTCGCCGAGCACGGCTTCGAGATCCTCGCGACCCAGGGCACCGCGGAAGTGCTGCGGCGCAACGGCGTCGACGCCACGGTGGTGCGCAAGCACTTCGAGGGGGCCGGGCCGCACGGCGAGAAGACCACCGTCCAGCTGATCCTCGAGGGCGAGGTGCAGCTCGTCGTGAACACCCCGCACGGGTCGACCAGCGGCAGCTCGGTGCGCCTGGACGGCTACGAGATCCGGACCGCGGCGATCCGGGCGAACATCCCGTGCGTCACCACGATCCAGGGACTGGGCGCGGCGGTGCAGGGGATCGAGGCGGTCCGGCGCGGCGAGATCGGGGTCCGGTCCCTCCAGGACTGGGCGCGCAACGGTGGTTGAGGTGCGAGGGGAGCGAGGCTCGAAGCCATCGGTGTACTCGCTGTTCTTCGACGGGGTCCTGACCCGCACCGACCCGGAGCGCGCCCACCACGGCGCGTTCCGGGCGATCCGGGCAGCCCGGCCGGTGCTCGCCTCCCGGCGTACGCCGGGCGAGCAGGTCACGGCGCTCGGCCTCACGTTCCCCAACGTCTTGGGGCTGGCCGCCGGCTTCGACAAGAACGCCGTCGGCATCGACGCCCTCGCGGCTCTCGGCTTCGGGCACGTCGAGATCGGCACCGTCACCGGCGAGCCCCAACCCGGCAACCCGAAGCCGCGGCTGTTCCGGCTCCCCGAGGACCGTGCGATCGTCAACCGGATGGGCTTCAACAACGACGGCGCGGAGGTCGTCGCCCGACGTCTCGCGGAGCGCTCCCGGGGCCGCGACAGGCTCGGCCACCGCAGTCGGCCGGTGCTCGGCGTGAACATCGGCAAGTCGAAGGTGGTGCCGGACGACGACCAGGCCGCCGTCGAGGCGGACTACGAGAAGAGCGCCCGGCTGCTGGCGCCGTACGCCGACTACCTCGTCGTGAACGTGAGCTCGCCGAACACGCCCGGGCTGCGCAACCTGCAGGCCGTCGAGAAGCTCCGGCCGCTGCTCGAGCACGTCCGCCGCACCGCCGACGCGGTCACCCGGACGCGGGTGCCGCTCCTGGTGAAGATCGCCCCCGACCTCGCCGACGAGGACGTGCTCGGTGTGGCCGACCTGGCGCTCGCCATCGGGCTGGACGGGATCATCGCCACCAACACCACGATCTCCCGTGCCGGCCTGCGCACGCCGGCCGACCGGGTCGGGGAGATCGGCGCCGGCGGGCTCTCCGGGCGACCGCTCACCGGGCGTGCACTCGAGGTGCTGCGGCTGCTGCGCGAGCGGGTCGGACCGGACCTGACCCTGGTCGGGGTCGGCGGCATCAGCACCGTGCAGGACGCTCGCGACCGGCTGACCGCCGGCGCCGACCTGCTCCAGGCCTACAGCGCGTTCGTCTACGAGGGCCCGCTGTGGCCCCGCCGCATCGTCAGGGGAGTCGCATGATCCCGTTCGGCAGCCGCCTGCACGCCGCGATCGCGGATCGCGGTCCGCTCTGCGTCGGCATCGACCCGCACGCCGGGCTGCTGAGCGACTGGGGCCTGGGCGACGACGTGGCCGGGCTGGAGACGTTCGCGCTCGAGGTGGTCGAGGCGATCGCGCCGTACGTCTCGGTGGTCAAGCCGCAGTCGGCGTTCTTCGAGCGCTTCGGCAGCCGGGGGATCGCGGTCCTCGAGCGGGTGATCGCGCAGTCGCGGGCCGCGGGCGCGCTGGTGCTGCTGGACGTCAAGCGCGGCGACATCGGGTCGACCAGCCAGGCCTACGCGGACGCCTACCTCGATCCGACCTCGCCGCTCGCCTCGGACGCGATCACCGTCAGCCCGTTCCTCGGATTCGGCTCGCTGGACCCGATCGTCGAGACCGCGCGGACCCACGGCGCCGGGCTCTTCGTGCTCGCCCTGACCTCCAACAAGGAGGGCCCCGAGGTCCAGCACGCCCGCGTCGACGGTGTCGCCGGCGGGGGGACCGTCGCCGGGCTGATGCTCGACCACCTGCGCCGGCTCAACGCCGAGGCCAGCCCGCTGGGCTCCTTCGGTGCCGTGGTGGGTGCGACGATCGGGTCCACCGACGAGGACCTGGCCTTCAACGGGCCGGTGCTGGCTCCGGGCTTCGGAGCGCAGGGCGGCACGATCGCCGACGTACGCCGGCTCTTCGGAGCCGCCGCCGCCGTCCTCCCGAGCTCCTCCCGCGACGTGCTGCGGCTCCAGGACCCGGACGTGATGCGCGACTTCGTCGTGCGCACGAACGACGAGCTCCGGTCGTGAGGCGGCTGCTGGCGGTCGCCGTGCTGCTCCCGCTGCTGGCGGCCTGCGGGTCCGGACCGGACGAGTACTGCGCGGCCGTGAAGGACCACCAGCAGGAGCTCAGCGACCTGGTCGGCAGCGGCGCACCGGACGCACTCCTCAAGGCCCTCGGTCCGTTCCGCGACCTGCGCGACCACGCACCCGAGGACATCACCGACGAGTGGCAGCAGGTCGTCGGCCGGATCGAGGCTCTGGCCGAGGCCCTCGACGACGCCGGAGTCGATCCGGCCACCTACGACCGCGACCACCCGCCGGCCGGAGTCTCGGCAGCGGACAAGGCGCGGATCGACGCTGCCGCGGCGCAGCTCGGCAGCGGGACGACGCTGCGGGCCCTGCAGGACCTCGACCAGCAGGCGCGCGACGTCTGCCGGACGCCGCTCACGCTCTGA
This sequence comes from Nocardioides sp. JS614, assembly GCF_000015265.1. NCBI lineage: Bacteria > Bacillati > Actinomycetota > Actinomycetes > Propionibacteriales > Nocardioidaceae > Nocardioides > Nocardioides sp. JS614. Next base: position 2,597,436 of record NC_008699.1, read on the forward strand.
GGAACGGGGTCGACCGGGACCCGATTGCTGCCCGGTCACCGTTCTGACTAGTGTGACCTCTCACCGGCCCGTCCGGACTCCAGACCCTGACCGAAGGACCCAATGCTCGTGGCTCTGCCCCCGCTCACCCCCGAACAGCGCCAGGCGGCCCTCGAGAAGGCCGCCGCGTCCCGCAGGGAGCGGGCCGAGGTCAAGAACCGGCTGAAGAACTCCGGCGCCTCGATCGTCGACGTCCTGCAGGAGGGTCAGCGCAACGAGGTGATCGGCAAGATGCGGGTCGTCGACCTGCTCCAGTCGATGCCCGGCCTGGGCAAGGTCCGCGCCCGCCAGGTCATGGAGCGGCTCGGCATCGCGGAGAGCCGCCGGGTGCGGGGCCTGGGCGCCAAGCAGGTCGCGGCGCTGGAGAAGGAGTTCGCTGCGCGTGACTGAGCGGAGGCTCTCGCGGTGACCGCGCCCTCCACCCGTCGTTCGCGACTCGTCGTCCTTGCCGGCCCCACGGCAGTGGGGAAGGGGACCGTCGCAGCAGAGGTCCGGCGTACCCATCCCGAGGTGTGGATCTCGGTGTCGGCGACCACCCGCCCGCCCAGACCGGGCGAGGAGAACGGCGTCCACTACTGGTTCGTGTCCGACGAGGAGTTCGACGCGATGGTCGAGCAGGGCAACCTGCTCGAGTGGGCGGTGGTCCACAAGGCGGCCCGCTACGGCACGCCGCGCCAGCCGGTCGAGCTCGCTCTGGCCTCGGGCCGCCCGGCGATGCTGGAGATCGACCTGCAGGGCGCGCGCCAGGTCCGCGCGACCATGCCCGATGCGCTGTTCGTGTTCCTCAAGCCGCCGTCGTGGGACGAACTCGTGCGTCGCCTCGTGGGCCGTGGCACCGAGACCGAGACGGAGCGCGAGCGCCGACTGGAGACCGCGCGCGAGGAGCTCGCGGCCGAGGCGGAGTTCGACCTGACGATCGTCAACCACGAAGTTAACGCTGCCGCGGAGGAGTTGGTAGCCTTGATGGCGCCATCCCCGACAGATCTGTGAGGCTTTAGCGTGTCCGGACCCACCATCGCCGCCGAGGGTGTCACCAACCCCCCGATTGACGAGCTGCTGACGAAGACCGACAGCAAGTACAAGCTGGTCCTCTACAGCGCCAAGCGCGCCCGGCAGATCAACGCCTACTACTCCCAGCTCGGGGAGGGCCTGCTCGAGTACGTCGGCCCGCTGGTCGACACCCACGTCCAGGAGAAGCCGCTCTCGATCGCGCTGCGCGAGATCAACGAAGACCTGCTGACCTGCGAGGACGTCGACCCCGCCGAGCTCGCCGCCGAGGAGGCCGCCGCGCAGGCCGCCGCCGCGGATGCGGGCAGCTCGTTCAGCGAGTGATCCGCTGACCACCAGCAGCACCCACGAGGCCGCCTCCCCGTCAGGGGGGCGGCCCGCTGCTCGTCCCGAGCAGGCTCCGCGGGTGGTGCTCGGGGTCTCCGGCGGCATCGCGGCCTACAAGGTCTGCGAGCTGCTGCGCCGCTTCACCGAGTCAGGTCATGACGTGACCGTCGTGCCGACCGTCGCCGCGCTGGAGTTCGTCGGAGCCCCGACCTGGGCAGCGCTGTCCGGCAAGCCCGTGTCGACCGAGGTGTGGAACGACGTCCACCAGGTGCCGCACGTGCGGATCGGCCAGTGGGCGGACCTCCTCGTGCTCGCGCCCGCGACCGCCGACCTGATCGCGAAGGCCGCCCACGGGCTGGCGGACGACCTGCTCACCAACACGCTGCTGACCGCCCGCTGTCCGGTGGTCCTCGCCCCGGCGATGCACACCGAGATGTGGGAGCACCCGGCGACCCAGGCGAACGTGGCCACCCTTCGGGAGCGGGGCGTCGTGGTCATCGAGCCCGCCGAGGGCCGGCTCACCGGCAAGGACACCGGCAAGGGCCGGCTGCCCGAGCCGGACGCGATCTTCGACCTGTGCCGGGAGCTGCTGACCCGGGGGAGCGGTGCTCCCGACCTGGCCGGGCGGCAGGTCCTGGTCACCGCCGGCGGCACCCGCGAGTACCTCGACCCGGTCCGGTTCCTCGGCAACAGGTCCTCGGGCCTGCAGGGCTACGCCCTGGCCCGCGCGGCTGCCGCGCGTGGCGCCGAGGTCACCCTCGTCGCCGCGAACGTCAGCCTCCCCGACCCCGCGGGGGTGAAGATCGTGCGGGTCGGCAGCACCGCCGAGCTGCGCGACGCGGTGCTGGCCGGCGCTGCGTCGGCCGACGCGGTGGTGATGGCAGCCGCGCCCGCGGACTTCCGGCCCGTCGACGTGAGCGAGGCGAAGATCAAGAAGGACGTCGACGGCTCCGCGCCGACCGTGACCCTCGCGCAGAACCCCGACATCCTCCACGAGATCAGCACCCATCGGGCCCGCCCGGGCGCCGTGATCGTCGGCTTCGCCGCCGAGACCGGCGACGAGACCGGAACCGTGCTCGACCTGGCCCGCGCCAAGCTCGCCCGCAAGGGCTGCGACCTGCTGGTGGTCAACGACGTCAGCGGCGGCGCGGTCTTCGGCAGCCCGGAGAACCAGGCGGTGATCCTCGCGGCGGACGGCGCCGAGGTGGAGGTGCCGCGGGGCCCGAAGAACGCGCTGGCCCACATCATCTGGGACCAGGTGGCGAGCAGGCTGCAGGATTGAGACCGCCGTCCCGTGATCCGGGACGCTCGATATCGTTGGCAATCGTTGGCAGACCGCCAACCAGGACACAGGAGCGCAGAAGTGACCGGACGCCTCTTCACCTCGGAGTCGGTGACCGAGGGTCACCCGGACAAGATCGCCGACCAGATCAGCGACTCGGTGCTCGACGCCATGCTGGAGCTGGACCCCACCAGCCGGGTCGCGGTCGAGACGCTGCTGACCACCGGCGTCGTGGTCGTCGCCGGTGAGGTGACCACCACCGGGTACGTCGACGTCAAGGACGTCGTCCGCCGCCGGATCATCGAGATCGGGTACGACTCCTCGGTCAAGGGCTTCGACGGGCACTCCTGCGGGGTGATGGTGGCGATCGGCGGCCAGTCCGGCGACATCGCGCAGGGCGTCGACACCGGCCACGAGAGCCGCACCGGCTCGGTCGACGCGATGGACAAGCAAGGTGCCGGCGACCAGGGCCTGATGTTCGGGTACGCGTGCGACGACACCGACGTGCTGATGCCGCTGCCGATCGTGATCGCCCAGCGGCTCGCCGAGCAGCTCACCGCGGTCCGCAAGGACGGCACGCTGCCCTACCTGCGCCCCGACGGGAAGACCCAGGTCACCATCGAGTACGACGCCGAGAACCGCCCGGTGCGGGTCGACACGGTCGTGCTGTCCTCCCAGCACGACGAGGACACCGAGCTCGACACCTTGGAGGCCGACGTCAAGAAGCACGTCATCGACCCGGTGCTCGCCACCTTCCCGATCCCGTCCGAGGGCTACCGCCTGCTGGTGAATCCCACCGGTCGTTTCGTCGTCGGCGGCCCGATGGGCGACGCCGGCCTGACCGGCCGCAAGATCATCGTCGACACCTATGGGGGGATGGCGCGGCACGGCGGCGGTGCGTTCTCCGGCAAGGACCCGTCGAAGGTCGACCGCTCCGCGGCCTACGCGATGCGGTGGGTCGCGAAGAACGTCGTGGCCGCCGGTCTCGCCACCCGGTGCGAGGCGCAGGTCGCCTATGCCATCGGCAAGGCCCAGCCGGTCGGCGTCTTCGTCGAGACGTTCGGCACCGGCGTCGTGGACGACGAGCGGATCCAGGAGGCGGTCCTCGAGGTGTTCGACCTGCGGCCCGCCGCGATCATCCGCGACCTCGATCTGCTCCGGCCGATCTACGCCAAGACCGCGGCGTACGGCCACTTCGGCCGCGAGCTCCCCGAGTTCACCTGGGAGCGCACCGACCGCGCGGACGCGCTGCGCGCCGCCGCCGGCCTCTAACGGCGCCTCGCGCGTCGCCTTCGGCGCCGCGCGGGTCGCGGGGTCGGTCCTCGGGCCGGCCAGTCCTCGTTGTGGTTACGGTGGGTGCGCGGGTGCGTCGCCGCCCCCTGGTAGACATCAGCCCATGACGGACTCGGAGGAGCAGCCCGAGCTGCTGCCGGGGATGGTCCGGGCGAGCGTCAAGGCGTCGCGTGCCAAGGCGCGGGCGACCCGGGCCCGCAAGGCCGCCGAGGCCGAGCCGGCCGCGGTCGACCCGGTCGCCCGGGTGCTGGTCGACCTCCCGCTCGCCCACCTGGACCGGCCCTTCGACTACGCCGTCCCGGCCGCGATGGCCGACGACGCCCGGCCCGGAGCGCGGGTGAAGGTCCGCTTCGCGGGTCAGGACGTCGACGGCTACCTCGTGGCCCGGGCGGCGGAGTCCGAGCACCTCGGCCGGCTCGCGCCCCTGCGGCGTGTGGTGAGCCCCGAGCCGGTGCTGGCGCCCCAGATCGAGGCGCTCAGCGCCGAGCTCGCGGAGCGGTACGCCGGCACCCGCTCCGACGTGCTCCGGCTGGCGGTCCCGCCCCGGCACGCGACCACCGAGAAGGCGCCCAGTCCGCCGGTGCCGTCCTGGGGCGGACCCGACCCGGCCGCGGGCGAGGCGGCCTGGGCCGGACACGAGCCGGGCGCGGCCTTCCTGCGGCACCTGACCGCCGGGGGCATCCCGCGCGCGGTGTGGACGGCCGCCCCGGCGGCCGACTGGCCCGTGATGATCGCCCACGCCGTGGCAGCGACGTACGCCTCCGGGCGCGGGAGCCTGGTCTGCGTCCCGGACCACAAGGACGTCGCCCGGGTCGGTGCGGCGCTCACCGACGTCCTCGGCGAGGGCCGGCACGTCACCCTGACCGCGGACTCCGGGCCGGCGGCGCGCTACCGCGACTTCCTCGCCGTCAGCCGGGGCGCGCGTCGGGTGGTCGTCGGCACCCGTGGGGCGGCGTTCGCCCCGGTCCACGAGCTCGGGCTGGTCGTGGTGTGGGACGACGGTGACGACCTGCACGCGGAGCCGCGCGCGCCCTACCCGCACACGCGCGAGACCCTGCTCCTGCGGGCCGAGCGCGAGGGTGCCGCTGCACTCGTCGGTGGCTTCGTGCGCACCGTGGAGGGCGAGTACCTCCTCCGCACCGGCTGGGCCCACGAGCTGGTGCCCGCACGCGAGGAGGTGCGCCGACGGGTCACGGTGTCGGTGGCCGGGGACGCCGGTGACCGCGACGTGCACGCGCGCGGGGTGCGGATGCCCCGCGCGATCCACCAGGCGATCCGGGAGGCACTGGACGACGGGCCCGTCCTCGTGCAGACGCCGCGGGTGGGCTACGTCAACGCCCTGGCCTGCGAGCGCTGCCGGACGCCGGCCCGTTGTGCTGCCTGCCAGGGACCGCTCGCCCTGACCGGCCCGACGACCCCGCCCGCCTGCCGCTGGTGCGGGATCCTGGCGGAGGGCTGGGCGTGCCGGGAGTGTGGCTTCCGGGGGCTGCGTGCTCCCGTCCTCGGCGATGCCCGTACGGCCGAGGAGCTGGGACGGGCCTTCCCCGGCACCACCGTGCGCACCAGCTCGGGCGAGGCCGTCGTGGCAGCGGTGGGCGCCCGTCCCCAGGTCGTCGTGGCGACTCCCGGCGCCGAGCCGGTCGCCGAGGACGGCTACGCCGCGGTGGTGCTGCTCGACACCTGGCTGCTGCTGTCCCGGATCGACCTGCGCGCCGAGGAGGAGGCGCTGCGCCGGTGGGCCAACGCCGCAGGCCTGGTGCGCCCCGGCGGCCGGGTCGTGGCCGTCGGCGACGCGGCCCACCCGGCGCTCCAGGCGCTCGTGCGCTGGGACCCGGCCGGGTTCGCCGCCCGGGAGACCGCCGAGCGGGTCGAGGCGCACCTGCCGCCGGCCAGCCGGCTCGCGACGATCACCGGGGAGCCGGGGGCGGTCGACGACGCCTTGATCCTCCTGGACGCCCCATCGGGTGCCGAGATCCTCGGCCCGGTGGACGTCGGGGAGGGCGAGTCCCGCGTCGTCGTCCGGGTGCCACGCGCGCAGGGGCCGGCGCTCTCCCACGCGCTCGGCCAGCTCCAGCGGGTCCGCTCGAGCCGCAAGCTCGACGCCGTCCGCATCCAGGTCGACCCACCGACCCTCTGACCGACGGCACGGCCCCGGGTGCTCGCTCGACCACCACCAGGGAGTCCGCTGACGCGTCCTCCCTAGACTGACGCCGTGGCCATCCAGCCGATCCGTCTCTTCGGGGACCCCGTCCTGCGCAAGCCCGCCATCGAGGTCGTCGACTTCGACAAGGAGCTGCGCCGGCTCGTCGCGGACCTCACCGACACCATGATGGACGCCCCCGGCGCGGGGTTGGCCGCGCCGCAGATCGGCGTGGGACTCCGGGTCTTCACCTGGTACGTCGACGGCGAGCCCGGGCACCTGGTCAACCCGCAGCTGGACCTGTCGGACGAGCTGCAGGACGGTCCCGAGGGCTGTCTCTCGATCCCGGGCCTCAGCGTGGACTGCCAGCGCGCGATGGCTGCTGTGGCCCGCGGCTTCAACATGTACGGCGACCCGGTGACCATCGAGGGCACCGAGCTGCTGGCCCGCGCGCTCCAGCACGAGACCGACCACCTCGACGGGGTGCTGTTCATCGACCGCCTGGACACCGAGGCCCGCAAGGCCGCGATGAAGGCGATCCGCGAGTCGGAGTGGTTCGGCCTCGACGCCCCCCAGGTGAAGGTCTCTCCGCACGCCACGCACGGGCTCGGCTTCTGAGCATGCGCGTCGTCTTCGCCGGCACCCCCGAGGTGGCCATCCCCGTCCTGGACGCGGTCGCCGCGTCCTCCCACGAGCTCGTCGCCGTGGTCACCCGTCCCGACGCACCCGCCGGCCGGGGGCGGCGGCTGCTGGCGAGCCCGGTCGCGCTCCGTGCGGAGGAGCTGGGGGTCCCGGTGCTCAAGCCCGCCCACCCCAAGGATCCGGAGTTCCAGGAGCAGCTGCGCGCGCTGCGGCCGGACTGCTGTCCCGTCGTCGCGTACGGCGCGCTGCTGCCGCAGGCGGCGCTCGACATCCCGGTCCACGGGTGGGTCAACCTGCACTTCTCGGCGCTCCCCGCCTGGCGGGGAGCGGCCCCCGTCCAGCACGCGATCTGGGCCGGGGACGAGGTCACCGGGGCCACCACCTTCCGGATCGTCAAGGAGCTCGACGCGGGGCCGACGTACGGCGTGATGACCGAACGGATCCGCCCCACCGACACCGCAGGGGACCTGCTCGCGCGACTCGCCGAGGGCGGCGCGGGGCTGATGGTCGCCACGCTCGACGGCATCGAGGACGGCTCCCTGGAGGCCCGGCCGCAGCAGGCCGAGGGGGTCTCCTACGCCCCGAAGGTCGAGGTCGAGGACGCACGCGTGGACTGGTCGCGACCGGCGGTCGTGATCGACCACCAGGTGCGCGCCTGCACCCCCGCCCCGGGCGCCTGGACCACCGTGGCCGGCGAGCGCCTCAAGCTCGGGCCGGTCACCCACGCCGATGCCCACGGCTCCCAGGGCCTCGGGCCGGGAGAGCTGGGGGTCGGCAAGCACGACGTGCTGGTCGGCACCGGCACCACGGCCGTCCGGCTCGGTGACGTGCGCCCGCACGGCCGCAAGCAGATGGCCGCCGCGGACTGGGCCCGCGGAGCCCGGCTGCAGACAGGTGTCCGAATCGGCGTGGCTTTCGGTGAAAGCTGAGGCGCGGGTCGATACGGTCGTCTGCATGAGCCGTCCGGCGCATGCAGGCGACCAGGTGCCGTTCACCAAGGGGTCCTACAGGCCGCGGCCCGCCCGTCTCGGAGAGATCGAGCGCGAGGAGTGGGTGGAGATCGCCACCGATGCTGGGGCCGTCCAGGCCGTCCAGGCAGCACAGTCCGTCCGGAGCCCGTCGACGAAGCGCCTCGCCGGATGAGCGATACCCGGCCTCGGGGCCACCAACGAGAGCCTCAGCGCGGGTCCCCGGGTGGGTCCCAGCGCGGCAACCGGCCCCGCGTCGACCCGGCCCGGCTCGCGGCGCTCGACGTGATGAAGGCCGTGCGGGTCGACGGCGCCTACACGAATCTCGTCCTGCCGTCGGTGCTGCGCCAGCACGGGCTCTCCGGCCGGGACGCCGCGTTCGTGACCGAGCTGGTGTCCGGCACCATCCGCAGACGTGGGACGTACGACGCCATCCTGGCCGCCTGCGTCGACCGGCCCCTGAGCAAGGTGGAGGCCAAGGTCCTCGACGCGCTGCGGCTCGGCACCCACCAGCTGCTCTCCATGCGGGTCCCGGTGCACGCGGCGATCAGCACGACGGTCGACCTGGTCCGGGCCAAGGTCAGCTCGGGCGCGGGTGGCTTCGCGAACGCCGTCCTGCGCCAGGTGGCCCGGCAGGAGCTGACCGAGTGGATCGCCCGGGTCGCTCCGGACCCGCGGGTCGCGCCGACCCGGTTCGCCTCGATCGCCTACAGCCATCCACGCTGGATCGTCGACGAGCTCCGCTCGGCCGTCGGCGCCGACGAGCTGTTCGAGCTGCTCGCGGCGGACAACGAGCCGCCGCGGGTGACGCTCGTGGCTCGCCCCGGGCGGTCCGGCCGCGAGGAGCTGCCGGGTGAGCCGACCCCCTACTCGCCGTACGGCGTGGTCCTCGGCGGGGGCGACCCGGGTGAGATCCCGGCGGTCGCCGAGGGCCGGGCGGGGGTCCAGGACGAGGGCTCGCAGCTGGTCGCTGCGGCGCTCGCGGCCGCACCGATCGAGGGGCCCGACCGCCGCTGGCTCGACCTGTGCGCCGGTCCCGGCGGGAAGTCGGCCTTGCTGGCCGCGCTGGCCGCCCAGCGGGGCGCCCGCCTGGTGGCCGCCGAGCGCCAGGAGCACCGGACCCGGCTGGTGCTGCGCGCGCTGCGCGACGCGCCCGGTGTTGCTGGCATCGTGACGTCCGACGGCACCGCGCCGCCGTTCGCCGAGGGCACCTTCGACCGAGTGCTCGTCGACGCGCCCTGCACCGGCCTCGGCGCGCTCCGGCGCCGGCCCGAGGCCCGGTGGCGGCGCCGGGCCGACGACCTGCTCAGCCTGGTGCTGCTCCAGCGACGCCTGCTCTCCTCCGCCCTCGACCTGGTCCGGCCCGGTGGCGTGGTGGTCTACGCCACGTGCTCGCCGGTGATCTCCGAGACCCGGGGCGTGGTGTCCTCGGTGCTCGAGAGCCGCGACGACGCGGAGCCGGGGGACACGCGGTCGTTGCTGCCCGCGATCCCCGGCTGCGAGGGTCCGATGCCCGGAACGGTGCAGCTGTGGCCGCACCGGCACGGCACCGACGCGATGTTCCTCGCGTTACTGCGGCGCACCGCCTGAGGGCTCACGGGCGCGACGAACGCGCCGTACACCTCGCCGACGAAGGTGTGCTCGCCGGCCTTGCCCGGGTCCTGGCGTGGGGCGTTGTGGTCGATCCGCAGACGCCCGTCGATCGAGCACGTGGCGCAGGTAGCGCCCGGGGCGTCCAGGTAGGCCTTCCGGTGCTGGACGAGCTCGAGCTCCGCCCAGGTCGTGCGCCGGAAGCCGCACGGCCCGGTCTCGAGGATCGTCGCGCCCGGCATGGCGCGAGCACGGGTGAGTGGGTGGCGCACAGAGCGGCGCCGAGCGGGGGCGGCGGGGGTCGACCTGCTGCTCCTCGAACGTGTACCAGCCGTGCCTCGTCTCGGCCCGGAGGAAGAATCCCCACCTGCTCGCGGCGAGGCCACGCTGCCGGCGCAGCGATCGGCCCAGCGCCGACTCCGTCGGGCGCGTCGAGTGGTGGCCCTGGGTCGAGCCACCCTCGGGAGAGAGGCCGAAGGCCGCCGCGACCGCCTCCACGATCGTCGACTTTCCCGAGCCGTTCTCACCGACCAGGAACGTGACGAACGGCGACAGCTCGAGGCCCTCCCGGACCAGCTGGGCGACCGCGGGCACGTCCGCCGGCCAGACGCCTTCTCGCAGCGGCCGGTCCGGGTCGGCCCAGACCCGGACGACGGGCGGCTGGTCGAAGTCCATGCCCGCACCGTACGGCTCCCCGCCCCCACCCCCTCTAGATTGGGCCGCATGCCCGCCTCGAAGACGCCCGCGGTCGAGATCGAGGTCGACGACCGGGTCGTGCGGATCAGCAACCCCGACCGGGTGTACTTCCCCGACAGCGGAGCGACCAAGCTCGACCTGGTCGAGTACTACCTCGCGGTCGGTCCGGGCATCGTCAACGCCCTGTTCGAGCGGCCGTGCATGCTGCACCGCTTCCCGAAGGGCCTGGCGGGGGAGAAGGTGCACCAGAAACGGCTGCCGAAGGGCGCACCGCCCTGGGTGGAGACGGTCCGCCTGCACTTCCCGCGCTGGAACCGTACGGCGGACGAGCTCTGCGTCACCGAGCTGGGCAGCGTGATCTGGGCGGTGCAGATGTCCACGGTCGAGTTCCATCCCTGGAACAGCCGCCGCGAGGACACCGAGCGGCCGGACGAGTGGCGCATCGACCTCGACCCCGGCCCGGAGTGCTCCTACGACCGGGTCCGGCGGGTGGCCCACGTCGCCCACGAGGTCCTCGACGAGCTCGGCGTCGTCGGCTTCCCGAAGACCAGTGGCAGCAAGGGACTGCACGTGTACGTCCGGATCCGCCCGGACCATGGGTTCAAGGAGGTACGCCGGGCCGCGCTCGCCTTCGCCCGCGAGGTCGAGCGCCGGGCGCCCGAGGACGTGGACCTGACCTGGTGGCGCAAGGACCGGGACCCCGCGACGGTCTTCGTCGACTACAACCAGAACGCCCGTGACCACACCATCGCGGCGGCGTACTCCGTCCGCGGCCTCCCCGACGCCCGGGTCTCCACGCCCATCCGGTGGGACGAGGTCGACGACGCCGACCCGCGTGACTTCACGATCTTCACGGTGCCCGAGCGGTTCGCCCGGCTCGGCGACCTGCACACCGATATCGACGACGGCGGCGGCCGGGGGCCGTTCGACATCGCGTCGCTCCTGGAGTGGGCCGACCGCGACGAGCGCGACGGCGCCGCCGGTCCCGACGACGAGCAGTCCGAATAGGCTGGCCCGGTGGGCATCCAGATCACCCCGAGCATCCTGAACGCCGACTTCGCCGCGCTCGGCGCCGAGGTCGCCCGGATCGGCAGCGCCGACTGGGTGCACGTGGACGTGATGGACAACCACTTCGTCCCTAACCTCACGTTCGGCCCGACCATGGTCGAGGCGCTCGCCCGGTCGACCGAGGTGCCGCTCGACGCCCACCTGATGGTCGAGGTCCCCGACCGGCACGCGCTCGCGTACGTCGAGGCCGGCTGCGGATCGGTCACCTTCCACGTCGAGGCCGCGCAGGCGCCCGTCCGACTGGCCCGCGAGATCCGCGCGCACGGCGCCCGGGCGAGCATGGCGCTGCGTCCGGCCACGCCGGTCGAGCCCTACGAGGACCTGCTGCCCGAGCTCGACATGCTGCTGATCATGACCGTCGAGCCCGGCTTCGGCGGCCAGCGGTTCCTCGACCTGTGCCTGCCGAAGATCCGCCGGGCCCGCGAGCTGATGGACAAGCACGGGCTGGAGACCTGGCTGCAGGTCGACGGCGGCATCAGCCTGGAGACGATCGAGCGCTGCGTGGACGCCGGTGCCGACGTGTTCGTCGCCGGTTCGGCCGTCTACTCCGCCGCGGACCCCGACCGGATGGTCGCCGAGCTGAGGGCCGCCGCCGAGCGCGCCGTCCGCTGACCCACGCCGTTGGTGACCGAACCGCGCTGCTGGGCGACCGCGCGGCCGGTCTCACCGCGGCGGCCCCACGCCTCGGCGTCTGATGCCGTGTGGCAGACTGGTGCTCGACGAGTTTTCAGCTCGCGTGCTCTGGGGTCGGTGAAATTCCGAGCCGGCGGTGACTGACGAAGGCAGGATCGCTTCGCTCAGAAGTCCGCGACCCGGTCACAGCCAGTGACCGGTTGACCAGGTGGAACTCCTGGACCGACGGTCAAAGTCCGGATGGGAAGCGCACGCACGGCGTCCCGTCGGGCACCCGCCCGCCGGTGCCCGCCTGTCAGCCCCGGAGTCCGCGACCGGACCGGAGGGGCACCAGATGACGTTCACCGCCGCCGAGCAGGCCGCCATGCGGCGTGCGCTCGAGCTCGCGGCGGCTCCCGGCGTCCCGCTCGGACCCAACCCGCGCGTCGGCTGCGTGCTGCTCGACGAGGACGGCCGCACCGTGGCGGAGGGCCACCACCGCGGCGCGGGCACGGCGCACGCCGAGGCCGACGCGCTGGCGCGGGCCGGCGTCCGGGCCAGGGGAGCGACCGCAGTCGTCACCCTCGAGCCGTGCAACCACACCGGACGCACCGGCCCCTGCGCGCAGGCCCTGATCGGCGCCGGCGTACGCCGGGTGGTCTTCGCCCAGCCCGACCCGAACCCGGCCGCCGCCGGCGGCGCGGACACCCTGCGCGCCGCCGGTGTCGACGTCGAGTCGGGACTCCTGCACGTCGAGTCGGGACTTCTGAACCGGTTCTGGGCCTTCGGGCTCGCGCACGGCCGGCCCTTCGTCACCTGGAAGTTCGCCACCACGCTGGACGGCCGCAGCGCCGCCGCCGACGGGACCAGCCGCTGGGTCAGCTCGCGCGCCGCCCGGCTCGACACGCACCGGCTCCGGGCCCGGTGCGACGTGATGCTCGTGGGCACCAACACCATCGAGGTCGACGACCCGCTGCTGACCGTGCGCGACGAGCACGACCGCCCGCTGGAGCACCAGCCGCTGCGGGCGGTGATGGGGGAGCGCGACCTGGACCCGGGCCGCCGGGTCTTCGACCAGCGACCGGCGAACGGTGCCGAGAGCGTTCACCTGCGCACGCGCGACCCCGAGAAGGCCCTTGCCGAGCTGGCCGCTCTCGACCGGCAGCACGTGTTCCTCGAGGGCGGGCCGACGCTGGCCGCCGCCTTCCTGAAGGCCGGGCTGGTCGACGAGATCGTCGCGTACGTCGCCCCGATGCTGCTCGGGTCCGGCCGCGCGGCTGTCGGCGACCTCGGAATCCCCACCATCGCGCAGGCGTTCCGTCCGCGGGTCACCGACGTCACGGTGCTCGAGGGGCTCGACGGCGAGCAGCCGAACGTGCGCCTGACCCTCACCCCTTCAGAACCCCGCGCAGAAGGAGCCTGACCATGTTCACCGGGATCGTCGAGGAGCTCGGCACCGTCGCCGCCGTGGAGGACCAGGGCGACGCGATCCGCCTCACCATCCGGGCCACCACTGTGCTCGAGGACGCTGCGCTCGGCGACTCGATCGCAGTCAACGGCTGCTGCCTCACCGTCGCGGCTCGCGACGGGGACACCTGGACCGCCGACGTCATGCAGGAGACCCTCGACAAGACCAGCCTCGCCGGCGTCCGGCCCGGCGACCGCGTGAACCTCGAGCGAGCGGTCACGGCGCACACGCGGCTCGGTGGCCACATCGTCCAGGGCCACGTCGACGGCGTGGGGACCGTCGTCCGCCGGACCCCGAGCGAGCACTGGGAGGTCGTCGAGATCTCCTTCCCGCCGGCGGACCAGCGGGGCACGCTGGCCCGCTACCTCGTCGACAAGGGCTCGATCACCGTCGACGGCGTCAGCCTGACCGTCGTCGAGGCCACCGCGGACGGCTTCACCGTGAGCCTGATCCCGGAGACCCTGGCCCGCACGACCCTCGGCACCCGCCGTCCGGGCGACCGGGTGAACCTCGAGGCCGACATCCTCGCCAAGCACGTCGAGCGACTGCTGGCCCACCGTGACCAGGTCGACCGAGTCGGGGCCGACCGCACCGAAGGAGCACCCGCATGAGCACCGAGATCAGGCTCGACACCGTCGAGCGGGCGATCGCCGACATCGCCGCCGGCAAGGCCGTGGTCGTCGTCGACGACGAGGACCGCGAGAACGAGGGCGACATCATCTTCGCCGCCAGCAAGGCGACCCCCGACCTGATGGCCTTCACGATCCGCTACAGCAGCGGCGTGATCTGCGTGCCGATGCCGGCCCGGATGCTCGACCGGCTCGAGATCCCGCTGATGACGCCGCACAACAAGGACCGGCTGCGTACGGCGTACACGATCTCGGTCGATGCCCGCGACGGGGTGACCACGGGCATCTCCGCCGCCGACCGGGCGCACACCGTCCGGGTGCTCGCCGACTCGGCGACCGAGCCGTGGGAGATCACCCGCCCCGGTCACGTCTTCCCACTGCGCTACCGCGAGGGCGGCGTGCTGGTGCGCCGCGGACACACCGAGGCCGCGGTCGACCTCGCGAAGCTGGCCGGGTTGACCCCCGCGGGCGTGCTGGTCGAGGTCGTCAACGACGACGGGACCATGAAGCGCGGGCCCGAGCTGCGCGCCTTCGCCGACGAGCACGGCCTGGCGATGATCTCGATCGACGACCTGGTGCGCTACCGGCGGCGCCACGAGACCCTCGTCGAGCGGGTCGCCGAGACCCAGCTGCCGACCCGGCACGGTGACTTCACGGCGTACGGCTACCGGATCACCGTCGACGGCTCCGAGCACATCGCGCTCGTCCACGGCGACATCAGCGGACCGGAGCCCGTGCTCACCCGGGTGCACTCGGAGTGCCTGACCGGCGACGTGTTCGGCAGCCACCGCTGCGACTGCGGGCCACAACTGGAGGAGGCCCTCGAGCGGATCGTGGCCGAGGGGCGCGGCGTGGTCGTCTACCTGCGCGGCCACGAGGGCCGCGGGATCGGGCTGGTCGCGAAGCTGCAGGCCTACCAGCTCCAGGACGGCGGCCGGGACACCGTCGACGCGAACCTCGACCTCGGCCTGCCGGCCGACGCCCGCCACTACGGCACGGCCACCCAGGTGCTGCGCGACCTCGGCGTCGGCAGCGTCCGGCTGATGACCAACAACCCGGACAAGGTGCGCAACCTCGAGGACTACGGTGTGTCGGTCGCCGCCCGGGTGCCGCTGACGCCGCACCCCAACGACCACAACATCGCCTACCTGCTCACCAAGCGCGACCGAATGGGTCACGATCTGCCCAACCTTGCCGATGGGGTGCCCGACACCCGTGCCGACGGGGTGCCCGACACCCTTGCCCAGAACGGAGCCTGACCGATGTCCGGACACGGAGCACCTGCCCCGGCGCCCGTCGACTGCAGTGACCTGCGGGTCGCCGTCGTCGCCGCCAGCTGGCACACGCAGGTGATGGACGGCCTGATCGCGGGCGCGCAGCGCGCGCTGGCGGACTACCACGTCGCGGAGCACCGGCTGGTCCGCGTGCCGGGCGCCTTCGAGCTCGCGGTGGTCGCCGACGCCCTCGCCCGCCAGCACTACGACGTGGTCGTGGCGTTGGGCGTGGTCATCCGCGGCGGCACGCCGCACTTCGACTACGTCTGCCAGGCGGTGACCGAGGGTCTGGTCCGGGTCGCGCTCGACCGTAGTCTCCCGGTCGGCTTCGGCGTCCTCACCTGCGACGGCGACCAGCAGGCGCTCGACCGCGCCGGCCTGGAGGGCTCGAAGGAGGACAAGGGCTACGAGGCCACGTCCGCTGCGCTGCTCACCGCCCGGACCCTGAAGGAGCTCGGGACCACCGCCCCGTAGGCTGGTGGCCTGTGAAGACGTTCGACGAGCTCTGGGCCGAGCTGAGCGAGAAGGCCCGGTCCCGCCCCGAGGGGTCCGGAACCGTGCGCGCGCTCGACGCGGGCGTCCACGGCATCGGCAAGAAGCTGGTCGAGGAGGCCGCAGAGTCCTGGATGGCCGCCGAGCACGAGGGACCCGAACGCGCGGCCGAGGAGATCAGCCAGTTGCTCTACCACGCCCAGGTGCTGATGCTCGCCACCGGCATCGACCTCGACGACGTCTACGCACACCTGTGAGGAGGCGCTCGATGGCTCTGCTGCGCATCGCGGTCCCGAACAAGGGATCGCTGTCCCAGTCCGCCTCGGAGATCCTGCGCGAGTCCGGCTACCGCCAGCGCGAGGATGCCAAGCAGCTGACCCTCACCGACGCCGAGAACGGCGTGGAGTTCTTCTACCTGCGGCCCCGCGACATCGCGCTGTACGTCGGCGAGGGCACGCTGGACATCGGCATCACCGGCCGCGACCTGCTCTGCGACTCCGGCGCCAAGGCCGAGGAGGTCCGGGGCCTGGGCTTCGGGCGCAGCCGGTTCCGGTTCGCCGGGCCGAAGGGCTCCTTCACCGACCTCGCGCAGCTGGAGGGCCTGCGGATCGCCACGTCGTACGTCGGCGTCGTGCGCTCCTTCCTCGAAGAGCGCGGGATCGACGCGACCGTGGTGCGGCTGGACGGCGCCGTGGAGACCAGCATCCAGCTCGGCGTGGCCGACGTGATCGCCGACGTGGTCGAGACCGGAAGCACGCTGCGCCAGGCGGGCCTGGAGACCTTCGGCGAGACGATCCTGGACTCCGAGGCGGTGCTGATCGCCCGCAGCGCGACCCTGGAGGGCGGCGCGGTGGCCGAGGCGTTCGAGGTCTTCCGCCGCCGGGTCGAGGGCGTCCTCGTGGCCCGCAGCTACGTGATGATGGACTACGACATCCCCACCGACCGGGTCCGCGACGCGGTCGGGCTCACACCGGGCATCGAGAGCCCCACGGTGGCGCCCCTCCATCGCGAGGGGTGGTCCGCGGTGCGGGCGATGGTCCCGCGCGACGGCGCCCAGCGGTTGATGGACGAGCTCTACGTGATCGGCGCCCGCGGCATCCTCCTGACGGACATCCATGCCTGCCGCCTCTGAGTCCGCGTCGGCTCCCGCACCGGACCCCGCGCAGGCCCTGCCGCACACCTGGCGCCCCTTCGGCGTGCGGATCGCCGGCACCCTGCTGGGCGCCGCGCTGCTGCTCTGCTTCGGACTGGCCTGGTTCGGGTTCGACCAGGAGACGCGGGACAAGTTCACGCTCTTCCAGCTCAGCACCCTGGCATTCCTCGGGCTGCTCGCGTTCTCGGTCTGGTACGCCCTGGTCCGCTGCCGCGTGATCGCCGAGCCGGAGCGGCTGGTCGTCGTCAACGGCTACCGGCGCCGCGAGCTCGAGTGGCCCCAGGTCGTGGGCGTGCACCTGCCGCCCGGGGCGCCCTGGGTGACGCTGGACCTCGCCGACGGTACGACGGTCTCGGCCATGGGGATCCAGGGCTCCGACGGCGGCCGCGCGCGCCAGGCCGTGCGCGAGCTCCGGGCCGTGGTCGACCGGCTCGCCACCGACACCGAGCACGGGGGCTAGGCGAACGCCCGGATCCCCCAGGTGGCGGCGAAGACGTCACCCGGCTGCCCGGCCGGGGCCAGGGTCACGAGGCCGGTGCCGCTCCGGAACGCGTCCGCCGGCGCGGTCATCGGCTCGACCGCCAACGAGCGACGCGCGGTCCCCGGCACGTCGTCGGCGCTGAACAGTTGCAGCCACCCGTGCCGCTCGTCGACCCAGAGCGCCACGCCCCGGCCGCTCCGCTGATCGGCCAGGACCACGGTGGCTCGGCCGTCGCCGTCCCTGGTCAGGTCGGTGAAGGCGTCGTCGAACCCGACCTCGTGGATCGGCCGGGCGACGCGGAAGTCGTACGCCGTGTCCGTGACGTCCTCCTGTCCGATGGGCAGCAGGCGGTCGTCGACGAGCACGCGGGCTGCTGCCGGCAGGGTGAGCTCCCAGCCGTCCACCGGCCCCGGTCCGACGGCGAGATAGGGGTGCGCGCCGCTCGCGTACGGCGCTTCCGTCGCCGCGTGGTTGCGGGCGGTCTGGGTGACGCTCAGCCCGTGGTCGGAGAGGGCGTACCCGACCCGCAGGTCGAGGGTCCACGGGTAGCCGCTCTGGGCCATCAGCCGGTAGGTCAGCGTCACCGAGTGGGCGGTGTGCTCCGACACCGACCAGCCGGCCCAGCGGACCAGCCCGTGCGAGGCGTTGTGCCGGGCCGGCTCGCTGAGCGGGAGCTGGTGGTCGCCACCGCCGAAGGAGTAGGCGCCGTCCCCGATCCGGTTCGGCCACGGTGCCAGCAGCTGCCCGCGCCCGCCGGGGGCGACCTGGTCCGCAGCGAAGCCGTCGACCAGCGGGACGCCCGCGTGCTCGAGCAGCCGCAGCCCGGCACCGCACTCCGTCACGACCGCCCGGTAGCCGCCCGCCGAGATCTCGTACTGGTCGCCGCTGGGAGGGAGCATGGACCACACCCTAGGACGGGGCGGAGGTCCCGGTGTCGACCACCAGGTCGGCGCGGGCCCGGGTGTCCTCACGGGCGAACAGCGCCGCCTCGTCGACCTGCCACTGCACCCACTGGGGGCGCATCCCCTCGCCGTCGCGCGCCAGCCCGCGGCGCAGGCGCACGCCGGCGGGCGCCTCCACCCAGGCCAGGGCCGTGACCAGGGGCGCATGTCGTCGGGTGCCGCACCCGACCCCCTCGAGCAGCAGGACCGGCACCGGGTCCACGGTCACGGTCTCGGCCAGCGCCTGCGCGGCCCAGTCGTAGCGGCGGTAGGTCCCGGCGACCCCGCGCGCCAGCGGCAGCAGCAGGTCGTCGAGCTGGTCGGCCACGCGAGGCAGGCCGGCCCAGCCCTCGTAGAGATCGTCGAGGTGCACGACCCGGACGGCCGGATCCAGCGCTGCGACGGTGGCCGCCAGCGTGGTCTTGCCCGACCCCGCCGGGCCGTCGACGCAGATCAGCCGCGCTTCGCCGAGCGTCGGTGGACGGCGCCGCGCCAGGGCCAGCAGCTCGGCGGCGGGTCCCATCCAGCGTCCTAGAAGGCCAGGCCGCAGCCACGGTAGGTGGGCACGGCGTCGACGAACCGGCTGCCGGACAGCAGGTGCACGGTGGTGCCGTGCTCGAAGGGCTCGCCGGACTTGGCGTGCCGGAACCACACCAGGTCGCCGATGCCGAGCAGTGCCGCACCGCGCCCGGTGAGCGGGGTCTGCACCTCGCCGGCCCCCTCCAGGCCGGTCAGGTGCAGCCCGGCGGGCGCCCAGGGGGTCGGCAGCCGATCGGCGCCGGCGGGGCCGGAGGCGATCAGGCCGCCGCCGTGGACGGTCGCGAGGTCCGGCGCCGGCTTGCGGCTCACCCGGAGGCCGAAGAACGACGCGGGCACCGGCCGGAACGATCGGTAGTGGTCGAACAGGGTGGGGACCAGGAGTCCCGAACCTGCGGCGACCTCGGTGACCACCGGGTCCGCGGCCGAGGACTCGACCGAGCCGGAGCCGCCGGCGTTCCAGAACTCCAGCTCGGCCACCTCGCGCAGGGCGGCCGCGATCTCCCGGCGGCGTACGGCGAGCTGGGGCAGCGACAGCGCCTTGAGGCGGCGCACCACCATCGACCGGGCGCGCGCGGTCGGCACCGAGTCGGGGAGGCCCGCGACCTGGCCCTCGTAGGTCATCGCGCCGACCAGGCGGAATCCCTCGCGGGCCTGCACCGTGCGGGCCAGCTCGACGACGGCGGCCGTGTCGCGCAGGGGCGAGCGCTTCGGGCCGACGTGCTGTCCAGCCATCTGCAGCCCGGCGTCGACGTCGATCGCGACCCGCACCGGGACGGCGGGGGAGGAGCGCACCGAGTCGACGACGTCGAGGTGGGCGACGTCGTCGACCATGATCGTGATCGCGGCCGCGGCGGAGGGCGACGCGACGAGCTCCGCGAGCGCGGCCCGGTCGACGGTCGGGTAGGCGACCAGGATGTCGTCGCAGAGCTGCTGCTCGTGGAGCCACAGGGCCTCGCCCAGCGTGTAGGCCAGGACGCCCTCGATGCCGTCGCGCTCCAGCGCCCGCGAGATCAGCGCCGGGACGCGGACCGACTTGGTGGCCAGGCGGACCGGCTTCCCTGCGGCGCGACGGACCAGGTCGGTCGCGTTGGCGTCGAACGCGTCCAGGTCGACCACGAACAGCGGCGTCGGCAGCGAGGTGCCGTGCTGCTCGACCGCGCCGTTGAGCCGGGCGCACAGGCGGTTGCGGTCGACGAAGCCCTGCGACACGGGTGTGGCGGGGACCATCAGCTGATGCCGCGCTTGCGCAGCAGCGCCTCGATCTCGGCCAGCTCGCCGTCGACAGCGTCGTCGACGACCGGTGCGGAGCCCCGCGCCCGCTTCGGCGCGGCGACCGCGCGCGGCGCGTCGTCCCGCTTGTCGCGGCGCCCGCCGAGCTGGCGGGCCCGCATCGCGCCGGAGACCACGAACAGCACGCCGGAGACGCCCGCGACCACGATGCCGGCCCAGACGGTCGGGTTCCACGCCAGGTTGAGGGCCCAGTCACCGATCGCGTCGGCGATCCGGGTGAACATCCGCAGCGTCTTGGTCAGGTAGGCCGCCACGGGCAGCAGCGTGAAGGCCAGGGCCCGCAGCCCGGAGGCCAGCCCGCGGCGGCGGAAGGACAGCCAGGTCCAGATGGCCCCGAGCACGGTCAGGCTCAGCGTCAGTGCTGCCCACGATGCGTCGTCCACGTGGTCAAGGGTCCCACATCGCAGGTGACCTGATTGGCGCCCGGGCGGCCCGGTCGGGACAATCGTCGGGTGAGCGAGCGCACCACCATCCCCGACCCCGGGTTCGCCGGCGACGACGGATCCGCCGACCCGGCGGTGTCGGCCGCGCTGGCGGCCTGGGCCCGGGGCGAGGTGGCGTACGCCGACGCGCTCGCGGCGCTCAGGACCGCCCGGCTGCTGGTGCCGGTGGTCGCGGTGCTCGGCGAGGTCGAGTACGACGAGGCGGGCCGGGCGCACGACAAGACGAGCGACATGGCCACCGTGCTGCTGCAGGGCGCGGACGGGCGGCTGGCGCTGCTGGCCTTCACCGGGACGGCTGAGCTCACCGCCTGGAACCCCGACGGCCGACCGGTGCCCGTGACGACCGCGGTCGCTGCCTGGGCGGCGCTCCAGGACGGCGCCGCGGCGCTGCTCGTCGACGTCGCCGGGCCCGTCCGGTTCGTGGTCGAGGGGGACGATCTCGAGGGCCTCGCGGCCGGCTGGACCCTTGCACGTGTGGGCGCCGGTACCGCCTGGATTCGGCCGGACCGGGAATCGTCGGCTACGATGCAGCGTTGACCGATCAGTTCCGCCGAACCCTCGACGGAGCAGATCCGCAAGCGGAGGCTCGCACGATCGCCTCCCACCCGCACCGACCGCCGTTGCAGCACTGGATCACACCAGGGTGGCAGCACAGGTCGTCGGGTCCGGTCCCGAAGGCCGAGGCCGCGGAGCGTACGCCGTACGCGACGGGAGCCGGGGCCCTCGGTGGCGAACCCCGCGCTCGGGGGGCGTCGGACTGGCTTCCGCTTGCACACCAGCGGAAGCCTTTGTTGATTTCGCACCACCCTCTCGGGGGGTGACGAGCGGCAGAGACCTCCGGCCACAAAGCCATCCAGGAGGACACATCAGCACCGAGCTGCGAATCAACGAGCGGATCCGGGTTCCCGAGGTCCGGCTCGTTGGACCCAACGGGGAGACCGTGGGCATCGTGCCCACCGATCAGGCCCTGAAGCTTGCGCAGGAGGCGGACCTCGACCTCGTCGAGATCGCCCCGCAGGGGAAGCCGCCCGTCTGCAAGCTCATGGACTACGGGAAGTTCAAGTACGAGAACGCCCAGAAGGCTCGTGAGGCCCGTCGCAACCAGACGAACGTGATCATCAAGGAGATGAAGCTTCGTCCGAAGATCGACGCGCACGACTACGAGACCAAGAAGGGTCACGTGGTGCGGTTCCTGCGCGCCGGGGACAAGGTCAAGATCACGATCATGTTCCGTGGCCGCGAGCAGCACCGCCCCGAGCTGGGCTTCCGGCTGCTCCAGCGTCTCGCCGAGGACGTCACCGAGCTGGGCTTCGTCGAGTCCGCGCCCAAGCAGGACGGGCGCAACATGATCATGGTGCTCGGCCCGCACAAGAAGAAGGCCGACGCGAAGGTCGACCTGAAGGCCGAGAAGGAGTCGCGAGCCGCCGAGCGCGCCGCGCACGAGGCGGAGGAGCGCGCCGAGCGCGACGCCGCCCACGCGGCCGGGCCGGTCGCCCAGAAGAAGGAGCGAGGCCGCTCCGAGAACCTCGATCCCGAGATCGAGGCCTGAGAACAACCCGGCCGGTGGTCGACCCGGACCACCGCCGTGCACGGTGTCGAGCGCGACGTCGAGACCACGCCCAGCAGGACGAGAAGAGAGAGCAGAGATGCCGAAGAACAAGACGCACTCCGGTGCGAGCAAGCGCTTCCGGGTGACCGGTTCGGGCAAGATCCTTCGGGAGAAGGCCGGCAAGCGTCACAACCTGGAGAAGAAGGCGTCCAAGGTCACCCGACGGATGACCGGGACGACCGAGCTCGCCAAGGCCGACGTCAAGCGCGCCAAGAAGATGCTCGGTCTCTGACCAGCCCCCACCCTCGGTGGTCGAGCTCGTCGAGACCCCCGCACCGAACCAGAGCAACAAGGAGTAAACAGTGGCACGCGTCAAGCGGGCAGTGAATGCCCAGAAGAAGCGCCGGGTCGTCCTGGAGCGCGCCAGCGGCTACCGCGGCCAGCGCTCGCGTCTGTACCGCAAGGCCAAGGAGCAGGTCACCCACTCGCTGGTCTACAGCTACAACGACCGCCGCAAGAACAAGGGCAACTTCCGCAAGCTGTGGATCCAGCGGATCAACGCCGCGGCCCGCGCCCAGGGGATGACCTACAACCGGTTCATCCAGGGCCTCAACCTCGCCGGCGTCGAGGTGGACCGCAAGATCCTCGCCGACCTGGCCGTCAACGACGTGACCGCGTTCAATGCGCTCGTCGAGACCGCGAAGGCCGCGCTGCCCGCGGACGTCAACGCGCCCAAGGCGGAGGCCTCGGCCTGACCACCCCGCTCACGGCCGGCAACGGCCGGGTCAAGGAAGCGCGCAAGCTCAGCCGCCGCTCGGTGCGAACCGAGCGGCGGCTCTTCCTTGCCGACGGCCCGAAGGCCGTCGAGGGTGCCCTCGCCGCCGACGTGGTCGTCGAGCTCTTCGCGACGCCGGCGGCAGCGGAGCAGTACGCCGACCTGCTCGGTGGCTTCCCGGCGGCGTTGGTCGACGACGGCGCCATGGCGGGGCTCTCCGACAGCGTGACCCCGGCGGGTCTGGTGGCCGTGTGCCGGTTCCTCGACGACGAGCCCGTGGTCGACGCCCGGGTGTCGCGGTTGTTGGCGATCTGCGCCGACGTACGCGATCCCGGCAACGCCGGCACGGTCATCCGCTGCGCCGATGCGGTCGGCGGCGACGGCGTCGTGCTCGCCGGGAACTCGGTCGACCCCTACAACCCCAAGACGGTCCGCGCCAGCGTCGGCAGCCTGTTCCACGTGCGGATCGGGCAGGAGCGGCACCCCGCGACGGCGGTGTCGCACGCCCGCTCCGCCGGCTTCACGGTGCTCGCCGCCGACGGCGCGGGAGACGTCGATCTCTTCGACGCCGACGAGTTGCTGGCGGGTCCGTCCGCCTGGCTGTTCGGCAACGAGGCCTGGGGCCTCCCCGAGGAGCTCGCGGCGTTGGCCGACCACCGGGTGCGGATCCCGATCTACGGCCGCGCCGAGAGCCTCAACCTGTCCACCGCGGCGGCACTCTGCCTTTACGCCTCGGCCCGGGTCCAGCGTCGGTAACCTCGCGGCCGTGCCCCCGCGTCGCCTGCTGATCCGACTCGCCCTCGCGCTGAACCTCGCGCTGGCCCTCCCGGTGGCCCTCGTCGCCCCCGGTGCCGTCGAGGCCGCCGCACCCCGGGCCGCCGGGGTCCCCGTGGACCTGGTCGACACCGTGACGCCGGGCAGCCTCGACGTCACGCCCGGCGCCACCGGGACCTGGACCGTCGGCGACCTGACGGTGGACGTCAGCGCGGCCGCGGGATTGAGCGTGCGGTCCGGCTCCCGGACCGTGTGGGCGGCCCCACCCGGTGGCGCCTTCGTGACCGGCGGCCGCGGGTCGGTCTCCTGGGAGGAGCACCGGGGCTACTTCTGGCCGACCGTGTCCTACACCGACCGGCTCACCGAGCAGAGCGTCGACACGGTGCAGGCCTCGGCCGACGACATCGTGCTCACCGGCCGGCTCAGCGGCCCGCTGGCTCCGGGCGGCGACGCGGCGTACACGCTGACCGTGCGGGCCCGCGCGGCCGGGGGAGCGGCGCTCGACCTGACCAGCTCGGCGGCTGTCCCGCTGACCTCGGTGGCCCTGGTGTCCGGCCGCTCGGCGCATGCCGGCGTGCACGGCTTCGGTGAGCAGTTCAGCGACTTCGACCTCGACGGCCGGCTGCTGCCCATCGTCGCCCGGGAGCAGGGCGTCGGCCGCGGCGAGGAGCCGATCACCTCCCTCGCGGACGCGACCAACCACGGCGCGGGCGGGACCAGGGACATGACCTACGCCGCCTGGCCCTCCTTCGTCACCGACGATCTCCGCGGCCTGCGCCTGGACGCGGCCGCCTCCTCGTCGACGGCGTTCGCGGTCGCCGACACCCGGGACCCCGACGCGGTCGCGCTCGAGCTGTGGTCGCCCACGCTCTCGGCGCAGGCGTCCGCGGCCGCGACGCCCGCGCGGCTGGTCGCCGCCCAGCAGGCGGGTGACCAGCGGCGCCCGCTGGCGCGCTGGGCCACCCGCGGCGCCATCGTCGGCCTCCAGGGCGGCACCCAGGAGGTACGTCGCGAGCTGGGCCGGCTCCTCGACGCGGGCGCGAACGTGTCCGGGGTCTGGATCCAGGACTGGACCGGCAAGCGCACCACCTCGTTCGGTGACCGGCTGTGGTGGACCTGGCAGCTGGACCGGGAGCGCTACCCAGGCTGGGCCCGGCTCGTGCGCCGGCTCTCGGCGCTCGGGATCACGACGACCACCTACGTCAACCCGTTCCTGGTCGATGCCGCACCCAAGGGGGATCCCGGCATCCGGAACCTGTGGGCCGAGGCCCGTGACCGAGGATTCCTGGTCACCGACGAGTCGGGCGCGCCGTACGCCCTGGACCAGGGTGAGTTCGAGGCGTCGCTGGTCGACCTGACCGACCCGGCCGCCCGGTCCTGGTTCGCCGAGGTGATCGCCCGCTACGTGCTCGCCGACGGGGTGCGCGGCTTCATGGCCGACTTCGCCGAGGGTCTGCCCTTCGACGCGCGGCTGCACACCGGCACTCCCGCCACGCTGCACAACCGTTGGCCGGCGCTGTGGGCGAGGACGGTGCGGCTGGCCTGCCGACGGGCCGAGCAGCCTCGGTGCGTCACGTGGTTCCGCAGCGGCGCCCTCGGCCAGGCGGCGCACGCCCCGCTGTTCTGGAACGGCGACCAGCTGGTCACCTTCGGCCGCGAGGACGGCCTCGCGTCCGCGCTCCTGGGGACGCTGTCGGCGGGCGTCTCCGGGTGGCCGCTGGTCCACTCGGACGTCGGCGGCTACACCTCGGTCAACGCGGTCGTGAAGAACTACGTCCGGACGCCGGAGCTGCTGGCCAGGTGGGCGGAGTTCCAGGCGTTCGGGGTCGTGCTGCGCACCCACGAGGGCAACCGGCCGGCGGACAACCCCCAGGTCTTCAGCACCCGCGACACCGCTCGCGCCTTCGCCCGGTCGACCCGGATCTTCGGCGCGCTGGCGCCGTACCGCGACCGGGTCGTCCGCGCGGCGACCCGCACGGGCGTCCCGGCGGTGCGCCCGATCTGGCTGGTCGCACCGGGCTCGTCGGCTGCGGCGTCCGACACCGAGTTCTTCCTCGGCCGGCACGTGCTCGTCGCACCGGTCCTGGAGGCCGGGGCCACCTCCGTGCCGGTGATCCTCCCGCCCGGCCGGTGGGTGCACCTGTTCACCGGACGCGGGTACGCCGGAGACCGGACCGTGACCGTGCCCGCGCCGATCGGGCGCCCGGCCGCCTTCGTGCGGGAGGGCGGGCCGTGGTCGACGCGGCTCCCCGCACGGTTCCGGGCCGCCGGACTGACTGCTCTAGGCTCGGGGGCGTGAGCCAGGCGGACCTCGACGCGCTCGCCGACGGCACCGTGCTGGCCGGCCCCGACGGCCGGGTCACCGCGGTCAACGTGGCCGCCGCCCGGCTCCTCGGCGCCGACCCGAGGAACGCCGTGGGCCGCCCGCTGGGGCAGGTCCTCGCCCTCCGCGACCACGACGGGCGCGACTGGTGCTCGGTGAACCGGCCCTACGAGGGGCTGGCCACCCGGACCGGCGTCCCGGAGCAGACCTGGCTGCTGCCCGATGGCACCGAGGTGCTGGTCGTGGCCCGGCTGCACCGCCCGGCCCTGGACCGACCCGTCGACCGGGTGGCCGTGAGCCTGCGCTCGGGGCGCGGCCGGGCCCGCCTGGACCGGGAGCGCTCCGACCTGGTCGCCACGGTCGCGCACGAGCTGCGCTCGCCGCTCACCGGCGTCAAGGGCTTCGTCCAAGCACTGCTGAACCGCTGGGACAAGCTCAGCGACGACCAGAAGAAGCTGATGCTGAGGACCGTCAGCGCGGACTCCGACCGCCTCAGCAGGCTGATCGCCGAGCTGCTCGACGTCGCCCGGATCGACACCGGCCGGCTCCAGCTCTACCCGCGGCCCTCGGACCCGGGGCTGCTCGTGCGGCGCGTGGTGGACTCCGTCGGGGCGAGCACCAGCCGGACCCTGGTGCTCGAGGTCTCGGCTGCGGTGCCCGAGGTCCTCGTGGACCCCGACAAGTTCACCCAGGTGGTGACGAACCTGGTCGAGAACGCCGTCCGCCACGGCGCCGGCACGGTCCGGGTCGTCGTCGACGCGGTGGCGAAGGGGGACCGACCGACGGCCGTCCGGCTCGTGGTGGAGGACGAGGGCGAGGGCATCGCGCCCGAGCTGCGCCGCCGGGTCTTCACGAAGTTCTGGCGCAGCGGGTCGAGCGGCGGCTCCGGTCTCGGGCTGTACCTCGTGAACGGGCTCGTGGAGGCCCACGGCGGCACCGTCGCGATCGGGGAGACCGGCTCCGGAGGGGCCCGCATCGAAGTCTCCGTCCCGGTCGCCTGACCAGTGGGCCTGCGGACGAGCGGGACAACCGGTTCGCGCCGCTCACAGGCTGCTCCCTAGACTCGGGGGGCACACGAACCCGAACGACGAGAGGCGTCCCTTGTCGGGCCCGAACACCGATTACGACCCCGTGGAGGTCACCCCGTTGCAGCCCGAGGAGGTCGAGGCCGCGCGCGACGCGGCGCTCGCGGCCATCGCGGCGGCGGGCGATCTCACCGAGCTCAAGCAGGCGCGCCTGGAGCACGCCGGCGACCGCTCGCCGCTCGCGCTCGCCAACCGGGAGATCGGGGCGTTGCCGCCCCAGGCCCGCAAGGAGGCCGGCCAGCGCATCGGCCAGGCCCGCGGCGCCGTGAACCAGGCCCTCGCCGCCCGCCAGGCCGTGCTCGAGACGGAGCAGGAGGAGCGGATGCTGGTCGAGGAGACCGTCGACGTGACGCTCCCGACCGACCGGGTGCCCACGGGTGCCCGCCACCCGCTCACGACGGGCGCCGAGCTGATCGCCGACATCTTCGTCGCGATGGGCTGGGAGGTCGCCGAGGGGCCGGTCATCGAGGCCGAGTGGCTCAACTTCGACGCCCTCAACCTCGGTCCCGACCATCCGGCTCGCACCATGCAGGACACGTTCTGGACCGAGCCCGCCGACCACGGGATGGTGCTGCGCACCCACACCTCACCGGTCCAGGCCCGGACGATGCTCACCCGCACCCCGCCGATCTACGTCGTGTGTCCCGGGCGCGTCTTCCGCACCGACGAGTACGACGCCACGCACAGCCCCGTCTTCCACCAGGTCGAGGGCCTCGCGGTCGACGAGGGCATCACGATGGCGCACCTCAAGGGCACCCTCGACCACTTCGCGGCCGCGATGTTCGGCGCGGGCATCAGCACCCGGTTCCGGCCGTCGTACTTCCCGTTCACCGAGCCCAGCGCCGAGGTCGACCTGGTCTGCTTCGTGTGCCGCGGGGCCGGCGAGCTCGACGGCGCGCCGTGCCGCACCTGCCGGGGCGAGGGCTGGATCGAGTGGGGCGGCTGCGGCGTGGTCAACCCACGGGTGCTCACCGCCTGCGGCGTCGACGCCCAGCGCTACACGGGCTTCGCGTTCGGCATGGGCATCGACCGCACCCTGATGTTCCGCCACGGCATCGAGGACCTGCGCGAGCTGTTCGAGGGCGACGTCCGGTTCACCACGGCCTTCGGAACGGAGCTCTGAGCCAGCCATGAAGACCCCCGTCTCCTGGATCCGCGAGCACGTCGACCTCCCCGACGGTGTCACCACCGAGGACCTGACGCGCCGGCTGACTGCCCTGGGCCTCAAGCTCGAGGCGATCGAGAGCGCCGGCGCCGACATCACCGGGCCGCTCGTCATCGGCCGGGTGCTGACGATGCAGCCGGAGCCGCAGAAGAACGGCAAGACGATCAACTGGTGCACGGTGGACGTCGGCGCCGCCAACGGGACCGGAGAGCCCCAGGGGATCGTCTGCGGCGCGCACAACTTCGCACCGGGCGACCTCGTGGTCGTCGTGCTGCCGGGAGGGGTACTCGCCGGCGGGTTCGAGATCTCCGCCCGCAAGACCTACGGCCACGTCTCGGCCGGCATGATCTGCTCGGCCCGCGAGCTCGGCATCGGCGAGGACCACGACGGCATCATCGTGCTGCCCCCCGACGCCGGTGAGCCGGGCGAGGGCGCGTTCGACGTCCTCGGGCTCGGCGAGGAGGTCATCGAGTTCGAGATCAACCCGGACCGTGCCTACGCACTGTCGGTGCGCGGCGTCGCCCGCGAGGCCGCGCTCGCGTACGGCGCGCCGTACCGGGACCCGGCCGACCGGCCCGTCCCGGCCCCGAACCGCGACGGCTACCCGGTCGTCATCGACGACCCCGACGGCTGCCCGATGTTCGTGGCCCGCACCGTCTCAGGGTTCGACCCGACCGCCCCGACACCCGGCTGGATGGCGCGCCGCCTCCAGCAGTGCGGCATGCGGCCCATCTCGCTGGCCGTCGACGTCACCAACTACGTGATGCTCGAGACCGGTCGTCCGATCCACGGCTACGACGCCGACAAGCTCCAAGGCCCGATCCGGGTCCGCCGGGCCCGGGCCGGCGAGCGGCTCACCACCCTGGACGGGGCCGACCGGGAGCTGTCCACCGAGGACCTGGTCGTCACCGACGACTCCGGGATCATCGGCCTGGGCGGGGTGATGGGCGGCGAGACGACCGAGCTGTCCGAGTCGACCACGACCGTGCTCGTCGAGGCTGCGCACTGGGACGCCGTCTCGATGTTCCGCACCGGCAAGCGGCACAAGATCAGCTCCGAGGCCGGCAAGCGCAACGAGCGCGGAGTCGACCCGGTGATCACCCCCGCCGCCGCGGACCGCGTGGTCGAGCTGCTCACGACGTACGGCGGGGGCACCGCAGAGCCGGGCGTCACGGTCGTCGGCACCGCTCCGGCGCGGCCCACGATCACCATCGGCTACGACCTGCCGGCGCGGGTCACCGGCATGGCGATCGACGCCGCGACCACCGTCACGAACCTCGAGGCCGTCGGCTGCGCGCTGGTCAAGGCGGACACGACCCTGACCGCGACCCCGTCGCCGTGGCGACCCGACCTCAACGACCCCTTCGACCTGGTCGAGGAGGTGGCCCGGATCGTCGGCTACGACCAGGTGCCCTCGGTGCTGCCCCGGGAGGCCGCCGGCCGCGGGCTGACCCGCGAGCAGCGGCTGCGCCGGCGCGTGGGCCGCACCCTCGCCGGCGCCGGCTGCGTCGAGGTGATCAGCTTCCCGTTCATCGGCGACGCCGCGTTCGACGCCCTCGGGCTCGAGGCCGACGACCCGCGGCGGCACACGGTGCGGCTCGCGAACCCGCTCTCCAGCGAGGAGCCGTCGTACACCACGACGCTGCTCCCGGGCCTGCTCCGGGCGGCCGCGCGCAACCTCGGCCGCGGTGCGTCCGGGGTGTCGCTCTTCGAGACCGGCACCGTCGCGTTCCCCGTCGACCGCGGTCCCGCGCCGATCTACGGCGTGGACTGGCGCCCGACCGCCGACGAGGTGGCCAAGCTGGACGAGGCGCTCCCCGAGCAGCCGCTGCACCTCGTCGTCGTCCTCGCCGGTGAGCGCGAGCGGGCCGGCTGGTGGGGCGCGGGACGGGAGTCCGGCTGGTCGGACGCCATCGCCCTGGTCCGCCGGCTCGGCACCGAGCTCGGCGTCGCGGTGGACGTCGACGGCGCCACCCGGATGCCCTGGCACCCGGGCCGGTGCGCGCAGGTCAGCGTCAACGGTGAGCTGCTCGGCCACGCGGGTGAG
The DNA here is from genome assembly GCF_000015265.1 of Nocardioides sp. JS614. Taxonomy (NCBI): domain Bacteria; kingdom Bacillati; phylum Actinomycetota; class Actinomycetes; order Propionibacteriales; family Nocardioidaceae; genus Nocardioides; species Nocardioides sp. JS614. The sequence continues at coordinate 2,627,530 of NC_008699.1, forward strand.
CTGCACCCCAAGGTCTGCCAGTCCTTCGGCCTCCCACCGCGCAGCGCGGCCGTCGAGATCGACCTGGACGCGCTGATGCGGCACGCCCGCGACGTCACACCCGGGCCCGACTTCTCGACGTACCCGTTGGCGAAGGAGGACGTCGCCCTGGTCGTGGACCAGGCTGTGACCGCGGCCGAGGTCGGCGCCGCGCTGCGGGAGGGCGCGGGCGAGCTGCTCGAGTCGATCCGGCTGTTCGACCTCTACACCGGGGAGCAGGTCGGTGCCGGCCGCAAGTCGCTGGCCTTCGCCCTGCGCTTCCGGGCGCCCGACCGGACGCTCACCGAGGAGGAGACGGCGGCCGCCCGCGACGCAGCCGTCGCGCTGGCCGCCGAACGCACCGGTGCCGTCCAGCGGAGCTGACCGACCGGGGGCCCCGTCCTGAGGTCGCGCATCTGCGGCATCCAGGCTGGTCCACCGCCTCAGTCGATCGGCTGGTCCACGGCCCGGCGGAACCGGTCGTAGACGGCGCGGTCGCCGGCGACCCGGATCTCCCGGTCGTCACCGCGGCGCCAGAGCCAGGCGTCGACGGCGCCGGCCGGCCCGTCGACCACGACGTCCGGCTCGCCCCCGGGGTCGGGGACCACGGAGATGTCGTCGACCCCGTCGTGGTGGGCGCCGCTCTCGGGGTCGGTGCCGGTGAAGTGCCCGATCTGCACCCACACCGACTCGTCCCGGTCGGTCAGGTCGACGCGGACGTGCAGCGGGAGACCGGTGAAGGCGCCCCACGGCGGGGTGCCGCCGAACATGACGGCCAGGGCCTCCTCGACCCCGTCCGCGGCCAGCTCGGGGTCCAGCGGCGTGACCTCGCCCGCCGTCTGCTCGGCGTCGAGGCGGTGGATCAGCGCCTCGTGGGCCTGGCGGCGGAAGGTGAACCCGACGGTCTGCTCCTCCGACCACGACCAGGCGGGCTCGGCCGGGTCGGCGGCCTCCAGGGTGGCTGCCAGCGCGGCCGAGTGCTCGTCGAAGGCCACCAGGAGCGCGTCGTACGACGCCGGGCGCTCGGGCTCCACCCAGTCCTCGCCCGGAGCGGCGGGGCGCTCGCGGATCACCCGGGCCCAGAACTGGTGCACCTCGGCCAGGTGCCAGAGCAGGTCGGCCGCCGTCCAGTCGGGGCAGCCGGGCACGCGGGCGTCCGGGTCGCACCCGGCCAGCACCGCCCGGAAGCGGGCGGAGTCCGCACGGAGGTGCCCCACGTAGTCGTCGAAGGCGAGTCTTGCCATGATGGGAACCTAGACCGCGGCGCCGACGGCGCGCACCGGCGTTTCGGTGCCGGCCGGCGGAAGGCACTTGCACATGAACATGCGGTTCACTGTATAGTCATGCACATGACCAGCATTCGGATCGCGGTCGCCGGCGCCAGCGGCTACGCGGGGGGCGAGCTGTTGCGCCTGCTCCTGGGCCACCCGGACGTGGAGATCGGCGCCCTCACCGGCGCCTCGAACGCGGGCCAGCCCCTGGGCGCGTTGCAGCCGCACCTGGTCCCGCTCGCCGACCGGGTCCTGGTGGAGACCTCCCTGGAGACGCTCTCCGGCCACGACGTGGTGTTCCTGGCACTCCCGCACGGTCAGTCCGGTGAGCTCGCCGCGCGGCTCGGCGACGCGGACCCGGAGACCGTGGTCGTCGACTGCGGTGCCGACTTCCGGCTCGCCGACGCCGCCGCGTGGGAGCGGTACTACGGCGGCCCGCACGCCGGCACCTGGCCCTACGGCCTCCCGGAGCTCCCCGGTCAGCGGGAGCGGCTGTCCGGCGCCCGCCGGATCGCGGTGCCCGGCTGCTACCCGACGATCTCGACGCTCGCGCTCGCGCCGGCGGTCGCGGCCGGCATCGTCGAACCCGACGTGGTCGTGGTCGCCGCCTCCGGCACCAGCGGCGCCGGCAAGGCGGCCAAGCCCCACCTGCTCGGCAGCGAGATCATGGGCAACGCGAGCGCCTACGGCGTCGGCGGCGTCCACCGGCACACCCCTGAGATCACCCAGAACCTCTCCGCGCTGGTCCACGAGACCGTCAAGGTCAGCTTCACGCCGCTGCTCGTGCCGATGCCCCGCGGCATCCTCGCCACCTGCTCGGCGCCCCTGCGCGGCGACGTCAGCGCCGAGGACGCCTACGCCGTCTACGCCAAGGCGTACGCCGACGAGCCGTTCATCCACCTGCTCCCGGTCGGCCAGTGGCCGCAGACCAAGTCGGTGACCGGGTCCAACGCCGTGCACCTCCAGGTCACGGTCGACGAGGACGCACGACGAATGGTCGCCGTCGGAGCCGTGGACAACCTGTCCAAGGGCACCGCCGGCGCTGCCGTCCAGTGCATGAACCTCGCGCTCGGTCTCGACGAAGGACTGGGCCTCTCGACCGTAGGAGTAGCTCCGTGAGTGTCACCTCCCCGAAGGGCTTCCGGGCCGCCGGCGTCGCCGCCGGCCTGAAGTCCACCGGCGCCAAGGACGTCGCCCTCGTTGTCAACGACGGGCCGCACTTCGACTCCGCCAGCGTCTTCACGTCCAACCGCTGCAAGGCCAACCCCGTGCTCTGGAGCCAGGAGGCCGTCAAGGACGGCACGGTCCGCGCCGTCGTCCTCAACTCCGGTGGGGCCAACTGCTACACCGGCCCCGACGGCTTCCAGACCACCCACGCGGTCGCCGAGCGCGTGGCGGAGCGGCTGGGCTTCGGCCCGATCGACGTGGTCGTCTGCTCGACCGGCCTGATCGGCCTGGCCAACGACCGCGCGCAGGTGCTCGCCGGCGTGGATGCGGCGTACGCCGGGCTCGCGGGCGACGGTGGCCCGCAGGCGGCCGAGGCGATCATGACCACCGACTCGGTCAGCAAGCAGACCGTCGTCGAGGGCGCCGGCTGGTCGATCGGCGGGATGGCCAAGGGCGCCGGGATGCTCGCGCCGCAGCTCGCCACGATGCTGGTCGTCCTCACGACCGATGCCGTGGTCCCCGCAGCCGACCTCGACGCCGCGGTCCGCGCCGCGACGGCGGTGTCCTTCGACCGGCTGGACTCCGACGGCTGCATGTCGACCAACGACACGGTCACGGTGATGGCCAGCGGCGCATCCGGCATCACGCCCTCGTCCCCGGACTTCACCGCGGCGCTCACCCAGGCGTGCACCGACCTCGCGATGCAGCTGCTCCGCGACGCCGAGGGCGCCGACCACGAGATCGCGATCACCGTGCTCAACGCCGCGACCGAGGCGGAGGCCGTCGAGGTCGGGCGCAGCGTCGCCCGGTCCAACCTGTTCAAGGCCGCCGTCTTCGGCAACGACCCCAACTGGGGCCGGGTGCTCGCCAGCATCGGCACCACCAGTGCCCAGTTCGACCCCGCGGACCTGGACGTGGCGATGAACGGCGTCTGGGTCTGCCGCCGGTCCACGCCGGACGCCGACCCGGCGACGGTCGACCTGAAGCCGCGCGAGGTCAGCGTCACCATCGACCTCAAGTCCGGCTCCGAGCGGGCGACGGTCTGGACCAACGACCTCACCCACGCCTACGTCCACGAGAACAGCGCGTACTCCTCATGAGCATCGAGCACACGTCCCACGACCCGAGCAAGCCCGATCCGGCCAAGGCCCGCACGCTCGCGGCGGCACTGCCCTGGCTGAAGCGCTACCACGGCAAGATCGTGGTCGTGAAGTACGGCGGCAACGCCATGACCGACGAGACGCTGAAGCGGGCCTTCGCCGAGGACATCGCCTTCCTGCGGTTCGCCGGCTTCAAGCCCGTGGTCGTCCACGGCGGTGGCCCGCAGATCTCGACGATGCTGGATCGCCTCGGGATCAGGTCGGAGTTCCGCGGCGGCCTGCGGGTGACGACCCCGGAGGCCATGGACGTCGTCCGGATGGTGCTGGTCGGCCAGGTGCAGCGTGAGCTCGTCGGGCTGATCAACGAGCACGGCCCGCTCGCCGTGGGCTGCTCGGGCGAGGATGCCGGGCTGTTCACCGCCGAGCCGGCGAACACCGTCATCGACGGCGAGGAGGTCGACCTCGGCCTGGTCGGCGAGGTCGCCCGGGTGCGGCCCGAGTCGGTGCTCGACTTGATCGAGGCCGGCCGGATCCCGGTCGTCTCCAGCGTCGCGCCGGACGCGGACGGGCAGGTCCACAACGTGAACGCCGACTCCGCCGCCGCGGCCCTCGCCGTCGCGCTCGGCGCCGAGAAGCTGCTGGTCCTCACCGACGTCGAGGGCCTCTACCTCGACTGGCCGAGCTCGGACGACGTGATCGGCGAGATCAGCCCGGAGGCGCTGGAGGAGATCCTCCCCACCCTCGCCTCGGGGATGGTGCCGAAGATGGGCGCCTGCCTGCAGGCGGTCCGGAACGGCGTCCCTCGGGCCACCGTCGTCGACGGCCGCGAGCCGCACGCGGTCCTGCTGGAGCTCTTCACCAACGAGGGCGTCGGCACCCAGGTGCTGCCCGGCGTCGAGACCAAGACCCGGAAGGCGAGGGACACCCAGTCATGACCGATTCCACCGAAGCCGTTTCTGGGGGGTCCAAGGAGGGCGGAGCCCCCCTTGTGGGCGGAGCCCCCCTTGCGGAGCGTTACGCCGCCAGCCTGATGAACACCTTCGGCCCCCCGAAGCTGGTGCTCACCCGCGGTGCGGGCGCGCACGTGTGGGATGCCGACGGCAACGAGTACGTCGACCTCCTCGGCGGGATCGCCGTCAACGCCCTCGGCCACGGCCACCCGGCGCTGGTCGCGGCCGTCACGACCCAGCTGCAGACCCTCGGGCACATCTCGAACTTCTTCACCAGCGCCCCGCAGGTCGAGCTCGCCGAGCGGCTGCTCGCCCTGCTGGGCGCCGGACCGGGCGGCGGCAAGGTGTTCTTCACCAACTCCGGCACCGAGGCCAACGAGGCCGCGTTCAAGCTGACCCGCCGCACCGGGCGCACCCACGTCGTGGTCGCCGACGGCAGCTTCCACGGCCGCACGATGGGCGCGCTCGCACTCACCTCGAAGGCGGCCTACCGCGCCCCGTTCGAGCCGTTGCCCGGCGAGGTGACGTTCGTGCCGTACGGCGACGCCGATGCCCTCGCGGCGGCCGTGACCGACGCGACGGCGGCGGTGCTGCTCGAGCCGATCCAGGGCGAGGCCGGCGTCGTCGTGCCCCCGGAGGGCTATCTCGCGGCGGCGCGCGCGATCGCCGACGAGCACGGCGCGCTGCTCTGGCTCGACGAGGTGCAGACCGGGCTGGGCAGGACCGGCCGATGGTTCGCGTTCGCGACCTCCGGGATCACTCCCGACGTCGTGACCGTCGCCAAGGGCCTGGGCGGCGGCTTCCCGATCGGCGCCTGCATCGGCGTCGGCGACGCCGGGAACCTGCTCGAGCCGGGCAACCACGGCACCACCTTCGGCGGCAACCCGGTGGCCTGCGCCGCAGCACTCGCCGTGCTCAGGACCATCGAGGACGAGGACCTCCTCGAGCACGTCACGGTCCTCGGCGAGCAGCTCCGCGACGGGCTGGCCGCCGACCCGCGGGTCTCCGAGGTCAGGGGGGAGGGGTTGCTGATCGGCCTCGACCTGACGACCGACGCCGCTGCCGCGGTCGTCGCCGCCGCCCAGCGGGCGGGCTTCATCGTGAACAACCCGACCCCGAGCCGGATCCGGCTGGCCCCGCCGCTGGTCCTCACCCCGGAGGACGCCGAGTCCTTCCTGCGGGCGTGGCCGGCCATCTTGGACGAGGCGATGGCATGACCCGGCACTTCCTGGCGGACGACGACCTGAGCCCCGCCGAGCAGGCGCGGGTCCTCGACCTGGCGGCCGAGCTCAAGCAGGCGCCGTACGACGCCAAGCCGCTCGCGGGCCCGCGCACGGTCGCGATGATCTTCGACAAGCAGACGCTGCGCACCCAGGCCTCGTTCGCCGCCGGCATCGCCGAGCTCGGCGGCCACCCGATGCTCGTCGACGGCGCCCTCGCCGGCATCGGCGTCCGGGAGTCGGTGCACGACGTGGCGCGGGTCCTGGGCCGGCAGGCGGCGATGATCGTCTGGCGCACCTACGCCCAGGCGCGGCTCGAGGAGATGGCCGAGCACGCGGGCGTGCCCGTGGTCAACGCGCTCACCGACGACTTCCACCCCTGCCAGCTGCTCGCCGACCTGCTCACGATCCGGGAGCACAAGCAACGGCTGGCCGGGCTGACCGTGGCGTTCGTCGGCGACGGCGCCTGCAACATGGGCAACTCGTGGCTGCTCGCGGGCGTGACCGCGGGCCTGCACGTGCGGGTCAGCTCTCCCGAGGGCTACGCCCCGGACCCGGCGATGGTCGAACGGGCCGCGGCCATCGCCGCGACCACCGGCGGGTCGGCCACCCTGGAGCCGGACCCGGTGGCCGCCGTGACCGGCGCCGACGTGGTCGTCACCGACACCTGGACGTCGATGGGCAAGGAGGAGGAGGCGGTGGCCCGGACGGTGGCCCTCGCGCCGTACTCCCTGACCACCGAGCTCCTCGGGCGGGCCGACCCGGACGCGATCGTCCTGCACTGCCTGCCTGCCTACCGCGGCAAGGAGATCGAGGCGGCCGTCCTCGACGGGCCCCAGAGCGTGGTCTGGGACGAGGCGGAGAACCGCCGCCACGCGCAGAAGGCCGTTCTGTCGTTCCTGTTGGAGGCGTGATGAACACCGTCCTGAGGCCCACCACGAAGAGCGCCCGGCACCAGCGCATCGTCGAGCTCGTCACGCAGCGCGAGGTCCACTCGCAGGCCGAGCTCGCCGACCTGCTGGCCGAGAGCGGCCTGCGGGTCACCCAGGCGACGCTCTCGCGCGACCTGGTCGAGCTCGACGCGATCAAGGTCCGCTCGCCCTCGGGCTCGCTCGTGTACGCCGTGCCGGCGGAGGGCGGGGACCGACGACCGAGCGCGCCGGGGGAGACCGCGGCGGCGACCCACCGGCTGGCCCGGCTGTGCGGCGAGCTCCTCGTGAGTGCCGACGCCAGCGCCAACCTGGTCGTCCTCCGCACTCCTCCCGGCGCGGCCCAGTTCCTCGCCTCGGCCTTCGACAAGGCCGAGTTCCCCGAGATCCTCGGCACCATCGCCGGCGACGACACCGTGCTGGTGATCGGCCGCGGCGCGAGCAGCGGCGACGCCCTGGCCCGCCGCTTCCTCGCCCTCGCCGACGCCAACCAGCACCTCCAGCAGAGAGAAGATCATTCGTGAGCAAGGTCCTGACGTCCCTCCCGGTCGGCCAGCGGGTCGGCATCGCGTTCTCGGGAGGCCTGGACACCTCGGTGGCGGTGGCCTGGATGCGCGACAAGGGCGCGATCCCGTGCACCTACACCGCCGACATCGGCCAGTACGACGAGCCCGACGTCTCGGGCGTGCCCGCCCGGGCCCGCGAGTACGGCGCCGAGATCGCCCGCGTGGTCGACTGCCGGGCGCAGCTGGTCGAGGAGGGGCTGGCGGCTCTCGCCTGCGGCGCCTTCCACATCCGCTCGGGCGGCCGGATCTACTTCAACACCACGCCACTCGGCCGCGCCGTGACCGGCACCATCCTGGTCCGGGCGATGCACGAGGACGGCGTCGACATCTGGGGCGACGGGTCCACCTTCAAGGGCAACGACATCGAGCGGTTCTACCGCTACGGCCTGCTGGCCAACCCGCAGCTGCGCATCTACAAGCCCTGGCTGGACCCCGACTTCGTCCACGAGCTCGGTGGCCGCACCGAGATGAGCCAGTGGCTGACCAGCCACGGCCTGCCCTACCGCGACTCCCAGGAGAAGGCGTACTCCACCGACGCGAACATCTGGGGCGCCACCCACGAGGCGAAGACCCTCGAGCACCTGGACACCTCGCTGGAGGTGGTCACGCCGATCATGGGGGTCCGCTTCTGGGACCCGGCGGTCGACATCGCCACCGAGGACGTCACCGTCGCGTTCGAGCAGGGCCGCCCGGTGGCGCTCAACGGCCGTCGGTTCGACGACCCGGTCGAGCTGGTCGAGGAGGCCAACGCGATCGGGGGCCGGCACGGCCTCGGGATGTCGGACCAGATCGAGAACCGGATCATCGAGGCGAAGTCGCGCGGCGTCTACGAGGCGCCCGGCATGGCCCTGCTGTGGCTCACCTACGAGCGGCTGATGAACGCGATCCACAACGAGGACACGCTGGCGAACTACCAGATCAGCGGGCGTCGCCTCGGCCGCCTGCTGTACGAAGGACGGTGGCTCGACCCGCAGGCGCTGATGCTGCGCGAGTCGATCCAGCGCTGGGTCGCGTCGGTGGTGACCGGCGAGGTGACCGTCCGGCTGCGTCGGGGGGAGGACTACACGATCGTGCGGACCGAGGGCCCGGCGCTGTCCTACCACCCCGAGAAGCTCTCGATGGAGCGCACCTCGAACTCGGCGTTCGGGCCGACCGACCGGATCGGCCAGCTCACGATGCGCAACCTCGACATCGCCGACTCGCGCGCGATGCTCGAGATGTACGCCGGGCAGCCACTCGACCAGGGCCAGGTGCTGGTCGAGAACGGCACGCTGTTCGGTGAGCTGCCGTCCGGCGGGTTCGACCAGATCACCGAGAACCCGGAGGTGCAGGCCGAGCCGGAGGAGGAGGCCCTCGACGCGGCCGCGATGGAGGCCGGGACCGACTGATGGGCACGAACACCGGGAAGCTCTGGGGCGGCCGCTTCGCGGGCGGCCCGTCGCCGGAGCTGGACGCGCTGTCCCGCTCGACCCACTTCGACTGGCGGCTGACGCCCTACGACCTCGCCGGGTCGCGGGCGCACGCCAACGCCCTGCACCGCGCCGGTCTGCTGACCGACGCGGACCTGGCCGAGCTGCGCCGCGGCCTGGACGCACTGGGGGAGCGGTACGCCGCCGGCACGCTGCGGCCCGACCCCTCCGACGAGGACGTCCACGGCGCCCTCGAACGGCTGCTGGTCGACGAGGTCGGCCCCGAGGTCGGTGGCCGGCTGCGCGCCGGGCGCAGCCGCAACGACCAGATCGCGACGCTGTTCAAGGTGTTCCTCCGCGACCATGCCGCCGTGGTCGCGGGCCAGGTGCTCGACCTCGTGGACGCACTGGCCGGCCAGGCCCGCGCGGCCGGTGACGCGGTGATGCCCGGCCGCACCCATCTCCAGCACGCGCAGCCGGTGCTGCTGGCCCACCACCTGCTCGCACACTGCTGGGCGCTGCTGCGCGACGTCGACCGGCTCCGCGACTGGGACGCCCGCGTGGCCGCGGACTCGCCGTACGGCTCCGGTGCGCTGGCCGGCTCGAGCCTCGGCCTGGACCCGGAGGGCGTGGCGGCCGAGCTCGGCTTCAGCGGCTCCAGTGCCAACTCGATCGACGGGACCGCGTCACGGGACTTCGTCGCCGAGTTCGCCTACGTCACCGCCCAGATCGGCGTCGACGTCAGCCGGATCGCCGAAGAGGTGATCTTGTGGTCGACCCGCGAGTTCGGCTTCGTCACGCTGCACGACTCCTGGTCCACCGGGTCCAGCATCATGCCGCAGAAGAAGAACCCGGACATCGCGGAGCTGGCGCGCGGCAAGGCCGGCCGGCTGATCGGCAACCTGTCGGGCCTGCTGGCCACGCTCAAGGCGCTCCCTCTCGCATACAACCGCGACCTGCAGGAGGACAAGGAGCCGGTGTTCGACTCGGTGGACACGCTCGAGGTGCTGCTGCCGGCGTTCACGGGCCTGGTGGCGACCCTCGCCTTCGACACCGAACGGATGGCCGACCTCGCGCCCCAGGGATTCTCCCTGGCCACCGACGTCGCCGAGTGGCTGGTCCGCGAGGGGGTGCCGTTCCGGATCGCCCACGAGGTCGCGGGCGCCTGCGTGCGTCGTTGCGAGGAGCTCGGCATCGAGCTCGCGGACCTCACCGACGAGCAGTTCGCCGAGATCTCCCCGGCGCTGACGCCCGGGGTGCGCGAGGTGCTCAGCGTCGCCGGCTCCGTCTCGGCGCGGGACGGACGCGGCGGCACCGCGCCGATCCGGGTCCGCGAGCAGCTCGCCGAGCTCACCGGCCTCGTCGACGGACACCGTGACCGGCTCGGCTGACCTTCCCGCCCAGCTCGCCGGCCCCGTCCTCGACGTGGCGCCGCGGCTGCTGAACGCGGTGCTCCGGCACGGCGACGTCGCGGTGCGGCTGACCGAGGTCGAGGCGTACGACGGCGCGAACGACCCCGGCTCGCACGCCTTTCGTGGCCCGACGCGGCGCAACGCCGTGATGTTCGGCCCCGCCGGACACCTGTACTGCTACTTCACCTACGGCATGCACGTGTGCTGCAACGTCGTCTGCGGAACCGAGGGGACGGCCAGCGCCGTGCTGCTGCGCGCGGGCGAGGTCGTCGAGGGCCTGGAGCAGGCCCGGGAGCGTCGTCGCAACGCCCGCGACCGCGACCTGGCTCGCGGACCCGCGCGGCTCTGCTCGGCCCTGGGGATCGAGCTCGGCCACGACGGCACCGACCTCGTCACCGGCCCGATCACGCTCACGCTGGGGGAGCCTCCGGACCGGGTCTCCACCGGCCCGCGGGTCGGCCTGCGCGGCGCACCCGACCGGCCGTGGCGGTTCTGGGCGACCGGCGATCCGACCGTCTCGGCCTACCGTCCGGCGGCCCCGCCCCGCCGCCGGTAGCGCGCCGGCCCGACCCGGTTTGGCTCCTGGCCGAGACCCCTGGTAGATTTCTCCTTCGCCGCGACACGCGGCTCCCACTCGGGCCGAGAGGCCGACATCGAGGGGAGCGGTGCGTCCGGCGTCGGTTCGCCGAGAAGCCCGGTCAGCCCCGAGTTGACCTGGTGGATCCGAGCCGGTAAGTTTCTGCAGGTTGCCCCGCAGCCGGTCTCGCAAGGGCCCGGTTCGGTGTGCGTCTGATTCTTGAGAACTCAACAGTGTGTCATAGTCGACGAATTAGTTTGTTATGCCCTGTCTTCCATTTTGGTGGTTGATGGTTTTTTGACAATGATTCTGGCTTTTTTGTCAGGGTTCTTTTTTGTCAGGCATCTCTTTTTCCTCTGTGTCTGTCCCTTTTGGGGGGTGGGTGTGGGGGGTGTTGTTTTCAACGGAGAGTTTGATCCTGGCTCAGGACGAACGCTGGCGGCGTGCTTAACACATGCAAGTCGAGCGGAAAGGCCCTTTCGGGGGTACTCGAGCGGCGAACGGGTGAGTAACACGTGAGTAATCTGCCCTTCACTTTGGGATAACTACCGGAAACGGTGGCTAATACCGGATACGACACAGGTACGCATGTGCTCTGTGTGGAAAGTTTTTTCGGTGGGGGATGTGCTCGCGGCCTATCAGCTTGTTGGTGGGGTAATGGCCTACCAAGGCTTCGACGGGTAGCCGGCCTGAGAGGGTGACCGGCCACACTGGGACTGAGACACGGCCCAGACTCCTACGGGAGGCAGCAGTGGGGAATATTGGACAATGGGCGGAAGCCTGATCCAGCAACGCCGCGTGAGGGATGACGGCCTTCGGGTTGTAAACCTCTTTCAGTACCGACGAAGCACCGGTGATGGTGGTGACGGTAGGTACAGAAGAAGCACCGGCCAACTACGTGCCAGCAGCCGCGGTAATACGTAGGGTGCGAGCGTTGTCCGGAATTATTGGGCGTAAAGGGCTCGTAGGCGGTTTGTCGCGTCGGGAGTGAAAACACTGGGCTTAACTCAGTGCTTGCTTTCGATACGGGCAGACTAGAGGCATGCAGGGGAGAACGGAATTCCTGGTGTAGCGGTGAAATGCGCAGATATCAGGAGGAACACCGGTGGCGAAGGCGGTTCTCTGGGCATGTCCTGACGCTGAGGAGCGAAAGTGTGGGGAGCGAACAGGATTAGATACCCTGGTAGTCCACACCGTAAACGTTGGGCGCTAGGTGTGGGATCCATTCCACGGGTTCCGTGCCGCAGCTAACGCATTAAGCGCCCCGCCTGGGGAGTACGGCCGCAAGGCTAAAACTCAAAGGAATTGACGGGGGCCCGCACAAGCGGCGGAGCATGCGGATTAATTCGATGCAACGCGAAGAACCTTACCTGGGTTTGACATACGCCGGAAAGCGCCAGAGATGGTGCCCCTTTTAGTCGGTGTACAGGTGGTGCATGGCTGTCGTCAGCTCGTGTCGTGAGATGTTGGGTTAAGTCCCGCAACGAGCGCAACCCTCGTCCTATGTTGCCAGCACGTGATGGTGGGGACTCATAGGAGACTGCCGGGGTCAACTCGGAGGAAGGTGGGGATGACGTCAAGTCATCATGCCCCTTATGTCCAGGGCTTCACGCATGCTACAATGGCCGGTACAAAGGGCTGCGATGCTGTAAGGCGGAGCGAATCCCAAAAAGCCGGTCTCAGTTCGGATTGGGGTCTGCAACTCGACCCCATGAAGTCGGAGTCGCTAGTAATCGCAGATCAGCAACGCTGCGGTGAATACGTTCCCGGGCCTTGTACACACCGCCCGTCACGTCACGAAAGTCGGCAACACCCGAAGCCGGTGGCCTAACCCTTGTGGGGGGAGCCGTCGAAGGTGGGGCTGGCGATTGGGACGAAGTCGTAACAAGGTAGCCGTACCGGAAGGTGCGGCTGGATCACCTCCTTTCTAAGGAGCACACGCCCCGATCACTGCCTGGCCCGTTGTGGGTCACGAAGCGTGCAGTGGCGCATGGTGGTGTTCGCTAGTGGAATCGTCGATGAAGGATCATGATCGCGGTGCGGTCGCCTCAGTACTACCTGTCGGTTTGCCGGTGGGTGTGGAACGTGGCGGGTGTGGCGTGGGAGTGGTTGTGACACACTGTTGGGCTTTGAGGGATCAGGCTTTCCTGGTGACAGGGACTGTTCTTCGTGGCCCCCTTGGACCGGAGCGTCGTGGGACGTGATGGCTGTGGTGGGTGTGGATCTTGTGAATTGGATAGTGGACGCGAGCATCTGTGATCGGACCTTCACCAGGGTCCGGTCACTTTCCTGACGCCGCTGGTTGCTCCCGGTGAGGGGGTGGTGGTGGTGTCAGGGTCTTTGTAGTTTTTGTTGAGTGTTTGTGAGACAAGCTATGAAGGGCACATGGTGGATGCCTTGGCATCAAGAGCCGATGAAGGACGTAGGAGCCTGCGATAAGCCCTGGGGAGTTGGCAACCGAGCTGTGATCCGGGGGTGTCCGAATGGGGGAACCCAGCACGAGTCATGTCGTGTTACCCGCGCCTGAATATATAGGGTGTGTGGAGGGAACGCCGGGAAGTGAAACATCTCAGTACCGGTAGGAAGAGAAAACAATAGTGATTCCGAGAGTAGTGGCGAGCGAAATCGGAGGAGGCTAAACCTTATGCGTGTGATACCCGGCAGGGGTTGCGCATGGGGGGTTGTGGGACCACTTGGGGGAGTCTGCCGGCTTCTCAGACAGTAAGAAATCGGAAGTGAAGTTGAAGTCCATTGGAAAGTGGCGCCGGAGAGGGTGATAGCCCCGTAAGTGTAAGCTTCCGACTGTTGAGTGGTATCCCAAGTAACACGGAACCCCTGAAATTCCGTGTGAATCTGGCGGGACCACCCGTTAAGCCTAAATACTCCTTGATGACCGATAGCGGACAAGTACCGTGAGGGAAAGGTGAAAAGTACCCCTGGCGGGGAGTGAAATAGTACCTGAAACCGTGTGCCTACAATCCGTCGGAGCTTCTGCCTTGTGTGGGGGTGACGGCGTGCCTTTTGAAGAATGAGCCTGCGAGTTTGCGTTGTGTTGCGAGGTTAACCCGTGTGGGGGAGCCGTAGCGAAAGCGAGTCCGAATAGGGCGGTTGAGTAGCACGATCAAGACCCGAAGCGAAGTGATCTATCCATGGGCAGGTTGAAGCGCGGGTAAGACCGCGTGGAGGACCGAACCCACTTAGGTTGAAAACTGAGGGGATGACCTGTGGATAGGGGTGAAAGGCCAATCAAACTTCGTGATAGCTGGTTCTCCCCGAAATGCATTTAGGTGCAGCGTTGTGTGTTTCTTGCCGGAGGTAGAGCACTGGATAGCCGATGGGCCCTACCAGGTTACTGACGTTAGCCAAACTCCGAATGCCGGTAAGTGAGAGCGCAGCAGTGAGACTGCGGGGGATAAGCTCCGTAGTCGAGAGGGAAACAGCCCAGACCATCAGCTAAGGCCCCTAAGCGGTGACTAAGTGGAAAAGGATGTGGAGTCGCATTGACAACCAGGAGGTTGGCTTGGAAGCAGCCACCCTTGAAAGAGTGCGTAATAGCTCACTGGTCAAGTGATTCCGCGCCGACAATGTAGCGGGGCTCAAGTCATCCGCCGAAGCTATGGCATTCACGCCCACCTTGTGTGGAGCAGCCCTAACGGGTGTGTGGATGGGTAGGGGAGCGTCGTGTCGCGAGTGAAGCCTCGGAGTGATCCAGGGGTGGATGCGACACGAGTGAGAATGCAGGCATGAGTAGCGAATCAGGAGTGAGAAACTCCTGCGCCGAATGATCAAGGGTTCCAGGGTCAAGCTAATCTGCCCTGGGTAAGTCGGGACCTAAGGCGAGGCCGACAGGCGTAGTCGATGGACAACGGGTTGATATTCCCGTACCGGCAAAGTAGCGCCCATGACGAACCCGGTGATGCTAACCGCCCGAAGCTCATTCGACCGATCCCTTCGGGGTGAGGCGGGTGAGGGGAGCGCGGGACCCGATCTGGTAGTAGTCAAGCGATGGGGTGACGCAGGAAGGTAGCCCAACCGTGGCGATGGTTGTCCACGGGTAAGGATGTAGGGGGTGGTCCAGGTAAATCCGGACCGCTGGCTTGGATGCCGGCCCTGAGATCCGATGCCGATCCGTATGGAGTAGTGGGTGATCCTATGCTGTCGAGAAAAACCTCTAGCGAGCTATGCGCCGCCCGTACCCCAAACCGACTCAGGTGATCAGGTAGAGAATACCAAGGCGATCGAGCGAACCATGGTTAAGGAACTCGGCAAAATGCCCCCGTAACTTCGGGAGAAGGGGGGCCGGATCCGTGACCGGACTTGCTCCGGGAAGCGGTGATGGCCGCAGAGACCAGGCCCAAGCGACTGTTTACTAAAAACACAGGTCCGTGCGAAGTTGTAAGACGATGTATACGGACTGACTCCTGCCCGGTGCTGGAAGGTTAAGGGGACGAGTCAGCACGCCTTGTGTGTGCGAAGCTCAGAACTTAAGCCCCAGTAAACGGCGGTGGTAACTATAACCATCCTAAGGTAGCGAAATTCCTTGTCGGGTAAGTTCCGACCTGCACGAATGGAGTAACGACTTGGGCGCTGTCTCAACCGTGGACTCGGCGAAATTGCACTACGAGTAAAGATGCTCGTTACGCGCGGCAGGACGGAAAGACCCCGGGACCTTTACTATAGTTTGGTATTGGTGTTTGGTTCGGCTTGTGTAGGATAGGTGGGAGACTGTGAAACCTCGACGCCAGTCGGGGTGGAGTCAACGTTGAAATACCACTCTGGTCGTACTAGATGTCTAACCTAGGACCATTATCTGGTTCAGGGACAGTGCCTGATGGGTAGTTTAACTGGGGCGGTTGCCTCCTAAAATGTAACGGAGGCGCTCAAAGGTTCCCTCAGCCTGGTTGGCAATCAGGTGGCGAGTGTAAGTGCACAAGGGAGCTTGACTGTGAGACAGACATGTCGAGCAGGGACGAAAGTCGGAACTAGTGATCCGGCCACGGCATGTGGAAGCGTGGTCGCTCAACGGATAAAAGGTACCCCGGGGATAACAGGCTGATCTTCCCCAAGAGTCCATATCGACGGGATGGTTTGGCACCTCGATGTCGGCTCGTCGCATCCTGGGGCTGGAGTAGGTCCCAAGGGTTGGGCTGTTCGCCCATTAAAGCGGCACGCGAGCTGGGTTTAGAACGTCGTGAGACAGTTCGGTCCCTATCCGCCGCGCGCGCAGGAAACTTGAGAAAGGCTGTCCCTAGTACGAGAGGACCGGGATGGACGAACCTCTGGTGTGCCAGTTGTCCCGCCAGGGGCACGGCTGGTTAGCTACGTTCGGAAGTGATAACCGCTGAATGCATCTAAGCGGGAAGCACGTTTCAAGATGAGGTTTCCCACCCCCTCGAGGGGGTAAGGCCCCCAGCAGAACACTGGGTTGATAGGCCGGAGGTGTACAGCAGCAATGCCCAGCCGACCGGTACTAATAGGCCGAGGGCTTGTCCCACAAACCCTCAACCAAACCTACAAGACAACTGTCTCGCGTCCACATCCAACACCCACCATGATCATTCAACTGAACAATGGCTTGGACGATGCCCGCGTGCACACACCCGCGGCACATCATCCGCAAGAGTTACGGCGGCCATAGCGAAAGGGAAACACCCGGTCCCATCCCGAACCCGGAAGTTAAGCCTTTCAGCGCCGATGGTACTGCAACCGAGAGGCTGTGGGAGAGTAGGACGCCGCCGGACATACTTTTCGAGTAGGGCCACCCCCTTGGGGGTGGCCCTACTTGCATTTCGGGGCTCGACATCGGCTTGCCTCCGTGCTCGGCCCGCCGGCCATCCACAGCGGCTCGCCGGACCCGGATCTCCCCAGCCCGACCGAGGCCGGGCCGGCACCGTCGGTGCGCTCGACCAGCGTGGGGCCCGGAGGTGGTGAGAGATGACCACGAAGAGGACCCAGGAGACCGCGACGACCGCCAACGAGGTGCGCCTCGTCGGAAGGATCTCCCAGGCACCCGCGGAGCGGGTGTTGCCCAGTGGCGACTCGGTCTGGACGTTCCGGGTCGTGGTGCCACGCTCGGCGCGCGAGCGATCCCGGCAGAGCGTGGATGCCGTGGAGTGCGCGGCCTGGTCGCCGCGGGCGCGCCGGTCGGTGAGCGGCTGGGGTGCCGACGACGTCGTGGAGGTGACCGGGTCCCTGCGGCGGCGCTTCTTCCGCGCCGGTGGTGCGGTGGTCTCCCGCGTCGAGGTCGAGATGGCGTCGGGGCGCGTCATCCGTCGCGCAGCGACCGGATGAGCACTCCCACGCTCGGCTTGGGCTGGAAGGAGGTGGCCTTCTCCGGGAGCAGCCGGTCCGCGCCCGCGATCGCGAGCACCTGAGAGACGTCGGGAGCGGGCATCAGCACCGCGACCCCTCGACGGCGCCGGACGGCGCCCAGCGCCTCGTCCACGGCATGCAGGTACGACGTGCTCGTAGGCGGGTGCGGCAACGCCGGGAGCAGGTCCTGGTGCAGCCACTCCACGACCGCGCGGTCGTGATCGAGCGCGGGGCGCAGGACGGCCCACTGCGCGCCGTCGCTGGCCACGACGGTGTCCGGTGCCAGGGCCGCGACGCCACGGCGGGCGTCGGTGCTCTCGAACCGCGCACCGACCCGCTCGGCGGCCCCCTGGAGGGCCGCGACCGTGACCCCACCGAACACGCGGTGGATCGCGCCGAGGAACAGCGGCGTGTCGTCCTGGTCGACCAACATCGCCAGGCCCGAGTCGGTGGCCGGGCCCGGCTGCAGCTCCTGCAGGCGCAGGTACGCGGCGTAGCGGTGGTGCCCGTCCGCGATCAACGCGCGAGTGTCGCGCAGCGCGGCGTCGATCCCGGCGATCTCGTCTGCGGCCCGGACGGCCCAGATGCGGTGTTGTTGCTGGGCCCGGTCGACGAAGGCCAGTTGGGGCGGGCGGGCCTGTACCCGCGCGATCAGCTGCCGGCTGTCCACGGACCCGCGGTACACCAGCAGGATCGGCGCCGGGTTGATCTGCATCTCCACCATCCGGGCCGCGAGCTGGTCGACCTGCGCGGGATGGATCCCCTCGTGGGGGAGCACCGCGACCTCCTCGTGGCTCCCGGCCCGGCAGGAGAGGTCGAGCCCGCCGACCAGGCCGCGGACGGTGATCCCACCCGCGGTGTACTCGTGGAGGTAGACCGCCGGCTGCTGGTCGTGGGTCACCTGCCCCCGGCGCTCCCAACGGTCCAGGCGCTCGGGCACGGTCCGATAGGGGCGGGTGAAGGCGCGCACCGAGGCCAGGCCGCCGATCCGCCGCGGCGCCAGGGTCAGGCCGCGGAACGGCACGAGCCGCAGGGACCCCGCGCCGTGGGGAGGGGTGACCACGGCGTCGGCGTCCATCGAAGCATCGTAGGGTGCGAGCACAGTCGGTCCCGGAGGAGGTGCGTGTGCTCGGCACGTCGGAGCAGGTCCTGTGTCGGGCCTACGACCTGGCCATGTTGGACCTCGACGGGGTCGTCTACGTCGGCGGGGACGCGGTGCCGCGCGCGCCGGAGCACCTCGCTTCCGCCCGCGCTGCCGGCATGCGGCTGGCGTTCATCACGAACAACGCGGCCCGGTCGCCCGGCACCGTCGCCGCGCACCTGTCCGAGCTCGGTGTCCCGGCCGAGGACGCGGACGTGGTCACGTCGGCCCAGGCGGCCGCGCACCTGGTGCTCGAGCGGGTCGGCGCCGGCGCCCGCGTGGTGTGCCTCGGAGCCGAGGGCCTGCGGGAGGCGGTGGACGCCGTCGGCCTGGTGCCCGTGGGCCCCGATGACGAGGCAGCGGCCGTCGTGACCGGCTACGGTCCCGACGTCCGCTGGCGGGACATCATGCGGGTCGCGGTGCGCATCCGCGACGGCCTGCCCTGGGTCGCGAGCAACACCGACCTGACGTTCCCGGCCGCATTCGGGGTCGCGCCTGGTCACGGGGTGCAGGTGGACATGCTGCGCCGGTTCTCCGCTGTCGATCCCGCCGTCGCCGGCAAGCCTGCCCGCCCGCTCCTCGACGAGACCGTCCGGCGGGTCGGTGGCAGGCGCCCGCTGATGGTCGGCGATCGGTTGGACACCGACATCGAAGGCGCCCGCGTCGCCGGTCTCGATTCGCTGCTGGTGCTGACCGGCGTCACGGGCCTCGAGGAGCTGGTCGCCGCCCCCGAACCGCTGCGGCCCACCTACCTCGCCCCCGACCTGAGCGGGCTGTTGGAGCGGCAGGCCGCGCCGGTGCAGGCTGACGGCGAGTTCACGCTCGGCGGGTGGCGCGCTCGGGCCGACTCGGACGGCCTACGGGTCACGGGTGGAGGCGAACCGGCGGACTGGTGGCGCGTCGTCGCCAGTGCGGCCTGGGCGCACCTGGACCGGACCGGGGATCCGGTCCTGGTGTCGGGTCTCGAGGCCCCCGCGCGGTAGCCTCGGCGACATGAGCGAGGACCCGGACCTCCCCGTCCCCGACGAGCCGGAGACGATCCCGTCGGAGCCCGAGCGCGTGCGCACGGGCGTGGCCGACGTGGACGAGGTGATCGCGGCGGTCGAGGAGCTCGAGGAGCGTCCGATCGAGGAGCACGTCGGCGTCTTCGAGGCGGCCCACGACCGGCTCCGCCGCGCCCTGGACTCCACCGAACCGGCCTGAGCCTCCCCTCGTGCCGCCGCGACGCCTGCGCCTCGACGCCGAGCTGGTCCGCCGGGGACTGGCGCGCTCGCGTGAGCACGCCAGCGAGCTGATCGGGCAGGGCCGGGTCAAGGTGACCGGCGCGGTTGCGACGAAGCCCGCGACCGGGGTGACCACGGACGTCGCCATCGTCGTGCTCGACGACCCGGACCGGCCCGACTACGTGTCCCGCGGCGGGCACAAGCTCGCCGGCGCCCTGGCGGTCTTCGAGCCCGCCGGGCTCGTCGTCGCGGGGCGGCGCTGCCTGGACGCGGGAGCCTCGACCGGCGGGTTCACCGACGTGCTGCTCCGGCACGGTGCGTCGCAGGTCGTCGCTGTCGACGTCGGCTACGGGCAGCTCGCCTGGCGGCTCCGGCAGGATGAGCGGGTGTCCGTGCACGACCGGGTCAACGTCCGCGAGCTGGTCCCCGAGACGATCGGCGGTCGGGTCGACCTCGTGGTCGGCGACCTGTCGTTCATCTCGCTGGCCCTGGTGCTCGACGCGCTCCTCGGCGTCACCGAGCCCGACGGGGACCTGGCGCTCATGGTCAAGCCGCAGTTCGAGGTCGGCAAGGACCGGGTCGGCAAGGGCGGCGTGGTCCGCGACCCGGGGCTGCGTGCCGAGGCGGTCACCGGGGTCGCGGCAGCGGCCGCCGCCCGCGGCTGGGGCGCCCGGATGATCGCGACCAGCCCGCTGCCCGGTCCGTCGGGCAACGTCGAGTTCTTCCTCTGGCTCCGCCGCGGGGCCGCCGAGCTGGACGAGGCCGCGATCCACACCGCGGTGCGCGCCGCAGCACCGTCGGGGGTGCCGGGTGAGAGGGTGGACCCGTGATGACCGGCGACCCGGCCCAGCCGCGCCGCGTGCTGCTCCTCGCCCACATCGGGCGGGAAGACGCGCGCGAGGTCGCGCGCGCGTTCGTCAAGGCCCTCACCACCCACGGCCTGGTGGTCCGGGTGCTCGCCCACGAAGCTGTCGAGCTCGGCCTGGACACCGCCTCGGTCGAGGTCATAGTGGGCGGCGACGCGAGCGCCGGCTGCGAGCTGGTGCTGGTCGTCGGCGGCGACGGCACGATCCTGCGCGCCGCCGAGATCACCCATGACTCCGGCGTACCCGTCCTGGGCGTCAACCTCGGCCACGTCGGGTTCCTGGCCGAGGCCGAGTACGACGACCTCGAGTCCACCATCGAGGCGATCGTGCACCGCCGCTACACCGCGGAGGACCGGCTCACCCTCGACGTCACCGTGCACCGCGACGGCGAGGTGGTCACACACACCTGGGCGCTGAACGAGGCCAGCGTCGAGAAGGCGGCCCGCGAGCGGATGCTCGAGGTCGTCGTCGAGGTCGACGGCCGCCCGCTGTCGCGCTGGGGCTGCGACGGTGTGGTCTGCGCAACGCCGACGGGCTCGACGGCCTACAACTTCAGCGCCGGCGGACCGATCGTCTGGCCCGGCGTCGAGGCGCTGCTGATGGTGCCCATCAGCGCGCACGCGCTGTTCGCCCGGCCGCTCGTGGTGTCACCGTCGTCGGTCCTGGCGGTGGAGGTCTTGGCCCGCACCGACGGCGCCGGGGTGCTGTGGTGCGACGGACGACGGACCGTCGACCTGTCGCCCGGCGCCCGGATCGAGGTGCGCCGCGGCGCCAAGCCGGTCCGCCTGGTCCGGCTGCACCAGGCACCGTTCACCGACCGGCTGGTCGCGAAGTTCGGGCTCCCGGTGGCCGGCTGGCGCGGATCGACGGAGCGGCGCCGCCGGCTCGCCCAGGAGTCCGCCCCCAGGGACCGCGATGCTTGAGGAGATCCGGATCAGCTCACTCGGGGTGATCGACTCCTCGACCCTGGAGCTCGGACCGGGCCTGACCGTGATCACCGGTGAGACCGGGGCCGGCAAGACCATGATCGTGACGGCCCTCGGCCTGCTGCTGGGCGGTCGCGCCGACAGCGGCGCGGTCCGCACCGGCGCCCGAACCGCCCGCGTCGAGGGTGTGGTCCGCGTGGGCGACCTCGCGGCGTTCGCCGCCGCGGTCGACGAGGCCGGCGGAGAGGTCGAGGACGACCGGGTGGTGCTGGCCCGCAATGTCTCGGCGGAGGGCCGTTCGCGGGCCTACGTGGGCGGCGCCTCGGTGCCGGTGTCCGCGTTGGCCGCCGTGGCCGAGCCACTCGTTGCCGTCCACGGGCAGTCCGACCAGCACCGGCTGCTGCGGACCCGAGCCCAGCGCGAGGCGCTGGACCGGTTCGGCGGAGACACCCTGGCCGACCTGCTGACGACGTACACCGACCTGCACCAGCGGCTCGAGGCGACCGAGCGGGAGCTCGACGAGGTGGTCGCCAGCGCCCGGGAGCGCGCGCAGGAGGCCGACCTCCTCCGATTCGGCCTCGGCGAGATCGAGGCGGTGGCCCCAGAGCCCGGCGAGGACGTCGTACTGGCGGCCGAGGAGTCCCGGCTCGGCTTCGCCGACACGTTGCGGTCGGCGGCCGAGCAGGCCCGGGAGGCGCTCTCCAGCGAGCAGGGCGACCCGGACGCGCTGGCGACCGCTTCCGCGGCGCGGACCCTGCTGGACGGCGTCCGCGAGCACGACGCGGAGGCTGGGGAGCTCGCCGACCGCCTCGCCGAGCTCACCTACCTGCTCTCCGACCTGGCCGCCGACGTCGCGTCCTACGCCACCCGGATCGACACCGACCCGGCACGCCTGGCCGCGGTCTCCGCACGCCGTGCGGCGCTCACCGCGCTGACCCGCAAGTACGGCGAGACCATCGACGAGGTGCTGGCCTGGTCGCAGCGGTCCGCGGCCCGTCTGCTCGAGCTGGACCACACCGACGACCGGATCGAGGAGCTGCGCACGGCCCAGGCGGGCCTGCGCCGTGACCTGGGTGTCGCGGCGCTCGCCCTGTCGGCGGCCCGGGCCGAGGCCGCCGGCCGGCTCGCCGACGAGGTGACCGCCGAGCTGGCCCTGCTGGCGATGCCGCACGCCCGGCTGAGCGTGGACGTGCGGCAGCACGAGGTCGACGCGCCCGCCCCGGGGACCCACGGTCCACTGCTCGTGGACGGCCGCTGGCTGCGGCACACCGCCTCCGGCACCGACGAGGTGGAACTGCTGCTCGCGGCCAACACCGGGTCCGATCCCCGTCCGCTCAGCAAGGGTGCCTCGGGGGGCGAGCTCTCCCGGGTGATGCTGGCGCTCGAGGTCGCCCTCGCCGGCACCAGCCCGGTGCCCACCTTCGTCTTCGACGAGGTCGATGCCGGCGTCGGGGGTGCCGCGGCGGTGGAGGTGGGCCTCCGGCTCGCGCAGCTGGCGCGGAGTGCTCAGGTGCTCGTCGTCACCCACCTGCCCCAGGTCGCTGCCTACGCCGATCGCCATGTCGTCGTGGAGAAGTCCTCGGACGGCACGGTCACGAGCTCCGGGCTGACCGTGCTCGACGACGAGCAGCGCGAGCGGGAGCTGTCCCGCATGCTCGCCGGCCTCGCTGACTCCGACACCGCGCTGGCGCACGCGCGGGAGCTCCTCGACGTCGCCCAGGAGGCCCGGGCGGCCACGAGCTGAGCCCGTGACTCTCCGGCGGCCGACGCGCCCGGAGTCCGACGATGCCGGGGCCGGCGCGGACCGCCTGGCAGCATGGACGCGGTCATGAGGATGCCCGTACGACAACGCCCGACGGCCGGCCGCCCCGGCGTCGTCGGCACCGCTCGCGTCGACCGTCGGATCCGCGCCCTGCTGCCGCGGCTGCACGCCGGCGACGTGGCCGTGCTCGACCACGCCGACCTCGACCGGACGACCGCCCAGGCCCTGGTGGACGCCGGTGTCGTCGCCGTCGTCAACGCCGCGCCGATGATCTCCGGTCGCTACCCGAGCCTCGGCCCCGAGGTGCTGGCCACCGCGGGGATCGTGATCGTCGACCGGGTGGGCAGCACCGGCCTGGCCGCCATCACCGACGGCGAAGTGGTCCGGGTCGACGGAGGATCGGTCCTCGTGGCGGACCGGCCGGTCGCCGTCGGCCGGCAGGTGGACGGCGAGACCGTTGCCCGGGAGCTCACGTCGGCCCGGGAGGGCCTGACCGCGCACCTCGAGACGTTCACCCACAACACCACCGAGTTCCTGCGGCGCGAGCAGGACCTGCTCCTGCACGGCCTCGGGGTGCCCCGGCTGGCGACCCGGGTGGCGGGCCAGCCGGTCGTCGTGGTCGCAGCCGGGCACGAGCACGCCCGCGAGCTGGCACTGGTCCGCACCTTCGTGCGCGAGCAGCAGCCGGTCCTCGTGGCGGTCGGCCGCGGCGCCGACGTGCTGCGTGCGGCGGGCCTGCGCGCGGACGTGGTGGTGCTCGACGCCGGGGCCGACGACGGCGATACCCCGGCCGCGAAGGCGCTCAAGGCCGCCCGCGACGTGGTCGTGCGCACCGACCGTGGCGCCGGCCGCTCCGCGGTCGACCAGCTCGAGCGTCTCGGGGTGCGGCCGCTGCGCTTCGAGTCGGGCGCGACCCCCGAGGACGCCGCGCTGCTGCTGGTGGCCGCGGCCGATGCGGCGCTGATCGTCGGGGTCGGACTGCGAGCCAGCCTCGAGGAGCTCCTGGACAGCCAGCGCGCCGGCTTGGCCAGCACGTACCTGACCCGCCTCAAGGTCGGGCAGCGGCTCGTGGACGCTGCCGCCGTACCCCATCTGTACGCGGGGCGCGTGCGCCCCCGGCACCTGCTCCTGGTGATGCTCTCCGGGCTGATCGCCCTCGGCGCGGCCGTCGGCGTCACGCCGGTGGGCCAGGAGTGGGCCGATGCCCTGGCCCAGACCCTGCAAGGACTGCTCCCGTGATCTCCTACCGCCACCACATCGTCTCGCTCGTCGCCGTCTTCTTGGCCCTCGCGGTCGGCGTCGCCCTGGGCGGGGGACCGCTCTCCGAGCTGGGCCGCGACGACCAACCCGCCTCGGCGACGACCCGGGAAGGGCGCGCCGCGGTGCGCAGCGCGACCTTCGGCGACGACTTCGCGGCGGCCAGTGCCGCCGCACTCTACGACGGCCGCCTGCGCGACCACCCGGTCTCGCTGCTGCGGATGCCCGGGGCCAGCGGTGAGGTCGTCAGTGCGCTCGGAGCCCAGGTCGAGGCGGCCGGCGGCCGGGTCGCCGGCACCTACGACGTGCAGCCGACGCTCACCGACCCCACGGAGAAGTCGCTCGTCGACACCCTCGGCAGCCAGCTGGCGAAGCAGCTCGGGACGGGTGCGGTCACCGCGGACGCCTCGACGTACGTCCGTCTCGGCGAGCTGGTCGGCCTCGCGGTCACGTCCCCGGAGCGGCCGAGCACCGACGCGGTCGCCGTGCGGCAGAGCCTGGCCGGCGCCGAGCTGCTCAGCTCTCCGGAGGAGGCGGTCCGCGCACCGGTCGTGCTGGTCGTCCTGGGCAAGTCGGCCAATCCCGCCATCCTGTCCGGCCTGCTCTCGGGGATCGCCGCGAAGGCGGTCGGCGTCGTCGTCACCGGTGACACGGCCGCGGCGGCCGGGTCGGGCGACCTGGCCGGGCTCCGGTCCACGCCCGTCGCGGACCAGGTGGCGACCGTCGACGGCGCCGACACCGTGCTGGGCCAGGTGACCGCCGTGCTCGCCCTGATCCGGTCGATGTCGGTCCAGGGTGGGTCCTTCGGTGCGTCGGGGTCGGACGGAACCGTTCCTCTGACGTAGGATGGAGTTCCGTGAACCAGGCGACGCCCACCAAGCACGTGTTCGTGACCGGAGGCGTCGCCTCCTCGCTCGGGAAGGGCCTGACGGCTTCCAGCCTCGGTAGCCTCCTGCGCTCGCGCGGTCTGCGCGTCACCATGCAGAAGCTGGACCCCTACCTCAACGTCGACCCGGGGACGATGAACCCGTTCCAGCACGGCGAGGTGTTCGTCACCAACGACGGAGCCGAGACCGACCTCGACATCGGGCACTACGAGCGGTTCCTCGACACCGACCTGAGCCAGATCGCGAACGTCACCACCGGCCAGGTGTACTCCAGCGTGATCGCCAAGGAGCGCCGCGGCGACTACCTGGGCGACACCGTGCAGGTGATCCCGCACATCACGAACGAGATCAAGGAGCGGATCCTCGCCATGGGCGGCACCGGCGAGGACGGCCGGAGCGTCGACGTGGTGATCACCGAGGTCGGCGGCACCGTGGGCGACATCGAGTCGCTGCCGTTCCTCGAGGCCGCCCGTCAGGTGCGCCACGACATCGGGCGGGAGAACTGCTTCTTCCTGCACGTCTCCCTGGTGCCCTACATCGGGCCGTCGGGTGAGCTGAAGACCAAGCCCACCCAGCACTCGGTGGCCGCGTTGCGTCAGGTCGGCATCCAGCCCGACGCCGTCGTCTGCCGCGCCGATCGCGAGCTCCCGCCGTCGATCAAGAAGAAGATCTCGTTGATGTGCGACGTCGACCAGGATGCGGTGGTCACGTGCGCGGACGCGCCGTCGATCTACGACATCCCCAAGGTGCTGCACCGCGAGGGCCTGGACGCGTACCTGGTGCGCCGGCTCGACCTGCCCTTCCGCGACGTGGACTGGACGGTGTGGGACGACCTGCTGCGCCGGGTGCACCATCCGAAGGAGGAGGTGACGGTCGCGCTGGTCGGCAAGTACGTCGACCTGCCCGACGCGTACCTGTCGGTCGCCGAGGCACTGCGCGCCGGCGGCTTCGCCCATGAGGCCAAGGTCCAGCTGCGGTGGGTCGCCTCCGACGAGTGCCAGACGGCGGCCGGAGCGGCGCGCAACCTGCAGGACGTCGACGCGATCTGCGTGCCCGGCGGATTCGGGGTACGCGGCATCGAGGGCAAGCTGGGTGCGCTCACCTACGCCCGCACGCACGGCATCCCCACGCTGGGGCTGTGCCTGGGCCTGCAGTGCATGGTGATCGAGTACGCCCGCAACGTGGTGGGGCTGGAGAAGGCGGGGTCCACGGAGTTCGACCCCGACACCCCGGAGCCGGTTATCGCGACCATGGCCGAGCAGAAGGCCTTCGTCGAGGGCGCCGGCGACCTCGGCGGGACGATGCGGCTGGGCCTGTACCCGGCGGCCCTCAAGGACGGCTCGATCGCCCGGGAGGTCTACGGCAGCAGCCTCATCGAGGAGCGGCACCGGCACCGCTACGAGGTCAACAACGCCTACCGCGACCAGCTCGAGGAGGCCGGTCTGGTCTTCTCCGGCACCTCGCCGGACAACAGCCTGGTGGAGTACGTCGAGCTGCCGCGAGACACGCACCCCTACTACATCTCCACGCAGGCGCACCCCGAGCTGCGCTCCCGCCCGACCCGGCCGCATCCGCTGTTCGCGGGCCTGGTCGGCGCGGCCATCGAGCGCCAGCGCGAGCTGCGGTTCCCCATCGACGAGACCGGGCTGCGCCGCGAGCCCGAGCCCGACGAGGACTGAGCCCGACGACGGAGGAACGGGTGCCCGAGCTCGCCGACCGGCCCGAGGCGTGGCCGGTCGAGGACAGCGGCTATCCCTACGACGGCGACGGTTGGGTCGTGAAGGTGCGCCGGGACCAGGTCCGCCGACCCGGCCACCCGAGGGAGCCGGCGTTCTCCCGGGTCGTGGTGGAGCACCCCGGCGCCGCCGTGGTGCTCGCCGTGGACGACCGGGACCGGGTGCTGTGCCTGTGGCAGTACCGGCACGCCGTGGCCCGCAACCTCGTGCAACTGCCTGCGGGCCTGTGCGACGTCGACGGGGAGGACGCCGCCGAGGTGGCGCGCCGTGAGCTCGTCGAGGAGGCCGGGTTCGAGGCGGACCGGTGGACCCATCTGGCGTCGGCGTACTCCTCCCCGGGATTCACCGCCGAGCAGGGCCACTACTTCCTCGCCGAGGGGCTGCGCGAGGTCGGTCGGGGCGACTTCCGGCCTGAACACGAGGAGGCGGAGATGGTGGTCGGCTGGGTGCCCTTCGCCGAGCTGCACGAGGCGGTCGTCGCCGGCCGCCTCGCCGACGCCCACCTGGCCCTGGCCGTGCTCCTGACCGGGGCGCGCCGCCACTAGCGTCGCTAGCGGGTCGTACGGACGCGCAGCCCCGCGAACGCCTACGGTTCCACCTATGCGTCCCGAGACCCCGGCCGAGACCCTGGCGACCGACAGCGGCACCGTGGTGCCCCAGCACCTGGTCGACCAGATCGTCGCCGGCCGGTGCGTGGCGTTCGTGGGCGCCGGGTTCGCCGCCCCCGCCGTGCCGGCATGGCAGGTGCTGCTGCGTGGTCTGGCGGATCGGGCGGGACTGGACGAGGAGACCTCGGCCTGGGTCGCCCAGCTCGTGGAGCACGGGGGATCGCGCGACCTCGAGGCGGCGGCGCAGGTGCTGCACACCGCGATGGGGGAGGCGTTCGACCCGGCGCTCGCGGGCATCCTTGCCACGGAGGGGCGCCCCGACGCGATCGCCGCGCGCCGCCGGCTGCTGGCCGGCATCCCCTTCGACGCGATCCTGACCACCAACTTCGATCCGTTCCTGGTCGGCAGCGTGCCCGGGCCGGACGCCTACCAGCAGATCCTGCGCGACCCACCGCACCGGTGGTGGGAGCCGCGGTACTGGACGGCGGAGTCACCCGGCGCGCCGGTCGTGAAGCTGCACGGCGAGGTCGGGCCCCTGGGCGACACGGTCGTCTTCACCCAACGTGACTACCGGGACCGGCTCTACAGCAGCCCGGCGTACATGACCTTCCTGCGGTCACTGTTCGCGACCAGCACGGTCCTCTTCCTGGGCGTGTCGTTCACCGACGCCTACCTCAACGAGCTGCGCTCCGAGGTGCTGGCGATGATCGATCAGCGCGAGGACGACCCACCGGTCGCGTACGCCGTGCTGCCGGACGTGGCACCGCACCAGGCGCGCTACCTGCACCAGCACGAGGGGCTCGGGACGATCACCTTCGACACCGCCGGGGGCAGCGACTGGTCAGGCTTCGACCGGGTGCTCGAGGCCATCCACGCCGCCACGAACCCGCGGGCGCAGCTCGGTGCCGTCCTGGCCGCACGGACCGTGCTGTGGGTCGATTCAAGCGCCGACGACGTCGCCTTCGGTCGCACCGTCCTGGCCGAGGCGGCCGGTGGGGGCGACGCGGGCACCCGCATGGTGCAGGTGGGCTCCGCGGCCGAGGCGGTCGCGTGGCTGCGGCAGGACCGAGCCGACCTGGTGATCGCCGACCTGGCCGCGGGCAGCGACGGCGCACCGGTGGCCGAGAAGCTGTTGACGACGATGCGCCGCGAGGACCTGCGCGCACCGGTCGTCGTGCTCTCCCAGGAGCCCGTCGCCGCGGGCGAGCGGCTACGGATCCTCTCGCTCGGTGCCAGCGAGGTCGCGCACGGCTGGGCCGACCTCTTCCGGGAGCTCACCCGGATCTACGCTCGCCGGGAGTAGGCTCGCGCAGCCACAACGGCGTGGCGCTGAGAACTGAAGGAGCGATGCGGTGAAGGTGGGCGTCCCCAAGGAAGTCAAGAACAACGAGTACCGGGTGGCGATCACGCCCATCGGTGTGCACGAGCTGACCGCGCACGGTCACCAGGTGTACATCGAACGCGGTGCCGGTGAGGGCTCCTCGATCCACGACGAGGAGTACGCCGCGGCCGGGGCGCAGATCGTCCCGGACGCGGACAGCACGTGGGGCGACGTCGAGCTGGTCCTCAAGGTCAAGGAGCCGGTCGCCGAGGAGTACCACCGGCTGCGCGAGGGGCTGACCCTGTTCACCTACCTCCACCTCGCGGCGGACAAGAGGCTGACCGACAAGCTGCTCGACACCAAGGTCACCGCGATCGCGTACGAGACCGTGCAGCTGCCGTCGGGCGGCCTGCCGCTGCTGTACCCGATGTCCGAGGTCGCCGGCTGCCTGGCGCCCCAGGTCGGGGGCTACTCCCTCATGCGGGCCCAGGGCGGCCGCGGCGTCCTCATGGGGGGTGTCGGTGGCGTCGCCAACGCCAAGGTCGTGATCATCGGTGCCGGCGTCTCGGGCCAGAACGCCGCCAACATCGCCCTCGGCATGGGGGCCGACGTCACCTTGCTCGACAACGACCTGGACAAGCTGCGGATGTCGTTCTGGCGCTACAACAACCGGGTGCACGGCCTCGCGTCCTCGAAGCTGGCGATCGAGCAGCAGGTCACCGAGGCCGACCTGGTCATCGGAGCGGTGCTGATCCCCGGGGCCGCCGCGCCCAAGCTGGTCAGCAACGAGCTGGTCTCCCGGATGAAGCCCGGCTCGGTCCTCGTCGACATCGCGGTCGACCAGGGCGGCTGCTTCGAGGACACCCGGCCGACCACGCACGCGGACCCGACGTACCAGGTGCACAACTCGACGTTCTACTGCGTGGCGAACATGCCCGGGGCGGTCCCGAACACCTCGACCTACGCGCTGACGAATGCCACGCTGCCCTATGTCGTCGCCGTCGCGGACAAGGGCTGGCAGCAGGCCAGCCGCGACGACCACAGCCTGGCCCTCGGCCTGAACACCCACGCGGGCCGGCTCACGAACGCGGCCGTGGGTGCGGCGGTCGGGGTCGCGGCCGACCCGTTGGACTCCGTCCTGACGTGAACGACCCAGCGTCGAACGACGTCGCGCGCGCGGTCCGGACCTACCTCGACCACCTGACGGTCGAGCGCGGCCTCGCGACGAACACGCTGACGTCGTATCGGCGCGACCTGCGGCGCTACCAGGAGTACCTCGCCGAGTGCGGCGTGGAGCACCTGGCCGACGTCACGGAGGGCACGGTGGCGGCGTTCCTGGTGCGGCTGAGGGAAGGCGACCGGGACCACCCGGCGCTGAGCGCCACCTCCGCCGCGCGGACCGTGGTGGCCGTGCGCGGCTTCCACCGGTTCGCGGTCGCGGACGGCCTCGCCGCGACCGACCCGGCGAGCGCGGTGAAGCCGCCGACACCGGCCAAGCGGCTGCCGAAGGCCCTGCCGCTCGCCGACGTCGAGGCGATCCTGGAGGCGGCGGGCGCTCCCGGCACCACCCTCGCGCTGCGGGACCGGGCGCTGCTGGAGGTCCTCTACGGCACCGGCGCCCGGATCTCGGAGGCCGTGGGCCTGGACGTGGACGACCTCGACTGGGGAGAGTCCGGGGTCGAGGGGACCGTCCTGCTGCGCGGCAAGGGCGGCAAGGAGCGGCTGGTCCCGGTCGGCTCCTACGCCCGGGAGGCGGTCGACGCCTACCTCGTGCGCGGTCGTCCGGAGCTGGTGGCCGCCTCGGCGCGCGTCACCGGGGGCGCGTTGTTCCTCAATGCGCGCGGTGGCCGGCTCTCGCGGCAGTCGGCCTGGGCGGTGCTGGTGCGGGCGGCCGAGCGGGCCGGCGTCACCCGGGACGTGTCGCCGCACACGCTGCGACACTCCTTCGCCACCCACCTGCTCGACGGTGGGGCCGACGTCCGCGTCGTGCAGGAGCTGCTCGGCCACGCGTCGGTGACCACCACCCAGGTCTATACCCTCGTGACGGTGGACAACCTGCGCGAGGTTTTCGCCACCGCCCATCCGCGCGCTCGCGACTGAGCGGCCGTGGCCGACCTGCTCGACGAAATCACCGCCGCGGCCACCGCGCGCGGGCTGACCCTCTACCCGCACCAGGAGGAGGCGATCCTTGCCGTGCTGGCCGGCGACAACGTCGTGCTGGCCACGCCCACCGGGTCGGGCAAGTCGTTGGTCGCCGAGGCCGCGCATCGGATCGCCCTGGAGGGTGGCCCGGAATGGGGGTCTGGGGGCGAAGCCCCCAGTGGGGCTTCCCGGGGGAAATGGGGGTCTGGGGGCGAAGCCCCCAGTGGGAGCCCCCGGGTGTCGTTCTACACGGCGCCCATCAAGGCACTGGTGAGCGAGAAGTTCTTCGCGCTCGTCGAGGAGTTCGGGGCCGAGGACGTCGGCATGCTCACCGGCGACGCGTCGGTCAACCCCGACGCGCCGATCATCTGCTGCACCGCCGAGGTGCTCGCGAACATCGCGCTGCGCGAGGGCTCCCGCGCCGACGTCCGGCTGGTCGTGATGGACGAGTTCCACTTCTACGCCGAGCCGGACCGCGGCTGGGCCTGGCAGGTGCCGCTGCTGGAGCTCCCGCAGGCCCAGTTCCTGCTGATGTCGGCCACCTTGGGGGACATGTCCGAGCTCGCCGCCGACCTGACCCGGCGCAACGGACGCGAGACCACCGTGGTGGCCGACGCCGTACGCCCGGTCCCGCTGAGCTTCAGCTGGGTGATGACACCGCTCGCGGAGACCCTCGAGGAGCTCGTGACCACCGGGCAGGGTCCGGTGTACGTCGTGCACTTCACCCAGAAGGACGCGGTCGAGCAGGCCACCGGGCTGCTCGGTGCGAGCTGGCTGCCCAAGCCCGACCTCGGGGACCGGCTGGCGGCGAACCGCTTCGGGGCCGGATTCGGCAAGACCCTGTCCAAGCTGCTGCGGCGCGGCATCGGGGTGCACCATGCCGGGATGCTCCCGCGGTACCGACGCCTGGTCGAGCAGCTGGCCCAGGAGGGCCGGCTGAGCGTCATCTGCGGCACCGACACCCTGGGCGTGGGCATCAACGTGCCGATCCGGACCGTGCTGTTCACCGGCCTCGCGAAGTTCGACGGCAGCCGGCAGCGGATCCTGCGGACCCGGGAGTTCCTCCAGATCGCGGGCCGGGCCGGCCGGGCCGGCTTCGACACCGCCGGGTTCGTGGTGGTCCAGGCACCGCAGCACGTCATCGAGAACGAGCTGGCGAAGGCGAAGGTCGCCGCTCGGCAGGCGGCCGGGAAGAAGAAGTCCAAGGCGCAGCTGCGCAAGCCGCCCGAGGGGACGGTCGTGTGGAGCGAGCAGACCTTCGACAAGCTCGTCGCGGGCCAGCCGGAGCCGCTGACCTCGCGGATGAAGGTCGACAACGCGATGCTCGTCAACGTCCTGGCCCGCGAGGAGGACGCCTTCCCGGTGCTGCGCCGCCTGCTCCTCGACAACCACGAGGACCGGCGCCAACAGCTCCGGCTGGCCCGGCGGGCGCTGCGGCTGGCGCGCGCCCTGCTGCGCTCCGGGGTGCTCACCCGGCTCGACACACCGGACGACCGGGGCCGCCGCTACGTGCTGACCGTCGACCTGCCTCCCGACTTCGCGCTCAACCAGCCGCTGGCGCTCTTCGCGCTCGCGGCACTCGACGTGCTCGACCCGGAGTCGGAGACCTACACCCTGGACCTCGTCTCGGTGGTCGAGGCGGTCCTCGAGGGCCCGCGGCAGGTCCTGCTCCAGCAGCAGCACGTCGCCCGCGGCGAGGCGATCGCGGAGATGAAGGCCGACGGCCTCGAGTACGACGAGCGGATGGCGCTCCTCGAGGAGGTCACCTGGCCACAGCCGCTCGCGGAGCTGCTCGAGGCGACCTACGAGATCTACCGGGAGCGGCATCCGTGGCTCCGCGAGGACGCGCTCCAGCCGAAGTCGATCGTGCGGGAGATGTACGAGCAGGGGATGAGCTTCACCGACTTCGTCGGCCGCTACCAGCTGGCCCGGTCCGAGGGGCTGGTGCTGCGCTACCTGACCGACGCCTACCGCACCCTGCGCCAGACCGTCCCGGACCAGCACCGGACGCCCGAGCTCGAGGACCTGGTCGAGTGGCTGGGGGAGACCGTGCGGCAGACGGACTCCTCGCTGCTCGACGAGTGGGAGGCCCTCGCCGACCCCGATCATGCGCGCAGGGACGTCAGCCACCACGAGCCACCGCCGTCGCCGCGGCCGATCTCCCAGCAGGACCGGGCCTTCCGGGTCATGGTCCGCAACGCGATGTTCCGGCGGGTCGAGCTGGTCGCCCGCGACGACCTCGACGGGCTGATGGCGCTCGAGCGGGCCGCCGCCGACCGCACCGACCCGCCGGCCGAGATCCGCATGCCTCGGTCGGCCTGGGACGCCGCGATCGAGGACTACTTCGCCGAGCACGACCGGGTGCGGCTGGACGCGGACGCACGGGGTCCGTCGCTGCTGAGGATCGCGCCGTCGGCACGGACCTGGGAGGTCGTCCAGACGATCCACGACCCCGCCGGCCACCACGACTGGGTGATCGAGGCCGAGGCCGACCTGGACGCCTCCGACGAGGCCGGCGAGCTGGTGCTGCGCACGGTGGCGATGCGACGCCTGGGCGATTGACCGGCCGCGTCTCCCGCCTCGACTTCGTCGCCGCTCGGGCCGCGGGATCGATCCGGGCGTGATGGTCCGACGTCGTGGTTGCGGTCGGCGCGTCAGCTGCGGCCGGGACCCGAGCGGGGCTTCAGCGCAGGTAGCACAGGGCGTTCGGGCAGGAGTCCAGCCAGGGGACCCCACCGGTGAGCGAGGAGAGCTGCTTCTTGCCGGCGGTGTCGTCGAACCACAGCATCGCCCACACCGGCCTCGGGGTCAGCGCCCGGGCGGTGCGCGAGATGACGGCGGGGTTCCAGTCGCCGGCCGCACTGCTCTCGGGGCCGACCTCGGTCAGGGCCAGGCGCGTGACCTGCTCCGCGACGGCGGCGTAGCCGGTCAGGTCGAGCCGGTCGCGGGCGTCGGCGGCCGGTCCCTCCGGGTCGTAGCTGTCGATGCCGGCGACGTCGACGCGCGCCGGCAGCAGCCGCTCGGGGGCCCGGATCCCGGACCAGGTGCGGGCGGCGAAGGAGTAGGCCCACACCACGTTGTGGACGCCTGCTGCCCAGGCGCGCTGCTGCATCATCGCCCAGAGCCGCTTGTACGTCGCCGGGTCGGGCTTGCCCCACCAGAACCAGCCGCCGTTCGCCTCGTGGAACGGCCGGAAGACCACCGCGACCCCCGCCTCCTGGAAGCGCTGGAGCAGCGCCAGCTTGGCGTCGAAGTCGGCCCAGAACCGGGCGCCCTCCGGGGAAGTGGTGCTCAGCAGGGCGTCCAGTGAGGTCCAGCTGCGGTCCCAGGCCGGTCGCGAGGTGTGCGGGTTCGTGGTGTGCCAGGAGGCCGAGAGGACGGCTCCCTGCTGCGCGAGCGTCACCAAGGTGTCGAGGGGCGGGGCGGGGAACTGGTAGGTCTCGCCGGCGGCCAGCTCCTCGAGGTCGAAGCCGACGACCGAGACCCGGCGGGGTGCGAGCGCCGTGAGCGGGGCGAGGTAGTCGATGTTCGACACGTTGAGCTGCTGACCGACGCCCATCAGGCCCGCGGAGCGCCAGCGGTCCAGGCGCGCGGCCAGGCAGCGGGCCGCAGGGTCGGCCGCGCGGTCCACGAGCGCGATCCGGGGAGTGCAGGAGGCGGCGGTGTAGACCTTGAGGGTCAGCTGGGAGGAGACCTTGCGAGGCAGGTCGGCGGTCGCCTCCGCGACCACGCGCAGCACCTGCCGCCCCGCGACGCTCGTGTCGAGCGGGACGACGGCGCGGCCGCGAGCGTTCCCGATCGAGGCGTCGACGACGGTCCAAGAGGTCCCGACCAGGCGCTGGAGCGTGAACGAGCGCCCGGCCCGCACCGGGGTCGCCCGTGCCACCAGCGCGCTCGGCTCGCCGACGGTCACCACCGGCGGGGCCAGCCGGGCGGTCAACGTCGTACCGGTGCGCTCCACCGGCGCGGGGCGCGCGGACGCAGGGGTCGCCCCGGACGCGATCGTTCCCCCCGTGAGCAACCCCGCGAGCAGGGCCAGGACGGCCGCACGTGGGCGCACCGGGCCAGTCTAGAGTCGGTGGCATGACCGACGTCGCGACTTCCCACAATTCCGCCCGGAGCCGCTACGAGGCCCACATCGACGGCGAGCTCGCCGGCTTCGCCGAGTACCAGCTGACCGACGAGCTGGTCACGTTCACCCACACCGAGGTCTTCGAGAAGTTCGAGGGCAAGGGCGTCGGATCGGCGCTGGCCCGGTTCGCCCTCGACGACGTGCGAGCCGGCGGTGCACGCAAGGTGCTGCCGCTGTGCCCGTTCATCAAGGGCTGGATCGGCAAGCACCCCGACTACGTCGACCTCGTGTACGGCGCCTGAGCCGCACGTCGGTCCTCCACAGGCCTGTGCACAGGCGCGCCGGCCCTGTGCATCCAGCGCCGGGCGAGTGCACACTCCATCAACAGATTTCCCCGACGGCCTGGGGGTTTCCGCCTTCGGGTTGTCGGTGTCGGAGCCCGGTCCTAGAGTCGCCCGCGGGTCGGCAACATGTCGTCGTGTCGACAAGTCGGTGAGGAGCGGGGATGACTGCAGGCGGCGCCTTCGAAGGAACGTCCGGCCCGGCCGGGAGCGTCGCCGGCGCGATGCCCCCGCTGATCCGCACCCCAGCCCCCACCGACGACCACACCCCAGAACCCGGAGATGACCTGCCCGTGGCCGACCCGTTGCCCTTCGAGCGTCCGTCCGTCGAGGCGGACCCCCCCGAGCTCGGCCCGACCGGCCGTCCGCTGCCCTTCCTCCCCGAGCCGGGGCCGGTCCCCGCGCACGGTGGGGCCCGGGTGGTGTCGATGTGCAACCAGAAGGGCGGCGTAGGCAAGACCACCACGACGATCAACCTCGGCGCGTCGCTCGCCGAGCTCGGCCGCAAGGTGCTGCTGGTCGACTTCGACCCCCAGGGCTCGCTGTCCGTCGGGCTCGGCCTGAACCCGCACGAGATGGACCTGACCATCTACAACCTGCTCATGCAGCGCGACGTCGACCTGCACGAGGTGATCGTGCCGACCGTCGTCTCGGGCATGGACCTGCTGCCCTCCAACATCGACCTGTCCGCGGCCGAGGTGCAGCTCGTGCACGAGGTGGCCCGGGAGCAGACCCTCCAGCGGGTGCTCGCGCCGGCGATCGCGGAGTACGACATCATCCTGATCGACTGCCAGCCCTCCCTGGGCCTGCTGACGGTCAACGCGCTCACCGCCTCGGACGGAGTGATCGTCCCGCTCGAGTGCGAGTACTTCGCGCTGCGCGGCGTGGCGCTGCTCAAGACCACCATCGACAAGGTCCGCGAGCGGCTCAACCCCAAGCTGGAGATCGACGGCGTGCTCGGCACCATGTACGACGGCCGCACCCTGCACAGCCGCGAGGTCATGGAGCGGCTGGTCCAGGCCTGGGGCGACAAGGTCTTCCACACGGTGATCCGGCGCACGGTGAAGTTCTCCGACTCCACCGTCGCGGGGGAGCCGATCACGACCTACGCCTCCGCGTCGACCGGCGCCGACTCCTACCGGCAGCTGGCCAAGGAGGTGCTCGCCCGCACGCACTCCGAGCCCGCCGCCGGCCGTGACACCGAGCGCGACACCGGGCCTGACACCGGGCCTGACACCGGGCCTGACACCGGGGGGACCACGGAGTGAGCCGACGGGTCAGCCTCCCCGCCGCCGACGACCTGTTCCGGCCGACCGCCCCGCCCGCGGCCGACCGCGGCGCGCCGGACGACTCGGCGGCGGTCGGCGCGGACGAACGCAGCGGCGGGGCCAAGAAGCCCAGCGGCCGGGTCCGGCACGACGAGAAGATGACGGTCTACGTCACCTCCGACGAGCTGCTCGACCTCGAGCACGCGCGGCTGCTCCTGCGCCGCTCGCACGGCCTCGCGGTGGACCGCGGGCGGATCGTGCGGGAGGCGATCGCGCTGGCGCTGGCCGACTTCGACGCCCAGGGCGACGACAGTGCGCTGGTCCGACGATTGACCGAGGGATGACCGCCGCGCCGGTCGAGAGCAGCGGCGAGGCGCCGGCGTTCGAGGTGCGCCTCGACAACTTCGAGGGGCCGTTCGACCTGCTGCTGAACCTGATCGCCAAGCACAAGCTCGACATCACCGAGGTCTCGCTCTCGACGGTCACCGACGAGTTCATCGCCCACGTCAGGGCGGGCGGCTCACCCGACAACCCCGCCCAGTGGGACCTCGAGCAGACGACGTCGTTCCTCCTCGTCGCCTCGACCCTCCTCGACCTCAAGGCCGCGCGGCTGCTGCCGCAGGGAGACGTCGAGGACGAGGAGGACCTCGCCCTGCTCGAGGCTCGTGACCTGCTGTTCGCCCGCCTGCTGCAGTACCGCGCCTTCAAGCAGGTCGCCGCCGTGCTCGCGACCCGCCTGGCGTCGGAGTCTCGGCGGCACCCGCGCGCGGTCGGGCTCGAGGAGCGGTACGCCGGCTTGCTGCCGGAGGTGCTGATCGGCATCGGGCTGGAGCAGTTCGCGCAGCTGGCCGCCAAGGCGCTCGAGCCCAAGCCGGTCCTGGAGCTCTCGCTGCAGCACATCCACGCCGCCAAGGTGAGCGTGCGCGAGCAGGCCGCGCTCGTGGTGGACCGGCTGCGGCGCAGCGGCACGATGACGTTCCGCGCCCTGTGCGGTGACTCCCCGGACCGGCTGACGACGGTGGCGCGGTTCCTCTCGCTGCTCGAGCTGTTCCGCGAGGGCGCGGTCGCCTTCGACCAGGTGACACCGCTCGGCGAGCTGACCGTACGGTGGACGGGAGACGACGACGCCGACGTGGACGAGCTGATCACCGACGAGTTCGACGGCGCGCCGCCCGAGCCGAGTGCCGTGCCGGAGGGAGAGAGCGATGACCGAGTCCCAGCCGGAGACCCAGCCGACCCAGCCGGAGGCGCAGGACCAGATGACGACTGAGATCACGGCCGAGACGACGGAGGCGGCCGAGACGCTCGCCGTCCCGGTGGCCGAGCTGCGGCCGGCACTCGAGGCGCTGCTGATCATCGCCGACCAACCGATGGACACGATGACGCTCGCCACGGCGGCGGGCTACCCGGTCGCCGAGGTGAGCACGGCCCTGGAGGGGCTGGCGGTGGAGTACACCGAGCAGGGCCGGGGCTTCGAGCTGCGGCACGTCGGCGGGGGCTGGCGCTACTACACCCGCGACGAGTACGCCGCGGTCGTGGAAGGCTTCGTGCTCGACGGTCAGCAGGCGCGGCTGACGCAGGCCGCGTTGGAGACGCTGGCCGTGGTCGCCTACAAGCAGCCCGTCTCCCGTGCCCGGGTGTCGGCGATCCGCGGGGTGAACGTCGACGGCGTGATGCGGACGCTGCTGACCCGGGGCCTGGTCGAGGAGGCCGGCCACGACCACGAGACCGGGGCCAACCTCTACCGCACGACGACCTACTTCCTCGAGCGGATCGGGGTCACCTCGCTCGACGACCTGCCCGAGCTGGCGCCGTACCTGCCGGACATGGACGACCTCGAGGAGGAGCTCGCCGAGATGGCGGCGCCGCACCCGACCGAGACCGCCACCGAGGCGGCGCCCGAGCCGGAGCCGCAGCCGGGGCACCCCCACTCCCCGCACAGCGGCGACGGGACCGAGCCCGACGGGGGGACCGAGCCCACGTGACCACCCCGGGCATCGAGTCCGACGACGACGGCCTGGTCCGGCTGCAGAAGCTGCTCGCCCAGTCCGGCGTCGCGTCGCGGCGCAAGTGCGAGGAGCTGATGCTCGAGGGGCACGTCGTCGTCGACGGCGAGGTCGTCACCCGGCTCGGCACCAAGGTCGACCCGCGGACCGCGGTGATCCGGGTCGACGGCAAGCGGCTGCCACCGGTGTCGGAGAAGGTCTACCTGGTGCTGAACAAGCCCCGCGGTGTGGTGTCCACGATGTCGGACCCGGAGGGACGGCGCACGCTGTCCGACCTCGTCGCCGATCGCCCGGAGCGGCTCTTCCACGTCGGTCGTCTCGACACCGACACGTCGGGGCTGCTGCTCCTGACCAACGACGGCGACTTCGCGCACCGGATGGCGCATCCCTCCTACGAGGTCGACAAGACCTACGTCGCAGAGGTCGAGGGCGAGGTCTACCGACGCACAATCAAGCAGCTGCTCGAAGGGGTGACCCTCGACGACGGGCCGGTCACGGTCTCGAAGGCGCGGATCGTCGAGGCGACGGCGGCGAAGTCGATCGTCGAGCTGGTCATCCACGAGGGCCGCAACCGGATCGTGCGCCGGCTGCTCGACCAGGTCGGGCACCCCGTGCGTCGCCTCACCCGCACCGCGATCGGGCCGGTCTCCCTCGGCCGGCTGCCCAGCGGGGAGCTGCGGGACCTGACCCGCCAGGAGCTCGGCGAGCTGCTGGACACCGCCCAGCTGTAGGCGCCCCCGAAGGCTTCGCCGGTTCGGCTCCGGGCCGGTGCCGCGGTCGCTAGCGTCGTCGTATGAGCGTGGCCACCGACCTCTCCTATCAGCCGAGACCGGCGAACCCCGTGCAGCGCGCGGTCCAGGCGTTCGGTGCATCCCGTCCCGGGGCGTGGCTGTTCTCCCGGATCCTGCCGCCGCTCGACACGGTGGTGCAGCGGCTCACCCGGCACCGGCACACCCTGCCGAGCCTGCTGGCCGGGCTCCCGGTGGTCGACCTGACGACGACCGGGAGGCGCAGCGGCCAGCCGCGGACGGCACACCTGATCGCGGTGCCGCACGGCGAGGCGCTGGCCGTCCTCGGCACCAACTTCGGCCAGGCCTCGACCCCGACCTGGGTGCTCAACCTGGAAGCCGACCCGCACGCCCGCCTGAGCTACCGCGACCGGACGGTGGACGTGCTGGCGCGACCGCTCGTCGGCGAGGAGGCCGAGGAGCTGCTCGGGCGCGCCGAACGACTCTATGCGGGCTACCGGAAGTACCAGGGCCGGATCACCGGACGGCGGCTGCGGATCTTCGCGCTCGAGACGGCCGCGCGCTGATCGCGGCCCGAGCGGGTCGACGGGGGTGTCGGCGCGGGCGGGTAGCGTCGACACCGAGACCGGAGAGCCGGCCGGTCCGCAACCGGACGGTGGTGGCCACTAGCCTGGGCGCGTGGCATTCAGGGCAGTGCGAGGAGCGACCCAGCTCGACGCGGACGTGCGCGACCACATGCTCGAGCGGGTCGCCGAGATGGTGGTCGACGTGATGACGGCGAACGGCCTGGAGGTCGACGACTTCATCTCGGTGATCTTCACCGCGACCTCCGACCTGGTCTCGGAGTTCCCCGCGTACGCCGCCCGGAGGCTCGGGTTCGGCGACGTGCCGCTGATCTGTGCGCGGGAGCTCGAGATCGCCGGCTCGATGCCCCGCGTGGTCCGGATGCTGGCGCACGTCGAGACCGACCTGCCGCGGTCCGACATCACGCACGTCTACCTGCACGGTGCTGCGGCGCTGCGTACGGACCTCACCCGGGTCAGGTCGGTACCCGACGATGAGTGACGACCAGCCGGTCCTGACCGGCCCGGTCGAGATCGTCGGCACCGGGCTGCTCGGGACCTCCATCGGCCTCGCCTGCTCGCGGGCCGGGATCGAGGTGGTCCTCTCGGACGCGTCCAGCGAGCACCTCCGCACGGCCTCCGGGCTGGGCGCGGGCCGGCCGAGCACGGCCGCGGACCGACCGCAGCTGGTCGTGGTGGCCGTGCCGCCCGACGCCCTCGGCGCGGTGGTGGCGCAGGCGCTGCGGGACCGTCCGGACGCCGTCGTGACCGACGTGGGCAGCGTGAAGTCCGGCCTTCCGGCGCAGGTCGAGCGGGCGGTCGGGTCGGAGGCAGTGCGGCGGTACGTCGGCGGGCACCCGATGGCGGGCTCGGAGCGCTCCGGGCCGCTTGCCGCCACGCCCGCGCTCTTCGACGGCCGCCCGTGGGCGATCACGCCGCACGAGGGGAACGAGCCGCCCGCCGTACGCCTGGTGGAGGCGCTGGCGACCCGCTGCGGCGCCGTCCCGGTCCGCTTGAGCCCGGAGGAGCACGACAAGGCGGTCGCGCGCACCTCGCACGTCCCGCACCTGCTCGCGGCCCTGGTGGCGGGCCGCCTGGCCGACGCGCCCGAGCAGCACCTGGCGCTGTCCGGGCAGGGAGTGCGAGACGTCACCCGGGTGGCTGCCGGGAGCCCGGCGCTCTACGGCCAGATCGTGTCGGCGAACGCGCAGGCGGTGCTCGGGCTGCTCGCCGAGGTCCGTGCGCAGCTCGACGCCGTCATCGACGCCGTGGCCGCCGACGACCGGACCGCGCTGGAGACCGTGCTGGCCCGCGGCGTCGCCGGCACCCGCGCCATCCCCGGCAAGCACGGCGAGCCGGTCCGCCCGATGCGCTCGGTGTTCGTGTCCGTCCCCGACCACCCCGGCGAGCTGGCCCGGCTGTTCGCCGACGCCGGCGCGAGCGGGGTCAACATCGAGGACGTGCACATCGACCACGACCCGGGCCGGCCGGTCGGCCTGGTCGAGCTGGTCGTCGACGAGACCCGGGCCGAGCACCTCCTGACGTCTCTCGAGTCCCGTGGATGGGTGACTCACCGGTAGGCTGCAGCCCCGTGAACCACACCCCGCGCCCGCCCGCTCCCGGTCTCGTGATCGCCATCGACGGCACGTCCGGGTCGGGCAAGTCCAGCACCTCGCGCGGTGTCGCCAGACGGCTCGGGCTGAGCTATCTCGACACCGGCGCGATGTTCCGCGCGATGACCTGGTGGCTGCTGCGCGAGGGCGTGGACGTCCACGACCCCGCCGCGGTCGCCGCTCGGTGCGGTGCACCCACCATCGTGTCCGGCACCGACCCCGAGGACCCGACGATCACCGTCGACGGGACCGACGTGGCCGTGGCGATCCGCGGCGACGCCGTCAATGCCGCCGTCTCCGCGGTCAGTGCCGTCCCCGAGGTGCGCCGTCAGCTGCTCGACCTGCAGCGCGCGGTGATCGCCCTGCACACCCGCACCGGCGGCA
Organism: Nocardioides sp. JS614; assembly: GCF_000015265.1. Classification (NCBI taxonomy): domain Bacteria; kingdom Bacillati; phylum Actinomycetota; class Actinomycetes; order Propionibacteriales; family Nocardioidaceae; genus Nocardioides; species Nocardioides sp. JS614. The sequence continues at coordinate 2,669,326 of NC_008699.1, forward strand.
TCGTGGTCGAGGGTCGCGACATCGGCTCGGTGGTCGTCCCCAGCGCGCCGGTCAAGGTCTACCTCAGCGCGGACCCCGAGGCGCGGGCCGTCCGCCGTGCCGCCGAGCAGGGCGGGGCGGACCTGGCGGCCACCCAGGAGTCCCTGCTCGCGCGCGACCGGATCGACTCGGGCCGGGCCACGGCGCCCCTCGTGATGGCCGACGGTGCGGTGCACATCGACACCACGCCGTACTCCCTCGACGAGGTCATCGACCTGGTCGTCGAGCTCGCCGAGCAGGCCGCGGCGCGGGCGTGAGGACGACCCGATGAGGCCTCGATGAAGGACGTCTCCGCCCACCGTGAGCTGCCGCGCAGCGACACCGCCCGGGGCGCGCCCCGCTACGCCCTGTACTCGCCGCTGCGCCCGCTGGCGCGCTGGTTGATCCGGCGGTGGTACGACGTGCGCGTGCACGAGCCCCGGCACGTGCCGCGCCACGGGGGAGTGATCTACGCCTCCAACCACGTCGGGATCGTCGACGGGCCGCTGCTGGCCATCTTCGCGCCCCGCCCGGCGCACGCGCTGACCAAGATCGAGATGTTCCGTGGCCTGCTCGGGCGCTTCCTCGTGCAGTCCGGCCAGATCCCGCTGGACCGGTTCCACACCGATCCCGCCGCGGTGAAGACGTGCCTGAAGGTGCTGCGCGACGGGGGCGCGGTCGGCATCTACCCCGAGGGCAGCCGCGGCGCGGGCGACCTCGAGCGGTTCCACCGGGGTGCGGCCTACCTCGCGCTGGTGTCCGGCGCACCGGTCGTACCGGTCACGATGCTCGGGAGCCGCGAGCCCGGCGCCCACCACAACTCGCTGCCAGCCCGGCGGGCCCGGATCGACCTGGTTTTCGGGGAGGCCTACCGCATCGACCCGGTGCCGTGGCCGCGGACCCGGGAACAAGTCGAGAAGTTCTCGTTGTTGCTGCGGGAGCACATGCTGGTCCAGCTGGACCGCGCGCGCACGTCGACCGGCCGGGAGCTGCCGGGTCCGCTGCCCGTGACCGACGTAGACCCAGACCCCGCCACCGGGGTCACCGACCAAGGAGCACCATGACCGAGCTCGAGGGTGCCCCCGAGGGCGCCCCGGAGACCGCTGCGGAGACCGTCCCCGAGGCCGCCGGACCCGTCCCCGTCCTCGCGGTCGTCGGCCGACCCAACGTCGGGAAGTCGACGCTGGTGAACCGGATCATCGGCCGCCGCGAGGCAGTCGTCGAGGACGTCCCCGGTGTGACCCGCGACCGCGTCTCCTACGACGCGAGCTGGAACGGCCGCGCGTTCACCGTCGTCGACACCGGCGGCTGGGATCCGGACGCCCGCGGCCTGGCCGAGCGGATCGCCGGGCAGGCGGAGGTCGCGGTCAGCCTGGCCGACGCCGTGCTGTTCGTGGTCGATGCGACCGTTGGGATCACCGACGCCGACGAGGCCGTCGTGCGGATCCTGCGGAAGTCCGCGAAGCCGGTCGTGCTGGCCGCGAACAAGGTCGACGACCAGCGCACCGAGGCGGAGGCCTACGGGCTGTGGAACCTCGGGCTCGGCGAGCCGTACGCCGTGTCCGCGCTGCACGGTCGTGGCTCGGGCGACCTGCTCGACGCCGTGCTGGCGGCGCTTCCCGAGCCGCCTCCCGAGCGTGAGCCGGAGCCCGGCGGGCCGCGGCGGATCGCGATCGTCGGCAAGCCCAACGTCGGCAAGTCCTCCCTGCTCAACAAGCTCGCCGGCGAGGAGCGGGCCGTGGTCGACAACGTCGCCGGCACCACCGTCGACCCGGTCGACGAGCTGATCGAGCTCGGCGGCAAGACCTGGCGGTTCATCGACACCGCGGGCATCCGCAAGCGGGTCAAGGAGGCCTCCGGGCACGAGTACTACGCCTCGCTGCGCACCGCGACGGCGATCGACCGGGCCGAGGTCGCGGTCCTGGTCGTCGACGGCGGGGAGTCGATCTCCGAGCAGGACGTCCGGATCATCCAGACCGTCCGCGAGGCCGGCCGCGCGCTCGTCATCGCCTTCAACAAGTGGGACCTCGTCGACGAGGAGCGCCGCTACTACCTCGACCGTGAGATCGAGCGCGACCTCGTCCAGGTGCAGTGGGCCCCGCGGATCAACATCACCGCCCGGACCGGGTGGCACGTCGACCGGCTCGTCCCGGCGCTGGAGAAGGCCCTGGAGGGCTGGGAGACCCGCGTCTCGACCGGCGCGCTCAACGGCTTCCTCGGCCGCCTGGTCGCCGAGCACCCCCACCCGGTGCGCAGCGGCAAGCAGCCGAAGATCCTGTTCGGGACCCAGGCCTCGACCGCGCCGCCGACCTTCATCCTGTTCACGAGCGGCAAGCTGGACGCCGCCTACGAGCGGTTCATCGAGCGTCGCCTGCGCGAGGAGTTCGGGTTCGTGGGCACGCCGATCGTGCTGCAGCAGCGGCCGCGGGAGAAGCGCAAGCGGTAGCCCGCGGGTCAGCGTCGGGCCATGCGCAGGCTCGTGGTCCTCGCCCAGGCCGGGGGCGTCGCGGGTCGTGTGCCCCACGACGCGCCATAGCGCGTGCTGAGGCACACGACCCGATTCCGCCAGTCCGGCCGGGCTGCGGTAGTGTTCACGCCGCTCGGTGGTCGCTGCATCGCGACCATGCGGGTGTTCGGGCTGTGGCGCAGCTTGGTAGCGCACTTGACTGGGGGTCAAGGGGTCGCAGGTTCAAATCCTGTCAGCCCGACCGTGTGATGTCTCAAGACATCGGAATCGCCCGGACCTACGGAAGGTAGGTCCGGGCTTGTTCTATTTCGGGGTGGGGTCCGGTGGTGCGCCGGTGGGCTGGTAGTCCTTGCGGGGGTCGATGATCAGGTCGCGGAGGAGCTCGCCGGTGGCCACGGCCGTCGCGGCCGAGCGCGCGACCTGCCTGGCGGCCGGCATGGACGACTTCCTGACCAAACCGTTGGGCACAAGGAGCTCCACGAGGCCCTGGCGCGCTGGGCACAGGTCGACGCGCCCGATCCGGTTCGGGACTGACCGGTCGGTGGGGCATCGGAGCGGGCAGCTCAGCCGCCGAGCAGCCCGCCGAGCCCCCCGCCGCTGCTCTTGCCCGTGGCCGCCTGGTGGCCGCCGGTGATCACGGACTCGCTCGGCTGGACGACGACGTACCCCTGACCGCCGAACGCCATCTGGAACGTCTCGCCCGTGCCCCCGCGCACCAGGGACTTCACGCCCCCGGTGTCGACCCGGATGTCCATGGACACCCCGGAGGTCCACAGCACGACCGCCTGTGCGTCGGCGAACGTCGGCGCGCTCGCGACGTCGAGTGCCACGGGCTCGCCGCTGGTGGTGACGGCGACGTAGCCGGTGCCGCGCAGCGACACGTTGTAGAGCCCGCCGGTCATCACCGCGCCGCGGGCCTGGACCCGGTGGATCTCCCACTCGATGGAGGAGGAGAAGGCCAGCACGCTGGATCCGTTCACCGACACCAGGTCGTTCTCCAGGTAGAGCACCTGGACGTCGGCGGCGAAGTCGGCCACGAACAGCTCACCGCTGCCGGTGCACTGCATCATGTCGACGCCCTCGCCGGTCACCGCCTGCTTCAGCATCTTGCCCAGGCCACCCGAGCCCTTGTTCTCGAACCGGACATCGCCTTGGTAGGCGACCATCGAGCCCGTCTTGGCCCAGACCGGACCGTAGCCCATGTCGATCTTCAGCAGCTTCTTGTTCTGCAGGGAGAACGGGTCGGTCGACGACTTCTCCCTGAACTCCTCCAACAGCGTTCCGTGCAGTGGCATCTCGGCTCCTCCCGGTGCCGTCGGCTCCCGCCGGCGTCCTCCTGTTCCGGACTCTACGAGCGTCGGACGGCGTACGCTGCCGAACGGGAGCACGGCGACGAAGAGCACAGGGAGGGCAGTGGAATGGGGTTCTTGGACAAGGCGAAGGCGGCGGCCAACGAGCTCGCCGCGAAGGCGGACACGGCGCTGTCGAACTCCGGTCTCGGCGGCCCCGGAGCGGCGGTCTCGCCGGAGCGGCTCCTGCGCGACCTCGGCGTGGTCGCCTACCTCGAGGCTGCGGGCCGGCCCGTGCCGGAGGGCGAGCGGGAGCGGCTCCTGGGCGCGCTGAACGAGCACGAGAGGGCGGGGACGTTGCCGCCCCTGGTGCTACAGACCACGCCGCCGCCGGCCGCGGCCCCGCCGCCGGCCGGGACGGTGCCCCCGCCGCCGGGCGGGATGACCCCGCCCGCGTCCTCGGAGCCGGCCGGGACCCCAGCGGCCGCGACGCCGGCACCCCCGCCGCCGCCGCCGTCGTGGATGAACAAGACCGACGGCAGCTGACCTGTCCGAGGTCACCCCTGCGTCGCGGCCGTAGCATCCGTCTGTGACCGACCTGCTGCTGGTCGCCGGCGTCGCGGCGGTGGTGTTCGTGGTGGCAGCGATGGCACAGGCGATCACCGGATTCGGCTCGGCGCTGGTCGCCGTACCGCTGCTGGCGCTGGTGGTGCACCCGATCGCCGCGGTGGTCGCCGCCACCGCGATGAGCCTGGTGCTCACGAGTGGCGCGGCCTGGCGGGAACGGTCGCACCTGGACGGTCCCGCGGCGCGGACCCTGACGGTGACCGGCATCGTGGGGATGCCGGTCGGGCTGGTGCTCCTCGGCCTCGCCGACGAGTCGCGGCTGCAGGCGTGGATCGCGGGCGCCATGTTGGTCATGGTGCTGCTGGTGGCGAGTGGCGCCCGGATCGGCGCTCGCGGCCTACCGGTCGCCGGCCTGGTCAGCGGCGCGCTGCTGACCTCGACCGGCATGAACGGGCCGCCGCTGGTGATGGCGCTGCTGGACCGGGAGCCGCGGCGCTACCGGGCCACCCTCCAGGGGGTGTTCGCGGCCCAGGACGTGGTGGCGGTCGTCGCCTTCCTCGTGCTCGGGTACGTCGACGGCGAGGTCGCGCTGCTGACCGCGTCCGGCGTCGTGGGGCTGCCGGTCGGCTGGCGGCTCGGCGACGCGGTCTTCCACAAGATCCCGGCCGCCCGGCTGCGTCCGCTGGTCATCGGCGGCCTGCTGGTCACGGCCGCCTCGATGCTGGTCGGCGCGGTCACCTGACCGTCGGACCGGACCCCGACGACGGGCCCGGGGAAGAAGCCGCCAGGGAGCAGGACGAGGCCCTGAGCATCCTTCGGTGCCGGTCTCGACCGGGGAATGGACGCGCTTGCAATATGGTTGACATGTCAACTATATTGCCTACGGCTCTGGAAAGGAGCACGCCATGTCCGAGCTGCTCGATTTCACCGGCAAGGTCGTCCTGATCACGGGAGGCGCGACCGGCATCGGGCGGGCCACGGCGCTGGCCTTCGCCCAGCAGGGCGCGCGGGTCGTCGTCGGAGACGTCGACGACCGGGCGGCCGAGACCGTCCGCCTGATCGAGGAGTCGGGGGGCACGGCCCTGTTCGTCCGCACCGACGTCACCTCAGCGGCCGACGTCCAGCAGCTGGTCCGCACCACGGTCGACACCTACGGCGGGCTGCACGTGGCGTTCAACAACGCCGGCATCCTGCCGCCCACCGGGCCCCTCGCCGAGCAGAGCGAGGACGACTTCGACCGGACCATCGCCGTCGACCTCAAGGGCGTGTTCCTCGCGCTCAAGTACGAGATCGAGCACATGGCCGCCGCCGGCGGTGGCTCCATCATCAACACGGCCTCGGTCGCGGGCGTGATCGCCGACCCCGGCATGGCACCGTACGTCGCCGCCAAGCACGGCGTCGTCGGGCTCACCCGCGCGGCCGCGATCGACTACGCCGCGGCCGGCGTCCGGGTGAACGCCCTGGCGCCCGGCCTGGTCGACACGCCGATGACCAAGGTCTGGCAGGAGGACGCCGAGATCTGGGACGCGGTGGCCGCGAGCAACGGCTTCCACCGGGCGGCCGCGCCGGAGGAGATCGCCGGCACCGTCCTGTTCCTGGCCAGTGACCTGGCGTCGTTCACCACCGGGACCGTCGTGACGGCCGACGCGGGCCAGACCGCGCACTGAGCACACCGGTCGACGGCGACCGGCCCCGTTCGACATCGAAGTACCGAACTCACAGAAGGGTGCAGGACATGAGGAGACTGGAAGGTCGCGTCGCGATCGTCACCGGCGCGGCGAGCGGCATCGGCAAGGTGACCGCCCAGCGGCTCGCCGAGGAGGGCGCGGCGGTGCTGGTCACCGACATCCAGGTCGAGGCCGGCGAGGCCACGGTCAAGGAGCTCGAGGAGGCCGGCGGGCGCGCCGCGTTCATGCGGCACGACGTCACGAGTGAGGCCGACTGGGAGGCCGCGTTCGCCAAGGCGGCCGAGGAGTTCGGAGGTGTCGACATCCTCGTCAACAACGCGGGCATGGGTGACATCAAGCCGATCGAGGAGACCACCCTGGCCGAGTGGGACCGCACGGTCGCCATCGACCAGACCGGTGTCTTCCTGGGCATGAAGATCGGCGCGCCGTACCTCAAGCGCTCGGAGCACGCCTCGGTCGTCAACATCAGCTCGATCTTCGGCACCAGCGGTGGCTTCGGCGTCTCACCGGCCTACCACGCCGCCAAGGGTGCGGTGCGCACGCTGACGAAGAACGTCGCGCTGCACTGGGCGACCGAGGGTGTCCGGGTCAACTCCATCCACCCCGGCTTCATCGCCACGCCGATCCTCGAGCAGTCCCGCGACACCCCGATCTGGGACGGCATGGTGCAGCTGACGCCGATGGCCCGCCTGGGCCGCCCCGAGGACATCGCGGCCGGCGTGGCCTACCTGGCCAGCGACGACGCCGCGTTCGTCACCGGGCTCGAGCTCTACATCGACGGCGGCTACATGGCCCGCTGACGCGGGCCGTCCGTCCGACACCCGCGGCCAGGGACCCGCCGGCAGCCGATGCTGCCGGGCTTCCTATGCTGGGCTGCCCATGAGCGGGATCCTGGTCGCGGGCACGAGCTCGGACGCCGGCAAGAGCGTCGTCACCACTGGACTGTGCCGCTCGCTGGCGCGCGCGGGTGTGCACGTCGCGCCGTTCAAGGCGCAGAACATGTCGAACAACTCGATGGTCTGCGCGGACGGCGCGGAGATCGGCCGGGCGCAGTGGGTGCAGGCCGTGGCCGCGAACGCCGAGCCCGAGGCGGCGATGAACCCGGTGCTGCTCAAGCCGGGCAGTGACCTGCGCAGCCACGTCGTCGTGATGGGTCGTCCCGGCGGCACGCTGGGCGCGGACGACTTCGCCGAGGGCCGGGAGCCCCTGGCGGCTGCGGCGTACGCCGCCTTCGACGACCTGGCGTCGCGCTACGACGTCGTCGTCGCGGAGGGCGCCGGCAGTCCAGCCGAGATCAACCTGCGGTCCGGCGACTTCGTGAACATGGGGCTCGCGCGGCACGCCGGCCTGCCGACGGTGGTCGTCGGCGACATCGACCGGGGCGGCCTGCTGGCGGCCATGTTCGGCACCGTGGCGCTGCTCGAGCCCGCCGACCAGCGGCTGCTCGCGGGGTTCGTCGTCAACAAGTTCCGCGGCGACCTCGACCTGCTGCGACCCGGGCTCGAGGAGGTCGCCCGGCTCACCGGCCGGCCGGTGTACGGCGTGCTGCCGTGGCACCCCGACCTCTGGATGGACTCCGAGGACACCCTCGCCGTCGCCGGCCGGCAGGCGCGCGACGGCCGGGCGGCGCTCAAGGTCGCGGTCGTGCGGCTGCCGCGGATCAGCAACGTGACCGACGTCGACGCGCTCGGGATCGAGCCCAGCCTCGACGTCGTCTTCGCCACCGACCCGCGAGCCCTCTCGGACGCCGACCTGGTCGTGCTGCCCGGGACCCGTGCGACCATCGCGGACCTCGCCTGGCTGCGCGAGCGGGGGCTGGACCGAGCCGTCCACGCGCACGCCGCTGCCGGTCGCCCGGTGCTCGGGATCTGCGGGGGCTTCCAGATGCTCGGCCGGTCCGTCTCGGATCCGGGCGGCGTCGAGGGGCAGCCCGGCGCCGAGGTCGAGGGGCTGGCGCTGCTCGACGTACGCACCGACTTCTCCGCGGTGAAGGTGCTCCGGCTCTCCCGGGGTCTCGCGCTCGGCGCCTCGACCGCTGGCTACGAGATCCACCACGGGAGGGTCACGCGGGGCGCCGGCGCCGAGGAGTTCCTCGGCGGGGCCCGGGAGGGCCACGTGCTCGGCACGATGTGGCACGGCAGCCTCGAGGGCGACGCCTTCCGCACGGCGTTCCTGACCGAGGTCGCGCGGCTGACCGGTCACGTGTGGGAGCCTTCCGGGGTGAGCTTCGCGGCGGCACGGGAGGGGCGGATGGAGCTGCTCGCCGACCTCGTCGAGGAGCACCTCGACGTCGCCGCGATCGCCGCCCTCGCCTCCGAGGGCGTACCCGACGGCCTGCCGGTCCTGCCGCCGGGCGCTGACCGGTGAAGGTCCTGGTCACCGGTGGGGTCCGGTCCGGCAAGTCCACGCACGCCGAGGCCCTGGTGCGTGCCGAGCCCGCCGTCACCTACGTCGCCCCGGGTCCGGCCCAGGACGACGCCGACTGGGCCGCTCGGGTCGCCGCCCACCGCGCCCGCCGGCCGGCCACCTGGACCACACTCGAGACCGGCGACCTCGCCGCAGCGCTGCGCACCCCCGGCCCGGTGCTGGTGGACTGCCTCGGCACCTGGCTGACCCGGCAAGTCGACGAGGCCGGGCTCTGGGAGGCCGAGTCCGACGCAGTGGCGGCGTACGTCGACGCCCGGGTGAGCGAGGCGCTGACGGTGCTGGCCGGGCGTCCGGACGGGCCCGTGGTGCTGGTCACCAACGAGGTCGGTCTCGGCGTGGTCCCCGAGCACCGCTCCGGCCGCCTGTTCCGGGACCTCCTCGGGGTCGTCAACCAGCGGTTCGGCCCGGCCTGCGACGAGGTGCACCTCGTCGTCGCGGGCCGGGTCCTCGTCCTCTAGCGTCGCGTCTTGGAAGTTGTTGAACGGTTGGCGTTCTCAGGGTGTGTGCATCGCAACGCGCCGGCGCGCCGCCATACCCACTCGTCTCGCAAGCGTCGGCAACGCAGCGAGGTGCGTGCCATGTGGGCGCGAAGCGCCCAAGAACTTCTGGGACGCGGCGTTAGCGCGCCGCCCAGGCGAGCAGCGTGGCCGCGAGCGCCAGCTCGACCGCGGCACCCATGACGTCGCCGGTGACGCCGCCGAACCGTCGTACGGTGCGGCGGACGAGCACCAGCACGACCAGCCCGCCGACCGCCGACAGCAGCAGGCCGCCGAGGACCGCGACCGGCAGGGGGACGGTGCGCGCGACGTCGGCGCCGAGGCCGTCCGCGCGCGCCGCCGGCACCCGCGTGCAGCACACGATCCAGAGCGCGCACCGGGACAGGCAGACCAGCGCGCCCGCCAGGAGGGGCTGGTCCAGCAGCGTCGCGAGGGCGGCCGCCTGCACCCCGGCCACGACCACGGTCGCCAGGACGCCGGCCGGACCGCTGGTGCCCGACCGCATCACGGCGAGGGAGCGGGCCGGGTCGTACGACGCCGCGAGGCCGTCCACCGTGTCGGAGAGCCCGTCCCAGTGCAGCGCGCGCGAGCTCGCGGCCAGGGCACCGACCGCCAGCAGGCCCACGGCGAGTGGCGGCAGCTCGACCGCCCGCCCGGCGGCCAGGACCGCCGCGACGAGCAGCCCGAGGGGGAGCGCCGCGAGGGGGGCCAGCAGCATCGCGCGACGAGCCGTGTCCCGGTCCACCCGCGTCGGTGGGCGCACCGGCAGGGCGGTCAGGGTCCCGACCGCGAACCGCCAGGCGTCACGCATCGAGCTCGCTGAGCAGGCCCACGTCGCGCAGCAGGGCGACCGCACTGCGCAGCACCGGCACTGCCGCGACCGCACCGCTGCCCTCGCCGAGCCGCAGCCCGAGGTCGAGGGCCGGCTCGAGACCGAGCTTGGCCAGGGCAAGGGACTGGGCCGGTTCCGTGGAGCGGTGGCCGGCGGCGTACCAGGTCGACGCACCCGGATCGATCCGGTCGGCCGTGAGCGCGCACGCGACCGCCATCAGCCCGTCGAGGACAGCTGGAACGCCCTGACGCGCGGCCTCGAGCAGGTAGCCGGTGCTGGCGGCGAGGTCGGCGCTGCCGAGCGCCGCGAGCGCCTCGACCGGGTCGTCGACGCGGGTTCCGGCGCGGCGCAGGGCCCGGTCGATGAGGGCCTGCTTGTGCGCGAGGGTGGGCACGTCGATGCCGGTGCCGCGCCCGGTGACCTCACTGGCCGGGAGCCCGAGACCGGCCGCCACCAGGGCCGCCGCCGGCGTGGTGTTGCCGATCCCCATGTCGCCGCTGAGCAGCAGCTGCGCCCCGGCGGCGATCTCCTCGCGGGCGACCGTGGCGCCGGCGTCGAGCGCGGTCCGGGTCTCCTCGGCGGTGAGCGCGTCCTCCAGGTGGATCGCGCCCGAGGAGCGCCGCACCTTGAACCGGCGTACGTCGTCCGGCACGTCGGCCAGGTCGTCGTCGACGCCCAGGTCGAGGACCCGGACGGCGACCCCGTGCGCACCCGCGAGCGCGTTGACGCCCGCGCGGCCGGCGACGAAGGTCCGCACCATGGCGGCGGTGATCGCGGGCGGGTACGCCGACACGCCGTGGCGCGCGATGCCGTGGTCGCCCGCGAAGATCACCAGGCGGACGTGCGCGAGCTCGCGCGGCGGCACCTCGCCCTGGCAGGCCGAGAGCCAGACGCCGAGGTCGCCGAGGCGGCCGAGCGCTCCGGGAGGGGTGGCCAGGTCGGCGAGGCGGGCCGCGGCGCGGGCCGCGACGTCGGCGGAGGGTGCGCGCATGGCCGTCAGGCTAACGGCGCGAGCACCTCTCGGACCCAGCGGTCGCCCTCGGGCCGGCTGCGCAGGTGCACGATCGGCAGGTCCGGCCGGGCGGCGGCGACCGCCCGGACCCGCTCGTCGTAGAGGTGCCGGGTGCTGATCGTCCATCGGACGATGTGCTCCCGGTCGGTGAAGAACCGGAGCAGCGGGCCCTCCCGGTTGCCGTTCCACAGCTCCTCGCGACGCACGCGGCGGCGGACCGTGCGGCGTACGACCCGGCTCAGGGTCACCCGGAACGGCAGATCCAGCCAGACCATCAGGTCGGCCCGCTCCGTGAGCAGTGGACGCGCGTCGTCGTACTGCCACTCGGTCACCCACCGGCCCGCGGCGAGGAGCGCCGCCAGATCGGACTCGAACGTGGGTCGCCTGGTCCAGCCGGCGCCGTGGAACAGGGCGTCCATCTCGGTGTACGGCAGGTCGAGCACGGCGGCGACCCGACGGGCGAGGGTGCTCTTGCCGGAGCCGGACACCCCCACGACCGCGATCCGCTCCGGCCGGTAGGGGAGCGGGTCGGAGGCGCTGAGCACCGCGGCATCGTACGGTGCGGGCGTGGAGGCGTGCGAGATCGAGCCGGGCGACCGACCGGGGTCGTTCGTGCTGCGCATGTCCGGCCTGAGCCAGTCGCACGTGGACCTCGACGACCCGACCCGGCTCGCCTTCGACTACGTACGCCGGATGGCCGACGTCGTGGACGCCGCCGCCCCGCCCGGGGCGCCGGTGCGGGTCGTACACGTCGGCGGGGCCGCGATGACGCTGCCTCGCTACGTCGCCGTCACCCGGCCGGGTTCACCCCAGGTCGTGCTGGAGCCGGCGAGCGAGGTCACCGAGCTGGTCCGCCGCGAGCTCCCGCTGCCGCGCCGCAGCGGGATCAAGGTGCGTGGGGTCGACGGCCGGCAGGGCGTCGCCGCGCTCCGCGACGCCTACGCGGAGCTGGTCCTCCTCGACGCCTTCGCCGACGGCCGGGTGCCGGCGGACCTGGTGACGGTCGAGTTCTTCGAGGACGTCGCCCGGGTCCTCGGTGCCGAGGGACTGCTGGTGCTCAACCTCACCGACCGGGCGCCGTTCGGGTGGACCCGGCGGGTGGTCGCCGGGCTTCGGCTGGTGTTCGGGTCGGTCGCCCTGGGCGTCGAGCCGGCGACCCTGCGGGCCCGCCGGCTCGGCAACCTGGTCGTCGTCGCCTCGCGGGGCCGGGTGCCGACCGACGCGCTGGCGGCCCGGGCGGCGAGCGGGTCCGCGCCGTACCGGGTGCTGGACGGGCGCCAGGTCAGCGACCGCTTCGGTGGCGGCACTGCCTTCACCGACAGCGACTCCGCCCCCTCGCCGGCTCCGGACGGCTGACCGGGTCGAGTCGGCGCGTCTTGCCCGGCTGGATGGGTCGAGTCGGCGCGTCTTGCCCGCCGGGGCGTACAAGATGCGCCGACTCGGGGTTGCAGGGCGAGCAAGATGCGCCGAGTCGGGCTCTCCTGTCGTTTGTGTGGGTCATGTTCGGCCCGGTAGTGCGGGTGTGTGGCCGCTGAGGGTGAGCATCAGGAGGCTGATCAGGGCGTCGGGGTCCTTGATGCCGAACGCGATCCGGTTGCGGAGTCGGATGCGGGTGTTGACCGATTCGCTGATCGCGTTGGAGAGGCCGTGCTCGATCGCGGCCAGGATCGGGCCGCGTTGCTCGGCGACCATGCGGGCGAGGTCGACAAACTGGGCGATACGACATCGCCGTGCCGAGCGGCACCAGGCGTCGATCGCGATGCGGGCTTCGGCGGCCGGCAGTCGCAGGACGGCGCGGAGGCCTTCCTTGAGTTGGTAGGCCCGCCACAGTCGGGGGTCGGTCTTGGCGATCCAGTCCAGTCGGGCCTGCTGGTGGGTGGTGAGGTTCTCGGGGTTCTTCCACAGCGCGTACCGCGAACGGGTCAAGATCCGCAGCCGCTGGTAGGCGGGGAACTCCTCCTGGACGTCGGCGGGTGCGCGGCCGCGGCCGCGGGAGTTGGCCCGGGCGATCCGACGGGTCTCGCGCCAGACCTCGAGCCGGACCTCGCCGAGGGCGTCGTTGGCCCACTTCACCACGTGGAAGGGATCGGCGACCCGGACCGCCTGCGGGCAGTTCTTAGCCGTCGACTTGGCGATGTAGGGCGCGGCGTCGGCGCTGATGTGGGTGATCTGTGCGCACCGGTGCGGCCCAAGGGCATCGAAGAACGACTGGACGGTCGCGGTGGTGTTGCCCTTGCCGACCCACACCAAACGACCGGTGTCGTGATTGACGACCGCGAGCAGGTAACGCTGATGACGGCGCCAGGACACCTCGTCGATCCCGATCCGGGTCAACCCGTCGAGCAAGTCGACCCGGGCGGCGATCTGGTTCCAGACCCGGGTCAAGATCCCGCTCACGGTGCGCCACGACACCCGCATCAGCTCAGCCACCGTGGACAGCGAGGTCTTGGTGACCAGCCAGGCGACCTGATCCTCGAACGCGTGCGTCGCCCGGGCTCGATGGCGAGCCCAGGGCACGTGCGCGACGACCACGCCATGCGCGCGGCACCGCACCCGTGGCGAGTCGGCTTCCAGGTAGACCCGCACAGTGGCGCTATCCAGGGCACGCCACCGCCGCCGACCGCGCCCAGCGTCGTACCCGGCCGCCGGCGCGCGACACCGCCCACACCGGCCCCGGCGACGCGCCATCGGCCGAACAGCGACCACGAGCACCCGTTCATCGCGATCGAGCTCGACACCCTCGATCACGGTGTCTTCGAGCCCGAGCAGGCACCGCCATAGGCTGACATCACGCACGCCGCTCTCCTTGACGCCGGTTCTGGTTCCTAGACAGCTCCAAAACCTAGGCAGAGAGCGGCGTGCGCCCGTCTACGGCACGCTCAACCCACCCACACATTCAGCAGGAGAGCCCGAGTCGGCGATCAGGCGGGTTCGGCGGCCAGGGCTCGTCCGACGGCCAGCGCCTGCTCGGTCGCCCCGCCGTGGAGGAACTCGAAGCGCTTGGCGCTCGTGAAGTAGCGGTGCGCCTCGCCGTCCAGGTCGATGCCGACGCCGCCGTGCACGTGCACGGTGGTGTGCGCGAGCCGGTGCCCGGCGTCGGCCGCCCACAGCTTCGCGATCGCGACCTCGCTGTCGGCCGGCAATCCCTCCTCGAGGCGCCAGGCCGCCTGCCACAGCGTCAGGCGCTGGCCGAGCACGTCGATGTAGCCGTCCGCCAGCCGCTGCGAGACCGCCTGGAAGGTCCCGATCGGCCGGCCGAACTGCTCGCGCGTCTTCGCGTACGACGAGGTGAGCCGGAGCGACCCCTCGGTGATGCCGAGCTGCTCGGCGCTCGCCGCGAGCAGCAGCAGGTGGCGCAGCCGGCGGTCGGTCGACCCGTCGGCGGCGCCGACCGCGCGGTCCGACCCGACGGCGACGCCGTCCAGGTCGAGGCGGGCCACGCCGTCCCGGTCGGAGAACGTCTGGGCGACCACGGTCAGCCCGGGGTCGCCCGGCTCGACCAGGAAGACGCCGGTGCCGGACGGCGTCTCGGCGGGCACCAGGAACGCGTCGGCGTACGGCCCGGCCGGCACGATCGCCTTGCTCCCGGTGATCCGGTAGCCCTCGCCGTCGGGCGTGGCCACGGTCGTCGGCCGGCTCGGTGCGAACGCCCGCTCCTCGGCGACCGCCGCGGTCAGCACGAGCGCACCCGCCACGGCACCGGGCAGCCACCGCTCCTGGAGCGCAGTGGGTCCGGACTCGGCGAGCAGCCGCGCGGCGGGCCCGTGCGCCACTAGTGGCACCGGCGCCACGGTGCGGCCGACCTCGACGAGCACGCGGCACAGCTCGATCAGGCCGAGCCCGGCGCCGTCGTACCGCTCCGGCAGCGCGAGGCCGAGCAGCCCCGCCGCGCCGAGCTCGGCCCACAGGTCGCGGTCGAAGCGGTCGCCGCCGGCCTCGACGGCCTTCAGCCGCTCGGTGGTCGCGCGGTCGCGCAGGATGCCGGCCGCGAGCGCGGCGGCCTCGTCCTGCTCGGGGGTGAAGGTGAAGTCCATGGTCGTCCCTCTGTCCTACCTCTTCGTCGCGGGCAGTCCGAGCCCGACGTAGCCGATGATGTCGCGCTGGATCTCGTTGGTGCCGCCGCCGAAGGTCATCACCAGTGCGGAGCGGTGGTAGCGCTCGAGCCGGCCCGCCAGCACCGCGCCCTCGGAGTCGCCGGTCACGCCGGCGTTGGGTCCGACGATCTCCATCAGCGACCGGTACACCTCGGTCGCCAGCTCGGAGCCGTAGATCTTCGTGGCCGACGCCTCCGCGGGGGACAGGTCGACCCCCGCGTCGGCGTCGGCCGCGAGCTTCCAGTTGATCAGGGAGAGCGCCTCGGTGCGCGCGTGCGCCCGCCCGAGGGCGATCTGCACCCACTCGGCGTCGATCACCCGTTGACCATCGGGGTTCTTCGTCTCCTGGGCCCAGCGCCGCACCAGCTCGATCGAGTGGGTGAGCGGTGCGGACGAGGTGAGCGCGACGCGCTCGTGGTTGAGCTGGTTGGTCATCAGCGACCAGCCGCCGTTGAGCTCGCCGACCAGGTTGCCGTACGGCACCCGGACGTCCTCGTAGTAGGTCGCACTCGTGCTCACGCCGGCGACCGTGTGCACGGGGGTGTAGGAGAAGCCGGCAGCGTCCGCGGGCACCAGGATCATCGACAGGCCCTTGTGCCGGGGGAGGTCGGGGTCGGTGCGGCAGGCGAGCCAGATCCAGTCGGCGTACTGGATCAGGGAGGTCCACATCTTCTGGCCGTTGATCACCCACTCGTCACCCTCGCGGACCGCCCTGGTCTTCAGGGACGCGAGGTCGGTGCCGGACCCCGGCTCGGAGTAGCCGATGGAGAAGTGCAGGTCGCCCGCGAGGATGCGCGGCAGGAAGTACTCCTTCTGCTCCGCGGTCCCGTAGCGCATGATCGTGGGCCCGACGGTGTTCAGCGTCAGGTAGGGGATCGGCACCCCGGCGACGGCGGCGACGTCGGTGAAGATCAGCTGCTCGACCATCGAGCGAGCCTGCCCGCCGTACTCCTCCGGCCAGCCGATGCCGAGCCAGCCGTCGGACCCGAGGGTGCGGATGACGTCCTTGTAGACGCCCGCCTCGCCGAACTCGCCGGTCGCCGATGCGAGGCCGGCGCGCACCTCGGGGGTGACCAGGGCGGTGAAGTACTCGCGCAGCTCCTCGCGGAGCCGCTGCTGCTCGGGCGTGAGGGCGATGTGCATGGCGGGACTCCCGTGGGGACAGCTGGCGGTGGGAAGGTGGTGCTGCTGGAAACCGCGACCTAAAAACTATAACCTGTTCTCGTTTTGGTCCACTTGTCTGGAGGCACGCCATGAGCCCCACCCCGTCCAGCGCCCGAGCTCTCGACCGCGGTACGCCGCCGGAGCGGTTCGCCCGCGGCTGGCACTGCCTCGGTCTGAAGTCGACGTTCGCCGACGGCAAGCCGCACGGCGTGGAGGCGTTCGGCGGCAAGCTGGTCGTGTGGCAGGACTCCAAGGGCGAGATCAACGCCCTGGACGGCTACTGCCGGCACATGGGCGGCGACCTCACCCAGGGGAGCGTCAAGGGCGACGAGGTCGCCTGCCCCTTCCACGACTGGCGGTGGGGCGGCGACGGCCGGTGCAAGGCGATCCCGTATGCCCGCCGGGTGCCGCTGCGGGCGCGCACCGAGCGCTACCCGGTGGTGGTCCGCAACGGCCAGGTGCTGGTCTGGCACGACGTCGAGGGTTCCGAGCCCGACCTCGACATCCTGCCTCCGGAGCTGCCCGGGATCGGCACCGACGAGTACACCGACTGGACGTGGGAGGTCCTCGACGTCGCCAACGCGCACTGCCGCGAGATAATCGACAACGTCGTGGACATGGCGCACTTCTTCTACATCCACTTCGCGTTCCCGACCAGCTTCCGCAACGTGTTCGAAGGCCAGGTCGCGACCCAGTTCATGGAGTCGACCGGCCGCCCGGACGTGGACGGCGCCGGGTACGGCGACGAGGGGCTGATGCTGAAGTCGGAGGCCTCCTACTACGGGCCGTCGTACATGATCAACTGGATCAACGTCGACTACAAGGGCTTCGAGACCGAGGTCATCCTGATCAACTGCCACGTCCCGACCTCGCAGAACTCCTTCAAGCTCCAGTACGGACTGTGCGTGAAGAAGCCCGACGGCATCGACGACGCCACGGCCGAGTACATCGGCAAGCGCTACTCCGAGACGTTCAAGGAGGGCTTCGAGCAGGATGTCGCGATCTGGCTGAACAAGGCGCCGGTGCAGAACCCGCTGCTGTGCGAGGAGGACGGCCCGGTCTACCAGCTGCGCCGGTGGTACGAGCAGTTCTACGTCGACCAGGACGACGTCACCCCGGAGATGACCGAGCGGTTCGAGTTCGAGGTCGACACGACCAAGGCCAACGAGCACTGGCGCGCCGAGGTGGAGGAGAACCTCGCGCGGAAGAGCGCCGAGGACGCGGCGAGCCAGGACGCCGGGGCGCAGGACACCGACGTCACGCCGCCGATCATGACGGGGACCTGATGGCCTCCTTCGTCCCCGCCAGCCCCGCCACGCTGGAGGACCAGCACCTCTACACCAGGGCCCGGCTGGTCGAGGTGGCCTGCCTGGACTGCCTCGCGAGCGTCGGGGTGAAGAAGAACAGCGAGCACCACACCTCCATCCAATGGTCGGACCAGGCCCTCGCGCACTGCCAGGAGTTCGCGAGAATGGCCACCCAGCCCGGTGGACGACCGGTGCATGCCGGTTGTCCGCGGCTCGCGGCCAGCATCGACGCCGCGGTGCGCGAGGGCCGGATCCCGATCGGAGCCGAGGACGGTTACTGAGTGGCCACGGAAGAGTCGTTCGAGCTGAAGGTCGTGGACGTGGTCGAGGAGACCGCGGACGCGCACTCCGTCTCCTTCGAGGCGCCCGCAGGCGCCGAGGAGCAGTTCGCCTACAAGCCGGGACAGTTCCTCACCCTCGCCGTCCCGAGCGACCAGACAGGGGTCGCCGCTCGCTGCTACTCGCTGTCGAGCAGCCCGGTCGACGGTGGGCCGCTCACCATCACGGTCAAGCGCACGGCCGAGGGCTTCGCCTCCAACTGGATCTGCGACAACGTGCGAGAGGGCGACACCGTCCGCGCACTGCCGCCCAGTGGCATCTTCACGCCAGCCTCGCTGAGCGCCGACCTGCTGCTGTTCGCCGCGGGCAGCGGGATCACCCCGATCATGTCGATCACCCGGACCGCGCTGCAGCAGGGGACCGGCCGGATCGTGCTGCTCTACGCCAACCGCGACGAGCGGTCGGTGATCTTCGCCGATGCGCTCACCCGGCTCTCCGCCGAGCACCCCGACCGACTCGTGGTCGTGCACTGGCTGGAGTCCGTGCAGGGCCTGCCCACCCAGGAGCAGGTCGAGGCGTTCGCCGGCGGGTTCCTCTCCTACGACGCCTTCGTGTGCGGGCCGGCCCCGTTCATGAAGCTGGTCGTCGGAGCGCTCAAGGAGCTGGAGTTCCCGCGCGAACGGCGACACCAGGAGAAGTTCATCTCCCTGGGCGGCAACCCGTTCGGCGACCTGCACGACCAGGAGGCCGCGCAGCACGAGATCGAGGACGCCGAGACCGACGCCGAGGACGTCGGAGCCGACGGTGACGCCGGACAACCGGAGGGTCCGGTGCGACTCGAGGTCGAGCTGGACGGCGAGGAGTACGCCTTCGACGACTGGGCGCCCGGGACCAAGCTGCTCGAGCACCTGGAGGCCAAGGGCATCAAGGCGCCATACTCCTGCCGGGAGGGGGAGTGCTCGGCGTGCGCCGTACGCCTGCTCGAGGGCGAGGTGAAGATGCTCCACAACGACGTCCTCGACGCCGACGACCTCGCCGACGGCATCCGGCTCGGCTGCCAGTCGGTCCCGGTGACCGACGTCGTCAAAGTCACGTACCACTGATCCTTTGCCGATGCAGCCCGAACGCCGAGGTCCGGCGACCCTGGTCTAGCCCGCGGCCGGTCTCGCGGCGTCGCAGCGTAACGCCCGGCCCGGCCGGCGAGTTTCCCTCACGACCACGACCGCCGCCGTCTGGAGTCCGGAAATGAGGGATGCGCCATGTCGCTCGGACTGAGCCTGCTCTGCCTGTTCTGTGTCGGCCTCGTCATCACCGCCACGGCTCGTCCGGCCGGACCACAGGACCGCCGCCGCGAGCTGGACCGCAGGCGCCGGCTGCTCCAGCGCCACCCCGACTACGTCAACCTGCACGACGTCGAGCGGCTGCTCCTCGACAGTGGCCTGCCCGTGCGGACCGCCGAACGGGTGCTACGCCGGGCGCGGGCCCGGCAGGTGTGCGCGCGAACGATGTGGCGGTGGGCGAGCGTCCACGGCACTGAGCTGCTCGTGGTCGCGATGGATGCCGGGCTCGCCGAGGACGCGATGCTCGACCACCTCGACGCCGGCACCTGCCCTCGGTGGGACTCGCTGCGGATCTTCGCGAGCCTCAGTACCGACGACCTGCCGGCCGGCATGCCGCGCGCGGAGCTCGTCGATCTCGACTCGATCCCCACGCTCGACGAGCTCACGTTCCCCATCGGACTCACCGACTGGGCCACGGAGCGGACGACCGACCGACAGACCGGAAGGGTGCCGGACGACCTGAGCGGCTTCGGCGACTGGCCGCACGTGGCGTTCTGAGGCTGGTGGCCGGCCTGAGGACGGGCACCGAGCTCACCAGCCGCGGGCGCGCCACTCGCCGAGGTGCGGACGCTCGGCGCCGAGCGTGGAGTCGTCCCCGTGGCCGGGGTAGAACCAGGTGTCGTCGGGGAGCCGCTGGAAGATCTTCGTCTCGACGTCGTCGATGAGCTGGGCGAAGGCCGCCTCGTCGCCGAACGTGTTGCCGACGCCGCCCGGGAACAGCGAGTCGCCGGTGAACAGGTGGGGGCGACCGCCCTCGGACGCGGTGTCGTCGTACAGCAGCGCGACCGATCCGGGGGTGTGGCCGGCGATCGTGATCACCTGGAGCGTGCACGTGCCGACGGCCACGGTGTCGCCCTCGGAGACCGTGCGGGTCACCTCGACCCCGGTCTGCTCGGTGACGGCCGCGGCGTCGGGTAGGCCGACGACCACCTCCGCGCCGGTGGCCGCGACGATGTCGGCGAGCGCCCGGTGGTGGTCCCAGTGCTGGTGGGTCGTGACGACAGCCGTCAGGCCCGTCTCCCCGATGAGCGGCAGCAGCGTCGCGGGCTCGGCTGCCGCGTCGACGAGGAGCTGGGCGCCCGTCTCCCGGCAGCGCAGCAGGTAGCAGTTGTTCGACATCTGCTCGTCGACGGCGACCTTGGTGATCGACAGGTGCGCCAGCGTGCGTACGTCAGGCGGCCCGCCGGGCCGCACCGCCCCGGTGTAGTCGTGCGCCTCGGTCATCACCACTCCTCGATCCGCGGGAGCTCGCCGCCGTCGCTGGTCAGCCCCTCGCCGGCTCCTCGACCGGTGAGCCACCACGCGAGGTCGGCCGCGGTGCCCGATACCGTCGGTCCGCCGCCGGCCGGGTCTCCGTAGCTCCAGGAGCGGTCCAGGTCGGTGGCGTGGGCCGTGAATGCGGTCCCGGTCGCGCCGCGGGTCACGGCGGTGTCGAGGACGTGTGCGGTCAGCTCCGGGGACCACTGCGACCGGTCGTAGCCCGCTGCCAGGTCCGCGTGGTGGATCTCCACCTCGCGCAACCGCATGCCGGGCACGGCGAGCGCGGGGAAGGCGGGCCCGTCCGGGACCCGGTCGATCGTGGTGTCCCAGGCGTCGTCCGGGACGGCGGCGATGGCGTCGGTCAGGTCGGTGCAGGCGCCGAGCAGTCGGGTCCGGATCGCCGTCGGCGTCTTGCCGGCGAGCTCCTCGATGTCGGTGTTCCGCGCCTCCTGCGAGGCGTACATCGGGACCCGGCGGCCCTCGACGATGCCGGCGAGCGCGCCGGTGAGGCCCTCGGCGTTGAGCGCCAGGTGGGCCAGCACGTGGGCGCGGGTCCAGCCGGGCAGTCGGCTGGGCGCGGCGTACTCGGGGTCCTCGAGCGCGTCGGCCGTGCGGATCAGGGCGCGGGTCGCCTCGGGAAGCAGCACCTCGGCGAAGGAGACGGCTGCCGGGCTGGGCTGGGTGTCGGGCATGGGCCCATCCTGCCCGAGGACCGGCTGTCGGTGGCGCGTGAGATTGTGGGAACAGCCGCGCGCCGGGGTTCGTTATGCCTGGCCGGCAGCGGCTACGATGACGAACACCTGTTCGAAGACGAGGGGACCAGGGGACTACGCAGTGGCGGACCAGCTCATCATCCGGGGAGCCCGGGAGCACAACCTCAAGGACGTCTCGATCGATCTTCCCCGAGACTCGCTGATCGTCTTCACCGGCCTGTCCGGCTCCGGCAAGTCCTCCCTGGCCTTCGACACGATCTTCGCCGAGGGCCAGCGTCGCTACGTCGAGTCGCTCTCGGCGTACGCACGCCAGTTCCTCGGCCAGATGGACAAGCCGGACGTCGACTTCATCGAGGGCCTGTCCCCGGCGGTGTCCATCGACCAGAAGTCCACCTCGAAGAACCCGCGCTCGACCGTGGGCACCATCACCGAGGTCTATGACTACCTGCGCCTGCTCTACGCGCGGGCCGGCCGGCCGCACTGCCCGACGTGTGGTGCCCCGATCGAGCGGCAGACCCCGCAGCAGATCGTCGACCGGGTGCTGACCCTCGAGGAGGGACGGCGGTTCCAGGTCCTCGCGCCGGTGATCCGGGGCCGCAAAGGCGAGTACGTCGAGCTGTTCAAGCAGCTGCAGACCCAGGGCTTCTCCCGGGTCCGGGTCAACGGCGACACGCACCCGCTGGACGACCCGCCCCAGCTCGACAAGCAGAAGAAGCACACGATCGAGGTGGTCGTCGACCGGCTCAAGGTCCTGGAGTCCGCCAAGCGGCGCCTCACCGACTCGGTCGAGACCGCGCTGCAGCTGGCCGGCGGGCTGGTCGTCCTCGACTTCGTGGACCTGGACGCGAAGGACCCGCACCGTGAGCTGCGGTTCAGCGAGAAGATGTCCTGCCCCAACGAGCACCCGATCGACACCGACGAGCTCGAGCCGCGCTCGTTCTCCTTCAACTCCCCGTTCGGTGCCTGCCCGGTGTGCCACGGGCTCGGCACCCGGATGGAGGTCGACCCGGAGCTCGTGGTCCCCGACCGCCGGGCGACGCTGGGCGAGGGGGCGATCCAGCCCTGGAGCCAGGCGCACGTGGCCGACTACTTCCTGCGCCTGCTCGGCGCGCTCGGCGACGAGCTCGGGTTCGACCTGAACACGCCCTGGGAGGACCTGTCGGCGAAGGCGCAGCGGTCGATCCTCGACGGGCATGCCACCAAGGTGCACGTCGTCACCCGCAACCGTTACGGCCGCCAGCGCGCCTACTACGCGGAGTTCGAGGGGGTGCGCAGCTACATCGAGCGCCGGCACCGCGAGGCGGAGTCCGACACCAGCCGGGAGCGCTTCGAGGGCTTCATGCGCGAGGTGCCGTGCCCGGCCTGCCTCGGCAGCCGCCTCAAGCCGGTGTCGATGGCCGTGACGCTCGGCGGGAGCCGGGAGAACGGCGCCAAGAACATCGCCGAGGTGTGTGCGCTGCCGATCAACGAGGCCGCCGACTACCTGCGCCACCTCGACCTGTCCGCCCGCGAGCGCCAGATCGGCGAGCAGGTCCTCAAGGAGATCCAGGAGCGGCTGAACTTCCTCCTCGATGTCGGCCTCGACTACCTCTCCCTGGACCGGCCGTCCGGCTCGCTGTCGGGTGGCGAGGCCCAGCGGATCCGGCTCGCCACCCAGATCGGTGCCGGGCTGGTCGGTGTGCTCTACGTGCTGGACGAGCCCTCGATCGGGCTGCACCAGCGGGACAACCACCGGCTGATCGAGACCCTGGTCCGGCTCAAGGACCTCGGCAACACCCTGATCGTCGTCGAGCACGACGAGGACACCATCCGGGTCGCCGACTGGGTTGTCGACATCGGCCCGGGGGCCGGCGAGCACGGCGGCCAGGTGGTCCACAGCGGCAGCGTCGAGGGCCTGTTGGAGCACCCCGACTCGATGACCGGTCAGTACCTCTCCGGCCGGCGCGAGATCCCGGTGCCCCCGGTGCGGCGACCGCGCACCAAGGGCCGGGCGCTGACGGTGCACGGCGCCCGCGAGCACAACCTGCGCGACATCGAGGTCTCGTTCCCGCTCGGCCTGTTCGTCGCGGTCACGGGCGTCTCGGGCTCCGGCAAGTCCACGCTGGTCAACGACATCCTCTACACGTCGCTGGCCAAGCAGATCTACAACGCCCGCACGGTGCCGGGTCGGCACCAGCGGATCTCCGGCCTCGAGCACGTCGACAAGGTGATCCACGTCGACCAGTCGCCGATCGGTCGCACCCCGCGGTCCAACCCGGCGACGTACACCGGGGTCTTCGACCACATCCGCAAGCTGTTCGCCTCGACCCCGGAGGCGAAGATGCGCGGCTACCTCCAGGGCAGGTTCTCGTTCAACGTCAAGGGCGGCCGCTGCGAGGCGTGCGCCGGCGACGGCACGATCAAGATCGAGATGAACTTCCTACCCGATGTCTACGTCCCCTGCGAGGTGTGCCACGGCGCCCGCTACAACCGGGAGACGCTCGAGGTCCACTACAAGGGCAAGACCATCGCCGAGGTCCTCGACATGCCGATCGAGGAGGCCGCGGAGTTCTTCGCGGCGGTGCCCGCGATCGCGCGCCACATGAAGACCCTGGTGGAGGTCGGGCTCGGCTACGTGCGCCTCGGCCAGCCGGCGACCACGCTCTCGGGCGGCGAGGCACAGCGGGTCAAGCTCTCCTCCGAGCTGCAGAAGCGGTCGACGGGCCGCACGGTCTACGTGCTCGACGAGCCGACGACCGGCCTGCACTTCGAGGACATCCGCAAGCTGCTCC
Organism: Nocardioides sp. JS614; assembly: GCF_000015265.1. Classification (NCBI taxonomy): domain Bacteria; kingdom Bacillati; phylum Actinomycetota; class Actinomycetes; order Propionibacteriales; family Nocardioidaceae; genus Nocardioides; species Nocardioides sp. JS614. Next base: position 2,693,051 of record NC_008699.1, read on the forward strand.
TGGTGCTCGGCCGACTGGTCGACCAGGGCAACACGGTGCTGGTGATCGAGCACAACCTCGACGTGATCAAGACCGCTGACTGGCTGATCGACATGGGCCCCGAGGGCGGCTCGCGCGGTGGCACCGTGGTGGCCGAGGGCACCCCCGAGGAGGTCGCGGCGGACCCGGCGAGCTTCACCGGCCAGTTCCTGGCCCCGCTCCTCGCGGGGCGGCACGCCGAGCAGTCCGCGGACCGGGCGGCTCCCGCCGAGGACGGCCCGCGGCGGCGGACCACGGCGGCGAAGGCGGTCGCCAAGAAGGCGGCCACGAAGAAGCCCGCCGCGAAGAAGCCCGCCGCGAAGGCGGCTGCGACCACGAAGTCTCCGGCCAAGAAGTCCGCGACCAAGGGCGCGGTCCGCAAGGCCGGCTGACCCGGGGCCGGGCGCGCGGTTGAACCGGGCGGTGTTGGTCCGCGTTTGTACCGTGAAGATTCAACCTTCCGCCGCCGAGAGGACCACCACGTGAGCAGGGGCATTTCACGACGCCAGACCCTGACCGGAGCAGCCGCGGTGGGGGTCGGCGTACCCCTCCTCGCCGCCTGCGGCGGGGGGACCGGTGCGAGCCCGAGCAGTGGACCCACGGTGGGGTCTGGGGAGAAGCTGGGCCCCGCCTCGGACATCCCGGTCGGTGGCGGCCGGATCTACGCCGACCAGAAGATCGTCGTGACGCAGCCGACCGCGGGGGAGTTCCACGGGTTCTCCTCGATCTGCACCCACCAAGGGTGCCCGGTCACGTCGGTCCAGGACGGCACCATCAACTGCACCTGCCACGGCAGCAGGTTCTCCATCCAGGACGGCTCCGTGTCCAACGGCCCGGCGACCCAGCCGCTGCCGACGGTCAAGGTGACCGTGGCGGGCGGCGAGGTCAGCACCGCTTGAGTGTCCTGGCGGCCCCGTAGGGTTGCTGCGTGCCTCCTGCTCGACCGCCCCGCTCCACGCGAGGCGCGCTGTCCTACCGGCCGCAGCCCGGCTCCATCCCCACCCAGCCGGGGGTCTACCGGTTCCGCGACGCCCGCGGGCGGGTGATCTACGTCGGCAAGGCGAAGAACCTGCGCGCCCGGCTGTCGTCGTACTTCCAGGACGTCGCACACCTGCACCCGCGCACCGCCACGATGGTGACGACCGCTGCGAGCGTCGAGTGGACGGTCGTCAAGACCGAGGTCGAGGCGCTGCAGCTGGAGTACTCCTGGATCAAGGAGTTCGACCCGCGGTTCAACGTGAAGTACCGCGACGACAAGTCGTACCCGTGGCTCGCGGTCACCGTGGGCGAGGAGTTCCCGCGCGTCATGGTCGGCCGCGGCGCCAAGCGCAAGGGCACCCGCTACTTCGGGCCCTACAGCCACGCCTGGGCGATCCGCGAGACCGTCGACCTGCTGCTGCGGGTGTTCCCGATGCGCTCGTGCAGCAACGGGGTGTTCAAGCGCTCGGCGCAGATCGGCCGGCCGTGCCTGCTCGGCTACATCGACAAGTGCGCGGCGCCGTGCGTCGGCAACGTGACCGCCGAGGAGCACCGGGCGATCGTCGACGACTTCTGCGACTTCATGGCCGGCCACACCACCGCGTTCGTGAAGCGCATCGAGCGCGAGATGTACGCCGCCTCCGACGCGCTCGACTTCGAGAAGGCGGCACGCCTGCGCGACGACCTCGGTGCCCTCAACAAGGCCCTGGAGAAGCAGGCCGTGGTGCTCGGCGACGGCACCGACGCGGACGTGATCGCGCTCGCCGAGGACCCGCTCGAGGTCGCGGTGCAGATCTTCTACGTGCGCGGCGGACGGATCCGCGGTCAGCGCGGCTGGGTGGCCGATCGCGTGGACGAGGGCGGCACCGCCGAGCTGGTCGACGACTTCCTCCTCCAGCTGTACGCCGGTGCGGGTGCGGACGAGATCCCCCGCGAGATCCTGGTCCCGGCCCTGCCGCCGGACGTGGCGACGTACGAATCCCTCCTCGGCGACCTCCGCGGCTCGAAGGTGGCGATCCGGGTGCCACAGCGCGGTGACAAGAGGAACCTGCAGGAGACCGTCGCGCAGAACGCCGGCCAGGCGCTGGCGCTGCACAAGACCAAGCGGGCCAGCGACCTCACGACCCGCAACCGGGCGCTGGAGGAGATCCAGGACGCCCTCGGGCTGGACGAGGTCCCGTTGCGGATCGAGTGCTACGACGTCTCCAACCTCCAGGGGACCGAGGTGGTTGCGTCGATGGTGGTCTTCGAGGACGGGCTCGCCCGCAAGAGCGAGTACCGCCGCTTCGTGATCCGCGGCGTGGACGGCCAGAACGACGTCGCGTCCATGGACGAGGTGATCACCCGCCGGTTCCGTCGACTGCTCGACGAGCAGGGGACCAGCCAGTCGGTGGTCACCGAGAGCGGCCCGATGCTCGTGGATCCCGAGACCGGTCGGCCGCGCAAGTTCGCCTACGCACCGGGCCTCGTGGTGGTCGACGGCGGGCCGCCCCAGGTGGCCGCGGCCCAACGGGCGCTGAGCGAGCTCGGGATCGTCGACATCCCCGTGTGCGGGCTGGCCAAGCGCCTGGAGGAGGTGTGGCTCCCTGGGCAGGAGGACCCGGTGATCCTGCCCAGGTCCAGCGAGGGGCTCTACCTGCTCCAGCGGATCCGTGACGAGGCGCACCGCTTCGCGATCACCCACCACCGGTCGCGGCGCTCGAAGTCGATGGTGGAGAGCCTGCTCGACGACGTGCCGGGGCTCGGTGAGGTGCGTCGCAAGACGCTGCTCAAGCACTTCGGCTCACTGAAGCGGCTGCGTGCGGCCACCGTGGACGAGATCGCTCTGGTGCCGGGCATCGGTCCGCGCACCGCCGGCGCGATCAAGGATGCGTTGGCCCGGACCAGCCGCGAGACTGGGCCTGCCATCGTCAGCGTCAACACCGCCACCGGCGAGATCGAGGAGGGCTAGGCCGTGCCCAGCAACAGCGCGAGCGAGCGGTCGACGACGATCCCGGACCGAACCCCCGGCGAGCTGGTCGTCGTGACCGGCATGACCGGAGCCGGCCGCAGCACGGCGGCCAAGGAGCTCGAGGACCTCGGGTACTACGTGGTCGACAACCTGCCGCCGAGCCTGCTCCGCGACGTGGTCCGGCTGGTCGACGAGACTCGCGGTACTGCGCAGCCGATCGCGGTGGTCGTCGACGTACGGTCCGGTTCCTTCTTCCAGACCCTGCAGGCCAACCTCGCCCAGGGCGCGACCGGGCGGCACGCGACGCTGGTGTTCCTGGAGGCGGACGACGACGTCCTCGTCCGCCGACAGGAGGCCGCGCGGCGGCCGCACCCGCTCCAGGGCGGGGGGCGGCTGATCGACGGGCTGGTCCGCGAGCGCGGCGTGCTCGCGGACCTCCGCGGCGACGCCGACCTGGTGATCGACACGACCGGGCTGAACGTCCACCAGCTCACCGACCGGATCGCCGACGCGTTCGGGACCCCCGACACGGTCCGGCTCAAGGTCACGGTCATCAGCTTCGGCTTCAAGTACGGCATCCCGGTCGACGCCGACTTCGTGGCGGACATGCGGTTCCTCCCCAACCCGCACTGGATCCCCGAGCTGCGACCGCGCACCGGCCGGGACGCCGCCGTCGCCGACTACGTCATGGCGCAGCCCGCGGCAGCGGAGTTCCTCGACGCCTACGTGCCGGTGCTCGAAGGAGTGGCGAGCGGGTACCTCCGCGAGGGCAAGCGGTTCATGACGATCGCGATCGGCTGCACCGGCGGCAAGCACCGCAGCGTCGCGATGACCGAGGAGATCTCGCGGCGCCTGGGCGAGGCGGGGTACGAGACGCGGTCGACGCACCGCGACCTCGGCCGTGAGTGAAGGCCCGATGACGTTGAACCGCGCTCAGGCGGTGGTCGCCTTCGGCGGTGGCCACGGTCTCGCCGCCTCCCTGCAGGCCCTCCGGATCCTCGTCGACGAGCTGGTCGTCGACGACCTGACGGCTGTCGTCACCGTCGCGGACAACGGCGGCTCCTCGGGGCGGCTCCGCTCGGAGTTCGGCGTGCTGCCGCCGGGCGACCTGCGGATGGCGCTCGCGGCGCTGTGCGGGGCCAACCAGTGGGGAGACACCTGGGCCCGCGTGCTCCAGCATCGCTTCGCCGGGCAGGGCGACATGCGCGGCCACGTCATCGGCAACCTGCTGATCGTCGGCCTGTGGGAGCAGCTCGGCGACCCGGTCGCGGCGCTGGACTGGGTCGGTCGGCTGCTGGGCACCTCGGGGCGGGTGCTGCCGATGGCACTGACCCCGCTGGACATCACCGCCGAGGTCCGCGGGCTCGCCGGGGGCCGTGGGCTGACCACGGTCCGCGGGCAGGTGGAGGTCGCCACCACCGACGGCGTGATCGCCTCGATCGCGCTCGATCCGCCCGATCCCCGGCCGTGCCCCGAGGCGATCGACGCGGTGCGCGCGGCCGACTGGCTGGTGCTCGGCCCGGGCTCGTGGTTCACCTCCGTGATCCCACACCTGATGGTGCCGGCGCTGCACGAGGCGATCGTGACGAGCCAGGCTCGGGTCGTGGTGACCCTCAACCTCGACGAGCAGGCGGGGGAGACCCCCGGGTTCGCCGCTGCCGACCACCTCGCGGTGCTCGCCGAGCACGCCCCGGACCTGCGGATCGACACCGTGCTGGCCGACGAGCGGAGCGTGCGTGACGGCCTGGACGACCTGCTCGAGGTGGTCGACGCGACCGGGGCCCAGCTGGCCGTCGCCGACGTCGCCTGCGACGACGGCACCGCGCGGCACGACCCGGCCAAGCTGGCGTCGTCGTACGCCCGGATCCTCGGCGCTGGGGATATCGACCGGACCGTCACACGTCGTTGACGGGCGTGAAAGGATCGGCGCCATGGCGATGACGGCACAGGTGAAGGCGGAGCTGGCCAGCACCCAGGTCACGAAGACGTGCTGCCGGAAGGCCGAGGTGGCCTCGATGCTGCGATTCGCGGGCGGCCTGCACATCGTCAGCGGGCGGATCGTGGTGGAGGCCGAGTTCGACACCGGCGCGGCCGCCCGACGGCTGCGTACCAACATCGCCGAGGTCTACGGCCACCAGTCCGACGTGGTCATGGTGCAGGGCAACGGGATCCGCAAGGGCAGCCGCTACATCGTCCGCGTGGTCAAGGACGGCGAGGCGCTCGCCCGCCAGACCGGCCTCCTGGACCAGCGCGGCCGGCCGGTACGCGGCCTGCCGCCCGCGGTCGTCTCCGGCGGCGGTTGCGACGCCGTGGCCGCCTGGCGCGGAGCCTTCCTCGCGCACGGCTCGCTCACCGAGCCCGGCCGGTCCTCCGCGCTCGAGGTGACCTGTCCGGGTCCGGAGGCGGCGCTCGCCCTGGTCGGTGTCGCGCGCCGGCTGGGCATCCACGCCAAGGCCCGCGAGGTCCGCGGGGTCGACCGCGTCGTCATCCGGGACGGTGACGCGATCGGCCAGCTGCTCACGCGTCTCGGCGCGCACGAGTCGCTGATGGCGTGGGAGGAGCGCCGGATGCGGCGCGAGGTCCGGGCCACCGCGAACCGGCTGGCCAACTTCGACGACGCCAACCTGCGCCGCTCGGCGCGCGCGGCCGTGGCGGCCGGCGCGCGGGTCGACCGGGCCATGGAGATCCTCGGCGAGGAGGTCCCCGACCACCTGCGGATGGCCGGACAGCTGCGCCTGGAGCACAAGCAGGCCTCCCTCGAGGAGCTCGGCCAGCTGCACGACCCGGTGCTGACCAAGGACGCCATCGCGGGCCGGATCCGCAGGCTGCTGGCCATGGCCGACAAGCGCGCCGAGGAGCTCGGCATCCCCGACACCGAGTCCTCGCTGACCCCGGACATGCTTGCCGACGAGGGATAACTTAGGCTCTAGCAAGACCTAAGGTCCCGTGGTCGCAGGACCTTCGCTCGTTACCTGGACGTACCTCAGGACGAGAGATTGGACACGGCGGCCCGAGCGATAGGGTCGAGAAGACGGGCAGCCGGACACTCCAGCCGCCCCAGCTACCGCGACAGAGGAGCTCCGCAGTGACCGTTCGAGTGGGTATCAACGGGTTCGGCCGGATCGGCCGCAACTTCTTCCGGGCCGTCGTGGCCTCCGGCGCCGACATCGAGATCGTGGCCGTCAACGACCTGACGGACAACAAGACCCTGGCGACCCTGCTGAAGTACGACTCGATCCTGGGTCGCCTCGAGGGTGACGTCACGTCGACCGAGACCGAGATCACGGCCGCCGGCCACACCTTCCGGGTCTTCGAGGAGCGCGACCCGAGCGCGCTTCCGTGGGGCGAGCTGGGTGCCGACATCGTGATCGAGTCGACCGGCCTGTTCACCGACGCGACCAAGGCGAAGGCCCACATCGACGGCGGTGCCAAGAAGGTCATCATCTCCGCGCCCGCGAAGAACGAGGACGTCACGATCGTGATGGGCGTCAACGAGGGCGACTACGACCCGGCCGCGCACACGATCATCTCGAACGCGTCCTGCACCACCAACTGCCTCGCGCCGATGGCGAAGGTGCTCAACGACGAGTTCGGCATCGTCAAGGGCCTGATGACCACCGTGCACGCCTACACCGGCGACCAGAACCTGCTCGACGGCCCGCACCGCGACCTGCGCCGGGCGCGCGCCGCGGCGACCAACATCGTGCCGACCTCGACCGGCGCCGCCAAGGCGATCGGCCTGGTCCTGCCGGAGCTCAAGGGCAAGCTCGACGGCTACGCCCTCCGGGTGCCGGTGCCCACCGGCTCGGCCACCGACCTCACCTTCGAGGCCGGCCGGGAGACGACCGTCGAGGAGGTCAACGCCGTGGTCAAGGCTGCGGCCGACGGCAAGATCCTGCGCTACAACGAGGACCCGATCGTCTCCTCCGACATCACCACCGACCCGGCGTCCTGCATCTTCGACGCGCCGCTGACCAAGGTCATCGGCAACCAGGTCAAGGTGGTCGGCTGGTACGACAACGAGTGGGGCTACTCCAACCGGCTCGTCGACCTCGTCGACTACGTCGCGGCCTCCCTCTGACCGTGGCCGCCTACGACGGACTCGGTGAGGTCGCGGGCCGGCGGGTGCTGGTCCGCTCCGACCTCAACGTCCCCCTCGACGGGACGACGATCACCGACGACGGCCGGATCCGGGCGAGCGTGCCGACGATCAAGGCGCTGGCCGATGCCGGCGCCCGCGTGATCGTCACCGCCCACCTCGGGCGCCCCAAGGGGGCGCCCGAGGAGCGGTACTCCCTGCGGCCCGTCGTCGCCCGGTTGGGCGAGCTGCTCGGCCAGGACGTGGCGTTCGCCACCGACACGGTCGGGGAGAGCGCCCGCGCCACGGTCGAGGCGCTCCAGGACGGCCAGGTCGCCGTGCTGGAGAACGTCCGCTTCAACGCCGGTGAGACGAGCAAGGACGAGGCCGAGCGCGGCGCGTTCGCAGACCGGCTCGCCGCGCTCGCGGACGCGTTCGTCTCCGACGGCTTCGGTGTCGTGCACCGCAAGCAGGCGTCCGTCTACGACGTCGCCCAGCGGCTGCCGCACGCGATGGGCGCGCTGGTCGCGAAGGAGACCGAGGTCCTCCGCCGGCTCACGGTGGACCCGGAGCGGCCCTATGTCGTCGTCCTGGGCGGTTCGAAGGTCTCCGACAAGCTCGGCGTGATCGACAACCTGCTCGGCAAGGCGGACCGGTTGCTGATCGGTGGGGGCATGGTGTTCACGTTCCTCAAGGCCCAGGGCCACGAGGTCGGCAAGAGCCTGCTCGAGGAGGACCAGCTCGACACCTGCCGCTCCTACCTCGAGCGCGCGGAGCGGACCGGGGTGCAGATCCTGCTGCCCACCGACGTCGTCGTGGACACCGAGTTCCCCTCGGGCGACCGGGCCCCGGAGCCGCGCGTCGTACCGGCCTCCGAGATCCCCGCGGACGCTCTCGGGCTCGACATCGGGCCGGAGTCCGCCGCGGCCTTCGCCGCTGCGCTCGCCGACGCCCGGACGGTCTTCTGGAACGGCCCGATGGGGGTCTTCGAGACCGATGCCTTCGCCGGGGGCACCCGCACCGTCGCCGAGGCGCTCACCCGGATCGACGGCCTCTCCGTGGTGGGCGGTGGCGACTCCGCCGCCGCTGTCCGCAAGCTCGGCTTCGACCAGGCCGCCTTCGGGCACATCTCCACCGGCGGCGGCGCCAGCCTGGAGTACCTCGAGGGCAAGGAGCTGCCCGGCATCAAGGTCCTGGAGGACTGACACACACGGGAGCTCCGCCCCCGTGGACCCCCACTGGGGCTCCGCCCCAGACCCCTGACCCGCTGGGGCTCCGCCCCAGACCCGGACGACGAAGGACGCTCATGGCAACGAGTCGCACCCCGCTGATGGCGGGCAACTGGAAGATGAACCTCAACCACCAAGAGGCGGTGGTGCTGGTCCAGAAGCTCGCGTGGACGCTCGCTGACAAGAAGCACGACTATGCGCGTGCCGAGGTCGTCGTCGTCCCGCCGTTCACCGACCTGCGCTCCGTGCAGACCCTGGTGGACGGCGACCGGCTGCTCGTGAAGTACGGCGCCCAGGACGTCTCGACACACGACGGCGGCGCCTTCACGGGCGAGATCTCGGCCGGCATGCTCGCCAAGCTCGGCTGCTCCTACGTCGTGGTGGGGCACAGCGAGCGCCGCGAGTACCACACCGAGGACGACCAGGAGGTCAACGCCAAGGCGCACCAGGCCCTGGGCGCGGGCATGGTCCCGATCGTGTGCGTGGGCGAAGGTCTCGACGTGCGCCAGGCCGGGGGACAGGTGGCCCACTGCCTGGCCCAGGTCGACGGCTCGCTCGCCGGGTTCACCGCCGAACAGATCGCCGGCCTCGTGATCGCCTACGAGCCGATCTGGGCGATCGGCACCGGCGAGGTCGCGACCCCGGACGACGCCCAGGAGGTCTGCGCGGCGATCCGCGAGCGGATCCGCGAGGTGCACGGCGACGAGGCCGCGGACGGCGTGCGCGTCCTCTACGGCGGCTCGGTCAAGGCCGCGAACGTGGCCGGCATCATGGCCAAGGACGACGTCGACGGCTGTCTGGTCGGTGGCGCCAGCCTCCAGGCGGACGAGTTCGGCGGCATCTGCCGGTTCTACGACATGCCGGTCATCTGATCGTCTGCGGTCTGACGTAGGCTAGGCGACCGTGACCCTGCTCTTCACGATCCTGCTCATGATCACGAGCGCACTGATGATCGTCCTCGTCCTGCTCCACAAGGGCCGCGGGGGCGGTCTCTCGGACATGTTCGGCGGCGGCGTCTCCAGCTCGCTGGGTGGCTCGTCGGTGGCCGAACGCAACCTGGACCGGTTCACGGTCGGGGTCGGCATCATCTGGTTCGCCTGTGTAGTGGCCCTCGGGCTCCTGTTCGCCTACTGAGACTCGAGAAAGGGATCCGTTCCGTGGCTGGTGGAGGAAACGCTATTCGCGGGAGCCGGGTGGGGGCCGGCCCGATGGGCGAGGCGGAGCGCGGTGAGGCCGCGCCGCGACAGGCCGTGACGTACTTCTGTGCGCACGAGCACCGTTCGGTCGTGACCTTCTCGGTCGAGGCGCAGGTGCCGGACTCCTGGGACTGCCCCAAGTGCGGTCTCCCCGCGAGCCTGGACTCGGAGAACCCCCCGCCCGCGCCGAAGATCGAGCCGTACAAGACGCACCTGGCCTACGTGAAGGAGCGGCGCTCCGACCAGGAGGCGGCCGACATCCTCGACGAGGCGCTCCAGCTGCTCCGCTCGCGCCGCAAGTCCGGCGACATCATCTTCTAGGTCGAGTCGGCGCGTTGTGCCCGGGTGAGGCCGTCGAGTCGGCGCGTCTTGCCCGGCTCTCAGCCGGGGATGCGGAACCCCCGCCGGCGCCGAGCCTCGGCCGCGGCGGACCGGATCACTGCCTCGCAGGAGCGCGCCCGGCCGAAGACGTCGGGGCATCCGAAAGCCTTGATCAGCCAGCCGTCGTCGACAAGCTCCGCGCGACGTTCCTGGTCGTGCCGGAGCTGAGCCGGCGAGCTGTGCCACTCCGCGCCGTCGTACTCGAAGCCGACCTGCAGGTCCTCGTCGGCCAGGTCGATCCGGGCGAAGATGCGGCCGTCTCGGAACACCTCGACCTGGGGGACGACGAGGACTCCGCACTCGATACACCGCAGTCGCAGGACCGACTCGCCAGGCGACTCCGCGCGGCCATCAGCGAGAGGCCCGATGGCGCGCAGTGTCGTCACCCAGCGCATGCGCCCGAACCGCGGAATGCCGTCGAGGAACTCTTCGCGCGTGAACCGCCCGAGCCGGAACATGGCGTCCAACCCGCTGATCGCCTCGTCCGTCCACCGCACTCGACCGATGTCCCATGCGGTCCGCAAGGGTGTCGACACCCGCAACCCCTGCACTTCCATGATCTCGTCGGGACGCAGGTTCCGCTCGCCGCTCGCGGCCAAGGCATTGCGCAGCCGCCCGTGCCCGGACGGCCGAAACAGTGACAGCGGCCTCAGCTCGAGGTGCTCGTTGGGCGCCAGGATCATCTCAGCACCATGGAGCCAGCCGGCGTGCCGGTCGACCACGACGCAGTCCTCCGGGACCACGAGCCGCAGGCAGGCGGCACGAAGCGCGAGGGAGTCGAGGAGGTGCGTCCCGACGTACACCCCTTTGATCGGCCGGCGCACGAGGCCCTCGCTCACGAGTCGGTCGAGCGCTCGGCGTGACAGTCCGGCTGCCCCGGCAGCGGCCCGGGTGAACGGCACGTCCGCAGGCAGCGGGAAGGACGGCCCAATCTGGCCGTCCGCAAGCATCTGATCGATGTCCATGACGAATTCTTTGCCGCGATCGAGGATCTGTAGGCGTGCGAGTTCGCCACCTGTGGATAACGCGGGCAAGATGCGCCGACTCGGGCGCTGGGCGCGGGCAGGATGCGCCGACTCGACGTCAGAGGCGGGAGGCGGCGGGGCGGTCGAGGAACCAGATCGTCTCGTCGTGGCCGGTGACGCCCGCGGCCGGGACGTCGCGGACGTCGGCGCCACCGAGGGCGCGGGCCACGGCGTCGGCCTTGCCGTCACCGCTGACCAGGAACCAGACCGAGCGGGCCCGGTTGAGCACCGGGAAGGTCAGGCTGATCCGCTCCGGTGGCGGCTTCGGCGACCCGGTCACGCCGACCGCGGCCCGATCGGTCACGGCGAGCTGGGCGAAGCCCGGGAACAGTGAGGCGATGTGGCCGTCCGGCCCGATGCCGAGCATCAGCACGTCGAAGTCGGCGGCGTGCTCGCTCAGCACGGCGGCGTACGACGCTGCACCGGCCTCGACGTCGGCCGCGTCTGCGGTCGAGGGCATCTCGTGCACGCGCGCCGGGTCGACCCCGACGGCGTCGAGGAAGGCCGCACGGGCCTGGCCGGCGTTGCGGTCGGGGGAGTCGGGCGGGACGAACCGCTCGTCACCCCACCACACGACCACCTGGGACCAGTCGACCTCCGAGGCGGGCGACAGGCGGGCCAACTCGCGGTGGATGTCCTCGGCGATGGTGCCGCCGGTCAGGACGATCTGGGGCACCCCGCCGGCCGCCTGCGCGTCGGCGAGCCGGGTGAGCAGCTCACCCGCGACGGCGGTGGCCAACGCAGCGCGGTCGGGGTGCACCTCGACCCGGGGCGTGGCGCTCATCCGCGATCACCCATCGTGACGAGGGCCCGCGCGGTCTCGGCGTAGATGTCGTCCTCGTCCAGGCGGCGCAGCTCCTCGGCGAGCAGCTCGGGGAGATCGCGGCGCTTCAGCGCGACCGGGCGGTCCGGCTGGCCGGGCGAGGAGAACGTGGCGAGCTTGCCGTCCGTGCGCGTGATCCGTACCGGCCCCTCCCGGGTCTCCAGCACGACCTCGGTGATGCCCGGGCCCTCGGAGCTGGAGCGGCTGACGTCGACGTGCAGCCGGTCCGAGAGCCACGCGGCCAACAGGTCCGCGCTGGGGCTGACCCGCTCACCGGTCACCGACGCGCCGGTCACCTTCAGCGGCTGCTGGTCGACGGCGGCGGCGAGCAGTGCCCGCCACGGCGTGATCCGGGTCCAGGCCAGGTCGGTGTTGCCCTTCGTGTACGTCGAGCACTGCTGGCGGATCGCCTTGGTCCGCGCTCGCGTGGCCGCAGCCGCGTCGGTGATCCGGCGCTGGGCGAGCCGGCCGAGCGGGTCCTCCGCGGGGTCGTCGGGCGGGTGGCACGGCCACCAGATCGCGACGGGGGAGTCCGGCAGCAGCAGCGGCAGCACCACCGACTCGGGGTGCTTGACGACCTCGCCCTTGAGCCGGATCAGCGCGGTCTCGCCGGTCCAGCCGGACCCGATGCCCACCTGGGCGTTGACCTGTGCGGCGCCCCGGCCGTCCCCGAGGATCACCCCCAGGACCCGGGCGGGGTGCTCGTGGGAGGCGGCCTGCGCGGCCGCCATGGCGCCCTCGGCCTGGTCCTCGTTGACGACGATCACCAGCGTCATCACCATGCCCATCGCCGGGCTGCCGGCGCGGGTGCGGGCCCGGAGGAACTCCGCGGCGATGCCCGACGAGTTGGTGTTTGTCAGCTCGATCATGGTCGTCTCCACACCCGTCCGTCGCGGGCGAGCATCGCATTCGCGGACTCCGGGCCCCAGCCACCGGACTCGTACTGCTCGGGCCTGCTCTTGTGCTGCTCGTCCTGGCGGGCCCAGTGCTCGAGGATCGGATCGAGGATCCTCCAGGACAGCTCCACCTCCTCGTGGCGGGGGAAGAGCGGCGGGTCGCCGAGGAGCACGTCGAGGATGAGGCGCTCGTAGGCCTCGGGAGAGGACTCGGTGAAGGCCCCGCCGTACACGAAGTCCATGTTGACGTCGCGGATCTCCATCTGGGTGCCGGGCACCTTCGAGCCGAAGCGCATCGTCACGCCCTCGTCGGGCTGCACCCGGATCACGAGGGCGTTCTGGGTGAGCTCCTCGGTCGAGGAGGCGGCGAACGGCAGGTGCGGCGCCCGCCTGAAGACCACGGCCACTTCGGTCACCCGCCGGCCCAGCCGCTTGCCGGTGCGGAGGTAGAACGGGACGCCGGCCCACCGCCGGGTGTCCACGTGGAGGGTCACCGCGGCGTAGGTCTCGGTGGTGGAGGTCCGCTTGATGCCCTCCTCCTCGAGGAAGCCGATCACCTGCTCGCCGCCCGCCCAGCCGGCGGCGTACTGACCGCGTGCGGTGGTCAGGTCGAGCCGGCGCGGCAGCACGACGCTGGAGAGGACCTTCTGCTTCTCGATGCGCAGGCTCTCGGCGTCGAAGGACGTCGGCTCCTCCATGGCCACGAGCGCCATCAGCTGGAGGAGGTGGTTCTGGATCACGTCCCGTGCCGCGCCGATGCCGTCGTAGTAGCCGGCGCGCCCGCCGATGCCGATGTCCTCGGCCATCGTGATCTGGACGTGGTCGACGTAGTTGGAGTTCCAGATCGGCTCGAACATCTCGTTGGCGAACCGCAGCGCCAGGATGTTCTGCACCGTCTCCTTGCCGAGGTAGTGGTCGATCCGGAAGATCGAGCCGGAGGGGAACACCTCGGCCAGCACCGAGTTGAGCCGCTGCGCGGACTCCAGGTCGTGACCGAAGGGCTTCTCCACGACCACCCGACGCCAGGAGTCGCCGCGGCCCTCGGTCAGCCCGTGCTCCTGGAGCTGACCCACGACATCGGCGAAGAACCCCGGCGGGATGGCCAGGTAGAACGCGTGGTTGCCGCCGGTGCCGCGCACCTCGTCGAGCTCCTCGATGGTCCGGCGCAGCCGCTCGAAGGCCATGTCGTCGTCGAAGTTGCCCGGCACGAAGCGGAAGCCTTCCGCGAGCTGACGCCACACCTCCTCGCGGAACTCGGTCCGGGCGTGCGTCTTGACCGAGTCGTGGACGATCTGCGCGAAGTCCTGGTCGGCCCAGTCGCGGCGCGCGAAGCCGGTCAGGCTGAAGCCCGGCGGCAGCAGCCCGCGGTTCGCGAGGTCGTAGATCGCCGGCATGATCTTCTTGCGGGACAGGTCGCCGGTGACGCCGAAGAGCACCATCCCGCTCGGCCCCGCGATCCGCGGCAGCCGACGATCGCGCGGGTCGCGGAGGGGGTTGTGCCAGCCCGGAGGCGTCGTCACCCGAGCGCTCCCAGCACGGCGTCCAGGTCGCTCGGTGACGACAGGTGCAGGCGGAGCACGGGCCGGCCCTTGGCTGCGAGGACCTGGCCGTCGCCGACCGCCTGCGCGGTGATGAACTCGTGGAACGTGAACGGGCGGTCGGGTACGCCGAGGTCGGCCTCGGGCTGGCCTGTCACCTGGAGGTAGACGCCGGTCGCGGGCCCGCCCTTGTGGTACTGCCCGGTGGAGTGCAGGAAGCGTGGGCCCCAACCGAAGGTCACCGGCCGGCCGGTCCGTACGGCGAGCGCGTCGCGCACCTCCGCCAGGCGCGCGTCGCGGTGCCGGTCGAGGTAGGCCTGGACCGCGACGTAGCCCTGCTCGCCATCGACGCGGTCCAGCAGCGCCGCGACCGCGGCGGTGACCGTGGAGACGCCGTCGGGCAGCCAGCCCTCCGACACGAAGACGGCGACCGGACCGTCGGTGAAGGCCGGCTCGGGGGTGCTGGCGCCGCCGTCGAGCATCTGGCGGGCGGCCGCCTTGGCGCTCTCGACGTCGGGCTGGTCGAACGGGTTGATGCCGATCAGCCGGCCGGCGATGGCGGTGGCGTACTCCCACAGGAGCAGCTGCGCGCCGAGCGGCGCGTCGACGGTGGCGCCCCAACCCGAGGCGGGCCGGATCCGGTCCGCGCGCTCGGCGTGGCCGGGCCCGAACGCGACCAGCACCTCGTCGGGGGTGCTGGGGGTGAAGTTCGGCGAGTCCAAGGAGCCGACGACGACCGGCAAGATGCCCTTGCCGTCCTTGCCGGTCGACTCGGCGACCAGCTGCTCGGCCCAGTCGCCGAAGCCGGCGTACGGCGCGCCCACGCCGGTCAGGACGAGCTTGTCGGCACCCGCGAGATTGGCGACGCCGAGCAGCGCGCCCAGGCGCAGGGCCGGGTTGTCGACCGAGTCCGCCTCGAGCGCCGGGCGGATCGCCTCGGCCTCGTCGAGGAGCTCGGCGACGTTCGCGCCCGCCAGGCCGCTGGGGACGAGGCCGAACGCCGTCAGCGCGGAGTAGCGGCCCCCGACCTCCGGGTCCGCCAGGAACACCCGGTAGCCCGCGTCGCGCGCCGACTTCTCCAGCGGCGACCCGGGGTCGGTGACGACGACGATCCGCCCCGCGGGATCGATCCCGGCATCGGTGAACGCCTTCTCGAACGCCCGGCGCTGGCTGTCGGTCTCGACGGTGCCGCCGGACTTGCTCGAGACGATGACCACGGTCTCGTCCAGGCGCTGCTCGATGGCCGAGCGCACGAAGTCGGGGTCGGAGGAGTCCAGCACCACGAGGTCGACCTCGTCGCTCTGGCAGATCACCTCGGGCGCCAGGGAGGAGCCGCCCATGCCGCACAGCACCACGCGGAACAGCTCCTGCTCACGCAGCTCGACCTCGAGCTCGGCGATGTCGCTGATCAGGTCGCGCGAGGACCGGGACAGGCCGACCCAGCCGAGTCGCTTGGCGGCCTCGTCCTCGGCCGCCGATCCCCACAGCGTGTGGTCGCGAGCGGCGAGCCGGCTGGCGACCTTGTCGTCGACGAGGCCGCGGACCGCGGCGACGTACGCCGACTCGTCGCGGAAGCCGACGTGCAGCTCGTGGTGATCACCCCGGGCGACATGCCAGCCACCTGCGGGCGCGGGGTGATCGCTCATGCCGAGGCCTCGGCCTTCTCCATCTGGGCGGACACCTTCTCGGTGAGCTCGGACCACGACTTCTTGAACTTGTCCACGCCCTCGGTCTCCAGGACCGCCAAGACGTCGTCGAAGTCGACGCCGACCTCACCGAGGCGCTCCAGGATCGCCGCGCCGGCGCCGGCCCGGCCGGTCACCACGTCGCCGAGCACCTCGCCGTGGTCCGCGAACGCGTCCAGGGTCTTCTCCGGCATCGTGTTGACCGTCTCGGCGACCACGAGGTCGCGCACGTACATCGTGTCGTCGTAGTCGGGGTTCTTGACTCCCGTCGATGCCCACAGCGGCCGCTGCCGGTTGGCGCCGGCCGCCTCCAGGGCACGCCAGCGCTCGGAGCCGAACACCTCCTCGAACGCGCCGTACGCCACCAGGGCGTTGGCGACGGCGGCCTTGCCACGCAGGGCGAGCGCCGTCTCCGAACCGATCGCCTCGAGCCGCTTGTCGACCTCGGTGTCGACCCGGGAGACGAAGAACGATCCGTAGGAGTGGATCCGGGACAGGTCGCGGCCCGCTTCCTGAGCGTGCTCGAGGCCGGTGAGGTAGGCGTCCATGACCTCGCGATAGCGCTGGGTGCTGAACATCAGGGTCACGTTCACGCTGATGCCCTCGGCGGTCGCGGCGGTGATGGCGGCCAGGCCCTCCTCGGTCGCCGGGATCTTCACCAGCGCGTTGGGTCGGTCGACGGCCGACCACAGCGCGCGGGCCGACGCGATCGTGGCCTGGGTGTCGTTCGCCAGGTCCGGCTCGACCTCGATGGAGACGCGCCCGTTGGCGTGGTCCGCCTCGTACGTCGGGCGCAGGATGTCGCACGCGTTGCGGACGTCCTCGGTCGTGAGCTCGAAGACGATCCGGTCGACCGGCTCGCCCTTCTCCACCAGCTGGGCGACCTGCGCGTCGTAGCGCTCGCCGTCGGAGATCGCGGCGGCGAAGATCGTCGGGTTGCTCGTGACCCCCACCACCGATCTCTGCTCCACCAGCTCGGCCAACGTGCCGGACTCGATCCGCTCCCGGGAGAGATCGTCGAGCCAGATGGACACACCGGCGTCGGTGAGGGCTTTCAGTAGGTCGCTCATGGGTTCCTCCGATGTAGGTGGTCGGTGGTCGCGTAGGCGGTGAAGCCGGTTACGGCACTAGCTGCTGCTCACGCGGATGCTGTCGCGGGCGGCGTCGGCGACGGCCCGGGCGGTGATGCCGTACTCCTGGTAGATGCGGGCGTAGTCGGCCGAGGCGCCGTACGTCTCGATCGAGACGATCCGGCCGTGGTCGCCGACGACCTCGTGCCAGCCCTGGGCGATGCCCGCCTCGACCGAGACGCGCGCCTTGACGATCGGCGGGATGACGGCCTCGCGGTAGGACTCGTGCTGGGCGGCGAACCACTCGCGGCACGGCATCGAGACCACGCGGGCGCGGATCCCGTCCTCGGCGAGCAGGGCTCGGGCCTCGACGGCCAGCTGGACCTCCGAACCGGTGCCGATCAGTACGACGTCGGGCTGGCCGCCCTGGCCGTCGATCTCGGGGGCGTCGATCAGGATGTAGCCGCCCCGGTGCACGTCGGCGGTGCCGGCGAAGCCGTCCTGCTCCCGCGGGAACACCGGCACGTTCTGGCGGGTGAGGGCCAGGGCGGAGGGCCGGTCCGTGTGCTCCATGACCGCCTTCCAGCAGGCGGCCACCTCGTTGGCGTCCGCAGGCCGGATGACGTCGAGGCCGGGGATGGCGCGCAGCGCGGCGAGGTGCTCGATCGGCTGGTGCGTCGGCCCGTCCTCGCCGAGACCGATGGAGTCGTGGGTCCACACGTAGGTGACCGGGAGCCCCATCAGCGACGCGAGCCGGACCGCGGGCCGCATGTAGTCGGAGAACGTGAGGAAGGTGCCGCCGAAGACGCGGGTGCCACTGTGCAGGGCGATGCCGTTCATGATCGAACCCATCGCGTGCTCACGGATGCCGAAGTGCAGCACCCGGCCCGCGTACGGGTCGCCCGCCCACATCTTCGAGGACCGGTCGACCGGCAGGAACGACGGGACGTCCTCGATCGTGGTGTTGTTGGACTCGGCGAGGTCGGCGGAGCCGCCCCAGAGCTCCGGGACGCGCTTCGCGATCGCGTTGATCACCTGGCCGGAGGCCTTGCGCGTCGCGACCCCCTTCGGGTCGGCGTCGAAGACCGGCAGGTCGTCGGCCCAGCCCTCGGGTAGCTCGTGGCCGCGCAGCCGCATCAGCACGTCGAAGGCGTCCGGGTTCTTGGCCCGCCACGCGGCGAAGTCCTCGTCCCAGGCCTTGCCCGCGGCCGCACCGCGCTCCCCGAGTCGCCGGGTGTGCTCGAGGACGCCCTCCGGGACCTCGAAGGTCTGCGCCGGGTCGAAGCCGAGGACCTCCTTGGTGGCGGCGACCTCGTCGGCCCCGAGGGCGGATCCGTGGGACTTGCCGGTGCCCTGCGCGTTCGGCGCGGGCCAGGCGATGATCGTCTTCAGCTCGATGAAGCTGGGCCGGTCGGTGACCGCCTCGGCGGCGCGGAGCGCGTCGTACAGCGCGTGCACGTCCTCGCGGTACTCGGTGCCGCCGTTGGTCCAGTCGACGACCTGGACGTGCCAGCCGTACGCCTCGTAGCGCGCGGCCACGTCCTCGCTGAGGGCGATGTTGGTGTCGTCCTCGATGGAGATCTTGTTGGCGTCGTAGATCAGCGTGAGGTTGCCGAGCTGCTGGGTGCCGGCGATCGAGGAGGCCTCGCCGCTCACGCCCTCCTCGATGTCTCCGTCACTGCAGATCGCGTAGACCCGGTGGTCGAACACCGAGGGCCCGGTCTTCGCGCCCGGGTCGAGCAGCCCACGCAGCCGCCGCGCGGCCATCGCCATCCCGACCGCGTTGCCGACGCCCTGACCGAGCGGGCCCGTGGTCGTCTCGACCCCCGCGGTGTGGCGGTACTCCGGGTGCCCGGGGGTCTTGCTGCCCCAGGTGCGCAGCGCCTTGAGGTCGTCGAGCTCGAGCCCGAAGCCGCCGAGGAAGAGCTGGATGTACAGGGTGAGCGAGGAGTGACCCGCCGAGAGGACGAACCGGTCCCGCGCGATCCAGCGCGGGTCGGACGGGTCGTGGCGCATCACCTTCTGGAACAGCAGGTACGCCGCGGGGGCCAGGCTCATCGCCGTGCCCGGGTGGCCGTTGCCGACCTTCTGCACCGCGTCCATCGCGAGCACTCGGGCCGTGTCCACCGCCTTCTGGTCGAGGTCGGTCCAGTCGAGCGCAGCGGTGTCGGTCACAGGATTCCTTTCGAGGTCATCGGCCACACCCGAGCCTACTCACCCCGGGGACCCGGCCGGACAGGGACGGGCGCTCGCGAGCGACGGCCGGTGCAGGCGGGCGCGCGGATCGTTCCGCAGGGTCCTCGGATAGACTCGCGGCAGTCCTGCTACCTGCTGGTACCCCTGTCCCCGCCCGAGGATCCCCTGTGACGTACGTCGGCCAGTCGGCCTCTGCTGCCCAGCAGTCCGTGGCCGAACGGGCGAGCGTCAAGGACGTCCTGGCGGCGTACGTCGGGCTCACCAAGCCGCGGGTGATCGAGCTCCTGCTGCTCACCACTGTCCCCGTGATGTTCTTCGCCGACCGCGGCATCCCCGAGCTCTGGCTGGTGGTGGCGACCGTCGTCGGCGGCGCGTTCTCGGCCGGGTCGGCGTCGGTGTTCAACTGCGTCTACGACCGGGACATCGACGAGCAGATGCGGCGGACCCGCCGCCGGGCCCTGCCGCGGCACATCGTGTCGCCGGCCGCGGCCCTGGTGTTCGGGTTCGTGCTCGGGATCCTGTCGACGGTGATCCTGTACGTCTGGGTGAACCCGCTCTCGGCGGCGCTGTCGGTGGCCGCGAACGCGTTCTACGTGCTCGTGTACACGATGCTGCTCAAGCGCCGGACCACCCAGAACATCGTCTGGGGCGGCCTGGCCGGGTGCTTCCCCGCCCTGATCGGCTGGACGGCGGTCACCGGGTCGCTGTCCTGGGTGCCGGTCGTGCTGTTCGCCGTGGTCTTCTTCTGGACCCCGCCGCACACCTGGGCGCTGGCGCTGCGCTACCGCGAGGACTACGCGAACGTCGACGTCCCGATGCTCCCCGTGGTCGCGCCGGCGCGCGAGGTCGGGCGCCAGGTGGTCATCTACAGCTGGGTGATGGTCGCGACCTCGCTGCTGCTGTGGCCGGTCGCCGGCACCGGGATCTTCTACCCCATCGCCGCCGGCGTCCTCGGTGCCGTCTTCCTGCTCGAGGCACACCGGATGTGGGCCCGCTCCCGGGACACCGAGAGCCTCTCGGTGATCCAGCCGATGCGGCTGTTCCACTCCTCGAACCTGTACCTCTCGCTGCTGTTCGTCGCGGTCGCGCTCGACCCGCTGCTGGCCGGCTGAGGAGCCCCGGGGGCCTGGCGCCATCGCTTGGCGCCGGGACGATAACGCCGGGCTCCGGAGCAACTCGTCCGAGAAAGTCGCGCCCCGCCTGCAACCTCCGGGGGCGCTCCGGCGTCTGAGGGGTGACGGCGGCCGGCCTGCCCACGGGGGTGCGGGCCGGGCGCGGTCGACCGAGGCGGGGCCTCGCAGCACACCCTGTCGATCGAGACCCGCACGACCCGCCGCAGCGGCATCGCGAGTCGTGCGGGTCTCCCCGGTCCGCCGGGGAGACCCCGGCCGGGAGTCGATCGCGACCACCCGCACGCCAGGCAACGCCCGACCCGGACCGTCCGACCCAGGCGCTACGACGCCACAGGTGGGACAGGAGAGCCGGGGAGACCCGCAGGCTCGCGCACCCGGATCAGGGCCCAGGTGACGGCGGCGGAGGTGCAGGCCGCACCGAGCATGTGGAAGCCGACCAGGACGACCGGGAGGTCGGTGAAGTACTGCACGAAGCCGATCGCCCCCTGGGCGACCTCGACGACCAGCAGCACCACCACGGCCTGCCGGGTCGAGGCGGGCGCGCCGGCCGCGACCACGGCGAACAGCAGCCCCACGGTGAGCCCCACGAACAAGAACACCCCGTCGGCGTGCAGCTGGCTCATCTGGAGCGGGGAGAGCCCGTTGCGCGCCGAGTCCGCATCGCCCGCGTGCGGGCCGGAGCCGGTGACGATGGTGCCGACGTAGAGCACGGCCCAGGCGGCGGCGAAGGTCGCCCAGGCGAGCCCCACCAGCCCGCCCCGCGGCGGTACGGCGGGCGCGGGCTGGCCGATCCGGTGCAGGAAGAGCACCGCGAGGCCCATGATCGCCAGGGACAGGAGCAGGTGCAGCGACACGATCCACGGGTTGAGGTCGGTGAGGACGGTGATGCCGCCGATCACGGCCTGCGCCGGGATGCCCAGGCCCATGACCAGGGCGAGCACGCGCAGCTCCCGCCGACCGGACTGCCAGGCCGCGAGGAAGGTGCCGATCGCGACCGCGGTGAGCACGTAGGTCAGCAGCCGGTTGCCGAACTCGATCGCCGAGTGCACGTCGTAGGCGCCGTGCGGCGTGAACGACTCCTCGGTGCAGCGCGGCCAGGTCGGGCAGCCGAGGCCGGAGCCCGTCAGGCGGACCACGCCCCCGGTGACGACGAGGACGCCGTTGGCAACCAGCGAGGCCCAGCCCCAGCCGCGCAGCCAGTCGTGGAGGTGGCGCAGCCGGAAGGTCAGTCGATCCATCACTCCCACTTGAAGGTCCGGGCGGTGAGGGCGGTGCCGAGCACCGCCCACGCGAGCAGCACGGCCAGGTCGGTCCAGGCCGTCGCCCCGTCGATGAGCGCCTCCCGCATCGCGCCGCCGAGGGCGCCGGAGGGCAGCCAGCGGACCACCTCGCCGAAGGAGCCGTACGCCGAGACGGGCAGCACGACCGCGCCACCGGCCATCAGCAGGAGATAGACGAGGTTGGCGGCCGCGAGGGTCGCCTCGGCGCGCAGCACTCCGGAGAGGAACAGGCCGAGCGAGGCGAACGCCGCGGTGCCGAGGACCACGGCGAGGAGCGCGCCCAGCACGCCCGGCTCGGGGTCCCAGTCGAGCGCGAGCGCCACCAGCGAGATCACCAGCACCTGGAGCGCCTCGATGAGGAGCAGGCCGCCGATCTTCCCCGCCAGCAGGCCCGACCGGGGGAGCGGGGAGGAGCCGAGGCGCTTGATGACGCCGTACCGGCGCTCGAATCCGGTCGCGATGGCCAGCGACGTGAACGCGGTGGACATCACGGCGAGCGCCAGGACGCCCGGCGCGAAGACGTCCACGGGCGCGTGCGAGAGGTCCATGCCGACCCGCTCCGCGCCGGCGACGCCCCCGATGAGCACGATGACGGGGATCACGACGGCCAGCAGCAGCTGCTCCCCGTTGCGGAGCATCAGCCGGGACTCCATCGCCGCCTGGGCGAGCACCTGGCGGTGCAGGGGGGCCGCGCCGGGCCGAGGTGCGAAGGTGCCACTCGGTCGTCCGGTCGGTCGTCGGGTCGCCGGGCTCATGGCGCCAGCCCCCGTCCGGTGAGCTGGAGGAAGACGTCCTCGAGGTTGCGCTGTCCCAGCGTGAGGGACTCGGGGAGCACGTTGTTCTCCTCGCACCAGCGCGAGACCTTGGCGAGCGTGGAGGCGTCGGCCGGGCCCGTCACCATCAGGCTGAGAGCGTCGAGCTGGGTGACCTCGGTGTGCTCGCCGAGGGTGTGCGCCAGCGAGTCCGGCGAGCCCGGGGGGAACGGCCTGGTCACCACCAGCCGGATCGTGGCGTGGGTGCCGCCGCGGGTCAGCTCGAGCGGCGTCCCGGAGGCGATCAGCCGGCCGTGGTCGATGATGTGGATCCGGTCCGCGAGCCGCTCGGCCTCGTCCATGTAGTGGGTGGTGAGCACCACGGTCACGCCGTCGCCGCGCAGCTCCTCGAGCAGCTCCCAGGTGGTGCGCCGTGCCTGGGGGTCCATGCCCGCGGTGGGCTCGTCGACGAACACGACCTCAGGCCGGCCGACCAGCGCCATCGCGAGGCCGAGGCGCTGCTGCTGCCCGCCGGAGAGCCGGCGGTAGGGCGTGCGCCCGCAGTCGGCCAGGCCGAGGCGTTCGGAGAGCATCTCGGTGTCCAGCGGGTGGGCGTGCAGCTTCGCGACGTGGTCGAGCATCTCCCGGGCCCGCACGCCGCTCCAGGCACCGCCGCCCTGGAGCATCACGCCGATCCGGGGCAGCAGCTCGGCCCGGTCGCGGATCGGGTCCAGACCGAGCACCCGCACTGTGCCGGCCTGCGGGCGGCGGTAGCCCTCGCAGGTCTCGAGCGTCGTGGTCTTCCCTGCCCCGTTCGGGCCGAGGACGGCGGTGATGGTGTGCCGCTCCACGTTCAGCGAGAGCGCGTCGACGGCCACCTTGTCGCCGTAGCGCATCTCCAGGCCGTCGACCGAGACCGCGGGAACGGTGGGGTCGGGCGCGGGCACCGCACCAGTCTAGGGAGAGCGAGTGGTGGCCGCTCTGACGGGTCAGGCCCTGCGTCGGCGCACTTCACGCAGGATCTCCGGCTCGTTGGTGATCACGCCGTTCGCGCCGAGCCCCACGACGCGGTCGAGCCACTCGAGGTCGTCGATCGGCCAGGTCATCACGACCTCGACGGCGCCCCGCAGCCGGCCGACCAGGTTCGCGTCCAGCAGCGAGCGGTGCAGCGAGACGCCGTACGGCGCCGGCCGGTCGGACCGGTCAGCCCGGTCGATCCAGCGGAGCAGCGCGGCGCGCTCGGCGCGGTTGCGCGCGGAGAGGACGGGACGGACGTAGGGCAGCCGGGCGACGGCCTCCACCGCCGGCCAGAACCGTCCGCAGGCGAGCACGGGGTGTTGGTGCGCGCGCTCGTGCAGCAGCCCGGCCACTGCCAGGCCGGTCGACACCGAGCGTCCCTTCAGGTCGAGCATGAACGTCGTCCCGCGCCGGTCGGCGTCGAGGAGCTCGGCGAGCCCGAGACGAGGGGCCGCGGCGGAGGCGAGCTCCCATCGGTCCCACAGGAAGGGCAGCGGTCCGGCCGTCTTGAGGTGCCGCACCTCGAGACGCCCCCGGTGGGCGTGCACGTCGCACTCGATCACGTCGGCGCCGAGCAGGTTCGCCTCGTGCAGGCCGGCGAGGGAGTTGCCGGCCCGGTGGGCGATCGCGAGCGGGCTCATCCGACCGGCTGCCGGTTCTCGACGCGCGCCGGTCGTTCGCGTCGGCGCGCGAGAAGGATCGCCGCGAGATGACCGATGAGGGCGAGTCCGAGGCCGGCCACGACGTCGAGGACGTAGTGGTTGGCGGTGGCCACGACCGAGAGCGCCATCAGCGCCGGGAGCACGAACCCCACCCACCGCAGGGCGAGCGTGGTCGCGGCCGTGGCGATCGCGAGGCCGACGAGCAGGTCCCAGCCCGCGTGCAGGCTCGGCATCGCGGCGTACTGGTTGACGAAGTTCGGCGGCTGCAGCACCCGGTAGGCGTGGGAGCTCTCGGTGACGGTGTCGACCAGGTCCGGGTCGACCAGCCGCGGCGGGGCCACCGGGTAGGTGACATAGACGATCAGCCCGAGCCCCCCGGAGACCAGCATCCCGTCGCGCAGGCGCAGGAACGCCGGACGGTGGTGCCACACCAGCCACGCCATGGTCAGCACGATCACCGGCCAGTGCCCCCAGATGTAGACCCAGTTCGCCGCCGTCTCCAGCACGGGGGACAGGGTGACCGGGGCTTGGATCGCCCCCTCGACGTCGATCCCGAGCCGCTCCTCGACCCGCACGATGTCACGGGCATGGGCCTCGGCCGTCGACGGCTCGGTCGCAGTCAGGCCGCGCACCTGGAAGTAGCAGAAGAGCCCGAGCAGCACGATCGCGACCTGGCCGAGGACCCAGCGCACCCTGCGGCGCCGGAGCACGCTGGGGTGCGGCATGAACATTCCCCTGGCCTCCTGCCTGCGCTCGGGTGTCGGCGTCGGGGTGGCCCACGATCGATGCTGCCGTGCCGGCGCCCCCGCGTCGTGGGGCGAAGGTCCCGAGTTGGCTCGGACCGGGGCCGGGTCAGGCCGCCACGGTCGCCGTCCGGCGACCGGCGAGGAGGCTGGTGCCGCCGAGCGCCAGTGCGGGCAACCAGGCGACCGAGGCCTTGAGGGTCACCGCGGCGGCGGCCGCCGCGAGGGGTACGCCGGCGGCGACGAGCGCGACCACGAGCGCGCCGTCGCGCGGACTCGCGCCGTTGGGGCCGGGGACCGCTCCGGCCAGCTGGCTGGCCCCGAACGCGCCCAGCACGGCGAGCGGGGACACGGTGTTCCCGGTGGCGGCCACCGCGCCGAGGAGCAGCGCGGCGATCGAGAGCTGGTAGCCCGCGGAGAGCACCAGCCCGTGGAGCAGGGTGCGCCACGGGGGCAGCGGGCGGCTGGGGAGCAGGTCGGGCCGGACCCGGCGCAGCACCAGGACGGCTACGACGGCGGCCAGGGACAGGAACGCCACCGGCAGGATCAGGTCCAGCGGCAGCGCCGTACCGGCGCACGCGACGAACGCGGCGAGTCCCAGGGCGCCGACCAGGCGGTCGGTGCCCACGCTCAGGACCGCGTCGCCGCGACCGAGCCCGGTGCCGGTGAGCCGCTTGAGCCGCCACAGGTCGGCGCCGACGTGGCCGGGGGTGAGCAACCCGAGGAGCTCGGACTCGGCGTAGGCACGCAGGTGCCAGCGGCGCGACAGGTCGGCGTCCGTGAGCGCCCGCCAGCGGAGCGGGCAGAGCAGGTACTTGCCGACCACCCACGGGAGCAGCCCGGCGAGCACCGGCCAGAGCGAGACCTCCGGGAGCCGGGGGAGCGTGAGCACGGGGACGAGGATGCTGACGAGCACCCCGAGAGCCAGCACGGTGCGGGAGCCGAGAACGGCGCGAAGACGGGCGATCATGCGGGAGGCAGGAGACCTTCGGGTCGGCGTGGTCGCGGCGTCGTTGCGGCGTGGATCTCCAGTGTCACCCACGGGAGGCGGATGGCAAAACAGGGTTAGGCTCACCTTACTTGAAGCGTCCCGGTCAATAACGGCACACTGGCGTTGTGGAATTCCACGAGGTCCCTCCTGACGCGGCGTCGGCCGGGCACGACCAGCCCACCCGCCAGCGCGTGGCGCGGTCGATCCTCGACAACGGACCGTCCACCGCCGCGGCGCTCGCCGAGCGGCTCGACCTGACGCCCGCCGCCGTGCGGCGCCACCTCGACCAGCTCCTCGAGGAGGGCGCGGTCGAGGCCCGGGAACCGCGGAGCCTGACCGGCCGTGGCCGGGGTCGACCGGCGAAGGTCTTCGCCCTGACCGAGTCCGGCCGGGACGGCTTCGACCAGCAGTACGACGACCTCGCCGTGCAGGCGCTGCGCTTCCTCTCCGAGACGGGCGGCACCGACGCGGTCCGCGAGTTCGCGGTCCGCCGGGCCTCCTTCATCTCCGAGCGCTTCGAGCACCTCCGTGCCGACCGGCCCGAGCTGGCCCCGGCCGAGATCCTGGCCCGGGTGTTCACCGAGGAGGGGTACGCCGCCGCCGTGCGCGACGTGCCCGTGGGGGAGCAGCTGTGCCAGCAGCACTGCCCGGTCTCCCACGTCGCCCACGAGTTCCCCCAGCTGTGCGAGGCCGAGACCGAGGCGATCAGCAGGGTCCTCGGCCGGCACGTCCAACGCCTGGCCACGATCGCCCACGGCGACGGGGTCTGCACCACCTCCATCCCCGATCTTCCCGCATCCGCCGAGAAGCCCATGACCACCGAGAAGAAGGAGCACGTCAGCAGATGACCTCCATCGAAGAACTCAACCCGGAGCTCAAGGGCATCGGTCGCTACGAGTTCGGCTGGGCCGACTCGGACGCCGCCGGCGCCACCGCGCAGCGCGGCCTCAACGACGCCGTCGTGCGCGACATCTCGGCCAAGAAGGGCGAGCCGCAGTGGATGCTCGACCTCCGGCTGAAGGGCCTGAAGCTCTTCGACCGCA
This sequence comes from Nocardioides sp. JS614, assembly GCF_000015265.1. NCBI lineage: Bacteria > Bacillati > Actinomycetota > Actinomycetes > Propionibacteriales > Nocardioidaceae > Nocardioides > Nocardioides sp. JS614. Next base: position 2,719,736 of record NC_008699.1, read on the forward strand.
AGCCGATGCCGTCGTGGGGCTCCGACCTCTCCGACATCGACTTCGACAACATCAAGTACTTCGTGCGCTCCACGGAGAAGCAGGCGACCTCGTGGGAGGACCTGCCGGAGGACATCAAGAACACCTACGACCGGCTCGGCATCCCGGAGGCGGAGAAGCAGGCCCTGGTCGCCGGTGTCGCCGCGCAGTACGAGTCCGAGGTCGTGTACCACCAGATCCGTGGGGACCTGGAGGAGCAGGGCGTGATCTTCGTCGACACCGACACCGCACTGCGCGAGCACGAGGACCTGTTCAGGGAGTACTTCGGGACGATCATCCCGGTCGGCGACAACAAGTTCGCCGCGCTGAACACCTCGGTGTGGTCGGGCGGCTCGTTCGTCTACGTGCCGCCGGGCGTGCACGTGGAGATCCCGCTGCAGGCCTACTTCCGGATCAACACCGAGAACATGGGCCAGTTCGAGCGGACCCTGATCATCGTCGACGAGGGCGCGTACGTGCACTACGTCGAGGGTTGCACGGCGCCGGTCTACAGCTCGGACTCGCTGCACTCCGCGGTGGTCGAGATCATCATCAAGAAGGGCGGCCGGTGCCGCTACACGACCATCCAGAACTGGTCGAACAACGTCTACAACCTGGTCACCAAGCGGGCCACCTGCGAGGCCGGCGCCACCATGGAGTGGGTCGACGGCAACATCGGCTCCAAGGTGACCATGAAGTACCCCGCCGTCTACCTGATGGGCGAGCACGCCAAGGGCGAGACCCTGTCCATCGCGTTCGCCGGCGAGGGCCAGCACCAGGACGCGGGCGCCAAGATGGTGCACGCGGCGCCGCACACCTCGTCCTCCATCCTGTCCAAGTCGGTCGCGCGGGGCGGTGGGCGTACGTCGTACCGCGGCCTGATCCAGGTCAACGAGGGCGCCCACGGCTCGAAGTCGAACGTGCTCTGCGACGCGCTCCTGGTCGACCAGATCAGCCGCTCCGACACCTACCCCTACGTCGACATCCGCGAGGACGACGTCTCCATGGGCCACGAAGCGAGTGTCTCGAAGGTCTCCGACGACCAGCTCTTCTACCTGATGTCGCGCGGCATGGAGCAGGACGAGGCGATGGCGATGATCGTGCGCGGCTTCGTCGAGCCGATCGCCAAGGAGCTGCCGATGGAGTACGCCCTGGAGCTCAACCGGCTGATCGAGCTCCAGATGGAAGGAGCCGTGGGCTGACGCGTCGGCTTCGCCGCCGCGCCGGCCCCCGATCCTGTTCCGCGGGGGGAGTCAGTCCCCAGCCTTCCGCACGTAGTAGAGAAAGTAGACGTAGTCACGTGACAGTTACTGAGACCGCTATCGAGAGTCTGTCCGCTGCTCTCGAGGTGGATCGGGTGGAGAGCCACCTGAACCCGCCCGCGTCCTACGACCTCGAGGACCACCCGGTCCCGAGCGGTCGCGAGGAGATCTGGCGGTTCACGCCGCTCAAGCGGCTGCGCGGGATCCTCGACGGCGCGGCGTCCGAGGCGCACCTGACCTGGGAGACCACGGTGCCCGACGGGGTCACCCTGCGCGAGGTGGCGGCGGAGGAGGTCCTGGCGCTCGGGGAGCTCGCCCCCAACGACCGCCCGTCGGCCCTGGCCGCCGCCAATGCCGGCCGGGCAATGCTGCTGGAGGTGCCCGCCGAGGCGGCGATCACCGATCCGGTCGTGCTGCACCTGCACGGCGAGTCCGTCGAGGACCTGGTCTGGGGTCGGCTGCTGGTCCGGGTCGGCGCCAACGCCGACGTGACGATCGTGGTCAACCACACCGGCTCCGCGCGCTACGCGGCGATCACCACGGTCCTCGTGGGCGACGGCGCGCGGGTCAACGTGCTCACCCTGCAGGACTGGGACGACGACGCGGTGCACCTGGGCCGCGACGCCATCCGGGTCGGCCGCGACGCGAGCGTCAAGCACACCTCGATCTCCTTCGGCGGCGACCTGGTCCGGATGCACGCCAACGTCGAGTACGCCGGGCCCGGCGGCGAGGCCGAGCTGCTCGGGCTCTACTTCGCCGACGAGGGTCAGCACCTCGAGCACCGCCTGTTCGCCGACCACACGGCCCCCAAGACCAAGAGCCACGTGCTGTACAAGGGCGCGCTCCAGGGTCAGGGGGCGCACACGGTCTGGATCGGCAACGTGCTGATCCGCAAGGTCGCGGAGGGGATCGAGACCTACGAGGAGAACCGCAACCTGGTGCTCACCGACGGCTGCCAGGCCGACTCGGTGCCCAACCTCGAGATCGAGACCGGTGAGATCGACGGGGCCGGACACGCCTCGGCGACCGCCCGCTTCGACGACGAGCAGCTGTTCTACCTGCGCTCGCGGGGCGTGTCCGAGAAGGAGGCCCAGCGCCTGGTCGTGCACGGCTTCTTCAACGACCTGATCCGCAAGGTCGGGATCCCGTCGGTCGAGGAGCGGCTGCTCGCCACGGTCGAGGTCGAGCTCACGAAGAACGTCCTGCACGCCGGCGCCGACGGCCCGGCCGAGGAGGCGTCGTGAGCTTCGAGCGTGCCTGCGCCGCCGACGAGGTGCCGACCGACGAGGCCCTCGCGGTCACGATCGGTGCGTACGCCGTCGCGGTGGCGCGCCACGAGGACGAGTTCTTCGCGGTCCAGGACCTCTGCTCCCACCAGGCCGTCCCGCTCAGCGAGGGCGAGGTCAGCGACTGCACCGTCGAGTGCTGGCTGCACGGCTCCCGCTTCGACCTGCGCACCGGCAAGCCCACCAGCCTCCCCGCCACCGAGCCCGTCTCGACCTTCCCCGTGGAGGTCCGGGCGCTGCCCGACGGCACCCACGACATCTACGTCGACACCACCACCACCCTGAACGGAGTCACCCCTACATGAGCACGCTCGAGATCAAGGACCTTCAGGTCTCGGTCCACACCGAGGACGGTCCCAAGGAGATCCTCAAGGGCGTCACGCTGACCATCAAGGCCGGCGAGACGCACGCGATCATGGGGCCCAACGGGTCGGGCAAGTCCACGCTGGCCTACTCGATCGCCGGCCACCCGAAGTACACCATCACCGGCGGCAGCGTCACCCTCGACGGCGAGGACCTGCTCGCGATGACCGTCGACGAGCGAGCCCGCGCGGGGCTCTTCCTGGCGATGCAGTACCCCGTCGAGGTGCCCGGCGTCTCGGTCTCGAACTTCCTGCGTACGGCCAAGACGGCGCTGGACGGCGAGGCGCCGAAGCTGCGCACCTGGGTCAAGGACGTGAACAGCGCCCTGGCGAACCTGAACCTGGACCCGTCGTTCGGCACCCGGTCGGTCAACGAGGGGTTCTCCGGCGGCGAGAAGAAGCGCCACGAGATCGCCCAGCTCGAGCTGCTGAACCCGCAGGTCGCGATCCTCGACGAGACCGACTCCGGCCTGGACATCGACGCGCTGAAGGTCGTCTCCGAGGGCGTGAACCGGTTCCGCGCCCAGGAGGGCAAGGGCGTCTTGCTGATCACCCACTACACGCGGATCCTGCGCTACATCACCCCCGACCAGGTCCACGTCTTCGTGGACGGCAAGGTCGCGGAGTCCGGCGGCCCCGAGCTCGCCGAGCACCTTGAAGCCCACGGCTACGAGAAGTACGTCGCTGGGGCGGCGGTCTGAGATGACGACGACCCAGCTGGCCGGCCTGCTCCCCGAGCTGGAGGTGATCCGCGCGGACTTCCCGATCCTGGATCGGACCCTCGCGGGTGGTCTGCCGCTGGTCTACCTCGACAGCGCCAACACCTCGCAGAAGCCGCAGGTCGTGATCGACACCATGGTCGACCACCTCGAACGGCACAACGCGAACGTCGCCCGGGCCATGCACCAGCTCGGCGCGGAGTCGTCGGAGGCGTTCGAGGCGGCGCGGGACAAGGTCGCGGCGTTCATCAACGCGCCGAGCCGGGACGAGGTGATCTTCACCAAGAACGCCTCCGAGGCGCTCAACCTGGTGGCCAACACCCTGTCCTGGGCGCGGGGCGACCGGGTGAACGGAGTCGGGGCTCTCGGCGCGGGCGACGAGGTCGTCATCACCGAGATGGAGCACCACTCCAACATCGTGCCGTGGCAGCTGCTGACCGAGCGCACGGGCGCGACCCTGCGCTGGTTCGGTCTCACCGACGACGGCCGGCTCGACCTCTCGAACATCGACTCGCTGATCACCGAGCGGACCAAGGTGGTCGCCCTCACCTGGGTCTCGAACATGCTCGGCACGATCAACCCGGTCGCCGAGATCGCTCGGCGGGCCCACGAGGTCGGCGCGCTCGTGGTGGTCGACGCCTCCCAGGCCGCTCCTCAGCTGCCCGTGGACGTGGTCGCGTCGGGTGCCGACCTGCTGGCGTTCACCGGCCACAAGGTCGTCGGGCCGACCGGCATCGGCGTGCTCTGGGGCCGCCGCGAGGTGCTCGACCAGCTACCGCCCTTCCTCGGTGGCGGCGAGATGATCGAGACGGTGCGGATGGAGCGCTCGACGTACGCCCCGATCCCGCACAAGTTCGAGGCCGGTACGCCGCCCATCGTCGAGGCCGTGGGCCTCGGCGCAGCGGTCGACTACCTCTCGATGATCGGCCTGGACGCGATCCACCGGCACGAGCAGGCGATCACGGCGTACGCGCTCGACGGGCTCGCCACCGTGCCCGGCCTGCGAGTCCTCGGTCCGCTCTCCGCGAAGGACCGCGGCGGAGCGATCGCCTTCGAGATCGACGGGGTGCACCCGCACGACGTCGCGCAGGTGCTCGACTCGCGCGGGGTCGCGGTCCGGGCCGGCCACCACTGCGCGAAGCCCGCGCACGCCCGCTTCGGCGTGCAGAGCTCCACCCGGATGTCGTCGTACCTCTACACGACGCCGGCGGAGATCGACGCGCTCGTCGAGGCCCTGGAATACACCCGCTCGTACTTCAAGTTGGGTTGAGTGATGAGCCAAGATCTCGACTCCCTGTACCAGGACATCATCCTCGACCACGCGAAGCGTCGGCTGAACTCCGGCCTGCGCGAGCCGTTCGAGGCCGAGGTCCACCACGTCAACCCGACGTGCGGCGACGAGGTCACCCTCCGGTTGCACCTCGACGGCGACGTCGTGCGCGACATCTCCTACGACAACCAGGGCTGCTCGATCTCGTCCGCGTCGGCGTCGGTGATGTCCGACCTGCTGATCGGCAAGACGACGGCCGAGATCCGACCGATCTTCGACGCCTTCCTCGAGATGATGCGGGGGAAGGGCCGGGTCGAGCCCGACGAGGACGTCCTCGAGGACGCGATCGCCTTCGCCGGAGCGGCCAAGCTCACGGCCCGCATCAAGTGCGCACTACTGTCGTGGATGGCTTACCAGGACGCCCTCGCCCGAGCCCAGGAGGATTCCCATGTCTGACCACTCTGACCTGCCCGAGGTCCCGGAGGCGACCGGAGGGGTCGCCACCTCCACCGTCTCCGTGGATGACGTCACCGAGGCCATGAAGGACGTGATCGACCCCGAGCTGGGCATCAACGTCGTCGACCTGGGCCTGGTCTACGGCGTGCACGTGGACGAGACCACCAACGTCGTCCTGGACATGACGCTCACCTCGGCGGCCTGCCCGCTCACCGACGTCATCACCGACCAGACGGTGGGTGCCCTGGAGGGCCTCGTCAACGACGTCGCGATCAACTGGGTGTGGATGCCGCCGTGGGGTCCCGACAAGATCACCCCCGACGGCCGCGAGCAGCTGCGCGCCCTCGGCTTCAACGTCTGAGGCGTGAGGCAGAGCGAAGCTCTGCCTCACGACCCGAAGTGGTCGGGCGCCGCGTCACTAGGCTTGCTCCGGTGAACACGGTCCGGGTGCCCGCTGAGCGCCTCGAGCGTTGGGTCGCGAACTTCACGACCCGGCACGGCACGACGCTGTTGAGCGTCGATGACGGCGCGCTGTGCGGTGCGGCCGAGGACGGCTCCACGTTCGACGCGCGGCTGCCGTTCGCCACGGCGTACGGCGGCCCCGCCGACCCGGCCGTGTTCGCGGGCAGCGTCTCGGTCCCCGGCGACTGGGGCGTGCTGCTGGTCCGCAAGGGCGGCTTCGCCGTCGCCCGCCTGGCTGGGCTCCGGATGACCGACAGCAAGGTCGGGCAGCGCCACGTGCAGGGCCGCACCAAGGCCGGCGGCCAGAGCCAGCAGCGGTTCGCCCGCCGCCGCGACAACCAGGCGCGGCAGGCCTACGAGGCCGCGGCCGACCATGCCGCCCGGATCCTCGCGGGTCTGCGCGGACCGCTCGCCACGGGCGGGGACCACACCGCCGTCGAGGAGGTGCTCGCCGACCCACGCCTGCGCGGCCTGGAGGTGACCGGGCCGTGGCTCGCCGTACCGGACCCGCGCCGGTCGGTGCTCGAGGAGGCGGTTCGGGAGGCGTGCGCCGTGGGCGTCGACGTCGTCAACGCCTGACCGGGACCGCTCAGAGACCCAGCTCCTTGACCCGGGCCGCCCACCGCTCGTTCATCGCGGCGAGCTCGTCGAGGATGAAGCTGAGGAACTCGTCCGAGAGCCGCAGCCGCCGGTGGGCCGGATCCTCGGGCGCGAGCTCCTCCAGTGCCCGTCGCAGGGCGGCCCGCATGGGAGCGTAGATCTGGTCGGCGCGCATCAGGGTGTCGTGCCAGGCGTCGTCGTCGACCACGAAGATGTCACGCCGAGAGCCGCGGTCCCGCTCCCGACGGATCATGCCCACACCGTCGAGGTAGCGCACCGCGCCGGAGACCGAGGCCGGGGAGACCCCGAGGACCGCGGCCAGCTCGGCCGCCGTCATCCGGCCGTCCTCGTCGATGAGCAGCGCGGCGAACATCCGTGAAGGGAGGCGCGCGAGCCCGGCCGAGGCCAGCGCGCCGCCCATCCGCTCCACGAACCGGTCCCGCTGGTGGTCACTCGCCATGTCCTGATGTTACTAGATTCAGAATAAACTGAAACGGGTGTACCGTCGGCGGCGTGACCGAGAGCGTGATCGAGATCCGCGGCCTGGTGAAGGAGTTCGGGAGCCTGCGGGCGCTCGACGGCCTCGACCTCACGGTCGAGCGCGGCGAGGTGCACGGCTTCCTCGGACCGAACGGCGCCGGGAAGTCCACGACCATCCGGGTGCTGCTCGGCCTGCTGCGCAAGGACGGGGGCGAGGCCCGGCTGCTCGGCGGCGACCCGTGGCGTCAGACCGCCGAGCTTCACGCCCGGCTCGCCTACGTGCCCGGTGACGTCAACCTGTGGCCGAACCTGACCGGCGGGGAGGTGATCGACCTGCTCGGGCGGCTCCGCGGCGGGCTCGACGAGCGGCGCCGGGCCGACCTGCTCGAGCGCTTCGACCTCGACCCGACGAAGAAGGGCCGCAGCTACTCCAAGGGCAACCGGCAGAAGGTCGCCCTGGTCGCCGCCCTCGCCTCCGACGTGGAGCTGCTGCTGCTCGACGAGCCGACCTCCGGGCTGGACCCGTTGATGGAGGCCGTGTTCCGCGACTGCATCGACGACTTCCGAAGCGAGGGCCACTCGGTGCTGCTGTCGAGCCACATCCTCGCGGAGGTCGAGCACCTGTGCGACCGGGTGAGCATCATCCGGGCGGGTCGCTGCGTGGAGTCCGGTACGTTGGCCGAGCTCCGGCACCTGACCCGTACGTCGATCACCGCCGATCTCGCCACCGTCCCCGCCGGTCTGCCCGACCTGCCGGGCGTGCACGACGTGGACATCGACAACCACCGGGTCCATCTCGAGGTCGACACCACCGAGCTCGACGCCGTCCTGGACCTGCTGCAGACCGGCGGGGTGCGCTCGCTGGAGAGCCAGCCGCCGACCCTCGAGGACCTGTTCCTGCGCCACTACGGCGACCACGTGACGGCCGACCCCACGGACCCGGCGAGGGAGGACCTGCGCTAGTGACCGGGACGCTGGAGCTCCTGCGGGCGTTCCTCCACAGGGACCGCTGGATGTACCTGTGGTGGCCCGTGGGGATCGCGATCCTCTACGTCAGCCAGGGGTGGAGCGTGGACGGGCTCTATCGGACCCAGGCGGAGTTCGACCAGGCGGCCGCGGACATGGAGGGCAACGCCGCGCTGATCGCGATGGCCGGACCGGCGCGCGCGCTCAACACGACGGGGGGCCAGGTCGCCTGGCAGGCCGCCGCGTTCGGCGCGATCCTCGTCGGCCTGATGAGCATGTTCCTGGTGGGTCGGCACACCCGGAGCGAGGAGGAGTCCGGGCGCGACGAGCTGCTCCGGGCGGCCCCGGTGGGCCGGTATGCGGCCCTGGCGGCGACGGTCCTGGACGCGGTCCTGGCGAACCTGGTCGTGGGCCTCCTGACCGCGGCCGCGCTGGCGGCGTACGGCCTGGCGGTCGCGGACTCGTTCGGCCTCGGCCTGGGACTGACGCTCTGCGGATGGTTCTTCACAGGCGTCGCGCTGATCGCCGCCCAGCTGACGACCACCACCCGCGCCGCCTACGGGCTGACCGGCACCGTGCTCGGGCTGTCCTACGCCCTGCGCGCCTTCGGGGACGTGAGCGCGGAGGCGCTGAGCTGGCTCTCACCGATCGGCTGGTACCAGGCGATGCACGCGTTCTCGGGTCTGCGCTGGTGGCCCGCGCTGCTGCTCCTGGTCGGCGCCCTCGCCGGGCTGCTGGCGGCGTACGCCGTCTTCGACCGGCGCGACTACGGGTCGGGCGTCCTGCCCGCCCGCCCCGGACCCGCGCGCGCCGGGCGCGGCCTCGCCAGCGGCCTCGGCCTGGCCTGGCGGTTGCAGCGTCCTGCCGTGCTCGCCTGGACGCTCGGACTGCTGCTCGGCGGCCTCGGCTTCGGCACCATGGGGGACGACGTCGGCGACCTGATCGGGGACTCCCAGAGCTCGCGCGACCTGATGGTGCAGGGCAGCGCCGACCTGGTCGACGGCTTCTACGCCACGCTGATGCTGATGCTCGCCCTGCTCGCCGCCGGCTTCACGATCTCCTCGGCGCTGCGGCCACACGGTGAGGAGGACGGCGGCCGGGTGGAGACCCTGCTGGCGACCGCGCTCCGACGGCCGACCTGGCTGGGCGGTCACGTCGTGGTCACGATCGCCGGCACGGCGGCGACGATGACCGCCGCCGGTCTCGGCCTCGGCACCAGCTATGCGCTCGTCACCGGTGACGGGGGAGCGGTGCTGCGGATGACCTGGCAGGTCCTCTCGCTGACACCCGCCGTGCTGGTGCTCGGCGGCTTCGCCCGGCTGGTCTACGGCGCCCTGCCTCGCGCCGTCCTGGTCTCGTGGCTGGCGCTGCTGCTGGCGTGCGTGGTGCTGTTCTTCGGCGAGCTGCTCCGGCTGCCGCAGTGGTTCCAGGACCTCTCGCCGTTCGAGCACCTCGCGCTGGTGCCGCTGGAGCCGTTCCGGTGGGCGCCGTTCCTGGTGCTCACCGGTGCCGCAGCCGCCTTGAGTGTCGCGGGCCAGATCGCCTTCAGTCGGCGCGACGTGCACTAGCGTCGGGGCCATGTGGCAGCCCGAACCGGGGTGGCTCGCCCTCCCGGGCAGCTCGAGCGCCTCGACGGTAGGCGTGTGGCGCACCGTGCTCGGTGACCAGCCCGTCGTCGTCAAGCGCCTCGCCGCGCCCCTCGAGCACGATCCGGCGGAGCTGAGCAACCCGCGGCACTTCGCCTACTGGCGGCGCGCCGCGGACGTGGTCACGAGTGGGCTCGTGGTCGCCACGCCCGGTGTGCGCGCGCCCCGTTTGGCGGCCGTCGACGAGGACATCGAAGGGATCACGATCACCGAGGAGTGGGTCGAGGACGCCGCGACCAGCGGCCTGTTCGTCGCCCATGCGCTGGGCCGGTTCGCGGGCGCCCGGCTGAGCCCCACTCCGTGGCTGGCCCGCAACCAGCTGCGGGACCGGATGGTGCGGGTCGAGCACCGCGGCGGCTGGCGGACCTTGGCGCGTACGACGGTCGCGGACGTCGCCACCCAGCTGTGGGAGCGCCGCTCGGAGCTGTTGGCGGCCGCAGACGCCCTCGTCCAGGTGCCCATGCACGGGGACGCCGTGCCGGCGAACCTGCCCGGGCGTGAGGACGACGACGTGGTCGCCATCGACTGGTCCACCCTGGGCACCGGGCCGGTCGGCGCCGACCTCGGCTACTACGCGCTGGCCGCCCGTGAGGACCTCGAGCCGCTGCTCGACGCCTACCTGATGGGCCTGCCGGACGGCCTGGCGACCCGCGACGAGGTCACCCTCGGCGCCCGGGTCACCGCGGTCTACACGGTGCTCAACCGGGCCGAGTGGGCGCTGGCGCGCGTCGCGGGCGGTGAGGGCGCCCTGGCCGGCAAGTTCCGCCACCCGTCCGTCGCGCCGCACCTGCGCGCCCTGCAGCGCCAGTTCGCCCACATCGAGGCGCTCGTAGAGGGATGATCAGAGCGCTCCGGCCGCGAACGTGTCGCACGCGTCGAGGTCGCCCTGGCGGTAGCCGGTCGTGAACCACTCGACCCGCTGCTGGGCCGAGCCGTGCGTCCACTGCTCGGGGTTGACCCGGCCGCCGCCGCGCTGCTGGATCCGGTCGTCGCCGACCGCCGTGGCCGCCTCGATCGCCTGCTGGATGTCCTGGTCGGTCAGCGAGGAGAACAGCGCCTCGCCGGTCGCGTCGGTCGTCGTGGTCGCGGCCTTGGCCCACATGCCGGCGTAGCAGTCGGCCTGGAGCTCCAGGCGCACCGAGTCGCTGGTGGGGCCCTGCTGGGTCTTCACCTTGCCCATGGTGCCGAGCAGGTTCTGGATGTGGTGGCCGTACTCGTGCGCCAGCACGTACGGCTCGACGAACCCGCCCTCGGGGCCGCCCAGCTGGCGCTCGAGGACGTCGTCGAAGAACGTCGTGTCGAGGTAGATCGTCTCGTCGACCGGGCAGTAGAACGGCCCGACGTCCGAGGAGGCCTGCCCACAGCCGGTGCTCGTGGCGCCCGTGAACGTGTCCACCTCCTTCTCCGGGCGGAACCTCGAGCCGAGCTCGTCGCTCCAGAAGTCGTAGAGCGAGTTCTCGACCGCCACCCGGGCGCAGTCGGCGCTCTGGTTGGCGTCCTCGCCGGTCCGGCAGGACGCGTAGCGGTCGGTGCCGCTCATCCGACTGTCGTCGAGCGGGCCGCCGCCGGTGCCGAGGCCGCCGCCGTCGCCGAGGCACTGGGTCAGGACCAGGAACAGCACGACGACGATCACCCCGGTGATGCCACCGCCGCCGAGCAGCCCACCGGGAATCGGCATGCCACCGCTGACGCCGGCTCCGCGGCCGCCGCCGCTCCCGCGGCCCCGGTCGCGCACGCGGCTGGTGTCCAGCCGGGCCTTGGGGTTGAACCTCATGCGTCCTCCTGGGGTCGCCGCCGATGTCTGGACGGACCGTACCCACATCTAGGATTCAAGCCTCATGATCTGCACGCCACAGAATCGCGAGGCTCCCTCGCTTCGCTCCTCCACCTCGCGATTCCGCGGGGACCCCGAATGATCACCACCCACCACCTGGAGGTCCGAGCCGGCGCGCGCCTGCTGATGGAGGACGTCAGCTTCCGGGTCGCCGCGGGCGACAAGGTGGGCCTGGTCGGTCGCAACGGGGCCGGGAAGACCACCCTCACCAAGATCCTCGCGGGTGAGGCGCTGCCCGCGAACGGCACCGTCCAGACCACCGGGGAGGTCGGCTACCTGCCGCAGGACCCGCGGATCGGCGACCCCGAGGTGCTCGCGCGCGACCGGATCCTGTCCGCGCGCGGCCTGGACGACGTCGTACGCCGGCTCCGGCAGGCGGAGGCCGACATGGGCAGCGAGGATGCGGGGGTGCGCGAGCGGGCGATGCGCCGCTACGAGCGGGCCGACGCCCAGCTGCACGCGGGCGGGGGCTACGCCGCGGAGTCGGAGGCCGCGCAGATCGCGCACAGCCTCGGCATCGAGGACCGGCTGCTCGCCCAGCCGTTGCGGACCCTCTCCGGCGGGCAGCGGCGCCGGGTCGAGCTGGCCCGGATCCTGTTCTCCGGCGCCGAGACGCTGCTGCTCGACGAGCCGACCAACCACCTGGACGCCGACTCCGTCGTCTGGCTGCGCGACTTCCTCAAGGCCCACAAGGGCGGCCTGATCGTGATCAGTCACGACACGGGACTGCTCGAAGCGACGGTCAACCGGGTGCTGCACCTGGACGCGAACCGTGCGGAGATCGACGTCTACAACATGGGCTGGAAGGCCTACCTCTCCCAGCGGGAGACCGACGAGAAGCGCCGCAAGCGGGAGCGGACGAACGCCGAGAACAAGGCGAAGACGCTCACCGACCAGGCGAACAAGATGCGGGCCAAGGCCACCAAGGCACAGGCCGCGCAGTCGATGCTCAAGCGCGCCGAGAAGCTGCTCGCCGGGGTGGAGTCGGAGCGCCACGCGGACAAGGTGGCCCGGATCAAGTTCCCCGCGCCCGCCCCGTGCGGGAAGACCCCGCTCACGGCCACGGAGCTGTCGAAGTCCTACGGATCGCTCGAGGTGTTCACCGACGTCGACCTCGCGATCGACAAGGGGTCGCGGGTCGTGATCCTCGGTCTCAACGGCGCCGGGAAGACCACCCTGCTGCGGATCCTGGCCGGGGTCGACCAGCCCGACACCGGATCCGTGGTGCCCGGGCACGGCCTCAAGGTCGGCTACTACGCCCAGGAGCACGAGACGCTCGACGTGGACCGGACCGTCCTGGAGAACCTGCAGAGCGCGGCACCACAGCTCACCGACACCGAGGCCCGCTCGGTGCTCGGGTCCTTCCTGTTCTCCGGGGAGGACGCGCACAAGCCGGCCCGGGTGCTCTCCGGTGGCGAGAAGACCCGGCTCGCTCTGGCCGCGCTCGTCGTGTCCAGCGCCAACGTGCTGCTGCTCGACGAGCCCACCAACAACCTCGACCCCGCGTCCCGCGAGGAGGTGCTGGCCGCGATCCGCACCTACGAGGGCGCGATCGTCCTCGTCACCCACGACGAGGGTGCGGTGTTCGCGCTCGAGCCGGATCGGGTGCTGATCCTCCCCGATGGTGTCGAAGATCTCTGGAACCCCGAGTACGCCGACCTCGTCTCGCTGGCCTGACGGCGGGTCCGGGTCACTAGGGTCTGGACATGAGCACGAGCACGGGCGCCGACGCCCTCGAGCAGGCGGGCCTCCGCTACGACGTCACCGGTCCGGTCGCCACCATCACGCTGCACCGGCCCGAGGTCCGCAACGCACAGACGCCCACCATGTGGCGCGCCCTGGCGGCCCTGGGCGAGCAGATCCCCGACGACGTACGCATCGTGGTCCTCCGCGGGTCGGGCCAGGCCTTCTCGGCCGGCTTGGACCGCTCGATGCTCGACCCCGCCGACACCTCCGGCCGGGAGTCGGTCGCCGGGCTGCTCGTGCTCTCCGACGAGGAGGTCTCGGCGACCATCGACGCCTACCAGCAGGGCTTCACGTTCCTGCGCGACCCGCGGTTCGTCTCCATCGCCGCGGTCCAGGGCTATGCGATCGGCGCGGGGTTCCAGCTCGCTCTCTCGTGCGACCTGCGGGTCGTTGCCGACGACGTCCAGTTCTGCATGAAGGAGTCCGCGCTCGGGCTGGTGCCGGACCTGACGGGAACAAAGCCGCTGGTCGAGTGCGTTGGCTACGCCAGGGCGCTGGAGATCTGCGCGACCGCCCGCATGGTCGGGGCCGCCGAGGCCGTGGCGATCGGGCTCGCGCTGACCGCGGTGCCGGCCGACGAGCTCGACGCCACGGTGGCCGACCTGATCGGCGCCCTGACCGCCCCGCTCGCCGGTGCGGTGAGCGAGACCAAGGCGCTGCTCCAGGGCGCGGCGGACCGGAGCCTCGACGACCAGCGTCGGCTCGAGCGCGAGGCGCAGACTCGCCGGTTCCGCGAGCTGGCGGCGCTGATGGGGGCTGGGCAGCAGTAGCAAGGCCCGGACGGGCAGGACAGGGAGGCAGATCGTGTCGGGGATGCACGGAGGCGGGGCCGCCTGGCGACTGCTGCGGTCGGACCGCAGCATCGTCCACAACCGGCTCGAGCGCGGCACGGTACGCCGCGTGGTCGGCTTCGCCCGACCGCACCGCAGGCTGATCGGCGTCTTCCTGGTGCTGACCGTGATCGACGCCGGCCTCGTCGTGGTCAGCCCGCTCCTGGCCAAGAGCATCATCGACGACGGGATCAAGCAGGGCGACCGCACCCTGATCACGCTGCTCGCGCTCGCGATGGCCGCGACCGCCCTGGTCAGCGCCGTGCTCGCGGTCGGTGTGGGCTGGCTCTCGTCCCGCATCGGTGAGGGCCTGATCTACGACCTGCGGACCCGCGTGTTCGCCCACGTGCAACGTCAGTCGCTCGCGTTCTTCACCCGCACCCAGACCGGGGCCCTGGTCTCCCGGCTGAACAACGACGTGATCGGGGCGCAGCGCGCCTTCACCTCGACGCTCTCCACGACGGTCGCCAGCACCATCTCGGTGGTGGTCGTCGGCATCACCATGGTCGCCCTGAGCTGGCAGGTGACCCTCCTCTGCCTGGCGATCTTCCCGCTCCTGGTGCTGGTCTCGCGGTGGGTGAGCGCCCGCCTCGCCGGCCTGACCCGTGACCAGATGGACGGCAACGCCGACATGGGCAACGCGATGACCGAGCGGTTCAACGTCGGCGGCGCGATGTTGCTCAAGCTGTTCGGGCGCCGAGCCGACGAGGATGCGCTGTTCGCCGTCAAGGCCGCCCGGGTCCGCGACCTGGGGGTCCGGATCACGCTGCTCACCCGCCTGTTCGGGGCCTCGATGATGGCCGTCCCGGCGCTGGCGACCGCACTGGTCTACGGGCTCGGCGGACAGCTCGTCGTCGACGAGACGCTCACGGTCGGCACCCTCATCGCCCTCGCCACCCTGCTCCTGCGGCTCCTCGGGCCGTTGCAGAGCCTCTCGAACGTCCGGATCGACGTGATGACCGCGCTCGTGAGCTTCGAGCGGGTCTTCGAGGTGCTCGACCTGCCCTCGCTGATCGAGGAGCGGCCGGACGCGACGAGGCTGCCTCCGGGCGCCGCCCGCCTGGAGTTCGACCACGTCGCGTTCGCCTACCCCCGCGCGGACGAGATCTCGCTCGCCTCGCTCGAGGTGGTCGCCCGCAGCGAGTCCCGGGACACCGGCCAGGTGCTCACCGACATCAGCTTCACCGCCGAGCCGGGCCAGATGGTCGCGCTCGTGGGTCCCTCCGGTGCCGGCAAGACCACCGTCACCCACCTCGTCGCCCGCCTGTACGACGCCGGCGCCGGGTCGGTGCGGGTCGGCGGCCACGACGTACGTGACGTGACCCTGCAGTCGCTGGAGGACGCCGTCGGCTACGTCACCCAGGACGCGCACATGTTCCACGACACGATCCGCGCCAACCTGCTCTACGCCCGCCCGGGCGCCACGGACCCGGAGGTCTGGGCGGCGCTGGAGGCCGCTCAGATCGCCACCCTGGTGCGCGGGCTGCCGGACGGCCTGGACACGGTCGTCGGCGACCGCGGCTACCGGCTCTCCGGAGGCGAGCGGCAGCGGCTGGCGATCGCGCGGCTCCTCCTGAAGGCCCCGGCGATCGTCGTGCTCGACGAGGCGACCGCGCACCTGGACAGCGAGTCCGAGGCCGCGGTCCAGCGGGCGCTGGACGCGGCGCTCGAGGGCCGCACGTCGCTGGTGATCGCGCACCGGTTGTCCACGATCCGCGACGCCGACCAGATCCTCGTGCTCGACGACGGCCGGATCGTCCAGTCCGGCACTCACGCGGAGCTGCTCGCCCGGGGCGGCCTGTACGCCGACCTGTACCGCACCCAGTTCATCGAGGACCAGCCGTCCGCGACGGTCTGAGACAGACCGGTCGGCCGGGGCCTCAGCGGGAGCCGGCGCCCCGGTCGCGCTGACGCCGCTCTTCCTCCCAGGCCCGCTCGTAGGCGGCCCGCACGGCCTGCTTCCTGGCGTTCTTGGCCGACCGGCGTCGCGCCTTGTCGGTTGTCTTGTCGATTGGCTCGTCGGCTGTCGTCTCGGCTGGCGTGTCGGCGCCGGCCGGGTCTGCGTCCCGGTGGCGGCTGCGCCACTCGTCGAAGGCGAGGTAGAGGAAGCCGAAGACGGCGAGGACGCCGAAGAACCACCACTGGAGGCCGTAGAAGAAGTGCGGGCCGTTGTCGAGCTCGGGGAGCTCGACCGGCTCGAGCTCGGCCGCGGGCCGGCCGTCCTCGGACTTGAGGACGACGAAGCCGCCGTACACCGTCCGGTCGAGCGCGGCGCCGATCCGCTCGCTGGAGATCGCCCGCGTCGAGTTGTCGTCGACCACGGTGCTGTCTCCCTCGGCATCGGCGCGCACCCATCCCTCGACCGTCACCCGGCCCTCGGGCGGAGCGGGCACAGCGCCGGGCCCGGCACCCTGGTTGTCGGTCGGCATCCAGCCGCGGTCGACCAGCAGCGCGGTCCCGTCGGGGGTCACCAGGGGGACGACGATGTCGATGCCCGAGGACCCCTCGCGGGTGCGGTAGCGGACGATCACGGTGTCCTCGGTGGCGTAGGTCCCGGTGGCGGTGACCACCCGCCACTCGTGGGCCTCGTCGACCGCTCGGCCGGGCGCGAGGACGTCCGCGACCGGCGCCGGCTCCTTGTGCTCGTTGGCACGGACCACCGCATTGCTGTCCTTGCGGTCGGCGAGCCGGCCGAACTGCCACTCGCCCAACCACCACGCGGCGTAGCCGAGCAGCACCACGATCAGGGCGAACGCCAACCAGCGTCGACTGAGCAGGAACCGCAACGAACGCACTCGCCGAGGCTATCCGGCGACCGTGGTCCGCCTAGACTGCAGGGGTGCCGCATCCCAGAACGCTCTCGGACCGCTACGGGCGGGTCGCGACGGACCTGCGCGTCTCGCTGACGGACCGCTGCAACCTGCGCTGCTCCTACTGCATGCCCGCCGAGGGCCTCGACTGGTTGCCGGACGAGTCGGTGCTCACCGACGACGAGGTGGTACGCCTGGTGCGGATCGGCGTCGAGCTGCTCGGGATCCGCGAGGTCCGCTTCACCGGCGGCGAGCCGCTCGTGCGCCGCGGACTGGTCGACATCGTGCGGCGCACCCACGAGATCGACCCGACGGTCGAGACCTCGCTGACGACCAACGCGCTCGGGCTGGCCCGGGTCGCCGACGCGCTCGCCGAGGCCGGCCTGGACCGGGTGAACGTCAGCCTCGACAGCATCCGGCGGGAGACCTTCCACGCCATCACCCGTCGCGACCGGCTGCCGGACGTGCTCGCCGGACTGAGCGCCGCTCGCGACGCCGGGCTCGGCCCGGTCAAGGTCAACGCGGTCCTGATGCGCGGCCAGAACGACCAGCAGGCACCCGAGCTGCTGCGTTGGGCGATCGCCGAGGGCTACCAGCTCCGGTTCATCGAGCAGATGCCGTTGGACGCCCAGCACGTCTGGAACCGCGAGGAGATGGTCACCGCCGACGAGATCTTCGCGTGGCTCGAGGCGGAGTTCGACCTCCAGCCCGTCGACGAGCCGCGGGGGAGCGCGCCGGCGGAGCTGTTCCGGGTCGACGGTGGCCCCGCCACCGTGGGCGTGATCGCGTCGGTGACCCGGCCCTTCTGCGGCGACTGTGACCGGGTCCGGCTGACCGCGGACGGCCAGATCCGCAACTGCCTGTTCGCCCGGGAGGAGTCCGACCTGCGCACCGCGCTGCGGACCGGCGCCTCCGACGACGTGATCGCCGACCGTTGGGTCGTCGCGATGCGGGGCAAGCGGGCCGGCCACGGCATCGACGACCCGTCCTTCCTCCAGCCGGACCGGCCGATGTCCGCGATCGGCGGCTGAACCGGCGCCGGGCGTCCCTGTCGCGGGCCCCTCGCCACCGGCCGGCGGTGTCTGGGCAACCGAACCCGGACCCGGAACGGTTGCTGGGCCACCGCCGACCCGGCCCCGGCACGCGCGGGCCGGCACGCGGGACGATCAGCCCTCGACGTGGGGGACGACGTCCTTGAGGAACTGACGCGCGCCGAGGAACGACGAGAGCTGCTCGCGGTGGTCGTCGCAGGCCAGCCAGACCTTGCGCCGGTCCGGGGTGTGCAGCTTCGGGTTGTTCCAGAGCAGCTGCCACGTTGCGGAGGCCTGGCAGCCCCGGGCCGAGCAGATCGCGGGCCCCTCGATGACGTCGGCTTGCGGGTGGCTCACGATGCTCCTCCAGCAGAGATGAACGGTGCCGGACAGCCACGGGGGAAGCCGTCCGGCACCGCTGCCAACCGAGACGGGGGAGACTCGGCTTGCGCGGGCGATTCTGTCACGGGTGGCCGGGTTCTCAAAGCACCCCGCCCCCGGGTTCGTCCTCGGAATCGGTGGCCGGCCCGAGCTGGTGGGGCCCGTACTCGTTGTCCAGCAGCTCGATCCCGTCGGATCTCGAAACGGTGGCGTTGGCCATCACCACGGCGACGTACGGCAGCAGGACCGCCGCCGCGACCAGCACCCAGCGCAGCCATCCGGGTCCGACGACGATCGCCGCCACGAAGCAGAGGGTGCGGATCGCCATCGAGAACACGTAGCGCCGCTGGCGCGCCGAGATCTCCTCCTGCCGGGTGGCGGGTGCCGTGGTGATGCGGACGGCTTCGTCGCGATGTCGACGAAGGTCCCGGCCCATGCCGCCAGCCTACGTCGGTAGGCTCGGTCCCCTACGTCCGCACCGGGAGGCAACCATGACCAACCGCACCTACCGCGTCACCGAGATCGTCGGCACCTCGCCCGACGGCATCGAGGAGGCCATCCGCAACGGCATCGAGCGGGCCAGCCGCACGTTGCGCCACCTCGACTGGTTCGAGGTCACCCAGGTGCGTGGCCAGGTCAAGGATGGCACCGTGGAGCACTTCCAGGTCGGGATCAAGCTCGGGTTCCGCATGGAGGACGACTAGCGGCCCGACCACGGGCTCGCGGCCGCCGGGACGGGACCGACGGCCGGGACCGACGCGCGCCGGCTCGGCGTACCGAGCAGTAGTCGCTAGCGTCACCTGACGTGACCCAGACCCACGAGCCCAGGTCCGTCCTGGTGACCGGCGGCAACCGCGGGATCGGCCGCGCGATCGCGGAGGCGTACGTCGCCCAGGGCGACCGCGTCGCCGTCACCACCCGCAGCGGCGGTGCCCCCGACGGCGCCCTCGACCTGCGCTGTGACATCACCGACCCCGCGCAGGTGGACACGGCGTTCGCCCGGGCCGAGGAGGCTCACGGCCCGGTCGAGGTGCTGGTCGCGAACGCCGGGATCACCGCGGACACGCTGCTGCTGCGGATGAGCGAAGAGGACTGGTCCTCGGTCCTCGACACGAACCTCACCGCCTCGTTCCGGCTGGCGAAGCGCGCCGCCAAGGGCATGCTCCGGCTGCGCCGGGGGCGGATCGTCTTCATCTCCTCGGTCGTCGGCCTGCTCGGCTCGGCCGGCCAGGTGAACTACGCGGCGTCCAAGGCCGGTCTGGTCGGCATGGCGCGCTCGATCGCGCGGGAGCTGGGCTCCCGGTCCATCACCGCGAACGTGGTGGCCCCCGGCTTCATCGAGACCGACATGACGGCCGTGCTGACCGAGGACCAGCGGGCCGCGATCAAGGCCCAGGTGCCGCTGGGGCGCTACGGCACGACGGAGGAGATCGCGAAGACGGTGCTGTGGCTGACCGGCGACGGCGCGGCGTACGTCACCGGGGCCGTGATCCCGGTCGACGGTGGACTCGGAATGGGGCACTGATCATGGCAGGCATTCTCGACGGCAAGCGGATCCTGGTCGCCGGGGTCACGATGGACACCTCCATCGGCTTCGCGACGGCCAAGGTGGCCCAGGAGCAGGGGGCGACCGTGCTGATCTCCAACTTCGGGCGCGCGCTCGGCATCACCCGGCGGATCGCGAAGCGGCTGCCGGTGGAGCCGCCGGTTCTCGAGCTCGACGTGACCGACGAGGCCCACCTCGCCCGCCTCCCCGACCTGGTTCGCGAGCACGTCGACGGCCTCGACGGGGTGGTGCACTCGATCGCCTACGGCAACCCCGAGACGCTGCTGGGAGGCCGGTTCCTCACCGGGCCGTGGCCCGATGTCGCGCAGGCGGTGCAGATCTCGGCGTACTCCCTGAAGTCGCTGACCGAGGCCTGCCGGCCGCTGATGGGCGACGGCGGCTCGGTGGTCGGCCTCACCTTCGACGCGACGGTCGCCTGGCCGGCGTACGACTGGATGGGCGTCGCGAAGGCCGCCCTCGAGTCCTGCTCGCGCTACCTGGCGCGGGACCTGGGCCCGGAGGGCATCCGGGTCAACCTGGTCTCCGCCGGCCCGCTGAAGACCCTGGCCGCCAAGGCGATCCCCGGCTACGAGGCGCTCGACCGGATGTGGGGCGAGCGAGCACCCCTCGGCTGGGACAACGCCGACCAGGTGCCCACCGCCAACGCCGTGTGCGCGCTGCTCTCGGACTTCTTCTCGGCGACGACGGGAGAGATCGTCCACGTCGACGGCGGCTTCCACGCCATGGGTGGCTGAGCCCGAGCCCGGGCATGACAGCCGGGCCGGCGGCTGCGAGAGTTGCCCCGTGCAGCCCCAACCCGGATCGACGTCGCGCCTGATCTCCGTGATGCGCCACGCCAAGGCCGAGCAGGCGGGGCCGACGGACTTCGACCGCCCGCTGGCGGCCCGCGGGCACCGCGACGCGGCGGCCGCCGGGACCTGGCTCGCGGCGTCCGGGTTCGAGCCCGACCACGCCATCGTCTCGGCCGCGCTGCGCACCCGGGAGACGTGGCACAGCCTCGCCGCGGCGGCCGGCTGGGACCTGGAGCCCGACCTGGACCGTGGCTTCTACGCCGCCGGCTCGGAGACCGCACTGGACCTGGTGCGCCTGGTCGACGACGACGTGCGCCGGCTGCTGCTGGTCGGCCACAACCCGACGGTTGCGGTCCTCGCCCAGCTGTTGGACGACGGGGACGGCGACCCCGGGCTCGCCGCGGAGCTCCTGAGCGGCTACCCGACGGGCGCGGTGGCGGTCTTCGAGTACGACGGCGCCTGGGCCGATCTCGCCGGCGCCAGCGCCCGCCTCGTGGCCTTCCACGTCGGCCGCGGCTGACGCCCGGCCCGGACCTCAGACCGGCGGTGCCGGGGTGACGAAGCCCGCCTCGGCGTCGGCGGCCTCGATCTCCTCGCGGGAGATGCCGAGGAGATAGAGGATCGCGTCGAGGTAGGGCACGTTCACCGCGGTGTCGGCGGCGTCGCGCACCAGCGGCTTCGCGTTGTAGGCGATGCCGAGGCCCGCCGCGTTGAGCATGTCCAGGTCGTTGGCGCCGTCGCCGATGGCGATCACCGCGGCCTCCGCGACGCCCGCGGTGGCCGCGAACTCCCGCAGCGCAGCGGCCTTGCCGGCGCGGTCGACGACCGGACCGACGATCCGGCCCGTCAGGCGTCCGTCGACGATCTCCAGCTCGTTGGCCCGGGAGTAGTCGATGCCGAGGTCGGTGGCCAGCCGGTCGGTGATCTGGCTGAACCCTCCGGAGACGATCGCGAAGTGGTAGCCGAGCCGGCGCAGGGTGCGCACCATCGTGCGCGCGCCGGGGGCGAGCAGGATGGCGTCGTACACCTCGTCGAGCGCGCTCGCCGGGACTCCTTCGAGCAGGGCCACTCGCGCTCGCAGCGAGGCCTCGAAGTCGATCTCACCGCGCATCGCGGCCTCGGTGACCCGCGCGACCTCCGCCTCGCACCCGGCGTGCGCGGCCAGCATCTCGATCACCTCGCCCTGGATCAGGGTGGAGTCGACGTCCATCACGATCAGGCGGGCACCTCGCCGCAGGAGGTTCGCCGGCTGCACCGCGATGTCGACGCCCTGCCGGGACGCCTCGGCTGCGAGCACGGTGCGCAGCGCCGCGGTGTCGACCCCGGAGACGTGCAGGTCGATCGCCGTGACCGGGTAGCGGGCCATCCGCTCGATCCGGTCGATGTTGGCGCCGGCGTCGGCGATCCGGCCGGCGATCGCGCCCATCGCCGCAGCTCGCAGCGGGGAGCCGATGATCGTCACGTGCGAGCGGCCGCCCCGCCGCGCCTTGTTGTCGCCCACGCCCCGCTCGACGTCCACGCTCATGCCGAGGGCCGCCGCAGTCTCCTGGACCGCCTCCGTCACCCGGCGCGGGTGGTGGGGTGCGGTGACGAGGACGCCGAGGATGAGCCGGCCGCGCAGCACGATCTGCTCGATGTCGACGACCTCCACGCCGGCCCCGGAGAGCGTGGCGAACACCGAGGACGTCACGCCGGGGCGGTCCTTGCCGGTCAGCGTGATGAGGAGGGTCTCCGGCTTGCGGCCGGCCTGCGCGTTAGTCATGTCAGTCGCCGAGGCTATCGCGGCGGCCGACCTCATGCCGGAGGCCACGCCTCCGGTGAGCAGGCCGCTACCAGGGCCCGCCGGCCAGCGCGCGCGAGCGACACCAGGGCACCGCGGCGCTCCGCGATCTCGTACGCCGTCAGGGCGCCGCCCACGTCCTCGAGCGCGAGCTCGACGATCTCGGTCGCCTGCAGACCGCGGCCGGCCAAGTCGGTGCAGCGCGCCGGGACTCCGGCCGGCGCCGCCGGGACCGGCCGGTGGCGCAGGTTCATCAGGCGGTCCGCCACCTCCGGCCGCCACCGGGCGACGTCGAGCCGGGCCAGCGACTCGGCCGCCTCGAGCAGGGCCGCGCGCAGCTCCCGGTCCGCCTCGCCCACGTCGGGGAGCTGGCGGCGGTCCGACGCCGGGTGGACGGTCCAGCCGGTCGCCGCGCCGGTGCGGTGCGGCACCAGGCCGAGCCCGGCGCCGAGGACGACGACGGCCTCGCCGGCCTCGAGAGCCTCCGAGTTGAAGGTGGGCGGGCCGCCGAGGCCCACCGGGTCGCCGTCGACCGGGAACGTCGCCCCGAAGCCGGTGGCGCCCAGGGCTCGCAGCCGGGCCAGCGCACCGACGAGGGTCTCGGTCCCTTCCGCACCGGGAACTCCCGCGACCGCATGGGTCGCATCCTCGGCCAGGACGGCGTCGACCACCAGGTCCGTGACCACGTGCCCACGCAGCCACGCCGTACCCCACCAGGCCAGGCGCGCGGAGGCCGGCAGCACAAGCGTCACGGCGGGTGAGGATACGCCGCGGAGGCGCCGAGGCCGGTCGATAGGGTGAGTCACATGACCGCCGTGCTCGACTTCGCCGAGGTGACCATCCGGCGTGGGCAGGCGACGCTCCTGGACGCCGTCTCGTGGCGGGTGGAGGAGGGCGACCGCTGGGTCATCCTCGGGCCGAACGGCGCCGGCAAGACCACGCTGCTCCAGGTGGCCTCCGCCCAGATCCACCCGACGTCCGGTGTCGCGGGCATCCTCGACGAGGTGCTCGGCACCGTCGACGTCTTCGAGCTGCGGCCGCGGATCGGGCTCACCAGCGCCGCCCTGGCCGAGCGGATCCCGCGCAGCGAGCGCGTGCACGACGTGGTCGTGTCGGCGTCGTACGGCGTCGTCGGTCGCTGGCGCGAGGCGTACGACGAGCTCGACCACGAGCGGGCCGGCCTGCTGCTCACCGAGGTGGGTGCGAGTCATCTGGTGGACCGCACCTTCGGGACCCTGAGCGAGGGTGAGCGCAAGCGGGTCCAGATCGCGCGGGCCCTGATGGCCGACCCGGAGCTGCTGCTGCTCGACGAGCCCGCGGCAGGGCTGGACCTCGGCGGCCGGGAGGACCTCGTCTCGACGCTGTCGGTCCTGGCGGCCGACCCGGCGTCACCGGCCACCGTCCTGGTCTCCCACCACGTCGAGGAGATCCCGCCCGGCTTCACCCACGCGCTGCTGCTGCGTCGCGGCCGGGTGGTCGCGGCGGGCCCGGTCGGCGAGGTGGTGACCGAGGCGAACCTCGCGGCGACCTTCGCGATGCCGCTCGTTTTGGCCCACCAGGACGGCCGCTGGAGCGCCCGGCGGCGCACCCGTCATCTGTAGCGTGGTTCGGCGGGCTCGCGGGCGGAACGGGGTCGACCGGGGATAGGGTCGAGCCATGGACTGGCTGGGCGAGCACGCATGGGCGGCTTGGCTGGGGGTCGCCGCGGTGCTGGGCATGGCCGAGCTGGTGAGCCTGGACCTGGTGCTGATCATGCTGGCGGTCGGGGCGCTGGCCGGAATGGTCACTGCCGCCCTCGGTGCTGCCGTGGTCCTGCAGGTCCTGGTCGCGGGCGGCGCCGCCGTCGCGATGCTGGCGCTGGTCCGCCCCTCGCTGGTCGAGCGGCTGCACCGGGGGCCCGAGCTGCGGCTCGGCACCTCGAAGCTGGTGGGGCAGCGGGCCCTGGTCACCCAGCGGATCACCGGGCTCAGCGTCGGTCGGATCAGGCTCGCGGGGGAGACCTGGTCGGCAGCGCCGTACGACGAGCACGTCACGATCGAGCCGGGCGCCACCGTGGAGGTCTTCGAGATCCGCGGCGCGACGGCGTACGTCCACCCCGTGTCCGAGCTCGAGGAGTGACCCGCGAGTGAGCTGCGAGTGAGAAGGAGCCTGCTGTGCCTCCCGTGATCTTGATCCTGCTGGCGATCCTGGTCCTGTTCGTGATCGTGATGCTCGCCAAGACCGTGCGGATCATCCCGCAGGCCCGGGCCGGCATCGTCGAGCGCTTCGGCAAGTACAAGGAGACGCTGCCCGCGGGCCTGAACATCGTGGCGCCGTTCATCGACCGCGTCCGCTACATCATCGACCTGCGCGAGCAGGTGGTGAGCTTCCCGCCGCAGCCGGTGATCACCGAGGACAACCTCGTGGTGTCGATCGACACTGTCATCTACTTCCAGGTGACCGACCCGGTCGCCGCGACGTACGAGATCGCCAACTACATCCAGGCCATCGAGCAGCTCACGATGACCACCCTGCGCAACATCGTCGGCGGCATGGACCTCGAGGAGACGCTGACCAGCCGCGACTCGATCAACTCCGGACTGCGCGGCGTACTGGACGAGGCCACCGGCAAGTGGGGCATCCGCGTCAACCGGGTCGAGCTCAAGGGCATCGATCCGCCGCCGTCGATCAAGGACTCGATGGAGAAGCAGATGCGCGCCGACCGCGAGAAGCGCGCGGTGATCCTCACCGCCGAGGGCCAGCGGCAGGCCGCGATCCTGACCGCCGAGGGCGCCAAGCAGTCCTCGATCCTGAACGCCGAGGGTGCCCGGGAGTCCCAGATCCTGCGGGCTCAGGCCGACCGGGAGTCCTCGATCCTGCGTGCCCAGGGTGAGGGGCAGGCGATCCAGACGGTGTTCCAAGCGATCCACGACGGTCGCCCGGACCAGTCGCTGCTGGCCTACCAGTACCTCCAGATGATGCCGAAGATCGCCGAGGGCGACGCGAACAAGGTGTGGATCGTGCCGAGCGAGATCGGCCGGGCGCTGGAGGGCCTGGGCTCGACGATGAACAGTCTCCAGGGCATCCCGCAGCACGTCGACGGGCCGGCCAAGCGGGTCGACATGGGCCCCTCGGAGCCCGCCGTCCCGGGCCCGGACGCGCAGCTGCGCCAGACCAACGCCGCCGTCGAGGCCGCGATCGCCGAGGCGGGCCGGGCGGCCAATCCGGGGAAGGGCGCCGACGCGGAGACGCCGACCGCGACCGACCCGGCCGTCGACCCCGGTGAGGTGCCACCCGCCCAGTGACGGCGTACGAGATCGTCGCGGTCCTGCTCGCCGGGGTCGCGGCCGGCACCATCAACACCGTGGTGGGGTCGGGAACGTTGATCACGTTCCCGACCCTGCTGGCGTTCGGCGTGCCCCCGGTGACCGCGAACGTGTCGAACACCATCGGCCTGGTCCCGGGATCGATCTCGGGCGCGGTCGGCTATCGCCGCGAGCTCGCCGGGCAGCACTCCCGCGTGCTGCGGCTGTGCGTCGGCTCGCTGGTCGGTGGGCTGGCCGGTGCCGTGCTGCTGCTGGTGCTCCCCGACGACGCGTTCGCCGCGATCGTCCCGGCGCTGATCCTGCTGGGCTGTGTGCTGGTGGTCTTCCAGCCCCGGATCTCCGCCTGGGTCGCGCGCCGCCACGAGGCCATCGGCGGCCTGCCGCACCACGGCACCTGGTGGGTCTGGCCCGGTGTCCTGCTCACCGGCGTGTACGGCGGCTACTTCGGCGCCGCCCAGGGCGTGCTCCTGATGGCGGTCCTCGGCACCGGCCTCGACGAGTCCCTCCAGCGCCTGAACGCGGTCAAGAACGTGCTCGCCGCCGTCGTCAACGGCGTGGCCGGACTGCTGTTCGCGATCGTCGCGGACGTCGACTGGCGGATCGTGCTGCTCATCGGCGTCGGATCCGTCATCGGCGGCCAGGTTGGTGCCACCGTCGGCCGCCGCCTGCCCGGCTCGGTCCTGCGCATCGTCATCGTCTGCGTGGGCGTGATCGCCCTGGTGGCGTTCCTGGTGGGCTGAGACTCGCCCGTCGCCGCGCCGAAACGCCTTGCGGTTTGGTCACCAACGACAGATTCAGAGCGGAAATCGCTGTGGTTGGTGACCAAACGACAACGACGGGTGCGCCGCGGCGGGTGCCGCTTTGGTGGCGTCAGCGGCGGAACAGGCCGGAGATGCCTGATCCGACCGCTCCGACGGCGGGAGCGATCAGGGTCAGGGCGGTCTTCTTCGACACGGTCCCGTCCTGCATGGCCAGGTAGCCGGTGGCGGCGTCCGCGGCGTCCACCAGGATGCCGGCGAGCACCAGGTTGCGGCGTGAGGTGTCGCGGGCCAGCAGGGTGACCAGGCCGAGCGCGACCTCGCGGGAGCCGAAGAGCCGGGTGAGGTAGGGCAGCTGCGGGTTGGTCGCCGGGTCGAGCTGGAACAGCTTGACGGCGAGGCCGGGGTTCGCGAGCGCCACGGCCCCGACCGCGACTCGACCGAGGGACAGACCGATCACTGGGTTCATGGCGGGCACGCTATCGCTCGCCCTGGCCGGGGCTCCGTGACAGGCTCGACGCATGGACCTGTACGACGTCATGCGGACCACCCCGGCGGTCCGCGAGTTCACCGACGACCCGCTGCCGGACGAGACGCTGCACCGGATCCTCGACCACGCCCGGTTCGCGCCGAGCGGCGGGAATCGCCAGGGCACCCGGGTCATCGTGGTCCGCGACCAGGAGACCCGGCGCCGGCTGGCTGAGCTGAACGGCCCCGCGGTGCGCCGCTACGTCGCGCAGTCGAAGGCCGGCCAGAGCCCCTGGAACCCGCTCGAGGCGCCGGCCCCCACCGCCGAGGAGATCGCGGCGACCGCGGTCCCCGAGGCGTTCACCGCCCCGCTGCTGACCGCCGGCGCGGTGCTCGTGGTGTGCGTCGACCTGGCGCTCGTCGCCGCTATGGACCAGGACCTGGACCGCGTCGGGCTGGTCTCCGGCGCCTCGGTCTACCCGCTGGTGTGGAACATCCTGCTGGCCGCACGCAACGAGGGGTACGGCGGCACCATCACCACGATGGCCGTCGCCCAGGAGGACCGGGTCAAGGAGCTGCTCGGCATCCCCGAGCGGTTCGCGCTCGCCGCGGTCGTGCCGTTGGGCCGGCCGGTCCGCGAGGTCACCCGGCTGCGCCGCCACCCGGTGGAGGAGCTCGCGTCCCTGGAGAGGTTCGACGGCGAGCCGCTCCGGTCGCCGGATCAGGCGCCGGGCGTCGAGCCTGGCTCCCCGGAGCCCAGGTAGGCCGCCGCCCAACGCTCGAGCTCGGCGTACGCCTGGGCGCGGGGCTCCGGCAGCGAGAGGACGACGTCGTGGCGGGCGCCCTCGATCGCGATGTAGGTCACGTGCCGGCCCAGGGCCACGGCCCAGCGGCGGATCTGGGGCACCTCGAGGACGGTGTCGAAGTTGTGGACGTCCGGGCCCATCTCCTTGGGCCAGTGCGTCCCGCCGGAGGACAGCACCAGCACCGGGCAGCCCACCTCCAGGCCGCGGTGCAGGGCGTCGTGGCCGAGCCGGATCGCCCGGAGCCAGCCGAAGTAGACCGGCCCGGGGTCGATCGGCTTCCACTCGGTGTTGAAGTCCCACTCGCCCTCGTGGTCGATGTGGAGGCTGCGGGCGTAGAAGCCCTCGACCTTGCGGGGGACGATCCGCTTCGGCTGCCGCGATCCCACCCGCTTGACGACCTGGGTGCCGAGAGTCCGGATCATCAGGCCGCCCTGCATGTCCAGCCAGGGGGAGTTCAGCACCATGCCGTCGAGAGCGGGCCGCCGGGCATCGGCCCAGAGGGCGACGATGAGCCCGCCGGTCGAGTGCGCGCTCACCACCACGTGGTCGTGCGCGTCCCGCTCCACGATCCGGTGCCAGGCCGCGTCGAGGTCGGCGAAGTAGGACCGCAGGTCGGTCACGTAGTTCGGGGTCTGGTGCGGCCGGATCGAGCGGCCGTACTTGCGCAGGTCGATCGCGTAGAAGTCGTAGCCGCGCTCGTTCCACCACTCGGCGTACTGGGTCTGGAAGAAGTAGTCCGCGAACCCGTGGACGTGCAGGACCGCGCGGCCGGTCCGCCGCTCGGCCCGGCGTACGACGAGGGTCGCGACGACCGGGCCCTCCTCGTCCGGCGGCAGGCCGATGGTCTCGGCCAGGTAGGCCTCGCCCAGGACGTCGGGGTGGAGCTCGTCGAAGGCGCCACTGGTCATGCGCGCAGTCTTCCAGCCCGCAGGTCGAGCGCGACCTGTGGTTGGTTCGTGGTGACCAGCCAGGCGCGGCCCGGCCGCATCCAGTGGGCCAGCGAGCGCGGGGTGTCCACCGTCCACACGACCAGCGGCAGCCGGTGTCGGCGGGCGAAGCGGCGCACCCGGAGCCGGGCGAGCCAGTGGTGCGCGACCACCACGTTGGCGCCCGCAGCCCGGTAGCGGACTCCGGGGAACAGCTCGGACGCGCGCACCCGGATCGCGTGCCAGAGCGAGAACCCCTTCACCCCCTGCCCCAGCGAGAGCCCCACCTGGAGGTCGTGGCCCTCGCGGTCGGCCCAGGCGCGCAGCGCGCGCACGGCCTCGTCGTGGTGGGTGGTGACCAGCAGCCGGTCCGTGCCGAGGCGCGCGATCGCCTCGGTGACGATCGGGATCTCGCCGCCGCGCAGCTTGAGGTCGAGGTGGGCCCGGGCCCGTCCGGCGAGCAGCGCGAGCGCCTCGTCGTAGCGCAGGGTGCCCGCCGGCGGATCGTCGACCAGGTCGTGCAGCAGCACGAGTGAGCCGTCGGCGATGCGCTGCACGTCGAACTCGACGTAGTCGGCCCCGAGCGCGATCGCGGCCTCGATCGCCGCGTGGGTGAGGCAGCGGTGCGCGCTGACCAGGGTCATCGGGTGCTCATCGGGCGGGTCATCGCTCCTGGGCGTACGTCGCAGCCGCGCGCACCAGCCCCGCGAGCAGCCCGACGTCCGCGGCGGTCTCGGGGTGCCACTGGACCCCGACCACGAACCGGTCGCCCGCCCGCTCGATCGCCTCGAGGGTCCCGTCAGCGGCGTGCGCGGCGCCGACGAAGCCGGGGTGCTCGCCCACCGACTGGTGGTGGTGGCAGTTCACCGTCACCTGCTCGCCCAGCAGTCCTGCGACGCGGGTCCCGGGGGTGGTCGCCACCTCGACGGCGCCGAACTCGTCGCCACCCGGACTGTGTCCCTCGTGACCGACCAGGTCGGGGACGTGCTGCTCGAGCGTGCCGCCCGCGTGCACGGCCAGCACCTGCATGCCGCGGCACACGCCCAGCACCGGCAGCCCGGCCGCGTCAGCAGCGTCCAGGAGCGCGACCTCCCAGGCATCCCGGTCCGGTCGCCAGCCGGCGGTCCGGGGGTGCGGGTCGGCGCCGTACCGCCCGGGGTCGACGTCCGCACCGCCGCTGACGACCAGCCCGTCGAGCCGGGCGACCAGCGCGTCGGCGGCCTCCGGACGGCCGACGGGTGGGAGCAGCACCGGCACGCCGCCGGTCTCCTCGACCGCGGCGGCGTACTGCGTGGGGAGCAGGTCGGCGCGCTGGCGCCAGACCCCCCACGCCGCCTCCTCGCGGTAGGTGGTCAGGCCGATGACCGGGGCGACCACGTCAGAGCGGGGTGACGTAGGCGCCGGAGATGCCGCCGTCGACCAGGAACGTGCTCGCGGTCATGAACGAGGAGTCGTCCGAGGCGAGGAACAGCACCGCCGACGCCATCTCCTCGGGCTCCCCGAACCGCCCCATCGGCACGTGCACGAGCCGTCGGGCGGCCCGCTCGGCGTCCTTGGCGAACAGCTCCTGCAGCAGCGGCGTGTTCACCGGTCCCGGGCACAGCGCGTTGACCCGCACCCCCTGGCGCGCGAACTGGACGCCGAGCTCCCGGGTCATCGACAGCACCCCGCCCTTCGACGCCGAGTAGGAGATCTGGCTGGTCGCGGCCCCCATCACCGCGACGAACGACGCCGTGTTGATGATCGAGCCCCGGCCCTGCTCGAGCATGTGGGGGAGGGCGGCCTTGCAGCACAGGTAGACCGAGGTCAGGTTGACCTCCTGCACCTTGCGCCAGGCGTCCAGGTCGGTGTCCAGGATCGAGTCGTCCTCCGGCGGGCTGATGCCGGCGTTGTTGAACGCGATGTCGACCGACCCGTAGGCGTCCTTCGCGGTCTGGAACAGCGCGTCGACCTGCTCCTTGCTGGTGACGTCGACGTGGACGTACGTCGCCACGTCTGCGCCGCCCAGCTGCTCGACCAGCTGGTGCCCCCGCGCGTCGTCGATGTCCCCGATGACGACCTTCGCGCCCTCCTGGACGAAGCGCTGCACCGTCGCGAGACCGATGCCGGAGCAGCCGCCGGTGATGACCGCGACCCGGCCCTGGATGCGTCCTGTCACTCTCTCGATCTCCTCACGGTTGGGGGTCTGGGGGCGGAGCCCCCAGTGGGGGTACTAGGGGCGGAGCCCCCTAGTGTGCAATGAAGACGTTCTTCTCCTCGGTGAACGCCATCGGCGCGTCCGGGCCGAGCTCACGCCCGAGCCCGGACTGCTTGTAGCCGCCGAACGGGGTCCAGTACCGCACGGAGGAGTGGGAGTTCACGCTGAGGTTGCCGGCCTCGACGGCGCGGGCGACCCGCAGACCCCGGCCGAGGTCGCTGGTGAAGATCGAGCCGGACAGCCCGTACTCGGTGTCGTTCGCCTTCGCGACGGCGTCCGCGTCGTCGTCGAAGGGCATCACCGCGACGACCGGCCCGAAGACCTCCTCGCGCCAGATCCGGGTGGCGGGGTCGTCGACGGTGACCACCGAGGGCGGCACCCAGAAGCCCTCGGCCACAGGGCCGCCGGGGACCGACCCGGCGAAGGCGACCTCGACCTCGTCGAGGTAGCCGGTGACCGCGGCCTTCTGCTGCGCCGAGATGAGCGGGCCCATCTCGCTGGCCTCGTCACCGGGATCGAGGACCCGCAGGCCCTCCACGGCCGGCTGGAGCTTGCTCAGGAACTCGTCATAGGCCGAGCGCTCCACGAGGATCCGCGAGCGGGCGCAGCAGTCCTGGCCGGCGTTGTCGAAGACGGCGTACGGCGCGCTCGCGGCCGCCGCGTCGATGTCGGCGTCGGCGAAGACGATGTTGGCGCTCTTGCCGCCGAGCTCGAGCGTCACCCGCTTCACCTGCTCGGCGCAGCCGGCCATGATCCGCTTGCCGACCTCGGTCGAGCCCGTGAAGCACACCTTGCGGACCAGGGGATGGGTCACGAACCGCTCGCCCACCACCGAGCCCTTGCCGGCCACCACGGACAGCACGTGCTCGGGCAGTCCGGCCTCCAGGGCGAGCTCGCCGATCCGGAGCGCGGTGAGCGGTGTGAGCTCGGCCGGCTTCAGGACGACGGTGTTTCCGGCCGCCAAGGCCGGAGCGAAGCCCCAGCCGGCGATCGGCATCGGGAAGTTCCACGGCACGATGATCCCGACGACGCCGAGCGGCTCGTGGAACGTGACGTCGACCCCGCCCGGCACCGGGATCTGGCGGCCGAAGAGCCGTTCCGGGGCGCCGGCGTAGTAGTTGAGGCAGTCACGGACGTTGCCGGCCTCCCACCGGGCGTTGCCCCAGGTGTGCCCGGCGTTGCGGACCTCCAGCTCGGCGAGCTCGTCGACGTGTGCGTCGACGACGGCCGCGAAGCGGCGGAGCAGGCCGGCGCGCTCACCGGGGGGCAGCGCCCTCCACGCCGGGAACGCGGCATGCGCGCTCTCGATCGCGGCGTCCGCATCCGCCAGGGACGCCAGCGGGACCTCGGTGACCGGCGCGGCGGTCGCGGGGTTGAGGACGACATGCCGGTCGGTGCGGGTCTCGGTCACTTACAGCCTCTCGAATCCACGGCGGAGCTCCCAGTCGGTGACGGCGGCGTTGTACGCCGCGAGCTCCACCTCCGCCATGTTGACGTAGTGGTCCACGACGTCGTCACCCAGGGCGGCGCGTGCCACGGCCGACCCCGCGAACCGGTCCCGCGCCTCCGTCATCGTGCGCGGCACCTGCGGCCGGCCCGACGTGTAGGCGTTGCCGACGAGCTCGTCCTCGAGCGGGAGCTCGTTCTCGATGCCGTGCAGCCCGCCGGCCACCATCGCGGCCAGGGCGAGGTAGGGGTTCACGTCGGCGCCGGGGATCCGGTTCTCCATCCGCGCGGACGCGCCGTGGCCGACGAGCCGGACCGCACAGGTGCGGTTGTCCAGCCCCCAGGCGATCGTGGTCGGAGCGAACGAGCCGTCGGCGAACCGCTTGTAGGAGTTGATGTTCGGCGCGTACAGCAGCGTGAAGTCCGGGATCGTGGCCAGCACGCCGGCGACGAACCTGTCGTACAACGGCGTCCTGGTGCCGGTCTCGCGGTCCCAGAAGACCAGGGAGCCGTCCCGACCGCGCAGGGACAGGTGGATGTGGCAGGAGCTGCCCTCGCGCTGGTTGTACTTCGCCATGAAGGTGATCGCCTTCCCCTGCTGGGCGGCGATCTCCTTCGCGGCAGTCTTGTAGACCGCGTGGTTGTCCGCGGTGGTGAGCGCGTCGGCGTACAGGAAACCGACCTCGTGCTGGCCCAAGTTGCACTCGCCCTTGGCGCCCTCGACGTCCAGGCCCGCCGCGTACATGTGGTTGCGCAAGGCCCTGAGCAGGGGTTCGACCCGGCTGGTCCCGAGGATCGAGTAG
This sequence comes from Nocardioides sp. JS614, assembly GCF_000015265.1. Lineage (NCBI taxonomy): Bacteria > Bacillati > Actinomycetota > Actinomycetes > Propionibacteriales > Nocardioidaceae > Nocardioides > Nocardioides sp. JS614. Next base: position 2,752,742 of record NC_008699.1, read on the forward strand.
TCGACGTTGTACTGGTTCGACGGGACCAGGTCCCGGTAGCCGTCCGCGTGCGCCTGCTCGTAGGTCGTGTCGAACGCGATGAACTCGAGCTCGGTGCCGGCCAGGGCCGTCCAGCCGTGCTCCGCGCACCGGTCGAGCTGGCGGCGCAGGATGCCCCGCGGGGACTGGGTGACCGGCGAGTCGTCGGGCCAGACCAGGTCGCACTGGATCATCGCCGTCGCGGGGAGGTGCGTGAGGACGCGGATGGTGCGCTCGTCGAGCCGGAACTCCATGTCGCCGTAGCCCTTCTCCCACGAGGAGTTGGCGTAGCCGTCGACGGTGTTCATGTCCACGTCCACCGCGAGCAGGTAGTTGCAGCCCTCGGTGCCATGGCGGGCCACGTGCTCGACGAAGTACTTCCCGTGCAGCCGCTTGCCCTGGAGCCGCCCCTGCATGTCGGTCATCGCGACGACCACGGTGTCGATCACGCCGCTCTCGATGCGGTCGACGAGCTGGTGCATCGTCAGGTGCCGGCTGTTGCGGAGCCCGGACTCGTCCTGGGTCTCGTTCTGGGCCAACGCTTCCCCTATCCCACGAGGCCGCGCAGGAGCGCGGCCGTGTCGTCGCAGTGCTCTTCCATGACTCGGCGGGCGCGATCGGCGTCCCCCGTGAGGATCGCCTTGACCAGCGCACCGTGCTGCCGGTCCGAGTGGGCGATGTTCCTGCCCAGGACCGGGATCGCCAGCAGCATCTCGTGCAGGGTGGCCTGCACAGACGTCACGGCCTCGACCACTCGCGGCGAGTCGGCCAGGGACGCGACCGTCAGGTGGAACCGCGAGTCCGCTTGGCGGTGCGCAGCGGGCTTCCTGGCGGCGGTCACCTCCGCGAGCGCAGCCTCCAGCCGGTCGCGTGCGGACGCGTCCAGGTCGGTGCGGGCCGCGAGGTACGCCGCGCCCGGCTCGACGATCCGCCGGAACTCGAGCGCGTCGAGCCAGTCCCGGCGTTGGGTCGCGGTGAGGCGCGCAGCCCGACGGCCGCTGGGGGAGCGGGCCTTGAGGGTGACGACGGTGCCACCTCCGCGCCCGCGCTTGGTCTCGACCAGCCCCGCCTCGCGCAGCGCCGCCATCGCCTCGCGGAGCGTCGCGCGCGAGACGGCCAGCTGCTCGGCGAGGTCACGCTCCGCGGGCAGCGTCGCGCCGAGCGGGTAGACACCCAGCCGGATCGCGGTCGCCAGCTGCTCGACGCACGCCTCGAACGCGTGGTGTCCGCGCACCGGACGCAGCACCGCGACAGGCAGGCGATCGTCGGGGGAGGCAGTCACGGGCTCAACCATCGACGCCCCCCAGGCGACCTGTCAATGCGCAATGGTCTGAGTTCATACCAATTTTCCGGTGGCCATTTACACCCGGATCGGGTCGGGTCTAGCGTCCGTTCACATTCGCACGATCCTCCCCCCGGAAGGTGTCGCATGCCCGAAGCACACGAGCCCATCGAGGCTCATCACCTCAATGCGGACGAAGCCCACCTGGCGCGACTCGGGTACAAGCAGGAGCTCAACCGCTCCTGGTCCGGCTTCTCCAACTTCGCGATCTCGTTCTCGATCATCTCGATCCTGGCCGGCTGCTTCACGACGTTCGGCCAGGCGTGGAACAACGGCGGCCCGATCGCGATCTCATGGGGTTGGCCGATCATCTCTGCCTTCATCCTGATCATCGGGTTCACGATGTCCGAGCTGGTCTCGGCGTACCCGACCTCCGGCGGCATCTACTGGTGGGCCTCCAAGATGGGCGGGCCCGCCGCCGGCTTCTTCACCGGCTGGCTCAACCTGATCGGGCTGCTCGCCGTCACCGCCTCCGTCGCCTACGGTTGCGCCACCTTCTTCGACCTCACCCTGAACACGCTCTCGTCGAGCTGGGCCGAGAACTACTCGCTCACCCGGGTCTTCGTGATCTTCGTGGTGATCCTGGCGGTCGCGGCGCTCCTCAACATCTTCAGCGGCCACCTGATGGCGGTGCTCAACAACATCTCGGTGTGGTGGCACGTCGCCGGCGCAGCTGCGGTCGTCCTGATCCTGGTGCTCGTCCCGGACGTCCACCAGAGCCTGGACTTCGTGTTCACCGACCGGGTCAACAACTCCGGATACGCCGAAGGTGCCGGCGGTGGCGGCACCTACTGGTTCCTGGTGCTGCCGCTCGGCTTCCTGCTCACGCAGTACACGATCACCGGGTTCGATGCGTCCGCCCACCTCTCGGAGGAGACGCAGGCCGCGTCGGAGGGCGCCGCGAAGGGCATCTGGAGGTCGATCTTCTACTCGGCGGTCGGCGGCTGGATCCTGCTGCTCGCGTTCCTCTTCGCAGTCCAGGACCCCGAGGCCGTGACCGCCGGCGGAGGCGGTGTCGACCTGATCTTCGGCCAGGCACTCGGCCAGAACTGGCACGTGCTCGTGCTGGCCATCTCGACGGCCGGACAGTTCTTCTGCACCATCGCCTGCCTGACCAGCGCCTCGCGGATGACCTTCGCGTTCAGTCGCGACGGAGCGATCCCGGGCTCGCGTGTGTGGTCGAAGGTCTCCTCGACGAAGGTCCCGGCGAATGCCGTGCTGTTGGTGGCCGTCATCGGTGCACTGATCACGCTGCCCGCGTTGATCGAGGTCGACATCAACGGCGCCCCGGTGCCGATCGCGTTCTACGCGGTGGTCTCGGTGGCGGTCATCGGGCTCTACCTGGCGTTCCTCATCCCGATCTGGCTGCGCTGGCGGATGGGCGATGCGTTCGAGCCGGGGAGCTGGACGCTCGGCAAGAAGTACAAGTGGATGAACCTCATCGCGGTCGTCGAGATCGCCATCATCTCCGTGTACTTCATCCTGCCGTTCACCCCCGCCGCCGCACCGTGGAACGAGGACTTCTCCTGGAAGTTCGTGAACTACGCGCCGATCCTGACGTTCGGCACGCTGCTCCTGCTGACGATCTGGTGGCACGCGTCGGCGAAGAAGTGGTTCACCGGGCCCAAGCACACGATCGACCTGGAGGTCGTCGAGGCGTTCGACGACTGAGTGGACCAGACACCTGCCCTGGACCGCCTCGCCTGCCTGGCGGGGCGGTCCTGGCGGCTCGAGGAGCTGCCCGGCGGGCTGACCAACGTCAACCTCCACGTCGTCACCGAGGACCGGGGGCCTCGGCTCGACCTGGTGGTGCGGTGCTCCCAGGGCGACCCGGAGCTGCTCGGGATCGACCGCGACGCCGAGGCCGCGCACACCGAGGTCGCGGCGGCGACCGGGGTGGCCGCCGGAGTGGTCGAGTACCGGCCCGACCTCGGCCTGCTGGTGATCGAGTTCCTCGAGGGGAAGGCGCTGGTGAACGCCGACTTCGCGGACCCCGGCGTGGTCACGCGCGCTGCCGCGTCCTGCCGGGTGCTGCACGCCGGCCCGGCCTTCGGCACCGACTTCGACATGTTCGCTCGGCAGGCCGACTACCTGCGCACGGCCCGCGACCACGGCTACCGCGTCCCGGCGGACTACGAGGACCACGCCGACGCGTGGGCCGACGTACGCCGCGCCCTCGCGGCGACACCGCACCCCCGGGTTCCCTGCAACAACGACCTGCTGGCCGCGAACTTCATCGATGACGGCGACCGGGTCTGGCTGATCGACTACGAGTACTCCGGCAACAACGAGGCCGCCTTCGAGCTCGGCAACACCGCGACCGAGTGCGGCTTCTCGCTCGACCAGGTCGAGGCGTACGTGGCGGCCTACTTCGGGTCGCCGACGCCCGCCGACCTGGCCCGGGTCCGCCTGCAGATGCTCTGCAGCGAGTACGGGTGGTCGCTGTGGGGCTTCATCCAGGAGGCCGTGAGCCCGATCGAGTTCGACTTCCACGCCTGGGGCATGGAGCGCTACGAGAAGGCGGTCGCGACCTTCCGCGGACCCGATCTCGCGGGACTGCTGGCCGACGTGGCCCAGGACGGTGGTTGAGGTGCGAGCGAAGCGAGCCTCGAGACCACCGGCCCACCGTGTCGCGCGAGGGGCCGGTACCGGTGGCTGACCTTCCTGGGCGGGCCCGCGTCGTGGTCGTCGGCGGTGGCGTGATCGGTGCCTCGGTCGCCTATCACCTCACCGGGCTCGGCTGGACCGACGTGCTGCTGCTCGAGCAGGGCACCCTCTCGTGCGGCACCACCTGGCACGCGGCCGGGCTGGTCGGGCCGCTGCGCGCGTCCGAGAGCGGCACCCGGCTGGTGCAGTACTCGGCCGAGCTGTACGCCGCCCTCGAGGCGGAGACCGGCCTCGCGACCGGCTACCGCAACGTCGGTGGGGTGATCGTCGCGCGGACGCCCGAGCGGCTGGTGCAGCTGCGCCGGACGGCAGCGAACGCCGCGGCCTACGACCTGCCCTGCGAGCTGGTGTCGCCGGCCCGGGCCCAGGAGCTCTGGCCACCGATGCGGGTCGACGACCTGCTCGGCGCGATCTGGCTGCCCGGCGACGGCAAGGTGAACCCCACTGACCTCACCCAGTCACTGGCGAAGGGCGCCCGGCAGCGCGGCGCACGGATCGCCGAGCGGACCCGGGTCACCGGCTTCACCGTGGCGGAGGGCGCCGCCGGCCGCCGCGTCACCGGGGTCGTCACCGACCGCGGGACGATCGAGGCCGAGGTGGTCGTCAACTGCGCGGGCCAGTGGGCCAAGGCGCTCGGGGACCTGGTCGGCGTCACGATCCCGCTGCACTCCGCCGAGCACTTCTACGTGGTGACGGAGGCGGTCGCGGGCGCCCACCCCGACCTGCCGATCATGCGCGACCCCGACGGCTGGACGTACTTCAAGGAGGAGACCGGCGGGCTCGTCGTCGGCGGCTTCGAGCCGGAGGCCAAGCCGTGGCGCTCGCCCGACGACCTGCCCCACCCCTTCGAGTTCCAGCTGCTCGACGAGGACTGGGAGCACTTCTCGGTGCTGATGGACGAAGCCCTGCGGCGGATTCCCGTGCTCGAGGAGACCGGCATCCGGAAGTTCTACAACGGCCCGGAGTCGTTCACGCCCGACAACCAGTTCCTGCTCGGCGAGGCGCCGGGACTGCGCGGCTACTTCGTGGGAGCGGGCTTCAACTCGGTCGGCATCGCCTCGGCGGGCGGCGCCGGTCGGGCGCTCGCGGAGTGGATCGTCGCCGGTGAGCCGCAGGACGACCTGGTGGGGGTCGACATCCGCCGGTTCGCGCCGTTCCAGGCCGACACCGGGTGGCTGCGCTCGCGGGTCGCCGAGGTGCTCGGGCTGCACTACGCGCTGCCGTGGCCCAACCGCGAGCTCGAGACCGGCCGGCCGCAGCGCTGCTCCCCGTTGTACGAACGCACTGCGGCCGCGGGCGCGCTGTTCGGCACCCGGATGGGCTGGGAGCGGCCCAACGTCTTCGGCCCGCCGGGAGCCCGGCTGGACTACTCCTGGGGGAAGCCGGCCTGGCTGCCGTGGTCGGCGGCCGAGCAGCGAGCCGCCCGGACCGGCGTGGCCGTGTTCGACCAGACCTCGTTCTCGAAGTACGTCGTGGCCGGGCCGGGCGCCCTGGCCGGCCTGCAGTGGGTGTGCGCCGCCGACGTCGACGTTCCGGTCGGCCGTTGCGTCTACACGCCGTTCCTGAACGAGCGCGGCACCTACGAGGCAGACCTGACGGTCACCAGGACCGGACCGGAGGAGTTCCTCCTCGTCTCCAGCTCCGCGACCACCGTCCGCGACCTGGACTGGCTGGCCCGGCACGGCGTCCCTGCCGAGGACGTCACCGAGCGGTACGCCGTGCTGGGCGTGATGGGCCCGCGGGCCCGGAGTCTCCTGGCCGCGTGCTCGCCGGACGACTGGTCCGAGGAGGGCTTCGCGTTCGCGACCAGCCGCGAGGTCACCGTCGGCGGTGTGCTGCTGCGCGCGACCCGGATGACCTACGTCGGTGAGCTCGGCTGGGAGCTGACGATCCCGGTCGCGGATGCGGTCACCGTCTACGACGCCGTCCGGGCGGGCGGAGCAGTGGATGCCGGCTACTACGCGATCGAGTCGCTACGCCTCGAGAAGGGCTACCGCGCGTTCGGTCGCGAGCTCACCCCGGACCTGGGGCCGGTCGAGGCGGGCCTGGTCTTCGCCACCGGGCTGGCCGGCGACGGGGACTTCCTCGGCCGGACGGCTCTGAGGGAGCACCGCGCGGCGCTGGCGGACGGGGGTCCCCGGCGACGGGTGGTCTCCCTCGTCCTCGAGTCGCTCGAGCCGATGCTCTGGGGTGGCGAGCTGCTGCTGCGCGACGGCGACCCCGCGGGCCAGGTCACCAGCGCCGCGTGGGGCGAGACCGTCGGCTCCTGCGTCGGGCTCGCCCTCCTGCGGGCCGACGGCCCGGTGACGGCCACCACGCTGGCGAGCGGCGGGTTCGAGGTCGACGTCGCGGGGGAGCGGTACGCCGTGCGGGTCTCGCTGCAGGCACCGCTGGCCTGACCGCTCGGGCCGGGATGTGGTACCGGTCGCCGCCCGCATGGCCGGCAGCGTAGGTGCCGTGCCGTGGTTGCTGGTGCAATGGGGTGATGACGACGCGGTCCCGGCCGGCACGGGTCGAGGACGTGCACGAGCTGGCGCGCGCCATGCCGCACGTGACCGTGTACCCCGGCACCGAGCACAAGCCCGTCTACCAGGTCGGCGGCAAGTCGTTCGTGTTCTTCCGCAACCCACGGCCCGACGCCACCGACCCCGAGACAGGGGAGCGGTACGACGACGTCATCGTGTTCTGGGTGGCCGACGAGGGCGACAAGCTCGCCTTGGTGCAGGACGACTCCTCGCCGTTCTTCACGACGCCGCACTTCGACGGTCACCTCTCGGTCCTGCTGCGGGCCGGCCGCCTCGGCGAGATCACCTATGACGAGCTCGCCGAGGTGGTGCAGGACGCCTGGCTCTCGCGGGCCTCGGCCGCCCGGCGGTCGCGTTGGCTCAGGGAGCACCCACCGGGCTGAGGTCCTCCGTCGGTCGCAGCGCGACGACGGCCGCCAGGATCAGGACACCCCCGGCGAGCGCCGGCCAGGGCAGCCGTTCGCCCAGCAGCACCGCGGCGAGCAGGGCCGCCGAGAGCGGCTCCACCAGGGTCGCGATGGTGGCCGCCGAGCCCGACGTGGTGCGCAGTCCGGCGTACAGGAGGCCGTACGACAGCGCCATCGTCGCGACGCCGAGGTAGATCAGCAACGTCGTGGAGACCGGGTCGGAGCTGAGCACCGGCTCCCCCCGCGCGGCCGCGACCGCGAAGAACGGGAGCAGGAGGATCGCACCGGCACCGGTCGCGCAGGTGGTCAGGGCGACCGGGTCGACCCGCTTGGCCAGGGTGTGCCCGAGCACCGTGGTCGCGGCGTAGGTCACGCCGGCCAGCACCGCGAGCAGCAGCCCGAGGGTGGGGTCGTCGCCGGGGGCGTCGGCGCGGTCGCCGGCCGTGCCGCTGATCAGGAGCAGCCCGCCGAGTGCCGCAGCCAGCACGAGGACCTCCCGGGCCGACGGGGTCGACCGTTCGACCAGGTGCTCCCAGCCGGCGGCCAGGACCGGCGCGAGGCCCAGGGAGACGACGGTGGCCACGCTGACGCCGACCATCAGCACGGAAAGGAAGTACAGGCCCTGGTAGGCGGCGGTGCCGCCGCCCACGAGCACGGCCAGGACGGGGTGCGCGCGCAGCGCCGCGCGCGTCCTGGCCCACCGGCCGGTGAGGGCGGAGAAGGCGATCAGCGCCGCCGCGGCGAGCGCCATCCGCCAGGCGCTCACCGTCATCGCCCCGAGCCCGTCGCGCTCGTGCAGGACGGTGACGACCAGGCCGCCCGTTCCCCACAGCACCCCGGCCGCGAACACCTGCAGCAGCCCGATGCGCACGCTCGGCAGCTCGCGCCGCAGGGTCGCCGTCACGGGGGAAACCTAGTCGCTGCGGCGACCCCGGCCCCGGAACCGGGGTTCGTCGGGGGCCGGGTATCGGCCTGCAGCCCTCCGACGACTCCTTCGCCACCGCCGGCGTGACCCACCACTGGTATAGACCAGTGGACCAGACCGGGACGAGCAGGTTTCCGGGGAGTAACAACCGGCAACACCACCTCCGTCGGGGGACGAACCGCCGCACCGCGGCCTGGACAACGGAGCACACGATGGGGAACTCGGTACGCCTGCGCGCTCTCGCGCTGGTCACCACGGGCCTGCTCGGGCTCGGCTCGCTCGGGGGCGTGGCCCTCGCCGCGGCCGCTCCCACGGGTGACCCCGCCGACCAGGGTAGGCACCTCGGCCAGGGCCAGGATCCGGGACCCGGCCACGCGGTGGGCGACCAGTCGGGCCAGGATCGGAGCGACCAGGCGAAGGGCGATCGCGGCAACCACGGCCGCCCGGGCGACCCCGGCCACCAGGGCAAGCACGCCGGCCAGTCGCACGCGCCCGGCCAGCAGGGCGAGCGCGGCGGGTCCGGAGCCGCCGGCGACGACCCGCTGGGCAACAACGGGACCGTGAAGATCGCCGAGCTCGGCGAGCTCGACGGGATCCCGAACAACACCGCGCACCCCGGCTGCACCTTCCAGGTCGAGTGGTACGGGTTCGACGGCGGCTCCGACGTCGTCTCGACAGTCACCTTCGCGATGCAGGCACCGACGTCCGACGCGATGGTCACGGTCGACGGACCCAGCCAGGTGCCGGTCGGCGAGGACGCCGCGACGGGCGCGGGCACGGACACCGGTCTCGACGCGGCCCAGGCCTACACCCTCTCCTTCGACGGCGCCCCGCACTCGAAGCAGGGCTACCACGTGCGGCTCACCGTCGCGACCCCGCGCTCGCGGGGCAACGACACCAAGTCGAAGCTCTTCTGGGTCGCGCCGTGCGCGCCGGCGACCTCCGGCTCGGTCGCCGGTGCCGGTGCTGGCCTCGAGGGCAGGGCGCCCGGCGTGGCCAGCGGCACCGCGGCCAACGGTGGTCGCGGGGTCGGCGCCGTCCAGGGCGTGCTCGGCGAGACGTACGCCGCCGACAGCGCCGCCGGGAGCGTTGCCGCCGCGGCCGCCGACGAGACGGCCGTCCCGACGGCCGTCGAGGCGGGCGAGGACTCGCTGCTCCCGACGTGGGCGCAGAACCCGCTCCCGCTGACCCTGGTCTCGCTCGTGCTCGTGCTGGCCGGCGCGGGGATCGTGCTGCGGAACCGGTCGCGTGTCTGACTCCAGCGCACCACGGCTGACCCCGCCCGACCATGCCTGAGCTCGGGACGCGGAGGGCGCCCACCCGCCGCCACCCCGCGTGGGTGGCGGCGGCCGGCGCCGCGCTGCTGGCCGCCGGCGCCGCCCTCTGGTGGGCGCAGGCGACCCGCACCCAGGCCCTGACCGCGGACCCGGCTGCCCGGGCGGCCGAGCGGCCGGCCACCGGCGCCGTCGCCGAGCCGGTCCGCGCTCCCCGCGAGCCGGGGGCGCCGCAGCGCATCCGGATCCCGGCCCTGCGGGTGGACGCCCCGGTGCTCCCGGTGCGGGCGCCCGGACGAACACTGGTGCCGCCCAGCGACCCGCTCCGGCTCGGCTGGTGGGCCGACGGCGCCAAGCCGGGCGCGACCACCGGCAGCGCGCTGGTGGCCGGGCACACGGTCCACGACGGAGGCGGAGCACTCGACCACCTCGAGGACCTCGAGCGCGGTGACGCGGTCGTGGTCCGCACCGACAAGAGCACGATCCGCTACGAGGTGCGCCGCGTCCGGGTCTACAGCAAGGGGGCCATCGCCGAGCACGCCACCGAGCTGTTCAGCCAGCGGGTGCCCGGCCGCCTGGTCCTGGTCACCTGCGAGGACTGGGACGGCGAGCGCTACCTGAGCAACGTCGTGGTCACCGCGACGCCGGCCGGGTAGCCCCCGGGTCCCGCGAGGCGCGCGCGACGACGAGCCCGGCGACCAGCGCCCCGAGGGTCCCGAGCGTCTCGTCGCCGAGGGTGTCCTCGTAGGCCGTGTCGATCTCGGTCCCGTGCCGGATGAACGTGTACCACTCACCGAGCTCCCACCCGATGGCGAGGACGGCGCCGAGCCCGGTGACGAGCACGACCACCGCCCAGGTCGGCTGCACCCGCCGGCAGAGGATCAGCCCGAGGCCGCTGAGCAGCAGCGCCCAGTTCGCGAAGTGGTTGAGGTCGTCCCACCACCCGAGCGCGTCGTACAGGTCGAGGCTGTTGCCGGTCACGTCGACCAGGAACGGGAGCATCACCAGCGTGAAGGCACCGTACGGCGCCTCCTCGCGCGACCACCCGCGGTGCCGCGCCACCAGGAACCAGATGGCCGGCGTGAGCAGCATCAGCAGGGGGTAGGCGACCAGCCGCGCCCCGAACGCCTTGTCGGCGAACCGGTCGATGCCCGGGACCCATTCGGCGACGGCGAGCTGCGTGACGGTCAGGACCAGGACGAGTGCGGGCAGCCAGGGTGGGCAGCGACGGGTCGGCACGGGAGCATGGTGCCAGCAGGGACCGGAATACCCGGGGAGCCGCCCGGGTTGCAGGGGTAGTTCGAGATTCAACCACCCCTGTCTGAGGAGCGAATGGCCATGCAGTTCGGGATCTTCTCCGTCGGCGACGTGACGACGGACCCCACCACCGGACACACGCCGACCGAGCACGAGCGGATCAAGGCGCAGGTGGAGATCGCGAAGAAGGCCGAGGAGGTCGGCCTGGACGTGGTCGCGGTCGGCCAGCACCACAACCCGCCGTTCGTCGCCTCGTCCCCGACCACGACGATGGCCTACATCGCCGCCCAGACCGAGCGGATCCTGCTCTCGACCTCGACCACGCTGATCACCACCACGGACCCGGTGCGGATCGCCGAGGACTACGGCACGCTCCAGCACCTCACCGACGGCCGGATGGACCTGATGCTGGGCCGCGGCAACACCGGCCCCGTCTACCCGTGGTTCGGCAAGGACATCCGCGAGGGCATCAACCTCGCCATCGAGAACTACGCGCTGCTGCACCGGCTGTGGCACGAGGACGTCGTGAGCTGGGAGGGCCGGTTCCGCACGCCGCTGCAGGGCTTCACCTCGACGCCGCGGCCGCTGGACGGCGTCGCGCCGTTCGTCTGGCACGGGTCGATCCGCAGTCCCGAGATCGCCGAACAGGCGGCGTACTACGGCGACGGCTTCTTCTCCAACCACATCTTCTGGCCCGCCTCCCACACCAAGCAGATGATCGCGCTCTACCGGCGCCGCTTCGAGCACTACGGCCACGGCACCGCTGCGCAGGCGATCGTCGGCCTCGGCGGCCAGTTCTTCATGCGCAAGAACAGCCAGGACGCGGTGCGCGAGTTCCGTCCGTACTTCGACAACGCACCGGTCTACGGCCACGGCCCGTCGATGGAGGAGTTCACCGCGCAGACGCCGCTCACCGTCGGCTCCACCCAGCAGGTGCTCGAGCGCACGCTGAGCTTCCGCGAGTACGTCGGCGACTACCAGCGCCAGCTGTTCCTCGTCGACCACGCCGGTCTCCCGACGAAGATCGTCCTCGAGCAGCTCGACCTGCTCGGCGAGATCCTCCCCGACCTGCGGGCCGGCTTCGCGGAGGGCCGCCCCGCGGACGTGCCGGACGCGCCCACCCACGCCGCCCGGGTCGCCGCCGCCGGCGGTCCGCACGACTCCACGCTGCACGCCGTCGACGACGTCACCGGGGTGTCGGTATGAGCACCCGCCTGGTCGTCGTCAGCGCCGGCCTGAGCGTGCCGTCCTCGACCCGGCTCCTGGCCGACCGGCTCGCCTCCGCGGCAGTCGCCGCCGTGCACGAGCCGGTCGAGGTCGACGTGATCGAGCTGCGGCCCCTGGCGCACGCCCTGGCCGACAACCTGCTCACCGGCTTCCCCTCCGGTGAGCTGGCCGACGCCATCGAGACGGTCCGCCGCGCGGACGCCGTGATCGCCGTGACACCGGTGTTCTCCGCGTCCTACAGCGGCCTGTTCAAGTCGTTCTTCGACGTGCTCGACAGCGACGTGCTGGAGGGCTTGCCGGTCCTGGTGGCGGCAACGGCGGGCACGGCCCGGCACTCACTGGTGCTCGAGCACGCGCTCCGGCCCTTGTTCACCTACCTGCACGCGGTGGTGGTCCCCACCGGTGTCTTCGCGGCGAGCGAGGACTTCGGGGGGCCGGGGCTCGAGGCCCGGATCCAGCGGGCGGCCGGCGAGCTGGCCGCGCTGCTGGCCGGAGCGCCGCGCCGGCGGGCGCGGACGATCGAGGACGAGTTCGCAGACCCGACGCCCTTCGAGGAGCTGCTGCGCGGCGCCTGAGGGCGCGGCGTACGCCCGTGACCCGCCCCGACGCTCAGTGCTGGTACGTGCCGTGCAGGATGGCCCGGCCCGCGGTCTTGAACGCGAGGTTGAACGAGACCACCGCGGGCGAGGCGTCGGAGTCGACGCCGAGCGAGTCCTCCTGCACGGCGTGCACCACGAAGAAGTAGCGGTGCACCTGGTCGCCCTGCGGGGGAGCCGCCCCCATGAACGCCTTCGGGCCGCCGTCGTTGCGGCACATGAAGGCCCCGCCCGGGAGGGTCGCGCCCTCGGCGCCCGCCCCGGCGTCGAGCGAGGTCACCTCGGCGGGAAGGTCGACCAGCACCCAGTGCCAGAAGCCGCTCGGCGTCGGCGCGTCCGGGTCGAAGCAGGTGACGGTGTAGCTCTTGGTGCCCTCCGGGGCGCCCTCCCAGGACAGCTGGGGCGAGGTGTTGCCCGCCGCGGCGACCTGGTCGTCCTTCAGCGGCCGGCCGTCGGTGACGTCCGCACTGGTCACCGTGAACGAGGGGACGGCGGGCAGCAGGTCGTACGGGTTCGGACTGACGGGCCGGTCGAGGCTCATGACGCTCCTACCTGGTAGCTCAGGGTGCGGGACCACTTCAACGTAGTCCGGTGGCTGAACGCGCGCCACAGCCGCAGCGGCCGGGGCCGCGATGATGTCCGGATGGACGAGTACTCGACGTACCCCTCGGGGCTGCGGCTGTCCGGACGCCGGGTCGTGGTGGTCGGCGGGGGGCAGGTGGCCCAGCGCCGCGTGCCGCACCTGATCGCAGCGGGCGCCGACGTGCACGTGGTCAGCCCGCAGGTGACGCCGGCGATCGAGGGCATGGTCGGCTCGGGCGAGGTGACCTGGCACGAACGCGGCTTTGCAGACACCGACCTCGACGAGGCGTGGTACGTCGTCGCCGCGACCGACGACCACGCGGTGAACGAGCAGGTGTCGGACGCGGCCGAGGCGCGGCGCGTGTTCTGCGTGCGGTCCGACGACGCCAGCCGCGCGAGCGCGTGGACGCCGGCGGTCGGGCGGCACGCGGGCGTCACGGTCGCCGTGCTCGGCCAGCGCGAGCCGCGACGGTCGGCGGCGGTGCGCGACGAGATCCTCGAGGGCCTGCGCGAGGGCACGATCGTCGCCCGGCACCAGCGCGACCGCAGCGCCGGCGTGGTCCTGGTGGGCGGGGGCCCGGGCGACCCCGAGCTGATGACCGTGGCCGGCCGCAAGGCACTGGTCGAGGCGGACGTCGTGGTCGCCGACCGGCTGGCGCCGCGCGAGCTGCTCGGCGAGCTGCCCGCCGACGTCGAGCTGATCGACGTCGCGAAGCTCCCCCGGGGCCGGTCGGCCCTGCAGGAGGAGATCAACCGCGTCATCATCGAGCGGGCCCGGGCGGGCAAGCGGGTGGTCCGCTTCAAGGGCGGCGACAACTTCGTCTTCGGGCGCGGGTTCGAGGAGGTCATCGCGTGCCGCGAGGCCGGCGTGCCGGTCACGGTCGTGCCGGGGCTGACCAGCTCGATCGCCGTACCCGCGGTCGCCGGGATCCCGGTGACCCACCGCGGGGTGGCGCACGAGTTCACCATCGTGTCCGGGCACCTGCCACCCGGACACCCGCAGTCGCAGGTCAACTGGACAGCGCTCGGCGCGCTGCGCGGCACCGTCGTGCTGATGATGGCGGTCGAGAACGCACCCCGGATCGCGACCGCACTCGTCGCGGGCGGCCGGGCGGGCTCGACGCCGGTGGCCGTGGTCTGTGAGGGCACGATGCCGGGGGAGCGGACCGTCCTCGCGACCCTCGACACCCTGGCCACGCGTCTGGAGGAGGAGTCCGTGCGGCCGCCCGCGGTCATCGTGGTGGGCGAGGTGGTCCGGGTGGCCCATCCGCGACACTTTGCGTGATGGCCACCCTGCTCGAGATCACCGACCCGACCGACCCGCGCCTCGCGGACTACCGCGACCTGCGCGACGTCGAGCTGCGCAAGCACCTCGAGGCCACCCACGGGCTGTTCCTCGCCGAGGGGGAGAAGGTGGTGCGCCGCTCGGTCGAGGCGGGCTTCACCCCGCGCTCCTTCCTGATGGCGCCGCGCTGGCTCGACGGCCTGGCCGAGGTCCTCGACCGCTCCGACGCGCCGTGCTACGTGGTCTCCGCGGCGCTCGCCGAGGAGGTCACCGGGTTCCACGTCCACCGCGGCGCCCTGGCCTCCCTCGAGCGCCGACCGCTGCCATCGGTCGACTCCGTGCTGTCCGGCGCCCGGTCGGTCCTGGTGCTCGAGGACATCGTCGACCACACGAACATCGGCGCGATCTTCCGGTCCGGCGCCGCCCTCGGGTTCGACGCCGTGCTGCTCGCGCCACGTTGCGCCGACCCGCTCTACCGACGCTCGATCAAGGTCGCGATGGGCGCGGTGTTCGCGGTGCCGTGGACCCGGCTGCCGGACTGGTACGGCGCGCTCCCGGAGCTCTCCGCCGCCGGGTTCACCACCGTGGCGCTCACCCTGGCCACCGACGCCGTGCCGATCGAGTCGGCCGTCGCCGGGCTGGACAAGGTCGCGCTCGTGCTCGGCTCCGAGGGCCATGGGCTCTCGCCGCGCTGGGAGCAGGCCGCCGACCGCCGGGCGATCATCCCGATGCGCGAGGGCATCGATTCGCTCAACGTGGCCGCCGCCACCGCCGTCGCCTGCTACGTCACTGCCCGCCGCTGACCCGCCGCTGACCCGCCGCCCGAAGGCCGTGGGGTTTGGTCACCAACGACAGCCCGAACCGGCCCAGGACTGTCGTTGGTGACCAAACGGCAACACATCTCGACCCGGCGCGAGGCCCGGCTCAGCCTGCGGGCCACTCCAGCGGGTAGTCCTCGACCGCACGGTCGTGCGCCTTCTGCAGCCGTTTGCGCAGCTTGGTGGAGAGCCGATCGCCGAAGACCGTGCCCCGGGTGTGGTCGGTCTCGTGCTGGAGGCAGCGCGCCAGCAGTCCGTCGCCGGAGAAGCTGACCGGCTCGCCGTCCAGTCCGGTGCCGGTGACGGAGGCCTGGTCGGGCCGGGCGCACTCGACATGCGCGCCCGGGAAAGAGAGGCAGCCCTCCTCGGACTCGTCGAGCTGGCGGTCCCGGCCCTCCGGGAGGGTCAGCTGCGGGTTGCACACGACGCCGACCGTGTGGACGCCGGAGTCGTCAGGACAGTCGAAGACGAACATCGCGAGGTCGACGCCGATCTGGCAGGCGGCGAGCCCGACTCCGTCCGCGGCGTACATGGTCGCGACCATGTCGGCGGCCAGGGCGCGGAGCTCGTCGTCGTACGTCGTGACCGGCTGCTGCGCCCGGTGCATGACCGGCGTCCCCCAGCGGGTGATCGACCGCGCGGTGCCGCCCTCCGGCAACGGACCGTGTGGGGCGTGCGGCGGTCCTTGGTCGTCGGGGGAAGACATGGGGAGCAGCGTAGCCAGCGTGTGACTCGACGCACGCAGCCGCCTGTAGCGTCGGGTGTAACTCCGAGTTACATTTGCCGCATGTCCCCTACATCGGCCAACCGCCTGCGACCCGGCGGCAAGCATGGACTGTCCACCAAGGAGACCCGCGACCCGATCGGGTACGCCGTCGCCGCGCTCAGCCGGCTGGCCCAGAGCGACGTGCTGGACCGGCTGGGCCTGCGCAAGCAGGCCGAGCGGGGCGTCTTCACCGTGACCCGCACCGGGTTCCGGGCCGCAACCGCCGCGAGTCGCCAGTTCGCCCGCGCCGGGAAGGCCGGAGGAGCCGGGACCCGACCCGTGCCCGCGGCCGGGTCGGGCGTCTTCGACCTGACCCCGAGCGAGGACGAGCAGCTGCTCGTGGACGTCGTCAGCGAGCTCGCCGACGAGGTGTTCCGGCCCGCGGCCGCCGAGGCCGACGAGGCCTGCGCCGCCCCCGAAGCCGTCCTCAAGGCGGGACTCGAGGTGGGGCTGCCGATCCTGGGCGTGCCGGAGGCGCTCGGCGGGATCTCGGAGGAGCGCTCCGCGGTCGCCGGCACCCTTGTGGCGGAGGCGCTCGCGCGCGGCGACCTCGGCCTCGCGGTCGCGTCGCTCGCGCCCGGGTCGGTCGCGACCGCGCTCGGCCTGTGGGGCACCGACGCGCAGCAGCAGACCTACCTGCCGGCGTTCACCGGCGACGCCGTACCGGCTGCCGCGATCGCGCTCACCGAGCCGACCGTCCTCTTCGACGTCCTGGCGCCGGCCACCACCGCCGTGCGCACCGAAGACGGCTTCGTGCTCAACGGCGTGAAGTCGGCGGTGCCGCGCGGCGCCGACGCCGAGCTGTTCGTCGTCGGCGCCCTGCTGGACGACGCCCCGGTGCTGTTCCTCGTCGAGTCGAGCACCCCGGGCCTCGAGGTGGTTGCCGACCCGGCGATGGGCGTCCGCGCGGCTGGACTGACCCGCCTCGTCCTCACCGACGTGGCCCTGCCCTCCGACTCGGTGCTCGGCGCGGTCGACGGCTCGACGTACGCCGAGTGCGTCCGCCTGTCCCGGCTCGCCTGGTGCGCGCTCGCCGTGGGCACCGGCCAGGCCGTGCTCGACTACGTGACGCCGTACGTCAAGGAGCGTCAGGCCTTCGGGGAGCCCGTGGCCCACCGCCAGTCGGTGGCCTTCATGGTCGCCGACATCGCGATCGAGCTGCAGGCGATGCGGCTGCTGACCTGGAAGGCCGCGGCCAGGGCCGCGGCCGGCAAGGACTTCGCACGAGAGGTCGCCCTCGCCCGTCGGCTGTGCGCCGAGAAGGGCATGCAGATCGGCAACGACGGCGTCCAGCTGCTCGGCGGCCACGGCTACGTCAAGGAACACCCGGTGGAGCGGTGGTACCGCGACCTCCGGGCCATCGGTGTCATGGAAGGCGCGGTGCTCGTGTAATGGCGATCAATCTGGACGATCCGAAGAAGTTCCGGCCGCTGGTCGGCCAGGCCCACCAGGTCGCGATGAACATGCTGCGACCGATCTCGCGCAAGTACGACAAGGCCGAGCATGCCTACCCGCAGGAGCTCGACATGTTGGCCGCGATGATCGACGGGCTCTCCGAGTCCGGTGCGAGCGAGGGCGCGGGGGCGGCCGGTGTCCGGCGCGACGAGTCGACCGGCGCCGACGAGGGCGTGAAGAACGGCGCCAACCTCGCCTCGGTGATGTCGATCGCCGAGATGTGCTGGGGCGACGTCGGCCTGCTGCTCTCGATGCCGCGCCAGGGCCTGGGCAACTCCGCGATCGCGTCCGTGGCCAACGCGGAGCAGGCGGAGCGGTTCGCGGGCGTCTGGGCCGGGATGGCGATCACCGAACCCGGCACCGGCTCGGACTCGGCGAACATCACGACCACGGCCGTCCTCGACGGTGACGCGTACGTGCTGAACGGCGAGAAGATCTTCGTGACGTCCGGCGATCGCTGCGACGCGGTCGTCGTCTGGGCGACGCTGGACCGCGATCTCGGCCGGGCGGCGATCAAGTCGTTCGTCGTCCCGAAGGGCACGCCCGGCATGCGCGTGGAGCGGCTCGAGCACAAGCTCGGCATCAAGGCCTCCGACACCGCGACGATCATCTTCGACGACTGCCGGGTGCCGCGCGAGAACCTCCTCGGCTCACCGGAGATCGACGTCAAGCAGGGCTTCGCCGGGGCGATGGCCACCTTCGACAACACCCGCCCGCTCGTGGCCTCCATGGCCGTCGGGTGCGCCAAGGCCGCGCTGGACCTCACCCGCGACCTCCTCGAGCAGGCCGGTGTCGAGATCGATTACGACCGCCCCGCCCTGTCCCAGTCCGCGGCCGCCGCGAAGTTCCTCCAGATGGAGGCCGACTGGGAGGCCGCCCACCTGCTGATGCTCCAGGCCGCGTGGATGGCGGACAACCGACAGCCGAACTCCCTCGAGGCGTCGATGGCGAAGGCGAAGGCGGGCCGGGTCGGGTCGGACATCACGCTGTCCTGCGTCGAGCTCGCCGGTTCGGTCGGCTACAGCGAGGCCGAGCTGCTGGAGAAGTGGGCCCGGGACTCGAAGATCCTCGACATCTTCGAGGGCACCCAGCAGATCCAGCAGCTGATCGTGGCGCGCCGGGTCCTGGGCCTGACGAGTGCCGAGCTGAAGTAGGGCCGCTCCTCAGCCCCGGTCGGCGTCCGGCGTCACGGCCTGCTTGCGGGGAGGCAGCCGGTCGCTCGGCGTCGAGGCCGCCTTCTTGGCCGCCGCCTTCTTGGCCGCGGGCTTCTTGGCTGTGACCTTCTTGGCGGGCGCCCGCTTCGTCGCCGCGCTCTTGGCAGGCGTCTTCTTCGCTGCCTTCCGGGCCGTGGTCGCCCTCTTCGCGAGGTCGGCGGGGGTGGCCTCGACGTGCGCGCTGTCGGCAGCCGCGTCGATCGGGCTGACCGGAGCCGGCGTCGGCGTCGGTGCGGGTCGCTTGGCGGCCTGCTGCTTGACCAGCGCGGTCGCCACGTCGGTCACCGGCGGCTTGGTGGGGGTGGGCTGCTCGGCGCCGGCGGTCGCCTCGGGGGTCGCCTCGGGAGTCGTCTCGGCGCGGGAGCGGGGGACCTCCACGGCAGGCGTCCGGGTCGACCCGCCGGCAGGAGCACGGTGGCCGGGGAGCCGGCTGGCGACCACGCCGGCAGCGGTCTTGGTCACCTGGCCGGCCACCGCCCTGCCGAGGGAGATCGTGCCCTTCGCCTGCTCGCCCGCCTTCGCGGCGGTGTCGCGCGGATGCGTGATCGCGCCCTTCACGGTCTCGACGACGGCGTCCTGGAGCTTCTGGAGCGGGCTCTTGCTGGCCACGTGGCTTCCCTTCGATCGGGTTCTCTGGGTGCTGCTCTGGATTGAAGCATGTACCCAGTCAGCCGGGGCATGCTGCGTGGCATGGCCCACTCTCGCGACGACCGGACCCGCCTGATCGTGGACACCCTCGAGGACGCCTTCGCGCCGCTCATGGCCGCGGACCCGGTGGCGTTTCGCGGGAAGTACCGCACGATGGCTTCCGACCCGCACGCCTTCTATCGCGGGACGGCGTGCCTGTTCTACGCCGACGTGACCGCGGCCGAGGACCCGTTCTGCGACGACCGCAGCGGTCGGATCTGGATCCACGGGGACCTGCACGTGGAGAACTTCGGGACCTACCTGAACTCTGACGGCCGGCTGGTCTTCGACGTCAACGACTTCGACGAGGCCTACCTCGGCAGGTTCATCTGGGACCTGCAGCGGTTCGCCGCCTCGTTGGCGCTGGTCGGCTGGCAGAAGGCACTTCCCGAGGAGGACGTCCGCCGGCTGATCGGCCGCTACCTGCGCTGCTACCTCGCCCAGGTCGACTCCTACCGCCGCAGTGACGACGACGACTTCGCGCTCCACCTGGAGAACACGGACGGACCCGTGCTCGATGCCCTCATCGCCGCCCGGCTGCGCCGGCGCGCGGACCTGCTGGACGGCCTCACCCTGGTCGCCGACGGCACCCGCGCCTTCCGCCAGGACGACTCGGTCCGGCGGCTCGGCACTCGGGAGCGCGCCTCCGTGGTCGCCGCGTTCGAGCGCTACCTGGACTCGATCCCCGACGACAAGCGCTTCGACCGCGACCTGTTCTACGACCTGCGCGACGTCGTCGGGAAGTCCGGGTTCGGCATCGGCAGCGCCGGCCTGCCGGCGTACAACCTGCTCGTCGAGGGCTACAGCCAGGCGCTGGACAACGACGTGGTGCTGTCGATGAAGCAGGCGAACGTCCCGGCGCTCAGCCGGTTCGTCGACTCCGCGGAGATGGAGCGCTACTTCGAGCACGAGGGCCACCGCACCGTGGTCAGCCAGCGGGCGCTGCAGGTGCACACCGACCCGCTGCTCGGCTACACCGACCACGACGGCGTCGGCTACGTCGTCGCGGAGCTCTCGCCCTACGAGGTGGACCTGGACTGGTCCGCGCTCACCGAGCCCGACCGGATCCTCGGCGTGGTCGACCTGCTCGGCCGGGCCACCGCGAAGATCCACTGCGCCTCCGACGAGGACAGCGAGCAGGACCTCGTCGACTTCCAGGTCGAGGAGGCGATCGCGGGGGTGCTGGAGGGTCGGCGCAAGGAGCTGGTCGCCTGGGTCACCGACTTCGCGCTCGGCTACGCCGACCGGGTCCGCGAGGACCACGCCCTCTTCGTCGCCGCCTTCCGCGAGGGTCGGATTGGCGTCTCCGCCACCTGAGCCCGCCGCGGCAGCGCCTTGCGGTTTGGTCACCAACGACAGACCTGGCCCTGCTCCGGACTGTCGTTGGTGACCAAACGACATCACCGCCGGACGCCCGCCCGAGCGACGTCGCCGGTCCAGCCGGGTCGCGGATCTCCTGTCGTTTGGTCACCAACGACAGGAAGCGGACGCTCTGAGCTGTCGTTGGTGACCAAACGGCAGGTACGGCGAGGAGCGGGCTGGTCGGTCGGTCAGGCGGGTGCGTCCACCAGGTCGGCGGCGCTCGAGGGGACGGCGCGCAGGTGCTGCGGCGGCCCGAAGCCGGCGGCGACGAATGCGGCGTCGATCGCCCGGACAGCGGCGTCGACGCGCTCGACCGGGACGAGCGCGATGGAGGAGCCGCCGAAGCCGCCGCCGGTCATCCGGGCCCCGATCGCCCCGGCCTCGACGGCGGTGGTGACCGCCACGTCCAGCTCCGGGCAGGAGATCTCGAAGTCATCGCGCATCGACACGTGCGAGTCACGGAAGGCGCGGCCGACCCCCTGCCAGTCGCCGGCGCCGAGGGCGGCGACCGTGGCCCGGACCCGGTCGATCTCGGTGACGATGTGCCGGGCGCGCCGGCGCACCCGCTCGTCGTCGAGCCCCTCGACCTCGGTGAGCGAGGCCCGGCGCAGCGACGGCACCCCGAGCGCCTCGGCGGCCGCCTCGCAGTCGGCCCGGCGTGCGGCGTACCCGCCGTCCACGAGCGCGTGCGAGACCCGGGTGTCGGTCACCAGCAGCGCGAGCCCCGCGGCGTCGAGGCCGAGCGCGACGTCCTGGGTCGCGCCCTCCGTCTCCGCCGCGACGTCGAAGTCGATGAGCAGCGCCGATCCCGCCGACGCCAGGAGGGACACCGTCTGGTCCATCCCGCCCGTCGGGGCCCCGGCCACCTCGGTCTCGGCGCGCATGCAGGCGGCGACGAGGCGCTGCCGTACGCCGGCGTCCGGCTCGACCCCGAGCAGCCCGCACGCCGCGAGCGCGACCGAGCACTCCAGGGCTGCCGAGCTGGACAGGCCGGCGCCGAGCGGCACCGTGCCGTGGACCAGCAGGTCCACCCCGGGGACGCCGTACCCGTCCTCGCGCATCGCCCACAGCACGCCCGCGGCGTACGCCGCCCAGCCGTCGACCGAGCCCGGACCCACGTCCTCGAGCGACCCGCTCCACGGAGTGGCCTCCTCCAGGCTGCCGATCCGGATCCGGCCGTCGGTGCGCGGCGCCATCGCCGCGTAGGTGGCGTGGGGGAGCGCGACCGGCAGCACCAGGCCGTGGTTGTAGTCGGTGTGCTCGCCGATCAGGTTCACCCGCCCGGGGGCACGCCCGACCGCGACCGCCGGGCCGCCGTACGCCTCGGCGAACGCCGCGCGGACCCGGTCCGCGAGCTCGGGGGGGTCACCTGGTTCGACGAAGGCCATGGGATCACCCTAGGGAGCCGCTGCGACGTAGAGTGACGCGACGTGCAGTTCCTCGACGCGGTGACCCCGCACCACGACCTGACCTACGACGACGTGTTCATGGTCCCGCGGCACTCCGCGGTGGCCAGCCGGTACGACGTCGACCTCGCCACCGCCGACGGCACCGGGGCCACCCTGCCGCTCGTGGTCGCGAACATGACGGCGATCGCGGGCAAGCGGATGGCCGAGACCATCGCCCGCCGCGGCGGGCTCACGGTGATCCCGCAGGACATCCCCGCGCCGGTGGTCGCCGACGTGGTGCGCTACGTGAAGTCGCGGCACCTGGTCTTCGACACCCCGATCGAGCTCGCTCCCGACCAGACCGTCGCGGAGGCCCTCGCGCTGATCCCGAAGCGGGCTCACCGCGCCGCGGTGGTCGTCGCCGACGGCCGACCGGTCGGGATCGTGGCGGAGGCCGACTGCGTCGAGGTGGACCGGTTCGCCCAGGTGCGGCACGTGATGCGCCCGCCGGCCGTGGTGCTCCCGGCGGACGCGGACCCGCGGGCCGCCTTCGACGCCCTGGACGGCTCGCACGCCGCGCTGGCCGTCGCCGTCGACGAGGCCGGCGCGCTGGTCGGCGTGCTGACCCGCACCGGCGCGCTGCGCGCCACGCTGTACACGCCGGCCGTGGACGCGCGCGGCGGGCTCCGGATCGCGGCCGCGATCGGGGTGAACGGCGACGTGGCTCGCACGGCCGGCGAGCTGCTCGAGGCGGGGGTCGACTGCCTGGTCGTGGACACCGCCCACGGCCACCAGGACCGGATGCTCGAGGCGCTCGCTGCCGTCCGGGCGCTGGCGCCGCAGGTCCCGATCGCCGCCGGGAACGTGGTCTCGGCCGAAGGCACGCGGGCCCTGATCGACGCGGGCGCCGACATCGTGAAGGTGGGCGTCGGGCCGGGTGCGATGTGCACGACCCGGATGATGACCGGCGTCGGCCGCCCGCAGTTCTCGGCGGTGCTCGAGTGCGCCCGGACCGCCGCGGACCTGGGCAAGCACGTCTGGGCCGACGGGGGAGTGCGACATCCGCGCGACGTCGCGCTCGCGCTCGCGGCGGGGGCCTCGGCGGTGATGATCGGCTCGTGGTTCGCCGGGACCCACGAGTCGCCCGGCGACCTGATGCTCGACTCCGACGGCCGCGCCTACAAGGTCTCCTTCGGGATGGCCTCGGCACGTGCGGTGGCGAACCGCACCGCGACCGAGTCGGCCTACGACCGGGCCCGCAAGGGCCTGTACGAGGAGGGCATCTCGTCCTCACGCATGTATCTCGACCCGGCCCGGCCGGGCGTGGAGGACCTGGTCGACGAGATCTGCTCGGGGTTGCGCTCGGCGTGCACGTACGCCGGCGCGCGGACCCTCCCCGAGCTGCACGAGCGCGCGGTCGTCGGTGTGCAGTCGGCGGCGGGCTTCCACGAGGGCAGGCCGCTCGCCACCAGCTGGTGACCGGGAGCGCCTGCGGCGCCCCCGGATCCTGGCCGAGGTCGGCCGGGCTCAGCCCCCGGCGGCCGGGCCGAGGAACCGTCGACGCGCGCCGCCGGTTCTAGGCCTGCGGGTCGCGGTCCACGGCCAGCACGAAGTCGTCGCCGTGCTCGGTGACGCCGGCGATGACGGCCTGCTCGACCGCCTCAGCGGCGTACCGGCGGCGCACCATCAACGGGTCCGTGCGCAGGTCTCTCACGAGCGCGACGGCCAGCCCCACCATCACCACGACGAACGGCAGCGCGGCGACGATGGTGATCGTCTGCAGGCCGGTGAGTGCCTGGTCGCCGCCGACCAGCAGCATCACCGCGGCGACCGCCCCGGTGGCGACGCCCCAGAAGACCACGGTCGCCCGGCTGGGCTCCTGGGTGCCGCGTTCGGAGAGGGTGCCCATCACGATCGACGCCGCGTCCGCACCGGAGACGAAGAAGATCGCGACCAGCAGCATGACGACCATGCTGGCGACGGTGGCGAGCGGATAGGCCTCGAGGGTCCCGAAGAGCTGCGACTCGACGCCGCTCGCGCCGGCGAGGTCGGTGCCCGACCTCTGCAGGTCGATGGCGGCGCCCCCGAAGATGCAGAACCACACCAGGCTGACCAGGCTCGGCACCAGCAGCACGCCGCTGACGAACTGCCGGATCGTGCGACCGCGGGAGATCCGGGCGATGAACATGCCGACGAACGGGGTCCAGGACAGCCACCACGCCCAGTAGAAGACCGTCCAGGACTGCAGCCAGGTGCTGGTCTCCGATCCCTCCGCGCTGGTGCGCGCGGCCATCATCGGCAGGTCCTGGACGAAGCTCCCGATCGAGGTCGGCACCAGGTTGAGGATGAACACGGTCGGGCCCAGCACGAAGACGAACGCCGCGAGTGCGATCGCCAGGACCATGTTGATGTTCGAGAGCCACTGGATGCCCTTCGCGACACCCGAGACCGCGGAGAGCACGAACGCGACGGTCAGCACCGTGATGATGCCGACCAGGACACCGTTGCCGACCTCGCCGAGCCCACCGACGATCTCCAGGCCGCTCTGGATCTGGAGCGCCCCCAGGCCGAGCGACGCCGCGGACCCGAACAGCGTGGCGAAGATGGCGAGCATGTCGATGACCCGGCCCCAGCCTCCCTTGGCGTGGCGGCCCAGGAGCGGCTCGAAGGCCGCCGAGATCAGCTGGAGCCGGCCCTTGCGGTACACGCCGTACGCGATCGCGAGCCCGACCACCGCGTAGATCGCCCACGGGTGGAGCGTCCAGTGGAACAGCGTCGTCGCCATCGCGTGCTGGACGGCCTGCGGGTTGCCCTCGGCGCCGGTGCCGGGCGGCGGAGCGACGTAGTGGGTCAGCGGCTCGCTGACCCCGTAGAACATCAATCCGATGCCCATCCCGGCGCTGAACATCATCGCGACCCACGAGACGGTGCGGAACTCGGGCTCCTCGTCGTCGCGACCCAGCGGGATGTTGCCGAACCGGCTGAGCGCGAGCCAGAGCACGAACACCACGAACCCGCTCGCGGTGAGGACGAACAGCCACCCGGTGTTGGTCATCGTCCAGCCGAGCGCGTCGGACGACGCCGAGGCCAGGGTGGACGTGCTCACGAAGCCCCACACGAGGAACGCGACCGCGATGGCCGCCGTCACGCCGAAGACGACCCGGTCCAACCCGGCCCGGTCGGGAGCGGCGGCCTCCACCGGCTGGTCGAGAGCGGGGTGGGGGACGACGTCGGCCGCGGGGCTGCGTACGGCGTCCGCCACTCGGTGGGCACGGGGGTGGTCGTAGCGAGTGGTCATCGGCTTCCGGTACCACCGGTGCCCGACCCCGAAACGGTGAGCCCGGTCACCCCCGGGAGCTGCGCTCCGTCCGGCCGCGCACGATCCCGATGAACCGCTGAACCCACGGGTCGTCGTTCTCGACCAGCCACGCCAGGCCCACGGTCGTCGGCGCCAGGTCGGTGACGACGCGGTAGGTGGCGTCCTTGCGGTGGTACAGGCGGGCGATGGACATGGGCAGGATCGCCACCCCGGTGCCGGCGGCGACGACCTCGACGGCGTCCTTGGCCGTCATCGGCGGCCACGCGAGCTGCTCGACCTGCGGGGTCCAGCCCGAGTGATGGGGGAGCACGAGCTGCTCGTCGGCCAGGTCGGCCGTGGTGACCTCCTCCGCGAGGCTCAGGGCGTGCTCGACGCCCATCACCGCGACCGGGAGCTCGTCGTACAGGGGGATGCAGTGCAGCCCGTCACGGTCGATCGGCAGCCGCACGAGGGCCATGTCGAGGGTGCCCGCGCGCAGCCGTGCCTCCTGCTCCTCCTCGTCCAGCGGCACCAGCTCGAGGGGGTCTCGGGAGTAGCGCGACCGCCAGGTCCGCGCCCACTTGTCCGGCGTGGCACCCGTCACGAACCCGACCCGGAAGTGCCCGAACGCCTCGCTCACCCGCTCACCCTACGGCCGTCCCCGCGACCCGGGGCGGTCCCCGTGGCTCGGAACCCCGTGTCGTTTGGTCACCAACGACGGACCCTGGTCGCTCCCGGCTGTCGTTGGTGACCAAACGACGCCCCCGGAGCCCGGCCCGGGCGCGGGGGAGCGAGCGGCCCAGCCCGGGACTGCTCCGTCAGCCGGTCTCGCCGAACTGCTCGACGCGGATCGTGTCGGTGGCCACGCCGACCTCCTCGAGCAGGCGGGTGGCGTACGACGCGAAGCCGACCGAGCCGCACACGTAGGCCCGCTCGGCGCGGGCGGCGTACGCCTCCAGCTCCGAGGGGTACGGCGGGGCCGCGACCCGCTCGCCCAGGTTCTCGCGGGTCAGCGCCACGAACGCGCCGTGCCGGCTCAGCTCGGCGGCGTAGGGGAGCTGGTCCCAGGTGCGGGCGACGGCCACGACCCGGAGCCGGTCCTGGAGGCCCAGCCGCCGGGCGTAGCGGGTCATCGCGACGACCGGCACCACGCCGGACCCGCCCGCGAGGCACAGCGCCGGCACGTCCCCCTCCCAGACGAACCAGCCGCCGATCGGTCCGCGCAGCTCCAGCACGTCACCCACCTCGGCGACGTCGTACAGGAACCCGGAGACCTCCCCGCCGGGCAGGCACTCGACCATCAGCTCCAGCAGCGGGTCGTCGGGGTCGGAGGCGACCGAGTACGACCGCTGGGCGGTGTAGTCGTCGGGCGCGCGCAGCCGCACCACGTAGTGCTGCCCGGGCAGGTGGTCCACGCGGTCGTCGACGTGCAGCCGCAGCCGGACCAGGCGGTCGGTCGGGTGGTCGATCTCGATGATCCGGCCCCGGGGTGGCGAGCACGTAGGCGAGCGGCTTGCCGACGTAGTTCATGTAGGTGACGCCGTACCGGCGGACGTCGTCGAGGAAGCCGGAGGCGCTGAACCGCGCGGGCACGTTCGTCGAGCCGCCGCAGACGGCCGGGCTCCAGCCCGCGACGACGGCGTTGGAGTGGAACAGCGGCATCGAGACGTAGCAGACGTCCTCGGAGCCGAGCTCGTAGCGGACCTGTCGGCGAAGGCCTGGCCGCGGTTCGTCCGGATCGCCCGGGACCTGCCGAGCACCGCCACCAACAAGGTGCTCAAGCGGGAGCTCGCGGCGCAGGGACCGACGGCCGGCGACGGCGTGCTGTGGGCGCGCGCCGAGCGCGGCACGGCGTACGCCGTCGCGGCGGATGGGGTCCCCGCCTGAGGCGTCCGCCCAGGGGGTTTGCGGCATCGGCGACGGGGCACCGGAGGGACATGGGTGGTGGCCTGACCGGACTCGTCATCGCGTTCGCCCTCCTGGTCGTGCTGGCGGGCGTGGCGCTCGTCGTCGTCCCGCTGGCGCGGCGACGCCAGCACACCGCGGACGTCATCAACGCGCCTGGGACGCCGCCCCTCGACTACCGGGTGCCCGAGGGCCAGGACCCGGCCACCGTCCTCGCTGCGGTCGCCGACGACGGGTACGCCGCCGCGGTCTCGCCGAGCGACACGCAGCTGGTCCGGGTGCACTGCCCGGGCGGCCCGGACCGCGAGCGTCCGCGGGTCCGCGCGATCATCGCGCACGTCCCCAGCACCACGATCGACGCCGCCGCCCCGGCCCCCGCCGCTCCGGTGGTGTTCGAGGACGAGCGTTGACGCCGGTCTGACCCGCCCGCTCGGGTACCCTCGTCGCGGATTTCGAGCACCGCGGGAGGGTGCAGATGGCGGGAACCGGTGGGACGGTCGCGCCCGACGCGCGCCCGGAACTGGCCGCGCCGGTGCCCGCATCCCGGTCGGCCGGTCCCCGGGCCGCACGCGCTCGACACGCTGCCCGGCACCGCGCACCGCGCCGGCCGCGGGTGTTCCGTCGGGCCCGCACGCTCGCCGGGGCCCTCGGTGTGACCGTCCTCGGCGCGGCCGTGCCGGGCTCGGGCTACCTGTGGACCCGCCGGCGACTCGGGTACGTCGTGCTCCTGCCGTTCCTCGCCGGCCTGGCGCTCGTCGGGCTGTACGCCCGCGACCTGCACCGGCTCGTCGACTTCGCCTTCGACCCCGCCCGCCTGCGGGTCGCCGCGGTCGCGGTCGCGATCGCGTTCGTGGCCTGGGCCTTCGTCGTGGTCACGACGTACGCGATGGCCCGGCCCCGGGGGATGAGCCGTCTCGAGGGCGGTCTCGGTGCCCTCGTCGTGTCGCTGCTCTGCGTCCTGGTCGCGCTACCGGCGTTCCAGACGGTGCGGATCGCGATGACCCAGGCGCACTTCGTCGCGACCGTCTTCGACGACGAGCAGACCCAGACCACGCCCGAGGGGGTCACCGAGGAGGACCCGTGGGCCGGGCGCGACCAGGTGAATGTGCTGCTGCTGGGTGGCGACGGCGGCGTCGGCCGCACCGGCATCCGCACCGACTCGGTGATCCTGCTGAGCATGAACACCCACACCGGCAGGTCGGTGATGTTCAGCCTGCCGCGGAACATGATGAACGCACCGTTCCCGGTCGACAGCCCGCTGCACGCCGTCTTCCCCGACGGCTTCCGCGGCGAGGGCGACCCCGGCAGCTGGATGCTGAACGCGGTCTACGGCCAGGTGCCGGCGCTCTACCCGCACATCCTCGGCGACTCCGAGAACGAGGGCGCGGACGCGGTCAAGCAGGCGGTGGCCGGCAGCCTCGGCACCCACGTCGACTACTACGTGCTGATCAACCTGCTCGGCTTCCAGCAGCTCGTGGACGCGATCGGTGGGGTCACGGTCAACATCAACGAGCCGATCGCGATCAACGGCAACACCGACCTCAACATCCCGCCGACCGGCTACCTGCAGCCCGGGCCCGACCAGCACCTCGACGGCTTCCACGCGCTGTGGTACTCCCGTGGACGCTGGGGTTCCGACGACTACGACCGGATGCTGCGCCAGCGGTGCATGGTGAGCGCGATCATCGACGAGGCCGACCCGCTCAACGTGCTGCGCCGCTACCAGGACCTGGCCAAGGCCGGCGAGGAGATCCTGCGCACCGACGTGCCCCGCAAGCTGATGCCCGCGTTCGTCGACCTGGCGCTGAAGGTCAAGGAGAAGAAGATCCGTTCGATGGCCTTCGTCAGCTCGGACAAGTTCTTCTCGGGCGATCCCGACTACACCTGGATGCAGTCCGTGGTCGCCAAGGCGCTCGCGCCTCGCTCCGGCGGCGGCGCCAAGGACGACCCGGGCACCGCGGTCAAGACCGACGACGCCTGCGGCTACCACCCCGTCGGCTGAGACGATCCATCGAGGCCGAGCCTCGCCGCCGGCGGCGGCGCTCAGCCGACCCGCACGGTCCGCGTGGTGACCAGGCGGTTGACGGTCTCGCTGCCGGCGTACCGCACGGTCATCGTGCGCTTGCCCTTCGGCAGGTCCTTGAACGTGACCCTCGCGGAACCGTGCCGCAGGGTGACCTCCCGGGAGACCCCGGCGAGGCGCACCACCACCGGGCCGGTGACCTCGCTGACGCCCGGCGCGGTCACCGTGACGGTGACCCGCACGCGGCGCGCGCCGGAGTCGACCGCGAGCCGGATCTGCGGGTCGCTCTTCACCCGGGCCGAGCGCGGCGTCTCCAGGGTCGTGGTCGTGTAGCCGGCGCGGGTCAGCGTGATCCGGGCGGAGAGCCGGCTGCCGAGGTCGAGGTTGGTGATCTGGTACGTCGGGCCGGTGGCGTCGGCGACCGGCTGACCGTCACGCAGCCACTGCACCTGGACGTCCGCGTCCGACGGGGTGAACGTGCCCGGGTCGACGGTGAGGGTCTCGCCCAGGCGGGCCGTGCCCTGCAGGCTGGGCGCAGTCGCCACGGTGAACGTCCCGGGCGCGACCGGGGCGGTCGGCGCGGCCGACGCGGTGACAGGGTCGTATCCCTCGCGGGTGGCGGTCACCTGGGCGGTGATCACCCGGCCGACCAGCTCCGGCCCGAGGTCGAGGGTGGTACCGGTGGCCTGGTCGATCGGCTGGTCGTCGGCGAACCACTGGAACGCGAGCGCGGGCGCGGGGTTCCAGGTGCCGGGGGTGAGGGTCAGTGAGGAGTCCACCTTGGCCTCGCCGGTGATCACCGGGGCGCTGAGGTTCCTCAGCTGGCCGGGCTGGACCGGTGCGGTCGGCACCGAGGTGGCCGACGCGGTGGGGTAGCCGAGCTGGGCGCCGGTGGCACGGACCGTGATCACCTGGTCCAGCCGGGCACGGGTCAGCTTGAGGGTGGCGCCGACGGCGTCCTTGATCGGCTGACCGTCGGCGAGCCACTGGTAGGCGACGGCGGCGGACGCCGGCCGCCACGTCCCCGGGGTCGAGCTGAGGACGGCGCCGACCTTGGCGATCCCGGTCACGACCGGGGCGCCGGTGTTGACCAGCGGCTTGTCGTTGAAGTGCACGAACCCGCTCGGCCAGTTGCCGCTGCTACGGGAGACGACGGCCCAGGAGAAGTCGCCCCCCCAGCTGTCCTGGGAGACGACGATCTCGTCGGCGGAGATGACCCGCTCGACGTAGGCGACGTGGCCCGACGAGCCGGCCGGTCCGGTGTTCGCCTTCCACCAGGCCACCGCGCCGACCCGCGGGGTGTCGTCGGTGATCCGAGGCATCGAGGTGCCCCAGTAGGTCGCGTTTCCGCCTCCCGACCACGGGCGCTCGTTGGGGAGCCCGCTCTTGACCATCCGGTAGGCCACGTAGTTGGTGCAGTTGTGGCCGGCGTACATGCGCCAGTACATGGTGCGGTTGTTCGACGCGTAGCCCGCGTTGCCCATGCCGGCGTCGCGGCAGGCCTGGTAGCCCATGCACAGGTAGGAGCTGCGCTTGAAGACCGCGGACGGCTCGCGGCCGTCGCGGTCCAGCGCACCCGCCTTGCTCCCCGTGGCGAGAGCCGGCGCGACCGCTCCCGCGGGTGCCGGGGCCAGCACGAGGAGCCCCGTGACCAGGGCCGCCGCGAGGGCAGTCGTCAGGGGCGCGAGCAGGCGGGACCGCATCGGCACGGATGGGAGTCTAGGGACAATTGAGCTCTTGTGGGAGTGAAGTGGCGTAAAATGTCAAGAAGACACGCCGAAGGCGAAAGTTAAACTTACATCGGTGTAATTCAGTACGTTTCCCCGCTGGGGCCGCTCCTCCCATCGGCCACTAGGCTGCGAAGGAGAGGAAATGAGGCCCGATGCGACCCGATGAGCGTCCGTGGGCGAGCAGCTACGCGCCCGGCGTGCCGCTGGACATCGACGTCCCCGACGAGTCGCTGGTCGACCTGCTGGAGGCGTCCGCGGCCCGGTTCGGGGCGCGCACCGCGCTCGACTTCTTCGGTGCGACCACCACGTACGCCGGGCTCGGCGACCTGGTGGCCCGCGCGGCGGAGGGGCTGCGGCGCGTGGGCGTCGGAGCGGGCGACCGGGTGGCGCTGGTGCTGCCGAACTGCCCCCAGCACGTGGTCGCGTTCTACGCCGCGCTGCGGCTGCGCGCGGTGGTGGTGGAGCACAACCCCCTCTACACCGAGGAGGAGATGGCCTTCCAGCTCGCCGACCACCGGCCGACGGTCGTCGTCGCCTGGGACAAGGTGGCGCCGATGGTGCGGCGGATCGTCGAGCCCCTCGGGGCTCCCACCGTGCTGGCGGTCCACCTCCCGTCCGCCCTGCCGCGCCGCAAGCAGCTCGCGCTGCGGCTGCCCGTTCCGCGGGCCGCGCGCACCCGCGCCGCGCTGAGCGGACCCGCCCGCGGCATCCGCCGGTGGGAGAGCATCCTGCGCGGGCCGGCGCTGGCCGCGGACCACCCGCGGCCCACGAGCGCCGACGTCGCCCTTCTCCAGTACACCGGCGGCACGACCGGGCGACCCAAGGCCGCCGTACTCACGCACCGCAACTTGCGCGCGAACGCCGCCCAGGGCCGGGCCTGGATGCCGGGGCTCGTGGACGGCGACGAGGTCGTCTACGCCGTGCTGCCCCTGTTCCACGCGTACGGCCTGACCCTCTGCTTGACCTTCTCGATGAGCATCGGCGCAACGCTCGTCCTGATGCCGCGCTTCGACGTGGACCTGGTGCTGGAGGCGATGCGCCGGCGGCCGGCCACCTTCCTGCCGGCGGTGCCGCCGGTCTACCAGCGCCTGGCCGCCGCGGCCGCCGAGCACGGCGTCGACCTGTCCTCGATCCGCTATGCGATCTCCGGAGCGATGTCGCTGCCGGCCGAGACGGCCGAGCTGTGGGAGGCCGCGACGGGTGGACTGCTCGTCGAGGGGTACGGCATGACGGAGACC
Organism: Nocardioides sp. JS614; assembly: GCF_000015265.1. Taxonomy (NCBI): domain Bacteria; kingdom Bacillati; phylum Actinomycetota; class Actinomycetes; order Propionibacteriales; family Nocardioidaceae; genus Nocardioides; species Nocardioides sp. JS614. Next base: position 2,784,731 of record NC_008699.1, read on the forward strand.
TCGCCGGTCGCTCTCGGGAACCCCGCCGGTGACGCCCGCCGGATCGGCGCGATCGGGGTGCCCTTTCCCTCCACCGAGGTGCGCGTCGTGGACCGGCACGACCCCTCGCGCGAGCTGCCGGCCGGCCAGGCCGGCGAGCTGCTGCTGCGCGGGCCCCAGGTCTTCGCCGGCTACTGGGAGCGCCCCGCCGAGACCGCCGAGGTGGTGCTCGCCGACGGCTGGATCCGCACCGGTGACGTGGTGGTGATGTCCGAGGACGGCTTCTTCACCATCGTCGACCGGATCAAGGAGCTGATCATCACCGGCGGCTTCAACGTCTACCCCAGCGAGGTGGAGCACGCGCTGCGCGAGCTCCCCGGGATCGTGGACGCCGCGGTCGTCGGCCTGCCCTCCGGGCGTGGGGACGAGGACGTGGTCGCCGTCGTGGTGCTCGAGCCCGGCACCACGCTCGACGAGGACGCGGTGCGGGCCGGGTGTCGCGAGCACGTCGCGGCGTACAAGGTGCCGCGGCGGGTGTACGCCGTCGACGCGCTGCCGGTCTCCATCATCGGCAAGGTGCTGCGCCGGCAGGTCCGCGACGAGCTCCAGGAGCGCTTCGAGGCCGCGCCGCCGGCAACGTGACCGCCGTCGCAAACCCCGCCGGAGCGAAGCCGACTCGCGTAGTTTGAGCGTGGGAGGTGGGGCGACGTGTTCGCGGAGGCGCAGCTCAACGACGGCACTCGTGCGCTGATCTGGGACTTGTGGCCCAGTGACCGCGAGGCGGTGCGCGCGGGTTTCGAGAAGCTCTCCGAGGAGACCCGGTTCCACCGCTTCCTGGCCGCGGTGCCGCACCTGACCGACACGATGCTCGTCCACCTGGTCGACGAGGTCGACGGCGTCGACCATGTCGCGGTCGCGCTGGTCGTGCTCGACGAGGACGGCAACGGGGTGCCCGCCGGCGTCGCCCGGATGATCCGCTACGCCGACGAGCGCGATGCCGCGGACATCGCGGTCACCGTCATCGACGCGTTCCAGCGGCGCGGGGTCGCGACCGCACTGCTCACCGAGCTGATGCGGCGTCGACCGGTGGGGGTCACCCGGTTGGTCACCACCGTGACCGCCGACAACGCCGCCTCCCTCGCCATGCTCCGGCGTCTCGGTCCCACGGTCGCCGAGCCGGCCGGCCCGAACCGTCTCGACGTGATGGTCGAGCTGCCCCCGCCCAGCACCGACGACAGCACCGACGTGGGCGGCGCTCCCGACGTCTCGGGGCCGGCCGAAGCCGAGGACGAAATCCTCTAGTACGGTCCCCGCGGCCGGGGAAGGGTGAGGCTGTCCGGAAGAGGGTGGCACCGTGGCCTCGACGACCCCAACGCACGACGACACACGTCCGGAGCCGGCCGCCTCGCTGGCGCGGATGTTCTACGACCGGATCGCGGCGACGCCCGATCAGGAAGCCTTCCGCTTCCCCGACGGGGCGGGCTGGCGCTCGGTCACCTGGCGCCAGACCGGCGAGACGGTCCGAACCCTCGCCGCCGGCCTGCTGGCGCTCGGCATCCGGCCCGAGGAGCGGGTCGCGATCCTCAGCAACACCCGGGTCGAGTGGCTCGAGGCCGACCTCGCGATCATGTGCGCCGGCGCCGCCACCACGACGGTGTACCCCACGACCAGCGCGGACGACGTCGCCTTCATCCTCGGGGACAGCGGCTCACGGATCGCGTTCGCCGAGGACGACACCCAGGTCGCCAAGTTGCGGTCGCGGCGCGACCACCTGCCCGACCTGATCCGGGTCGTCACCTTCGACGGCCAGGCGGACGGCGAGTGGGTGCTCAGCCTGCGGGACCTGGTCGCACTCGGAGCGCGGCACCTGGTCGAGCATCCCGGCGCCGTCGACCAGGCGGTGGCCGCGATCGGGCCCGAGGACCTGGCCACCCTCATCTACACCTCGGGGACGACCGGCCAGCCGAAGGGCGTCGAGCTGCCGCACCGGTGCTGGACCTACATCGGCTCGGCGGCCGACCGGCTCGGCATCCTCTCCGCCGCGGACGTGCAGTTCCTGTGGCTGCCGTTGTCCCACTCGTTCGGCAAGATGCTGGAGGCGGTCCAGCTCCAGATCGGGTTCCCGACCGCCGTGGACGGCCGCCTGGAGCGGATCGTGGAGAACCTGGCCGAGGTCCGGCCGACGTTCATGGCCGGGCCACCACGGATCTTCGAGAAGGTCCACGCCAAGGTCGTGCAGACCGTCGAAGAGGAGGGCGGCGTGAAGCACCGCCTGTTCAACTGGGCCTTCCGGGTCGGGGACCGAGTGGCGCGGGCGCGGCTCGAGGGGCGGCGGCCCTCGACGTTCGACGCCGCCCAGCACGCCGTGGCGGACCGGTTGGTGCTCGCCAAGATCCGCGAGCGCCTGGGCGGTCGGATCCGGTTCCTGGTCTCCGGCAGCGCCGCGCTCTCACCCGACGTCGGGCGCTGGTTCCACGCGGCCGACCTGCTGGTGCTCGAGGGGTACGGACTGACCGAGACCAGCGCCGGCACGTGCATGGTGCTGCCGGACGACGCCGTGTTCGGGGCCGTCGGCCGGCCCCTGGACGGCACCGAGCTGCGGATCGCCTCCGACGGCGAGATCTTCGTGCGCGGGCCGGGAGTGATGCGTGGCTACCACCACCTGCCCGAGGCGACCGCCGAGGTGCTCAGCGCGGACGGCTGGCTCGCGACCGGCGACGTCGGCGAGCTCGACCACCGGGGCCGGCTGCGGATCACCGACCGCAAGAAGGACCTGATCAAGACCTCGGGCGGCAAGTACATCGCGCCGCAGGCGATCGAGATCATCTTCAAGGCGGTGTGCCCGCTCGCGAGCCAGATGCTCGTCCACGCCGACGGTCGCAGCTACGCGACGGCACTGATCACCCTCGACCCGGACGCGCTGGCCCAGTGGGGCCGGGCCCAGGGCATGCCGGTGACGGACTACTCGGCCCTCGCGGCGAGCCCCGAGGTGCACGGGTACGTCGCGGCGTGCGTCGAGGAGCTCAACGGCCGGCTCAACCGGTGGGAGACGATCAAGCAGTTCCGGATCCTCGACCACGACCTGAGCGTCGAGGGCGGCGAGCTCACCCCGAGCATGAAGGTGCGCCGGAAGGTCATCGAGACGACGTACCACGACCTGCTCGACTCGATGTACGTCCCGGCCTGAGGGGCCGGGCCCGGCCCTCACGCGAGGCAGCCGCGCGCGGCGCCGAATCGGGTGTTCCCGGCGTGGGCCGTGCCGTACGTGAGCTGGACGGACCCGCTCGCGGAGGCGGGGCGGTGCCGAAATGCAGAAGTCCCCGGCACCCAGCGATTGCTGGGGCGGGGACCGCCAGGGTGTCCGAGGGGGGACTTGAACCCCCACGCCCTAATACGGGCACTAGCACCTCAAGCTAGCGCGTCTGCCAATTCCGCCACCCGGACGAGTGCGGGTGGAACTGTAGCAAAGGGACCGGGCATTCCTCGCATCGGCATCGACCCTCCCGGGTGTCATGCTGGGCCCATGGCCCAGGACCCCCGCACCGACCCGCAGCAGGCGGATCCAGACCCTGCTCGCGAGGTCGTCGACGTGTGCCGCGAGCTGATCCGGATGGACACCTCGAACTACGGCGACGAGGACGGGCCGGGGGAGCGGAAGGCGGCCGAGTACGTCGCCGCGCTGCTCGACGAGGTGGGGATCGAGGCGCGCCTGCACGAGTCCGAGCCGGGGCGCACCTCGGTGCTGGCCCGGTGGGGTGGAACCGACACGGAGCGGGGCGGACTGCTGCTGCACGGCCACCTCGACGTCGTACCCGCCGCGGCCGCGGACTGGCAGGTCGACCCCTTCTCCGGCGAGATCCAGGACGGCTACGTCTGGGGACGCGGCGCGGTCGACATGAAGGACTTCGACGCGATGCTGCTGTCCGTGGTCCGGGCCCGGCAGCGCGCCGGGCGGGTGCCGGAGCGCCCGATCACGCTGTGCTTCACCGCGGACGAGGAGGCCGGCGGTCACCGCGGTGCGCAGGTCCTCGTGGACGAGCGGGCCGAGGAGCTCGAGGGCTGCACGGACGCCGTGGGCGAGGTGGGCGGGTTCAGCGCCACCGTGCGCGGCCGACGGGTCTACCTGATCGAGGCCGCGGAGAAGGGGATGGCCTGGATGCGGTTGACGGCCCGGGGTCGGGCCGGGCACGGCTCGATGATGAACCCCGACAACGCGGTCACCCGCCTCAGCGCCGCGGTCGCGCGGATCGGTGCCCACGACTGGCCGGTCCGGCTCACCCCGACGATGCGTACGCTGCTCGCCGCGGTGGCGGAGCTGGCCGGCACGGAGGCGACCCCCGAGAACGCGCCCGCGCTGGTCGAGGAGTTCGACGGCGCCGCCCGGATGCTCGGTGCGGTGATCCGCAACACCGCCAACCCCACGATGCTCGCCGCGGGCTACAAGGTGAACGTCACCCCCAGCGAGGCGACGGCGCACGTGGACGGCCGGTTCCTGCCCGGCTACGAGGACGAGTTCTTCGCGACCCTGGCCGACCTGGTCGGCGAGGGCATCGAGGTGGAGCACCTCAGCCACCAGCAGCCCTGGGAGACGCCGTACGACGGCGACCTGGTCGACGCCATGACCCGCTCGCTCCTCGCCGAGGACGAGGACGCCGTGGTCGCGCCGTACCTGATGAGCGGCGGCACCGACGCCAAACACTTCCGCCGGCTCGGCCTGCGCTCCTACGGGTTCGCGCCCCTCCGGCTGCCCGCGGACCTGGACTTCACGGCGCTGTTCCACGGCGTCGACGAGCGGGTGCCGATCGACGCGCTGGAGTTCGGCGCCCGGGTGCTCGACCGGTTCCTCGACGAGGTCTGAGCGGCCTACTCGCCGGCGAACGCCCCTCCGGGACCGAACACGATCCGGCCGAAGCGCTCGCCGATCAGGCGGTGCGTCGCGGCGTCCGGGTGCAGCTGGTCCGGAAGCGGCAGCTCGGCGTGGTCCTCGGCGCCGTACAGCTGGAGGCCGTCGAGGTAGTGCAGGTGCGGGTCCTGGGCGGCCCGGGCGGCGACGATCGCGGCGAGCTGCTCACGGATCACCCCGAGGGTGAGCTTCCCGGCCGCGCGCTCGGCCGGGTCGCCGAGCGCGACGAACCGCACCCCCTCCGACAGGTCCGGGGCGCTCGGGCCCGGCACCTCCTCGTGGGCCGGGCAGCAGATGGGGGAGACCACGAGCAGCGGGGTGTCCGGATGGCCTTCGCGCATGGTGTCCAGGAAGCCGTGCACGGCGGGGCCGAACGCGCGCAGACGCATCAGGTCGAGGTTGACCAGGTTGATGCCGATCTTCACGCTCAGCAGGTCCGCCGACGCCTCGCGCATCGTGCGGGCCGTGAACGGGTCCAGGAGCGCACTGCCGGCGAGGCCGAGGTTCACCAGCTCCACCCCGCCGGTGGCCGCCGCCAGCGCAGGCCACGTGGTCGAGGCGCTCTCGGCGTTGGAGCCGTGGCTGATCGAGCTGCCGTGGTGCAGCCACACCCGCCGGCTATCGGCGCCGACCGGCTCGACGGGGGCGTCGGTGCGCAGCGCGACGATCTCGGTGACCTCGGAGTACGGCAGCCAGAGCTCGACGTGCTTCGCCTCGGACGGGAGTCCCCGGAAGGCGACGGTCCCGACCGGTCCGGGCTCGAGCGCGGACCCGCCGGTCGCCAGGTCGACCGTCAGGAGGTGCCCGCCCGGTGCGGTGGCCCGGGCCACCAGCCGCCCGTCGACGACCAGGTCGTACACCCCGTCCGGCCGGCCCTCGAGCCCGACGTACGTCATCTTGGTGGCGAGCACGTCCAGCTCGACGACGGTCGCCTCCGTGCGGAACATCAACCGCACCCCGGACGGCTGTGCCTCTGCCATCGCCAGCTGCCCGTCGGCGCACTGCGCCCGCGCCCAGGCGGGCAGCCGGTGCGGCCGCAGCCCGTGCTCGGTCGGCTCGAGCTCGACCGCCCCACGGACCAGGTCGGACGAGACGGGCGTCGTGATCAGCGGCGCGGTCATGCCGGCAGCGTGCCAACACCCGCCCGCTCCCACCAAGCCCGCGCCCGGATCCGCGGCCCCCGACGGTTGTGGTTTGGTCACCAACGACGGTTCTGGAGCGGCTGGGACTGTCGTTGGTGACCAAACGACAGCAGGACTGCTGGGGGCCTCGGCTCAGGCGGTGCGGACGGCGCGGATGATCTTGCGTCGGAGCACCACCCGGCGGGTGCCGTCGGCGGTGATCCGCACCCGGTCCAGCTCCCAGCCGCCGTACTCGGCGCGCTCGACGAGCAGCTTGGTCACCACGTTGCGGGAGTACTCCCGCGAGAAGGTCACCTTGTCGAACTCCCACTCGACACCACGAGCGGGGGGCCTACGCAGCTCTCGGCTCATCTGGTCTCCGTCTCGTCAGCGGTCGGACAGGGGTCAATCGGCGGACACGTCGTCCAGGGCGGCGGTGATCTCGGCGGGCAGGCTCAGCTCCTCGACGCCGAGGGCTCCGCGCAGCTGGGCAGCGGTACGGGCACCGACAACGGGGGCCGTGACGCCCGGTCGGTCGCGGACCCACGCCAACGCGACCTCGAGCGGCGTCCAGCCGAGGCCGTCCGCGGCCCGGGCGACGGCCTCGACGATGCCCCCGGACCGCTCGTCGAGGTAGGGGCTGACGAAGTTCGCGAAGTGCGCGGAGGCCGCGCGGGAGTCCGAGGGGGTGCCGGTGCGGTACTTGCCGGTCAGCACGCCGCGACCGAGCGGCGACCACGGCAGCACGCCGAGCCCGAGCGCGGCGGCCGCCGGGAGCACCTCGTGCTCGGCGACCCGGTTGAGCAGGGAGTACTCCACCTGGGTGCTCGCCAGCGGGGTGCGCCCCGGCACCGCCCGTTGCCAGGTCGCCGCTTGGGCCGTCTGCCAACCCGAGTAGTTCGAGACGCCGACGTACGACGCCCGCCCGCTCTGCACGGCGGTGTCCAGCGCCGCGAGGGTCTCCTCGAGCGGCGCCTCGTCGGACCAGATGTGCACCTGCCAGAGGTCGACATGGGCGACCCCGAGGCGGCGGAGGGAGGCGTCGAGGGTGGCGAGCAGGTGGCCGCGTGAGGTGTTGTACTCACGGCCACCTCGCCGGGCGGTGATCCCGGCCTTGGTGGCGAGCACGACGTCGTCGCGGGCGACGACGTCGCCGATGAGGGTGCCGATCAGCTCCTCGGACGCACCGTTGCCGTAGCCGGCCGCGGTGTCGACCAGCGTGCCGCCGGCCTCGGTGAACGCGACCAGCTGGTCGCGCGCCTCGTGCTCGTCGGTGTCGCGTCCCCACGTCATCGTGCCGAGCGCCAGACGGGACACGGTGAGGCCGGTCGCGCCGACACGCCGCTGCTGCATGGCGACAAGGTAGTCGGCGACTCCACGCGGCCCTGCACCGGCACGCCCAGCGGCCGCCCGTAGAGTTCCCGCCGTGGTGGACTTCCTCCAGGCCCTCGTGCTCGGGCTCATCCAGGGGCTCACCGAGTTCCTCCCGATCTCCAGCAGCGCGCACCTGCGGATCTACCCCGAGCTGTTCGGCTGGGGCGACCCCGGAGCGGCGTTCACGGCTGTCATCCAGATCGGCACCGAGGTCGCGGTGCTGATGTTCTTCCGCAAGGACATCTGGCGGATCGGGAGGGCTTGGCTGCTCTCGCTGTTCAAGCCGGAGTACCGCGGCCACCTGGACGCCCGGATGGGCTGGTTCATCATCGTCGGCTCGGTGCCGATCGTGCTGCTCGGCATCGCCCTCAAGGATGTCATCGAGGAGGACTTCCGCAGCCTCTGGCTGATCGGCACCACCCTGATCGTCCTCGGCCTCGTCCTCGGCGTCGCCGACCGGCTCGGCGGCACCGACAAGACGATCAAGCAGATCTCGCTGCGCGACGCGATCCTGATGGGCCTGGCCCAGGCCCTCGCCCTGATCCCAGGCGTGTCCCGTTCCGGTGCGACCCTGTCCATGGGCCGCCTGCTCGGCTACGACCGCGAGGCCGCCACCCGCTACGCGTTCCTGTTGGCCATCCCCGCCGTGATCGGGGCCGGGGTCTTCGAGCTCAAGGACATCCCGAACGGCGACAACCTCTACGGCTGGGGCCCGACCATCGTGGCGACCATCGTCTCCTTCGTCGTCGGGTACGCCGCGATCGCGTGGCTGCTGCGCTACGTCACCACCCGGTCCTACGCGCCGTTCGTCCTGTACCGCGTGGCCCTCGGTGCGGCGACGCTGGTCCTGGTCGCGACCGGCGTGATCGCGGCGTAGCGCAGATGCGCCAGCGGGGCTGGCCGGCCTCGGCCCCTACAACCACCCGGACTTCTTGAACAGCACCCACAGCCCCAGGGCGACCGCCGCCATCAGCGCGAGCGCGAACGGGTAGCCGTAGGTCCAGTCGAGCTCGGGCATGTGCCGGAAGTTCATGCCGTAGACCCCGGCGATCAGGGTCGGCACGACCACCAGTGCGGCTCCTGCGGAGATCTTGCGCATGTCGTTGTTCTGCTGCACCGAGATCTGGGCGAGGTGGGCGTCGAACGCCGTCGAGAGCAGGGTGTCCAGGGTGTCCACGGTCTCCGCCGCCCGGGCCAGGTGGTCGCCGACATCGCGGAAGAACGGCGCCGCCTCCTCCGGGATCCCGGTGACCGTCCCGGCGGCCAGCCGGGTCATCGGGTCCCGCAGCGGCAGCACCGCGCGGCGTACCTCCGCGATCTCCCGCTTGAGCACGTAGATGCGGGCGGAGTCGTTGGTGCGGTCGTCGGAGAACACCGACGCCTCGATCTCGTCCACGTCGACGACCAGCTCGTCGACGACGTCGAGGTACTCGTCCACGACCCGGTCGATCACCGCGTACAGCACCCCGCCCGGGCCGTGGCTGAGCACCCTCCTGCTCGACTCCAGCTCCGCGCGGGCCGAGTGCAGCTCGTTGCCCTGACCGTGGCGGACGGAGACGACGAAGTCCGCGCCGACGAACATCGCGATCTCGCCGGTCTCGACCGCGTCCTGCTCGTCGACGTACCACAGCGTCTTGAGGATCAGGAACACCATGTCGTCGAACCGCTCCAGCTTCGGCCGCTGGTGCGCCTTCACGGCGTCCTCGACCGCGAGCTGGTGGAGCCCGAACACCTCGGCGACCTCGTGCACCTCGTCGTGCGTGGGTTCGTGCATCCCGATCCAGATGAAGTCGCCGTCCGCGTCCGCCTTCGCCCGCAGCTCCCGCCAGTGGGTGCCGCCCTCGACCCGCCTGCCGTCGCGGTACAGGGCGCAGTCGACGATCACGCGCCCACGGTAGCCCCACTACAGTCCACCGCATGGCAACCGTGATCCTCGTCCGACACGGTCGGACGACGGCGAACGCCGCGGGTACCCTGACCGGCCGGCTCCCCGGCGTGCGGCTCGACGACACGGGCGCCGCGCAGGCGGTCCGGGCCGCCGAACGGCTCAGCGGCGTACCGCTCGCGGCGATCCTGAGCAGCCCGCTGGAACGGTGCCGCCAGACCGCCAAGGCCATCGCGACCGCCCGGACGGAACCGGTCCGCGTGACGACCGATCGTGGGATCACCGAGTGCGACTACGGCTCCTGGCAGGGCCGCCCGCTCGAGGAGCTCGCCAAGGAGAAGCTCTGGTCCACGGTCCAGACCCAGCCCTCGGCGGCGGTGTTCCCCGAGGGCGAGGCGATGTCGGCGATGCAGGCGCGTGCGGTGGCCGCGGTACGCCGCCAGGACGCCGCCCTCGAGAGCGAGCACGGCCCCGGGGCGGTCTGGGTCGCCGTCAGCCACGGCGACGTCATCAAGTCCGTCCTGGCCGACGCGCTCGGCATGCACCTCGACCTGTTCCAGCGGCTCCAGGTCGATCCGGCGTCCATGTCGGTGATCCGCTACACCGCCGCGCGGCCGTATGTGCTGGCCACGAATACCCACGCCGGCGACCTGTCCTGGCTGGCCGCGGCCCCTCCGCGTCGGCCCGGCAGGCGGCCGCGCGCCAAGGGGTCGGACGACGCCGTCGTCGGCGGGGGAGCCGGGCCTTCGGCCACGCCCTAGGGTGGGCGCATGCCTGTCGTCCATGGATTCGATCCGCCGGAGCGGTTCGTCGCCGGAACCGTCGGCCCGCCGGGGCAACGCACCTTCTTCCTGCAGGCCCGCGCTGGCAGCCGCGTCGTGAGCGTGGCCCTGGAGAAGCAGCAGGTGCAGGCGTTGGCCGAGCGGGTGGACGAGCTGCTCGACGAGGTGATGGCCAGCCAGGCGGGCGACGCGATCGTCCCCGCGGTCGCCCCGCTCGGGCTCGATGACTCCGACCCCCTGGAGCAGCCGATCGAGGAGGAGTTCCGCGCCGGCACGATGACGCTGTCCTGGGACCCGACGGACGAGCGCGTGGTGATCGAGGTCTTCCCGTTCACCGAGGCCGCGGTGGTCACGCCCGACCAGCTCGACGAGGACTTCGAGGAGCCCGAGCCCGACGAGGTGTTCCTGGTCCGGCTCGCGGCCGGGCCGGCGCGGGCGTTCGTCAAGCGCGCCGAGCAGGTGCTGGAGGCGGGGCGCCCGAGCTGCCCCTTCTGCGGCAACCCGATCGACCCGGACGGCCACCTCTGCGTCCGCGCCAACGGCTTCCGGCGCCGCGATCCGTGACCACCGACGCCGGCGGCGACCTGCTCGAGGGCGACCTCGTGCTGCACGGCCGCGTGATGCCGGCCTCCAACGCGACCTTCGTGGGCGAGATCGGCGGGGTGAAGGTCGTCTACAAGCCGGTGGCCGGCGAGCGGCCACTGTGGGACTTCCCGGACGGCACCCTGGCCGACCGCGAGCGGGCGGCGTACCTGGTCTCGGAGGCGACCGGCTGGAACGTCGTCCCCGAGACCTGGCTGCGAGACGGTCCGCACGGTCCCGGGATGGTGCAGCGCTGGCAGGAGCCCGACGATGAGCAGGTCGCGGTCACGCTGGTGCCCGAGGGTCAGGTGCCGGAGGGCTGGCGGCACGTCTTCGACGGCCTCGACGGTCATGACCGGCCGGTGTCGCTGATCCACGAGGACTCGGCGCCGCTGCGCCGGATGGCCGTCTTCGACGTCGTCGTCAACAACGCCGACCGCAAGGGCGGCCACGTGCTGGAGATGGCCGACGGGCACCGGTACGGCGTCGACCACGGGGTGACCTTCCACGCCGAGCACAAGCTGCGCACCGTGCTGTGGGGATGGCTGGGCGAAGCGCTCACGGCGGACGAGGTGGGGGTGGTGCGCCGCCTCGCGGTCGAGGCCGGGGCCGCCCTCGGCGACGTGCTCGCCGCCCACCTCAGCGACCCCGAGATCGAGGCGCTGGTGCGCCGCTGCGAGCGGCTGGCGGAGCGTGCGGTGCTGCCCGCACCGCGAGGGGAGTGGCCCGCGATCCCGTGGCCGCCGTTCTGAGCTCGGCGGATAGGCTTCGCCGCATGCGAGCCTGGCCCACCCCGGAGATCCCGACGTTGCCGGTCCCGGGACCGCCCGTGGCGCTGCACGACACGCCGTCGGCCCGCAAGGTCACGACCACCCCGGACGGGCCCGCTCGCCTCTACGTCTGCGGCATCACGCCGTACGACGCCACGCACCTCGGGCACGCGTCGACGTACGTTGCCTTCGACCTGCTCAACCGGGCCTGGCGCAACGCCGGCCACGACGTGACCTATGTCCAGAACGTGACCGACGTGGACGACCCGCTCCTCGAGCGCGCCGCGAAGGTGCACGTCGACTGGGTGGAGCTCGCCGAGCGCGAGACCGAGCTGTTCCGGCAAGACATGGCGGCGCTCCGGGTGATCCCACCCGACCACTACGTCGGTGCGGTCGAGTCCATCCCGCTGGTCATCGAGCTGATCGGCCGGCTCGAGACCGCCGGCGCCATCTACCGCGTCGAGGACGACCTCTACTTCTCGGTGACCGCCGACCCCGCCTTCGGCGCCGAGTCCGGCTGGGACCGCGAGCGGATGCTCGAGATCTACCCCGAGCGCGGCGGGGACCCCGACCGGCCAGGCAAGAAGGACCCGCTCGACTGTGTCGTGTGGCGGGGCCGGCGCGAGGGCGAGCCGTCGTGGGAGAGCCCGTGGGGCCCGGGACGCCCGGGCTGGCACGTGGAGTGCACGGCCATCGCACAGCGTCACCTCGGCGGGGCGTTCGATGTGCAGGGCGGCGGCAGCGACCTGGTGTTCCCGCACCACGAGATGTGCGCCGGCCACGCCCAGGTCGCCGTCCCGGGCACGCCGTTCGCGCAGGTCTACAGCCACGGCGGCATGGTCGGCTACGACGGCGAGAAGATGTCGAAGTCCCGCGGCAACCTGGTCTTCGTCTCCGCGTTGCGCAACAGCGACGTCGACCCGATGGCGATCCGGCTCGCGCTGCTGCGCCACCACTTCCGCTCCGACTGGGAGTGGACCGACGACCAGCTGTGGGTCGCCGTCGACGACATCGCCCGCTGGCGCAAGGCCCTCTCGCTCGGCGCCGGCGCACCGGCTGCGCCGGTCATCGACGAGGTGCTCGCCGCCCTCGCCGACGACCTGGACGCGCCGCGGGCGACTGCCGCGATCGACCGCTGGGTCGCCGCCACCCTCGGCACCGCCGGCCTCGCCGACACCACCGACCCGGACGCCGCGGCCCGGCTCCTGGCCGCCCTCGACGCCGCCCTCGGCCTCGCTCTCTGGCTCTCCTGAGCACGCACGCTGTCCCGTTCCTCCAAGACGGGTTGGGGCTCCAGTGCCAGGCTGGGTCCATGCCCGACAACGCCCTCAGGCCCAAGCTGATCCTGGCCGACGCGGACGCCGCGATCCGGTGGTACACGGCCAACCTCGGGGCCACCGAGTCGGTCCGCTATGAGCACGGGGGGTCCGTCGTGTTCGCCGAGCTCGTCGTCTTCGGCACGAGCGTGACCCTCAAGGACGAGGACGAGGTCGATCCCTCGCCGACGAGCACCGGAGCGCCAGGCCCCGTACTCGACGTCGTCACCGACGACCCGGACGGGGTCGCCGCTGTGATGCTCGAGAACGGCGCCGTCGCGGTGTTCCCGGTCGTCGACCAACCGTACGGCGCGCGCGGCGGCCGCATCCGCGACCCCTTCGGCGTGCAGTGGTTGCTGCAGACCCCGGTCACGATGACCCCCGACGAGGTGCGGGCCGCCCTAGACTGACCCGCTCCGGCGGCGCCAGCGTCGTTGTGGTTTGGTCACCAACGACAGATCGGGAGCGCTCCCAACTGTGGTTGGTGACCAAACGACGGACATCACCGGGCGCGGAGCCGACCCCGGCCCTCCCAGGCCGGCCGTGGACCGATCTACTCGTCGCCCTGACGGCGCTTGAGGTACCGCTCGAACTCGCGCGCGATCGCCTCGCCGGACGCTTCGGGCAGGTCGGTGGTGTCGCGGGTCTCCTCGAGGGCCCGCACGTAGTCCGCGATGTCCTCGTCCTCCTGGGCGAGCTCGTCGACACCACGCTCCCAGGCGCGGGCGTCCTCGGGCAGGTCGCCGAGGGGGATGCTGACCTCGAGCAGGTCCTCGAGCTGTCCGATCAGCGCGAGCGTCGCCTTGGGGCACGGCGGCTGCGCGACGTAGTGAGGGACCGCCGCCCAGTACGACACGGCCGGCACGTCCACCCGCATGCACGCGTCCTGGAAGACGCCGACGATGCCCGTCGGTCCCTCGTACGTCGACTGCTCGAGCTTGAGCCGGTCGACGAGCTCGGGCTCGGTGGCGGTGCCGCTGACCGGGATCGGCCGGGTGTGCGGTGTGTCGGCGAGCAGGGCGCCGAGCGTCACGACGAGCTCACCGCCGAGCTCGTCGCAGGCGGCGAGCAGCTCGGCACAGAACTGGCGCCACCGCATGTTCGGCTCGATGCCACGGATCAAGATCACGTCGCGGTCGAGGTCGGGAGGCGAGGCGATCGCGATCTGGGTGCTCGGCCAGGTCAGTCGGCGGTGGCCCAGCTCGTCGGTGCCGACCACGGGACGGTTGACCTGGAAGTCGTAGAAGTCCTCGGGGTCGACGGCGCCGACGGTCCGCGCACCCCATACCCGGATCAGGTGGTCGATCACCGAGGAGGCCGCGTCCGCGGCGTCGTTCCAGCCCTCGAACGCGGCGATCACCACGGGGTCCACCAGGTCCGGGACGTCCTCGAGCTCGATCACCCCACAAGCGTAGTCGCCGCGGGGATTTCTCCCCTGCGGACGCGCGATGTCACGATCTGGATGGCGAGTCCACGTCGTGGACACGGTTCCTACGCTGGCAGACGTCGCCCCTCCGGGCGGCACGAGAGGAGTCCCGTTGTCCTGGTCCCCCCAGCAGCGCCCCGACCTGACCGACCAGCTGACGCGCGCTCTGGAGCAGCGCATCCTGGTGCTCGACGGCGCGATGGGTACGGCGATCCAGCGGGACCGACCCGACGAGGCGGGCTATCGCGGCGAGCGGTTCGCCGACTGGCCCAGCGACCTCGTGGGCAACAACGACCTGCTGACGATCACCCGGCCGGAGATCATCGCGGGCATCCACCGCGAGTACCTCCTCGCCGGCGCCGACATCATCGAGACGAACACGTTCAACGCCAACGCGGTCTCACTGTCCGACTACGGCATGCAGGAGCTGGCCTACGAGATCAACTACGAGGCGGCGCAGCTCGCCCGGCGCGAGGTCGATGCGGTCAGCACGCAGGAGCATCCGCGCTACGTCGCCGGCGCACTGGGCCCGACCACCCGCACGGCCTCGATCTCGCCCGACGTCAACGACCCGGGCGCGCGCAACGTGACCTACGACCAGCTGGTCGCGGCGTACCTCGACGCGGCCCGCGGCCTCGTCGACGGCGGTGCCGACCTGCTCGTGATCGAGACGATCTTCGACACCCTCAACGCGAAGGCCGCGATCTTCGCGGTCGAGACGCTCTTCGCCGAGAACCAGCGCCGCTGGCCGGTCATCATCTCCGGCACGATCACCGACGCCTCGGGGCGCACCCTCTCCGGTCAGGTCACCGAGGCGTTCTGGAACTCCGTGCGCCACGCCCGGCCGCTGGCGGTCGGCCTCAACTGCGCGCTCGGCGCGAAGGAGATGCGGCCCTACATCGCCGAGATCGCCCGGATCGCGGACACCTTCGTCTCCTGCTACCCGAACGCGGGCCTGCCCAACGCCTTCGGCGAGTACGACGAGGCCGCCGAGGAGACGGCCGCGATCATCGAGGAGTTCGCCGCCAGCGGCTTCGTGAACCTGGTCGGCGGCTGTTGCGGCACGACCCCTGCCCACGTCGCGGCCATCGCGAAGGCGGTCGAGGGCAAGACCCGGCGGCCCGTCCCCGAGCTGACGCCGGCGCTGCGGCTGGCCGGCCTCGAGCCGTTCGCGGTGACCGACAAGAGCCTGTTCGTCAACGTGGGGGAGCGCACGAACATCACGGGCTCGGCCCGGTTCCGCAAGCTGATCAAGGACGGCGACTACGACACCGCGCTGAGCGTGGCCGCGCAGCAGGTGGAGAACGGCGCGCAGGTCATCGACATCAACATGGACGAGGGCATGATCGACGGGGTGGCGGCGATGGACCGCTTCACCCGCCTGATCGCGAGCGAACCGGACATCAGTCGGGTCCCGGTGATGGTCGACTCCTCCAAGTGGGAGGTCATCCAGGCGGGCCTGAAGAACATCCAGGGCAAGCCGATCGTCAACTCGATCTCCATGAAGGAGGGCGAGGACACGTTCCGCGAGCAGGCGCGGCTGTGCCGTCAGTACGGCGCGGCCGCGGTCGTGATGGCCTTCGACGAGGACGGCCAGGCCGACAACCTGGAGCGGCGCAAGGCGATCTGCGAGCGCGCCTACCGGATCCTGGTCGACGAGGTCGGCTTCCCGCCCGAGGACATCATCTTCGACCCCAACGTGTTCGCCGTCGCGACCGGCATCGAGGAGCACGCGTCGTACGGGCTGGACTTCATCGAGGCCACCCGCTGGATCAAGCAGAACCTCCCGGGCGCCAAGGTCTCGGGCGGCATCTCCAACGTGAGCTTCTCCTTCCGCGGCAACAACCCGGTCCGCGAGGCGATCCACGCCGTGTTCCTGTACCACGCGATCGGCGCCGGGCTCGACATGGGCATCGTCAACGCGGGCGCGCTCGTCGTCTACGACCAGGTCGAGCCCGAGCTGCGGGAGCGGATCGAGGACGTCATCTTGAACCGGCGACCCGACGCCGCCGAGCGGCTCCTGGAGATCGCCGAGGCCCACAACCGGGCCGGCGAGACCACCGAGGCCGCCGCCGCCGAGGAGTGGCGCGCACTGCCGGTCGAGGAGCGGATCACCCACGCGCTCGTCAAGGGCATCGACGCGCACGTCGAGCCGGACACCGAGGAGCTGCGGCAGCTGATCGCCGCTCGCGGCGGACGCCCGATCGAGGTCATCGAGGGCCCGCTGATGGACGGCATGAACGTCGTCGGCGACCTGTTCGGCGCCGGGAAGATGTTCCTGCCCCAGGTCGTGAAGTCGGCGCGCGTCATGAAGAAGGCGGTCGCCTACCTGATCCCCTTCATCGAGCAGGAGAAGCTGGACAACCCCGAGCTCGCGACGGCCAAGGAGACCAACGGCACGATCGTGATGGCAACGGTGAAGGGCGACGTCCACGACATCGGCAAGAACATCGTCGGCGTCGTGCTGCAGTGCAACAACTACGAGGTCATCGACCTCGGCGTGATGGTGCCCACCCAGAAGCTCCTGGACACGGCCCTCGAGGTCGGCGCCGACGCCGTCGGCGTCTCCGGCCTGATCACCCCCTCGCTGGACGAGATGGTCGGGGTGGCCGCCGAGATGCAGCGCCGGGGCATGGAGATCCCGCTGCTGGTCGGCGGCGCGACCACCTCACGGGCACACACGGCCGTGAAGGTCGACGGCAAGTACGACGGACCCGTCGTCTGGGTCAAGGACGCCTCGCGCTCGGTCCCGACCCTGGCGACGCTGCTGAACCCGGCGCAGCGTCCGCGGCTGATGGCCGAGATCAAGGAGGACTACGACTCCCTGCGGGCCCGGCACGCCACGAAGCACGACCGCCCGATGCTGACCCTCGAGCAGGCCCGGGACAACCGCACCCCGATCGACTGGTCGACGTACGCGCCCCCGGCGCCGCGAACCCCGGGCATCCACGTCCTCGAGGACTACGACCTCGCCGAGCTGCGCGACTTCATCGACTGGCAGCCGTTCTTCAACGCCTGGGAGCTGAAGGGGAAGTTCCCCGACATCCTCAACAGTCCGACCACCGGGGAGACCGCACGCGGGCTGTACGACGACGCGCAGGCGATGCTCGACCGGGTCATCGAGGAGAAGTGGCTGCGGGCCAATGCCGTGTTCGGGCTGTTCCCGGCGAACGCGGTCGGTGACGACGTCGAGGTCTACACCGACGACTCGCGCACCGAGGTGCTGACCACGCTGCACAACCTGCGCCAGCAGGGCGACCACCGCGACGGCATCCCCAACCGGTCCCTGGGGGACTTCGTGGCGCCGCGGGCGACCGGGCTTCCCGACCACGTCGGGGCCTTCGCGGTCACCGCCGGCCTCGGGGCGGAGGCCAGGATCCTGGAGTTCAAGGAGCAGCTCGATGACTACTCCGCGATCATGCTCGAGGCACTGGCCGACCGGCTCGCCGAGGCCTTCGCCGAGCGGTTGCACCAGCGGGTGCGCACCGAGTTCTGGGCCCATGCTCCCGAGGAGGACCTCGACAACCAGGCCCTGATCGCGGAGCGGTACGACGGCATCCGGCCCGCGCCCGGCTACCCCGCCTGCCCGGAGCACACCGAGAAGCGCACCCTGTGGCGGCTGCTCGACGTGACGGCGCGGACCGGCATCGAGCTGACCGACGGGATGGCGATGTGGCCCGGCGCCGCCGTCTCCGGTTGGTACTACAGCCACCCGCAGTCGCAGTACTTCGTGCTCGGCCGGATCGGCCGTGACCAGGTGGCCGACTACGCCGAGCGGAAGGGCTGGACGCTCACGGAGGCCGAGCGGTGGCTCTCGCCCAACCTCGGCTACGACCCGGATGACTGAGCCCACCTTGCCGGCGGCTGTCCTCTGGGACATGGACGGCACCCTGGTCGACACCGAGCCCTACTGGATCGAGACCGAGTACGAGCTGGCCGAGCGGTACGGCGGCCGCTGGAGCGATGCGGACGCACTCAACCTGGTCGGCAACGACCTGCCCTCCTCGGGCCGCTACATCCGCGAGCACATGGGCATCGACGTGAGCGCCGAGCAGATCGTCGAGGAGCTCCTCGACGGGGTGGTCGGCCGGGTCGAGCGCGAGGTGCCCTGGCGGCCCGGGGCCGTCGACCTGCTGGCCCGGGTGCGTGCCGCCGCCATCCCGTGCGCGCTGGTCACCATGTCCTACGAGCGTTTCGTCGCCCCGATCCTGGCGCAGCTGCCCGCCGAGTCGTTCCGGGTGGTCGTGACCGGTGACCGGGTCGAGCAGGGCAAGCCCCACCCCGAGCCGTACCTCACCGCGGCGGCCGCGCTGGGGATCCCGGCCGACCGATGCCTCGCGATCGAGGACTCCAACACCGGCGCGAAGTCGGCCGAGGCCGCCGGGTGCCTGGTCCTGGTCGTGGAGAACCACGTCCCGGTCCTGGCCGGGCCACGCCGGGTCTTCGCCGACACCCTCGACGGCCTCGACCTCGCCGAGGTCTGGTCGCGGCGGTGACTACCCGGTGACTAGTCATCGGCCCTCGAGGTCCTAGTACCACCGGACAGTGGCGGACCGCCCTCGCGACGCCGGAGGATGAGGACATCTCGGGGGGAGCTGTTCCGCCTGGATAGGTTCGAAAAGGTTGCAAATGTTCGTCCGAAGCGTTCCCGCCATCGTGCTCAGCCTCACGCTGGGTGCAGCGGCCCTCGTGAGTGCTCCTATCGCATTCGCGGGTGATGGCGGGAACGCAACGGACGTGCAGAAGGACCGGGACTCCTGCGGCGAGGGAACGGCCACCCGGGCGAAGCTCCGGGTCAGCACCGTCGAGGGCAACAACGCCCGACTGCTCGTGGTCGGCACCGTCTGGAGCAACGACAGCGACACCTGGGAGTGGAAGCTCAAGCACAACGGCGACCTCTCCGACGAGGGACGCGCCCGCGGCAACGAGAACACCGACCTCAGCTTCCGGGTCTCCCGGACCATGTTCAACGGGTACGGCGTGGACGACGTCGTGTTCCGTGCCGAGAACCTCCGCACCGGCGAGGTCTGCCGCACCTTCGTGGACTACTAGTCGCGCCCGGCAGGACTTATCCTGGGCAGGCCCCGTCGAAAGGTGTCCCGCTTGCGCGTCGTTCGCAGTCCCGTCGCGCTCTTCCTGCTGATCGGCACCATCACCGTCACCGCGATCTTCCTGGGCACCAACAAGCTCGCCGACCGCGCCGCGCGCCAGGAGGCGATCGCGGAGGCGCAGGGGACGACCGAGGTCGTGGCCAGGTCCGTGGTGGAGCCGGACGTTCCCGAAGGGCTGGTGAAGACCACCCGACGCAAGCTCGGCGCGGCCGATCAGATGGACCGGGCGATCACCCCGCGCCTGCTCGACGTCGAGACCGCCGACCGCGTCAACATCTGGACCGAGGACGGGCGCAACGTCTACTCGAGCGAGGGTGTCGCGCTGCTCGGCCGGAAGTTCCCCCTCACCGGGGACCAGCTCGATGTGCTCAGGAACGGTGGCAGCGGCGCGGTGATCGCCGACCCGAACAGCCCGGAGAACCGCGAGATCGTCTCCGAGCAGGGTGCGACCGGGCTGGTGCAGACCTACACCCGGATCACCTCGCCGGAGGGCGAGCCGCTCCTCGTGGAGGCCTACTACACGCTCGACGAGATCGAGCAGCGGCGCGGCGAGATCTACTCCTCGTTCCGGTGGATCACGCTCGGCCCGCTGCTCCTGCTGATCCTGGTGGCCACGGCGATCCTGGTGACCCTCACCCGCGAGCTGCGCAAGGGCGCCGCCGAGCGCGAGCGGCTGCTGCGCTCCGCGATGGAGGCCTCCGACGCCGAGCGGCGCCGGATCGCGCGAGACCTCCACGACACGGTCGTCCAGGATCTCGCCGGCACGGCGTACGCGATCAGTGCGCTGTCCCGCAACCCGGAGACCCCGACCGATGCTCGCGACACCCTCGACGGGGCCGGCTCCTCGCTGCGCGACGGCCTGAAGTCCCTACGCTCGCTCCTGGTCGAGATCCATCCGCCCGAGCTGAAGGCGGACGGGCTCGCCGCCGCGCTCGCCGACCTGACCGCGCCGGCCGGCACCTCCGACGTCCAGGCGTCGGTGAGCGTCGAAGGCGCGGAGACGGCGTCGGACGAGAAGGCGGCGCTGGTCTGGCGAGTCGCCCAGGAGGCCGTGCGCAACGCCCTGCGGCACGCCGGCGCGTCCACGCTGGCCGTCACCGTTCGCGGGGACGGCCGCCGGCTGTCGCTCGAGGTCGTGGACGACGGGGTCGGATTCGACCCGAGTTCGGCACGCGATCCCGACCGGTACGGCCTGCGGGGCCTGCGCAGCCTGGTCGCCGACGCCGGAGGCGTGCTCGACGTCCGATCAGCCCTCGGGGAGGGCACCACCGTGCACATGGAGGTTGACGCCCAGTGACCGAACCCATCCGCGTCGTCCTGGTGGACGACCACGCCGTGATCCGCGCCGGCCTCGAGCAGCTGCTCAGCGGCACCGCCGACATCGAGGTCGTCGGCACCGCCGCCGACGGGGCCGAGGCCCTGGACGTCGTACGCCGGATCCGGCCCGACGTCGTGCTGATGGACCTGCAGATGCCGAAGGTCGACGGCGTCGCCGCCACCCGCGCGATCATGGCGGAGGGGCTGGGGGTCGACGTGCTCGTGCTGACGTCGTTCTCCGACAGCGAGCGGATCATCGCCGCCCTCGACGCCGGCGCGGTCGGCTACCTGCTCAAGGACGCCGACCCCGAGGACGTCCTCCAGGGGATCCGCGCGGTCAGCCGGGGCGAGTCGCCGATCCACCCGAAGGCGGCCCGCGCCCTCCTCGGCGTGCGGGCCGGCTCCCCCCAGGTGCAGCTGACCAGCCGGGAGACCGAGGTGCTGACCCTGGTCCGCGAGGGACTGGCCAACAAGCAGATCGCCCGCCGCCTCGACATCAGCGAGCGAACCGTCAAAGCCCACCTGACGTCGGCCTTCGCCCGGATCGGCGTCGCCGACCGCACCCAGGCCGCCCTCTGGGCCGAGCGCAACGGCCTCTGACCGCACCGCCGCCGGCGTTGCGGTTTGGTCACCAACGACAGGAGTCCGGCAGCCCGACTTGCCGTTGGTGACCAAACGACAGGGGGTCGGCGCGGGATCAGGGGCCTCGTCGCAGCGTCACAGGGCCTCGGCCGACTCGTCGACCGACAGATCCAGGGACGGCTCGCGGGCGGGGATCGGCGGGGGAGTGCCGCCCCAGGCCGGACAGATCGCCCGGTGCGCGCACCAGTCGCAGAGTCGGCCGGGGCTGGGCCGCCAGTCGCCGGACTCCTCGGCCCGGCGGATCGCCTGCCAGATCGCCTCGATCTTGCGCTCGGTGGCCAGCAGGTCGCGCTCGTCGGGGACGTAGCGGAGCAGCTCTCCGTTGCCGAGGTAGATCAGCTGGAGCATGGCGGGGACGACGCCGCGCGTGCGCCAGATGACCAATGCGTAGAACTTCATCTGGAACAGCGCCTTGGCCTCGAACATCTCCGACGGCGAGCGACCCGACTTGTAGTCGACCACCCGGATCGCCCCGTCGGGCGCGACGTCGATGCGGTCGACGAAGCCGCGCAGCAGCAGGCGCGAGTCCAGCAGTGCCTCGACGTACAGCTCGCGCTCCGCAGGCTCGAGGCGTCGCGGGTCCTCCAAGGTGAAGTAGCGCTCGAGCACCGCCCGGCACGACGCCAGCCACGCCGCGACCTGGGCCCCGTCCTCGTCGACGGGGAACAGCTCGGACAGCTCGGGTGCGGCCTCGACCAGGCGCTCCCACGCCGGCTCGAGCATCGCCTGCGCGCGGTCGGGGGTCCGGTCGCCGGCCGGGAGGTCGAAGAGGTCCTCGAGCACCTTGTGCACGACCGTGCCGCGGACCGCGTCCGGGGAGAACGGCTCCGGCAGGCGGTCGACGGTCCGGAACCGGTACAGCAGCGGGCAGCTCATGAAGTCGCCCGCTCGGCTCGGGGAGAGGGCGCCCAGCACGTCCACGCCGTCGACGGGGGTCGAGACCCGGATCGCGGGTGACTCCGACGGCGTGCTCATGGCGCTCACCCTAGGCGAGGACATCGACAGCCCGAACGCGCCTCCGGAGCCGCCGGGCCGCGTCGGCTAGCCTCGTGAGGTGCCCGACTCAGCGCCCCGGACCCGCCCACCGGGCATGCTCAAGGTCGGCACCATCGCGGGCAGCGACGTGCTGGTCTCCTCCTCCTGGTTCCTCGTCGCGGGGCTGATCGCGATCATCGTCGCGCCGGTGGTCGACCAGGCCCAGCCGGGGCTCGGGGCGTGGAAGTACGTCGCCGGCGTGGCCTTCGCCGTCATCCTGTACCTCTCGGTCCTGCTGCACGAGGCCTCGCACGCGATCGCCGCGCGCCACTTCGGGTTCCCGGTGTCCTCGATCACGCTGCACTTCCTGGGCGGGATGACAGCGATCGAGGGCGAGGCCCGCAAACCCCGCCAGGAGTTCTTCATCGCGGTGGTCGGCCCGCTGACCTCGATCGCGGTCGGTGCGATCGCCCTCGGGCTGCGACCGCTGACCCCCGAGGGCCTGCTGTTGATGGCCGTGGAGGGGCTGGCCGGGGCGAACCTGCTCGTCGGGGTCCTCAACCTGGTCCCCGGACTGCCGCTCGACGGCGGCCGGGTGCTCAAGTCCCTGGTCTGGCGACTGACCGGCAGTCCGCACCGCGGCACCATCGTGGCCGGCTGGGGCGGGCGCCTCACGGCGGCCGCAGTGCTGTTCTGGCCGGCCTTCCAGGAACCGGTGCTCGGCACCGAGCCGGACATCCTCGACTTCGTCCTCGCGTTCGTGATCGCCGCGTTCCTCTGGTCCGGTTCGACCGCCGCGATGGCCTCCGCCCGGCTCCGCAGCCGGCTCCCGCACCTCGTGGCCCGCCAGCTCGCCCGCCGTACCCTCGCGGTGCCCAGCGACCTCCCGCTCGCCGAGGCCGTACGTCGCGCCCATGACGCCCAGGCAGGCAGCATCGTCACCGTCACGGCCAGCGGGCTACCCGAGGGCATCGTCAGCGAGGCCGCGGTCCAGGCGACGCCCGAAGAGCGCCGGCCCTGGGTGGCGGTCTCCACGGTCTCCCGATCACTCGAGGACGGCCTGCGCCTGCCCGCCGACCTCGCCGGGGAGGAGCTGGTGATGGCGATCAGCCGCACCCCGGCCGCGGAGTACCTCCTCGTCGAGCCCGATGGGTCGGTCGTCGGCGTGCTGACCACCGCCGACGTCGATAGGGCGTTCCGGGAGTCGGGCCACTAGGGTTCCGGCCGTGTCCGAGCATCCCGACGTCCCTGCCGGTGCGTGGTCCGGCGTCCACCGCGGCCCGCTCCGTGCGGGCGAGTGGGTGCGGCTCACCGACAGCAAGGGCCGTCGGCACAACATCTGCCTCGAGCCCGGCAAGCGGTTCTTCTCCAACCGCGGGCACTTCGACCACGACGAGCTGATCGGCCGCGAGGAGGGCTTCACGGTCACCTCATCGGCCGGTGGTGAGTACCTCGTCTTCCGGCCACTCCTCGCGGAGTTCGTGGTCTCCATGCCCCGCGGAGCCGCGGTGGTCTACCCCAAGGACGCCGCCCAGATCGTCGCGCTGGTCGACATCTTCCCCGGCGCGCACGTCATCGAGGCCGGGGTCGGCTCCGGCGCCCTCACCTGCTCGCTGCTGCGCGCCGTCGGGCCGTACGGACGCGTGTCCTCCTACGAGCGTCGCGAGGAGTTCGCCGAAGTCGCCCGCCGCAACGTCACCCAGTTCTTCGGGGCGCCCGACGGCGAGACGCACCCGGCCTGGCGCCTCACCGTCGGCGACCTCGCCGAGAAGCTTCCCGAGTCGGGGGAGCGGGCCGACCGGGTGGTCCTCGACATGCTGGCGCCCTGGGAGTGCCTCGACGCCACCGCCGACGCGCTGCGGCCCGGCGGCATCGTCTGCGCGTACGTCGCCACGACCACGCAGCTGTCCCGGTTCGTCGAGACCGTGCGCGTGCACGGCGGCTTCACCGAGCCACAAGCGTGGGAGTCCCTGGTACGGGACTGGCACGTCGAGGGCCTCGCCGTACGCCCCGGTCACAAGATGATCGGGCACACCGCGTTCCTCGTGACCGCCCGCCGGATGGCACCCGGCGAGCGACCGCCGCTCAAGCGCCGGCGGCCCGCGCCCGGCGCCTACGGCCCCGACTACACCGGACCCCGGCCGCCGGGCGTCCCCCTCGACGAGCCCGCCGACTGATCCGCCGGCCTGCCCCACGCCCCTCCGCTGTGGTTTGGTCACCAACGACAGTCCGGAGCCGGCCGTTGCTGCCGTTGGTGACCAAACGACGGACGACCCATCGCGTCCAAATCGTGATCAACACCGCGAAATGAGGTCTTTCCTCATCACCGGCCGCGGGTAGGGTCATTCGCACAGGAGGTGGCGCTGATGTCGACATCGGATGGCGTTCCCAGCACTGGCGGTCGCAGCCCCGAAGAGCTCGCGAGCCAGGTCCGGCTCCTGGAGGACGAGGTCTCCGACCTTCGCCGGCGGCTGACCGAGAGCCCCGGGGGTTCCCGCGGCCTCGAGCTGCGGCTCGCCGACGCGCAGCGCTCGCTGGCCGGCGTGACCTCTCAGAACGAGCGACTCGCGCAGACCCTGCGCGAGGCCCGCGACCAGATCATGAAGCTGAAGGAGGAGGTCGACCGGCTCGCCCAGCCGCCCGCCGGCTTCGGCACCTTCCTCGCCCGCAACGATGACGACTCGATCGACGTGTTCACCGGCGGCCGCAAGCTGCGCGTGAACGTCAGCCCGAGCGTGGACCTGGACACCCTCCAGCGCGGCCAGGAGGTCATGCTCAACGAGGCCCTCAACGTCGTCGCCGCCCTCGAGTTCGAGGAGGTCGGCGAGGTCGTCATGTTCAAGGAGCTGCTCGCCGACGGCGACCGTGCCCTGGTCATCGCCAACGCCGACGAGGAGCGCGTGGTCCGCCTCGCCGAGCCGCTGCGCGGCGACACCATCCGGGCCGGGGACTCCCTGCTGCTCGACTCCCGCGCGGGGTACGTCTACGAGAAGGTGCCGAAGTCCGAGGTCGAGGAGCTGGTCCTCGAGGAGGTCCCGGACATCGCCTACGAGTCCATCGGCGGACTGGCCGGCCAGATCGAGCAGATCCGCGACGCGGTGGAGCTGCCCTACCTGCACCCCGAGCTGTTCAAGGAGCACCAGCTCAAGCCGCCGAAGGGCGTCCTGCTCTACGGCCCTCCTGGCTGCGGGAAGACCCTGATCGCCAAGGCGGTCGCCAACTCGTTGGCCAAGAAGGTCGCGGCGAAGACCGGCCAGGAGGGGAAGTCGTACTTCCTCAACATCAAGGGTCCCGAGCTGCTCAACAAGTACGTCGGCGAGACCGAGCGTCACATCCGCCTGGTCTTCCAGCGGGCCCGCGAGAAGGCGAGCGGCGGCACGCCCGTCATCGTGTTCTTCGACGAGATGGACTCGCTGTTCCGCACTCGTGGCTCCGGGGTCTCCTCCGACGTGGAGAACACCATCGTCCCGCAGCTGCTCAGCGAGATCGACGGCGTCGAGGCGCTGGAGAACGTCCTGGTGATCGGTGCCTCCAACCGTGAGGACATGATCGACCCCGCGATCCTGCGCCCCGGCCGCCTGGACGTGAAGATCAAGATCGAGCGGCCCGACGCGGAGTCGGCCCGGGACATCTTCAGCAAGTACCTCACCACGACCCTGCCGCTGCACGCCGACGACCTCTCCGAGTTCGGTGGGGACCGGGACGCCTGCGTGGGCGGGATGATCCGCGCCACGGTCGAACGGATGTACACCGAGACCGAGGAGAACCGGTTCCTGGAGGTCACCTACGCCAATGGCGACAAGGAAGTCCTCTACTTCAAGGACTTCAACTCCGGCGCCATGATCCAGAACATCGTCGACCGGGCCAAGAAGATGGCGATCAAGGACTTCCTCGACCACGACCAGCACGGCCTACGGGTCTCCCACCTGCTCCAGGCGTGCGTGGACGAGTTCAAGGAGAACGAGGACCTCCCGAACACCACCAACCCCGACGACTGGGCCCGCATCTCCGGCAAGAAGGGCGAGCGGATCGTGTTCATCCGCACCCTGATCACCGGCAAGCAAGGCACCGAACCGGGCCGCTCGATCGATACCGTCGCCAACACCGGCCAATACCTCTGAGCAGAGGCCTCTGCGCGGGGGTTTCTGAGCGACCGCGCGGAGGGCGCCGGGACGACCGGTGGCCGTCGTTTGGTCACCAACGGCAGATCGGGAGCGTTCCCATCCGTGGTTGGTGACCAAACGGCGGGCCGATCGGCATCGCGGCGACCGGGTTCCCAAGCGCGGCATGCGGGTATGGTCGAGCCAACGGCGGGTGCCACCCGCTCGAGCTCGGGAGTCGCCATGATGTTCTGGCTCATCGTTCTAGTCGTCGCCGCCGTGCTCTTCGCACTCGCCTGGTGGAGCAGCGGCCGCACCGAGCGGGTCGCCGCGCGGCCCGACGCCGGGGCCGAGGTCGACCGAGGTCGCGCGCTCAACCAGAACCGGATCCACAACGACGGCATCTACGGCGGCCCGGGGATCGGCTGACCCTCGGTCCGGCCTCACCGGAGCTCGGTGACGTCGGCGACCGTGGCCCCCAGGGCGGTAACCAGATCCGCCGCGTCGACCGTCAGAGCCACGCCGTGGGCGCCGCCGCCGATGCTGACGGTGCCCGTGATCGAGGCGTCCGCGATCACCGGCAGCGCCGCCCGCGCGCCCAGGGGGGTGATGGTCCCGCGCTCGTACCCGGTCACGTCGTGCGCCGCGTCCGCGCTGGGCATCGAGAGTCGGCTGACGCCGAGCAGCGCGCGCAGCTTCGGCCAGGCGATCTCGCGGTCCCCCGGGACCAGCACGAACCGGTGGTCGTCCGCGCTGACCCGCACGACCATCGTCTTGACGATCTGGTGCGGCTCGAGCCCCCGCGCCTCGGCCGCCTCCTCGAGCGAGCGGACCGGGCCATGCCGGGTCACCGTGTGGGCCAGCCCGAGGGCCTCGGCTGCGGTGGCCGCCCGCGCCGCGCCGTCGCCGTCCGTCACGCCGTCCCTCACGCCGTCCGTCACGACGGCCGCCGCGCGAAGCCGACGAAGCCGTGGGTCCAGGGCCGGCTGACCCCGGGGCCCGGCAGGTACGACGCGGTCACCTCGACGACATCGAGGCCGGCGCCGGCGACCAGGGCGGGGATGTCGCGGCTGAGGTGGCAGCCGCCCGCCAGCCGGCGCTGCAGGGGCTCGAGCCGGTACTGCCAGCGCTCCACGCCGCGGTCGGGGGCGAGCCCGTGCTCGAGGAACCAGAACGTGCCCCCGGGCCGCAGCACCCGGCGCACCTCCCGCAGCGCCCGCTCCACGTCGGGGATCGTGCACAGCGTGAAGGTCGACAACACGGCGTCGTACTGCCGATCGGCGGCTGCCAGCCGCTGGGCGTCCTCACCGGTCCGCTCCACCGGGACCTGCGACCCGGCGCGCCGCCGGGCCGACATCTCCCACGCGACCTCTGAGGGCTCCACCGCGTCGACCTGGGTCACGACCGCTGGGTAGAGCGGGACGTTGAGGCCGCTGCCGAACCCGATCTCGAGCACCCGGCCGCCCAGTCCGGCGCACGCGGCCGACCGCCAGCGCCCCACCTCGGGAGTGGACAGGGTCCGGTCGGCGAGCCGGGGTACGACGTGATCGGTCCAGAAGCCCATACCCCGAGGGTAGGACGGGTTCCACTCGCGTAGGCTCGATGCATGAGCGTGCGCCGGGTCATGGGGGCCGAGGTGGAGTACGGCATCGCCGTACAGGGACAGCCCCTCGCCAACCCGATGGTGGCCTCCTCGCAGGTCGTCAACGCCTACGCGTCGGCCACCCTCAAGGCGCGCCGGGCCCGGTGGGACTTCGAGGAGGAGTCGCCGCTGCGCGACGCCCGGGGCTTCGACATGTCCCGCCAGGTCGCCGACCCGAGCCAGCTCACCGACGAGGACATGGGCCTGGCGAACGTGATCCTCACCAACGGCGCGCGCCTCTACGTCGACCACGCCCACCCCGAGTACTCCACGCCCGAGGTGACCACCCCGCTCGACGTGGTCCGCTGGGACAAGGCGGGGGAGCAGGTCATGCTCGATGCCGCGCGCCGCGCGGGCCAGCTCCCTGGTGGGCCCCAGATCGTGCTCTACAAGAACAACACCGACAACAAGGGTGCGTCGTACGGCGCGCACGAGAACTACCTGATGCGGCGCTCGACGCCGTTCGGCGACATCGTGCGTCACCTCACGCCCTTCTTCGTGAGCCGGCAGGTGATCTGTGGCGCCGGCCGGGTCGGGATCGGCCAGGACGGGCGCGAGCACGGGTTCCAGATCAGCCAGCGCGCCGACTTCTTCGAGGTCGAGGTGGGGCTGGAGACGACGCTCAAGCGGCCGATCATCAACACCCGCGACGAGCCGCACGCCGACCCCGAGAAGTACCGCCGGCTGCACGTCATCCTCGGGGACGCCAACCTTGCCGAGGTCTCGACGTACCTCAAGGTCGGCACCACCGCGCTCGTGCTCGCCATGATCGAGGACCGGTTCATCGGCACCGACCTGACCGTCGAGGGTGCGGTCAGCGGGCTGCGCGCGATCTCGCACGACCCGACGCTGCGGACCACGGTCACCCTCACCGACGGCCGCCGGCTCACCGGGATCCAGCTCCAGCTCGAGTACCTCGACCTGGCCCGCAAGTTCGTCGAGGACCGGTACGGCGCGGACGCGGACGCCCAGACCCGCGACGTACTGGCCCGGTGGGAGTCGGTCCTGGAGCGGCTCGAGCGCGACCCGATGTCGTGCGCCCGGGAGCTCGACTGGGTGGCCAAGCTCAAGCTCCTCGAGCAGTACCGCCAGCGCGACGGCCTCGCGTGGGACGACGCCAAGCTGCAGCTGATCGACCTTCAGTACGCCGACATCCGGCCCGAGAAGGGGCTCTACCACCGGCTGGTGGCCGGCGGCCGGATCGACCGGCTGCTCGAGGACGCCGCCGTCGACGCCGCCATGCACGACCCGCCCGAGGACACCCGGGCGTACTTCCGGGGCCGGTGCCTGGAGAAGTACTCCGAGCACGTCGCGGCCGCCTCCTGGGACTCGGTGATCTTCGACCTGCCCGGCCGGGAGTCGCTGCAGCGGGTCCCGACCATCGATCCGCTGCGCGGCAGCAAGGCCCACGTGGGCGACCTGCTCGACCGCAGTGAGACGGCCGAGGAGTTGTTCACCGCTCTCACCCGCTGAGTGGTTAGGTTGTGGGTATGGCACAGGAGCAGAAGCAACCGCGGAAGTCGTCGGAGGCCGACGAGGCCGTCGAGGCCGTCGCCGAGACGGACGTCAGCGAGCGCAAGGAGGCGCTCGACAGCGACGTGGACGACATCCTCGACGAGATCGACGACGTGCTCGAGACCAACGCCGAGGACTTCGTGAAGTCCTTCATCCAGAAGGGCGGGGAGTAACCCGGATGAGCGACCCCCGCCTGCCGGCTGCGTTCCTGCAGCCGGGCTCCTCGTCGTTCAGCGACTTCCTCGCCGTCCAGGCCCCCGACCTGCTGCCCGGTCGCCGCGCGGTGCCGCAGGGCCACGCCGGCGACCTCGCGCCGCACGGCACCACGATCGTGGCCGCCACCTTCCCCGGCGGGGTCGTGATGGCCGGGGACCGGCGCGCCACGATGGGCAACATCATCGCCCAGCGTGACATCGAGAAGGTCTTCCCGGCCGACGAGTTCTCCGCGGTCGGTATCGCCGGCTCCGCGGGTCTCGCCGTGGAGATGGTGCGCCTGTTCCAGACCGAGCTCGAGCACTACGAGAAGATCGAGGGCAGCACCCTCTCGATGGACGGCAAGGCCAACCGGCTCGCGGCCCTGATCCGCTCCAACCTCGGGATGGCGATGCAGGGCCTGGCCGTCGTACCCCTCTTCGCCGGTTTCGACCTGGCCAGCAACCAGGGCCGGATCTTCAGCTACGACGTCACCGGTGGGCGCTACGAGGAGACCGCGTTCCACTCCGTCGGGTCCGGCTCGCTGTTCGCGCGCGGCTCGCTCAAGAAGCTCTACCGTGACGACCTCACCGCCGAGCAGACCGTCCAGGCCGTGGTGGAGGCGCTGTACGACGCGGCCGACGACGACTCCGCCACGGGTGGGCCCGACGTCACCCGCCGGATCTTCCCGGTGGTCCAGGTGATGACCGCCGACGGCGGTCGCCGGATGCCGGACGCCGACGTGGCCACGATCGCCGACCGGGTGATCGCCGGCCGGATGACCAGCCCCGACGGGCCCACCGCACCGCTGACGGCCCGGCCCCTGGAAGGTGCGTGACGCCATGAGCATGCCGTTCTACGTCTCGCCCGAGCAGTTGATGAAGGACCGCGCCGACTTCGCCCGCAAGGGCATCGCCCGGGGCCGGTCGGTCGCGGCGGTGCAGTACGCCGACGGGATCCTGTTCGTCTCCGAGAACCCCTCCCAGGCGTTGCACAAGGTCTCGGAGATCTATGACCGGATCGCGTTCGCGGCGGTGGGGCGCTACAACGAGTTCGAGAACCTCCGGATCGCCGGGGTCCGGCTCGCCGACATGCGCGGCTACGCCTACGACCGGCGCGACGTGACGGGCCGCGGGCTCGCCAACGCCTACGCGCAGACCCTCGGCACGATCTTCTCCAGCGGCGGCGAGAAGCCCTACGAGGTGGAGCTGTTCGTCGCCGAGATCGGCGACGAAGCCGCCGGCGACCAGCTCTACCGGCTGACCTACGACGGCCAGGTCGCAGACGAGCACGGCTTCGCCGTCATGGGCGGCGCCGCGGACACGGTGGCGTCGTACCTCAAGGAGCGGTACGCGGAGGGCGCGTCCCTCACGGACGCCGTGCGGCTCGCGGTCGCCTCGCTCGGCCACACCGACACCGAGGATCGCGTCATCCCCGCCGACGACCTCGAGGTCGCTGTCCTCGACCGCACCCGATCCCAACCGCGCAAGTTCGCGCGCCTACGGCCGGCCCGCCTCGAGGAGCTCCTCGGTGAGCGCGGTCCGGCCCAGCACGCGCCCGAGGAGCCCGCCGATCCGGAGCCCGAGCCCCCGATCGCCCCGCCCGGCTGATGGGTCTTCGACCTCCGCCGTTTGGTCACCAACAACATCTTTGGAGCGCGTCCGTCCGTCGTTGGTGACCAAACCGCGGGTGATCGTGACCCGCGGCGTCATCCACAGCCTGGTGGGGACCCGGTTTGTGGCGGTCTCGGGGTGCGCAACCTGCGACCATGGGGACGAAGCAGAAGAAGGATGACGACGACAAGCCGATCCGGGGTCAGGTCCGGCTGGTGGGCCACCGGCGCGTCAGCCACGGACTGTACGTGCGGGTGGCAGAGGGGTTGGGAGACGACGAGGAGTTCGTCCGGGACCTCGAGGCGTATCTGCTGGTGCTCCCGAGGTCCGCGGCCTTCACCCACCTGACTGGGGCACGACTCCGCCACTGGCGGCTGCCGAAGCTGCCCGACCAGGTCCCGGTGTTCGTGGCGGTGGACCTCAAGGACCCACGTCCTCGTCGGCACGGCTTGATCTGCTCGAGGCTGACGACCACTCGGGAGCGGACCAAGCGCCACGGCCTGCCGGTCGAGGAGACGGAGGAGATCCTCCTGAGGTTGGCTCGTGACCTGGGTCTTCTCGACCTGGTCATCGTGATCGACTCCGCGATCCAGCTCGGCGACGTCGATCCCGACCGGATGGAGCGCCTGCTCCGCAGCCGCCGGCCGGGCGTGCGGATGCTGCGCGCGGCATACCGGCTGGCGTGCGGACTGAGCGAGTCCGAGGGGGAGAGTGTCCTGCGGGTGTTCCACGTGGCGATCGACGTACCCGTGCAGCCCCAGGTAGAGCTGTTCGATGACCGGGGGAACCTGATCGGACGCGTCGACCTGCTGGTCACGGGGACGACGCGGGCCCATGAGTACGACGGAGAGCACCATCGCGACAAGGACCAGCACCGGGTCGACATGCGCCGCGAGCGTGGCTGGGCAGGATCGCCGTACACCCGCAGCGGCTTCGCGCTCGACGACCTGCTGAATCATCCCGCGGTGGTGATGCACGAGATCGATCGCGTCCTGGACCGTCCGCACCGGGTACGCCGGCTGCGTCGATGGCGCACCGTCGTGCAGAACTCCCTCTACTCCGAGGCCGGTCGCGAACGCGTCATGAATCGTTGGCGGCGCCAGAACGCCATCATGGACTGGGCCCGAAGCGCCTGACCGCGGCCGGTCCCCGTCGCTGGTGACCGAGCGACGATCACCTCCGGGCGCCGCCACGCGTCGGATGTGCCTCCCGCGCCGACCAGGCTGCGCCTAGGCTGGCCTCGTGGACCGGCGGATCTTCGGGATCGAGAACGAGTACGGCGTGACGTGCACGTTCAAGGGGCAGCGCCGTCTGAGCCCAGACGAGGTGGCGCGGTACCTGTTCCGCAAGGTCGTGAGCTGGGGTCGCAGCAGCAACGTGTTCCTGCGCAACGGCGCCCGGCTCTACCTCGACGTGGGCAGCCACCCCGAGTACGCCACCCCGGAGTGCGACGACGTCGTGGAGCTGGTCACCCACGACAAGGCGGGGGAGCGGGTCTTGGAGGGCCTGCTGCTGGACGCCGAGCAGCGGCTGCACGACGAGGGCATCGCCGGCGAGATCTACCTGTTCAAGAACAACACCGACTCCGCGGGCAACTCCTACGGCTGCCACGAGAACTACCTGGTCAGCCGGGCCGGCGAGTTCTCCCGGCTCGCCGACGTGTTGATCCCGTTCCTGGTCACCCGCCAGATCATCGTCGGGGCGGGCAAGATCACCCAGACCCCGCGGGGCGCCAGTTACAGCGTCTCCCAGCGTGCCGAGCACATCTGGGAGGGCGTCTCGAGCGCCACCACGCGCAGCCGACCGATCATCAACACCCGCGACGAGCCACACGCCGACGCCGAGAAGTACCGCCGCCTGCACGTCATCGTCGGCGACTCCAACATGAGCGAGACGACGACGATGCTCAAGGTCGCCAGCTGTGACCTGGTGCTGCGGATGATCGAGGAGGGCGTGGTGATGCGCGACCTCACGATGGAGAACCCGATCCGCGCGATCCGGGAGATCTCCCACGACGTCACCGGTCGCCGGAAGGTGCGGCTCGCCAACGGCCGCGAGGCCAGCGCCCTCGACATCCAGCAGGAGTACCTCACCAAGGCGCGCGACTTCGTGGACCGCCGCGAGCTCAGCACGCCGCTGATCGAGCAGGCACTGGACCTCTGGGAGCGTGGGCTGAAGGCGGTCGAGGCCGACGACCTCGGCCTGGTCGACCGCGAGATCGACTGGGTGATCAAGTGGAAGCTGATCGAGCGCTACCGGGCCAAGCACGGCCTGCCGCTGGGCCATCCCCGGATCGCCCAGCTCGACCTGGCCTACCACGACATCCACCGCGGTCGCGGGCTCTACTACCTGCTCGAGAAGCGGGGCGCGGTCGCCCGGGTGACCACCGACCTGAAGATCTTCGAGGCCAAGTCGGTGCCGCCGCAGACCACCCGGGCCCGGTTGCGCGGCGAGTTCATCCGGCGCGCCCAGGAGCGCCGACGCGACTTCACCGTCGACTGGGTCCACCTCAAGCTCAACGACCAGGCCCAGCGCACCGTGCTCTGCAAGGACCCGTTCCGTGCCCACGACGAGCGGGTGCAGCGCCTCATCGACGGCATGTGAGCCGCCCCGGGCTGTCGTTTGGTCACCAACGGCAGCAGTCGCGCGTCAGAACCTGCCGTTGGTGACCAAACCGCAACACCGACAGACCCACGGCGGACCCGCCATCAGGGTCCACTCAGGGTGGGCGGCTAGTGTGAGCGCCGCTGTCCCAGCACCCGACTGCGAAGGTTGAACTCTGTGTCCCGACGTCCCCGCCGCTTCTCGGCCGTCCTGCTGCCGGTGGTCCTGGCCACCGCACTGGCCACCACCCTGGTCGCTTGCGGCTCCGATTCCTCCGACGGCGGCTCCTCGTCGTCGTCCGACAGCCTTCACGGCATCACCGTGACCGGCGAGATCGGGAGCGCACCGGAGGTGAAGTGGGACGGCAAGCTCGACGTCGACAAGACCGAGACCACGGTGCTCACCGAGGGTGACGGGGACGAGGTCAAGGACGGCGACAAGGTCCAGGTCAACCTGTGGATCGGCAACGGCTTCACCCAGGAGGAGGCCTACAGCAGCTACGCCGACGGCGGCCAGGAGGAGACCGTGACCGCCAGCGACCAGCTGGCGCCGGTGTTCAAGGACGCCGTGCTCGGCCAGAAGCTCGGCTCGCGCGTCGCCGTCACCGCGACCGGGTCGGACGCGTTCGGCGAGTCCGGCAACACCTCGATCGGCATCGCCCCCACCGACACGGTGCTGATCATCGTGGACCTGATGAAGATGTACGAGCCGCCGACGCCGAAGGACGTGCCCTCGGCCCAGCTGCCCGGGATCGTCGAGAAGAAGGGCGAGCCGGTCGCGCTCGACTTCAAGGGCGTCGCGAAGCCGGAGGCCGACGGCGACCTGCTGCGCAGCGTCGTCAAGGAGGGCGACGGCAAGACGGTCACCACGGACATGACCGTGACCGCCGACTACCTCGGCATGGTGTACGACGCCAAGGTGCCCTTCGACGAGAGCTACTCCAAGGACCCGGTGCCGTTCGCACTGTCCCAGGTCGTGCAGGGCTGGACCTACGGGCTCGAGGGTCTCAAGGTCGGCAGCCGGGTGCTGCTCCAGATCCCGCCGTCCCTGGGTTACGGCGCGTCCGAGCAGAGCGGCATCCCGGCGAACAGCACGCTGTACTTCGTGGTCGACATCATCGACGCCAAGTAGCACCAGGCGACCCGGACGCGCGAGGATCAGCAGCATGGCGGTGGCGAAGAGCGAACGACTGCTCAACCTGCTCATCATGCTGCTGGTCCAGCGCCACTACGTCTCCAAGGACCGGATCCGGACGATCCTCTATCCCGACTCCAGCACCGACGCGTTCGAGAAGATGTTCGAGCGCGACAAGGAGGAGCTGCGCAGCCTGGGGGTCCCGATCGAGGTCGGCAACATGGACGCCTACTTCGACGACGAGCCCGGCTACCGGATCCGGCCCGACGAGTTCGCCCTCCCCGACATCTCGCTGACCGCCGACGAGGCCGCCGTCATCGGCCTGGCCACCCGCGTCTGGGAGCACGCCCGGCTGGCCGAGGCGACGACCGAGGCGGTCCGCAAGCTCACCGCCCTCGGCGTACCCCTCGACGTGACCGCCCTCGACATCGCCCAGCCGCGGCTGAGCGCGGACGAGCCGTCCTTCGACGTCTTCTGGGAGGCGATCCAGGAGCGGATCCCGGTCGAGTTCGAGTACCGCCGCCCCGGTGCGACCGACACCGCCACCCGGCACCTCCAGCCGTGGGGCGTCGTGCGCTACTCCGGACGGTGGTACGTCGTCGGGCTGGACACCGACCGCGACGAGGAGCGGGTCTTCCGCCTCTCCCGGGTCCAGGGCGAGGCCCGCCGGGCCGGCCAGCCCGGCTCGTACGACGTCCCGCCCGGCACCGACGTCCGCGCCACGACCCTGCGGCTCGCCCCCCAGCCGACCACCGAACGCGCCGTCCTGCTCGTGCGCGAGGGGTCCGGTCTGGCGCTGCGCCGCGACGCCGAGTCCGTGGACCCGGGCGTCGTGGGGCCGGACGAGCGCACCGCCTGGGACCGGGTCGTGGTCAGCAGGAGCGGCACCGGCCTCGCCGACGAGATCCTCGGCTACGGCCCGGACGTGTACGTGGAGGAGCCGGCACCGCTGCGCGAGACGGTCGTCGACCGGCTGCGCGCGGTCGTGGGGGCGGCGTCGTGAGCGTCTCGTCGGCCAGCGGCGCCAAGGACCAGGTCGCGCGGCTGCTCACCCTGGTCCCGTTCCTCCACTCCCACGACCAGGTCCGTCTCGACGAGGCCGCGGCGGCGCTGGGCGTCCCGCCCGACCAGCTCCTCGGCGACCTGAAGGTGCTGCTCATGTGCGGGCTGCCGGGGGGCTACCCGGACGACCTGATCGACGTCGACCTGGACGCCCTCGAGGGCCCCGAGGCCGACGGCGTGATCCGGGTGTCGAACGCCGACTACCTCTCCCGCCCGCTGCGGCTGAGCCCCACCGAGGCGACCGCGATCATCGTCGCCCTGCGCGCACTGCGCTCCGGCGCCGGCGAGGAGACCCGCGAGGTCGTCGACCGGGCGCTCGGCAAGCTCGAGGCGGCCGCCGCGGAAGGGTCGGCGGCCCGCCGGATCGACCCCGGCGAGGTCGACCTCCAGCGCCTGGACCAGGTCCGGCTGGAGGCGGACCTGCAGGACGCGGTCGCCCGGGCGCGCCAGGTCCGGTTCAGCTACTTCGTCCCCTCCCGCGACCAGCAGTCCGAGCGCGTCGTCGACCCGCGGGGCATCGTCTCGGCGCACGGGTTCACCTACCTGGACGCCTGGTGCCACAGCGCCCGGGCACCGCGGCTGTTCCGCCTCGACCGGATCCGCGACGCCGAGCTGCTCGACGCGCCCGTGAGCACCGCCCCGGAGGCGCCCCGTGACCTCTCCGAGGGCCTGTTCAAGAGGTCCGAGGACACCACCCTGGTCACCCTCCGCGTGGACCGCCCGGCCCGCTGGATCGTGGACTACTACCCGGTGGAGGCGGTGCGGCCGCGCCGCGACGGAGCGCTCGACGTGGACCTGCTCGTCGCCGACCAGCGCTGGCTCCAGCGACTGCTGCTCCGGCTGGCCCCCCATGCCCGGGTCGTCAGTCCCGCGGACCTCGACCAAGCGTTCACCCGCCGGGCACACGAGACGCTCAGCCTTTACGGCTGACCCGGCGTACCATGACAACGTCACCATCGAGCCCGTGAGGACCCACATGTTCGCGCTTGCCATCGGCGGCCTCGGCACGACCGAGCTGCTCATCATCCTGGCTGTCATCATCCTGCTCTTCGGTGCCGCGAAGCTCCCCGAGCTCGCTCGCGGCAGCGGTCGGGCGCTGCGGATCTTCAAGGCCGAGACCAAGGGCCTGATGGACGACGGCCAGGACGACGCCACCAAGACCGCCGAGCAGCGCGAGCTCGAGACGCGGCAGGCCGAGCTGGACCAGCGCCAGGCGGAGCTGGACGCCGAGCGGGACCGCCTGCAGCGTCCCGACAGCGCCTGAGCACACCCACCCGTTGTCCCTCAGCGGCGTCTTCGACTACTTCTCCGGCCGACCGCGCCACCCGGTGGGCGCCGACGGCCGGATGGCCCTCTCGGACCACCTCCGTGAACTCCGCGCCCGACTGCTCAAGTCGGTGCTGTTCCTCGTCCTGACGTTCGCGGTCGCGCTGTTCTTCTTCGACCGCCCCGACGACGGCCTGCTCGGGCTCGTGCTCGGCCCCTACAACGACGCACGGGGGATGCTCGGCGAGAAGGTCCAGACCCGGGCGTACGTCGCGGGCGCGACCGGTCCGCTGATGCTGCAGCTCAAGCTGTGCGGCGTCGCGGCCATCGTCGCCTCCAGCCCCTACTGGCTCTACCAGATCTGGGCCTTCGTCGTGCCCGGCCTGCACGACCAGGAGCGGAAGTGGACCCGGATCTTCGCCGCCATCGCCGGACCCCTGTTCATCATCGGCGTCGCCACCGGCTACTACGTGCTGCCGCGCGGCCTGGAGGTCCTGATCGGTTTCACGCCCGCCGGCCTGGACAACCTCGTGGAGTTCGGCGACTACTTCTCGTTCCTGACCCGGATGCTGCTGGTCTTCGGCATCGCGTTCGAGATCCCGCTGTTCGTGGTCATGCTCAACCTCGCCGGGGTGGTCTCCGGCAAGACGCTCGGTCGCTACCGGCCATGGATCATCCTCGGGACCTTCGTGTTCGCGGCGGTCGCGACCCCGTCCACGGACCCGTTCTCGATGACGATGCTCGCCATCCCGATGCTCCTGCTGTTCTTCGTCGCCGAGGTCATCGCGCGGACCGTGGACCGGGCCCGCCGCCGGGGCGC
Organism: Nocardioides sp. JS614; assembly: GCF_000015265.1. Lineage (NCBI taxonomy): Bacteria > Bacillati > Actinomycetota > Actinomycetes > Propionibacteriales > Nocardioidaceae > Nocardioides > Nocardioides sp. JS614. Next base: position 2,822,862 of record NC_008699.1, read on the forward strand.
CGGCAGCACCGACCAGTGGGCCGACGACGAGGCTTCGCCCCTGTGACGGCCGCGGGGGCCGCCCCTGGAGGCTTCGAGCCGGTCGACGCGTTCGACCTGCCCGACTGGCTCGGGGTGTCCGACGTGACCTGGGTCGCCGAGGCCGGCGTACGCCGCGGCCACGCCGTGCCCGGCCACCTCGCGGGCTCCGGCGCCGACCCGATCCCGTGCGACCTGCTCGCCGTCGACCCGGCGTACCCCGCCGCCGTCGCCCCCGAGACGGTGCGCCACGACGCGCACCAGGCGTGGCGCCACGGCCAGGTCCTCCTGGTCGGCCGGGACGGCCGGCTCACCCTGACGGTCCCGGGCACCGGGTTCACCGCCGACCTGGTCCTCGAGGCGGTCGCGCGACTCGCGCTCGCCGTCGGCGCCCCGGTCGAGCGATACGCGGTGCTCCTGCGGATCGGCGCCGAGCGGCCCTAGCGACCACTAGTCTCACCCGCGTGACCGACCGCGACATCGCGCTGCTGACGAACCCGACCGCCGGCAAGGGCCGCGGGGCGCGCTACCGCGACGCCGCGCTCGCCCACCTGCGCGCCGCCGGCCTCACCGTCCGCAACCTGACCGGGCGCGACGCCGACGAGTCGCAGGACCTCGCGCACCAGGCCGTCGCCGACGGCGTCGACGCCCTGGTGGTCGTCGGGGGCGACGGGATGGTCCACCTGGCAGTCCAGGCGCTCGCCGGCACCGGGATCCCGCTGGGCGTCGTGCCGGCCGGCACCGGCAACGACGTCGCCCGCTACTTCGACGTTCCCCGCAAGGACCCGCTGGCGGCCGCCGACGTCGTGATCCGTGGCCACACCCGCGTGGTGGACCTGGCCCGCAGCGGCCGCCGGCACTACCTCACGGTGCTCGCCGCGGGCTTCGACGCGGTCGTCAACGAGCGCGCGAACAAGATGACCTGGCCCAAGGGCCAGATGCGCTACAACCTGGCGACGCTCGCCGAGCTGCGCACGTTCACGCCGATCCCCTACACGCTCGACCTGGACGGAGTCGCGCACCACCTCGACGCGATGCTGGTGGCCGTCGGCAACGGCCCGTCGTTCGGTGGCGGCCTCCGGATCACCGAGGGCGCCGTCCTCGACGACGGGTTGCTCGACGTGGTGATCATCAAGCCGATGAGCAAGGCCGGGCTGATCCGCACCTATCCCAAGCTGTTCAAGGGCACCCACGTTTCCCACCCGCAGTACGAGCACCACCGGGTGCGCGCGATCACCGTCGCCGCCCCCGGCATCGTGTCCTACGCCGACGGGGAGCGCTTCGGGCCGCTGCCGCTGACCGTGGAGTGTGCCCCCGGCGCGCTGACGGTCCTCACGTAGGTTGGGCGCATGAGCAGCGCCTCGGACGACCGGAGCCCGTCCGAGCGGTACGCGTCGTACCGCACCAGCCGCAAGCACCCCGTGCTCCGCGACTTCCGGTCCCTCTACGACTTCCCCCTCGACGACTTCCAGGTGCGCGGCTGCCAGGCGATCGAGGAGGGCCGCGGCGTCCTGGTGGCCGCCCCGACCGGCTCCGGCAAGACGATCGTGGGCGAGTTCGCCATCCATCTCGCGCTCGAGACCGGACGCAAGGCCTTCTACACCACCCCGATCAAGGCGCTGTCGAACCAGAAGTACCACGACCTGGTCGCCCGCTACGGCCCCGACCGGGTCGGCCTGCTCACCGGCGACAACGTCGTCAACGGCGACGCGCCGGTCGTGGTGATGACCACCGAGGTGCTGCGCAACATGCTGTACGCCGGCTCCCGCACGCTGCTCGGCCTCGGGTTCGTCGTCATGGACGAGGTGCACTACCTCGCCGACCGGTCCCGGGGCGCGGTCTGGGAAGAGGTCATCATCCACCTCCCCGAGTCCGTCTCCCTGGTCTCGCTCTCGGCCACCGTCTCCAACGCCGAGGAGTTCGGCGAATGGCTGGCGACCGTCCGTGGTGACACCACGACGATCGTGGAGGAGCGCCGCCCGGTGCCGCTCTACCAGCACGTGATGGTCGGGCGCCGCCTGCTCGACCTGTTCGCGTCCTCGGACGTCGACGCCGCCGCCGGGTTCGTCAAGGAGGGCGCCCCGGTCAACGACGAGCTGTTGAAGGTCGCCCGCGACGACTGGGCCAGCAGCCGGATCAAGGACCGGCGCAACCCGCGGGGCCGGTCCAAGCCGGGACAGAAGAACGTCGGGAACGGCCGCCGGGTCTGGATCCCGAGCCGCCCGGACGTGATCGACCGCCTCGACCGCGAGGGCCTGCTCCCCGCGATCGTCTTCATCTTCAGCCGCGTGGGCTGCGACGCGGCGGTGACCCAGTGCCTCAACGCCGGCGTGCGGCTGACCACACCGGAGGAGCGGGACACGATCTACGCCTATGTCGAGGAGGCCTGCAGCGACCTGCCCGCCGACGACCTCCACGTCCTGGGCTACCACGACTTCCTCGACGGGCTGACCCGCGGCGTCGCGGCCCACCACGCGGGCATGCTGCCCGTCTTCAAGCAGTGCGTGGAGGAGCTGTTCGTCCGCGGCCTGTGCAAGGTGGTCTTCGCCACCGAGACGTTGGCGCTGGGCATCAACATGCCGGCCCGCACCGTGGTGATCGAGAAGCTCACCAAGTGGAACGGCGAGACGCACGCCGACATCACGCCGGGGGAGTACACCCAGCTCACCGGCCGCGCCGGCCGGCGAGGCCTCGACGTCGAGGGCCACGGCGTCGTGCTGTGGCAGCCCGGGACGAACCCGCGCGAGCTCGCCGGGCTCGCCTCCACGCGCACCTACCCGCTCCGGTCGTCGTTCCGGCCGTCGTACAACATGGCGGTCAACTTGGTGCACCAGTTCGGCCGGGAGCGCTCCCGGGAGCTGCTGGAGCAGTCCTTCGCCCAGTTCCAGGCCGACAAGGCGGTCGTCGGGCTGGCCCGCCAGCTGCGCAAGAGCGAGGACGCCCTTGCCGGCTACCGGGACGCGGCGACCTGCCACCTCGGCGACTTCATGGAGTACGCCGACCTCCGCCGCCGGATCGGCGAGGTCGAGAAGGGCGCCAGCCGGGCCCGCCGCGCCGACCAGCGCGAGGCCGCCATCGAGTCGCTGCGCGCGCTCAAGCCCGGCGACGTGATCGAGGTGCCGACCGGGAAGTTCGCCGGCTTCGCGGTCGTGGTCGACCCCGGCTGGTCGGCCGAGGGTCCGCGACCCTACGTCGTCACCGCGGACCGGCAGGCCCGCCGGCTGGCGATGATCGACTTCCCCACGCCGGTCACGGCGGTCGCCCGGGTGAAGGTGCCGAAGACCTTCAACGGCCGCAACCCGCAGATGCGCCGAGACCTCGCCGCGGCGCTGCGCTCCCGCACCCACGACCTCACCCCGCCCCCGCCCGGCCGGGCCGGCGGCCGCCCCGACCAGCTGCGCACCCACGCCGACGAGGAGATCGCCGGCCTGCGCGCCGAGCTCAAGGCCCACCCGTGCCACGAGTGCCCGGACCGCGAGGACCACGCCCGCTGGGCGGAGCGGTACTTCAAGCTCGACCGCGACGCCCAGACGCTGAAGCGCCGGGTCGAGCAGCGCACCAACACCGTCGCCCGCCAGTTCGACCGGGTCTGCGAGGTGCTGACCGCGCTCGGCTATCTCACCGGGGACGGAGCCGATGCCCAGGTCACCGAGCGCGGCAGCCACCTGCGGCGGCTGTACTCCGACATGGACCTGCTCGCCGCGGAGTCGATGCGGCACGGGCTCTGGGACGCCCTCTCGCCCTCCGAGCTGGCCGCGGCCCTCTCCGTCCTGGTGTTCGAGGCGCGGCGGCCCGACGACGCCTCCTCGCCCCGGATCCCCGGCGGCGCCGTCCGCGAGGTGGTCGGTGAGATGGTCCGGCTCTGGGGCAGCCTCGAGGCGCTCGAGCGGGACCACAAGCTCGAGTTCCTGCGCCAGCCCGACCTCGGCTTCGCGTGGGTCGCCTACCGCTGGGCCGAGGGCGATGACCTCGACGACGTACTGGTCGTCAGCGACCTCGCCGCCGGCGACTTCGTCCGTTGGATGAAGCAGCTGGTGGACCTGGCCGGTCAGGTCGCCGACGCCGCCGGGGCCTCGCCGCTGCGGGAGACCGCCCGCGAGGTGGTGCGCCGGTTGCGTCGGGGCGTGGTGGCCTACTCCTCCCTCGCCGACGACGAGTGAACCGACCGTCCGTCGGGGGAGTGCACGGCCTGCTCGACCGGGACCTCGCCGGACACCAGGTTCCACTGCTGCCCGATGCTGCCCGGCACGTCGAACACGGCCGCCAGGACGGCGGCGACGTCGGCGCGGGTGACCTCACCACGGGCCACGTCCGCGCCGAGGGCGACGCGCCCGGTGGCCGGCTCGTCGGTGAGCCGGCCGGGACGGATGATCGTCCAGTCCAGGTCGCTCGCGCGTAGCGCGGCGTCGGCGTCGCGCTTGGCCGCCACATAGGCTCGCCAGACCGCTCCGGTGTCGGCCGGGAGCGGGTCGTCGACCCCGATCGCGGACACCTGGACGAAGCGCCGGATCCCCGCCGCGCGGGCGCCCTCGATCGACTTCAGGGAGCCCTCGAGGTCCACGGTGCGCTTGCGTTCGATGTTGCCGTCCGGCCCGCCACCCGCCGCGAACACGACGGCTTCGCAGCCGGCGAAGGCCGCCGCGAACTCGGTCGCGCCCTGGCGCTCGATGTCGAGCATCCGGACCTCCGCACCCCGGCCCTCCAGCTCCTCGCGGTAGGCCTCGTTCCGCACCAGGGCCACCGGGTCGTGGCCGGCGCGCCGGAGCAGGTGGACGAGCTGCCGCGCGACCTGCCCGTGGCCGCCGACGATTGCGATCCGTGTCATGCCTTTCACGGTACGGGTGGCTCGGTCGCGGGGTACGTTGCGACGTACGTCACACCCGTCGCCACCACCCGGGGGAGGGAGCACGACGATGGTCATCCGCACGGATCTGCTCGTGATCGGGGCCGGGCCGTACGCCTACTCGGCCGCGGCGTACGCCCGCGACCGCGGCATCGACGCCCACCTGGTCGGGCTCCCGATGGCGTTCTGGCGCGACCGGATGCCCACCGACATGTACCTGCGCTCGGGACCGGACTGGTACCTCGACGCGAACCGCGAGCACACCTTCGCGGCGTTCTTCGAGGACCGGGGCCTCGCCCCGGCGGAACACGACCCGATCCCGATCGGCGTGTTCCTCGACCACACCGAGTGGTTCGCGGAGCGCAAGGGGCTGGTCGCCGATCCACGCCTGGTCGCCGAGCTGACCAAGCCCAACGGCACCTTCGTCGCGACCATGGCCGACGGTGACACGATCGAGGCCGATCGCGTGGTCGCGGCTCCCGGAGTGGGCTACTTCGCGCAGGTCCCCGACTGGCAGGACCGGGTGCCTGCGGACCGGTGCAGCCACACCAGCGACCTGGTCTCCTTCGGTGACCTGGCCGGCGCCCGGGTGGCGGTGATCGGCGGGCGGCAGAGCGCGTACGAGTGGGCGGCGCTGCTGTGCGACCACGGCGCCGAGCGGGTCGATGTCGTCCACCGCCACGAGACCCCGGAGTTCGCCAAGGTGAGCTGGGCCTTCGTCGACGAGTACGTCGACCAGACACTCGCGCACCGCGGCTGGTGGCGACGACTGCCCGCGGAGGAGCAGGCCGCGATCGGCCGGCGGTTCTGGGAGGTCGGGCGGCTCACGCTCGAGCCCTGGCTGGTCCCGCGGCTGACCCCCGGGGTCGTGCACCGCCACCCGCAGTGCGCCGTCACCGACGTGGCGGCCGACGGGTCCACCGACGGCGGGGCGGTCCGGCTGAGCCTCACCGACGGCACCGTCCTGGACGTCGACCACGTCGTGCTCGCCAGCGGCTACCGGGCCGACCTGGCGCGGGTGCCCTACCTCGCCGGCGTCCTCGACCGGGTCGCGGTCACCGACGGCTTCCCGGACCTGTCCGAGGGGTTCGAGACGAGCCTCGACGGTCTGCACGTCGTCGGGTTCGCCGCCACCCGCGACTTCGGGCCGTTCTACGGCTTCACCAAGGGCTGCCCGTCGGCCGCGCGCATCGTCGTCGACGAGATGCTGCGCTGAGGCCGGGTCCGGCTGTGTCGTCGTTTGGTCACCAACGACGTTCGCCGGCCGGATCCGGCCGTCGTTGGTGACCAAACCACAACGATTCTCCAGCCGCGGCCGGCCGTCGAGGGCAGGGGACTGGCGGGCCGCTCCGCCCGCCGGGCCACGCGCGGGGCGAATGTCGTTTGGTCACCAACGACAGTCCTGGGGCGGTCAGATCTGTCGTTGGTGACCAAACCGCGAGAGTCAGCGACCCGCGAGGGCGTCGGTCAGCCGCTGGACGGGGCTCTCGATGCCCCAGCGGTGACCGAGGTCGGCGAGGCGGGGGAGGTCCCGGGGCTGGTCGGGGAGGCGGGTGTCGGCCGGGCCGAGATCGAGGTCGCGGGCCACGGCCACCACCGTCGGCGCGACCTCGAGGTACGCCGCGGCGGCCTTGATCCTGCCCCGCGGGCCGGGCCCCATGTCGGAGTCGGGGTCGAGCGCGGCCGCGACGATGCCGGCCATGTCGCCGAAGCGACCCAGCAGGGTCGCGGCGGTCTTCTCCCCGACGCCGGCGACACCGGGCAGCCCGTCGGAGGCGTCGCCACGCAGGGTGGCGAAGTCGGCGTACTGCCGGGCGTCGATGCCGTACTTCGTGCGCACCCAGTCGTTCGTGACCCGCTCGTGCTTGCCCACGCCCCGCGCGATGTACAGCACGCGCACGTCGGCCTCGTCGTCGACGAGCTGGAACAGGTCCCGGTCGCCGGTCACGACGTCGACCGGCTGGCGCGCCTGGGTGGCGAGCGACCCGATCACGTCGTCGGCCTCGTAGCCATCGGCCCCGAGCACGCAGATCCCGAAGGCCGCGAGCACCTCGCGGATGATCGGCACCTGCACCTCCAGCGGGCCGGGCACCTCCTCGACGTCCGGCTCACCGGTGCGCTCGGCCTCGACCCGGTGCGCCTTGTACGACGGCAGCAGGTCGACCCGCCACTGGGGGCGCCAGTCGTTGTCCCAGCAGGCGACCAGGTGGGTCGGCCGGTAGTCGGCGACCAGCCGGGCGATGAAGTCCAGGAGGCCGCGCACGGCGTTGACCGGGGTGCCGTCCGGGGCCAGGATCTCCGGGACCCCGAAGAAGGCCCGGAAGTACATGGAGGCGGAGTCGAGAAGCATCAGTCTTCCGGGCTGGTCCACGACCCGCATCCTGCCACGCGACGCTACGCTGAACGCCGTGAGCCAGTCCGAACTCGAAGGCACCGACCGCAGGATCCTGGGGCTCCTCGCGAACGACGGCCGGATGTCCTTCACCGACCTCGGCAAGGCCACCGGCCTGTCGACGTCGGCGGTCCATCAGCGGGTCAAGCGCCTCGAGGGACGCGGCCTGATCCGGGGCTACGCCGCGATCATCGATCACGAGCAGCTCGGGCTCCCGCTCACGGCCTTCATCTCGATCCGGCCGATCGACCCCTCCCAGCCCGACGACTCGCCCGAGCGGGTCCGTCCGATCCCGGAGATCGAGTCGTGCTGGTCGGTGGCCGGCGACGAGTCCTACATCCTCAAGGTCCGGGTGGCGACGCCGACCGACCTCGAGGACCTGCTCGCCCGGATCCGGGCGGCCGCGAACGTCGCGACCCGCACCACGATCGTGCTGTCCACGCCCTACGAGAGCCGCTCGGTCACCTGACCGGCGCACTGCCCGTCCGGGACGTCAGTCCAGGGCGTGCTCGGCCCACCACGCCTGGCCCTCGGCGGGCAGGGTGTGGATCGGGTCGTAGTACTCGTAGGTGCGGGTGAGCGCGTCGGCCTGCTCGGTCTCGATCGAGGTGCGGTAGTTCTTGGTCCAGTACGAGATGCCGCGCTCGGTGTCGTAGTCCGCGACCTGGTGCACCCAGCGCTTCCCGACGAACGGCACGTCGCACACGATGCGCGGGGTCGCGAAGCCGGGGAGGTAGCCCATGATGTGGTGCTGCAGCCGCTGCGCGTCGGCGACCGAGACCCGCCAGTGCTCCGAGAACGGGATCATGTCGCACATGTAGAAGTAGTACGGCATGATCTGCGCGCCGTCGAGCAGCCGGAAGCACAGGTCGAGCAGGGCGTCCGGGCCGGCGTTGACGCCGTTGAGCAGCACGCCTTGGTTGCGTACGTCGCGGACCCCGGCCTCGAACATCGCCGCGGTGGCGTCGGCGACCAGCGGGGTGATCGAGTTGGCGTGGTTGGCGTGCGTGTGGATCGCGAGCGAGACCCCGCGGGACCGGGCGGTGCCGGCGACACGGGCCATGCCGGCGCGCACGTCCTCCTGGAGCCAGTGCTGGGGCAGGCCCACCAGCGCCTTGGTGGCGAGCCGGATGTCGCGGATGTTCTCGATCTCCAGCAGCCGGGTCAAGAAGTCCTCGAGCCGGGGCCAGGGCAGGTTGGCGACGTCGCCGCCGGAGACGACCACGTCGCGCACCTGCGGTGTCCGGCGCAGGTAGTCCAGCATGTCGCCGAGCCGGTCGTTCGGCTTGGCGACGAACTTGAGCTTGTCGATGGTGGGCGTCGAGTTGCCGACCAGGTCCATCCGGGTGCAGTGGCCGCAGTACTGCGGGCAGGTCGGCAGCAGCTCGGCGAGCACCTTGGTCGGGTAGCGGTGGGTGAGCCCCTCGGCCACCCACATGTCGTGCTCGTGCAGGGAGTCCCGGGTGGCGTGCGGGTGCGAGGGCCAGTCGGTGCGCCGGTCGGAGAAGACCGGGATCATGTAGTGGCGCACCGGGTCGGCGTAGAACGCCTCGGTGAGCGAGCCCGGGCCCGCCGGGACCTCGTGGGGGACCATCGTGTTCATCATCTGCGGCGGCACCAGCATCGACATCGTGGCCCGCTCGGCCTGGTCGCGCTCGAGGTCGGCGTAGAACCGCTCCTCCACCAGGTCGCCGAGCAGCTCGCGCAGCTGCCGCACGTTCTTCACGCAGTGCGCCCGCTGCCACTGCACCGACTCCCAGTCCTCGCGGCTCACCTCGCGCCAGCCGGGGAAGCGGGTCCAGTCGGGCTCGACCAGCTCGGTGCGGCGGTACGGGTAGGGCTGTCCGCTGCGCGCCTCGACCTGGGCGACGGAGGTCTCGATGCTCGTGTTCGTGGTCATCGCGGGGCTCCTCGGGGTGGCGCGGACGGGACCGTGGGCGCGTCGGTTGTGCCGGTCGCGCCTCATCTGTCAGAGTAGGAGAAGATCATACGGTTTGTCCAAAGGCACGCCGGATCCTTTCCTGTCTCAACACCGTTTTATCGGAGGATGCTTCGTGTCGATGCCTCTGACCAGCGACCCGACCGGCCTGCACCGGGTCCTCGACGACGCGCCCGGCGGGGGAGCGCGGCTGCCCCAGGCGGCCGAGCGGCTCGACACCCGCCGCGAGCTGTGGCCCGACGAGGTCCGGGTGCGGGTCGAGCGGCTGAACCTGGATGCCGCGTCGTATCGCCAGCTCGAGCGCACGCACACCGCCGACGGCCGGCCCGACGGGGGCGCGATCCGCGCCGAGGTCCTCGACATCGTCGCCCGGCGCGGAAAGATGCAGAACCCCGAGACCGGCTCCGGCGGCATGCTGGTCGGGACCGTCGAGGAGGTCGGCCCGGACTCGCCGCTCGGCCTGGCCGTCGGCGACCGGATCGCGACCCTGGTCTCGCTCACGCTCACCCCGCTGGTCATCGAGGACGGCCTGGCCCGGTGGGACGGCCTGGGGGAGCAGGTGCCCTGCGACGGGTACGCCGTGCTCTTCGGCCGGTCGATCGCGGCGGTGCTGCCCGACGACCTGCCCGCTGAGCTCAGCCTGTCGGTGATGGACGTGTGCGGCGCTCCGGCGCTGACGGCCCGGGTGGTCGGGTCCTACGACGCCCCGGTGGTCGCCGTGGTCGGCGGCGCCGGCAAGTCCGGCTCGCTGAGCCTGGCCGCCGCCCGCCGGGCCGGCGCGCGGCACACCATCGGCGTCGTCCCGCACGAGGCCGAGGCGGCGCTGCTGCGTGAGGCCGGTGTGGCCGACGAGGTCGTGATCGCCGACGCCCGCGACGCCGTCGGGCTGCGGGACGCGGTCGCGAAGGCCGGCGGCCCGGCCGACGTCACGGTCGTCTGCGTCGACGTTCCGGGCTGTGAGGGCGGCGCCATCCTGGCCACCGCGGAGCGGGGCACCGTGGTGTTCTTCTCGATGGCCACCTCGTTCTCTGCGGCAGCGCTCGGCGCCGAGGGCCTGGCGGCCGACGTCACGATGCTGATCGGCAACGGCTACGCGCCCGGGCACGCGGCGTACGCGCTCGAGCTGCTCCGCGACGCCCCCGGCGTGCGCGGTCTCTTCGAGGGGAGGCTCGGATGAGCCGGGCCACCGGGAAGCTCGACCTGGACCCCGCCGTCGTCCGGCAGGCCCGGGCCCTGGCCCGCAAGGCCGGTCGCCCGATCGTGACGATGGCGAAGCGGCACACGACCGTCTCCGTCGAGCGCGCGACGCTGCGGCTGGCCGGGCTCGAGGGTGCCGACCCCGACGGCACGCCCTGGGTCAACCGGCTCCTCGAGGCGGTCCGTGCGGACCTGGCCGGCGACGGCGGCCTCGAGCACGGGGTCGCCCTGCCCGTCTGGGACGCGCTGCTGCGCGGCGAGGCCGAGGACCTCGCAGCGCTCGCCGAGAAGGCGTCCGCCGGCTCGGTGCGGTTCCGGCTGCCGGAGGGCAAGGACGCCGACCGGGCCCGGCGCGCGTCGCGGGCCCAGGTGCAGCGCGGCATCCGGCAGATCGACCGGCGTCGCACCGAGCGCGACCGCCTGATCCGCCGGTACGGCGACGCGCCACGGACGCCGTGGATCTACCTGATCGTCGCGACCGGCGACATCTACGAGGACATCCCGCAGGCGCAGGCCGCCGCCCGGGCCGGTGCCGACGTGATCGCGGTGATCCGCTCGACCGGCCAGAGCCTGCTCGACTTCGTCCCCGAGGGCGCCACCCGCGAGGGGTTCGCCGGCACCTACGCCACCCAGGAGAACTTCCGGCTGATGCGCGCCGCGCTCGACGCGTCGAGCAAGGAGCTCGGCCGTTACGTCCGGCTGACCAACTACGCCTCCGGCCTGTGCATGCCCGAGATCGCCGCCCTCGCCGGGCTCGAGCGGCTCGACATGATGCTCAACGACTCGATGTACGGGATCCTGTTCCGCGACATCAACCCGGTCCGCACCTTCGTGGACCAGCGGTTCAGCCGCCAGGTGCATGCGCGTGCCGGGATCATCATCAACACCGGCGAGGACAACTACCTCACCACCGCCGACGCGGTCGAGGCGGCGCACACCGTCACCACCAGCCAGCTGCTCAACGAGTTCTTCGCCAAGGAGGCCGGCCTCGAGGACTGGCAGCTCGGCCTGGGGCACGCGTTCGAGATCGACCCCGAGGTCCCTGACTCGTTCCGGCTCGAGCTGGCGCACGCCCTCCTGGCCCGCGAGCTCTTCCCCGGCGCTCCGCTGAAGTGGATGCCACCGACCCGGCACATGACCGGCGACGTGTTCCGCGGCTACCTGCTCGACGGGTTCTTCAACCTGGTCGGCGCCCTGACCGGCCAGAGCATCCTCCTGGTCGGGATGATGACCGAGGCGGTCGTGACCCCGTGGCTCTCCGACCGCGACCTGGCGCTGGAGAACGTGCGCTACGTGATGAACGCGGCCGGTGACCTGCACCGCGACTTCCGGCCCGAGCCGGGCGGGTTCATCATCCAGCGCGCCCACCAGGTGCTGGCCGAGTCGATCGACCTGCTCGACCGGATCGTCGACGACACCTTGCTGAACGCCATCGCGGACGGCACCTTCGGGCTGATGAAGCGGCCCGCGGACGCCGGCAAGGGCCTCGACGGCGTGGCCCGCAAGTCCAGCGCGTACTACAACCCCGCCAGCGAGATCCTCGAGGACCAGGCATGAGCGAGCTCGTCCGACCGTACGGCGACACCACCGGCGACGGCATGGTGCAGGTCAGCTTCACCCTCCCCGTCGACGGCCGAGGTGACAACGCCAAGCGCGCCGAGGGCGCCGCGGCCCAGCTGGCGAACAAGATGGGTCTCGACCCGGCCCTCGTCGTGCACACCAAGCCGATGGGACCCGACTTCACGTTCTTCGTCGTCTACGGGCGGGTCCACCACCTGGTGAACCTCGACGAGGTCACGGTGGTCGAGCGCGACTACCCGCTACTGAGCCCCAAGGAGGCGAACGCCGCGATCAAGCGTGCGCTGCGCCGCCGGCTCACCGTCGTCGGCGCCTGCATCGGCACCGACGCCCACACCGTCGGCATCGACGCGATCCTCAACATCAAGGGCTTCGCCGGCGAGAAGGGCCTCGAGTACTACCGCGAGCTCAAGGTCGTGAACCTCGGGGCCCAGGTGTCGGTGCCGCAGCTGGTCGAGCGGGCCCGCGCCGAGAAGGCCGACGCCGTGCTCGTCTCACAGGTCGTCACCCAGCGCGACGCGCACCTGCTCAACACCCGCGAGATGTCCGCGGCGTTCCGGGAGGCATACCCCTCCGACCGGCGTCCGCTCCTGGTCGTCGGCGGGCCGCGCTTCGACGAGTCGATGGCCGGCGACCTCGGCGTCGACCGGATCTTCGTCCGGGGTACGACGCCGGCAGAGGTCGCGTCGTACCTGGTCCACCGGCTGGCAGCGAAGGGAGCCGCAGCATGACCACCCCGTCCCCGACCCCCGAGGTCGGGCTCCGCGTCACCCACCGGCGCTACGTGCCCTACTCGCACGCGCATTACGCGGGCAACCTCGTGGACGGCGCCTACAGCCTGGGGCTGTTCGGCGACGTGGCCACCGAGATGTGCATCCGCACCGACGGCGACGAGGGGCTGTTCGCGTCGTACTCCGACGTGCAGTTCCGGGCGCCGGTGCGCGCCGGCGACGTCCTGGAGATCACCGCAGCGCTGACCCGGGTCGGGACCCGCTCCCGGGTGCTCGACCTCGCGGTGCACGTCGTCGCGCGGGGCGCCGCGACTGACGAGCGCCCCGGTGCGGCCGAGCTGCTGGCGGAGCCGATCCTGGCCACCACCGCCACCGGCACGGTCGTCGTCCCCGGCTGAGCGGCCCTTCCGAGCGTATTCGCCGAGACCTCAGACAGACGGGGCAGCGGTGACACCGTCTCGATGACCTTCCGGAGCCACCGCAGCGTCGACCGCACCCGCTCGGCGCGTCCGTGCGCGACACGCCGGGAGCCGAGGAAATTCCTGGCCATTTTCCGCGTTCGGAGCAGGTCCGTGACCTGCGGGTTCGCGCGTTCTCGCAGGTCATCGGGCGGTTGACAGGCGAGCGCTCCGCGATCCAGTGTGTGCCGTCCGCTCATGCAGATCGTGGCCGGCGAACCGACGTCCGAGTGGCCGGGTCGAGGATGGCAGTGCCAACCATCCGTCCGCCCTGGTTCGCGGAGGTCGGTCCGCTCCGCGAGAGCGGATACGGAAGGGACCCGCGTCCCCTAGACAACAGCCACGTTCTCGGCAGCCAGTCGGCGTCGTGCTGGTCCGAAGGGTGCGGGACCCTTCCGTGATCTGCAACGGGAGTGCAGACCGAACCGCGAGCAGTGCCTGCACGGGGGATCAGACCGGTCCGGCGAACGCCGGGCCGGTACTTTCTTCTCGTGCCCGCCCGCCTGCTCCTCGCCGCCCTGTCCGGGGTCGCTCTCTCCCTGGCGTTCGAGCCGGTCGCGGTGCCGATCGTCATCCCATTCGCCGTCGCGGGCTTCGTGCTCTCCGTGCGCGGGCTCCGGGCCCGCTCCGCCTGGCTGCCCGGGCTGCTGTTCGGGATCGGCTTCCAGTACGTGCTGCTGTTCTGGATGCGTGCCGTAGGCCCCGACGCCTGGCTCGCGCTGGCCACCGTCGAGGCGGCCTTCATCGGGCTGCTGGCCGCCCTGACAGCGATCCTGTGCCGGCACCGCTGGTGGCCGCTGTGGGTCGCCGCCGCCTGGGTCGCCATCGAGGTCTGGCGCAGTGGCTGGCCGTTCAGCGGCATGCCCTGGGGGCGGCTGGCCTTCGCCGTGGTCGACACGCCGGTGGCCAAGGCACTGCCGTGGGTCGGCTCGGTCGGGGTGAGCTTCCTCCTCGCCCTCAGCGGCACCCTCCTCGCCTGGGTCGCGGTCGCGCGCGCCCGCGAGCAGCGGCTCGCCGCGGGCCTCCTGATCGCCCTGGTCGCGGCGACCGCGCTGCCCGTGGCCTTCCCCTGGTCGGCCGAGACCACCGGCGAGGCGACCGTCGCTGCGGTGCAGGGCGACGTCCCCGGCAACGGCGACGACATCCTCTACGACTTCCGGCAGGTCACCCAGAACCAGGTGGACGTCACCGTCGACCTCGCCCGCGACGTCGCGGCGGGCGCCGTACCCCGGCCCGACTTCGTGCTCTGGCCCGAGAACTCCACCGCGATCGACCCGTTCCGCGACGGCCGGACCAACAGCGGGATCCGCGCCGCCAGCGCCGCGATCGGGGTGCCGATCCTGGTCGGTGCGATCGTGGACGCCGGTCCCGAGCACGTGCTCAACCAGGGCATCGTCTGGGACCCCGTCACGGGGGCGGGGGACCGCTACACCAAGCGGCACCCGGTGCCGTTCGGCGAGTACATCCCGGCTCGCGAGTTCTTCACCCGCCAGTTCGGGCGGCTCGCCGAGATCCCGCGCGACATGCTCTCCGGGACCCGCAAGACGCCGCTGCAGGTGGCGGGCGTCGAGGTCGCCGACGCGATCTGCTTCGACGTGGCGTACGACGACGGCATCTACGCCCAGGTCAGCCGGGGCGCCGAGCTGCTCGTCGTGCAGACCAGCAACGCCACGTTCATCCACACCGACCAGATCGACCAGCAGTTCGCCATCACCCGGCTCCGGGCGATCGAGACGGGCCGCTGGCTGGCGGTCGCCTCGACCAACGGCGTCTCGGGGGTGATCGCCCCCGACGGACAGGTGGTCGCGAGCGCTGCGCCGCGCACGCAGCGGGTGCTCGTCGAGCAGGTCGGCTTGATCGACGCCGTCACGCCGGCGGTGCGCCTCGGCGCCTGGCCCGGCCGGTTCCTCATCGCGCTGACCGCCGTCGGTCTGGTGTTCACGCTCGCTTCACGATCGCTCCCGTATGGTCGGAAGCGGGACCGGCAGCAGGCCGAGGACGGCCGAGCAGGATCCGACCGCCCCGTTGCTGCCACGACAGCGAATGGAGGGCGACCCGCAGGTGAGTGAGCCGGCGAGCACACGGGGCATCGAGGGTCTCGGCCGCGTCGTGGTGGTGATCCCGACGTACAACGAGGCGAGCAACCTCGCCTGGATCGTGGCGCGCCTGCGGGCCGCCCAACCGGACGTCGACGTGCTGGTCGTCGACGACGGCTCGCCGGACGGCACCGGGAGGGTCGCCGACGAGCTGGCGCGCACGGATCCTGCGGTCTCCGTCGTGCACCGCACGAGCAAGGCCGGGTTGGGAGCCGCCTACCTGCACGGCTTCCGGGTCGCGCTGGCGGCGGGCTACGACGTGATCGGGGAGATGGACGCCGACGGCAGCCACCAGCCCGAGCAGCTCGGCCGCCTGCTCGAGGCGCTCCGCGGCGCCGACCTCGTCATCGGATCACGCTGGGTGCCGGGCGGCTCGGTCGTCAACTGGCCGCGGCGGCGCGAGCTGCTCTCCCGCGGCGGGAACCTGTACGTCCGGATGCTGCTCGGCGTGCCTGTGCGGGACGCGACGGCCGGCTACCGGCTGTTCCGCCGGGCGACCCTGGAGAAGATCGACCTCGAGTCTGTGCAGTCGACCGGGTACGTCTTCCAGACCGACATGGTCGCCCGCGCCCTGAGCGCTGGACTGAGCGTCCAGGAGGTGCCGATCGAGTTCGTGGAGCGGGTCCGCGGCGACTCGAAGATGAGCGGTGCGGTGGCCGCCGAGTCGCTCCGGCGGATCACCGCCTGGGGGCTGCGGGAGCGCACCGCCCAGGTACGCCGGGCCCGGGAGCGCCGGTGAGCAGGCGGCGCCGGCCGCTGGCCCTGCTGCTGGTGGCGCTGTTCGTCGGGATGCCGCTGCTCGAGATCTACGTCCTCGTCCAGGTCGGCCAGGTGATCGGCGCCTGGTGGACGATCCTGCTGCTGGTGCTCGACAGCGTCCTGGGCACCCTGCTGATCCGCCACGAGGGCGGCCGGGCGTGGCGGGCGCTGCGCGAGGCGCTGGAGAGCGGCCGGATGCCGGCCAGGGAGCTCGCCGACGGGGCCCTGATCCTCGTCGGCGGCACCTTGATGCTCGCGCCCGGGTTCGTCACCGACGCGTTCGGGGTGCTGTTGATCCTGCCGGTCACCCGGCCCCTGTTCCGCGGGCTGCTGACGACCCTGGTGTCGCGCCGGGTGCTCGGAAACGGCCCTGGGAATGCGACTCGCCCCGGACGCGGGCCCGAGGGCCCGGTCGTCCGGGGCGAGGTGGTCGACGAGTAGCCGTCAGGCAGTCGCCTTGCGCTTCTTCTGGTTGGCGCGGTGCAGGTGCGCGGGCCCGATCTCCCCGTCGCGGAGCAGCTGCAGCCGCTCCTTGAGGATGTCCTCGAGCTCCTTCTCCGAGCGCCGCTCCAAGAGCATGTCCCAGTGCGTCCGCGCCGGCTTCTCCGCCTTGGCCTCGGGCTGGATGCCGGAGACGCTCAGCGCCTCGGCCCCACACCGCGGGCACTCCCAGACGGCGGGCACGTCCGCCTCGACCGACATCGTGATCTCGAACTCGTGCCCCTGGGGACACCGGTAACCGACCTGCTGACGAGCCGCGAACTCGATGCCGCGCTCATCCTCGAAACTCTGGCCCCCGAGCCGCGCTCCCCGCAGTGTGCGCTCCGCCATGAGCCACCTCCCGATTTGTTGTCCCCATGTATTGACCGAGACGGACGAACCCCGTGTTCGTGACAGCGTTCGCGACACCGGACTCCGGGATCTCTTTGTACCCCGCCGGGCGACGTCTCAACCCGTTCAACGGTACTGGCGCCCGCAAGATTCCTCAGCATCGCCGGGTGACGGCGCTCACGTGGCCCTCGAAGAGGCGCCGACGGGCCGGAGCGGCCGCGCTCAGACCACCTGGGGGAGCGGATTGCCGGCCTCCCGGATCCCGCGGCGCGGATCGACCCGCAGGAGCAGCACGATCCCGACCACGAACAGCACCACCAGGGCGAGCAGCGCCGGCCGGTAGGAGTCGGTCCACTGGTGGACGAGGCCGAAGATCAGGGTCCCCACCCAGCTGGTCCCGCGCTCGCAGGCCTGGTAGAGCGAGAAGTACTCCGCCTCGCGGCCGCGCGGGATGAGCTGGCTGTAGAAGGACCGGGAGAGGGCCTGGGTGCCACCGAGCACGATGCCGATCCCGACGGCCAGCAGCAGGAACAGCGGGAGGTTCTCGTCCGGGGTGAGCCAGCCGGCGACCACGACCAGCAGCCACACGACGAGCCCACCGAGGATCACCCGGTAGGCGCCCCGTCCGCGGGCGACCCGCCCGAACCACAGCGCACCGAGGATGCCGACGAACTGGACCACCAGGAAGGCCAGCAGCACGGTGCTCTTCTCGAAGCCGAGCTGCTTCTCGCCGTAGACCGACGCCGCGTAGATCACGGTCTGGATGCCGTCGTTGTAGAACAGGTACGCGGCCAGGAACGTCATCGTCACCGGATAGCGGCGCAGGTCCTTCAGGGTCCGCCAGAGCTGCCCGAAGCTCGCCCGCAGGAGGCCGCCGGGCTCGGCGACCGGGTGCACCGGCGGCCGGGCGCGGATGCCCCGCACCGGGATGATCGTGAAGACGGCCCACCACAGGCCGGCGCTGAGCAGGCTGATCCGGACGGCGAGCTCGGTGTCGTCGCTCATCACGCTCAGCAGGCCGAAGTTCAGGGCGAGCAGGATGCCCCCACCGAGGTAGCCGAGCGCCCAGCCGCGCGAGGACACCCGGTCTCGGTCGTCCGGGTCGGCGATGTCGACGAGCAGGGCGTCGTACACCACCAGGCTCGCGCCGAGGAAGAGCGTCGCGAGCAGGAGCAGCCCGGCGCCGAGCTGCCAGTTGCTGCCGGTGACCAGGAACATCAGCATCGCCATCAGGCTGCCGGCCCAGGCGAACCCACCCAGCAGCCGCGGCTTGGCGCCGCTCCGGTCGGCGATCGCGCCGACGACCGGCAGCACCAGCGCGGAGAGGATCGTGGCCGCGGTGACGATGTAGAAGACCAGCGAGCCGGCGGAGAGGCTGAGCCCGAGGACGTGCAGGTCCTCGGTGCACTTGAGGCCCTTGTCCTCGTCGGTGACGAAGCCGCACGCGGACTTCTCGGCGACCGAGGTGAGGTACGGCGCGAACAGCACCGCGGCCGTGGTCGTCACGTACGCGCTGTTCGCCCAGTCGTACCAGTACCAGGCCTGCTGCTCGCGCGCCCGCCGGAGCGGGCCGAGGTCCGCGATCCCGCTCGCCGTCATGGCGCCTCCCTGTCCTGGCCCCGTGCCCCGTCCTGCCACTGGTCCCGCTCGGTGAGGACGTCCTTGAGTATGTCGGTCCGGTCGGTGAACAGCCCGTCGACGCCCCGGTCGAGCAGCAGCCGCATCTCGTCGGCGTCGTCGATGGTCCACACGTGGACGTGCCGGCCGGTGGCGTGCGCCCGCCGGACCAGCCCGGCGGTCGCGATCGTCAGCCGTCCCCGGCGGTGGGGGACCTGCAGCGCGGCCGACCGGCCGCCGCTGAGCAGCGCGGCCAGCCGGGCGCTGGGCAGGAAGCGGAACAGGGCGATCTCGACCGGGGTGGCCGCCGTCGGCACCCGGCCGGCGGTCAGGGCGCGGAACCGGCGGGTACGACGCCGCGAGAAGGAGCCGACCAGGACCCGGCCCCACGCCTCCCGCGCGGCGATGAACTCGGCGAGGGCCGGCACCGCGCCGTCGGACTTGAGGTCGATGTTGAACCGGGCGCGCGGGAACGCCTCGAACAGCTCGGCGAGGGTCGGGACGGACTCGCGGCCGCCGACCAGCGCTCGGCGTACCTCGGCGTGGGTGAGCGCGCCGATCTCGCCGCGCTGGTCGGTCACCCGGTCGAGCACGCTGTCGTGGAAGGCCAGCAGGACCCCGTCCCGGGTGACGTGCGCGTCGGTCTCGAGGTACCCGTAGCCGAGCGCCACCGCGTGGCGGAACGCCGCCAGGGTGTTCTCCAGGCCCTCGATCTCCGGATGGTAGGCGCCGCCGCGGTGCGCGA
Organism: Nocardioides sp. JS614; assembly: GCF_000015265.1. Taxonomy (NCBI): domain Bacteria; kingdom Bacillati; phylum Actinomycetota; class Actinomycetes; order Propionibacteriales; family Nocardioidaceae; genus Nocardioides; species Nocardioides sp. JS614. The sequence continues at coordinate 2,842,066 of NC_008699.1, forward strand.
ACGCCAGCACGGGGCCGGGCTCGTCGAGGTAGCCGAATCCGGTGCGCGGGGTGACCACGGGATGCAGTAAACCCGACCCCGGGTGCACCGCGCGCCGCAGGCCGGGCGGTAGCGTCGGACCATGGAGACCTTGACCTGTCCTCGTTGTGGCACCGAGATGGTGTCGCACGCCCTGAGCGCGTCCCTGGGCGAGGGTGAGGTCAGCCAGTGTCCCGACGGGCACGGCGTGTTCCTCGCCCGGCCCGACCTCGGCGCGCTGATCGAGGCCGAGAACGACTGGCACCGCCATGCCGGCCAACACACGGCGCCGATGCCGCGGATCACCGCCGACATGACCGCGCCGCCCGTCGGCAAGCCCTCACCGCGGGCCTGGGTGGAGACGCTCTTCGAGTAGCCGCGAGGCTCTGGGCCTGCGTGCCGAAGTGGCGCTGATCCAGCTCGCTAGATGTCTCGGAACGTCTCGATGGTGGCGCCGAGCTGGTTGAGGCGCTCGGCGAGGTCCTCGTAGCCGCGGTGGATGACGTACGTCGAGCGCAGCACCGAGGTGCCCTTCGAGGCGAGCATCGCCAGCAGGATGACGACCGCGGGGCGCAGCGCCGGCGGGCAGACGAGCTCGGTGCCGGTGAAGCTCGTCGGACCCTCGATCATCACCCGGTGCGGGTCGAGGAGCTTCACCTTCGCCCCGAGCTTGTTCAGGTCGGTGAGGTAGATCGCCCGGTTCTCGTAGACCCAGTCGTGCAGCAGGGTCTGGCCCTGGGCAACGGCGGCGATGACCGCGAAGAACGGCAGGTTGTCGATGTTCAGGCCGGGGAACGGCATCGGGTGGATCTTGTCGAGCGGCGCGTGCAGCTCGGAGGGCCGCGTGGTGATGTCGACCAGTCGCGTGTGGCCGTTGAGCGCGACGTACTCCGCGGAGCGGTCGTAGCAGAAGCCCATCTCCTCCAACAGGGCCAGCTCGATCTCGAGGAACTCGATCGGCACCCGGCGGATCGTGATCGAGGACTTCGTGACGATCGCGGCGGCCAGCAGCGACATCGCCTCGATCGGGTCCTCGCTGGGCGCGTAGTCGACGTCCACATCGATCTCGGCGAGGCCGGTGACCGCGAGCGTCGTGGTGCCGATGCCCTCGATGCGCACGCCGAGCCGCTCGAGGTAGAAGCACAGGTCCTGGACCATGTAGTTCGACGAGGCGTTGCGGATCACGGTGGTGCCGGGGTGCAGCGCCGCCGCCATCAGGGCGTTCTCGGTCACGGTGTCGCCGCGCTCGGTGAGCACGATCGGGCGTCCGGGCTCGACCGCGTGGTTGACCGCCGCGTGGTAGTTGCCCTCGGTGGCCTTCACCTCCAGGCCGAAGGGCCGCAGCGCCGCCATGTGCGGCTCGACGGTGCGGGTGCCGAGGTCGCAGCCGCCGGCGTACGGCAGCTCGAAGGCGTCCGCGCGGTGCAACAGCGGGCCCAGGAACATGATGATCGAGCGGGTGCGGCGCGCCGAGTCGGCGTCGATGTGGTCCAGCTCGAGGGTCCGCGGGGGCACGATCTCGAGGTCGTTGTCGTCGTTGAGCCAGCGGCACTGCACGCCCATGCTGGTCAGCACCTCGAGCAGCCGGTTGACCTCCTCGATCCGGGCGACCTTGCGCAGCGTGGTGCGCCCCCGGTTCAGCAGGGTGGCGCACAGCAGCGCGACCCCGGCGTTCTTGGAGGTCTTGACGTCGATCTCGCCGGACAGCGTGGTCGGGCCGTTCACCCGCAGGTGGGTGGGCCCGGCGCCGAGGGCCACGATCTCGGAGTCGAGCGCGGCACCGATCCGGGCGAGCATCTCCAGGGAGAGGTTCTGGTGCCCCTTCTCGATCCGGTTGATCGCGCTCTGGCTGGTGCCGAGCAGGTCCGCGAGCTGGTGCTGGGTCAGGCCCCGGTGCTTGCGGGCATCACGAATGAGGTTCCCGATGCGGTTCTTGTATCCCTCGCTCATACCGCCACGGTAACTCACATATGAGATAACGCCACAACCAGCCCGTCCGGCGCCCGGGGCGGCCGGGGGAGGGCCGGCTGACAAGATGCTGGCATGCGTGCAACGACGATCCACGGCCTCCGCGACATCCGCGTCTCCGAAGTCCCCGACCCGGCGATCACCGCCCCCACGGACGCCATCGTCAAGGTGGTCGCGGGCTGCATCTGCGGCTCCGACCTGTGGCCCTACCGCGGCGAGAACGACATCCGTCCCGGCGCCACGATCGGCCACGAGTGCGTCGGCGTGGTGGAGGAGGTCGGTGCCGAGGTCCGCAGCGTCCGGCCCGGCGACTTCGTGATCGTGCCGTTCGACCACTGCGACAACACCTGCCCGCACTGCCTGGCGGGCGCTCAGTCCGCCTGCGTCAACCTGGGCTTCACCGTCAGCGGCCAGGCCGAGTACGCCCGGGTCACCCAGGCCGACGGCAGCCTGGTCGCCACGCAGGGCACCCCGGACGCGGGCCTGGTGCCGTCGCTGCTCACGCTCTCGGACGTGCTCCCGACGGGGTGGCACGCGGCGGTGTCCGCCGGCGTCCGCGAGGGCGGTACGGCGGTCGTGGTCGGCGACGGCGCGGTCGGGCTGTGCGGGGTGCTGGCCGCGTCGGTGCTCGGCGCGGAGACGATCGTGGCGATGTCCCGGCACGAGCCGCGCCAGGAGCTCGCGCGGCGCTTCGGGGCGACGCACATCGTGGCCGAGCGCGGCGACGAGGGCACCGCCGCGATCATGGAGATCACCGGGGGAGTGGGGGCCGACGCGGTCCTGGAGTGCGTCGGCACCGACCAGGCGATGCGCACCGCGTTCTCGACCGCTCGCCCCGGCTCGACCGTCGGCTTCGTCGGTGTCCCGCACGGCGTGGAGCTGCCGGTGCGCGAGATGTTCCAGCGCAACATCGGGCTCGCCGGCGGGATGGCGCCGACCCGGCGCTACATCCCGGAACTGCTCGAGCTGGTGCTGGCCGACCGGATCGAGCCCGGTCTGGTCTTCGACAGCACCCTGCCGCTCGACCAGGTAGCCGAGGGCTACCGGGCGATGGACGAGCGGCAGGCGATCAAGGTGCTGATCGAGCCCTGAGGCGAGCTGCGGCTACTTGTGCTGCGGGCCGGCGGCCTGCAGGCCGGCGCCCAGCAGCAGCACGATCCCGGCGACCAGCTCGCTGACGAGCACCCGCTGGGAGTTGTCGAGGAACACCGCGAACAGCACCAGCAGCACCCCCGACAGCCCGATCAGGCCGATCGCGGGCCGGGCCGGCAGCGAGGTGCGCAGCCACAGCGCCGCCACGATCACCACGGTCCCGATCAGGCTGCCGCGGTAGCCGGCCCACATGCCGTCGTAGTCGATGGGGTAGATCAGCCAGGTCGCGAGCACCAGCCCGACACCGCCGAGGAGCGCCAGCAGCCAGCCGAACGGCGCGACGACGGGGACGGGCTCGGCCGACGGGAGGTCGGCGGCGGGGTGGGCTGGGACGTGGGAAGTGCGCTGCACAGGGGTCGCCATGGGCCCCAGCGTATTAGGTTCGCTTCCATGTCGGATCTGGTGCTCGGCCCGTTGCTGCGGTACGTCGACGCCACGACCGCGACGATCTGGGTCGAGACGGCCCGCGACGCCGCGGTCACGGTCACCGCCGGAGCGCATGCGGCCACCAGCCGGACCTTCGCCGCGCACGGCCACCACTACGCACTGGTCGAGCTGACCGGCCTCGAGCCCGGCACCCACACGCCGTACACGGTCGACGTCGACGCGGCCCGGGTGTGGCCCTCGGAGGACCCCGAGCTCGCGGTGTTCCCGCCGTCGGTGATCCCGACCCTCGAGCCGGGCAAGCCGCTGCGGATGGCGTTCGGCTCGTGCCGGGTCAGCGTCTCCAACGACGTGCACGGCAACGCGCAGTTCGGGGTCGACGCGCTGCGCGCCTACGCGCTGTTCATGGCGGGCGTCACGACCGCGGACTCGCCCGAGGACAGCGAGCGCTGGCCGGACCTGGTGCTGTTCCTCGGCGACCAGGTCTACGCCGACGAGACGAGCGACGAGATGCGCGCGTTCATCGAGCGGCGCCGCGACCCCGAGCAGGCGCCGTGGTACGAGCTGAAGGACTACGAGGAGTACGCCCATCTGTACTCCCTCGCGTGGCGCGACCCGGCGAACCGCTGGCTGCTCTCCACCCTGCCCAGCGCGATGATCTTCGACGACCACGACATCCGCGACGACTGGAACACCAGCTGGTCGTGGCGCCAGGCGATGGAGGCGACGTCGTGGTGGCACGACCGCGTCGTGGGTGGCCTGGCGTCGTACTGGGTCTACCAGCACCTGGGCAACCTCGGGCCCGACGAGCGCGCCGTCGACGAGCTCTGGCGGCGGATCACGTCCTACGACGGCGCGGCCGGCGAGGGGGAGGAGCTGGACGTCACCGACGCGCTGGACGCGCTGGCCGACCGTGCGGACCAGCACCCGGAGACGTACCGGTGGAGCTACTCCCGCGACTTCGACACCCAGGCGCGGCTGGTCGTCGTGGACTCGCGCGCCGCCCGCGTGCTCGAGCCCGACCGCCGCTCGATGCTCGACGACGGTGAGCTGATGTGGCTCGACGCCCAGCTGCGGGGGGACGTCGACCACCTCCTGGTCGGCACCTCGCTGCCGTTCCTGCTGGCGCCCGGGCTGCACCACGTCGAGTCGTTCAGCGAGTCGATCGCCGAAGGGGCGTGGGGGCGCCCGGGCAGCTGGCTCGGCGAGCACGCCCGCTCAGCCGCGGACCTCGAGCACTGGGCGGCGTTCCAGCGGGGCTTCCGCGAGGTCGCCGAGATCGTGCTCGAGGTCGCCGCCGGGCGGCGCGGGCGGGCGCCGCGCACGGTCACCTTCCTGTCCGGCGACGTGCACCACAGCTACATCGCGGAGGCGTGGCCGCGACACGGCCAGGCCGCCAGCCGGATCGTGCAGGCGGTCTGCTCGCCGATCCGGAACCCGCTCCCGCGGGTCATGCGCGGGTTCATGCAGGCTTCCTCGAAGCGGCCGGCCGGCCTGCTCGGCCGGCTGCTCTCGCTCGCGGGCCGGGTGCCGCTCGAGCCGATGCGCTGGGCCGTCACGCAGGGCCCCTGGTACGACAACAACCTGGCGATCCTGGAGCTCGGCGCCCGCGGGATGCGGCTCTGGTGGGTCGCGGGGGAGGTCGACGGCCGCCCGGAACTGCCCGTGCTCAAGCGGGTGGCGACCGTCGACCCGGTCGGCTGAGGGCACCACGCGGGTGCCCGGCCGACGCTCCGGGTGGGGGGTCGGGGGAGTCGTTGGCGCGACTCAGACGAGGACGGCCTCGGCGTACCGGCGCGGACGCGCCGGCTCACAGTCGCAGGCGTCTCCGCACGCAAGGTAGGTGTGGAGGGCGTGCCCGCAATGTGGGCACGGCATGTCGTGCGACAGGTGCACCGCGTTGGTCTGGACGGTGTCCCACATGGCTCTACCTCCTCTCGTACCGTCGATCGTGCCCCCCAGCGAGGCCCGGCCAACCCGGCCCCGGGCGACCTGTGGAGAACGGGTCTGACCGGGCGAGCGGACGCCGGACCATCGCTTTCGACGGTAGGGATCCGGCGGGGCGAACGTGACGCGGACCGCGCCGAACCACCCGGACGGGGCAGGCCCGGGTAGCCCGACCGGGCCAGGGGAGGACCGCCGTCGGGGGCCCCGTCTACGGTGAGACCGTGGTCGAACACGTCCAGGAGGACCTCGCCGGGTCCCGCTTCGAGAACGTCGATCTGAGCCGGTCGCGCTTCCACAACGTGGACCTGAGCGGCGCCGTGATCCGCGGCGCGCTGCTCACCGATGCCGAGCTCGACGGCGACATCGACGGCCTGCGCGTGAACGGCATCGAGGTCGCGCCACTGGTGGAGGCCGAGCTCGACCGCCGCCACCCGCAGCGCGTGAAGATGCGCCCCGTCGACGCCGAGGGCTACCGCACGGCCTGGGCCGCCCTCGAGCAGCTGTGGGCGGTGACCGTCGAGCGGGCCCGGCGGCTGCCACCCGACCTGCTCCACGAGCGGGTGGACGGCGAGTGGTCCTTCATCGAGACCCTGCGGCACCTGGTCTTCGCGACCGACGCGTGGGTGCGGCGCGCGGTGCTCGGCGAGGCGGCGCCGTTCGACCCCCTCGGGCTGCCGCACACCGAGATGGGAGACGTGCCGGGTGTCCCGAACGATCCCGGCGCCCGGCCGAGCCTGGAGGAGGTGCTCGGTGTGCGGGCCGACCGGGTGGCCACGGTACGCGCCGTGCTCGCGGAGCTGACCGACGAGCGGCTGGCCGGCGACACCGAGCCGGTCGACGCGCCCGGCTACCCGCCCCCGGACGCCTACGCCGTACGCCGCTGCCTGCGCGCGATCATCAACGAGGAGTGGCTGCACCGCCTCTACGCCGAGCGCGACCTCGACGCCCTCGAACGCCGCCGCGGCGGCTCCTGAGCCGGGCCGCTCAGGCGGCCCGGACCGGCTGTGGCTCGCAGTCGCAGCCGTCGCACGCGAGGTAGACGTGCAGCGCGTGCCCGCACAGCGGGCACGGCCGGTCGTGCGACAGGTGCTCGGTGCTGGTCTCGACGGTGTCCCACATGGCGCTTCCTCCCTCATCGTCCCTGATGGTTTCGGACCTCCGTGTCCAGAGGAGGCCCCCGATCACCCCTCGGATACCTCTGCCATCGGCCGGTGTGGTCGGCACTGAAGGAACCGCGACCGACCGGCGGGAGGCGGCGCGGTGTGGCACGATCGCGGACGTGGCGACCCGACCCGCGCGCGGCCCCGACCTGCGCGACCTCGCGCGCCTGCGCCGGGTCCGGGACCGGATCGACCGGGAGTACGCCCAGCCGCTCGATGTCGAGGCGCTCGCGCGCGGGGTGCACCTGTCGGCCGGGCACCTGAGCCGCCAGTTCCGACTGGCGTACGGCGAGCCGCCCTACGCCTACCTGATGACCCGCCGGATCGAGCGCGCGATGATGCTGCTGCGCCGCGGCGACCTGTCGGTCACCGAGGTGTGCTTCGAGGTCGGCTGCTCCTCGCTGGGCACGTTCAGCACCCGGTTCACCGAGCTGGTCGGCGTGCCCCCCAGCAACTACCGCGAGGAGGCGGCCCAGGCGACGCTCGGCCTGCCGTCCTGCGTCGCGAAGCAGGTCACCCGACCGGTCAGGAATCGAGAAGCGCCGACGCCGGCACCCGCCTAGCGTGAGCGCCATGGACATCACCATTCACACCACGGCCCTCCCGCACGTCGACCCCGAGGAGTCGGTGACCTTCTACCGAGACGTCCTCGGCTTCGAGGTCCGCAGCGACGTCGGGACCGGCACGATGCGGTGGATCACCGTCGGCCCGGTGGGCCAGCCCGACACCTGCATCCTGCTGGCGCCGCCCGCCGCGGACCCCGGCATCACCGAGGACGAGCGCCGGATGATCTCCGAGATGATGGCCAAGGGCACCTACGGCTGGATCCTGCTGGCGACCAAGGACCTCGACACCACGTTCGACCGGGTCCAGGCCACCGACGCCGAGGTCGTCCAGGAGCCGACCCTGCAGCCGTACGGCGTGCGCGACTGCGCGTTCCGCGACCCCGCGGGCAACCTGGTCCGCATCCAGCAGCTCGACTGAACCGCAACCCGAAGGAGTCCGCCCGGCATGGCCCCGAAGACCGTGACGCCGACCCGCACGCCGTATCCCGCCGACAGCCACGAGGTGATCCGGGTGCACGGCGCCCGGGTGAACAACCTGCGCGACGTGCACGTCGAGATCCCGAAGCGCCGGCTCACCGTGTTCACGGGGGTCTCCGGCTCGGGGAAGAGCTCGCTGGTCTTCGACACGATCGCGGCCGAGTCCCAGCGGCTGATCAACGAGACCTACAGCGCGTTCCTGCAGGGCTTCATGCCCACGTTGGCGCGCCCGGAGGTCGACGTCCTCGAGGGCCTGACGACCGCGATCATCGTCGACCAGGAGCGGATGGGAGCAAACCCCCGCTCCACGGTCGGCACGGCGACCGACGCCTACGCGATGCTGCGGATCCTGTTCAGCCGGCTCGGCGACCCGCACATCGGCTCGCCGACGGCGTTCTCCTTCAACGTCCCGACCCGGGTCGCGAGCGGTGCGATGACCACCGAGAAGGGCGGCCGGACCGAGCGGAAGGTGGTGCGCAAGGCCGTCTACCTCGGCGGCATGTGCTCGCGCTGCGAGGGGATGGGCTCGGTCTCCGACTTCGACCTGACCGCGCTGTACGACGACAGCCTCTCGCTCAACGAGGGCGCGCTGAAGATCCCCGGCTACAGCATGGAGGGCTGGTACGGGCGGATCTTCCGCGGCTGCGGCTGGTTCGACCCCGACAAGCCGATCGGCATGTACACGAAGAAGGAGCTCGACACCCTCCTGTACCGGGAGGCCACCAAGATCAAGGTCGACGGGATCAACCTGACCTACCTCGGCCTGATCCCGCAGATCCAGAAGTCGATGCTCTCCAAGGACGTCGAGGCGATGCAGCCGCACACCCGGGCCTTCGTCGAGCGCGCGATCACGTTCACGACCTGTCCGGACTGCGACGGCACCCGGCTGAGCGCGGAGGCCCGCTCCTCGCGGATCGCCGGGAAGAACATCGCGGACCTGTCCCGGATGCAGATCACCGACCTGGCCGCCTGGCTGCGCGACCTGGACGACCCCACGGTGGCGCCGCTGGTCGCCGGGCTGCAGCACCTGCTCGACTCGTTCGCGGAGATCGGGCTCGGCTACCTCTCGCTCGAGCGGCCGGCCGGCACGCTGTCCGGGGGAGAGGCGCAGCGGACCAAGATGATCCGCCACCTCGGCTCGTCGCTGACCGACGTCACCTACGTGTTCGACGAGCCCACGATCGGGCTGCACCCCCACGACATCGAGCGGATGAACGGGCTGCTCCTGCAGCTGCGCGACAAGGGCAACACCGTGCTCGTCGTCGAGCACAAGCCGGAGACGATCGCGATCGCCGACCACGTCGTCGACCTCGGACCGGGCGCCGGCAGCGCCGGCGGCCAGGTCGTCTTCGCGGGCACGTACGACGGGCTGCGCGGCAGCGCCACCGTGACCGGCCGGCACCTCGACGACCGTGCGTCGCTCAAGGACGCGGTCCGGCAGCCGACCGGCGCGTTGCAGGTCCGGGGCGCCTCGACGCACAACCTCCGAGACGTCGACGTCGACCTCCCGCTGGGCGTGCTGTGCGTGCTCACCGGCGTCGCCGGGTCGGGCAAGAGCTCGCTGGTCCAGGGGTCGGTGGCCGGCCGCGACGGTGTCGTCGTGATCGACCAGGGCGCGATCAAGGGCTCGCGGCGCAGCAACCCGGCGACGTACACCGGGCTGCTCGACCCGATCCGCAAGGCGTTCGCGAAGGCCAACGGGGTGAAGCCGGCGCTGTTCAGCGCCAACTCCGAGGGCGCCTGCCCGACCTGCAACGGCGCCGGCGTGATCTTCACCGACCTCGGCGTGATGGCCACGATGGAGTCGCCCTGCGAGGACTGTGAGGGCAAGCGGTTCCAGGCGGCGGTCCTGGAGTACGCCTTCGGCGGCAAGGACATCAGCGAGGTGCTCGCGATGCCGGTGACCGAGGCGCTGGCCTTCTTCGCGGAGGGCGACGCGGCCACTCCGGCGGCGCACCGGATCCTGGAGCGGCTCGCGGACGTGGGTCTCGGTTATGTCAGTCTGGGGCAGCCGCTCACGACCCTGTCGGGAGGGGAGCGGCAGCGCCTCAAGCTCGCGGCCCAGCTGGCCGACAAGGGCGAGGTCTACGTGCTCGACGAGCCCACCACGGGGCTGCACCTCGCCGACGTCGCGCAGCTGCTCGGCCTGCTGGACCGGCTGGTCGACGCCGGCCGGTCGGTGATCGTGATCGAGCACCACCAGGCGGTGATGGCGCACGCGGACTGGATCGTCGACCTCGGTCCGGGCGCCGGCCACGACGGCGGCCGGGTGGTCTTCGAGGGCCCGCCCGCCGACCTGGTCGCGGCCCGGTCGACGCTCACGGGCGAGCACCTGGCGGCGTACGTCTCACCATGAGGGACGGTCGGCGGCTGGACTTCGACCGGCTCCGGGCGCTCCTGCGCGTATCGCCGATAACTGACATTATGTCAGGTCACGCAGGCTGAGCCCGCTCCCCGGAGGCCCCGCAGCCGCCCGATCCACGGGTGGTCCGGGACCACGACCGTCAGCGCCGCCCGCAGCCTGCCCCGGCGGCTCTCACTCCCGGCGCCCGTAGGCGTCTCGCCGGTGCGCGATCGTGACCACCGCGATCACCAGGCGCCGGTCGAGGATGCGATACAGGATGCGGTACTCGCCCCTCCGCGCCGACCACAGCGGCGTGAGCGGCTCGAGGAGGGGTTTGCCCACGCGGCGGGGCGCTTCGCGCAGCGGCCCGCGGATGAACTCGAACGCCGCCATCGCCACGGCCGCCGGCAGGTCCCACTCCAGGGCGCGCCGAGCGCCTCGGGTGAAGACGACCTCGTAGCCGGTACCACCCTCGTCGGGAGCGCTCACGCGGGCAGTCGCCCGCGTCGCTGCATCGCGACGCGGACCTCGTCGAGCGTCGAGACCTCCCCGGCCTCGAGGTCCGCCAGCCCCGCGCGCAGGGCCTCGACCTCATCGGCGCGGCTGAGGACGTCGACGGTCTCGAGCAGCGCGTCATAGTCCTCGGCGCTGAGCAGCACGGCGACCCGATCGCCGTTCCGCGTCACCTCGAACCGCTCGTGCGTGGTGACCGCCGCCTCCACGAGCTTGGACAGGCTGGCCCGCGCGGCAGCAAGCGAGAGCGTCGTCATGTACACGATTCTAGCGCAAATCAGCGTGCTCGGCGTAGCCGAGGTCCCGGACCCGGGGGTAGCGTCCCGCCATGACCGAGCGGGACCTGGCCGCCATCGCCGCCGAGCGCGAGCGGATCCGGAGAACCTACCTGTCCCCCACGTCCTCCCGGGCGCCGTCCGCGGCGCGCGGCCTGCACCACGTCGCGATCGTGTGCGCGGACGTCGAGCGGACGGTGCGCTTCTACCAGGAGGTGCTGGAGTTCCCGCTGACCGAGATCGTCGAGAACCGGGACTACGCCGGCTCCAACCACTTCTTCTTCGACATCGGCAACGGCAACCTGATCGCGTTCTTCGACTTCCCCGGCCTCGATGTCGGACCGTACGCCGAGGTCCTCGGCGGCCTGCACCACCTCGCGATCTCGGTCGAGCCGGAGCGCTGGGAGCGGCTGCGGGTCAACCTGGACGCGGCCGGCGTGGAGTACCTCCTGGAGAGCGGTACCTCGATGTACTTCCGCGACCCCGACGGGACCCGCGTGGAGCTGATCTCCGACCCGCTCGGCGAGATGTACGGCCTGAGCGTCCTCTAGGAGTCGCGCCAGGAGGCGAGCTGCGCCAGGCGCGGCAGCACCCGCTCGCAGATCGCGCCCGTCCACCCGGCCGGGTCGTCGGTCGGCGGCATCAGCGCCACGAGGCTGATGCCGAGCGCGGCGTACCGCTCCATCTCGGCGAGCCAGGCGTCGGTCTCCCCCAGCGGGTCCGGGCCGCCCGCGCCGCCGAGCATCGTCTTCTCGATCTCGTCGTAGTCGCGGCCGACGGCGTCGCAGTGCCGGCGCAGCACGTCGAGCTTGTGCCGCACCCCGTCCGGGCCGTCGGGGAACAGGTTGCACGCGTCGGCGTACTGCGCGACCAGCCGCAGCGTCTTGCGCTCCCCTCCCCCGCCGACCAGGATCGGCGGGTGCGGCTGCTGCACGGGCGGCGGCACGCAGACGGTCTCGGCGAGCCGGTAGTGCCGGCCCTCGAACGGCCCGTCGTCCGCGCCCCACATCTGCCGGCAGATCCGCAGCGTTTCCTCGAGCCGCTCGAAGCGCTCGGCCGTCGGCGGGAACGGCACGCCCAGGGCGGCGTGCTCGCGGTCGTACCACGCGGCGCCGAGGCCCAGCATCGCCCGGCCGCCCGAGAGCACGTCGAGCGTCGTGACGATCTTGGCGAGCAGGCCGGGGTGCCGGTACGTCGAGCCGGTCACCAGCAGCCCCAGGCGCAGGCGCTCGGTCCCAGCGGCCAGGTAGCCGAGTGTCGTGTAGCCCTCGAGCATCGGCTCCGCGGGCCCGCCCAGCTGCTCCATCTGGAAGTAGTGGTCCATGACGGTGAGCTGCGCGACGCCGCCCTGGTCGGCCACCCGTGCCGTCTCAGTGAGCCGCTCGGCCAACCGGGTCTGCCAGTCGGGGTGGCTGAAGCTCGCGTAGTGGATGCCGATCTGCACGGACCTGAGCCTAGGCGGGTCCACCCAGGACGGGAACGCCCAGCAGCCAGCTGCCGCCGAGCACCAGCGCACCGAGCGTCGCGGCCAGGAAGACCCCGATCCACACCGGCCCCGGCAGCCGGGTCAGCCGGGCCAGCACGTCGGCGTCGGAGGTCCGCGCGCGACCCGGGTGGCGCAGGGCCTGGAGCTCGAGCACCGGCCGCGGCGCACCGAGGAGGAGGAACCAGGTGCCGACGTAGGCCACCGCCGTCTGCAGCTGTCCGCTCCCCCACCACGACACCGCGAACACCGCGAGTGCGGCCAGCCCGACGGCGTACAGCCCGTAGAAGTTGCGGATCTGGAGCAACAGCAGCGCCAGGAGCAGCACCGCCAGCCAGAGCACCGCGAGTGCGTGCCGCTCGCGCAGCAGGTACGCCGCGCCCAGGCCCAGCGCGGCCGGGCCGAGGTAGCCCGCCAGGGTGGTCGCGACCATCCCCGGGCCGGTCGGGCGGCCACGGGAGACGGTGAGCCCCGAGGTGTCGGAGTGCACCCGGATCCCCGCGAGCCGGCGGCCGCTGAGCAGCGCGGCGACCCCGTGCGCGCCCTCGTGCGCGATCGTCACCAGGTGCCGCCCGGCCCGCCACCCCGCTGGCACCACCACCATCAGCAGCGCCACCACGGCCCCGAGCAGGACCAGGCCCGGCTCGGGCGGCGGCTGCCGACCGACGACGTCGTCCCAGATTTCGGAGAGGACGTCCGCGGCGGCCATGCGGACAGCGTCCCGCACACGCGTGGGAGGAACGGGCATTGGGTACGCCCCAACTATGACTGAGCAGCACAGCACCGAGCAGCTGGAGGCCATCCAGGCCGTCGTCGACCGGGTCACCTCCTGGCAGGACGGCGCGACCGAGAGCACCGTCGAGCAGGAGCTGCGCGACGGCTTCGACGAGGCCGGCGTCGACGTCGCGGACCCCGACATCACCCGCCTGGCCGACGCGATCCAGGCCGAGCACGGCGCGATCTCGGCGGCGGACGTGCTGTCCGCATGACGGAGGGACCCAGCGCCGCCCACCGCCGTCCTGAAGGCGTCGACGACGCCACGGTCGAGGCGCTGGGCAGGCTCTCGGAGGCGCTGGAGGCGGTCGAGGTCGCCCGGGGCCACCTGTACGCGTTCCACCGGCTCTCCGGCACCGCCGACCTCACCCTCGGCGACGCCGTGGCGAAGCTCCGCGACGCCGGACACACCGAGCTCGCCGACCGCATCGGCCGCGAGCTGGTCGGGCGGAACGTGATCCCGGGCTGTTGGACCTTCCAGATCGTCGAGGCGTACGACGAGAGCTACTACGCGACCTTCCGGGATCTCGAGCGCGCCGCCCGCGAGCAGCTCGTGGGCGGACGCCGGCACCTCTACGAGGCCGAGATGAAGGAGGACCGCCGTACCCACGGCGCCCCCGGCCACGAGGCCACTCCCGACGACCTCTGAGGCCCGGCGGCCGGCGGCCGCTGCCCCGGCCGCGCCGGACCTGGTAGGAATCGGCTACGACCTCGACGAGCGGAGCAGGCGATGACCCAGGCGGATGGCCGAGCCCCTCGGCGAGTCACCGGCGCTGCGTTCGGCCTGCTCGCCCTCACCGACGCGGCCCTCGCCGCCGCACCACCGCGGCTCGGGCGACTCCGGCTGCTGACCAAGCCGCTGCTGATGCCGGCGCTGCTGAGCCGGTCGCTGCCGGTGCCCGGCGACCGCAGGCTGGCCGCGGCCCAGGGGTTCTCCTGGGGCGGCGACCTCGCCCTGATCGGCAAGAGCCGGACGTCGTTCCTGGCCGGCGTCGGCCTGTTCCTGGCCGCCCACCTCTGCTACCTCGGCGCCTTCCGCGCCCGCTCCTCGGTCCCGGTGCTCGCGACGCCGGGGCGACGCCGGTTCCTGGCGCTGGCGGGCGCGAGTGCCGGTGGCATGGCGCTCGCCGCGGCCCGCGAGGACCGGGTCCTCGCGCTGCCGGTGGCCACCTACAGCGGCGCCCTGGCCGCCATGGTCGCCACGGCCGCGGCGATCGACCCGGACCGCGGCCGCGACCAGGTCCTGGGTGGCGCGGCACTGTTCCTCGCCTCGGACACCGTGCTCGGCCTCCGCACGTTCCTGCTCGGCGAGGAGAGCGCCGCGTCCCGGGCCCTCGAGTCGGTCGTGATGGCGACCTACACCGCCGGGCAGTGGTGCATCGGCGAGGGGATGCGTCGGTAGGTTGGCGGTCATGGCCATCCCGACCCACCAGCTCAACGACGGCAGCACCCTCCCGGCGATCGGGTTCGGCACCTACCCGATGAAGGGCGAGGAGGGCGTCACCGCGATCCGAGGCGCGATCGAGGTGGGCTACCGCCTCCTCGACACGGCCGTGAACTACCAGAACGAGACCGCGGTCGGCGAGGCGATCCGGCGCTCGAGGGTGCCCCGGGAGCTCCTCCAGGTGACCAGCAAGCTGCCCGGCCGCGACCACGGGTACGACGACGCGATCGCCAGCGTGCACGGGTCCCTCGAGCGGCTGGGCCTGGAGTACCTCGACCTGCATCTCATCCACTGGCCCAACCCGAGTCGCGACCAGTACGTCGACGCCTGGCGGGCGCTGGTCGACCTGCGCGAGCAGGGCCTGGTGCGCTCGATCGGGGTCTCGAACTTCACCGAGCGGCACCTCGAGCGGATCATCGCGGCGACCGGCGTGACGCCCGCGGTCAACCAGATCGAGCTGCACCCGTACTTCCCGCAGGCCGACATGCGCGCGGTCGACGAGGGCCTGGGGATCCGCACCGAGGCCTGGAGCCCGCTGGGCAAGCGCCAGGCGCCGTTCGCCGAGCCGGCCGTCGCGGACGCGGCGCGGCGGCACGGCATGACGCCGGGGCAGGTGATCCTGCGCTGGCACGTCCAGCTCGGCAGCATCCCGATCCCCAAGTCCGCCGCTCCCGAGCGGCAACGGCAGAACCTCGACGTGTTCGGGTTCGAGCTCTCCGAGGACGAGGTCGCGGCGATCACCGCGCTCGGCCGCCCGGACGGCCGGCTCTTCGGCGGCGACCCCGACGTCCACGAGGAGATGTGAGCGGGCCTCCGGCCGAGCCCGCGACGCCGTACCTGCGCGTCGACGTCGCGCGGCTCCGGGCCAACATCGAGCGCACCACCCGATGGGCGGCGGCCGGGGGTGTCTCGCTGCGGCCGCACGCCAAGACCCACAAGAGCCCCGACATCGCCCGGCTCCAGCTCGCGGCCGGCGCCATCGGGCTCACGGTCGCGACGATCGGCGAGGCGGAGGTGTTCGTCGAGCACGGCGCCGAGGACGTGTTCGTCGCCTACCCGCTGTGGCTGACCGAGAACGGCGCCCGGCGGCTGCGCGACCTCGCGGACCGCGCCGACCTGGCCATCGGCGTCGACTCGGCCGAGGGAGCCCGGCTCGCCGCCCGCCTGCTCGAGGGCAGCGGTGTCGTGGCGCTGGTGGAGGTCGACAGCGGCCAGCACCGCTCCGGCGTCGACGCCGAGGACGCCGGTACGGTGGCGGCCGCGGCCGTCGAGGCCGGCCTGCCGGTGCGCGGGGTGTTCACCTTCCCCGGGCACAGCTACTCCCCCGACGCGCTGCGGAGCGCCGCCGACGACGAGGCCCGGGTGCTGCGGGCGGCCACGGAGTCCCTGCGCAGCTTCGGCCTCGAGCCCGACGTGGTCAGTGGCGGCTCCACCCCGAGCCTGGCCCACACCCACACCGACGAGCTCACCGAGCTGCGGCCCGGCGTGTACGCCTTCGGCGACGCCCAGCAGTGGGAGCTCGGCTCGGCGGCCCCCGACGACCTGGCGCTGACCTGCCGGGCCACGGTCGTCAGCCACGCCGGCGGCCGGCTGGTCCTCGACGCCGGGAGCAAGGCCCTCGGCGCGGACCGGGCGGCGTACGCGACCGGATGGGGCCGGCTGCCGGCGTACCCGGACGCGCGGGTCGTGCAGCTCTCGGAGCACCACGCCGTCGTCGACCTCACCGGTGCCCCGCTCCCCCGGCTCGGCAGCCGCGTCGACGTCGTCCCGAACCACGTGTGCGCCGCGGTCAACCTCGCCGACACGCTGTGGGCCGACCACGGACCCGACGGCAGCGACGCCCTCGAGCCGTGGCCGGTGACCGCCCGCGGGCGCAACGACTGAGCCGCTCCCCTACGATTCCGCCCATGTCGCTCCGCTCCGCCGCCGCCGTAGCCTCGCTCGCCACCGTCGCCCTGCTGCTCGGCGGCTGCGGCTCCGACGACGGAGCCGACCAGAAGAGCGCCACGGACGCCGGCGCGACGACGAGCTGCACGTACGCCGCCGACGGCTCCGCCCCGGCCAAGGAGGTCGACCCGCCCGCCGAGGACGCGCCCGCCTCCGGCACCGTCGCGCTCACGATGGCGACCAGCGTCGGCGACCTCGGCCTCACGCTGGACGCGGCCGCGGCGCCCTGCACCGTGAACTCGTTCGTGTCGCTGGCCGAGCAGGGCTACTTCGACGACACCTCCTGCCACCGGCTGACCACCCAGGGCATCCACGTGCTCCAGTGCGGGGACCCGACCGGCACGGGCACCGGCGGGCCCGGCTACACGATCCAGGACGAGGTCGACGGGAGCGAGAGCTACCCCGCCGGCACCCTGGCGATGGCCCGGACCCAGGCCCCGGACTCGGGCGGCTCGCAGTTCTTCATCGTGTACGGCGACACCCCGCTCCCGCCGGACTACACGGTGTTCGGCACGGTCGACGACGCCGGGCTGAAGGCGATCGAGAAGGTCGCCGGGGCCGGCACCGACGAGGCCAATGGCCCGGGCGACGGGCACCCGCTGACGCCGGTGGACATCCGGTCCGTCACGGTCGGCTGAGCCGCTTCCCCATCGGGAAGCGCACGCCGGTCAGCTCCTCGGAGCGCTCCCAGTGGCCGCGACCGCGCGGCCCTTCGCGGGGTCGCGGACGGCCAAGACGACCGAAGCGCCCCGGCCGGCGAGCACCCGAGCGGTCTCCAGGCCGAGGCCCGCGCTGGCGCCGGTGATGACGAAGCGCCGGCCGTCCTGGCGGGGTACGGCGTCCCACCGGGCCGGCCGGCGCCGCGCCATCAGCGGACGCCGTACTCGATCGGAGCACCGAGCTGGACGGTGCGGCCGACCGTGCACAGCCGGTCGCGGGACATCTCGACCGAGCGCGGCAGCACCTCGCGGGCCTGATCGCCGTCCTCGCCGTCGGGGAAGCGCACGTGGAAGGTCAGCCGGATGTCGACCAACCGGTTGCCCTCCTCGTCGCGGATCTTGTCCCCCTCGGCCGCGACCTCGAACGTCGTCGCGGCCGCCCGCTTGCCGGTGATCAGGTCCACGTCGATCGCACTGCACCCGGCGAGCGCGGCGAGCAGGAGCTCCACCGGCGTGAAGTCGGGGTCGGCACCGGAGCCCACCGGGAGCACGCCGCCGCGCCCGTTGGTCGCCATGAACCGGCCGACGCCGATCTTGTGCAGGTCGATATGGCGCAGGGTGTCCGGACGAGGAGTGTCCGGATCAGGCAGCGCCGGCTGGTCGGGGTCGGGCTGGGGGTGGTCAGCGGTCGTCATGGACCCAGGGTGCCAGAGCCGCGACACGCCCGGGATCCGCGGCGGGGGTTGTCTCGCCCGGCGCCATCGGGGACGGTGGAGGTGACCAGCCAAGCTATTCGGAAGGCGAGCATGCTCACCCTCACCGAGAACGCCAGTGCCATCGTCAACGAGATCACCAACCAGCCCGGCCTCGCCGAGACCGCGGGGCTGCGGATCACCACCGACGACTCCCCCGAGCCCGCCTTCGCGATCTCCGCGGCCGAGCAGGCCGAGCCCGGCGACCAGGTCGTCGAACAGGGCGGGGCGACCGTCTACCTCGACCAGTCCGCCGCGGACCTCCTCGGCGACAAGGTCCTCGACGCCGCAGTCGACCCGTCGGGGAAGGTCGAGTTCGCCCTGGCCCTCCAGGGCTGACCGCACCGGAGAAGCCCGGGCCACAGCCTGCCGCGGCCCCCGGACCGTTGTCGTTTGGTCACCAACGGCGAGATGAAGAGCCTCCTGTCCGCCGTTGGTGACCAAACCGCACGACTTCTGGGGCCACGGCGGCGGACCTGGTTGCGTCAGGCGGACGGCGCCGGCACCAGGTCGGCGCGCACCCAGCCGTTGCGGACCCGCTGCGGGTGGTCGCCGACGGGGACGGTCTGGACGATCCGGCCGGTCCGGTAGGAGATCTTCGAGACCTCGTCGGTGCCGCTCCAGGAGATGTAGCAGGACCGGCCGTCCCAGCTCTGGGTGACCCAGTACGGCTTGCCGTCCTGCTTCCTCAGCAGCGGTCCGCGGCGGAACGTCTGCGCGTTCACGACCGTCGCGTAGTCGGACATCGTGCCGGCCACACAGAGCTTGGTGCCGGACGGGTTCATCGCGATGCCGTGGTGGGCCGAGTCGAGCAGGTACTGCTCACGCGGCATGTCCGGGACCAGGTTCGGCAGGTGCTTGACCCGGGTGATCCGCCCGGAGGCGCGGTCCATCTCCACGAAGCCGTGGAAGAACGAGAGCTGGAAGTAGAACGTCCGGTCGTCCGGTGACAGCGTCATCGGACGCACGGCGGTGCTCATCTTGGTCAGTCCACGGTCGTCGAGGGCCTTGCGCAGGTCGTAACGGCGCACGATCTGCATGGTCTTCGCGTCGACGATCTGCAGCACCCGCTCCTGCTTGGTCGCGTCGAGGGCCGGGTCGTCCAGCGGGCTGTAGACCATCCCGATGCTGGCGTGCAGGATCCGCTTCCCGCCGTCGATGAAGATGTTCTCGTGCGGCGACCCGCCGGAGGGGAACCGGCCGACCTCGACGCCGTCCGCGACCCGCAGCACGTGCACCACGTTGCCGGTCGAGGCGCTCACGACCACCCGCCGGCCGTCCGGGGAGATCGCCATGTGGTCGGAGCGGACGCCGTCGACCTGGAAGCGCCAGACGATCTCCTTGGTCGCCAGGTCGATCCCGACGACGTCGGCGAACGACGGCCGCGACACGATCAGCAGCCGCCCGTCGTTCGAGGAGTACATGTCGTCGACGTACTGGTCGTGTCCCTCACCGATCAGCGCCCGGATGGCGAGGAAGTTGGCGAACCGGTACGGGTTCGTCGCGATCTCCTGGATCCGCTCGTCCCGGTCCGGGACGATGTCGATGCGGCCCAGCCGCTCGAAGGTGTCGGGGTCGAGGATGTCGGCGGTGCCGTCCCAGTTGTTGCCGACGAAGACGGCGCGGCGTACGTCGTCCCCACGCCGCTCGGCCGCTCCGCGCAGGTCGTCGGCCGACGCCGGCGCGGCAGTGAGGGTCGCGGCGACCGATGCGGCGAGGGCGACCAGGGCGGCGAGGGTGGTCCGGAGGCGCATGCCGGGGCAACGAGGGCGTCGCCGCGTCGGTTACGTGTGAGTCCGACCCCTACTCGGACGGTCCGGACGGCGGCGCGATACGCCGGTCGGGACCTCCTTCGTCGGTCGCGCGACTACTCGACCTGGCTGCTGGGCCGAGCCGGCGCAAGCGCCGACTCGGGCAGCTCGAACCACCGGAGGTGCTCGAAGTCCGCGCTGAGGTTGGCGGGATGGGTGGCCAGGTCCGGGCCGGTCGCGGAAGCCAGGATCGCGACGCCCTCGCGCAGGTGCTCGGCGAGCAGCTCCTCTCCCCCGGTGGCGTCGTTGCTGGGCATCGACACCCGCCCGCCCTCGTAGGCGACGTCGCGGAGGCTGAGCGGCGGGCTGACCAGGCCCGCCCGGTGCCGCCAGCGCCCGCTGGCGGGGTCGAAGCGATAGTCGTCGAGCAGCCGCCACCCGTCGCGGGCGACCAGCCGGACCGCCTCGATGAGGTAGTCGACGACCGCGTCGGAGACGAAGTAGTTGAAGTTGACGCGCACCCAACCGGGCTTGATCCCCTCGCAGCCGCCGGCGATCTCGCGCTCGAACTCGTGGGAGCGCTCGAGGTCGATGCCGAGCAGCCGGTGCCCGTAGGGGCCGGCGCACGAGCAGCCGCCCCGCGACTGGATGCCGAACAGGTCGTTGAGCAGCGCGACCACGTAGTTGTGGTGCAGGTAGCGCCCGGACGGCGAGCGCACGACGAAGGAGACGATCGAGAGCCGCTCGGCCTCGAGGTTGCCGAGCAGCTCCAGGGCCGGCTCCTCCCGCCACGCCGCCACGGCCCTGCGCAGGTGCCGCTCCTCCTGGGCCCGGATCGTCGCGGTCCCGACGGCCTCCTTGAGCTGGAAGACCAGGCCGGCGCGGATCGCCTCGATGATCGCCGGGGTCCCGCCCTCCTCGCGCTGGGTCGGGTCGGTCAGGTAGCGGTGGTCGTCGTCGTTGACATACGCGACGGTGCCCCCGCCGGGCACGTCCGGAACGCGGTTGGCGAACAGCTCGCGCCGCGCGACCAGCACGCCGGGCGTCGCCGGCCCGCCGATGAACTTGTGCGGCGAGATGAACACCGCGTCCTTGTAGGACAGCGGCCGGTCCGGCTGCGCCCCCATCTCGATCTCGATGTACGGCGCCGCCGCGGCGAAGTCCCACAGGCTCAGCGCGCCGTGCTCGTGGAGCAGCTCGGCGATCGCGGCCGTGTCCGACACGATGCCGGTCACGTTCGAGGCGGCCGAGAAGGACCCGATCTTCAGCGGCCGTCCGGCGTACGCCGCCAGCTGGGCGCGCAGGTCGTCCCGGTCGACACCGCCGTCGCCGTCCTGGCGGATCGTGACGACGTCGGCGATGGACTCGCGCCACGGGATCTCGTTCGAGTGGTGCTCGTACGGGCCGATGAAGACCACCGGCCGCCGGTCGGCGGGGATGTGCTCGGCGAGCCCGTAGGCGTCCTCGAGCGCGGAGGGGATCCGCAGGCCGAGGACGCCGATCAGCTTGGCGATCGCGCCGGTCGACCCGGAGCCGGCGAAGAGCACGACGGTGTCCTGGTCGCCGCCGACGGCCGCACGGATGATCTCGCGGGCCTCCTCGCGCAGGCGGGTGGTCTGCAGGCCGGTGCCGCTGGACTCGGTGTGCGTGTTGGCGTAGCCGGGCAGCACCTGGTCGCGGATGAAGTCCTCGATGAAGGTGAGGGCCCGCCCGGACGCGGTGTAGTCGGCGTAGGTGACCCGGCGACTCCCGTACGGCGTCTCCATCAGGTGGTCCTCGCCGATCACCGAGTCGCGGATCAGCCCGAGGAGGGCCTCCCGGTCAGGCATGCACGACCACCATGTCGGTCATGCTCCCACCCGGGAGGCCCTCTCGCAGGGCTACCGCACCACGAGCTGCACGGACTTGCTCCCGGCGACGACGCCGTCGACCGGGCCGAGCACCTGGCTGCTGACCGTCTGGCCGCGGCTGCGCTTGCTCAGCGAGACCAGGGTGACCTTCAGCTGGTCGTTGCGGACCAGGTTCGCGACGGCCTTCTGCGCCTGCTCGATGCTGGTCAACCGGCCCAGGCCGCCGAGGTACTGGCCGCCGGTCACGTCCAGGAACCCCTGGCCACCGGCCATCCGCCGCGGGATCCGCACCGTCACGGGCACGGTGGTGCTCCCGGTGGGGCCGCTCAGCACCGCCTGCAGCGTGAGCCTCGACCCGGCGCGCACCGGGATCGCCTGGCGGCGCGACACGTTGGTCCACGTGCCGTCGACCTTCCGCTGGAGCGCGCTGAGGCGGTACGAGGTCGCCTCGTCCAGCACGGTCGCGTCGGTCGACACGCTGTCGATGGTGACCCCCGGGATCCGGGCGAGCGCGTAGACGATGTCACCGAGGGAGAAGCCGACCTCGTAGGACAGGTCCCAGTCCGAGACGTACAGGTCGGTGCTGGTCAGCTCGAAGGCCGCCCCGTCCGGCCCGGTGCCGGCCACGGTCCACGACGCCAGCTCGCTGCCGTCGACGGTGCCGTCGACGACCCGGTCCTGGTTGGCCAGGAACTGGTAGAAGGTGGTGCTCGCCAGCGCGTCCGGCGTCTGCACCGAGACCTGCGAGACGCCGGTGCGACTGCGCTCGCCGTAGGTCACGAGCGACGAGACGCCGGCGGTCTCCGGCAGCGGGCCGAGGACGCCGGTGATGCCGGTGGTGCGGTCGTTGGTGATCGTGCCCGCGGGCGCGCCGATGTTGGCGAGCTTGAACCCGGCGATCAGGTCCTCCTGGACATAGATCGCGTCGGCCGGGTGCAGCGCCATCGTGGTCGCGCCGAGCCGCTGGACCGGGTGGCCGAACCCGACGACGTTGCCGTCGCACACCGACGTCGCGGTGCCGACCGCGGCCATCGTGATGTCGCCGTACGCGAGCGAGGCCGCGAGGTTGCCGCCGGCGACGATCGTCTCCGGGCCCGCGGCGGTCGCCGAGGCCCGGCCGACGGCGTACGCCGAGCGCGGGAGGTAGCTGCGCGTGCCCGCGTGCTGCTGGGCGAGCGTGAGCTGCCGGGCGCCGACGCCCGCCACGCCCAGCGGGGCCGGCAGCTGGGCGAAGCCCTGCCCGGCCTGCCGCGCGGTGACCTCGCTGTGCTGCGCGATCGTCCGCGCGGCGGTGCGGTCGACCGTCACGGTGCGGGCGGCGCCGGTGCCCAGGTAGTCGTCCATGTCGGCGTACGGCGTGACGCCGGCGACCGGTGACGGGCCCATGGCCAGGCCGTAGGCCACGGCACCGATCAGGCGGCCGTCGGCCGCGTAGACCGGCGACCCGGACATGCCCTGCCAGATCCCGACCCGGTCGATCTCGGCCGAGGTGAGGCGGACCATCACCATGTCGAGGCCGGGCGCGATGCCGTCGTCGAGCACGCCGAGCACCTCACCGGTGAAGCCCTCCGGCGTGGTGCCGCGGCTGACGGTCAGGCCGGTGACCGGCTGGTCGGCGGTGAGGTCGGCGACCGGGTACGGGGTCGCACAGTCCCCCGTCGGGTCGGCCGCCTGGGCCGTCCCGGTGCCGACGCTGGTGGCCGCGAGGCCGAGGCCCGCGACGGTGACGAGCGAGGCCAGGGCCCGCGCGCGACGGTGAGCAATGATCCGCTGCATGTGAGTAGGTTCCTCCCGAAACTCCGGCGCGGATCTCGCGCCGTACCCGTAGGACTCCGAAGACCCGCGCCCGGTTGCGTCGGGACCCCCGACGGCCCGCGGAGAGGATAGGTGGTCTGGACCGATGGCCGTCGCGGAACGAGCCAGCTGGTGCCGATCGGTGACCTGCGGGGCCTGGTGGGCCCCGACATAGGGTGGCCGGGTGAGCAGCCCCTACCAGAGTCTCCGGCACGCCGAGGCGGTCGCCCGCCGCGACCTCCTCTCCGTCGAGGAGTACGACGTCCGTCTCGACCTGGCCGCCGACGAGCAGACCTTCGGGTCGGTGACGACGATCCGGTTCACCAGTCGCGGGGGCGCCACGTTCCTCGACCTCAAGCCGGTCCGCGTCAACGAGATCCGCCTCGACGGCCGGGTGCTCGACCCGGACCTGCTGCAGCGCGGCCGGCTCCCGCTGGATACCGCCGAGGGCACCCACGAGCTCGTGGTCGACGCCGTGATGCCCTTCCGCAACGACGGTGAGGGCCTGCACGCCCACGTGGACCCGGCCGACGGCAGGCGTTACGTCTACGGGATGTCGTTCATGGAGGCGGCACCCACGATCTTCGCGTGCTTCGACCAGCCCGACCTCAAGGCCCCGTTCACCTTCCATGTGCTCGCACCGGCCGACTGGACCGTGATCGGCAACGCGCCCGCGACCCGCACCGAGGCCGGTCCCGGCGGCACGGCCCGGTGGGAGCTCGAGCGCACCCAGCCGCTGTCGACGTACTTCGTGACCCTGGTCGCGGGGCCGTACCACGTGATCCGCGACGAGCACGACGGCATTCCGCTGGGGCTCTCGGCACGCGCCAGCATCGCGGGCGCCCTGGACGCCGACGCCGACGAGCTGCTGACCATCACCAAGGCGTGCTTCGACGAGTTCCACCGGCTGTTCGGGATCCGCTACCCGTTCGGCGACTACCACCAGGCGTTCGTCCCGGAGTTCAACGCCGGCGCCATGGAGAATCCCGGCTGCGTGACGTTCCGCGACCCGCTGGTCTTCACCAGCCGGGTCACCCGCGGCGTCCGCATCCAGCGGGCCACGACGGTGGCGCACGAGATGGCGCACCAGTGGTTCGGCAACATCGTCACGCCGCGGTGGTGGGACGACCTGTGGCTCAACGAGTCGTTCGCCGAGTACATGGGCAACCGGGTCACCGCCGACGTCACCGAGTACGACGACGCCTGGACCCACAACGCCTACGCCCGCCGTCAGTGGGGGCTGGTCGCCGACCAGCGGCCGAGCACCCACCCGGTCGCCGGCAACGGCGCCGAGGACGCCGGCTCGGCGCTCCAGGACTTCGACGGGATCTCGTACACCAAGGGCTCCAGCATCCTCAAGCAGCTGAACGCGGCCCTCGGCGACGAGGTCTTCTTCGCCGGGGCGATCGACCACTTCACCCGCCACCGGTTCGGCAACGCCACCATGCACGACCTGTTCGCCAGCTGGGAGCGGGCCGGGGCCGGTGACCTCTCGACGTTCACGGGCAACTGGCTGCGCACCGCCGGTCCCGACCGCATCGTGCTCGACCGGGCTGCGGGCGTGGTCCGCCGTACTCCCCCGGCCGGGCACCCGGCCGACCGCGCCCACACGTTCCGGGTCGCCCGCGCGCTGCCCGAGGGCAAGTGGGAGGTCACGCCGCTGACCGTCGCGGGCGCGGAGACGGCGTACGACGCCGGGACCGCCGCCGTCGTGCTCGACCCCTACGAGGACAGCTGGGCGCTGGTCCAGCCCGACCCGACCACGGTCGCCGCACTGAAGTCGCTGCTGCCGCGCACCGAGGACACGCTGCTGAGGGCCGGGATCTGGAACAACGTGCGCAGCGCCTTCCACAACGCGGCGATGGACCCCGCGGACGTGCTCGACCTGGTCGAGGCGGGCCTGCCGGTCGAGGACAGCGACGACGCGCTGTTCTACACGATGCCCTGGGTGCTCGCGAAGGTCGTGCCGCTGACCGCCGACCCGACGGCTGCCCGGGAGCGGGTGCACCGCGCGACGTGGGCGAAGGCGCAGGCCTCGGGCGCCGGGTCGCCGCTCCAGCTCGCGGCGTTCCAGGCCGCGGTGTCCTCCGCCGGGTCCGCGGCGTTGCTGCGCGACTGGCTGGAGGGTCGGGCCCTCCCCGACGGTGTCGAGGTCGACCTCGACCTGCGGTGGCGGATCCTGGTCCGGCTGGCGGTGCTGGGCGAGACCGGCCGGGCCGAGCTCCAGGCCGCGCTCGACGCGGAGCCGACCGCACGGTCCCGGGTCGAGCACACGCGCGCCGTCGCCTCGCTGCCGGACCCGGAGGCCAAGGCCTGGGCGTGGGAACGGTTCACCGGCCGGGTCGACGTGCCCAACTACGAGCTCGAGGCCGCCGGCGTCGGCATGTGGCGCGGCGAGCAGGAGGAGCTGCTGGCGCCGTACGTCGAGCGCTACTTCGCCGACGTCGCCGAGACCGCCCAGGTGCGCAGCGGGTGGGTGCTGGCCGACGCCGCGATGTGGTTCTTCCCGCTGGTCTTCGAGACCGCCGACACCCTCGAGCGGGCATGGGAGCTGCTGGGGCGCGAGGACTTCGACCTGGCCATGCGGCGCCGGGTCGTCGACCTCGCCGACGAGCTGGAGCGGCGGATCGCGATCCGGGCGGCGTACCCCGCATGACGGGCCGGCCCATGATCGGCGGCGAGCGCGCGCGGCGTCCCGGGCCGACCGTCCGCACCCGGGTGCACGAGCACCTCGCGGGCGGCGAGCGTCGGCACGAGGACCGGCTCGCCACCGAGGAGCCGCTGGAGATCCGACTCGCCTGGCCGGGTGAGTCGGCGCGGCGGGTCTGGGTGACGATGCGGACCCCCGGCCACGACTTCGAGCTGGCCGCCGGCTGGCTGGTCCACGAGGGCATCGCCGCACCCGACGCCGTGCACGGGGTCGCCTACTGCACCGACGACGAGCTCACCGACGAGCAGGAGTTCAACGTCGTCACGGTCACGCTGTCCGCGCCGCCGCTGACCCCGCCGGGCCACCGGCACGTCGGCCGGTCCTCGGGGTCCTCGGCGTGCGGCGTCTGCGGCAAGGACAGCCTCGACGCGGCGCTCGCCACCCCCTCGGCCGCCCGTTGGTCCGGGCCGCTGCCCTCCCCCGAGGTGGTGTGCAGCCTCCCCGACCGGCTGCACTCGGCCCAGACCGTCTTCGCGCGCACGGGCGGGGTGCACGCCGCCGGCCTCGCCACCGCCGACGGCGAGCTGCTCGTCGTGCGCGAGGACGTCGGGCGGCACAACGCCGTCGACAAGGTGACCGGCGCCCGCGTGCTCGCCGGCACCTCGCCCGCCGGGGCCTGCCTGGTCGTCAGCGGTCGCGCCGGCTTCGAGCTCGTGCAGAAGGCCATGGCCGCCGGCATCGGCGCCCTGGTCGCCGTCGGCGCCCCCACCAGCCTGTCGGTGCGGCTCGCCGAGGAGTCCGGGCTGGTGCTCTACGGGTTCGTCTCCCCCGAGCGCTGCGTGCGCTACGTGTAGCTCACCACGACGGCGAGGTGGGCACCGGTCAGGACAGCTCGGCGAGCCGGGCCAACCCCGGACGAAGATGGGCCGCGAGCTTCTCTCGGGCGTCGTCGAACGCCGCAGAGCCCGGATACTCGGGCGGCGTCCGCGCCGGGTTGATCGCCGCCTTGTTCGCCCACTCCTTGACGTCGGGCTCGGCCATGAACGACAGCACCGCCCGCGTGCCGTGGACATTCATCCGCGCCCAGGAGGCCATCGAGTTGCCGAAGCCGGTCGGCGGGCAGAGGCGGTTCTTGTCCTCGTCGTCGCGACGCGTCGCCTCGACGTACCCGACGAGGGCCGCGCCGAAGCACGGGAAGCCGGCCCGGACCGCCTGGAGCGTGATGCCTTCCGGGCGCCAGACCGGGACGAGTGGCGGGTACTTCAGGCCGTCCGCCGCACAGTGGACGACCAGGGCGTCGTCCGCGACGGCGACCGAACCGTCGGCGAAGACGAGCTTGCCCGGGTCGGCGGCCTCGAGGTGTCCCCGTCGGAGCACGTTCTCGAGGGTGCGCAGCTGCTCGAGCTCCCACACGGCCAGCGTGGGGGCCTTGGCCATCGTCGGCATCACGGTGCGGTCGATGCGGAGCATGATGCCGGCGTCCTCGAGACGGAGGAACAGGTCCTCGAGCGAGGTGGACTCCGCCCCTGCCTGCATCGTGTCCGCGGCCAAGCGGGTGAAGATCGCAGGATCCGGTTGGACGACAGCCCGGTTCATCATCCACGGCTCACGCGGTCGCACCCAGCAGATCGCGTCCGGGTCGACCCCACGGGAGAGCAGCCAGATGCACGCGTCGGTCGCGGTCTTCCCCGAGCCGACGACGACGTACTGGCTCGGGGCTTCGCCGAGTCGGGCGAGGTCGTTGACCGGCACGACGCGGGCTGCGTCTCCCACCACGAAGGGCGCCGGCTTCTCCGCCGGGATGCTCGGCGCCAAGTAGTGGGCGTCGACGATCCGGCAACGCTCGGGCACCTCGAACCGTTCGCCCGAGACACGGGAGACGACCGTTCTCCCGCCGACGTACTCGCTGTTGGGGAAGAACTCGACCTTGCCCGACTCGACCATCCGGTCGAGCAACCTGGCGTAGTACGTGCAGATCTCGGCCTGGGTTGCCCGCTCCTGCAAGCCCTGCTCCGGTCCGCGCTGCTGCACCTGGCCGCCGCCAAGCAGGGTCGACGCGGCGCCGTAGAACGCCGAGGCTTGGTGCAGCCGGACGAAGGGATATGCCTCGAGCCAGTGCCCACTCACGCCGTGTCGACGATCGATCAGTGCGACGCGTACCTCGGCGTGGTCGATCAACGCGTCCGTGAAGGCCATGCCCATGGCGCCCGCCCCCACCACGAGGTAGTCGGCGTCCACGGTCCGGGTCACGACACCACGGTGGCACGGCCGTCAGATCGCGTCCATGACTCGTTCGTGTCGTCTGCTCGCGCGCGGATACCCGCGAGCAGGTCAGGTCCGAACGTGCGTCACCCCGGAAGGCTCACGGCGCGCCCGGACCTCCGCTCGCAGCCGCGGCACGGGCATCGCCGGTCACGCCGAGCACGAGTCGCACGCCGAGCCTGGCCAGCGTGTTCTGCATGGGCGGACCCATCCCGTCGGCCACCACGACGGTCACGCCGTGGTCGCGCAAGAACCGGACGATCCGCGCGTGGTGCTGGCCCTCTCCGCCCACGTCGTGCAGCCGGTCCCAGCCGACGTCCACGACCCGCCAGTCCACGACGGCACCGTCCTCCAGCCGCGCCAAGGCGACCTGCGCGGCCTTGCCCCAGCGCCGATCGACCGCGCCGGTCGGCGTGACCGGCACGCACACGATCTGGCTCGTCACCCGCACTCCCTCCCACACACCGACTCCGGGTTGGTCCGGGTCGACGATGCCCAGGGTCGTCGACCGCCCGGCGCGGCGGTCAGAGGCGAACGTCCCGATGGTCGGCGGTTCCCCGGGCCGCGGCCGCTCGGCCCCCTCGCCGAACGACGCATCCTCCACCGTCATGTTCACCTGCTCACGACCGTTCTGGCCCGCCCTCCTCGGCGCGCCCCCGCGGCGATGTCGGCGCCCGCTCCTAGCGTGGCGGTGTGCGCATCCTCCACACCTCCGACTGGCACCTCGGGCGGTCCTTCCACCGGGAGGGCATGCTCGGGCACCAGGCTGCGTACGTCGACCACCTCCTCGAGGTCGTCGAGCGGGAGCGGGTGGACCTGGTGGTCGTGGCGGGCGACGTCTACGACCGGGCGCTCCCCCACGTGGACGCCGTACGCCTCGCCGACGAGACGCTGGCCCGGCTGGCCGCGTCGCGGGCGAAGGTGGTGCTCACCAGCGGCAACCACGACTCCGCGCAGCGGCTCGGGTTCAGCTCCCGGCTGATCGACGCGGCCGGGGTCTTCATCCGCACCGACGCCGGGGGCGTCGGCACCCCGGTGCTGCTCGAGGACGAGCACGGACCCGTCGCCGTCTACGGCCTCCCCTACCTCGACCCGGACGCGGTCCGCGAGCCGTGGGGGCTGCCGGGCCGCAGCCACGAGGCGGCGCTGACCGAGGCGATGCGCCGGGTGCGGGCTGACCTGGCGAGCCGCCCCGCCCGATCGGTGGTCCTCGCCCATGCCTTCGTCGCCGGCGCCCAGCCCAGCGACTCCGAGCGCGACATCAGCGTCGGCGGGGTCTCGCTGGTGCCGACATCGGTCTTCGACGGCGTCGACTACACCGCGCTCGGCCACCTCCACGGCCGGCACACCCTGACCGACACGGTGCGCTACTCCGGCTCGCCGCTGGCCTACTCCTTCTCCGAGGCGACCCAGGTCAAGGGCTCCTGGCTCGTCGACCTCGGCGCCGACGGGGTCCGCGAGTGCACGTTCGTCGAGGCGCCGGTGCCGCGCCCCCTGGCCCGACTCCGCGGCACGCTCGACGACCTGCTCCACGACCTCACCATCACCGTGCACGAGGACGCCTGGGTGCAGGCCACGCTCACCGACGACGTGCGGCCCCTGCAGGCGATGGAGCGGCTGCGGCGCCGCTTCCCCCACACCCTCGTGATCGGGTTCGAGCCGCGGGGCGGCGCGCCGACCGCCGTGCCCGCGGCGCGCCGGGAGGGTCGCTCCGACCATGCCGTCGCCCTCGACTTCATCGCCGACATGCGCGGCGCCCCCGCGACGAGGGCGGAGGCCGCGCTGCTCCACGAGGCGGTCGACGCCTGCTGCGAGGACCCCGACTTCGACGTCCTCGTGTCGGGGGCCGGATGAGGCTCCACCACCTCGAGATCACCGCGTTCGGACCGTTCGCGGACACCGTCGCGGTCGACTTCGACGAGCTGTCCGGTGCCGGCCTGTTCCTGCTCTCCGGAGCGACCGGCTCCGGCAAGACCAGCGTCCTCGACGCCGTGTGCTTCGCCCTGTACGGCGACGTCCCCGGCGATCGCAGCACCGCCAGGCGGCTCCGGTCCGACCAGGCCGCCCCCGGCGTCCGCCCGGAGGTGACACTGGAGGCGACGCTGTCCGGCCGCCGGTTCCGGATCGTCCGCTCGCCGTCCTGGGAGCGGCCCAAGAAGCGCGGCGCCGGCCTGACCACCGAGCAGGCGTCGGTCTCGATCGCCGAGCGCATCGACGGCGGGTGGGTGACCCACTCGACCCGGCTGGACGAGACCGGACACCTGGTCACCCGGCTGGTCGGTATGAACACCGACCAGTTCACCCAGGTCGCCATGCTCCCGCAGGGCCGGTTCCAGGCGTTCCTCCGGGCCCGCTCCGAGGAGCGCCACCGGCTGCTCCAACAGCTGTTCCGAACCGGGCGGTTCGAGGGCGTCGAGCGCTGGCTGCGCGACCGGCGGCTGGCCCTGGGCCGCGAGGCCGAGGCGCTGCGCCGCCGCGTCGACGGGCTCGTCCACCGGGTCAGCGAGACCACCGGCACCCCCGCCCCCGAGGAGGGGACGGCCGACTGGGCGCACGCCTTGCTCGCCGACGCGTCCGCGCAGTGCGCAGAGACCGCGGCCGCCGCGCGCGCCGCCGCCGAGGCTGAGGCCGAGGCGCGCGCGTCCTGGGAGGCGGCGCGCGTCCTGACCGAGCGCCGGGCCCGCCTCGACACGGCCGCCGCCGAGCACCAGCGGCTGACCGCAGCCACCAGCGAGCAGGAGGCCGGCCGCGACCGGCTGGACGCGGCCCGGCGAGCGGCCGGCGTGGTGCCGCTGCACGCCCTCGCCGGGAAGGCCCAGCGAGCCCACTCCGCAGCCCGGACCGTGGTCGACCGGCTCGAGGTCACCGACCGTGGGGCGCTCGAGGCCGCCGTCGCCGAGGCGGTCGACGGCGCCGCCCGGATGCGGGCCCTGCAGCCGCGGGCGGCGCGCCTCCAACAGGTGCGCACCGAGACCGGGCGCCTCGAGCGGCGTCAGCGGTCCCTCGCCGAAGAGGTGGCGGCCGCGCACGTCGCCGCCCGGGCCCTCGTGCAGGCGCTGACCGCCCAGGTCGCCGAGGCCCGGGAGGCCCACGCCCGCTCCCGCTCGGAGGCGCAGCGGCTGCGCGGCCACGCGCTCGACGTACGCGAGGCACGCCTGGACGGGATGGTCGCCGAGCTCGCCGGCGCCCTCGCCGTCGGGGCGTCCTGCCCGGTCTGCGGGTCCTGCGACCACCCGCACAAGGCCGCGACCCGCGCCGGAGCCCCGGACGATGCCGCCGAGAAGGCTGCCCAGCGCGCGGCCGACGACGCCGCCGCGACCGAGCACCTGCGCGATGTCGAGGTCCGCGACCTGTCCGCCCGGCTCGACGCGGCGACCGAGCAGGTCGATCAGGTCCCCGCCGACCTGGTCGCCCAGGTCGCCGCCGCCGAGACCGCGCTGGACCGGCTGGCGGCCGAGGCGTCGCGGCTCGAGGCCGAGCTCGCCGACTACGACGAGACCGTGGCCGCGGACTTCGCCCGCCAGGAGCAGGCCGGTCGCTCGGCGCTCGCCGCGCTGGACGGCCTCGCCGCCGCCGGCACGGCCCTCGAGGACGCCCGGACGGCGCTGGCCGCGGCCGTGGTCGACGCCGGGTTCGCGAGCGCCGACGAGGCCGTCGCCGCGAGCCTCGACCAGCGGACCTACGACCGCCTCGCGGCCGCCGTCGCCGACCACGACCGCCGGCTCGCGGCCGTCGCCGCCGTGCTCTCCGAGCCCGGCGCGGCCGAGGTCGCAGCGGCCGTGCTCCCCGACCTGGGCGGGCTGGAGAGCGGCCACCGCACCACCCTCGACGCGCTGGGCGCGGCCCGTGCCCAGGAGTCGGCCTGGGCCACCCGCGCCGGGCGCCTGTCCGGCCTGGCCGCCGAGCTGGACGCCGCGCTGACCGCCTGGGAGCCGCTGCGTGACGAGCTCGACCTGACCACCCGCCTGTGCAGCTTCGTCGAAGGCAAGTCGGCCGACAACCGACTCCAGATGCGGCTCTCCGCCTACGTCCTCGCCTACCGGCTCTCCCAGGTCGTCACCGCCGCGAACGCGCGGCTGGGCGCGATGAGCGACCAGCGCTACTCCCTGGAGCACACCGGCCGGCGCGGCGCCGGCGAGACCCGCGGCGGCCTGAGCCTGCTCGTGCGCGACGACTGGTCCGGCGAGTCCCGCGACCCCGCGACCCTGTCCGGTGGCGAGACCTTCGTGGTCTCGCTCGCCCTGGCGCTGGGGCTGGCCGACGTCGTCACCCAGGAGGCCGGCGGAGCCGACCTCGACACGCTCTTCGTCGACGAGGGCTTCGGGTCGCTCGACGCCGACACCCTCGACGACGTGATGGGCACCCTCGACTCGCTGCGCGACGGCGGCCGCGTCGTCGGCGTCGTCAGCCACGTCGCCGAGATGCGCGACCGGATCCCCGCCCAGCTGGTCGTCACCAAGTCGCGCACCGGGTCGACGCTGCGACTATCCAGGTGAGCGCCGGCCTCGACGTCCGGTAGGTTCGCGGGCATGAGCGGGCCGGTCCTCGATCCATCGTTCACCGCACTCCCCTACCGGTCGCTCGGCGACGCCGCGCTGGCCCGAGCCCAGGCCTTGGGCGCGAGCCACGCGGACTTCCGGTTCGAACGGGTGCGCTACCAGACGCTCCTGGTCCGCGACGGCGCGCTGCAGGGGGCGAACGACACCGAGGACCTCGGGTTCGCGGTCCGGGTCATCCACGGCGGCGCGTGGGGATTCGCGTCCGGCGTGGTCCTCACCGCCGACGAGGCGGTCCAGGTGGCCGAGACCGCGGTCGCCGTCGCCCGGGTGGCGGCGAAGATGACGAGCCGCCCGGTCGAGCTGGCCGACGAGCCCGTGCACGCCGACGCCACCTGGATCTCGTCGTACCTCGTCAACCCGCTCGACGTGCCGGTGCGGGAGAAGGCCGACCTGCTCATCGACTGGACCGACCGGCTGCGCCGCGGTGCGGCCGTCGACCACGCCTCGGCCCACCTGCTGCAGGTCCAGGAGAACAAGTACTACGCGGACCTGGCCGGCACCCGCACGACCCAGCAGCGGGTCCGGCTGCACCCCGGCTTCGAGGCGATGGGCACCGGCGCGGACGCGTTCGACTCGATGGCCAGCATCGCTCCACCCGTCGGCCGCGGCTGGGAGTACCTGGACAAGGGGGCCGGCGGCACCGACAGCTGGGACTGGGACGCCGAGATCGAGGAGGTGCCCGAGCTGCTCGCCGAGAAGCTCAAGGCGCCCAGCGTCGAGGCCGGCGGCTACGACCTGGTGATCCACCCCTCGAACCTGTGGCTGACCATCCACGAGTCGATCGGGCACGCGACCGAGCTGGACCGCGCGCTCGGCTACGAAGCCAACTACGCGGGCACCTCGTTCGCGACACCGGACCTGCTCGGCACGCTGCAGTACGGCTCCCCGGTGATGAACGTGACCGGCGACCGCACGCATCCCCACGGCCTGGCCACGATCGGGTACGACGACGAGGGCGTCGAGACGCAGCGCTGGGACATCGTCCGGGACGGGGTGCTGGTCGGCTACCAGCTGGACCGGGCGATGGGCCGGATGCACCCGGGCCTCGCCGGGCCCGACTTCCCGGGGGGCCGCTCCAACGGCTGCGCGTACGCCGACTCCCCGGGCCACATCCCGATCCAGCGGATGGCGAACGTCTCGCTGCTGCCGGCCGCGGACGGACCGTCCACCGAGGAGCTGATCGGCCGGGTCGAGCGCGGGCTCTACGTCGTGGGCGACAAGTCCTGGAGCATCGACATGCAGCGCTTCAACTTCCAGTTCACCGGGCAGCGCTTCTACAAGATCGCCGAAGGCGAGCTGGTCGGCCAGGTCCGGGACGCGGCGTACCAGGCGACCACCACCGAGTTCTGGGGGTCCATGGAGGCCGTCGGCGGCCCCGAGACCTGGGTCCTCGGCGGTGCGTTCAACTGCGGCAAGGCCCAGCCCGGGCAGGTCGCCAGCGTCAGCCACGGCTGCCCCACCGCACTGTTCCGCGACGTCCGCATCCTCAACACCACCGACGAGGCCGGCCACTGATGAGCATCCCGATCACCCCCCAGTCGTTCGTCGAGCACGCGGTCGCGACGTCGATCGCCGACGACTGCGTCGTGATCGTGCGCGACCGGACCAGCGCCAACCTGCGCTGGGCCAACAACACGCTCACGACCAACGGCGTGATGTCCGGGGTCGACGTCACCGTGATCTCGTTCGTCCGGACCGCCGCGGGCGTGGCGACCGGTTCGATGACCGGGACCGTCACCACGCAGGCCGGCGTGACCGCGCTGGTCGACGCCGCGGACGCCGCGGCCCGGGCGGCTGCTCCGGCCGAGGACGCCAACGACCTGGTCCGCGACGCGGTGTCGCCGGACTGGGACGAGGCCCCGGTGCCGACCGACATCCACGTGTACGACGAGGTCGCGCCCGCCCTCGGCGAGGCGTTCCGCCGGGCCGCCGGCGCGGGCCGGGTGCTCTACGGCTTCGTCAACCACGAGTCGACCACGACGTACCTCGGCTCGACGACCGGCCTGCGGCTGCGCCACGTGCAGCCGACCGGCCACGTCGCCTGCACCGCCAAGAGCGCCGACCTCACCCGCAGCGCCTGGGTCGGCGCCGCCACCCGCGACTTCACCGACGTCGACCCGCTGGCCCTCGACGAGGCGCTGACCCGCCGGCTGGGCTGGGCGGAGCGGCAGGTCGACCTCCCGGCCGGACGCTACGACACGATCCTGCCGCCGACCGCGGTGGCCGACCTGATGATCGACGCCTACTGGTACGCCGGCGCGCGCACCGCCTTCGAGGGCCAGTCGGTCTACAGCCGGCGCGGTGGCGGCACCCGGATCGGCGACCTCGTCGCCCGACCCGGCGTCCACCTCTACTCCGACCCGGCGCAGCCCGGCCTGGAGTGCGAGCCGTTCGCGCTGGCCGCGAGCTCGGACAACGAGTCGTCGGTCTTCGACAACGGCCTGCCGCTGCGGCGCACCGACTGGATCCGCGACGGGCGACTGACGGCGCTGCTGCAGACCCGCCACTCGGCGGCGATGACCGCCCAGCCGGTGACCCCGGCGATCGACAACCTCGTGCTCGCCGTCGACGGCGCCGCGGGCTCGATCGAGGACCTCGTGGCCGGCACCGATCGCGGCCTGCTCCTGACGTGCCTGTGGTACATCCGCGAGGTCGACCCGCAGACGCTGTTGCTGACCGGCCTCACCCGCGACGGCGTCTACCTCGTCGAGGGCGGTGAGATCACCGGCGCGGTCAACAACTTCCGGTTCAACGAGAGCCCCGTCGACCTGCTCAACCGGTTCACGCGCGCCTCGGCGACGCTGCCGGCGTTCAGCCGCGAGTGGGGTGACGACTACTTCTCGCGCACGGCGATGCCGGCGCTGCGGGTGCCGGACTTCAACATGTCCAGCGTCTCGCAGGCGCGCTGAGCCTGTTCCACACGCTCGCGTTCCTCGCATCCAGCTCCGCGGCGCGCCCCTGCTCCCGGGCGTGCAGGCGGCCGTAGGCGAACGTCGGCTCACCGCCCGCCGCGGCCGCATCGGCCAGCCGGCGCAGGTGGACCCGGGTCGCGACCGTGTCCTGGCGCTCCCCGAGGTGGGCGGTCAGGCCCTTGGCGGCAGCGCCCAGCCGCTTCGCCTTCTTCCCGGCGACCGGCTGCACCGCCTCGGCGGCGTACCGCAGCCGCTTCGCGGCCTTCCGTACCTGGTGCAGGGCCACGTCCAGGTCCTCGGCCTCGGCAGCCGCCGCCCAGCGCCGGCGCAGCCGCTTCCAGTCCTTGCGCACCAGCCGGGTCACGACCTCGCGCGCGGGCCGGGCCGCCTCCTCGGTCCAGGGCGGATCGGCGACGAGGTCGTCCAGGACCCGCCGCAGGTCGAGGTAGCGGTCGGACAGCAGCGACGCCGGGACCTCCGGACGTCCGCCGTACGTCGCCTCGACCCGCCGCCCGACCGCGTCGTCGACGAGCTCGGGCGGCTCGTCGGCCAGCAGCGCACCGAGCCGCTGACCGACGACCGTGGCATCGCGTGCGTCGCCGAGGGTCGTGGCCAGCCACCGGATCTCGTCGCGGACCGGGTCGGTGCGCTCGCGGTCGAGCACCGGCCGGAACGTCGCCAGCGCGGAGCGCAGCCGACGGCATGCGATCCGCGCGTGGTGGATCCCCCCGGGCTCCCCGCGCCGGACCTCCACGTCACGGCGGGCCAGGTCGTCGACCTGCGCGGCCAGGTAGGCGTGGGCCAGCCGGGCGACGGGCTTGCCCGGCTTGGGCCGCCGCCGCCGTACCGCCGGAGGCACCCGGTCCCCCAGCACCCGGGCGATCTTCCGGGAGTTCGCCGCCGGTGCCGCGCCGACGCCGGCGAACAGCGCCTCAGCCGCGTCGAGCAGGTCCCCGTCGCCGGTCACCAGCTCGAGCTCCCACTCCCGCCACGACTCGCGGCCGCCGTCCGCGCGGGTGCCGACGACCTCGTCGTCGGCGAGCTCGGCCAGGACGGTCCCCTCGGCGCTCCGCAGGGACCGGGTCGTGCGCCGCGTCTCGATGGTCGCGACCGGCTCCAGGGTGGCGCGTCGGGTCCAGCCGAGCACGATCCGTCCGAGCTCCGCCGGCGGGCTGCCGGTCGCGGAACCGAGCGGCAGATGCACCTCGAGCCGACCCACCCGCGCCGGCAGCTTCAGGTGCCAGCCCTCGTCGGCGCCACCGGCACGCCGGCGCAACGACACCCCGGCCCGTGTCAGGTCGAGGTCCGCGGTGTCGTAGTACTCCGCAACCAGCAGGACCTGGTCCGGCTCCGCGGCGTCCGCGACACCGGTGAGCACCGAGAGGTCGGGCACGACGGCGCCGGCCGGCGGCGCGTAGGTCCGCTCGATCTCGATGTGGGCCACGCCCACCATCATCCCGCGACGCGGCCGACGACGTAGGACAGCAGGTTGACGAGCACGAACGCCGCGGCCAGCGCGGTCGCGAGGTACGCCGGGAGCCGGACCCGGTGCACGTCCTCGTGGCCGGCCCGGGCCGCGAACACCCACGCGACCACCGCAGGCACCGCGAACACCAGCAGCGCCGGTCCGCCCGCGGCCAGCACCGCCCACAACGGCGTGGACTCCGGTCCGCTCGTCGGGTAGCCGTAGAGGGAGACCAGCCCCTCGCCGACGGCGAAGGCCGCGGCGAAGGACAGCGGGTACAGCAGCAACGAGAACCACGCACGGCGGTAGGCCTGGTGCTCGACGACGGACATGCTCATCGCGACCTCCTCGGTCCTTGCTGTCTCCATCGTTGCCGGTGCGTGTGCCGCCCGACAGGGCCGAGGGGCCTTCCCGAAGTGACCGAGGTCGCATGCAACCGGATCGCGAGGTGGGGCGTATCCCCCGTGTCCGAACCACGACCCACCCCTCCGAAGCAAGGAACTCCCATGCGCACCAACTCGCCCGCCTTCGGGCTGATCACCGGCACCCTGGCCGTCGTCGCGACCTCCGGCCTGGTCGGCCTGGCCGCTCCGGCGACCGCGGGCGAGCCGACCACCACCCGTGAGCGCGGGATCGTCATCGAGTGCACCGGCACCATCAAGGGCCGAGACGTCTACACCAGCCTCTACGAGAACGACACCGTCCGGAACACCATCCAGGTCGTCATCGGCGATGACGGCCACCAGGTCGGCGGCAGCCGGGACACGGACCGCGACTTCCGCGACGGCCGCAACGTCCGCGGCGTCCTCAAGGTCGCCGGCAGCCGCGCGGTGGTCGAGGGCACCGCGCGCAAGGTCGGTGACCGGATCGCGGTGCACGAGGAGCACGACGACGCCGGCCAGCACATCACGATCGACGGCTTCCACAAGCGCCTCGCCACCGACCTGACCCTGAGCTGGAAGGGTGCGAGTGCACCGCTGGAGTGCGGCCCGGCGTTCGTCTACGACCTGCAGGTCACCAAGGAGTCCACGGTCTGACCGTCGGCCCGAGACAGCGGCACAGCAGCGGCACTAGCGACCCGGAGCGCCCCCAGGGATGGGGGCCTCCGGGTCGTAGGGCTCCCGCGTGTAGACGAAGGTCGCGGCCTCCAGGTAGCGGATCGACCCATCGGATCGACGCACGACCCGCAGCTCCTCGCCGGCGTGGTAGCCGGACAGCCCGACCACCCGGCCGGCGCGCAGGCCGAACCGGTAGGCCTCGACGCCGTTGCGCAGTGCCACCAGCTCGCTGCCGGCCATCGTGAACACCACCGGCGTGTTGCCCCAGTGCCAGACGCCCGGGACGCCGGCGAGCTCGGCCGGGACGCTCTCGGCGGGCCGCCACGGCTCGGGCAGGGACGGTTCGCAGCGCTCGAGCTCCTCCAGGAGCCCGATCACGGCCTCGGCCGGCGAGAACCCGGTCGTCGCGTTCGCGAGGACGACGCCACCGGTGCGCCGCCGCCGGTCGACCAGGCAGGTCGCGAGGAAACCGGGCATCGAGCCGGTGTGCCCGGCCAGCGTGCCCGAGCCGCCCGCGAACAGCTGGAAGCCGAGCCCGTGCGCCGAACGCAGCCCGTCCTCCGGGCTGCCGGCCTGGGGCGCGAAGGCCCGGTCGAGCTCGGCGACGGAGAGCACGTCGGGGTGGCCGCCGGCCAGGAACGCGGCGTACGTCGCGAGGTCGGTGACCGTCGCCCACACCTGCCCGGCCGGGGCCATCGCGCCGTTGTCGGTGGCCGGCTCGGCCAGCAGCGTGGCGTCGTAGGGATGGACCGACCAGCCCTGCGCCGCGGCGCCCTCGGGGAGGTACGACGTGCGCGCCATCCCCAGCGGCGCCAGGATCCGGTCGCGGACGGCGTCCCACCAGGTGGTCCCGAGCGCCCGGGCGGCGACCTCGCCGAGGACGGCGTAGCCCAGGTTGGAGTAGTGGAACCGCTCGTGGACCCCGAACACCGCGCCGGACCCGTCGTTGGCGGCCATCAGCTCGGCGAACGAGGATCCCGGCGTGCGCTCCCACCACGAGCCCACCGGCTCGGACTGCATCCCGGAGCCGTGCGCGAGCAGGGTGCGCAGCGTGCGGTCGGCATACGGGTGGCCGGCGTTCTCGTCGAGCACCGCCGACGCGGGCTCGTCCAGGCCGAGCCGGCCGTCGCGGACCAGCTGGAGGACGAGCACGGCGGTCATCGTCTTGGTGATCGACCCGATCCGGTACTGCACGTCCGCCGGGTCGTGATCCGGGACCGCGGGGCCGCCGTACGAGCCGAACCACACCGGCTCGCCGTCGCGCACCAACCCGGCCACCACCGACGGCAGCCGCCCGGTCGACTGCCCGCGCGAGGCGCGCCAGCAGCCGTCGGGCCGTCGCGTCGGTGACCGTCACTCGGCGAAGGCTTCCACAGGCGGGCAGGAGCAGACCAGGTGCCGGTCGCCGTACGCCTGGTCGATCCGCGCCACCGGCGGCCAGTACTTGTCGGCCACGCCGTTGGGGCCGGTGAGGCCGGTCGGGAAGACCGCGAGCTCACGGGAGTACGGACGGTCCCACTCGCCGACGAGCGCGCGCGAGGTGTGCGGCGCCCCGCGCAGCGGCGAGTCCTCGGGGGTCCACTCCCCCGCGCCGACCCGGTCGATCTCGCCGCGGATCGCGATCATCGCGTCGATGAACCGGTCGATCTCGCCGAGGTCCTCGGACTCCGTCGGCTCGACCATCAGCGTGCCGGCGACCGGGAAGGACATCGTCGGGGCGTGGAAGCCGTAGTCGATCAGCCGCTTGGCGACGTCGTCGACGGTGACGCCGCTCTCCTTCGTCAGGCCGCGCAGGTCCAGGATGCACTCGTGCGCGACCAGCCCGCCGTGGCCGCGGTAGAGCACCGGGTAGTGCTCGCCGAGCCGGGCGGCGACGTAGTTCGCCGACAGCACGGCGGCCGCGGTGGCCCGGGTCAGGCCGGCCGCGCCCATCAGCCGGATGTAGGCCCACGAGATCGGCAGGATCCCCGCCGAGCCGTACGGCGCGGCGCTGACCGGGCCGATGCCGGTGCGCTTGGTCTCGTCCGGGTGCATCCCGTGCGAGGGCAGGTACGGCGCCAGGTGGGCGCGCACCGCGACCGGCCCCACCCCGGGACCGCCGCCGCCGTGCGGGATGCAGAAGGTCTTGTGCAGGTTCAGGTGCGAGACGTCGCCGCCGAACTCGCCGGGCTTGGCGTAGCCCAGCAGGGCGTTCAGGTTCGCGCCGTCGACGTACACCTGCCCGCCGTGGGCGTGCACGATCTCGCACAGCTCCGTGATGGTCTCCTCGTACGCGCCGTGCGTCGACGGGTAGGTCACCATGATCGCCGCGAGGTCGTCCGCGTGGGCGGCACACTGAGCGCGCAGGTCGTCGAGGTCGACCTCGCCGCCCGGCCCCGACTTCACGACCACGACCCGCATCCCCGCGAGCACCGCCGAGGCGGCGTTCGTGCCGTGCGCGGAGGACGGGATCAGCACCACGTTGCGGGCCTCGTCGCCGTTGGCACGGTGGTAGCCGCGGATCGCGAGCAGGCCGGCGAGCTCGCCCTGGGAGCCGGCGTTCGGCTGGATCGAGACGGAGTCGTAGCCGGTGACCTCCGCGAGCCAGCCCTCGAGCTCGGTGACCAGCTGCCGGTAGCCCTGGGCGTCCTCGGCGGGCGCGAACGGGTGCAGGTCGGCGAACCCGGGCAGCGAGATCGGCTCCATCTCGGTGGTGGCGTTGAGCTTCATCGTGCAGGAGCCGAGCGGGATCATGCCACGATCCAGCGCGTAGTCGCGCGCCGAGAGCCGGCGCAGGTAGCGCAGCATCGCGGTCTCGCTGTGATAGCTGGTGAACACCTCGTGGGTCAGGTACGGCGTGGTCCGGCGCAGGGCCTCCGGCAGGGCGTCGCCGGTCGCGGCGTCCACCGCGTCCAGGTCGACCGAGCCGTCGGCCGGGCCGGTCGCCAGGCCGAACGCCTTGAGCACGCTGGCGACCGTGGACCGGGTCGTGCACTCGGAGGTGCTGATGCCCACGTGGTCGGCGTCGACCAGCCGCAGCTGCACGCCGAGCGCCCGGGCCGCTGCGACGACCGCGGCGGCCCGGCCGGTCGCCTGCACGACGAGGGTGTCGAAGTAGCTCTCGTGGCGTACCGGGAACCCGCCCTGGCCGAGCGCCGCGGCGAGGACCGCGGCGTAGCGGTGCGCGCGGGTCGCGATCGCGCGCAGGCCCTCCGGCCCGTGGTAGACGGCGTACATCGACGCCACCACCGCGAGCAGCACCTGGGCGGTGCAGATGTTGGAGGTCGCCTTGTCCCGGCGGATGTGCTGCTCGCGGGTCTGGAGGGCGAGCCGGTACGCCGGGCGCCCCTCGGCGTCCACCGAGACGCCGACCAGGCGGCCGGGCAGGTGCCGCTCCAGGCCGGCGGCCACCGACATGAACCCGGCATGCGGGCCGCCGTAGAACAGCGGGACGCCGAACCGCTGGCTCGAGCCGACCACCACGTCGGCCCCGAGCTCGCCGGGCGACTCGAGCAGGGTGAGGGCGAGCAGGTCGGCGGCCACGACGGCGAGCGCATCCTGCTCGTGGGCCTGCTCGATCACGCGCCTGGGGTCCAGCACCCGGCCGGACGCGCCGGGGTACTGCACGAGCACGCCGCACAGCCCGCCCTCGAGCACGTCCGCCGGCAGGCCGTCGGTCAGGTCGGCGACCACGACGTCGATGCCCAGCCCCGCGGCGCGGGTGCGGACCACCTCGATGGACTGTGGCAGCGCGTCGGCGTCGACCACGAACGGCCCGACAGCGTTCCGATGGGCGCGGCGCACCAGCGTCATCGCCTCCGCCGCGGCCGTGCCCTCGTCGAGCAGCGAGGCGTTGGCGATCGGCAGCCCGGTGAGGTCGCCGACGACGGTCTGGAAGTTCAGCAGCGCCTCGAGCCGGCCCTGGGAGATCTCGGGCTGGTAGGGGGTGTAGGCGGTGTACCAGCTCGGGTCCTCGAGCACGTTGCGCCGGATCACCGGCGGGGTCGTCGTGGCGTGGTAGCCGAGCCCGATCATCGCCTCCCCCGGACGGTTGGCCTGGGCGATCGCCCGCAGCTCGCGCGCCGTGGCCTCCTCGCTCAGCGGGGCCGGCAGGTCCAGCTCGTCGGCGGCCCGGATGCCGCCGGGCACCGCCGCGGCCATCAGCGCGTCGAGCGAGTCGAAGCCGAGCCGGGCGAGCATCGTCTCGACGTCGCCGGGGCGCAGCCCGATGTGGCGGTCGACGAACGGCAGCGCGTCGTCGAGGTCGGCGAGAGGGTGGTGGTCTGACATGGGGGCTCCTCGAAGGGCGTTCGGGTGCCTCCCCCTCTGTCGCGCCGCCGGGTGGTGCTCCAGAGTGCCTGACCCGCACGGTCCTGAGGCCTGAGAGGTTCCGGGGAGGAATTGCCCCTTCGGCGCCCCGGGCCGGGCCCGGGGACTCTCCCGTGCGGGAGTGTCAGCGCACCCAATCTACCAAGTCGGTGGCCGAGATGCCGCCAGTCAGCCGGTCTTGCGGGCGGCGCGCCGGGCGGCGAGCTCGTCGCCGGGCGACGGCGCGGCCTCGGGCTCGGCGGTGCGCTCGCTGGGCAGCTCGGCGAGGGTCCCCTCGATCTCCTGCCAGACGCCGCCGATCGCGATGCCGAAGACGCCCTGGCCGCCCTGGAGCAGGTCGATGATCTCGTCGTTGCTGGTGCACTCGTAGACCGAGACGCCGTCGCTCATCAGCGTGACCCGGGTCAGGTCGTCGGTGCCCCGCTCGCGCAGGTGCTGGACCGCGGTGCGGATCTGCTGCAGCGAGATGCCCGCGTCGAGCAGCCGCTTGACGACCTTGAGCAGCAAGATGTCCTGGAAGGAGTAGAGCCGCTGGGAGCCCGAGCCCTTGGCGCCGCGCACGGTGGGCTCGATCAGGCCGGTGCGGGCCCAGTAGTCGAGCTGACGGTAGGAGATGCCGGCGGCGTTGCACGCGGTCGGGCCGCGGTAGCCGGTGTCGCTGGGCAGCGGGGAGACGTCGTCGGTGAAGAGGAGGCCCTGCTCCTCGGCCGCGTGGGCGGCGCGCTGCACCTCGGCGTGGTCCGACTGCTGCTCGTTCTCGTTCACACGGTCCTCCGTGGCTACTCCGTTGTGCGTAACCCCCGGGGGAAGGTGCCGCGCGACCCGATGTGCGGGGCACCACAGCGTGGAAGTTACAACAGAGACACTTCAAGGTAGGCCCCCGCCGGAGACCCGTCAAAGACGCCGGCGGCGTGTCGCGACCCTCAACCTCTGGTTGAGGGTGAGGGATCCGGTGGCGATCCCGGTTGTCGTTT
The DNA here is from genome assembly GCF_000015265.1 of Nocardioides sp. JS614. Classification (NCBI taxonomy): domain Bacteria; kingdom Bacillati; phylum Actinomycetota; class Actinomycetes; order Propionibacteriales; family Nocardioidaceae; genus Nocardioides; species Nocardioides sp. JS614. The sequence continues at coordinate 2,885,512 of NC_008699.1, forward strand.
GGTCACCAACTGCAATGGGCAGCGCCGGATCTCTGCTGTTGGGGACCAAACGACAGTGGTTCGACCCGACGGCAACGCCGCCAGGTGCGCGCCATCGGTGCGCTCAGGGCTCGGTCGGGGCGTCGAAGTCCTCGGGGGTGACCTGGTCGAGGAACTCGCGGAACTTCTCGACCTCGTCCTCCTGCTCGGCGGGTACGGCGAGGCCGGCCTCGTCGAGCACCTCCTCCGCGCAGACGATCCGGGTGCCGGTGCGCAGCGCGAGCGCGATCGAGTCCGACGGGCGCGCACTGACCTCGGCCCCGGAGCCGAACACGAGGGTCGCGAAGAACACCCCGTCCTTGACGTCGGTGATCTGCACCTCGGTCAGCTCGTTGCCGGTGGCCTCGAGCACGTCCTTCATCAGGTCGTGCGTCAGCGGCCGGGGCGGGACCACTCCCTGCTGGGCGAAGGCGATCGCCGTCGCCTCCACCGCACCGATCCAGATGGGGAGGTAGCGCTCGCCCGAGACCTCGCGCAGCAGCACGATCGGCTGGTTCGAGGGCATCTCCACCCTGACTCCCATGACATCGACTTCGCGCACCACTCCACAGTACCCCCGGCGCGACAGCCGACCCGATGGCTCGGGGGCCCGCACCCGCCGTACTTCTCGGCCAAAACCGGAACTTCTCGGCCGAAGTTTCGGGCCAACAGTTCCGGTTTCCCCGGGTACCCGGGGAAACCGACCCCCCACCCCACCCTCAGGTGGAGCGCAGCCCGCTCTTCACCAAGGTGGCGTGCAGGCGGACCGAGAGGGCGGCGATCTCGCTGACGGTCTCCTCGGCGCGCGCGGCGGCCGCGGCGTCGCGGCCTCGCTTCTGGGGGGCGACGACCTGCTCGACCAGGCCCACCTCGCGGTCGGCGGCGGTCTTGAAGGCGCGCAGGTGCCGGGGCTCGAAGCCGAAGTCGGCCAGCTCCCGCGCGGTCTGCGCGATGACCAGCGCGTCGGTGTCGTAGTGGCCGGTGCCGCGGTGCGCGGCGATCAGCCCGAACTGCTCGAGCTGGTCGAGCAGGTCGTCGGTGATCTCGGCGATCTTCACCAGCTCGCGCCGCGAGAGCCGCACGTTGTCCCGGCGGGTGAACGAGGCCGGGCTGGGCAGGCCGTCGGCGGCGAGGGCGACCCGCGGCACCGTCGGCACCACGGGGTCGATCGGCGGCGGCTCCAGGCCGCGGTCGATCGCGTCCAGGTGCTCGCCGATCACCTTCAGCGGCAGGTAGTGGTCGCGCTGCATCCGCAGCACGTAGCGCAGCCGCTCGACGTCGGCGTGGGAGAACTTCCGGTACCCGGCCGGCGTCCGCTCGGGCTTGATCAGGCCCTTGTCCTCGAGGAAGCGGATCTTCGGGATGGTGATGCCGGGGAAGTCGGGGCGCAGCTGGTCGAGGACCTGCCCGATGTTCATCCGCGCCCGCGCGGCCGAGGACGCCCCCGAGGCGGTGGACACGGCCCGGGTCACCTGGCCGCGTGCCCGGAGAAGAACACCAGGCGGTACTTGCCGATCTGGACCTCGTCGCCGTCGGTCAGCTGGACCCGGTCGATCCGGTCGCGGTTGACGTAGGTGCCGTTGAGGCTCCCGACGTCGCTCACCGTGAACGACTCGCCGGACCGGTGGAACTCGGCGTGCCGGCGGGAGACGGTGACGTCGTCCAGGAAGATCTCGCTGTCGGGATGCCGGCCGGCGTTGACGACGTCGGCGTCCAGCAGGAAGCGGCTGCCGGCCCCCGGGCCGCGCTGCACCACCAGCAGCGCATGGCCGGCCGGGAGCGCGTCCACGGCGGCCGCGTCGACCGCGTTGAGCTGGCGGTCGGAGGTCTCGACCTTGTCCGCGCCGAGCCCGATCGCGATCGTCGCGGTCGACTCCCCCGACGGCTCGTTGGTCGCAGCAGGGGTCGCGGGCGCCGCCGTCACCAGGCGGGTGCCGCACTGGGAGCAGAAGCGCGCGTCGTCGGGGTTCTGCGTGCCACACGCTGTGCAGAACGGCATCGGTCTGTCCTTCGGTCGGGGGCAAACCCTCAAGGCCGGGTTGAGGTTGACGGTTGGGACCGAACCTATCAGCCCGGCCTGCCCGATCAAGCCCGATCGGGACCGGTCAGGCGTCGAGCGAGGCCTGGTACGCCGTGGCGTCCAGCAGCCCGTCCAGCCCGGCGCGGTCGCTCGGGACCACCTCGAAGAGCCAGCCGCCGCCGTACGGGTCGTTGTTCACCAGCTCCGGCGTCGCGTCCAGCGCGTCGTTGCGGGCCACCACCTCGCCGGAGACCGGCGCGTAGACGTCGCTCACCGACTTGGTGGACTCCAGCTCACCGCAGGTGCTGCCGGCCTCGACGGTCGACCCGAGCTCCGGGAGGGAGACGTAGACGATGTCGCCCAGGGCGTCCTGCGCGTAGTGGGTGATCCCGATCCGGACCGAGCCCTCGTGCTCCCCGGGCTCGCGGACCCACTCGTGCTCGGTCGTGTACTTCAAGTCGTCGGGGTACAAGGCGTCTCCTCGGGTGGATCGGTGCCGGGATCGGGCGCCCCGGGCGCCCTTGCGGTGAGGCTACTGCGCCCCGTCGGGTTCGGCGTACTCCGGTCTGGCGGGTTTGACCACACTCTCGATGTCGAGGGAGGCGAGCTCGTCGACGACCACGCTCGCACCGTCGTCCTCGAAGAGGTCCCGCGGCCCGTCGGGGAAGTCGATGCCCGAGCTCGCAAGGGTGTGCGGCTCGCCGATCACGTCGATGACGTACGGCGAGGTGACCACCTGCCCCCCGACCAGGAGCCCTCCGGGGACGTCCTCGACGGCGGTGTCGGCGACCACCCGAACCTGGCCGTTGACCTGGATCGCCTCGGCGCCGGCGGTGCGCAGCTCCTGCAGGCTGTCGACCAGGGTCTGCACCTGCACGGTGCCGGTCTCCTCGGTCACGGTCACCCGGATGCCGGGACCGGTCACCGGGACCAGCCCGGCGAGGATCGAGAGCGTGTCGGCCTCCTGCTGCGCCTGGGCGAGGGCCGCCTCGCGCGAGCCGGTGTCGGAGAGCAGGTCGTCGCGGGTGCGCTGCAGCCGGGCGATCTCGGCCTCGGCGCGCTGGCTGGTGCCGGCCAGGCCGTTGAGCACGTCGATCAGGTCCTGCTCGCGCAGGCTGCCGTAGGTGTTGTCGACCTCGTTGAACCGGACCTGGGTGACGGCGGCGTAGCCGAGCACCGCGAGCAGCACCGCGACCACGGCCTGGCTGCGGCTGGGCCGGATCAGGGCGCGGAGCAGCCGGTCCCGCCCGGTCTGCTGCTCCTCAGGCATGGAACAGGTGCCTTCGGATCGCCGCGACGTTGGAGAAGATCCGGATCCCGAGCACGACGATCACGCCGGTCGACAGCTGGCCGCCGACGCCCAGCTTGTCGCCGAGGTAGACGATCGCGGCCGCGATGACCACGTTGCTGACGAAGGAGACCACGAACACCTTGTCGTCGAAGATCCCGTCCAGGTAGGCCCGGAGGGCGCCGAAGACGGCGTCCAGCGCGGCCACGACGGCGATCGGCAGGTAGGGCTCGAGGCCCGCGGGGACGTCCGGCTGGAAGACCACGCCCAGCACGATCCCGACCAGCAGCCCGAGTGCGGCGATCACGGTGGGGTGTCCTTCCGACGCTTGACGAGGTTCTCCTTGGCGGTGCCCTCGACGGCCCAGTCCAGCTGGATCAGTCGCTGCGGGGCCGCCGGGAGGGAGAGCCGATCCACATTGTCCATGTTCCAGGGGAAGCCGAGCTGGGCGGCCGTGTCGCGGAACGTCAGGCCGCTCGTCGTCTCCATCAGGTCGGCCTGGAGGGTGCGCGGGTCACCGATGGCGAGCACGACGTACGGCGGCGACAGCGGGCGGAAGTTCACGTGGATCGCGGCGCCCGAGTTGCGGATCGGCGTCCGTGCGGTGAGCCGCTGGCCGTTGATCGAGATCGCCTCGGCCCCGGCGTTCCACAGCCCGTCGACCAGCGGACGCAGGTCCCGGTCGCGGACCGTGAAGTGGTCGCCGTCGTCGACCGTGACGCGCACGCCCGGGCCGGTGACGGCGCCGAAGCCGGTGACCGCTCCGAGCCGCTGCACCCGGGCCTGTGCACCCTGCGCGGCGGCGGTGACGTCGTCGAGGTTGTCCTGCAGCGAGACGTCGAGCTCGCGGAGGTCGACGATGCGCTCCTGGAGGGCGGCCAGGTCGGCCCGGCCGCGGTCGATGTTCGCGATCAGCGACGCCCGGCTGGCGCTCTGCACCCCGGCCCGCTGGGAGTTCTGCACGGCGGCGACCGTCACCAGCAGGCCGAAGACCGCGACCACCACGGTCGCGGTTCCCAGGCGGCGCCGCCCGGTCGGCGTGCTCCCCTGCTCGGCGCGGCGCTCCGCGACGTGGCGGTAGTCCTCGTCGAGGGACTGCTGGGTGATCAGCGTCAGCAGCGGCGTGCTGACCCGGTCGGCCGTCGTGGTCCGGGAGTCAGGCATCGGGGACCGCCGCCGTCCGCCTCTCGGTGGTGGCCAGCAGGGTGCGCACCTGCCAGGCGTAGAGGATGCCGGCCCACCAGTAGAGCCCGATCCCCCACAGGGCGAACGCCCAGCCGAACACGTTCGCGAGGGTCGCGACCGTCCCGTCGCCGTCACCGAGCAGCAGCAGCGGGAAGGCGTAGAGCAGGTTGAAGGTCGCGGCCTTGCCCAGGAAGTGCACCGGCAGCGCGCTGTAGCCACGGGTCCGCAGCAGCGGCACCAGCCCCCAGAGCAGGAGGTCGCGCAGCGGCAGCGAGAGCGCCGCCCACCAGGGGATCACGTCGCGCAGCGCGAGGCCCACGACGACGGCCAGGATGTAGAGCCGGTCGGCGACCGGGTCCAGCACCTGGCCCAGCGTCGAGGTCTGCCCCAGCCGGCGCGCGAGGTAGCCGTCGAGGAAGTCGGTGATGCCGGAGACCGCCAGCAGCGCCAGTGCCCAGCCGTCCGCCTCCGGGCCCAGCACCAGCCAGAGGAAGACCGGGACGCCCGCCAGCCGGATCATGCTGAGCAGGTTGGGAAGCGTCCACACGCGGTTGCGCGTCGAGTCGTCCGCCACTGCTCGCCTGTCTGCTCTCCCGGGGTGTGCTGCCGCGCCAAGCCTATCGGCCGGGACCCCGGATCGGTGGCAGCCGCTCCCGGTCAGAGGTGGTCCTCCAGGTGCGCGGCGTCGCGGATCTCGCCCACGAGCTCCTCGATGACGTCCTCGAGGGTGGCCAGCCCGAGGGTCCGCCCGCCGCCGTCGACCACCCGCGCCATGTGCGCGCCCCGGCGCTGCAGGGTCTCGAGGGCACCGTGCAGCGGCTCGTCGGCGCTGACCGGGGCGAACGGCCGGATCCACTTGTCCTCGACCGGCCGGGCCCGGCGGGCCTCGTCCGGCTCGAGGACGTCCTTGATGTGCAGGTAGCCGAGCAGCCCGCCGTCCTCCCCCACGACCGGGAACCGGCTGAAGCCGGTCGACGCGCACAGCGCCTCGACCTCGGCGCCGGTCGAGCCCCGCGGCACCGTGGTGAGCGAGTCCGGCGGCATCAGGACGGCACCGACGGTCTTCTCGGTGAACCCCAGCGCCCCGGCGAGGCGGTCGTACTCGTCGGCCTCGAGGAGGCCCTCGCCGCGTGACTGCTCGACCAGCGCGGCGACCTCCTCGCGGGTGTACGTCGAGCTCACCTCGCTGGTCAGCCGGGCACCCATCAGGCGCAGCACCCCGGCCGCGATCGCGTTGATGACCACGACGACCGGCCGGAGCACGGTCACGATCCCCCAGATCGGCGGGCCCAGCACGAGCGCGGCCCGGTCCGGCCCCGCCAGGGCGATGTTCTTCGGGATCATCTCCCCCAGCACCACGTGCAGGTAGACGACCAGCGACAGGGCGAGCACGAACGACACCGGGTGCACGAAGCCCTCCGGCACGTTCACCGCGTGCAGGACCGGCTCCACGAGGTGGGCGACCGCGGGCTCGCCGACCGCACCGAGCACCAGCGAGCAGACGGTGATGCCGAGCTGGTTGACGCCGATCACCAGGGAGATGTTCTCCATCGCCTTGATCGTGGTCCGCGCCATCCGCGAGCCCGCCTCGGCGCGCGGCTCGAGCTGCGTGCGGCGCGCGGAGACCAACGCGAACTCCGCGCCCACGAAGAACGCGTTGCCGAGCAGGAGGAAGACGGCGAGCACGATGGCGGTCAGGCTGTTCACGACTCCGCCCCCCCGATCGGGGTGTCGAGGAGCCGCAGCGTCAGCCGGTCGATCCGCAGCCCGTCCATCCGCTCCACGGTGAGGACGGCGAGCTGCTCGCGCGGCTCGTCGGGGTCGGAGCGGTCGGGGACGCTCACCTCCGCGAGGTCGCCGACCCGGGGCACCCGGCCGAGCACCCGGAGGACCAGCCCCGCGATCGTGTCGTAGTCCTCGTGGTCGGGCAGCAGGACGCCGGTGATGTCCTCGACCTCGTCGGGGCGCAGCAGGCCGGAGAGCGACCAGGTCCCGTCCCGCTGCAGCCGTGCGTTGGCGCTGAGCCGGTCGTGCTCGTCGGCGATGTCCCCGACGATCTCCTCGACGACGTCCTCCAGGGTCACGATGCCTGCGAAGCCGCCGTACTCGTCCATCACGACCGCGAGCTGGAAGCCGTCCCCGCGCAGCAGCGCCAGCAGCGGGTCGAGGCGCAGCGAGTCGGGGACCACGATCGGCTTGGCCATCAGGTGCTTGACCTTCGTGGTCGCGCGCTCGTAGACGGGCAGGGCGACGGCGTTCTTGACGTGCACCGTGCCGACGACGTTCTCGTCGGCGTCCAGGACCGGGAACCGCGAGTGCCCGGTCTCCCGGGTCAGCTCGATGACCACGTTGGCCCGGTCGTTCGCCTCCAGGCTGCTCGAGCGCACCCGCGGCGTCATGATCTCGCCCGCGGTGCGGGCGCCGAACTCGACCGAGCGCTCCATCAGCTCGGCGGTCTCCAGGTCGAGCGTGCCGAGGTCGGCCGAGCGCTGGATCAGCGAGGCGAGCTCCGTGGAGCTGCGCGCCGAGCGCAGCTCCTCCTGGGGCTCGATGCCGAGCCGGCGTACGACGGCGTTGGCCGAGCCGTTGAGCACCCGGATGGGACCGCGCGCCAGCGCCGTGAACCCGCGTTGGAAGCGCTGGGTCGCCCGGGCCACGGCCATCGGCTTGGCGAGCGCCAGGTTCTTGGGCACCAGCTCGCCGAAGATCATCGTGAGGATCGTGCCGAGCGTCAGGCCGACCGCGATCGCCGTCGGCGTGATCGCACGCTCCGGCGTGCCGAGGCCGCGCAGGGGCCCGTCGATCAGGTCCGAGATCGCCGGCTCGGCGAGGTAGCCGATGGCGAGGTTGGTGATGGTGATGCCGACCTGGGCTCCGGAGAGCTGGGTGGACAGCGTGCGCAACGCGGCCTGCACGCCACCCGCGCCGGTGTCCCCCGCCGCGGCGGCGCGCTCGACCTGGCTGCGGTCGACGGTGACGAAGGAGAACTCGGCCGCGACGAACACGCCGCAGGCGACGATGAGGAGCAGCGCCGCCGCCAGCAGCAGCCAGGCGGTCATCGGCACGCTCCCCGGACGTGGCCCGGGTCAGGCGGGCGGCGGCTCCCCCTGGCTCCGGCGCTGAGTCCGGTCAGAGGGAGCCGGGGACTTTGGGAGCCGTCCATGAGCTGGGCGTCGAGTCCTCACTGGTATCGGGTTCCGGTGCCCCCGCACTCTACCGGCGCGGCCCCGACCGCGACATTCCCCGAAGCTTCCCGCCGCAGCGGGTTCGCACCGTAGCCTGGTCGCCCATGTCTCGGACCGTGCCCTCGCCGTCTCGCCGCGCCCTCGTCTCGGGCGCGGCGTCCGGCGCCGCCGCCGGCGCCGTCCTCGCCGGAGCGGGCGCCGCGCACGCCGGCTCGGCGTACGCCCCCGCCCGCTACCGGGGCCATCGCCTGCTCGGCGCGCAGGCCCGGCACCTGGTCGGGCGGTTCTCGTACGGCGTCACCCCGGCGCTCGCCGCCCAGGTGCGCGCCGCCGGCGGCGCCCGGTCCTGGTTCGACGCCCAGCTCGACCCGGGCTCCGTGGCCGATCCCGGCACCGACGGCGTCCGGGACTGGTGGCCGAGCCTGTCGCGGGGTGCCACCGAGCTGTGGCAGCGCCAGCGCGACGAGGTCGAGGGCGTCTGGGAGGTGATGTTCGACTACCAGCGCTGGGTGCTGGTGCGGCGGATGCGTTCGCGCCGCCAGCTGCTCGAGGTGATGACCGAGTTCTGGGAGAACCACTTCAACGTCCCGGTCAACGGCGACGCCCAGGGCCTCTGGCGCACGCAGTACGGCGACGCGATCCGGGCCGCGGCGCTCGGCCGCTTCGAGGACCTGCTGCAGGCGACGATCACCCACCCGGCGATGCTGATCAGTCTCGACAACGTCGACTCGGCGAAGGCGCACCCGAACGAGAACCTCGGCCGCGAGCTCCTCGAGCTGCACACGGTCGGGCGCGGCGCCTACGACGAGGACGACGTCAAGGGGTCGGCGCGGATCCTCACGGGGTGGAGCGTCGACATGTGGAACACCTTCCAGCCGGTCTACCGCCGCAAGTGGCACGCGACCGGCCCGGTCCAGGTCATCGACTTCAGCCACCCGAACGCCGACCCAGACGGCCGCGCGGTCACCGAGGCCTACCTCCGCTACCTCGCCCGCCACCCCGCCACTGCGCGGCGGCTGGCCCGCAAGCTCGCCGTGAAGTTCGTCAGCGACCGCCCGCCGGAGGCGCTGGTCGAGCAGCTCGCCCAGGTCTACCTGGACCACGACACCGCGATCGCGCCGGTGCTCCGCGCCCTGGTCGCCTCGGCCGCGTTCACCGGTGCCGTCGGCGCCAAGGTGCGCGACCCGGGCGAGGACCTGGTCGCGTCGTACCGGGCGCTGGACGTCCGGCTCGCGGCACCGCCGGACGGCGACGGCGGCGACCGGTACGCCGCCAACGCGCTGCTCTGGCAGGTCGACGGGATCGGCACCAAGCCCTTCGACTGGCCCCGGCCCGACGGCCAGCCGATCGACAACGAGGCGTGGGCCTCGCCGTCCCGGCTGCTGGCGTCGATGGACGTGCACCTGAGCCTGGCCGGACGGTGGTGGCCGACCCAGGGCGCGGCGTACCACCCGCCGGCGTGGTGGGTGCCGAGGTTCCCGATCCGCTTCGACCTGCTGGTCGACCACCTCTCGCAGGTGCTCCTGCACCGCCGCTCGACCGCCCAGCTGCTGGAGGCCTGCTGCCTGGCCGTCGACGTCGGCCCGCGGGAGCGGATCACACGCGACCACGGCCTCGTGCAATGGAACATGCCGCGGCTGCTCACGACGTTCCTCGACTCCCCCGCCTTCCTCACCCGGTGACCGCCATGACCGACCCCTGCTGCCCCGAGTTCGCCCGCCTCTCGCGTCGCGGGCTGTTCTCCGGCGCCGTCGCCCTGGCGGGCGCGACGACGATCGTGGGGACCGCCGCGATCACCACGTCCGCGGCCGCGCTGGCCCCGGCCCCGTCGGTGCTCGTCGTGCTGTCGCTGCGCGGTGCTGCCGACGGCCTCTCGCTCGTGGTCCCGCACGCCGACCCGGTGTACTACAGCGCCCGGCCGAGCATCGCGGTGCCCGCCGCCGCGCTGCTCGCGAAGGACGCGATGTTCGGCCTGCACCCGGCGCTGGAGCCGCTGCTGCCGCTCTGGCGGGCCGGTCGGCTCGCGGCCGTGCACGCGACCGGGCTGCCGGCCCCGAACCGTTCGCACTTCTCCGCGATGGAGGAGGTCGAGGACGCCGATCCCGGCTCCGAGGTCCGCACCGGCTGGCTGAACCGGCTGATCGGCACCGACCCGGGCACCTCGCCGCTCCAGGGCTTCAACGTCGGCGGCGGCGTCGTACCGACCTCGCTCTACGGCCCCCAGGGCGTGATGTCCGCCGGCGACGTCGACTCCGTGCGGATCCCCGGCGACGACAAGTGGGACACCACCAAGGGCCGCCGGTCCTCCCTGCACCGCCTGTGGGACGACGACCGGAGCACCCTCGGCACGGCGATGCGCTCCATGTTCGCCGCGCTCGACGACTTCGCGCCGGCGCGCGAGAGCGCCGACAACGCCGAGGCGTACCCGCGCACCGACATCGGGCGGGCGCTCTCGGAGGTGGCTCGCGTGATCCGCGGCGACGTCGGCGTCGAGGTGATCACCGTCGACCAGGGCGACTGGGACATGCACTCCGACGTCGGCAGCGTCGAGCGGGGCTGGCTGCGCGACAACGCCCGCGACCTGGCGGCCGCCATCGCCGCCTTCTTCGGCGACCTCGGCGACCAGGCCTCGAAGGTGACCCTCGTGACCATCAGCGAGTTCGGCCGGCGGGTCGTCGAGAACGACAGCTACGGGCTCGACCACGGCTACGGAAACGTGATGTTCCTGGCCGGCGCCGGGGTCAAGGGCGGCCGGTACTACGGCACCTGGCCCGGCCTGTCGGCCGAGCTCGACTCCGACCTGCTCGTGACCACCGACTACCGCAGCGTGCTCGCCGAGGTCGTCTCGACCCGGTTCGGCGCGTCCACGGCCGCGGTGTTCCCGCGCTTCTCCCCCGAGCCGGTGGGCGTGATGACCTCGCTCTGACCCGCGCCGCTCATCGCGGGGCGAGCCCACCCCGACCTGCGCTGACCCGCACCGGCCGGCGCGGGCTCGGCCGGGCCGGCTCGCTCGGGCCGAGGCGGGCCACCATCTGAGGGACCCGCCCGTGCAGGACGGCGCCGAGCCGGGCCCGCACGGCCGGGCTGGCCTCGCAGGGCTGGTTCTCGAAGGCCGCGGACAGGCCCGCCACCGCCGCCACCAGCAGCACCCGCTCCAGGGCCTGACCGGCCCGCAACCAGTCCCCTGGCTCGTCGTCGTGGGTCGCGAGCACCACGACAGCCGGCGCATCCTCCACCAGACGAGCGTTGGCGGCACCGCGGCGCCGGCCCAGGTCGAGGTGGGCGACGGCGAACCGGGTCGGCACCAACGCGGCCGGCGAGACCGTCAGCCCGTCGCCGCCGCGCCGGGTCCGGAACCACCGGGCCAGCTCCCGCCGCCAGCCCCGGTCGCACCACAGGACCCGGTCGCCCTCGGCGACCAGGCCGGCCACCGCGTCGCGCTGGAGCGCGTCCATCACGTGCAGGCAGGCCCCCTCGGCCCGCGCGGCCGCCCGCAGCGCGGCCAGCGTGTCGGGGGTGATCGACGCCGGGGCGAAGGACCCGTGGTGGGTGTGCCGGGTGGCGAGCGCGCCGTACAGCACGGCCTCGTCACCGGGCGGGCCCGTCAGGTACACGGTGGCGAGGTGGTCGGGGTCCTCGTCCGGGAACGGCTCCACGATCACCCCGGTGCCGTCGTGCGCGGCCGCCACGCGGAGCGCGAACAGCGCGGCGCCGCAGCTGATCACCAGCTCGCGACCACGCGGGTCGTTGACCGGGAGGGCCCGGCGGCGGTCGGCGTACAGCTCGAGGCGCCGGCCGTCGTCCGACGCGACCCAGCGCCAGGGCTGCGTGTTGTGGGACGACGGCGCCCGGGCTGCTGCGGCGACGAGCTCGGTGATCGACATGGGGCCTCCCACACCGAGCGTGCCTGCCGGCCCGAGCGGCGATCAGGGGCGAAGGTCCGCCTCCGGGGAGCCGCTGGACCCCCTACTTCCGGGCTACTTCCGGGCTACTTCCCGGCGGTCCGGCCCGGATGCTGCCCCGCGTGCTGCGGACCGACCTGCTGGACGGCGCCGTCGTCCTGCCGCAGCCGGTCGACGGCGTGCTGCAGGTCGGAGACCTGAACGATGGTCAAGAGCGCTGCGATCGCGATGACGAGCGCCGTCGCGATGCCGTGAAGTACGTCGCGCATCTGAAGTCCCCCCAGACTCGATGATCGCGGTGGTGCGGTTCCCCCCTGGATCCCCCTGGACTCCAGGGTGCCACGCCGCCCCTCACGAGCGTGGCAGGCACGACGTGATTTTGCCGACGAGCGGCTACTTCCGGATCGACTCCAGGCGACCCACCGCCTCCTCGAACTCCGCGACCAGGCTGGCCATCACCTCCGCGACCGGGCGCACCTGGTTCATCCGGCCGACGATCTGGCCGATCGGCATCGAGATCACGTCGGGGTCGCCGGAGGCGTTGATCCGGTTGTGGGCGTCGGCGACCAGGAGGTTCTGCAGCGGCATCGGCAGCGGCTCGGGTGCGTCCTGCTCGGCCCACGCCTCGGTCCACTTCGTCTTCAGCAGCCGGGCCGGCTTGCCCGTGTAGATGCGGGTGCGGACGGTGTCGGAGGAGGTCGCCCGGGTGAACGCCTCGGTCCAGCCCGCGTTGGACTGCAGCTTCTGGTACTCCTCGGTGCCCAGCCAGATCGATCCGGTCCACACGCCCTGCGAGCCCAGCGCGAGGGAGGCCGCGACCTGCCGGCCCGAGCCGATCCCGCCGGCTCCGAGCACGGGGACGTCGGGCCCGACCGCGTCGACGATGTCGGGCTGGAGCACCATGCTCGCCACCTCGCCGGTGTGCCCGCCGGCCTCGTAGCCCTGGGCGACGATGACGTCGACGCCGTTGGCGACGTGCGAGCGCGCGTGCTTCGCAGCCCCGGCGAGGGCGGCGACCAGGATCCCGTGCTCGTGGCACTTCTCGATCACGTCGACCGGGGGCGAGCCGAGCGCGTTCGCGATCAGCACCGTCCGGTGGTTGAGCGCGACGTCGAGGTGCGACCGGGCGACCGAGTGCAGCCAGCCGAGCACCCCGTCGCGACCCTCGCCCTCGGGGAGCGGCGGGACGCCGAGCCGCTGCAGGGTCCGCTCGACGAAGCTCACGTGCTCCTCGGGGATCATCGACTTCAGGTCGACCGAGGTGCCCTCGGTCGGGATCTTCATCGGCATCACGATGTCGACGCCGTACGGCTTGCCGTCGGTGTTCTCGTCGAGCCAGCTCAGGGTGCGCTCGAGCTCGTCGGGGTCGTTGAAGCGGACACAGCCGAGGACCCCCAGGCCCCCGGCGCGGGAGACCGCGGCGGCGACGTGCTCGGACGGGGTGAAGGCGAAGATCGGGTAGTCGATCCCGAACGTGTCGCAGATCGGGGTGCGCATGGTCATCTCTCCTACAGATCGAGGGAGCCTCAGACCGAGGTCGGGTCGACGGTCGGTGCCGTGGCGGCGAAGCCGGCCATCGCCAGCTCCTTGGCCTTCGGGTACTGCGCCTTGCCGGTGGCGTTGCGCGGGATCCGGTCGACGATCGTGAGGGCGCGCGGCAGCTTGTAGCCCGACAGGTGCGCGCGCAGGTAGCCCCGCAGCTCCTCCAGCTCGAGGGAGGCGCCCTCGCGCAGCTCCACGACCGCGGCCACAGCCTGGCCGTAGCGCTCGTGGGGGATGCCGACGACGAGCACGTCGTACACGGAGGGGTGTCCCTTGACGGCCATCTCGACCTCCTCGGGGTAGACCTTCTCGCCGCCGGTGTTCACGCAGTTGGAGCCACGGCCCAGGAGGGTGACCCGGCCGCCCTCCTCGATCCGGGCGAAGTCGCCCGGGACGGAGTAGCGCTCGCCGCCGATGGTGAGGAAGGTGGTGGCCGACTTCGCCGGGTCCTTGTAGTAGCCGACGGGGACGCTGCCACCGCGGCCGAGCCGGCCGACCTTCCCGATGTCCGTGGTGACGTCCAGGACCCGGCCGTCCTCGTCGATGACCACGCTGTGCGGGCCGAGGCCGACGACCGGGCCGTCCGGGCTGATGTTGTCCTTCTCCTGCATGCCCATCCCCTGGAAGCCGGTCTCCGAGGCGCCGATCGAGTCGGTGAACACCGCGTTGGGGAAGGCGTCCATCCAGCGCTTCTTCACCGGCGGGCTGAAGATGGCGGCGCTGCTCGAGATCGCGAACAGGCTGGACCCGTCGTAGCCGCCGGCCTCGTAGGCCTCGATGAGGGGGCGGGCCATGGCGTCGCCGGTCATGAAGATCAGCTGGACCTGGTTCTCGTCGATGATCTGCCAGGTGCGCACGGGGTCGAACCTGGGCTCCAGGATCGTCAGGTGCCCGGCGAACAGGTGCATCAGCAGGCCCGCCTGGGCGCCGCCGTGCATCAGCGGGCTCAGCGGGAAGGTGACCATCCGGGGGTCGTTGGCCTGCTTGGACTGGTCGTACTCCTCGAGCGGAGCACCGGTGTAGAAATCGATGCCGCCGCCGAGCACCCGCCAGAAGTCCTCGTGGCGCCACATCACGCCCTTGGGGAACCCGGTGGTCCCACCGGTGTAGATGATGTGGATGTCGTCCGCACTGCGCTCGCCGAAGTCCCGCTCGGCACTCTGGCCGGCGAGCGCGTCCTCCCACAGGACGCCGCCGTACGACGACACGTCGGAGGTGTCCTCCGGCTCGATGGCGTCGCGCATCGCCACGGCGAGGCGCAGCTTCGCGTGCTTCGGGAAGCACGCGGCAACCAGCGGGGCGTAGGTGCGTTCGTGGATCACCGCGACCACATCCGCGTTGTCGAGGAGGTAGTCGAGCTCGGCCTCGACGTAGCGGTAGTTCACGTTGATGTTGACGGCGCGGATCTTGACGACCGCGAGCACCGCCACGACGTGCTCGATGCTGTTCTTGGCGTAGATCGCCACGTGGTCCCCGACCCCGACACCCTGCGCCCGGAGGTAGTGCGCGAGGCGGTTGGCGTCGGCCTCCAGGTCCGCGTAGGTGACGACCCGGTCACCGACCTTGAGGGCGCGGTTGTCGGGCGCGGCATCGACGGCGTGTTCGAAGAGGTCAGCGATGTTGTGAGCCACGAGCGCGAGACTAGAACACGTTCTCGTTTTTGGCTAGGCTCCGCGCCATGACCTCCCCAGCCACGGACGCCCCCCACTGCCTCGTCGAGCAGGACGGCCACAAGCTGGTCGTCACGATGAACCGGCCCGAGACCCGCAACGCCCTCTCCGGGGAGATGCTCGCGATCATGGAGGAGGCGTGGGACCGGGTCAACCAGGACGACGCGATCCGGGCGTGCATCCTCACCGGTGCCGGCGGCTACTTCTGCGCCGGCATGGACCTCAAGGCCGCGACCAAGCGGCCGCCGAGCGAGAGCTTCGAGTCCGGCTTCGACCCCTCGGTGATCAAGGGGCTGCTCAAGGGCTTCCGCCTCACCAAGCCCCTGATCGCCGCGGTCGAGGGCCCGGCGATCGCCGGCGGCACCGAGATCCTCCAGGGCACCGACATCCGGATCGCCGGCGAGTCGGCGCGCTTCGGCATCTCCGAGGCGAGGTGGAGCCTCTATCCGATGGGGGGCTCGGCCGTCCGGCTGCCGCGCCAGATCCCGTACACGGTGGCGATGGACCTGCTGCTCACCGGCCGGCACATCAAGGCACCGGAGGCCAAGGAGATCGGGCTGATCGGGTACGTCGTCCCCGACGGTCAGGCGCTCGCGAAGGCACACGAGGTCGCGGACCTGGTGTGCGCCAACGGGCCGCTCGCGGTGCAGGCGATCCTGCGGACCGCCCGCGCCGCCGAGGGCAGGCACGAGGCGGACTGCTGGGCCGACGACGCTGCCGTCGGCATGGCGGTGTTCGCCTCCGACGACGCCAAGGAGGGGCCCCGGGCGTTCGCCGAGAAGCGGTCACCGGAGTTCCAGGGCCGCTGATCGCCCGAATCCCCGGCGGCGCCGCCGCCCCGCTGCCAGACTGGCCAGGTGCCGTGGCCGACCTGGGATCAGGCCGCTCTGGCCGCCGTCCTCAGCGTCGCGCTGTGGTGGGCGCTGCGCCGGATCCGCTCCGAGCTGACGCGCCCGCTGGAGCCCGTCGCCGCCGAGTTCGCGCTGATCTCCTCCCTCTACGCGGTGTGGCGGCTGGCCCGGATGCTGCCGCTGACGGCCGACGCCGGCGCGATGGACCGGGCCCGCGACATCGTGACCGCAGAGCACTGGCTGCGTCTGCCCACCGAGCTGTCGCTGCAGCAGTTCGTGCTGCGCCACGAGTGGCTCGGCGAGCCCACCTCCCTCTACTACGCGACGCTGCACGTACCGGCGCTGATCGCGTTCCTGGTCTGGTTGTTCTTCCGGCACCGCGACCGCTACCCCCACTGGCGCAACGGGCTCGCGCTGGTCACCGCGGGATGCCTGGTGATCCGCTTCGTCCGGGTCGCGCCGCCGCGCTTCTTCCCGGACCTCGGCTACCAGGACCTCTCCCACCACTACGGCGTCTCGGTGTACGGCTCGGACGTCACCACCGGCGTGTCCGACCAGTTCGCCGCGATGCCGTCGATCCACGTCGCCTGGGCCGCCGTGGTGTCGTTCGGCGTCGTGGCCGTGAGCACCAGCCGGTGGCGCTGGCTGTTCCTGCTGCACGTCGTCATCACGACGCTCGTGGTCGCGGCCACCGCCAACCACTGGTGGCTCGACGGCGTCGTCGCGGTCCTGCTGCTGTGGGGCGGCCTGGCCATCGACACGGCCGTCCGGACCCTGCTCGCGCGGCGCCGGGGCGCGCCGCCCGCGCTCGAGGTGGTGCCGGCGCCGGCGTACGCCGAGGAGCGTTGACCGGCACCGCTCAGGAGGTGCGGCCCGGTGCGGCCGTCGAGCCGCGGGGGACGAGCGTCGTCGCCAGCTCGGCGTGGACCTCGCGATCGGCTGCCGCACGGTTGTCAACGGAGGGCTGGCCAGCTCCGCCTGTTACGCAGGCTGCGGGCCACCAAGCTGGCCTCGTGTCCGAGGCGGTGGACCACCTCGGTGACGTGCGCGGACGTCTCGCTGGACACCCCGTAGCGGCCGTTGAGCACCTTCGAGACGGTCGAGACGGAGACGCCGGCCTCGGCCGCCACCTGCTGCATGGTCACCCTGCCACCGACGGAGCGGCAGTGCGACGACGCCGCGAGCGGTCAGCCGACCGCGCGGTCCCCGGTCCAGTACTGCGCCCGCAGCGCCTTCTTGTCCGGCTTGCCGAGCGCGGTCAGCGGGAGCGAGTCGGCGACGACGACCTGCTTGGGCGCCTGCACCGAGCCCTTCCGCTCCTTGACCATCTCCTGGATCTCCGCGGTCATCCGGCCGATCGCGTCCTCGTCGCGCGGCGCCTCGGAGCGGAGCACGACGATCGCGGTGACCGCCTCGCCGAACTTCTCGTGCGGGGTGCCGATGACACCGACCTGGGCCACGGCAGGGTGCGCGGCGACGACGTCCTCGACCTCGCGGGGGAACACGTTGAACCCGCCGGTGACGATCATGTCCTTGGTGCGGTCGACGATGTACCAGTAGCCGTCCTCGTCCTCACGGGCCACGTCGCCGGTGTGCATCCAGCCGTCGCGGAAGGTCTCGCCGGTCTCGTCGGGCAGGTTCCAGTAGCCGCCCGCGACCAGCGGCCCGGCCACGCAGATCTCCCCCGGCTCACCCACCGGGACCGCCCTGCCGTCCTCGTCGAGCAGTGCGGTGCGGATGAACGCGGACGGTCGGCCGCAGGAGGCGAGCCGGCGCTGGTCGGCGCCCTCCTGCAGTGCCTCGGCGTGGTCGGCCCTGGGCAGGTAGGTGATCGCCATCGGCGCCTCGGACTGGCCGTAGTACTGCGCGAAGATCGGGCCGAACCGCTCGATCGCCTCCCGGAGCCGCACCGGGTTGATCGCCGACGCGCCGTAGTAGACGGTCTCCAGCGAGGACAGGTCACGGGTCCGGCTGTCCGGGTGGTCCATCAGCGCGTAGAGCATCGAGGGCACCAGCATCGTCGCGGTGATCCGCTGCTCCTCGATCGTGCGCAGCACCTCGGCCGGGTCGAACTTCGCGAGCACGTAGAGGCAGCCACCCTTGAGCACGGTCGGCACGAAGAACGCCGCGCCGGCGTGCGAGAGCGGCGTGCACATCAAGAACCGGGGCGCCTCCGGCCACTCCCACTCGGCCATCTGGATCTGGGTCATCGTGTGCATCTGTCGCGAGGTCCCGATCACCCCCTTGGGCTTGCCGGTGGTGCCGCCGGTGTAGGTGATCGAGACGATGTGGTCGGGCGCGAGGGTGACCGCCTCGAGCGGGACCGGGTCGAACGACGCGGCCGCCGCGTTGAGGTCGTTGCCGACGTGGCTGAGCTCGTCGGGGACCGGACCGACGGTGAGGACCTTCTCCAGCTTCGGGCACCGCTCCAGCAGGCCGAGCGCCCGCTCGACGAACATCGGGACCGGGTCGATGGTGAGCGTGGTGATCTCGGCGTCGTTGATGACGTAGGCGTGGTCGTCCAGGGACCCGAGCGGGTGCAGCGAGGTACGCCGGTAGCCCTGGGTCTGCCCGGCTCCCAGGATGAACAGCACCTCGGGGCGGTTGAGCGCGAGCAGCGCGCCCGCCGTCCCCCGGCCGCCGCCGAGCGCCTCGTAGGCCTGCACGTACTGGCTCATCCGCTCCGCGGCCTGGCCGCCGGTGATGGTCGTCTCACCGAGGTGCATCACGGGCTTGGTGCGGTGCCGCTTGAGCGCGGAGACCATCAGGTGGCCATTGTGGGTGCCGAGTCGCAGGTCGTCCGTCATGCCCCCGAGACTAGAACGTGTTCCAGTTCCGGGCAACGGGCGCGTCGCCCGGCCCACCACCGGCCGCGCCGGTCAGCGGAGCCGGATCGTGCTCACCAGGCGCGGGTGGTCGGAGCCGGCGTTGCCCTCGGTGCGCGCCGGGCGGGCGCTCACGCCGCGGGCGTCCCGGTACAGGTGGTCGAGGCCGGTACGCCCGCCCTGCCTCCGGATCGGGGCGAGGCCGGGCAGGTCGAGGTAGCGCACCCGGTTGAAGTCGCCGCAGGCCAGCACCGGGATGTCGCGGTCCGCGCGGCGCAGCTCGCGACGCAGCACCCGGGCGTGCTCGCGCCAGTTCCGCTGTCGCATCTGCTTGAACGGCTTGCGCCGCTGGTTCCAGGCGCCCTGCACCATGTGGGTGTTGTAGACCGCGACCAGGCGTCCGGTCACGGCGTCGCGCAGCACGGCGCGGGTGATGAACCGCGGAGGCGAGTAGGACTTCACCCGCGGCGCGGCCTGGACCGTGTCGGCGTCGACCAGGCTGAACCGGTCCGCGCGCCAGGACAGCGGTACCTGACCGGCCACACCGGACTCGACGTAGTGGTCGTAGCCGCGCATGCTCCTCAGGAGCTTCTCCTTCGACTGCGGCAGCGCGACCTCCTGCCAGCAGATGACGTCGGCGAACCCGGTGAACCGCCCGGTGCCGCGGTGGCTGTTGTGGGTGCCGAACGTGAACGCGGCAGCGCCCTGGGCGCGCTCGGCGCCGGCGGCGGTCGGCGCCACCGCCGTGGTGGTCAGCAGGACGGGGACCAGCGCGAGGAGCGCGACCCACAGCGGCGCGCGACGGGACAGGCGAGGCACGGGAACCTTCCGGACGGGAGGAACGGCGCGGCGTCGCGCCCGAGACTGACTCCTCCACCATCGGCAGGCCCGGACGAGACCTGAAGGGCGGACGGGCCGGCGAGCAGGGTGCCCCCGGTCACAGCCGACCGGCTCGGCTCAGGCGAGCAGCTCGGCGACCGAGCGCACCTCCTCGGGCGAGCCGAGGCTGAGCAGCAGCGTCGTGACGCCCGTCTCCTCCCACTGCGCGACCTTCTCGCGGACCTCACCCGCGGTGCCGATGATGTGCATGTCGTCGACCAGCTCGTCGGGGACCAGCGCGGTGGCGCGGTCCTTCTCCCCCGACAGGTACAGCTTCTGCACCTCCGCGGCCAGGTCCTCGTAGCCCATCCGGACGAACACCTGGTTGTGGAAGTTCGCCTCCTTGGCACCCATCCCGCCCATGTAGAGCGAGACGAACGGCCGCATCGCGTCGAGGACCGCGGCCTTCTCCTCGGCGCTGCTCACCACCTGGAGATGACAGGTGGCCGCGATCTCGAAGTCGGAACCGCCCAGCCACGGGGCAGAGTGCCGGGCGCCGGGCCGGGCGAACCCCTCGTCGAGCCAGGGCCGGTACATGCCCGCCGACTTCGGCGTGTAGAAGATCGGGATCCAGCCGTCGGCGATCTCCGCGGTCTGCGCGACATTCTTCGGTCCCTCGGCGCCCAGCCAGATCGGCACGTCGGCCCGCAGCGGGTGCACGATCGGCTTGAGCGGCTTGCCGAGACCGACCGAGCCCTCGCCGGCGTACGGCAGCGGATAGTGCGGACCGTCGTTGGTCACCGGTGCCTCCCGGGCGAGCACCTGGCGGATGACGTCGACGACCTCGCGGGTGCGGGCCAGCGGCTTGGCGAACGGCTGGCCGTACCAGCCCTCCACGACCTGCGGCCCGCTCACGCCCATCCCGAGGATCACCCGGCCGCCCGAGAGGTGGTCGAGCGTGAGCACGTGCATCGCGATCGACGTCGGCGCCCGACCGGACATCTGCACGATCGACGTGCCGAGCCTGATCCGCGAGGTCTCCCGGCCCCACCAGGCCAACGGCGTGAATGCGTCGCTCCCCCACGCCTCGGCGGAGAAGATCGCGTCGAAGCCGGCCTCCTCGGCCGCCGCGACCAGCGCGCCGACACCCCGAGGGGGCTGCGCACCCCAGTAGCCGAGCTGCAGTCCGAGCTTCATGTGATCTCTCCTGTCGTGGGGGACGCTTGCCCGATCGTAGAACCTGTTCTAGTTTCGGACCATGACACGAACACTGTCAGCACCGGTCACCGTAGCGTTCGACTACACCCGCTCCACCGGTCCTGTCCTGGGGCGCTTCCTCACCGGGCTGCGCGACGGCCGGGTCGTCGGGGCCCGGACCTCGGACGGCCGGGTCGTCGTACCGCCCCCGGAGTTCGACCCGGTGAGCCACGAGGCCGTCACCGAGTTCGTCGAGGTCGCCCCCACCGGCACCGTCACGTCCTGGACGTGGGTCCCCGAGCCGGTGCCCGGCCAGCCGTTCGACCGGCCGTTCGCGTTCGCGCTGGTGACTCTGGACGGCGCCGACACCCCGTTCCTGCACGCGCTCGACCTCGCCTCCCCTGACCAGGTGTCGACCGGGATGCGGGTGCGGGTGCGCTGGGCCGAGGAGCGGGTCGGTGCGATCACCGACATCGCGTGCTGGGAGGCGCTGGACGCGGTCGTCGAGGTGCGAGGCGAAGCGAGACTCGCAACCACCGACCCGGTGACCGGCGTGATCACCCCGGTCTCCCTCGACTACCTGTACGCCGCGTCGCCCGAGGAGTCGGCCTTCTACCGCGGCCTCAACGAGGGCCGGATCGTCGGCCAGCGCTGCCCGGCCTGCCAGAAGGTCTACGTCCCGCCGCGCAGCGCCTGCCCGTCGGACGGGACGCCGACCGCCGAGGAGGTCGAGGTCGCGCAGACCGGCACCATCACGACGTTCTGCGTGGTCAACGTGCCGTTCCTCGGCCAGAAGATCACGCCGCCGTACGTCTCGGCGTACGTCCTGCTGGACGGCGCGGACATCGCGGTCCTGCACCTGATCCTCGGCGTCCCCGCCGACGAGGTGCGGATGGGGATGCGGGTCAAGGCGGTGTGGAAGCCGGAGGAGGAGTGGACCTACTCGCTGGAGAACATCGACCACTTCGAGCCCACCGGCGAGCCCGACGCCGACTACGACACCTACCGCCAGCACCTCTGAGAAGGAAGCGAGAGGCGCCGATGAGAGACGTCGCCGTCGTCGGGTTCGCCCAGCGACAGATGCCCGTGTTCGACGGGTCCCCGACCTGCGTGGAGCTGCTGGTCCCGCTGTTCGCCGAGTGCTACGAGCAGACCGGCTGGACCCGGCGCGACATCGGGTTCTGGTGCTCGGGGTCCTCGGACTACCTCGCCGGACGCTCCTTCTCGTTCGTGTCGGCGGTCGACGCGATCGGCGTGATCCCGCCCGTGAACGAGTCCCACGTCGAGATGGACCTGGCGTGGGCGCTGTACGAGGCGTGGCTCAAGATCCAGACCGGTGAGGTCGACACCGCGCTCGTCTACGCGTTCGGCAAGGCCTCGGCCGGCGTGCTGCGCCGTACCCTCGCCCTCCAGCTGGAGCCGTACACGATGACGCCGCTGTGGCCCGACACCATCTCGCTGGCGGGGCTGCAGGCCCGGGCAGGGATCGACGCGGGCGTCTGGGACGAGCGGGCGATGGCCGAGGTAGCCAACCGGTCCCTGACCGACGCGGAGAAGAACGAGTACGCGATCCGCAAGGGCGGCTCCTCCGTCGAGGAGCTGCTGTCCCGGCCGATGTACGCCGACCCGCTGCGCAAGCACGACTGCTCCCCGGTGACCGACGGTGCCGCGGCGATCGTGCTCGCCGCCGGCGACCGGGCCCGCGAGGTGCGTGACCGGCCCGCCTGGATCGGTGGCCTGGCGCACCACATCGACCCGATCAGTGTCGGCACCCGCGACCTCACCCGGGCCCCGTCGGCCGCGCGGTCGGCAGCGGCGCTCGACCTCGACGGCGTCGAGGTGGCCGAGTTGCACGCGCCGTTCAGCCACCAGGAGCTGGTCCTGCGCCGCGAGCTCGGGCTCGCCGACGACGTCCGCGTCAACCCCTCCGGCGGCGCGCTCACGAGCAACCCGATGTTCTCCGCCGGGGGCATCCGCATCGGCGAGGCGGCGGCGCGGATCTGGTCCGGCGAGGCGTCGAAGGCCGTCGCGCACGCGACGTCCGGCCCCGCGCTGCAGCAGAACCTGCTCTGCGTCCTGGGCGCTACTACCGAAGGGGCACCGAACTGATGACCAAGCAGCCCGCAGCGGTGATCGGGGTCGGCCAGACCCACCACCGCGCCAAGCGCGAGGACGTCTCGATGGCGGGTCTGTGCCGCGAGGCGATCGACCGTGCCCTGCTCGACGCGAACCTGAGCCTCGACGACATCGACGCGATCGTCGTCGGCAAGGCGCCGGACCTGTTCGAGGGCGTGATGATGCCCGAGCTGTTCCTCGCCGAGGCGCTCGGCGCCGTCGGCAAGCCGCTGCTGCGCGTGCACACCGCGGGCTCGGTCGGCGGCTCCACCGCGATCGTCGCCGCCTCGCTGGTGCAGGCCGGCGTGCACAAGCGCGTCCTGACCGTCGCCTTCGAGAAGCAGTCGGAGTCGAACGCGATGTGGGCGCTGTCGGTGCCGCTGCCGTTCAACATGCCGGTCCACGCCGGGGCCGGCGGCTACTTCGCCCCCCACGTGCGCTCCTACATCCGGCGCTCCGAGGCGCCCACGCACGTCGGGGCGATCGTCGCGGCCAAGGACCGGCAGAACGCGCTGAAGAACCCCTACGCCCACCTGAAGAACCCGGACACCACGGTGGAGTCGGTGCTGGCCTCGCAGATGCTGTGGGACCCGATCCGGTACGACGAGACCTGCCCGTCGTCCGACGGCGCCTGCGCGCTGGTGATCGTGGACGAGGACACCGCCGCCGCGTCGCCCAACCCCGCGTGGATCCACGGCACCGCGATGCGGTCGGAGGCGACCACGGCCGCCGAGCGCGACCAGGTCAACCCGCAGGCCTCGCGCGACGCGGCCGCGGCACTCTGGAAGCAGGCCGGCATCACCGACCCGATCGAGGAGATCGACGCGGCCGAGATCTACGTGCCGTTCTCGTGGTTCGAGCCGATGTGGCTGGAGTCGCTCGGCTTCGCCGAGGCGAACGGCGGCGGCTGGCGGCTCACCGAGTCGGGCGGGACCGCGATGGACGGGCGGCTCCCGGTCAACTGCTCGGGCGGTGTGCTCTCGTCGAACCCGATCGGCGCCTCCGGGATGCTCCGCTTCGGCGAGGCCGCCCTCCAGGTCCGCGGCGCCGCCGGGGAGCACCAGGTCGACGGCGCCCGCCGGGCGCTCGGCCACGCGTACGGCGGCGGGTCGCAGTTCTTCGCGATGTGGGTCGTCGGCTCCGAGAAGCCCTCCAACTGACGGGCTAGAGTCGGGCCATGGGTGACGTCGTCGCATTCCCGGTCCCGCCGCAGCGGCCGGCGGCATCCGAGCCGGAGCCGCTGTGGCGCGAGGCGGTCGGCTACGAGCTGCGCGAGGAACGGCGTACGGCGGGCCGCACGCTGGCCGACGTCGCCGGGGCGGCCGGGGTGTCGACGCAGTACCTCTCCGAGGTCGAGCGCGGCCGCAAGGAGCCGAGCTCGGAGGTGCTCGGGGCCGTTGCCGGTGCGCTCGGCCTGCGCCTGGTCGACCTCACCTCGCGGGTGAGCCGGCGGCTGAGCCGGGTCAGCGGCCCGGTCTGCCTGGCGGCCTGACGGACCCGCCGCTCATCGGTTGACCTTCTTCCGGCTGTCCAGGACGGCGTCGGCCAGCCCGTACGCCACCGCCTGCTCCGCGGAGAGAACCAGGTCCCGGTCGGTGTCGGCGTGCACCTGGGCCACCGACCGGCCGGTGTGCTCGGCCAGGATCTCCTCCATCGCGGTCCGCAGCCGCACGATCTCCTTGGCCTGCAGCGCGAGGTCCGGCAGCGTGCCCTGCCCACCGCCGGAGGGCTGGTGCAGCACCACTCGAGCCCGCGGCAGCACGGTCCGGCTGCCGGGCTCGCCGCCGGCGAGCAGCACCGCGGCGGAGGAGGCGGCCTGGCCGACGCACGTCGTACCGACCGGGGACCGGACGAACTGCATGGTGTCGTAGATCGCGAGCATCGCCGTCACCGAGCCGCCGGGCGAGTTGAGGTAGAGGCTGATCGGCTGGTCCGGGGCGTCGGACTCCAGGTGGAGGAGCTGGGCGATGACCACGTTGGCGACCCCGTCGTCGATCTCGGTGCCGACGTACACGATCCGGTCGGTCAGCAGCCGGCTGTAGATGTCCACGGCCCGCTCGCCGCGCGCGGTCCGCTCGACCACGCTGGGGATGGTGTAGGTGCTCACCATGCTCACCTCAGCCCGAACGAGGGTGCCGGGCGCGCGGGTGTCACCGCGGACACGTCGGTGAGGACCCGGTCGACGAAGCCGTACTCGCGGGCCTGCTCGGCGGTGAACCAGCGGTCCCGCAGCGAGTCCCGCTCGATCACCTCGACGGGCTGGCCGGTGTGCTCGGCGATCAGGCCGGTCATCACGTTCTTGGTGTGCTCGAGGTTCTCGGCCTGGATCTCGATGTCGATCGCGGTGCCGCCGATCCCGGCGGAGCCCTGGTGCATCAGCACCCGCGAGTGCGGCAGCGCGTAGCGCTTGCCGGGGGTGCCGGCCGAGAGCAGGAACTGGCCCATGCTGGCGGCGAGGCCCATCGCCAGGGTGCTGACGTCGTTCGGGATCAGCCGCATGGTGTCGTAGATGGCGAGCCCGGCGCTCACCGAGCCGCCGGGTGAGTTGATGTAGAGCGCGATGTCGCGGTGGGGGTCCTCCGCCGAGAGCAGGAGCAGCTCGGCGCAGAGCTTGTTGGCGATGTCGTCGTCGACCTGCTGGCCGAGCACGATGATCCGCTGGTGCAGCAGCCGGTCGGCCGCGGACAGGCCGGCGAGCGCGGGTGTCTGGGTCATGGCTCGAGCCTGCGGCGTACGCCGTCGGGATCCCAGCGGATCCGCTGTCGGCGGATCTGCCCTCGGCAGAGGAGCCACGGCCCCGCTGGATAGGGTCGCCCCCATGATCGAGCTCCGCACCCCCGCCCAGATCGAGCAGATGCGCCCCGCCGGCAGGTTCGTCGCCGACGTGCTCACCGCGCTCGCCGAGAAGGCGGACGTCGGGGTCAACCTGCTGGAGCTGGACGCGCTGGCCCACTCGATGATCCGCGAGTGCGGCGCGGAGTCCTGCTACATCGACTACCACCCGTCGTTCGGCGCCTCACCGTTCGGGAAGGTGCTGTGCACGTCGGTGAACGACGCGGTCCTGCACGGCCTCCCCCACGACTACCGGCTCGCGGACGGCGACCTGCTCAGCGTCGACTTCGCCGCGAACGTC
The DNA here is from genome assembly GCF_000015265.1 of Nocardioides sp. JS614. Lineage (NCBI taxonomy): Bacteria > Bacillati > Actinomycetota > Actinomycetes > Propionibacteriales > Nocardioidaceae > Nocardioides > Nocardioides sp. JS614. The sequence goes on from NC_008699.1 coordinate 2,911,262, forward strand.
GACGGCTGGGTGGCCGACTCGGCCCTGAGCGTGGTCGTCGGCACCCCGCGCCCGGAGGACCTCGACCTGATCGAGGTGACCTCCCGCGCGCTCGACGCCGGCATCGACGCGGCCCGGCCGGGCAACCGGCTCGGCGACGTCTCCGCCGCCATCGGCGACGTCGCGCGCGCCGCCGGGCTGGGGATCAACCTCCAGTTCGGCGGGCACGGGGTCGGCCGCACGATGCACGGCGAGCCGCACGTGTCCAACGACGGCCGTCCCGGGCGCGGGCTGAAGCTGCGCCCCGGCCTGGTGATCGCGATCGAGCCGTGGTTCCTGCACACGACCGACGAGATCTACACCGACGACGACGGCTGGACCCTGCGCAGCAAGGACGGGTCCCGGGGCGCGCACATGGAGCACACGGTGGCGATCACCGAGGACGGCCACGTCGTACTGACGGCTCGCGCCTGAGCGAGCCCCGGCTCAGGCGTAACGGACCTGGAGGTCCTTGATGCCGTTGACCCAGGAGTGCCGCAGCCGCTTCGGCTCGGCGAGCTTGGTGATGTCGGGCGCGTAGTCGGCGATCGCGTTGAAGATCGCCCGCATCTCCTGGCGGGCCAGGTTGTGGCCCAGGCAGTAGTGCGCACCGTGCCCGCCAAAGCCCAGCTGCGGGTTCGGGTCGCGCAGGATGTTGAAGGTGTAGGGGTCCTCGAAGACGTCCTCGTCGAAGTTCGCGCTGGCGTAGAACAGCGCGGCCCTCTGGCCCTTCTTGAACCGCACCCCGCCGAGCTCGACGTCGCTGAGGGCGGTGCGCTGGAAGACGCTGACCGGGGTGGCCCAGCGGACGATCTCGTCGACCATCGTGGCCGGCCGGTCGTTCTTCCAGATCTCCCACTGCTCGGGGTTGTCGAGGAAGGCGTTCATGCCGTGGGTGATCGCGTTGCGGGTGGTCTCGTTGCCGGCGACCGCCAGCAGGATCACGAAGTAGCCGAACTCGTCGTCGGTCAGGCCGCGCTCACCCTTGTGGGCGTTGATCAGCTTGGTGATCAGGTCGTCGCGGGGGTTGGCCTGCCGGTCCGCGGCCAGCATCATCGAGTAGCCGAGGATCTCGGCCGCGGCGACCTCGTTCTCGCCGGCGTAGTCCGGGTCCTCGCCTGCGAGCATCTGGTTGGACCACTCGAAGAGCTTGTGCCGGTCCTCCTGCGGCACGCCGATCAGGTCGGCGATCGCCTGCAGCGGGAGCTCCGCAGCGACCTCCTCGACGAAGTTGCCGGTGCCGCGCGCGACGGCCTCCTTCATGATCGTCGTGGCCCGCTGGACCATGGTGTCCTCGAGCTCGGCGATCGAGCGCGGCGTGAAGCCGCGCGAGACGATCCCGCGGGTCGCGGTGTGCTCGGGCGGGTCCTGGTTGATCAGGATCACCCGCTGGAGCTCGACCTGCTCGCGCGCCATCTCCCCGGGGAACCGGATGATCGCGCCGTTCTCGTACGTCGACCAGTTCTTGCTGTCCTTCGAGATCGCGGCGACGTCCTCGTGGCGGGTGACCGCGTAGTAGCCGGTGCCGGCCTCCTCGGCGAAGCCGCTGCGCGGCTCCCACGGCTGTTCGATCCAGGTGATCGGCGCGTGCCGGCGCGCGGCGCGGAACTCGTCGTGCGGGATCGCGCGCTGGATCAGGTCCGGGTCGGTGAAGTCGAAACCCTCGGGGAGGACGTCGGATGCGGTCACTGGAGCTCCCTCAGCTGGCTGGCTGTAACACGTTCTAGTGACAGAGACTACATACCGAAGGTACGCAGGGGAAGGTTGTCCAGGACAAGAACGTGTTCTAGTTTTGTCCCATGGGCACCCCAGTGATCGTCGACGCCGTCCGCACCCCGCTCGGCAAGCGCAAGGGCTGGCTCGCCGGCGTGCACCCCGCCGTACTCCTCGGGTTCGCGCAGCGCCAGGTGCTCGCGCGGGCCGGGATCGACTCCGAGCTGGTCGAGCAGGTGGTGGGCGGCTGCGTGACCCAGGCCGGCGAGCAGTCCAACGACATGGTGCGCCGGGCCTGGCTGCACGCCGGGCTCGCCCAGCACACGGGGGCGACCGCGATCGACGCGCAGTGCGGGTCCGGCCAGCAGTCCGCCCACCTGGTCCACGACATGGTCGCGGCGGGCACCATCGAGGTCGGCGTCGCGTGCGGGGTCGAGGCGATGTCGCGGATCCCGCTGGGCGCCAACGTCCCGCCCGGGCTCGGCGACCCGCGCCCGGACGACTGGACGATCGACATGCCGAACCAGTTCGAGGCGGCCGACCGGATCGCCCGCAACCGCGGCATCACCCGCGCCGACCTCGATGCGTTCGGCCTCGCCTCCCAGCAGAAGGCCCGGGTGGCGGTCGACGAGGGGCGGTTCAAGCGGGAGATCGCGCCGTACGACGCGGCGCCGGTGCTCGACGAGGGCGGCTCGCCCACCGGGGAGACCCGGCTCGTCGACACCGACCAGGGGCTGCGCGACACCACGCTCGAGGGGCTGGCGGGCCTGCGTTCGGTGCTCCCCGACGGACTGCACACGGCCGGCACCTCCTCGCAGATCTCCGACGGCGCCTCGGCGGTCCTGATCATGGACTCCGACCGGGCGCGTGCCCTGGGCCTGACGCCACGGGCGCGGATCGTCACGCACTGCCTGGTCGGCTCGGACCCCTACTACCACCTCGACGGCCCGATCGACGCCACCCAGCGGGTCCTCGACCGGACCGGGATGTCGATCTCCGACTTCGACCTCTTCGAGGTCAACGAGGCGTTCGCCTCCGTCGTGCTGTCCTGGGCCGGCCAGCACCGCGTCGACCTCGACCGGGTCAACGTCAACGGCGGCGCGATCGCCCTCGGCCACCCCGTCGGCTCCACGGGCACCCGGCTGATCACGACCGCCCTCCACGAGCTCGAGCGCCGCGACGCCAGCACCGCCCTGATCACCATGTGTGCCGGTGGGGCCATGGCGACCGGGACGGTCCTCGAGCGGATCTGAGGGGTCGGGCGGCGTTGCGGCTTGGCCAGTGAAACCGGCGCCTACGCCCCGTACACCGGCTCCGGGGCGGGCGCGGCGGCGAGAAGGGCACGCACCGCCGGGCCGACCTCGGCCGCCTCCCACCTGCGGCCGAGGTCGTTCTTGGGGCCGTGGGCCCAGCCGGTCTCGACGGTGATGGTCGAGCCGTCGATCTCGATCACCCGCCCGGTGACGTCGCCGGCGTCGGCCGACGCCAGCCACGCGACGATGGGCGAGTTGTCCTCGGGCATCGCCATCGCCGAGGTGTCGAACGCGCCCTCGGTCATCCGGGTCCGCGCCACCGGGGCGATCGCGTTGACGGTCACGCCGTACCTGCCGAGCTCCTGGGCGGCGACCAGGGTGAGCCCGGCGATGCCCGCCTTGGCCGCGGAGTACGTCGCCTGGCCGACCGAGCCCTGGAGGCCGGCTCCGGACGAGGTGTTGATGACCCGGGCCGCACGCGGCCGCCCCGCCTTCGCCTCCGCCCGCCAGTAGGCGCCGGCGTGGCGCAGCGGCGCGAAGTGCCCCTTGAGGTGCACCCGGATCACCGCGTCCCACTCCTCCTCGGCCGTGTTCACCAGCATCCGGTCGCGCACGAACCCGGCGTTGTTCACCAAGACGTCGAGCCCGCCGTACGTCGAGACCGCCTGCTGGACCATCGCCGCGGCCTGGTCGAAGTCCGCGACGTCGGCGGTGTTGACCACCGCCCGGCCACCGGCGGCCTCGATCTCGGCGACGACCGACTCGGCCGGGGTCTCACCGGACTCCTCACCCGCCAACGAGACGCCGTAGTCGTTCACGACCACGGCGGCGCCGTGCCGGGCGAGCTCGAGTGCGTGCGCGCGGCCGATGCCGCGGCCCGCGCCGGTCACGATCGCGACCCGACCTTCCAACAATGACGACATCACGGCCCCTTCGAGACGATGTTCGAGACGACGAGGAAGGCGGGTGGCTCTCCCCCGCCGTGGCAGGCGAGGCTCGCCCCGGACACGTACGACGCCAGGTCGCTGGCCAGGAACGCCGCGACGTTCCCGACCTCGATCGGGTCCGCCATCCGGCCGAGCGGGATCGTCTGCTCGATCGCGGCTACCGAGACGTCGTCCCCGTAGTGGTCGCCGGTCTGCTCGGTCCGGCACAGCCCCACGTCGATCGCGTTCACGCGTACCTTGGGCGCCCACTCCATCGCGAGCGAGGCGGTGAGCGAGTCGAGGCCGGCCTTGGCCGCGCCGTACGCCGCGATCGTCGGCGCCGGGCGGTTCGCGGAGACCGAGGAGATGTTGACGATCACCCCGCCCGCGTCCTGCTGCTGCATCACGGCGTTCGCGGCCTGCGCGCACACCAGCGGCGCGAGCAGGTTGAGCCCGACGATCTTCTCGTGGAACCGCGGCGACGCGGTCGCCGCGTCGCTCGCGGGCGCTCCCCCGGCGTTGTTGACCAGTACGTCGAGCCGGCCGTGCGACTCGGCCACGGACGCGACGAGCGCCTGCACCGCGTCGGCGTCGCGCACGTCGCAGGCCCGGTGTGTCGTCCCCGGCACCGGCTCGACGTCCGAGCGCGAGCAGGTGACGACCGAGGCGCCGGCGGCGAGCAGCGACCGGGTGATGCCGAGCCCGATGCCGCGCGTCCCGCCCGTGACGAGCGCGACGCGTCCGGTGAGGTCCACGGCCAGCGACATGGGACGAGCATACCAAGCAAGTGTTAGGTTGGGTGCCATGGCGATCACTTCGGACCTCCGCGACGACGGCATCCGGGTGGTGACGATGGACGCGCCCCCGGTCAACGCGCTGACCGTGCAGGGTTGGTACGACGTCGCCGCCGCCCTGGACGCGGCGGCCGGCGACCTCGACACCAAGGTCGTCGTGCTCCGTGCGGAGGGCCGCGGCTTCAACGCCGGCGTCGACATCAAGGAGATGCAGCACACCGGCGGCTTCGAGGCCCTGATCGGCGCCAACCGGGGCTGCTTCGCGGCGTTCAAGGCGGTCTACGAGTGCGCCGTGCCGGTCGTCGCCGCGGTCCACGGCTTCTGCCTCGGCGGCGGCGTCGGGCTGGTCGGCAACGCCGACTGCGTGATCGCCAGCGACGATGCGTACTTCGGCGTACCGGAGGTCGACCAGGGCGCGCTCGGCGCGGCCACCCACCTGGCCCGGCTGGTGCCGCAGCACCTGATGCGCACCCTCTACTTCACCGCGCGGACCATCCCGGCCACGGCGCTCGTCCAGTTCGGCTCGGTGCTCGAGACCGTCCCCCGCGACCAGCTCGACGACGCCGCGCTGAAGGTCGCCGGCGAGATCGCCGCCAAGGACACCCGGGTGATCCGGGCCGCCAAGGAGGCGCTCAACGGCATCGACCCGGTCGACGTGAACCGGAGCTACCGGTTCGAGCAGGGGTTCACCTTCGAGCTGAACCTGGCCGGCGTGAGCGACGAGCTGCGAGACGCCTTCGCGGGGACCGACAAGGGATCTCGACGGGCTCGATCCACGGAGGCACGGTGACCACGGGACCACGCGACAAGCAGATGACGATCGACGAGGTCGTCGGAGAGCTGCGCGACGGGATGACGATCGGCATCGGCGGCTGGGGCGCGCGCCGCAAGCCGATGGCGCTCGTGCGGGCGATCCTGCGCAGCGACCTGGCGGACCTCACGATCGTCAGCTGGGGCGGTGCGGACGTCGGGCTGCTCGCCCGCGCCGGCAAGATCCGCAAGCTGGTCTTCGCGTTCGTCAGCCTCGACTCGATCCCGCTGGAGCCGAACTTCTCGAAGGCCCGCCAGGAGGGCGCGATCCCCGAGCTCGTCGAGCTCGACGAGGGCATGTTCCAGACCGCCCTGCGGGCCGCGGCGCAGCGGCTGCCGTTCCTGCCGATGCGCGCCGGCCTCGGCTCCGACGTGCTGGTCAACCAGCCGTGGATCAAGACGGTGACGAGCCCGTACGACGACCACGAGGAGCTGGTCGCCGTACCGGCGCTGCGCCTCGACGTCGCGCTCGTCCACCTCAACCGGGCCGACCGGCACGGCAACGCGACCTACCTCGGACCCGACCCGTACTTCGACGACCTGTTCTGCATGGCCGCCGAGCGCGCCTACGTCTCCGTCGAGCAGGTCGTCGACACCGCCGGTCTCACCGTCGACACCGCCGTCCAGCGGTTGCTGCTGAGCCGGATGATGGTCAGCGGCGTGGTCGAGGCCCCGAACGGCGCGCACTTCACCACCTGCACGCCCGACTACGAGCGCGACGAGCGGTTCCAGAAGGCGTACGCCGCGGCCGCCGGCGGGTCGGACGAGGACTGGACGGCGTTCCACGACCGCTTCCTCACGGGCGACGAGGCGGCGTACCAGGCGGCTGTGCGCGCGTTCGGGGAGGAGCAGGCGTGAGCGCGACCAGGGCGGATGTGTGTGCCGCGGCGATCGCGGACGCGTTCCGGGACGACGGCGAGCTCTTCGCCAGCCCGATGGGGCTGCTGCCGATGCTCGGCGTCCGGCTGGCCAAGCTGACCAGCAACCCCGACCTGGTGATCTCCGACGGCGAGTCGCTGTTCCTCGCCGGCGTCCCGCCGCTGAACGCGGTCGCGGACGTGGTGGAGGGGTGGATCCCGTTCGGCAAGGTCTTCGACGTGGTCGCCCACGGCAAGCGGCACGTGATGATGGGCGCGACGCAGATCGACCGGCACGGCAACCAGAACATCTCTGCCATCGGCGACTGGGCGCGGCCGAAGCGCCAGCTGCTCGGGAGCCGCGGGGCGCCCGGCAACACCGTCAACAACCGCACGTCGTACTGGGTGCCGCGGCACTCCCCCCGGGTCTTCGTCGAGCGCGTCGACATCGTCTCCGGCGTCGGGCCGCAGCTCGCCAAGGAGGCCGGCCCGGCGGCGGCGCGCTACAACGACATCCACCGCATCGTCACCAACCTCGGCGTCTTCGACGTGCAGGGCGACGGCGACACCGTGCGGCTGCTCAGCGTGCATCCCGGCGTGCGCGTCGACGAGGTGCGCGAGGCGACCGGCTTCGAGCTGTCCGGCGGAGCCGACGTGCCGACGACCCGCGAGCCCTCGACGGAGGAGGAGGTCCTGATCCGCGAGGTGCTCGACCCCCAGGGGCTGCGGTTCAAGGAGGTCCCCCAGGAAGCAGGCGGGCGTGATTGAGCAGCTGATCCGCACCCCGTTCACCGACCTGGTCGGCGTCCGGCACCCGGTCGTGCAGACCGGCATGGGCTGGGTCTCCGGGCCGCGCCTGGTCAGCGGCACGGCCGACGCGGGCGGCCTCGGCATCCTGGCCAGCGCCACGATGACGATGCCCGAGCTGGAGCGGGCGATCCTCGAGGTCCAGGGCCGCACCGGCGCGCCGTTCGGCGTGAACCTCAGGGCCGATGCCGCCGACGCACCCGACCGCTGCCGGCTGCTCATCGAGCACGGCGTCAAGGTCGCGTCGTTCGCGCTGGCACCGAAGCCCGAGCTGATCGCCATGCTCAAGGAGCACGGCGTCGTCGTGATGCCCTCGATCGGCGCGGCCAAGCACGCGGTCAAGGTCGCGTCATGGGGCGCGGACGCGGTGATGGTGCAGGGCGGCGAGGGCGGCGGCCACACCGGCCCGGTGCCGACCACCCTCCTGCTGCCGACTGTTCTGGACGCCCTGCACGACTCCGGGGTGGACATCCCCGTCGTCGCCGCCGGCGGCTTCTTCGACGGCCGCGGCCTCGCGGCCGCGCTGTCGTACGGCGCGGCGGCGATCGGCATGGGCACCCGGTTCCTGCTCACGCAGGACTCGGCCGTCCCCGACGCCGTGAAGCGGCTCTACCTCGAGCGCGGCCTGACCGACACGGTCGTGACCACGAAGGTCGACGGCATGCCGCACCGGATGCTGCGCACCGACCTGGTCGCCGAGCTCGAGGAGACCAGCGCCGTGCGCCGGCTGGGGCCGACGATGCGGCGCACGCTGGAGTTCAAGCGGTCCAGCGGGATGAGCTGGCCGGCCCTGCTCAAGGACGGCCGGGCGATGCGCAAGGCCCAGGGCCGCACCCTGGGCCAGGTGGCGCTCGCCGCGAACACCCCGACGATGCTGCGCGCCGGCCTGGTCGAGGGCGACACGTCCGCGGGAGTCCTGGCCAGCGGTCAGGTGGTCGGCCTGATCGACGACCTGCCGACCTGCGAGGAGCTGATCGACCGGGTGGTCACGCGCGCCGCGGACGAGCTGCGCCGGGCGGCGACGTACGTGCTCTCGCCCTAGCGGCCAGGCACGAGCCCGCGGGGCGGCGCCCACTCGCCGGTCGTGCGCAGCTCCTCGTAGATGGCGTACTCCGGGGCGAAGAACGCGTCGAGCCGCGCCCGCATCGTGCGGCTGAGCTCCGGCTCGGGGCGCACGGTCGACTTGTTGTCGGTGCGTACGTCGATGCCGCCGCCGACCTTGGCGCCGATCCAGGTCTGCCACACGTCGGGCTGCTCGAGCGCGAACAGCCGGTCGACCCCGAGGTCGAGCTGGTCGCTCAGCGCGACGAACCGGGCCGGGCGGCCGCGGAGCGTGCCGGGCCGGGGATCGCCATCGACGTACCGCCCGACGAACTCCTCGAAGCTCAGGTCGCCGGTGTACTTCGCGGCGTCCTCCTGGGCAAGCGCGGGCCGCTGACGGTAGCGCCACCACGACTCCAGCCAGGCGGTCGGCTCGCGGAACAGCGAGACCAGCTCGTAGTCCTCGCGCTCGTAGCCCGCGTTGCGCAGCACCGGGACGATCAGGGTGTGGAAGGACCGGCAGTTCATGTGCTTGAGCCGCGGGTTGATCCGCAGCAGCAGCTCCGCGTGGCCCTGCAGCGAGCGCACCAGCGAGGTCGAGGCGCACTTGGGCATCGACAGCAGCACGAAGCCGTGGGCCGGAAGCCCGATCATCTGCACCCCCTGTCGCCGATCCGCCGAACGCCGGGCAGCCTACAGGGGCCGGAGTTCACCCTTCGTTCGCCCGACCGACCGTCACCCCGGGGCGCGGCGGGCGTTGGGCCGGGCATGTGCGACGGCCACCACCACGCGACGCTGCCCTCCCGACCGCTCACCCGGCGAGCGACGATCGCGGCGGGCGCGGGCCTGCTGCTGGCCTCGTCGGTCGGCACCGCCACGGGGGCGATCGCGGGCACGGGTGCCGCCCGCACGTCGCGGCTCGGCCGAGGGACCCGCCTCGTGCACGCCGACCTGCACAACCACACGCTGCTCTCCGATGGCGACGGCGACCCGGGGCTGGCGTTCGACTCGATGCGCGCCGCCGGGCTCGACGTCGCCGCGCTGACCGACCACGCGACGCTGTCCGACAACGTGCTCGGCGACGCGCTGACCGGGATCCTGCCGCCGGAGTACACCCAGCTCGGCGGGCTCACGCCCGGCGGCTGGGCGCGGACGCAGGAGTACGCCGACGCCGCGAACCAGGACGGTGCCTTCACCGCGATCCGCGGCTTCGAGTGGTCCGAGCCGCTGCTGGGCCACGTGAACGTCTGGTTCACCGAGCACTACACCGATGTCGTCCAGGCCGGGCTGATGCAGCCGCTGCTGGAGTGGCTGCGGCGCGAGCCGGGACTGGTCCTGGACGGCGGCGCGGACGGGCTGGCCGGGTTCAACCACCCGGGCCGCGAGCCGGGGCGCTTCCAGGAGTTCACCTACGACGAGCGGGTCCGCGACCAGGTCGTGTCCCTGGAGATGTTCAACCGCCGCGACGACTTCCTGTTCGAGGGCTGGGCCGACGACAGGTCGTCTCCCCTGGTCGCCTGCCTCAACGCGGGCTGGCGCACCGGCATCACCGGGGTCACCGACGAGCACGGCACCGACTGGGGCCACCCGGAGGGCAAGGGCCGCACCGGCCTGTGGGTCCGCGAGCACTCGCGGGCCGGCGTGAAGGAGGCGATGCGGGCCCGGCGGTTCTTCGCGACCCGTACGTCGGGGCTGCGCGTCGATGCGACCGCGGCGACGCCCGCCGGCACCGTGCGGCGGATGGGGTCGGAGCTGCCGCTGCGGGCCGGGACGGTGCGGTTCCGGCTGGACCTGGCGCGCGACACCTCGTGGATCGGGCGGCCGCTGACCGTGCAGGTGCTGCGGCCCGGCACGGACGCGCCCACCGTCACCCACGTCGAGGAGTTCCGGGTCGGTCCCGTCGTGGACTTCGCCGTACCCCTCGACGTCGCGGACGGCGACTGGGTGCTGCTGCGGGTCGCCGACCCGAGCCAGCCCAACGCCACGCCCGGACCCGACGGACATGCCTGCAACGACCTCGGCGTGGCCTACACCAGTCCGTGGTGGCTGGTGCCCTAGCCTGTGCGTTCGTGAGCACCCTGGGCCGCACCACCCTGCTGTGGATGATCCCCGTCAACCTGGTGCTGGTCGCCTGGGTCTGGATCGGCCGGATCGTGTTCGGCGTCGGCGGGTGGTTCTTCCTGATCTTCCTGGTCTCGGTGGTCCCCGTGGTCCTGGTCGCGCTGCTGGTCACCACGATCCTCGCCTACACCCAGGACGGCCGGCCGCGCGCGCTCACCGGGCTCCAGGCCTCCGCCCAGGTCGTCACCTGGGCCGGGCTGTTCGTGGTCGGCGCGTTCATGCCGGACTTCGGCGACACCGACGACAGCCGGCTCTCGCTGCTCACCCAGCTGTTCGGCTACTCCGACGGGCTGTTCGACCTGAGCTTCACCATCGCGCTGGCCGGCGCGGCGATCGCGCTGGTCGGGTACGTCGTCCTCCTCGGCGCGCTGGTGTTCGCCCGGCGTCCCACGCCCGTGCCCGCGTGACGCGCCCGTCGAGGATCCGGGGACAATGGTGGTCGTGAGCGAGCAGCAAGTCCGGAAGCGCCCCCGGCACCTGATGGACCCCGACAACCTGCGCCGCGAGGTCATCCGGCCGACCGGCCCGGGCGTGATGGCCCTCGAGCCGGTGCAGCGGTGGGTGCTCTCCGTCCTCGCCGCCACCACCATCGGTCACCTCGCCGCCGGCCTGGTGATCGCCGCCCTGACCGTCGACGAGTCCCGCCCCGGCGCCCAGGTCGGCCTGAACATCCTGGCCGGCGCGTTCGGCATCATCGCCGTCACCGTGTTCCGGGTGATCCACCAGAAGAAGTTCCTCTCCCCCTGGCTGCTGCTCGGCCTGGTGCCCGGGATCGTCGGGTTCTTCTTGGTGTTCCGCTGAGCGCGCTCGTTCGCACTGCTTGACTTCGGACGCTGCGTGAACCTGCGGTCGGAGATCCCGCGCGTGGCCTGCCGTGACGGGCTTTCCGCCCATTAGGACGCAGCCTCTCTCCCGCGAACGCGGTCGCACCTTGATGCCCGTGCGCTTGTGCGCCTGAAGGAACGGATGCGCCTCGCTCCACTTGCTGCTGGATGGAGCCCCTCTGCTGGGCACGCTCAGCTGACTAGCCGCCGGGTCGCAACTGGTCCTGCGGGGTCGGTGTCGTCGCTTACCGTGAGCGGCGTGCCAATAGCCAGCGCAATCGAGCGCCTGCCCGCCGCCGCTGAGGACGCCATCACAAAGGGCCACACCGTGATGGGTGCGCCAGACGCGCTCGTTGTGGTCACCAACCTGTTCGTCCCTACCGTGCAGCGCCTGACCGGCGAGTCGGACTACCACGCGGACCGCGGTGGCGGTGACGTGGCGGCGCGAACGGTCACGACGACCGACGGGGACGTCGTTGTCATCGTGAACTGGGAGGTCATGGCGACCAAATCACTAGGAGTGCTGGAGCGGGTGCTGGCTCATGAGTCGGGGCACCTGCAGATCATGCGGCGTGCGGAGGAGCCATACGAGCTGCTCGACGAAATTCTCGACGACCCGTGGGACTTCACCGTCGCGTCCATGTTCGCTGTCTGCGTGGACGAGTACCGATGCGAGGCCGCAGTCTTCGCCGCGGGGTACTCCGTCGAGAACAGCCACACTGACTTCGAGTACGAGGGCACACTGACCGGGCTGAACATCGCCTCCATCGGCGCGAACTTCGAGTATCAGAAGCACCTGGACGTTGCTCGGTTGCGGAGCGACGTCCTTGCGGCAATGTCGAACCACACCAAGACTCTCGGGTGCATGGCGGCTCGCCATCTCCACGGTCACCCGTTCGACCCTGCCAACCTTTCGACGCACGGTCAGGCGAATTGGTCCGAGCTGGTCGCGCCCGCTTGGGTGGAGCTGCTCGGGCTACTCGCCGAGGTTCCGGACGCCAGCAGCGCGTGGCCCGGTAAGGAGTCAGCCCAGACGGCGACAAGTGGCATCTCGATGATGAACACGTTCTGCAAGTCTCTCGGCTACCTCGCTGAGCCGGACAAGTTCTGGATCAAGATGGATCTGGCAACCTTCAATCAGCGTCTTGACCGCGCTAACGCCGAGATGAAGATTTTCGACCAGCGGTGATGATCTTGGCTCCGACCGAGGAAGCGCGTGGCGCACCCTTTCAGGAACCCGTGTTGTGAGGCCAATCCAATAGGCCCGCGGGCGCGGGATAGTCCTCGCCAAGATGAGACCGCACCCAATAGCGAGCCTGTTAGACCGTGATCATCTGGTCCTCGGAGTGCGCCTTGCCAGCCTCAACCCATTCACTGTGAATAACTACGGAGTCGAGCCCCACCGGCAGGAAGGGCCACTCGCGGTTGGCGCCGGGGAGTAAGTCGAATGGAGTGTCCGGAGCGGATGCTCCCCACCTGAAGCCAGCGCCCTCGTCCGCCCCATCCGGCTTCGAGACCGAGACAGTAAGCCCCTCAGCCGTCGCGTCACCATCGTTGGCGACCACGAGGCGGCTGATCGTGCTCCATTTCTGCTTTCCCTGGTTGGTGAACCCGTTGGGATTCCGTTCGTAGTGGAACCGTGACCGGATGACGGCCCCAGCCTTGGCCTTCGGGCCCTTGACAGCCCCGAGGGAAAGCTGCCGTAGGTCGTGCTCGATCGCCTGACGCACCTGGTAAGCGAGATCGTCGGGGTTCGCGTAGCCGCCGAGGAGGCCAATCTTCTGCAACTCGGTGCGAAACTTCTCCAAGGCAGCGAGCTGCTTCAGATCTGCGTCCCGCGGAATAGGCTCGTTCGAGAACCAGACATGAACCGGTTTGCCGGCCCCGTGCGCGCGCTTGATCTCCTCTGCCGTTCCGGAGACTGAAGCGCCTCAGGTTCTGTGCCGCTCCTATGCGGGTTGCGGCTCTCGGTTGAGAGTCGCGTAGTGGGCCTGCTCGAACTCCACTGGGGTCATCATCCCAAGCGAGCCGTGCAGGCGCCTGTTGTTGTACCAGTCGACCCAGCCGGCGGTGGCGTACTCGACGTCGCCGATGGTCCGGTAGGGGCCGGCGTGGAAGACCGTGGTGCGGATGCACTCGGTCTTGTAGAGCCCGATCACGCACTCCATCAGGGCGTTGTCATAGGCATCGGCAACCGTCCCGATCGAGGGCCGGATGCCTTCCTCGGCGAGGTGTTCGGTGAAGGTGATCGAGGTGTATTGCGATCCGGCGTCGGCGTGGCCGATCAGTTCGCCGGGCACGATCGGGTGGCCCTCGCGGTCGCGTTGCCACAACGCCATTCGCAGCGGGACGTCGACCAACTCGACGGCCTTGGTGGGCGCGACGTTCCAGGCGACGATCTTCTGGGCGAACACGTCGAGGATGAACGCGACGTAGACGAACCCGGCCCAGGTTCTCACGTAGGTGAAGTCCATGACCCAGGTCCTGTTCGGCGCTTCGGCGGTGAAGTCGCGATCCAGCAGGTCACCGGCTCGCTTGCCGTCCTTGGCCGGGATCGTGGTCCGGATCCCCTTCGAACGCCGAACCCCTTGCAGGGACAGGGTTCTCATCGCCCGGTCCACGCTGCCGGGCGATGCCTCGGGCGACGTGCGCTGCACCAGCGCGGTCATCTTCCGACGCCCGTAGAGCCCCTCGGGTGTCATCCGGCGCACCCCTTCGTGGTCGACGGTCCAGGCCAGGTCACGGACCTGGTTGGTGACCTGAGCGTCGGTGATCGTCCGGGCTGCGACAAGGCAGTTGGCTTGTGCCCAGTCGCGGTAGGTCCGCGCGGCGATCTGGCAGCCCTGCTCGCGCAGGACCCGGCAGATCGACTCGACCGCGTGGCCCTCGGCCCGCAGCTCGTCGATGAACGCGACGATCAGCGATTGCGGGGGTCGAGTTCCCCCGCGAAGAAAATTGAGGCCCGGCGGAGGATCTCGTTGTCTTCCTCGAGCCGACGGACCTTGGCTTTGAGCTCCTTGATCTCAGCGAGCTCCTCGCTGGTTGCGCCCTGGCGCTGGCCGCCGTCGATCTGGGCCTGGACGACCCACCGGCGCACGGTCTCCTTCCCGAGGCCTTCGCGGCGTGCGACGGACTCGGCGGCCGCGGTCAGCGACGGGTACTCCGGCAGGTGCTCCAGCACCTGCCGCACGCACCGCTCCTTGACTGCGGGATCGATCTTCTTCGGCATGGTTCGCATCCTTCCAACTCAAAAGGATGCGGCATCAAACCTGGGGCGCTTCAGCGTGCTCGACATCTACAGTCGCGCACGTCGATTCTCGATGTATGTCGGCGCTGACGTCACCGACGGGTTCCCGGCGGCTGAGGAGGCGACCAAGGTCCAGACCAATCTGTTCGCCGCAGGGTTCCGCGACGGGGAACGGATCACGGTCGGAGTCAGCTTGAAGGGTCGGGTGTGGAGCTATCTCATCGCCCGAACGCTCCTCGACTGGGTCGAATGGTGTCAGGCCCTCGGCAAGCGCCTTCTTGACGAGTCCATCGACGTGGTGGCGGTGAAGCGCAACTTCATCAGGCCATTGATTCTGGATGCATGGCCGGACAGTGTGCCGCTCGGAGCCGAGTGGCCAACCGAACTGCTCCTCTCGCCTCCGGCATCACTCAAGATCCGCATCGGAGGCGCAGACGTTCCCCTAAGCGAGGTCGAACTTAGCGTCGCCCCCGAACTGTCGGACGAGGGATGCGTCCGAATCACGTTGGCCGCTGAAGAGCACGCAGTGGATTACGACATAGTCCTCGACTCGGACGGGATGCGCGCTCGCGCTGTATCGACAGAGGCGGCGTTCTCCACAAGTCGCACTTCTGTACCTGGATCCGAGTTCCTCACACGGCATTGCCCCATTGTGCTTCTGGGCGGCGACGGTGTCGTCTCTCCACCAGGAGTCCTGTATCGACCCAATCGGGACATCGATCCGCTTGATCGAAGCGAGATGACGCCAATCTCATGGAGCGGCGTCGATCTGAACAAGGAGTCTCGGGGAGACCTGAAGGTCCCAGGCACTGTTCAAGGTCGCTCGCTTGAACTGCTCCAGACCCAAGACTGGGACCTCCTGATCGACGACGACGGCAAAGGCGAGATTGCCGACCTAGTCGCGCTTCGCGTCGAAGATGACACCCTTCGAGTCGTCCTCGTCCATTGCAAGTTCGCGCACGGCGGGACCGTCGGGGCCCGGCTCTCGGATCTCTATGAGTTGTGCGGCCAGGCGCAGAAGAGTTCAGCTTGGCGGAGACATCCCGAGAACATGATTCGGAAGCTGTTGGCACGAGAACGGCGGCGGGTCAGCCAAGGCAGGCCGAGTGGCTTTGAAACAGGCGCCGCCACCGACTTGCTTCGGCTCCTAGGGAACGTCCCCTCGCTTCACGTCATCATGGAGATCGTTCTGGCTCAGCCTGGACTCAGCCAGAGTCGCGCGAGCGCGCCCCAGCTCGAACTCCTAGCCGCAACGAAGACCTACGTACGCGAGACGAGCTCAGCACAGTTGCGGATTCTGACCAGCGACTAGCGACCTGTCGAACAATCTCGCCGAGGTGCAGCGTTGAGATCCAGGCGACCTTGGCAACGTTCAACCTTCTGCGATCGTGTGCTCGTGGCGCATGACTACGTACCTGGTTACCCGACCGATCTTCGTAGCCGGGCGATGGTGACGCGAGACGCGGCTGGCCCGTACGGCGACTTCGAGGGTCGCGCTGCCCGAGTTGTCGCTCGAGCGACTGGCCTGCACACCTTCATCCAGGACGACAACCGTTCCCCCCGAACGCCCGATCTAAGGATGGAGGACCTCGGCCGCATCGTCGGTGTTGGAGAGGTCGTTACGACAACCGACGGTGCCCGAGCCCAGCAGCTCCGTGCCTTCAGTAATGGAGAACTCGAATTCGAGAGGAAGGAGCTCCGTGGGACGTGGTGGGTGACGGTCACTCCGCTGGCGCGACGAGTCGGGCTCGAGCGCACACTGGTCGACGCGTTCTCAAAGCTCGAGGCGCGCGGTGATCACACCCGTGTCAGCCCGTTGCATCCGGAGTTGTTCCCGGAGATTGCCGAGCTCGCACTCCTCGGTCTGACCGAGATCTCCTGTAATCCGACTCCGCAGGACGGCCCAGGAAAGATCCACGGACTGCCCGAAGGGATCGGTGGGCCTGTAGCCATCGATTGGGACGGCTGCGCCGCCTGGATAAGCGAGTTCCTCAGGTCCGACCGGTGCCGCGGAAAGGTTGAGAAGCTCCAGGGCGCTGGCGAGAGCCACCTCTATGTCGGCGTCACCGGAGCCGACCCATGGCCGGTCCACCAGGCACTTGAGATCCTGGGATCCGAAGTCCCCCTGCCGGCGCCAGACCTTCCGGACGGCCTGACACACCTCTGGATCGACGACGCAGAGTTTCCAAGCTGTCGGCGGCCACGAGAAGCTGCCCGGAGACGGCCACGAAGCTGCCCGGTGGCGGACATGAGTTCTGCCCGCTGACGGTCATGGGATCTGCCCGACACGACGTTGTCTGCCTTGCCGCGGTCCGCGGTTGAGGCCCCTTCCTCGGGTGCGATGAGCGGTGCTGATGCGCCCTATTGCTCCCGAGGAAGGGATGAGTTGAAGTCTGCCGAGGAGATCATGAAAATCTTGGATGCCTACGACCTGACAGGGTCGTTGCGTGATGCCGGGGAGCTGGCCGGCTGCTCCCACCACACCGTCAAGCGCTACGTCGTGCGGCGTGCTGGTGCCGGTGAGCTGGACAAGGCGGCCGTGCGGCCGCAGCTGATCGATGAGTACCTGCCCAAGGTCGAGGAGTGGGTCGAGCGGTCCAAGGGCAAGGTCCGCGCCGACAAGGCCCACGAGAAGCTCGTGGCGCTGGGCTACACCGGTTCGGAGCGCACCACCCGCCGTGCGGTCGCGAAGGTCAAGGCTGCCTACCGCGCGGGACATGTGCGGGTCCACCGGCCGTGGGTCACCGAGCCGGGGATGTGGCTGCAGTACGACTACGGCGACGGTCCGGTCGTCGACGGGGTGAAGACCGTGCTGTTCGTCGCGTGGTTGGCGTGGTCGCGGTTCCGGGTGGTGATCGCGCTGCGTGACAAGACGATGCCGTCGGTGTTCGCCGCTCTGGACCAGACGTTCCGGCGTCTGGGTGGGGTGCCGACCTATGTGCTGACCGACAACGAGAAGACCGTCACGGTCGAGCACATCGCCGGGATCCCGGTCCGCAACTCACAGCTCGTCGGGTTCGCCGAGCACTACTCGGTGGTCGTGCATACCTGTGTTCCCGCGGACCCGGCGTCCAAGGGCGGCACCGAGTCGTCGGTGAAGATCAGCAAGGCCGATCTGGTCCCCAAGGACACCAACCTGCGAGAAGAGTACGGCTCGTTCGCCGAGCTCGAGGCAGCCTGCGAGGAGTTCTGTCACAAGGTCAACACCCGCGACCATCGGATCACGAAGCGGCCGCCGATCGAGATGCTCGCCGAGGAACGGACCCGGCTGCACCCGGTGGCGATGACGCCGCACACGGTGGCGTTCGGTACCACCCGGGTGGTGCCGGCGAACACGCCGATGGTGATGTTCGAGTCCGGCCAGTACTCGGTCCCGCACGCCCTGCTGGGCGCCACGGTGTGGGTGCGGGTGCATGGCCGCGGGGGCGACGAGCAGGTCGTCATCGTCCACGTCGGCCAGGACGGTCCGGTCGAGGTTGCCCGCCACCACCGGGCCACCCCCGGCACACCACGGATCAACGATGACCACTTCCCGCCGCAACCAGCGGGGCCGCTGGATCGCCGACCACGCGCGAAGAACCCGGCGGAGTCGGAGTTCCTCGACCTGGGCGAGGGTGCCCGGCTGTGGCTGATCGAGGCCGCTGCGGCGGGCACCGGTCGGATGCGGGTCAAGATGTCCGAAGCGCTCGCGCTGGCCAAGTTGTTCGACCCCGTCGAGGTCGACTGGGCACTCGGCCATGCCGCGGTCCACGGCCGGTTCGCCGAGGCCGACCTGGCCTCGATCCTGGACCATCACGCCCGCCGACCCGCAGGCGGTGAGCACCGCGCCAGCGAGGACTCCTCGTTGACCCAGGGCACCAGCGCGTGGTCGCGACTGGGCCAGCAGGTCGGCCAGCAGGTCGGCCAGCAGGTCGAGGCCGACAGCGAGGTGACCCGATGACCGCCAGGACAGCGCAAGCGCCGCCGCTGCCAGCGGACTTGGAGGAGTTGCTGCGCCGGCTGCGGCTGCCTCACATCCGTCGTCACGCCCCCGAGGTCGTTGCGACCGCGAAGGCCCAACGCTGGGAACCGGCCGAGGTCCTCAAGGCCCTGTTCGCCGAGGAGGTCGCCGGCCGGGAACGATCCGCCTTGGCCACCAGGCGTGCCGCGGCGGGGTTCCCGACGGGGAAGACCTTCGACGCCTGGCAGCCCGAGGCCTCCTCGATCCCGGCGCCGACCCAGCAGGCGCTCCGGACCCTGGAATGGGTCCACCGGCGGGAGAACCTCGTGGTGTGCGGGCCGTCGGGCACCGGGAAGACGTTCCTGCTGGAGGCACTCGGACAACATGCCGTCGAGCAAGGGTTGAAGGTCGCCTGGTTCACCCTGGAGGACCTCGGGGTGCTGCTACGCCGCCACCGTGCCGACGACACCGTCACCAAGGCCATCGCCCGGGTCCTGCGAGCAGACGTCGTGGTGGTCGATGACATCGGCCTCTTGCCGGTGGCCGCCGACGCAGCCGAGGGGCTCTACCGGCTCGTCGACGCCGCGTATGAGAAGCGCTCGGTCGCGATCAGCTCGAACCTGCACCCATCCGGGTTTGACGAGCTGATGCCCAAGACGCTGGCCACGGCCACCGTCGACAGACTGCTTCACCACGCTCACGTCTGCCAGACCAGCGGGGACTCCGTGCGGCTCACCCAAGCGCTCGCCGGCCAGGGGGTGAGCCCGTTGAGCTGAGCACCTGGTCGGTGGTGGCCGCCAGCCCCCTTGGGCAGATCCCATGGCCACCACTGGGCAGTTCTCGTGGCCGTCAGCGGGCAGGTTTCACGTCCGCCACTGGGCAGTTCCTACTGGCCCTTGACACCAAGCCGCGTCATCGCCTGGTGGCCGGATCGAGGTTGGTTCGACGTCCAGTCACGTTGGGCGACCGGCTAGCACTAGCTGGGTGGCCGGAAGGTCGCTGATCCAGTCGCGACGATTCGCAACACAACGCCTGTCAACGGCCTAGATCCTCGGGAACACGTCGTTCCTTCGCCAGATGCCATTGGGCGGCTGGCGTCGTAATCGCAATGGCAGGCCGTGTTGGGCCTGGCGCCCAGCCAGGCGAGTCTTCGCGTTGTCGCGTGCGGCGGGCCACGGCCGCCCGCGTCGTTCCGCCCCGACTGCCTATCCCTGTCCCACACGGCCGGGAGATCGTCTCTCTCTGACCCAATTCGGAGTTCGACTTTTCGACTTCGAGGTCAGGTGCCAGGCTTTGCAGAGGCCGCACCAGTAGGACCCAGTCGGATACTTTCGACCGTGTGACCGGCAGGACTCCTGAATCGCATGCAAGGCGCGTTCCGCGACCCACTGGGTTGGATAGGACTTCTTCGAGCAATCGAGCACCGCGACCGTTCCTCAGGGCGCATGCTCAGCTGGCTCATATCCAGCCCGGCACGATGGGTTCGCGGCTGAAGTCGCTCGGCCCGGTTCGGAGCGTGTATGTCTCCGTCTGACGAGACGAGATTACCGACCAAATCCCTCGGATGGCCAGCATCCACTGACAACAGTCGCAGTGCGTCGCACCGCCGCCAACGCCGCACCCCAGCATCACGCGATCCGCGTCCAGCGGCCGGGCTCCACCTGGTGGAACGCGGCCTGGGCAGGGCCGAGCAGTGGGGGCGGGCGGGATTCGTAGCGTTGGCCCGTCGGGGTGGTGATCTCGATCGTGTGCCCGTCGGGGCCGGGGCGGGGCTGGTGGTGCCAGCCGTCCGCCTCCTTGGCGTAGTTGCAGGACTCGCAGAGGCCCTGCCCGTCGTCGGTGTCGGTGGGGCCGCCGTCGGTGGCCCGGATGGCGTGGTCGCTGTGGCGGATCGGGGCGCCGCACCAGGGCGTGCGGCACCACTGGTCGCGGTGGCGCAGGAACACGGCGAGCCGACGCGGGAAGCGGCGGCTCCGCGAGTCCATCGCGACCAGCTCACCGGTCTCGGGGTGGCGGTACAGGCGCCGCACCCAGGTGCGGGTCTGCTGGTCCAGGGCCCCTGAGAGCAGCGCGCGGGCCAGGTCGGCGGGGATGGGGCCGTAGTCGTCGAGGGCGGCGTCGTCGTGGGCGCCCGCGAACACGGCCCGGTCGGTCATCACCATCCCCAGGGAGATCGGGATCACCGGCCGGCCATCGGAGCCGGCGCCGGCGCCGGTCACCCGCGCGACCAGGGTGTCGGCCATGACCTGCCCGCGACCACGCGGATCCCCGCCGGCGCGTGCCCGGTCGGCCTCGGCCGCCAGCGCGGCGTACGCGGCAACGCCCTGGGCGACCGGGAGCAGCGCGGTGAGGTAGACCATCGTGTCGGGCGCGGGCCGGATCGTGACGCACCGCTCGCTCTCCGCGCGGCGGCGCCGCTCGGCGACCGCGGCCGGGTCGAGGCGGGCCACCAGCTTGCGGACCTCGGCGAGCACGGTGCGGTCGGCGTACGCCGCGAACGCCTCCGGGTCGCCCGCGACCGCCCGGTCGATCGTCGTGCGCTCCTCGCGCCCGAGGCAGGCGGTCTCGCGGGCGATCTGCATCACCCGCCACTCGGTGACCAGGCCCCGCCGGAACGCCTCGGCGGTGTGCGGCAGCTCGGGCAGCACCCGGGCCAGGGAGAGGTGCAGGCGGCCCCGGTGCGGCGACTCCCTGCGGGCCAGCGCGACCTGCTCGGCCACCCCGCGACCCCGCTGCGCCGCCGGCGTCCCGGCCGCCGCCTGACGGTCCTGCTCGGCCGCGTCGAACGCCGCCGCGAGCCGGGCCTGGCGCGCCCGGGCCGCACACGCGAGCTCCTCGAGCGCCCGGATCTCCTCGACCATCGCGGCCGGGTCGGTGTCGAGGTCGGTCTCGGCGAGCGCGCCCGTCCAGGCCGCCACCGAGGTGGCGCCGAGACCGGACCCGAGATCGAACATGTGCTCGATTCTATGTGACGATCGTCACCTGAGTCAAGGCCGCGGGGCGAGAAATGTGGAACTGGTCGTGGCGTCCGAGGCCTGGCGCGACGCTACTCGGCACCGCCCCCGCTGCTGCGGCGCTCGAAGGTCTCGACCAGCCGCGCGGCGACGTGGGCGGCCTGGCGCAGGTCCTCCTCCGACCAGTCGGCGAGCAGCGCCGCATAGACCGTCCGGGCGGTGCGCTTCGTACGCCGGTGCCGGGCGGCGCCGGTGCGGGTGGCCTTCACCAGGACGGCACGGCCGTCCCGCGGGTCCGTCGCCCGTGAGACGAGGCCCAGGGCCTCCAGCCGCCGGATCTCGGTGCTCATCGTCGACCGGTCGACCTCCTGCCAGTCCGCGAGCTCCGACAGGCGCAGCGGGCCGGCGTCGGTGATCCGGCCGAGCAACCACGCATCGGTCGCCGAGAGCGCCGGGTCCCTGTCCGCGAGCATTCGCCGGCGTACGTCGCTCCGGGTGAACCACCGGACCAGCATCGGCACGGCCCGCTCCAGCGCGACAGCCGCCTCCTGCGCTTCTGCACTCGTCACGATGGTGAGGGTACTCCAATCGTTTTGGTTTGAATACCCCAACTGTTATGGTTGAGACGTCACCAACCCAGAGGCCATACGAACCGAAGGGGGCAGAGGCATGGCGCTCACCGACATTCGACCCGCGGAGCACGCGGTCCCGGTCGACGACATCGTCGACATCTGGGGCTACGACTCCTTCCCCGCGAGCGACCCGCCGCCCAACTGGTGATCGCGCGCAGTTCCGAGCGCGCCGTCCCGAGCGCGCCGTCCTTCACCACACCGCATCGACGTCGATGCCGACCACGAAGGAGAGTGACCCATGTCCGAGAACGGACACCTGATCTGGCTCATCGCGACTGCGGTGATGATCATCCTGTTGCTCGCGGTCGGCACGCTCGCAGCCGCCGGCCTGCTCGGCCCGGACGAGACGACACCGGCCCCCGTGACGCTCGACGACGAGTCCGAGCCGGCCGGAGGCCGGCGATGAGGGCCTACCGGATCGTCTGGACGATCGCCGTTGCCGTCTTCCTGGCCCGCGGGGTGCTGCTCGGCCTCGATCGCCACCCCGCCATCGCCGGTACGGCGCTGCTGCTCGGCGCTGGCGCCGGGGCCGCGTGGGCGGCCCGCGGTCCGGCGCAGCGGACTGCTGCGACGGTGTTGGCCGCCGCCGTCCCGGCGGCCGTCGTCGGCCACCTGCCGAGCCTCGGCGCCGGCCTGATCGTGATCGGGTTCGTCGTGCTCGCCAGCTCGCCCGGCTTCATCGCGGCGTCCGAACGCTGGATCGAGTCCCCGGAGGAGTCGTCGGCGTTCGACGCGATCGTGCGGGCGCTCGCCCACGCGGCGCCGGTGTACGTACCGCCGCCCGACGAGCCGGCCCACCAGCACGCCGCGTTCCGGCCCGCTGCCCGCTCGGCCCACGAGCGCGTCGACCTGGGGCGGCTCGACCGGTGAGCCCGGGAGGAGTCGCGGTGCGGATCGGCTCGCGAGCCCGACGCGCCCTGCGCACCGAGGCCGGCAGTGCCGGGCTGCTGCTGACGGCGGTCCTCGTCGCCCTGGCCTGGGCCAACTCGCCATGGTCGGGGTCCTACCTGTCGCTGTGGTCGACCCCCGCCTCGTTCTCGGTCGGCGACTGGCGGCTGTCGATGCCCCTCGGCCAGTGGGTGAACGACGGGCTGATGGCCCTGTTCTTCTTCATGATCGGCCTGGAGGTCCGCCGGGAGTTCTCCATCGGCGCGCTCACCACGCCGCGCCGGGCCGCCATCCCGGTGATCGCCGCCGTCGGCGGCCTGGTGGTCCCCGCCGCCCTGTACGTCCTGCTCGCACCCGGCGACGCGCAGGGCGCGTGGGGTGTCGTGATCGGCACCGACACCGCCGTGATGCTGGGCGCACTGGCCATCGTGGGGCCGCGGATGGCGACCCAGCTGCGCCTCTTCCTCCTGACCCTCACCGTCATCGACGACATCGTCGCCGTCGGCGTCATCGGCGTCTTCTACAGCGACTCCCTCGACGCCGTCGGCCTGGTGCTCGTCGCGGTCTTCGCCACCGTGGTCGGGCTGCTGAGCCGGTACGGCGTCTGGCGGGCCGCGCCGTACCTCCTGGCCGGCCTGGGGCTGTGGCTCGCGACGCTGCAGTCCGGCCTGCACGCCTCCATCGCCGGGATGCTCGGCGGACTGCTGGTGGCCGCCCACCGCCCGCGACACTCGGCCGTCACGCGCGCAGCGGACCACTTCCGGGCCTTCAGGGACTCGCCGAACGTCGACGTCGGCAGGTCCGCGCACCGGGAGCTGGTGCGCGCCGTGTCGGTCAACGAACGCATGCAGCGGCGCCTGCACCCCTGGGGCAACCTCGTGGTCGTGCCGCTGTTCGTGCTCGCCAACGCGGGTGTGGACCTCCGCGGCGGCGTGCTGGCCGACGCGCTCACGTCGCGGCTCACCTGGGCCGTGACCCTCGCCCTCGTCGTCGGCAAGCTCGTCGGCATCCTGGCCGCCACCTGGGCGGGGGTTCGCAGCCGTCTCGGCAGCCTCCCGTCCGGCGTCGACCTCGGACACGTGGCGGGCGGTGCGGCGCTGTCGGGCATCGGGTTCACGGTGTCCCTCCTGGTCGCCGGCCTCGCCTTCCCCGACCGGGCCAGCCACGACCGCGCGGTCGTCGGCATCCTCCTGGCGGCCGTGATCGCGACCGCCGCCGGCTGGGCCGTCTTCCGCGCCACCGCCGCCCGGCGGCACCGGACGGCGCTCCCGTCAGAGTCGCTCGATGATCGTGACGTTGGCCTGGCCGCCGCCCTCGCACATGGTCTGCAGCCCGTAGCGGCCACCGGTGCGCTCCAGTTCGCCGAGGAGCGTCGTCATCAGGCGCGCCCCGGTGGCGCCGATCGGATGGCCCAGGGCGATCGCGCCGCCGTTGACGTTGACCCGCTGGTGGGGGGCCCCGGTCTCCTTCATCCAGGCCAGCACCACGGGCGCGAAGGCCTCGTTGCACTCGAACAGGTCGATGTCCTCGATCGCCAGGCCGCTGCGCTCCAGCGCGTGCCTGGTCGCCCGGATCGGGCCGGTGAGCATCCAGACCGGGTCGTCCCCGCGCACTGAGAGATGGTGGATCCGCGCCCGCGGCGTCAGCCCGTGATCGCGTACGGCGGCCTCCGACGCGATCAGCATCGCCACCGACGCGTCGGAGATCTGGGAGGCCACGGCGGCGGTGATCCGCCCGTCCGGGATCAGCGGCGACAGCGCCGCCATCTTCGAGAGCGACGTGTCGCGCGGGCACTGGTCCGTGTCGACGACGGTCCCGTCGGGCAGCGTGACCGGCTCGATCTCGTCCTTGAACCGCCCCTCCGCGATCGCCGCCCGCGCGCGCTCGTGGGAGACCAGCGCGAACGACTCCATCTCCTCGCGCGAGAGACCCCACTTCTCCGCGATCAGCTCCGCGGCGCGGAACTGGCTGACCTCCTGGTCGCCGTACCTCGCGAGCCAGCCCGGCGACTCGGCGAACGGCGTGGAGAACCCGTACTGCTGGCCGACGAGCATCGCGGACGAGATCGGGATCGCGCTCATGTTCTGCACGCCTCCGGCGACCACGAGGTCCTGGGTGCCGGAGAGCACGCCCTGGGCGGCGAAGTGCACCGCCTGCTGGGCCGAGCCGCACTGGCGGTCGATGGTCACGCCCGGCACGTGGTCGGGCAGCCCCGCGACCAGCCACGCCGTGCGGGCCACGTCTCCGGCCTGCGAGCCGATCGTGTCGCAGCAGCCGAGGATCACGTCGTCCACGGCGCCCGGGTCCACGCCGGTACGCCGCATCAGGGCGGCGATCGAGTGCGCGCCGAGGTCGGCGGAGTGGACGCCAGCCAGCGCTCCCCCGCGCTTGCCGACCGGCGTGCGGACGGCGTCGACGATGTAGGCCTCAGGCACGGGCGATCCCTTCGAGCAGGATGGACAGGTACTGCCGCGCGATCTCGGTGTGCGTGCGCCGGCCGCCGGGCCGGTACCAGGACACGGCGACCCAGACGGTGTCGCGGATGAAGCGGTAGGTCAGCTCGAGGTCGAGGTCGTCGCGCAGCACCCCGGCGTCGACGCCGGTGCGCAGCAGGGTCAGCCAGACCTGCTGGGACTGCCGGTTGCGGTCGGCGAGGTAGGCGAACCGGTCGAACGTGAGCAGGTAGGCCGCCTCGTTCTGGAAGATCGCCACCTCGTCGCGGTGCTTGTCGATCGCCTCGAAGGAGACGAGTACGGCCTGCTCGAGCTTGGCCCGCGGGTCGAGGTCGCCGCCGAGGATGTCGTCGTACTGCCCGAAGAGCTCCTCCTGGAAGGTGCGCAGGATCTCGTCGACCATCGACTCCTTGGAGTCGAAGTGGTGGTACAGGCTGCCCGAGAGGATGCCGGCGGCGTCGGCGATGTCGCGCACCGTGGTGTTCTTGAAGCCCTTCTCGGCGAACAGACCGGCGGCGATCTGCAGCAGCTGGGCACGACGGGTGTGCGGAGCCTCGGACTCGGGCGTCTTCTGCGCGGACTTCTGCACGGACTTCTGGGCGGACATGTCCCTAGCCTCGCTGACTGCTCACGGAGACGACCTCGCCGGTCAGGTACGACGAGTAGTCGCTCGCCAGGAACACCATCACGTTGGCGACCTCCCACGGCTCCGCGGCCCGGCCGAACGCCTCGCGGCCCGTGAGCTCGGCGAGCAGCTCGTCGGAGGTGACCTTCGCCAGGAACGGGTGCATCGCCAGGCTCGGCGCCACGGCGTTGACCCGGATGCCGTGCGGAGCCAGGTCGAGCGCCGCGCACCGGGTCAGCGCCATCACCCCCGCCTTGGCGGCGGCGTAGTGCGCCTGGCCCTCCTGGGCGCGCCAGCCGATCACCGAGGCGTTGTTGACGATCACGCCGGCACGACCGGACGCCGTCATCCGCTGCCCGGCGGCGCGCACGCACCGGAAGGTCCCGGTCAGCGTGATGTCGAGGACCCGCGACCACTGCTCGTCGGTCATCTCCAGCACGCTCGCCGTGCCACCCAGGCCGGCGTTGTTGACCATCACGTCGACGCCGCCGAGATCCTCGGCCGCGTCCAGCAGCACCTGCACCTGCGCCTCGTCGGTGACGTCGCAGACCAGCTGGCGGACCCGGTCGCGGCCGAACTCCCCCGCCAGCGCCTCCTCCGCCTCGGCGAGCCGGCGCTCGTGGGTGTCGCTGAACACCACCGCCTTCGCGCCCTCCTCGAGCACGCGGCGTACGACGGCGGCGCCGATGCCCGCGCCGGCGGCGGCGGTCACGACGACCACCTTCCCGGCGAGCAGGTCGTGGCCGGGGACGTAGGCGGGAGCGGTCATCCGCGAGCCTCCTTCGGTAGGCCGAGCACCCGCTCGGCGAGGATGTTGCGCTGGACCTCGTCGCTGCCGCCGTAGATCGTGTCGGCGCGCGAGAACAGGAAGAGCCGCTGCCAGCGGTCCAGCTGGTACGGCGCCTCCGGGGAGCCCGGCAGCGCGGTCAGCCCGCCCGCGCCGGCGACGTCCATCGCGACCTCGCCGAGCCGCCGGTGCCAGCCCGCCCAGACGAGCTTGAAGACCGAGGCGCTGCCGGCGTCGTTCGACGCGAGCCCGCGCAGCGCCTGGAACCGCATCACCTCGAGCTCGACCTTCAGCGCGGCCAGCCGGTCGCGGAGCACCGGGTCGTCGATCGCACCGGTCTCTCGCGCGAGGTCCACGACACCGGACAGCTCGCGAGCGAAGCCGACCACCTGACCGAGCACGGACACCCCGCGCTCGAAGCCGAGCAGCGCCATCGCGACCCGCCAGCCGCCGCCGGGCTCCCCCACGACCAGGTCGGCGGCGGTCCGGGCCCCGGTGAAGAAGACCTCGTTGAACTCCGACCCGCCGGTGAGCTGCTCGATCGGCCGGATCTCCACGCCGTCCTGCTCCAGCGGCACGAGCAGGAACGACAGCCCGTGGTGGCGCGTGGACCCCGGCACGGTGCGGCAGACGACGAACGCCCACTGGCTGAGGTGGGCGTTCGACGTCCACACCTTCTGCCCGTCGATCACCCACTCGTCGCCGACGAGTCGTGCCTTGGTCTGCACGTTGGCGAGGTCGGAGCCGGCGTCGGGCTCGGAGTAGCCCTGCGCCCACAGGTCCTCGACCGCCACGATCCGCGGCAGGAACCGCTGCTGCTGCTCGGGCGTGCCGAACGCGATCAGGGTCGGTCCGAGCAGCTCCTCGCCGAGATGGTTCACCCGTCCCGGCGCGTCGGCGCGTGCGTACTCCTCGTGGAAGATCACCTGCTGGACCAGGCTCAGCCCGCGCCCGCCGTGCTCGGTCGGCCAGCCCAGGCAGGTCCAGCCGTGCTCGGCGAGCAGCCGGTTCCAGGCCACCCGTTCCTCGTGCGCCTCGTGGTCGCGGCCGGCGCCGCCGAGCCCCTTGAGCGCGGCCCACTCGCCGGTCAGGTGCTCCTCGAGCCAGCCCCGCACCTCCGCGCGGAAGGCCTGGTCGGCCGGGGAGTAGGTCAGGTCCACGAGTGGTAGTCTACCAAGCAATTGCTTGGTTGGCTGACGGAGGTGGCGATGCAGGACACGATCCCGGGCGTGCTCCGCGCTGCCGCGGAGCGGTTCGGCGACCACCCGGCGTACGTCGAGGGCGGGGTGACGACCAGCTTCACGGACCTGCTGGGGCGGGTGCGCCGGACGGCGGCGGGCTACCGCGCCCGCGGCCTGAGCCCGGGCGACCGGGTCGTGGTGTGGGCCCCCAACAGCGTCGACTGGGTCGTCGCCGCGCTCGCCGTCTCGTACGCCGGCGGCACCCTGGTGCCGGCGAACTCGCGCTACACCGGCCACGAGGTCGCCGACCTGGTCGACCGCACCGGGGCCGTGCTGGTCGTGGTCGCCGACGGGTTCCTCGGCCGGACCCAGGTCGCCGACCTGCGCGCGGCCGGCGCGCTGCCCGGCGTGCGGGAGGTCATCGACCTGGCCCGGATCGCCGAGGTCGAGGCCGAGCCGGGCGTGATCGACGAGGTCGCCGCCGCGGTCTCCCCCGACGACGTCGCCGACATCCTGTTCACCTCCGGCACCACGGGCCGGCCCAAGGGCGCGATGTCCGCGCACCGGCAGACCGTCGGCGTGGCCCGTGCCTGGGGCTCGCTGGGCGGGGTGAGCACCGAGGACCGCTACCTGGTGGTCAACCCGTTCTTCCACTCGTTCGGCTACAAGGTCGGCATCGTCACCGGCCTGATCACCGGGGCGACCCTGTACCCGCTCGCGACGTTCGACCTGGACGAGACGATGCGGCTGATCGAGACGGAGCGGATCACGGTGCTGCCGGGAGCCCCGACCATCTACCAGTCCCTGCTGTCCGCCCCGGGGCGCGCCGGGCGGGACCTCTCCTCGCTGCGGCTCGCGGTCACCGGAGCCGCCGTCGTACCCGTCGTGCTCATCGAGCGGATGCGCGAGGAGCTCGGCATCGACCACGTGGTGACGGCGTTCGGCATGACCGAGGCGGTCGTGGTCACGATGTGCCGCGACGGCGACTCCGCCGAGACGGTGGCGACCACGTGCGGGCGCGCCATCCCCGGGATGGAGACGAGGATCGGCGCGCGGGGCGAGCTCCTGGTGCGCGGCGAGTTCGTGATGCTCGGCTACCTCGACGACCCCGCGGCGACCGCCGAGGCGATCGACGCGGAGGGCTGGCTGCACACCGGCGACGTCGGCGTGCTCGACGAGCACGGCAACCTCTCGATCACCGACCGGCTCAAGGACATGTACATCTGCGGCGGCTTCAACGTGTACCCCGCCGAGGTCGAGCAGGCGCTCGCCCGGATGGACGGCGTCGCCGACGTCGCCGTCGTCGGGGTCCCGGACGAGCGGCTGGGCGAGGTCGGGAAGGCGTACGTCGTCGGCGCGGTGACGCCCGACGAGGTGCTCGCCTTCGCCAAGGAGCGGCTCGCGAACTTCAAGGTCCCGCGGTCCGTCGAGGTGACCGACGCGCTGCCGCGCAACCTGTCCGGCAAGGTGCTGAAGAACGAGCTGAGGGGCTCCTGATGGATCTGACCCTGTCCGCGCCGGAGCTCGCGTTCCGCGACGAGGCGCGCGCCTGGCTGGCCGCGAACGTGCCGGCGCAACCGCTGCCCTCGATGGACACCGCCGAGGGCTTCCGCGCCCACCAGGAGTGGGAGCGGCGGCTCGCCGAGGCCCGGTGGTCGGTCGTGTCCTGGCCCGAGGAGTACCACGGTCGCGAGGCCTCGCTCGTCGAGTGGGTGATCTTCGAGGAGGAGTACTACCGCGCCGGGGCACCGGGCCGGGTCAGCCAGAACGGGATCTTCCTGCTCTCCCCGATCGTCTTCGACCACGGCACGAAGGAGCAGCAGGACCGGTTCCTGCCCGCGATGGCGACCGGCGAGCAGGTCTGGGCGCAGTGCTGGTCCGAGCCCGAGGCCGGCTCCGACCTGGCGGCGCTGCGGTCCACGGCCGTCCGCGACGACGCTCGCGGCGGCTGGGTGCTGAACGGGCAGAAGACCTGGTCCTCGCGGGCCTCCTTCGCCCACTGGGGCTTCGGGCTGTTCCGGTCCGACCCCGACGCCGAGCGGCACCGGGGGCTGACCTACTTCCTGTTCCCGCTCGACGCCGAGGGCATCACGGTCCGGCCGATCGCCCAGCTCGACGGCGAGGTCGGCTTCGCGGAGGTGTTCTTCTCGGACGTCTTCGTGCCGGACTCCGACGTCCTGGGCGCGCCGGGTGACGGCTGGCGGGTCGCGATGTCGACGGCCGGCAACGAGCGCGGCCTGTCGCTGCGCTCCCCCGGCCGGTTCTGCGCCGCCGCCGACCGGCTGGTGGAGCTCTACCGGGAGCAGACGGGGGTTTCAAGGCTCGCTGGGCTCGCACCTCAACCGCCGTCCGCCGGTGCGGGCGTCGTGGACGCCTGGATCAAGGCCCAGGCCTACCGGCTCTACACCTGGGGCACGGTGACCCGGCTGGCCTCGGGCGGCGACCTGGGTGCCGCCGGGTCGGTCAACAAGGTGTTCTGGTCCGAGCTCGACGTCGCGCTCCACGAGACCGCGCTCGACCTGCTCGGGCCGGAGGCCGAGGTGGAGTCGACCTGGCTGGACGGCTACACGTTCTCGCTCTCGGGTCCGATCTACGCCGGCACCAACGAGATCCAGCGCAACATCGTCGCCGAGCGGATCCTCGGCCTGCCGCGCGAGGCCAGGGGGGCAGCCAAGTGAGGTTCGTCCCCGACGACGATCAGCGCGACCTCGCGGCCGCGCTCGAGAGCCTGCTCGGCGCGGCCGACACCGTCGCCGTCGCCCGCGCCTGGGCCGACGGCGACCACGACCCGGGCCGGAAGCTCTGGGCCCGACTCGCGGAGCTGGGCGTCACCCAGCTCGCCACCGAGGCGACGCCGGTCGAGGTGTGCCTCGCCTTCGAGGCGCTCGGCCGGCACGCCGTGCCCGGCCCGTGGGTCGAGTCGGCGGCGTACCTCCCGATCGCGCTCGGCCAGGAGGTGGACGGCATCGCGACCGTGGCGCTGCCACCGGTCGTGCCCTACGCGCTCGACGCCGACATCGCCGACCGGGTGTACGTCGGCACCACGCCCGCCGAGTCCGTCGGCGAGGAGGTCGGCTCCGTCGACCGGACTCGCCACCTGTTCCCCGTCACCGGCTCGGGCGAGACCGACGAGGCGGCATTCGAGCTGGCGGTGCTCGCGACGGCCGCCCAGCTGCTCGGCGCCGGCGAGCGGATCCTGGCCGACACGGTGGCCTACGCCAAACAGCGCCGGCAGTTCGGCCGCGAGATCGGGTCCTATCAGGCGATCAAGCACGCCCTCGCCGACGTCCGGATCGCGCTCGACTTCGCGCGGCCGCTGGTGCTCGGCGCGGCGCTCGGCGAGGTGCCGGCCGCGGCCGCCAAGGTCGCCTGCGCGGACGCGGCGTACCTCTCCTCGCGCACCGGGCTCCAGGTCCACGGCGCGGTCGGCTACACCCAGGAGCTCGACCTGAGCCTGTGGCTGACCAAGGTCCGCGCGCTGGTCACCGCGTGGGGCACCCCCGCGTTCCACCGCGCGCGGCTGCTCGAGGGGCTGGTGGGCTGATGGAGTTCGCCCTGTCCGAGGAGCAGCAGGAGCTCGCGGCCACCGTGCGCGGGCTGCTCGCCAAGCGGGCCGACCCCCGCGCCGCCTCCTTCGACGAGGCCCTGTGGCAGACGCTCTGCGAGCAGATCGGCGTCGCGGCGCTGGGCATCCCCGAGGAGTACGGCGGCGCCGGGTTCACCCTCTTCGAGGCCCTGGTCGCCCTCGAGGAGGTCGGCCGGTCGCTGGCGCCCTCGCCCCTGCTCGGCTCGCTGCTGGCCTCGGAAGCGCTGCTCGCCGGCGCCGACGAGGACGCCAAGCAGCGGCTGCTGCCGCGGCTGGCGGCCGGTGAGGTCGGGGCGCTCGCCGACGGCGCAGACGCGGCCGACGTGCTCGACGGTGACCACGCGGCGGTGCTCGTGGTGGCCACCGACGACGGCCTGTTCGAGGTCGCCCCCGAGACGGCCGACCGCTCCTGGACGCCGTCCATGGACCAGACGATCCGGCTCGCGACGGTCCGCTCCGACCTGTCCGCGGCGACCCGGGTCGGGGCCGGTCCGGCGGCCCGCGACCGGGCCCGGCTGGTCGGGGCCGTCGGCTGCGCCACCCTCGCCGTCGGTGGCGCGGCCCGGGCCCTGGAGATGACCGTGGCGTACTCGAAGGAGCGGGTCCAGTTCGGCCGGCCGATCGGCTCGTTCCAGGCGCTCAAGCACCGGATGGCCGACATGCACGTCCGGCTCGAGATGGCCCGCTCGGCCTCCTGGGCCGCGTCGTACGCCGTCGCGGCCGGCACCGACGACGCCGAGCAGCTCGCGCACGTCGCCAAGGCCTACTGCAGCGAGGCGTTCGCGAACATCGCGGGCGAGACCGTCCAGCTGCACGGCGGCATCGCGATCACCTGGGAGCACGACGCCCACCTGGTCCTCAAGCGCGCCCACGCGCTCGGCCAGCTGTACGGACCTCCGCACGCCCACCGGGCCGCCGTGGCACTCTGAGGCATGCGCACGACGGGCACGGTCCGGTCCTGGAGCGACGGTGAGGGCTGGGGAGTCATCGACTCCCCCGACACCCCGGGCGGGTGCTGGGCGCACTTCTCCGCGCTGCGGATGGACGGCTTCAAGGGCCTGGTGCCCGGCCAGGCGGTGGTGCTCGACTGCGAGGAGGCGGCCCAGGACGGCTACGACTTCCGCGCCACGGTCGTCTGGCCGGGTGGGACGCCGGCGACCTCGGCGTACTCCAGCGGGCTGGACGTGACCCTCGACGGCGGCCCGGCGCCGATCCGGGTGTTCCGGCCCGCCGACCTGGTCGGTGCCGACCCGACGCCGGGGATGGACCGGCAGCGGGCCTTCGAGCTGCCGCTGGTGTGGACCGGCCAGGTCGAGACCGCGCCCGGCGTCGTCTCCGGCTGGCACCACCACGACATCAACGAGTCGAGCCTCTACATCGTGCGCGGGCTGCTGCGCTTCGAGTTCGAGGGCCACGACGGGTACGTCGAAGCCGGGCCGGGCGACTTCGTCCACGTGCCGTCGTTCACCGTCCACCGCGAGAGCAACCCGCTCGACGAGCCGTCGCTCGCGGTGATCGTCCGGGCCGGCGGCGGGACGCCCACCGTCAACGTCGCCCCGCCGGAGGGCCGGTCCTAGCAGGCGGTCCTAGCAGCCGGGTCAGCGGCGGTCGGTGCCGCGGTACTCGCCGCGGTAGAACAGCAGCGGGCCGACCGCGGCGGCGTCGTCGTCGGTGATCAGGTCGATCACGCGCCCGATCACGATGTAGTGGTCGCCGGCCGCGTGCACCTGGTGGATCGTGCAGTCGACGTGGGCCAGGGCGCCCTCGAGCATCGGCGACCCGGTGCCCGGCGACGGGGTCCACTTCACGTCCGCGAACTTGTCGGCGCCGCGGCTGGCCATCGTGTTCGAGAGCTCGGCCTGGTCCGCGGCGAGGAAGTTCACGCAGAACTTGCCCGAGCGCTGGATCAGCGGCCAGGCCCGCGAGGTCTTGGCGGGGATGAACAGCACCAGCGGCGGGTCCAGGGAGACGCTCGAGAACGACTGGCAGGTCAGGCCGACCGGCTCGTCGCCGCTGATCCCGGTGACGACGGTGACGCCGGAGCCGAACCGGCCGAGCACGTCGCGGAACCGCCGGGCCGCCGCCATGGTCTCGGGGTCGTCGCGGACGGCGACGTCCTCGCCGGGACGGAACTCGAAGTCGATGTCCTGGTCGCCGAGCCACGAGCTGATCAGCTCCGGGCTCGGCCAGGTCTCGCGCGCGTCCGGGCTCATGCCCTCCGGGATCTCACGGCTCGGCTCGGAGGTCATGTGGTCGAGTTTCTCACTGCTCCCGAAATCGCTGGGCATCGCTCACCCGGCCGCCGCGCCGAAGTCGTGGCCCCAGTACGACACCGCGGTCGACTCCCGCGCCACCCAGCGCGCGTCGTCGACGGTGAGCCCGTCGGTGCCGAACTCGACGTCGAAGCCGCCCGGCGACCTCACGTAGAAGGAGATCATCTCGTCGTTCATGTGCCGCCCGAGCGTCGCCGACAGCGGCGCCCGGTGCTTGCGCACCCGCTCGAGCGCGCGGCCGACGTGGTCCAGCTCGTCGACCTCCAGCATGATGTGGACGCACTTGGCCGGGTTGGGCATCGGCAGGAACGCCAACGAGTGGTGGCGCGGGTTCACCCCGAGGAACCGCAGCCACACCTTCGACCCCGGCTCCTTGCCGACGAACTCCCCCGGCATGCTCATCGAGTCGCGCAGCCGGAACCCGAGCACGTCGGTGTAGAACCGCAGCGCCTCGACGTCGTCGAGCACCGGCAGCACGATGTGGCCCATCCCCTGGTCGCCGGTCACGAACTTCGCGGCGTACGGCGTCACCACGGGGCGGGACTCGTAGCTGATGCCGTGGAACAGCTCGAAGACGTTGTCCCACGGGTCGCTGAACCGGACCAGCTCCTGCACCCGGCGCTCGTCGAGCTCCTCACGGGTGCCCTCCTCGAAGTCGACCCCCGCCTTCTGCAGGTGCTCGCGGGCCTCCTGCAGCGCGCGGTGGTCGGCGACCTCCCAGCCCACGCAGGCGAGCTGGTCGACGTCGGCCGGGAACACGACCAGCCGCGCGGAGACCTCGTCGATGCGCCAGTACTGGTGCTCAGGGTCGGGCCCACGGCCGGCGGCGAGCCCGAGGACCTTGCCCGCGAAGGTCTCCCACCGGGACAGGTCGGTGCTGGCCACGCGGACGTAGCCCATGGACTTGATGTCGATGGTCACGACTCCCCCTCGGGGCGCTCGACGTGCCGGGCCAGGAACGCGATGGAGACCTCGGCGAACTCGTCGGCGGCCTCGACCTGCGCCCAGTGCCCGCAGTTCGCGAAGACATGCAGCTGGGCCTTCGGGATCAGCTTGAGGGCGGCGAACGCGCCGTCGAGCGGGTTGACCCGGTCCTCGCGGCCCCAGGTCAGCAGGGTGTGCTTGCGCAGCCGGTGCGCCTCGCGCCAGAGCATGCCGTCCTCGGCCGTCTCGGGGTTCCAGAAGGACATCCCCATCGAGCGCATCGCGTCCTGGGCGCCGGGGGCGGTCGCGTCGGCGAACCGCTCCTCGACCAGCTCGTCGGTGACCAGCCGCTGGTCGACCACCATCGTCGAGATGAACGCCCGCAGGTTCTCCCGCGTCGGCTCGGCCCCGAAGTCCATCAGCCGCTGCACGCCCTCGGTCGGGTCGGCGTGGAACAGGTTGAGCGAGAGCCCGCCGGGACCCATCAGGACCAGCCGCCCGACGCGGTCGGGGTGGTCGAGCGCGAGCCGCATCGCCGTACCGCCGCCGAGGCTGTTGCCGAGCAGGTGCACCCGGTCGATGCCGAGCTCGTCGAGCAGCGCGACCACGTGGTCGGCGGAGTGGCGGTAGTAGTTGCCGACGACCGGTGGCTTGTCGGAGGCGCCGAAGCCGGGCTGGTCGACGAGCAGGGTGCGGAACGACGCGGCGAACCTCGGCAGCGCGCTGCCGAAGTTCGACCACGCCGATGCTCCCGGCCCACCGCCGTGCAGCATCACGAGCGGCAGCCCGCCGCCGACCGGCGCCCCGGTCGCGGAGGTCGCCGCGGTCCCGGCCTCGTAGTAGCTGAGCGTGATGTCCTTCGCCTTGGCGGAGCGCTGCGCGCTCTCCTTCGTGAGAGCCAACTCAGTACATCCCCGGGTCGATCTTGTGCCCGAACTCGTGCGCGCCGTACATCTGCAGCGCCCGCTCGGGGTCGTTGGCGGCGTGCACCCGGCCGGCGTGGGCGTCGCGCCAGGCGCGCTGCAGGTAGGTGCCGGTCGCGAGCGCGCGGCCGCCGGAGGCCTCGAACAGCGAGTCGATCGCGTCGATCGCGCGCTGGGTGCCGAGCACCTGGTCGCGGCGCACCTTGAGCCGCAGGCCGAGCGGGATCTTCTCCCCGCGCGCGACGCAGGCCTGCTCCTCGCGGATGTTGTTGACCAGCAGCGCCCACGCGGCGTCGATGTCGGAGGAGGCCTTCGCGATCCGGACGGCCGCGAACGGGTCGAGCGAGGCCTTCTCACCGAGGTACGCCGCGCGCACCCGCTTCTGCTGCATCTCGACGTGCTCGGCGTACGCGCCCAGCGCCATGCCGATGATCGGCGTGGTGATCGTGCCGGTGAAGATCGAGTGGAAGGGCAGCTTGTAGAGGTCGGAGGGGTTCTGCTCCTGGCCCGGGCCGAAGCAGCGGCCGGTGTCCCCCATCGAGAGCGTGAACTCCTCGGGGACGAACACGTCCTCCACCACGATGTCGTTGGAGCCGGTGCCGGACAGGCCGACGACGTTCCAGACGTCGTTGATCGTGTAGTTCTCGCGCGGCACCAGGAAGGTCTTGAAGTCCACGACCTGGCCCTCGTCGTTGAACACCAGGCCGCCGAGCAGCACCCAGCTGCAGTGGTCGCACCCGGAGGAGAAGCTCCACTTGCCGGACAGGGTGTAGCCGCCGTCAGCGACCAGCGCCTTGCCGGTCGGGGCGTACGACGAGCTCACCCGGGTCGCGGTGTCCGCGCCCCACACGGCCTGCTGGGCCCGGTCGGGGAACAGCGCGATCTGCCACGGGTGGACGCCGACCACGCTGGAGACCCAGCCGGTGGAGCCGCACGCGCCGGCGATGTCGCGCACCGCGGTGTAGAAGTCGACGGGGTCGGCCTCGTGGCCGTCGAACCTCCGGGGCTGGAGCAGCCGGAAGAACCCGACCTCCTCGAGCTCCTTGATCGAGGCATCGGGGACGACGCGAAGACGCTCGGCCTCGTCGGCCCGCTCCCGGATCCCGGGCAGCAGGTCACGGACGCCATCGAGAACAGCCTGGGACATCGCAGCTCCTGTCGTGGTCGGACAGGAGCAATACTAGAACACGTTCTTGTTTTGGTCGAGACGGCGCGCGCCCGCACCGGTCGAGTGCAGGCCGGGCGCAGGGCCGGGCGGCGGATCAGGGGCAGGCGATCCGGAACGCCGGGTAGCCGAGGCCGTCGACGTAGACCAGGCTGCCGGCGTCGACCAGGTCCCACAGGGTCGCCATCACGTCGCAGCGCTCGGCGTGCCGGTCGGCGACGGCGGTGAGCACCTCGAAGGGCGACCAGGCACCGTTGCCGACCGCGACGAGGACGGCTTCGGTGAGAGTGGCGGGTGCGGTCAGCGTGCTGAGGCTCATGGCGGGTCCTGGTGGACGGTGGGATCGAGTTCCTGACATCTCCAGGATCGGCCGAACGGGTCCGGGGCGGAGCGGCGGAAGGTCCCGACCTCCGGAGACTTCGGTCCTTTCTATGCCGAAGGGTCGACGCCGATCATCCAGCGCGGCTCGATACTGCCCCCCTCCTCGGCGGCGCGCAGCAGCTTGTACATCAGGTCGGTGCCGATGTTGCCCGGCCCCACGATGGCTGCGGTCGATCTGGGCATCTGCTCACTCCTCGCGGATCATTCGGTGAAGGTGACGCTGAGCGGCGCGAAGCCGCTGATGGTCGCGACGACGCGGTCGCCCGGGGCGAACGGCACGAACGGGCCCAGCGCCCCGGACAGGATCAGGTGGCCGGCGCGCAGCGGGTCCCCGAAGCGGTGCGCCTGCACCGCCAGCCAGCGCAGCGCCTCGAGCGGGTCGCCCAGGCAGGCGAGGCCGGTGCCCGACGAGCGCTCCTCGCCGTTGATCGTCAGCGACATGACGACATCCCGCGGCTCGAGCTCGTCCAGCGGGTGGCCATCGGCGCCGACCACGAACAGGCCGCTGGAGGCGTTGTCGGCGACGGTGTCGGTGAACCCGATCCGCCAGTCGGCGATCCGCGAGTCGACGATCTCGAGCGCCGGCAGTGCGACCTCGACGGCGTCTCGGACCAGGTCGAGGGTGATCTCGGCGCCCTCGGCGGGGTCGATGTCGCGGGCGAGGACGAAGGCGACCTCGGCCTCCACCCGGGGCTGGAGCAGCGTGCGCATCGAGATCGGCCCGTCGCGCCGCTCGCGGGGGGAGACGTCCATGTCGTCGAGCAGGTAGCCGAAGTCCGGCTGGTCGACGCCCAGCTGGGTCTGCACCGCCTCCGACGTCGCGCCGATCTTGCGGCCGACGACCCGGGCTCCCCCGGCGATCCGGGCCTGCACGAGACCCTGCTGCACGGCGTACGCCGCGGCCAGGTCGTCGGTGCCGATCAGGTCGCGGACGGGCGCGCACGGGACACCGGTGGCCTGGGCCTGGGAGAGTCGGTCGACGGCGGCCGTGATCGAGGCCGCTCTCGAGTCCTGGGAGGTCACGTGACCGATAGTAGAACCTGTTACAGTTTCTCGCCATGACGCCCCCCCTGCCGGCCGGTCTCCCGGCGCGCGTCGACGTCGTCGTGGTCGGCGCCGGCGGTGCCGGGATGACCGCCGCGCTCGCCGCGGCCGCACGCGGCCTCGACACGGTCCTGATCGAGAAGAGCGGGTACTTCGGCGGGTCGACGGCCCGCAGCGGTGGCGGGGTCTGGATCCCCAACAACTACGCGCTGAAGGCGGCCGGCCAGGGCGACGACCCCGAGCTCTCCCGGCTCTACCTGGACTCGATCGTCGGTGACGTGGTGCCGAAGGTCCGCCGCGACACCTACCTCGAGCGCGGGCCCGAGGTCATGGACTTCATCCGGGAGCGGACGCCGCTGCGGTTCACCTGGGTGCCGCAGTACGCGGACTACCACCCGGAGGCGCCCGGGGGCCGGGCGGCGGGTCGGTCCGCGGAGCCGGTGCCGATGGACGCCCGGTTCCTCGGCGACGAGCTCGAGCGGTTGCACCCGCAGTACACCAAGGCGCCGGTCAACATGATCGTCACCCAGGCCGACTTCCGGAAGATCAGCCTCGGTCTGCGCACCCTGCGCGGCCCGCTGACCATGGTCAAGGTGCTGCTGCGCCGGGTCGTCAGCCTGGTGCGCGGCCAGCGGATGTACGCGATGGGCAACGCGATCGCGATCGGGCTGCGCAAGGGCCTGATGGACGCCGGCGTGCCCGTCCACTACGACACCGAGCTGCGCGACCTGGTGCTCGAGGACGGCCGGGTCGTCGGCGTACGCGTGCTCCGCGACGGCGCCGAGACCGTCGTCCGCGCCCGGCGCGGCGTGATCCTCGGCAGCGGCGGGTTCGAGAAGAACCTGGAGCTGCGCGAGAAGTACCAGCCGCAGCCGACGTCCGTCGAGTGGACGACCGGCTCGCAGTTCAACACCGGCGGCGGCGTGCTCGCCGGCATCGCCGCCGGCGCGCAGGTCGACCTGATGGACGACGCGTGGTGGGGTCCCACGATCCCGCTGCCGTCGGGCCCGTGGTTCTGCCTGGCCGAGCGCAACCTGCCGGGCTCGATCATCGTCAACCAGGCGGGCCGGCGGTTCATGAACGAGGCGCTGCCGTACGTCGAGGCCGTGCACGAGATCTACCGGGGCGAGGCCACCGGGGTCGGTCACGTCCCGGCGTGGATGGTCCTCGACCAGCGCTACCGCAACCGCTACCTGTTCGCCGGGCTCTCGCCGCGCCAGCCGTTCCCGGGCCGGTGGTACCAGAACGGCACGGTGCGCAAGGCAGCGACGCTGGCCGACCTGGCGGCGGAGATCGGCGTACCGGCCGACGCGCTCGTCGAGACCGTGGCGCGCTTCAACGGCTTCGCCGGGACCGGCATCGACGAGGACTTCCACCGCGGCGAGAGCGCCTACGACATGTACTACTCCGACCCGCGGGTCAAGCCGAACCCGTCGCTGCACGCGATCGACCAGGCGCCGTACTACGCGGTGAAGATCGTGCCCGGCGACCTCGGCACCAAGGGCGGTCTGGTCACCGACGAGCACGCGCGGGTGCTGCGGCCGGACGGGTCGCCGATCCCGGCCCTGTACGCCGCCGGCAACGTCTCGTCCGCCGTCATGGGGCGCACCTACGCCGGCCCGGGTGCGACGATCGGACCCGCCCTCACCTTCGGCTACCTCGCGGCCGAGGACATCGCCGCCCAGGAGAACCCCGAGGAGCACGCCTGATGCCCATCGACCCGTCCGTCGCGGTCGGTGCCGAGCTCGGCTCCCAGCCGTTCTCGTGGACCGAGAGCGACGTCCTCCTCTACCACCTGGCGATCGGCGCGACCGACCTCTCGTACACGCTCGAGGGCCCGGCGCTGCAGGTGCTGCCGTCCTTCGGTGTGGTCGCGCCGACCTTCCACATGACCGACCCGCCGCCGCTGGACCTCCCGGGGTGCGACATCAACCTCGCCCAGGTCGTGCACGGGTCCCAGTCGATCTCGGTGGCCGGACCGGTGCCGACCACCGGCTCGGCCACGGTCACCACCCGGATCAGCGAGATCTGGGACAAGGGCAAGGCGGCCGTGATCTGGCAGGAGGGGGTCGCGGTCTCTCCCGAGGGCGAGGAGCTGTGGACCACCCGCTCGTCGATCTTCGTCCGCGGCGAGGGCGGCTGGGGCGGGGATCGTGGCTCGTCCACCCCCGTCGAGCTCCCGGACCGGGCCCCGGACGCGGACGCGACGTACCACGTGCTGCCGCAGCAGGCCCTGCTGTACCGGCTGTGCGGCGACCGCAACCCGCTGCACGCCGACCCGGACTTCGCGTCGGCGGCCGGCTTCCCGGCTCCGATCCTGCACGGGCTCTGCTCCTACGGCATCGTGCTGCGCACGCTCACCGACACCCTGCTCGGCGGCGACGCCACGCAGGTGGGCGGCTTCGGCGTGAAGTTCGCGGGTGTGGTCTTCCCCGGCGAGACGATCCGGGTGCGCGGTTGGCGCGAGGACGGCCGGATCGTCGGCTCCGCGACGGTCGCCGGCGGTGACCGCGACGGTGCCCCCGTCCTCGACGACGTGGTCCTCACCCCGCGTTGAGTCAACCTCGGCGGGCCAGGAGGTAGAGGCGCTCGGTCGTCTCACCACGGTCGGCCAACGGGCCGCGGAGGAACCACTCCACGTCGACCAGGCCGGCGGCGGTGACGGCGGCGACGATCTCCTCGGGCTCGCGCGCGACGAAGTCGAGGTCGACCTCGTGCTCGAACCACGCGTCGAGGTGGCGTACGCCGACACCGGCGTGCCCGGCGAGCACCAGCCAGCCACCCGGTGCGAGCGGCCGCGCGAGCGCGGCGACGGCGTCGGGGAGCTCGGCGGAGGCCAGGTGGCCCAGCGAGTACCAGCCCAGCACCGCGGCCCAGCCCTCCGCGGTCGTCGGCCGCATCAGCCGGCGCAGGTCGCCGACCTCGTAGGAGCCGTCCGGGAACCGGCGCCGCGCCTCGGCGACCATGGCCGGCGAGAGGTCGATGCCGTGTGCGTCGACGCCGGCGTCGGCGAGGTACGCCGTGACGTGACCGGGACCGCAGCCGGCGTCCACCACCGGGCCGCCGGCCCGATCGTCGGCGGCGTGCGCGGCGACCCGGTCGAGCAGCCAGGTCTCGAACGGCAGGCCGGCGAGCTCGTCGAGCAGGTGGTCGGCGTACGCCGTGGCGACCGCGTCGTACGACGAGCGCACCCGCTCGTCCCGCGCGCCCCCGCCG
The DNA here is from genome assembly GCF_000015265.1 of Nocardioides sp. JS614. NCBI lineage: Bacteria > Bacillati > Actinomycetota > Actinomycetes > Propionibacteriales > Nocardioidaceae > Nocardioides > Nocardioides sp. JS614. The sequence continues at coordinate 2,952,645 of NC_008699.1, forward strand.
GCGGCCAGGACGTCCACGATCGGCGCCGGCGCCTCCTCGACAGCGGCCTCCTCGCCGAGCAGGTGCGCCCAGCGGCTGTCCCGGTCGCCACCGCGGCGCGGGAGCTCGCGCACCAGTCCCCGCTCGGCCATCCGGGAGAGTGTCTGCTCGACCGCGCCCCGGTCGGCGAACCCGTGCAGCCGCTCGGTGCGGGTCTTGAGCTCGCCGGGTGCCTGCGGCCCGCGCAGCAGCAGCACCGTCACGAGCGCCCGCTCGTCCTCGGCCAGGTCGAGCACCTCGTCGAGGACCTGGTGGTACTTCAGGGTGCGGCGCCCGGTGTCGGACCACACGATGCGCAGCAGACCGCGGTCCTTGAGCCGGCGGCCGACCTGCTCGACGGTGTGCTCGTCGTAGTCGACGACCGGCTCGCGGCTGCTCGACTGGTTGCACGCGGTGCGCAGCGAGTTCAGCGTCAACGGGTAGGAGTCCGGCACCGTGCGCTGCTTCTCCAGCAGGCTGCCGAGGACGCGCTGTTCCTCGGCGTCGAGCGCGGGGAGGTCGGTCACGAGAGCGACCCTACTGACGCGCCTGGGCGATCGTCGTCACCCGGCCGGCGTCCGGATCCCAGCGCCGCAGCTCGGTGAGGGTCAGTACGACGTCCTCGTGGCCGAGCACCTCGATCGCGCGCTGCACGTCCGACCGCTCCACCCGGCGCGCCAGCGTGACGTGCGGGAGCCATCCCACGTGCTGGCGGTCGGGCACTTGCACGCGCACGGCGAGCGCCCGGCGTACGACGTCGTCGTCGATGTCCACGGCCCGCGCGATCGTGAGCCGCGCACCGCCGAGCAGCAGCAGGCCCGCCGCCCGGGCGCGGACGGGCAGCAGCGAGCCGAGCCGGGCCCGGGCCACGTCGATCGCGTCGTCGGGCAGCACGGGCGCGGAGACCACCGTGATGTGCGGCTGGTCGGTCGGGCGCAGGTGATCGAGCCGGCTGGGCAGGCCGGCGTCGCGCAGCCGTTGCCACTCGCCATGCACCGCCCTCAGGCCGTCGTCGTCCGGGACCAGCTCGAGGGCGTGCAGCTTCGGCATGCGGTCCATCCTCCCTGGCGCCTGACTAGGGTCGGAGCATGGCGAAGTCCAAGCGGCGGCTGACCAGCGGGCAGTACGAGGCGGAGCTGTTCCGGCTGCAGGCCGAGATGGTCAAGGTGCAGGAGTGGGTCCGCGCCGCGGGCGAGCGGCTGGTGATCGTGTTCGAGGGCCGCGACGCCGCCGGCAAGGGCGGCGCGATCAAGCGGATCACGCAGTACCTCAACCCGCGCGTCGCGCGGATCACTGCGCTCCCCGCCCCCAGCGAGCGGGAGCGCGGGCAGTGGTACTTCCAGCGGTACGTCGAGCAGCTGCCCAGCCGCGGCGAGATCGTGCTCTTCGACCGGTCCTGGTACAACCGCGCCGGCGTCGAGCGGGTGATGGGCTTCTGCACCCCCGAGGAGTACCGCCGGTTCCTCCACCAGTGCCCGATCTTCGAGCGGCTCCTGGTCGAGGACGGGATCCTGCTGCGCAAGTACTGGTTCTCGGTGAGCGACGAGGAGCAGCAGCGCCGGTTCCGCGACCGCCTCGACGACCCGATGCGGCGCTGGAAGCTCTCCACGATGGACCTGGAGTCGATCACGCGCTGGGAGGACTACTCCCGGGCCAAGGACGAGATGATGGTCCACACCGACATCCCCGAGGCGACCTGGTACGTCGTCGAGGGCGACGTCAAGAAGGAGGCCCGGCTGAACATGATGGCCCACCTCCTCTCGACGATCCCCTACACCGAGGTCGACCAGGCCTCGCTCCAGGTGCCGGACCGGCCGCCGGCCAAGGGCTACGAGCGCCCACCCCGGGACCAGTCGACCTACGTCCCCGACCACGTGGCCACCCTGCTCGGCGACTGACCCGATGCTGTAACGCCGGGTTACCCCCTGCACCGGCCCGGTTGCAGCAGGGTGGGAGGAACCGGTAACAGGGCGTTACAGCAGACGGGACGCGCGGGCATACTGCCCGGCATGGCGATCCTCGACTCCTGGACCCCGGGACAGCACACCGCCGGTGGGGTCACCCATCCGACGTACCGCAAGGGCGCCGGCCCCGGGGTGATCGTGATCCACGAGATCCCGGGCCTGACGCCGACGGTGGTCGGGTTCGCGCAGGAGGTGGTCGACGCGGGCTTCACGGTGGTCCTGCCGCACCTGTTCGGCACCCCGGGCGCCCCGATGAGCGCCGGCGCGATCGCGAAGGTGCTGCCGCGGCTGTGCGTCAGCAAGGAGTTCACCACGATGGCGACCGGCCGGACCTCGCCGGTCGCGGTCTGGCTGCGCGGCCTCGCGCGCTCGCTGCACGAGGAGCTGGGCGGTCCGGGCGTCGGCGCGCTCGGCATGTGCTTCACCGGCGGGTTCGCGCTCGCGATGATGGTGGACCCCGCCGTCGCCGCGCCGGTCCTCGCCCAGCCGTCCCTCCCGTTCCCGGTCGGCAGGGCGCGGGCCGCGGACCTGAACCTCTCCCCCTCCGACCTCGGGGCCGTCAAGGACCGGGCGGCCGCCGGCTGCGAGGTGCTCGGCCTCCGGTACGCCGGTGACCGAGCTGTCGGCACCCGCTTCGAGACGCTCTCTCGAGAGCTGGGCGATGCCTTCCTCCGCGTCGACCTGGAGGGCAAGGGCCACTCCACCCTCACCGAGCACCGCTCCCAGGAGGCGGTCGACCGGGTCCTCGGGTTCTTCCGCGACAAGCTCCGACATTGAGTCAGAAGTCACGACTCAACGTTGGGCGGAGAGGATCAGGCCGCTGGTGGGGACACCGGTGCCGGCGGTGACGACGAGGTGCTCGACGCCGCCGACCGGGTTCACCGACGTGCCGCGGACCTGGCGGACCGCCTCGGCGATGCCGTTCATCCCGTGGATGTAGGCCTCGCCGAGCTGGCCGCCGTGGGTGTTGAGCGGGAACTTGCCGTCGACCTCGATCGCCCCGTCGGCGACGAAGCCGGGGGCCTCGCCCCGCCCGCAGAACCCGAGCTCCTCGAGCTGCATCAGCACGTACGGCGTGAAGTGGTCGTAGAGGATCCCCATCCGCATGTCGTCCGGGCCGAGGCCGGACTGGCGCCACAGCTCGCGGCCGACCACGCCCATCTCGGGGATGCCGATGTCGGCGCGGTAGTAGGAGGTCATCACGAACTGGTCCGCGCCGCTGCCCTGCGCGGCCGCGGTGACGTACGCGGGCTTCTGCGCGAGGTCGCGGGCCCGCTCGGCGGACGTCACGACCAGCGCGACCGCCCCGTCGGACTCCTGGCAGCAGTCGAGCAGGTGCAGCGGGTCCACGATCATCCGGGAGGCCTGGTGGTCCTCCAGCGTGATCGGCCGGCCGTAGAAGAACGCGTTCGGGTTGGTCGCGGCGTGCCGCCGGTCGGCGACCGCCACCCGGCCGAAGTCCTCCGAGGTCGCGCCGTACTCGTGCTGGTAGCGCCGCGCCTGCATCGCCACGGTCGCGGCCGGGGTGCCGAGGCCCATCGGGTAGGTCCAGGCGTTGTCCAGCCCGTTGGTGTTGACCTGGGTCGCGGCGGCCACCGAGAACCGGCCGAACCGGCTCTCCGAGCGCTCGTTGAAGCCGCGGTAGCAGACCACCACGTCGGCGACGCCGGTGGCGACCGCCATCGCGGCCTGCTGCACGGTCGCGCAGGCGGCGCCGCCGCCGTAGTTGATCCGGCTGAAGAAGCGCAGCTCGGGGATGCCCAGCTCGCGCGCGACGGCGATCTCCGAGGAGGTGTCCATCGTGAACGTCGTCAGCCCGTCGACGTCGGCGGCGGTGAGCCCGCAGTCGGCCAGGGCGTGCTGGACGGCCTCCACGGAGAGCTGCAGCTCGGAGCGGCCGGACTCCTTGGAGAACTCGGTCGCGCCGATGCCGGCGATCGCCGCCTTGCCGCCCAGGCCGATGGACGGAGTGGTCACGGGACAGCCACCCGCACGGTGCCGGTCACGTGGTCGCCCAGGGACACCGAGCCGACGACCGCGATGGTGGCGATGCCGTCCTCGACCCCGGTGACCTCGCCGCGGAAGGTCAGCGTGTCGTAGGGGTACGCCGGGGCGCCGAGCCGGATCGCGATCCCCTTCAGCTCGGTGTCCGGGCCGAGCGCGTCCACGACGTACCGTTCCACCAGGCCGTTGCTGGTCAGGATGTTCATGAAGATGTCCTTCGAGCCCGCCGCCTGGGCGACGTCGCGGTCGTGGTGGACGTCCTGCCAGTCCCGGGTCGCGATCGCGGTGCTCACGATCGTGGTCGGGGTCAGCGGCAGCGACCACTCCGGCAGGGGGTCTCCGGGCCTCATGCCTTCCTCCAGACGGGCAGGGTCAGGTCGTCGTCGATGCGGTCGAAGTCCACGCGCAGGCGCATCCCGATCTCGATCTCCTCGGCGTCGACGTCGACGACCTCGCCGACCATCCGCACGCCCTCGTCGAGGTCGATGAGGGCGAGCACGATCGGCAGCTCCTTGCCGGGGACCGGTGGATGCCGGTGCACGACGTAGGAGAACACCGTGCCGGTGCCGGCCGCGGCGACGTGCCCCGGGTCGAGGGCGCCGCACGTCGGGCAGGCCGGTCCGGGCGGGAAGCGCAGCGACCTGCACGCGTTGCACTTCTGGATGCGCAGCTCGCCGAGCGCGGTGCCGTCCCAGAAGAATCTGGAGTCGCGCCCGATCATCGGGCGCACGATTCCTGCAGTCATGCGCCACCTCCAGAGCCCTTGGGAATGAACTTGAGCACCCGGAACAGCATGGTCGCGACGCGCTCGCTGTGCCCGTCGGGACCGGCGACGTACCAGGTGTTGCGGGACGTGACGAAGTAGCCCTCGCCCATCGCGGTGAGCTTCGGCCCGACCACGGAGTCGAGCGCGGTGGTGACGCGGACGTGCTCGCCGACCTTGAGGTAGCGGTCGTAGCTCTGCTCGCAGTTGGTGCCGAGCACGGCGGTGTAGCCCTCGTCCGTGAGGAGGGCCATCATCGCACTCAGCGGGTCGTCGTCGGGACGGCGGCGACCGAGGCCGCGCATCGTCCAGACCTGCGCCATCGACGGCGGCGCCTCGCCGGAGCGGAAGCGCTCGTTGTCGTAGCCCATCGCGTCGAGCCAGGTGCCGATCGTCGGCTGGTTCACCTCGTACGGCGCCTGGGACTCCGAGCACTCGCCGAGCGCCATGATCCGCTCGGCCTCGGCCAGGATCCGCGCGTGGCGGCCCTCGTCCTGCGCGGCCGCGCTCACCGGGGTCCCCGCGAAGTTGTTCGGGGGAGCGAAGCGGAGGAGAAGAACTTCGTGGGGTGATTCATCGCGGCACCCGCGGCAGCCCGAGCCCGAACATCGCGATCAGCTCGCGCTGCACCTCCTGGACGCCGCCGCCGAAGGTGAGCACCAGGTTGCGCTTGGCCTGGCCGTCCAGGTAGCGCACGAGGTACGCCGTCTCCTCGTCCGCGGGGTCGCCGTACCGGTGCACGATGTCGGCCAGGTCGGCGGCCAGGTGCTGGACCTCATCGGCGGCGAACACCTTCGAGGACGACGCGTCGCCGACCGAGATCTCGCCGACCGCAGCCGCGCGGGCGACCTCCCAGTTGAGCAGCTCGTTGACGCGGAACACGGCCGTCACCTCGCCCATCGTGCGGCGCACGTCGGGCCGGTCGACGACCCCGGCCTTGGTCGCCCACTCCGCGACCCGGTCGCGCAGCCCCTCGAGGCGCCCGGCGGGGCCGAGCATCACGCGCTCGTGGTTGAGCTGGGTGGTGATCAGCTTCCAGCCCTGGTTCTCCTCGCCGACGAGCATGTCGACCGGCACCCGCACGTCGTTGAAGTACGTCGCGTTGACGTGGTGGGAGCCGTCGGCGGTGATGATCGGCGTCCAGGAGTAGCCCGGGTCGCGGGTGTCGACCATCAGGATCGAGATGCCCTTGTGCTTGGGCGCGTCGGGGTCGGTGCGGCAGGCCAGCCAGATGTAGTCGGCCTGGTGGCCGCCGGTGGTCCACAGCTTCTGCCCGTTGACCACGTAGTGATCCCCGTCGCGGCGCGCGGTGGTGCGCAGCGACGCGAGGTCGGTGCCGGCGTCCGGCTCGCTGTAGCCGATCGCGAAGTGCACGTCGCCCTCGAGGATCCGCTTGAGGAACAGGTCCTTCTGCTTCTGCGTGCCGTACCTGATCAGCGTCGGGCCGACGGTCTGCAGGGTCACCGCGGGAAGGTGCACGTCGGCGCGCTGCGCCTCGTTGGCGAAGATCGTCTGCTCGATCTCGCCGAGCCCGTGCCCGCCGTACTCCGTCGGCCAGCCGATGCCCATCCAGCCATCCGCGCCGAGCTGCCGGATCACCCGCTGGTAGGTCTCGCCGTGCCGGTCACGAGGCCCAGTTCCTTGGCAGATCTCCTCGTGCTCCTCGCGCCCGGCGAGGCCCGTGAAGTACTCCCGCAGCTCCGCCTTCAGCGCCCGTTGGTCGGCACCGAGCTCGAGGTTCTTGGTCGTCGGGTCCTCGATCGCGACATCCTCGGGCAGCGCGCCCAGGGCGTGCGCGAGGTCGGTGACCCAGGAGAAGTACCGGTGCATGGGATAGGTGACGTCGACGCCCATGCCGCCGTGCAGGTGGTGGCAGGTGCGCATCGCCGCCGGCGCCTCGCGGCAGACCCAGTACGCCGCCACCGCGAGGTCGTCGGTCGCGTCGAGGTCGTGCGCGATCCGCCAGGCGGCGTTCTGCGCCGCCAGGTCGAGGGTGCGCGAGGCGATGTAGACGTCGGCGATCTGCATCGCGACCGCCTGGAACTCCGCCAGCGCCCGGCCGAATTGCGTGCGGCCCTTGAGGTACGACGCGGTCAGGTCGCGCGCCCCGGCCACCACGCCGGCCGCGGTGAGGCACAGCCCGGCGACCGCGAGCTCGTTCAGGGTGCACGCCGCGTCCGCGCCCTCCAGCAGCTCCGCGGACGCGCCATCGAGGACGACGGTGTGCTGCGGGGTGTGCAGCGACGAGGGCGACTCGAGCAGCCGCACGCCCGGCCCCTGCGGGTCCACCAGGGCAACCGCCGGGCGGTCGCCGGCGGTCACGGTCACGAGCAGGCGGGCCGACCGGTCGGCGTACGTGACGCCGATCTTGCGCCCCGTGACGCGGCCGTCGGCGTACGTCGTCGCCGGCCGGTCGGGGATGCCCGCGCCCACCTCGCGCAGCGCGGGGGTCAGCAGCTTCTCGCCCGCCGCCACAGCGGGGAGCAGCACGTGGCGCTGCTCCGCCGAGCCGGCCGCGGCGAGCGTGAGGGCGCCGCAGCACAGCGTCTCCCACACGGGCAGCTGCACCGCGTGGACGCCGGTCTCGCGCAGCAGCACCGCGACCTCGCGCAGGCCGAGCCCCTCACCGCCCTGCTCCTCGGGGACCGCGAGCGCGAGCAGGCCCGCGGACGCGAGCGCCGCCCAGGTCCGCTCACACGTCGACGTCGGGTCGTCCCCCGCACGCTCGAGCGCCTCGGTGACGACCGAGCGCACCACCTCGGCCGCCTCGTCGGCCTCGGCCCAACCGTCCTGCCCCACGCGCATCTCCTGCTGGTCCTCGGGTACTGACGAACAGCCGAACTGTAACCTGTTCTAGTCTACACGGCACGGCCGCCGAGAAGGGAGGGTCGAGGGTGCACCCGTTGTCGCCCGGCGCCCTGGTGCGCCGCCGCTACCACGTGCCCTACGCGCGGATCCCGGCCGGCGCGGCGCTCGAGCTGCCGGGCCGGGGCACGACGTACGTCACCGACACCCCCGGCCCGAGCCCCGACTCCCCCACGGTGCTGCTCCTGCACGCCGTCGGGTGCACCGGGCTGCTGACCTGGTTCCCGTCGATCGAGCCGCTCACCCGCCGCTACCGGGTGGTGACCCTGGACCAGCGCTGGCACGGTCGCGGCATCGCGTCGCCCGAGTTCTCCCTCCACGACTGCGCCGACGACGTCGCCGCACTGATCGACGCCCTCGACCTGCGCGACGTGATGGTCGCGGGGTTCTCGATGGGCTCGATCATCGCCCAGCGGGTCTGGCGCCAGCACCCCGACAAGATCGACGGCCTGGTGCTGTGCGCGACGACCGATCGGTTCCGCTCCACGATTCCCGAGCGGGTCTTCCACCAGAGCCTGGAGATCGCGATGGCCGGGGCGCGCGGGGTCGCCCGGTCCCGGACCGCGGTGCGGGCCTCGCGGCAGGCCGCCCGTGCCCTCGAGCTGTTCCCCGAGGACATGCACGACTGGGTGCTCGGCGAGTTCCGCTCCACCAGCCCGTGGGCGGTCGGCCAGGCGGTCGCCGCCCTGGGTCGGCACCACTCGCGGCCCTGGCTGGGCCGGATCGACGTACCGACCGCCGTCGTGGTGACCCTGCGCGACAAGGTCCTCCCACCGGACAACCAGATCGCGCTCGCGCGACGGATCCCCGGCGCGACCATCCACGACATCGACGCCGGCCACGCCTCGTGCGTGCTGGAGTCCGAGCGGTTCGTCCCCGCGCTGCTCGAGGCGGTCGACACCGTCAACGCCCGGCGCGGCGACCTGCCGCGGCGCGCCGAGCGGTTCAGCGGGTCGAGGCGCGCTTCCGGGTCCGCTTGACCGGCGTCACCACCCCGTCGGCCAGCCGGTCGGCCACGACCGCCGCCTTGAGGGTCGCCAGCTCGGCCGGGAACCGCCGGACCAGGTCGTCGACGTCGGGCAGCGACTCACGGCAGGCGATGATCCCCACGTGGATCCGGCCGTGGTTGGACATCACGGTGATGTTCAGGCCGGCGCCGTGGAAGACCGGGCCGAGGGGGTAGAGCGCCTCGATCCGGGCGCCCATGAAGTACAGCGGCACCGGCGGGCCGGGCACGTTGGAGATCACCAGGTTGTGCACGACCGGGTGCCGCTCGGGCAGCCGCAGGCCGGCGTACGCACGCATCGCCAGGCCGAAGGTCCGCGGCGCCGCGAACTCCGCCCAGTCCTGGAGCGAGTCCGCGCTGATCGCCGCGTGGTGCTCCTTCGCGAACCGGTTGCGCTCGGCCAGGTCGCGCAGCCGCTCGAGGGGGTCCTCGAAGTCGGTACCGAGCTTGGTGAACAGCGCCGACACCTTGTTGGCGCCGGTGGCGTGGCGCGACTGCTCGCGCACGGAGACCGGGACCGTCGCCAGCAGCGAGGTGGCCGGCAACTCGCCCCGGTCGTCGAGGTAGGAACGCAGCGCGCCGCCGGCCACCGCGAGCACGACGTCGTTGACGGTCGTGCCGGTGGCGTTCTTGAGCTGGCGGACGTCCTCGAGCTCCAGGTCGGCCAGCGCGATCGCGCGGTGCCCGGTGATGGTGCCGTTGAACGAGGTGCGCGGCGCCGAGAACGGCGCGGCCATCGCCGTACCGGCGCGGGCCCGGCCGATCGTCCGCGTGACAAGCTGCACCGACGGCGTCACCAGGCGTACGGCGTTCAGCGGCCGGGCCAGGTTGCTCAGCACCGCGCGCCCGAGCAGCTCACCCTGGCCCGGCTCGCGGCCGGTCGACTCCGGCTCGCCGAGCGCCATCGGCGCGGCGTCCGGCTCGAGGCTGCACAGGTGGGAGATCAGGTTCGATCCCGAGACGCCGTCGACGGTCGCGTGGTGCATCTTCGAGAAGACGACCACGCCCTCGGCACCGCTCTCGGTGCGGTAGCCCTCGATCACCCACATCTCCCACAGCGGCCGTGAGCGGTCCAACGGCAGGCCCGCCAGGTGGCTGGTGAGCTCGGTGAGCTCGCGGTAGCCGCCCGGGGCCGGCAGGGCGAGCCGGTGCACGTGCCGGTCGATGGCGAAGTGCCGGTCCTGGACCCAGATCGGGTGGTCCAGTCCCAGGGGGACCGGGCGCACCTTGCGGGTGAACGTCGAGACGTCGCGCACCGCCGCCTCGAGGTGGTCGCGGAGGGCCTCGAAGGAGTAGCCGCCGGGCATCGTGCTCGGGTCGAGCACGATCACGCCGCACACGTGCATGAGCTGCGCGGGGGTCTCGAGGTAGAGGAAGCTCGCGTCGAGCCCCGACAGACGGTCCATGTGGTGGTTGCTCTCTGCGCGGCGGGCGGGGGAACGCGTTCGCAGTGGTAACGACATACCCACCGTACGGGCCACGTGTGACGGACGTCTCGTCCAGCCGGGTCCGGAAACCCCGTCCGACCGCCCCGGGGCCACGGCAGGCAGATCCGAACACGTTCTACATTTGTCGTATGTCGTTCCTGCGCCGCCAGCTCGTGACCGCCGCCCTGACCGCGAACGCGATCCGGCCGGTGCCGGGCTTCCGGGCCGGGATCCCCTCCTTCGCGGCGGGCTGGCTGACCTCGGAGCTCGCGCCGCACCTGCTGGCACTGACCGCCGCCGACGCCGCCGCGCACGTGCGCGGCGGCCGGCGCAGTCGTGCGGGGCTGGCGTTCGCCGCGGCCAGCCTCGCCGGGCAGGCCTTCCTGGTCGACCAGGCCCGCCGGGTGCGCACCGACGCCGAGGACGCGCTCGTCGAGGGCCTCGGCTACGACTACATCGAGCAGCTGGACGCCAAGCCGACCCCGGCCGAGCTCGCGGTGCCGTGGCGCAGGCTGGTCAACCCGTTCCGGATGCGGGACCTGGCCGTCCGGGTCGACAAGGACATCGCCTACGCCCCCGAGCACGGCAAGCGCGGCCTCCTCGACGTCTACCGGCCCGCCGAGGGCGAGCTGTCCGGCGCGCCGGTGCTGCTGCAGGTGCACGGCGGCGGGTGGACCATCGGGAACAAGGACCAGCAGGGCCTCCCGCTGATGCACCACCTCGCCGCCAAGGGCTGGGTCTGCGTGGCGATCAACTACCGGCTCGCGCCCCGCGACCCGTTCCCGGCCCAGATCGTCGACGTGAAGCGGGCCATCGCGTGGATCCGCGAGCACATCGAGGAGTACGGCGGGGACCCGGACTACATCGCCATCACCGGCGGCTCCGCCGGCGGGCACCTCACCGCCCTGGCCGCCGTGACCGCGAACGACCCGGCGTACCAGCCCGGCTTCGAGGGCGCGGACACCAGCGTCGCGGTGGCGATCCCCCACTACGGGGTCTACGACTTCGCCGGCTGCACCGGCCTGCGCAGCGCCGAGCAGATGCGCGACCGGTTCCTGGCGCCCCGGGTGGTCAAGCGCAGCTGGGCCGAGGACCCGGAGGTCTTCGAGGCCGGCACGCCACTACTGCGGGTGGGCAAGGACGCGCCGGACTTCTTCGTGCTGCACGGCGCCCACGACTCGCTGGTGTCGGTGGAGCAGGCGCGGCTGTTCGTGCAGCGGCTCCGCGAGGTCTCCGGCGCGACCGTCGTCTACGCCGAGCTGCCCGGCGCCCAGCACGCGTTCGACGTGTTCCCCTCGATCCGCAGCCAGCACGTGGTCCGCGCCATCGACCGGTACCTGCACTGGCACTGGAACGGCTGGCGGCGCGAGCACGGCGTCCCGGCCCCGACCGCGGAGGCCGGCGAGGGCTAGCTGCTGCCCTCGGGCTCGGCAGGCGGGTCGGAGCGGTAGGCGTCCGCGCCGATGGCGACCAGCTCGGGGTCCTCGTCGTTGGTCGCGGGGACGGTGAGCGTCACGGTGACCTCGCTGTCGGCGAGGCCGGCGAGCTCCTCGGCGTTGGTCTCGACCGCACCGTCGGCATCGAAGTCCGCGAGCGCGGTGGCCGCGAGCAGGTCGTCGTCGCCGACGTCGAGGACGGTGTCGTCCAGGCACCAGGCGGGCTCGTCCTCGGTGCCACAGGCCTGCAACGTGCCGGTGAGCTCCTCGGTCTCGGCCGGCTCGGTCGTCGGGTCCGTGGGGTCCGGGGTGGGATCCGGCGCCTCGGTGTTCGGGGCGTCGCCGGGACCGTCCGTCGGGCCCTCGGTCGGCCCCGTCGTGGGCTCGGTGGTGGGCTCGGTACTGGGCTCGGTCGGGCCGTTCGTGGGGCCGGGTCCCGGCCCGGGGCCGACCTGCTCGGCGTGCGGCACCCCGTGCTCGGGACCGGCCGTCCCCGGCCCGGACGGCCCCGGCGCGGTCGGCGTCGCCGGCCCGGTGAGCGGGCCGAGCGCGCGCACCGCGAGCGGGCCGTCGCCGTACGTCGTCGGCACGGGCAGCGCGTAGTCGCCGGCCCGGTAGGCGCGCTCGGCCGCGAGCACGTCCCGGGCGTACGCCGTGGACGGGTTGTAGCGCAGCACCGCGGTCCGGCGCCCGGAGCGGGTGTCGAGGTCACCGGGCGCGGCGCACAGGAACACGGCCGCGCCGAGCGCGGCGTCGTCGAGGTCGTCGGCCGAGCGGCGGCCGTCGCCGTCGGCGTCCACGCCCACGGCCGCCCAGGTGCTGGGCAGGAACTGCATCGGCCCGACCGCGCGGTCCCAGCGCCGGTCGCCGTCGACGGTGCCGGCGTCGGTGTCGTGGACCCGGGCGACCGGTCCGCTGCCGTCCAGGGCGACCCCGCGGATCAGCGGTGCGGACACGCCGTCCGAGCCGAGGGTGGCGCCGGCGTACCGGCCGTGGTCGGACTCGACCCGGCCGATCGCCGCCAGGAGGGTCCAGGACAGCCCACACCCGGGGTCGACCTCGTGCAGCACCGCGGCGGCCGTCCGGTAGGCACCGACCGCCTCGACCGGGATGTCGAGGTGTGCGAGCGCCGCGGTCGTCATCACCGGCGCCCGACGGGGCTCGTGCGCGACCTGCCGGGCCTGCGTCGAGGACGGTGCGACGATCGGGACGTCGGTGCTGCCGGACCCGGAGTCCACCGTGATGACCACGTCCCGCGCCGGACCGGGACCGGCGGCCGGCCCACCGCCGAACGACCCCGCGGCGACCACGGCGACCGTCGCCAGGGTCGCGACCGCGCCGGCGGCCAGTCGAACGGTCCGGATGGCGTGCATCGGTACGGCGTCCTCATCCCTCGAATCGGCGGTGCGGGCATTTCCAGTGTGCGCCTCGAAGCCACACCCTCATACCCCCAAAGGAGGGATTGACGTCGACGGGGGGTCTGGCGCATGAACGCCGACCGAACACCGCGGCTGACGACACGGAGGTCTCCGGAAGTCATACGGAGGGTGTTACCGCTTGCTCCGTCCGTATGACATCCCGCGGCGTGCCCGGGCTCAGCGCGGCAGGCCCAGGATCCGCTCCCCCGCGACGTTGCGCAGGATCTGCGTCGTACCGCCCGCGATCGAGAGGCAGCGGGTGTTCAGCAGCTCCCACACGTCCGCCCGGACCGCCTCGTCGTCGCCGAGGACCGCGCGGTCGCCGTGCAGCGAGACGACGAGCTCGGCGCCGTCCTGGCGGTTGCGTACGCCGAGCAGCTTGGCCACGCTCGACTCCGCACCCGGCCCCTGGCCGGCGAGCGAGCGCAGCGTCGAGCGGACGCCGAGCAGCGCGCAGACCGTGGCGAGCGCGATCGAGTGCCCCACCGCGACCCGCTGGGCGGGCGTGACGCCGGCGGCCGCCAGCTCGACGGCCCGCTCGGTGCTGGTGCCGAGCCGGCTGCTCGCCATCGCGACCCGCTCGTTGGCCAGGGTGGTCCGGGCGAGCCGCCAGCCGTCGTCGACCTCGCCGACCACCATCTCGTCGGGCACGAAGACGTCGTCCAGGAACACCTCGTTGAACAGCGCCTGGCCGGTGATCTCGCGCAGCGGCCGCACGTCGATGTCGCTGCTGTTCCTCATGTCGACGAGGAAGTAGGTGATGCCCCGGTGCTTGGGCGCGTCGGGGTTCGTCCGCGCCAGGCAGATCCCCCAGTCGGCGCGCTCGGCGACGGAGGTCCAGACCTTCTGGCCGGTCAGCCGCCAGCCGCCCTCGACCCGCTCGGCGCGGGTGCGCAACGAGGCCAGGTCCGAGCCCGCTCCGGGCTCGGAGAACAGCTGGCACCACACCAGGTCGCCGAGCAACGAGGGCCGCACGAACCGCTCGCGCTGCTCGTCGGTGCCGTGCTCGAGGATCGTCGGGAGCGCCCAGCCGGCGATCACGATGTCGGGTCGCTCCAGCCCGGCGCGGGCGAACTCCTGGTCGATCACGATCTGGGTCACCGGGTCGGCGCCCAGGCCGTACGGCGCGGGCCAGTGCGGGGTGAGGTAGCCGGTCTCGACGAAGGCGGCGCGACGCTCCTCGACCGGGAGCGCCGCGATCCGGTCGACGTTCGCACGTACCTCGTCGCGGACCGCGTCGTCGCGGCCCAGGAGGTCGAGCTGGACCCGCCGTCGCACGCCCGCGACGGCGGCGGTCGTGAGCCGGTCGGCCGCAGCATCGCTGTCGCCGACCAGCGCGCGCAGGGCGACCGCCCGGCGCAGGTAGAGGTGGGCGTCGTGCTCGAAGGTGAAGCCGATCCCGCCGAGCACCTGGATGCAGGACTTCGCGACCTCGATCGCACCGTCGAAGGCGACCGTCGCGGCGACGTCGGCCGCGAACGTCCACTGCTCCTCTGCGCCGGAGGCGGCGACCGCCACGTCCCACGCCGCCGCGGTCACCGACTCGGCGGTCTCCAGCATCTCCGCGCACAGGTGCTTGATCGCCTGGAAGCTGCCGATCCGCTGCCCGAACTGCTCGCGGACTCCTGCGTACTCCACCGCGGTCGCCAGGCACCAGCGGGCGATGCCCGCGGCCTCGGCGGCGGCGAGGGTGACGGCCGCGCGTCGTACGCCGTCCGTCGTCGCCCGGACCGGTTCGCCGGCGGACCCGTCGAGCACCTGCAGGCAGCCGAACCGGCGGCTCAGGTCCACCCCCCTGGAGGGCGTCAGCTCCACGGCGTCGCGCGGCAGCAGTCGCCACCCGGCGTCGACCTCGGCGAGCACGTGCGTCGCCGATGGCGCGTCCCAGACGGCCTCGCCGAGCACGAGCCCGACGACCGCGCCCGCCGGCAGCCGCTCCCCGAGCACGAGGGCGGCGACGGCCGGGCCGAGCAGCGGCCCCGGCACCAGCTCGTGCGCGCAGGCCTCCAGCGCGACGGCGACGTCCAGCGTGGACCCACCCCCGCCACCGGCGGACTCGGCCACCCCGATCGTCGGCACGCCCATCTCGCTCAGCGCGCTCCAGACGGTGTCGAACCTCGCGGCCGGGTCCTCCTCGACGGTCCGCGCCAGCTCGCGGCCGCGCAGGTCGGCGGCCCACTTGCGCAGGGTGGCGGCCAGCTCGACGTGCTCGTCGGAGATCCCGATCGACATGCGGCTCCTTCGGCAGTCCGGAACTAGAACGTGTTCCAATCCTACTAGACTCGCCGCCCGTGACCGAGATGCCCGCCGACCTGCTCCCCCACGCGCTCGCGGCCAAGGGGTTCATGCCCGAGGACGAGGGCCTGCTGCTGCACCGGGTGGCGCGCGAGCGGCTGCCGCACGGCCCGGTGCTCGAGGTCGGCACCTACTGCGGCAAGTCGGCGATCTACCTCGGCGCGGCGGCGAGAGAGGTGACCGGCCCGCAGGCCGTGGTCTTCACCGTCGACCACCACCGCGGCTCGGAGGAGAACCAGGCCGGCTGGGAGCACCACGACCCGACGCTCGTCGACGAGGAGTCCGGGCTGATGGACACGCTGCCGGTGTTCCGCCGCACGATCGCCCGGGCCCGGCTCGAGGACCAGGTGGTCGCGGTCGTCGGCCGCAGCACGACCGTGAGCGCCCACTGGCGCACGCCGCTGTCGATGTTGTTCATCGACGGCGGGCACGCCGAGGAGCACGCCCAGAACGACTACGCCGGCTGGGCGCACTGGATCATGCGCGACGGGCTGCTGGTGATCCACGACGTGTTCCCGGACCCCGCCGACGGCGGCCAGCCGCCGTACCACGTCTTCCTCCGCGCGCTCGCGAGCGGCGCCTTCACCGAGGTCGAGGCACTGGGCTCGATGCGGGTGCTACGCCGCACCGCCGGCGAGGCTGGAGCCCCCCTGGATCGACCGAGCGCCGGCTGACGGGCAGCCGCACTCGAGCGCGAGCTCGGTGAAGTGCGGCGCCAGCGAGGTCCCGCGGTAGATGCCGGACCCGGAGGTGCTGTTGCCGGCCACCTCACCGAGCGCGTCGACCGCGAGGATCACCGCGGCCGCCGTGTACGTCGTGCACTCCACCGGCCAGTACACGTCACGCGGCTCGCCCTCGGGGACGACCGTCGACCCGTCGCCGTAGACCCACCCGGTCCAGTACTTGCCGTCCTCGCCGCGCAGGTGCTGGATGTCGCGCAGGAGGGTCAGCGCGCGCCGGTGGTCGCCGAGGCCGTCGAGCGCCATCGCGAGCTCGCAGGTCTCGGCGCCGGTCACCCAGGGATTGGTGTCGACGCAGTGGATCCCCAAGCCCGGGACGACGAACTCGTCCCACCGGCTCTCCAGGAGCTCGAAGGCGTCCCGGCCGCGCACGGCACCGCCGAGCACCGGGTAGTACCAGTCCATCGAGTAGGTCGACTTGTCGGCGAAGAGGTCACGGTGCTCGCGCAGCGCGTGCCCGAGCCGGCCGCCGGCGAGCTCCCACTCGGGCTGGGGGTCGTCGAGCAGGTCGGCGAGCGCCACGCCGGCGCGCAGCGAGTGGTAGATGCTCGAGCAGCCGGCCAGCAGCGCGAAGGACTCGGTGGGGGTCCAGTTGATCCCGCCGAAGGGCTGCTGCTGGGAGACCACCCAGTCGAGCGCGGAGCGCACCGTCGGCCAGTGCTCCTGGACGAAGCGGACGTCGCGGCGCACCAGCCAGTGGTGCCAGACGCCGACGGCCAGGTACGCCGACATGTTGACCTCGCCGCGCGCGTCCTCGACCACGCCGTCGACGATCTTCATCGGCACCGAGCCGTCGGCGCGCTGCACCGTCGGGACCCACGCGTAGGCCCGCTCGGCGGCCTCGACCTGCCCGCCGACCAGCATCGCCATCGCCGCCTCGACGTGGTTCCACACGTCGGTGTGCTCGCCCGTCGTCCACGGCACCGAGCCGCAGTCCTCCTGCATCGCGGCGATCGACGCCGCGGTCTCGGCGACCTGGGCGGCCGTGACGATCCCGTCGACGTACGGGACCCGGGCCAGCGGATCAGTCATCGGCCGGCTTGCGGAAGTAGAGGACCAGGCTCTTGCCGATCAGCGGGTCGAGCACCCGGCCGGCGAGCCGCAGCGCCTTCGGCTGCTTCATGATCTCCCAGACCAGCAGCTTGTGGTACGTCCGGGCGAGGACGTGGTCGTCGTTGGTCACGCCGACGGCGCACTTGATCCACCAGTACGGCGCGTGCAGGCCGTGGGCGTAGTCCTTGCCCTCGAAGATCATCGCGGCACCGGGGCGGCCGTCGTTGGGGCGGCCCGCCTTGGTGACCTTGTCGATCAGCTCGTGGTCGGTGTAGATCCGGATGTGGCCGCCCGGGGCGTTGTGGTAGTCCGCGGAGAGCCGCCAGCTGATCACCTCGGGGAGCCAGCGGGGCACCGAGACGGCCAGCGTGCCGCCGGGGCGCAGCACCCGGACCAGCTCCTTGATCGCGGCCACGTCATCGTGGATGTGCTCGAGCACCTCGGCGGCGACGATCCGGTCGAACTCGCCGTCGGGGAAGGGCAGCTGCAGCGCGTCGCCCTGCTTGATGTCGGCGTTGGCGCCCTCGGGCACCTCGCCGTTCTCCTTCATCGCGCCGAAGATCTCCAGGACCCCGGCCAGCTCGTCGGCATCCATGTCGAAGGCGACGACGTCGGCCCCGCGGCGGTACATCTCGAACGCGTGCCGGCCGCCGCCGGCGCCCATGTCGAGGACGCGCTCCCCCGGCCGCAGGCCGAGCCGGTCGAAGTCAACGGTGAGCACGCGTGGCCTCCTTCTGCTTCTCGGACCGGTAGTCCGCGATCACGTCCTCGTAGGCCGCCGCGACCTGCTGCGCGACCGCCCGCCAGCTGAACAGCTCCTCGACCCGCCGGCGGCCGGCGGCGCCGTACCGCTCCCGGCGCTCGGGGTCGTCGAGCAGGGCGGCGATCGCCGCCGTCAGCTCGCCGACGTCGCCGGGGCTCACCAGGTCCGCGCACAGCCCGTCGGGGCCGACGACCTCGGGGATCGCGCCGGCGCGGGAGACCACCAACGGGGTCGCGCAGGCCATCAGCTCGGCGGTCGGCAGCGAGAATCCCTCGTAGAGCGAGGGCACACAGGCGAGCTCCGCGGAGCCCATCAGCTCGACCAGCTCGGCGTCGCTGACGCCGTGCACGAACCGGACCGCGTCGCCGATCGAGAGCTTGTCGATCAGCCGCTCCGTGCGCCCGCCCGGCGTCGGCTTGGTGACGAGCAGCAGCTCCAGGTCACGCTCGGTGCGCAGCTTGGCGAAGGCCTCGAGCAACGTCGAGATGCCCTTCATCGGCGCGTCCGCGCTCGCCATCGCGAGGATCCGTCCCGGCACCCGCGGCTCGGTGGGAGGCACGAAGCCGTCGTCGACGCCGAGCAGGATCACCTGCATCCGCTCGGGGTCGACCCCGAAGTCCTTGACGATGTCCCGCTTGGAGGTCTCCGAGGGCGTCATGATCCGGCGCGCCTGGCGAGCCACGCGGCCCTGCATCCTCAAGAAGCCGTACCAGCGGCTGAGCGTGAACTTGCGCCACGGGTTGCGGGTGGCGGCCATGTCGATGCGGCGGTCGAAGGTGATCGGGTGGTGCAGCGTGGTGATCAGCGGCAGCCCCATCTTCTCGATCTCGAGCAGGCCGTAGCCGAGCACCTGGTTGTCGTGGACGATGTCGAAGTCCTCGACCCGGTCCCGCAGCGCGCGGGCGGCGCGCAGGCTGAACGTCTTCGGTTCCGGGAAGCCGGCCCCGCACATCGTCGCGAACTCCTCGACGTCGATGCGGTCGCGGAACTCCTTGAGCTTGGGCACCCGGAACGGGTCAGGCTCACGGTAGAGGTCGAGGCTGGGGAGCTTGGTCAGCGCCACGCCTTCGTCCAGCTCGGGGTACGGCTGGCCGGAGAACACCTCGACCGAGTGGCCCAAGTTGGTCAACTCGCGACTGAGGTGCCGGATGTAGATGCCCTGCCCACCGCAGTGGGGCTTGCTCCGGTAGGACAACAGTGCGACCCGCATCCGCACCCTCTCTCTCGGACCTCCGGCGGCCGGAGGAATGGCCGGATGCGTGGGACACGCCGTGCCGGACAAACTGGAACGTGTTCCTATTCTAGGTCACGGATTGATAGCCTAGTCGCTGTTACCAGCGGGTCACGTCGCCGTTCACTAGACTCAGCTGGCCAACGGCGTTCCGACAGCCATCAGAGGGGGGTCCGTGTGAGCAGCGCCAACTCGCTGACGGTCGACGAACTGGGCTCCGCAGCCCAACGCGACCGGCGCAAGCGCATCTTGGACGCGACGATCGCACTCGCGTCCCAGGGCGGCTTCGACGCGGTCCAGATGCGCGCGGTCGCCGAGCAGGCCGATGTGGCCCTCGGCACGCTCTACCGGTACTTCCCCTCGAAGATCCACCTGCTGGTGTCCGCGCTGCAGCGCGAGTTCGAGCGCACCGAGCTGGCGCTCCGCGAGCGTCCCGTCGAGGGTGACACCACCGCCGACCGGGTGATCAACGTGCTCAAGCGCACCACCCGCGGCATGCAGAGCGACCCCAAGCTCACCGAGGCCCTGACCCGCGCCTTCATGTTCGCCGATGCGTCGGTGCAGGCCGAGATCCACCAGGTCGGGATGCTGCTGACCTCGATGCTCACCCGGGTGATGCGTCCCGAGGACCACGACGAGCTCACCGAGGAGGACGTCGCGATCGCCAAGGTGATCGGCGACGTCTGGCTCTCCGCGCTCGTCGGCTGGGTCACCGGCCGCAATTCCGCGGCCGAGACCGGTCAGCAGATCGAGGTCGCGGTCCGCCTGCTGCTGCGCGACTGACACCGCTGCGACGCCACCGCCGGCTCGCAGTGCGATAATCGTCGTGATGACCAATCAAGCACGGGCCCGGCGCCATCTGGCGACCAGCCCCTTCCGACCCGATCCTGAGCCCATCATCCCGGAGTTCGAGGTCGGTGATCTCGTCTCCCACGACGCCCACGGGATGGGGCGAGTCACCCACGTCGACGCCAGCGCCGTGATGGTGGACTTCGGCGCCCAGACCCTCCGGGTGCCGCGCCCCTTCCACAAGATGTCGAAGCTCTAGCGACCGGACCGAGGTCAGCTCCCGCCGGCCGGCAGCGCCTCGAGCAGGACGTCCGGGTTGTCCCGGGCGGTGACGTTCGCGCGCCACTGGTCGACGAACAGCGCCAGGTGGGTGCCGTCGCTGCGCCCGAGCACCTCGACGCCGCGCATCCCGGCCAGGGCCGTGGCGCCCGCCGCATCGGTGCGTCGGGCGACCTGGTAGTCGAGCCGGGAGAACCGGATCGGCGCGTTGAACTCGTTGGTCATCCGGTCCTCGACGACCTCGAACTGCATCGGTCCGACGGCCGCCAGGACCGGGTTCTGGTCACCGCGCAGGTCCGAGCGCAGCACCTGCACGACGCCCTCCTGGTCCAGCTGCTCGATGCCCCGGCGGAACTGCTTGAAGCGGCCGATGTCGCCCGCGCTCGCCGTGACGAAGTGCTCCGGCGCGAAGCTCGGGACGGGTGGGTACTCGACGCGCTCCCCGACGTACACGGTGTCGCCGACGCGCAGCGCCTGGGCGTTGACGAAGCCGATGATGTCGCCGGCCTCGGCGGTCTCGACCGAGGTCGTCTCGCGGCCGAAGACCGACTGCGCGAACTTGGTCGGGAAGGGACGACCGGTGCCTGCGTGGGTCACGACCATGCCGCGCTCGAACGTGCCCGAGACGACCCGGGCGTAGGCGAGCCGGTCGCGGTGGGCGCTGTTCATGCCCGACTGGACCTTGAAGACGAACGCGCTGAAGTCGTCGGTGACCCGGCGCACCGAACCGTCGACCCCCTCCGCGGGCCCGGGGCCCGGGGCGATGTCGAGCAGCAGCTCCAGCAGCTGCGCGACGCCGAAGTTCTGCAGCGCCGAGGCGAAGACCACCGGCGTGGTCTCGCCGGCCAGGAACTTCTGCTGGTCGTGGTCCGCGCCGTCCAGGGTGAGCAGCTCGTGCTCCTCGACCGCGGCCGCCCAGCAGCGCGCGTCGGTCTCCTCGACCTGGTGCGCGGCCAACCGTCGCTCCGGCGCGCGGGTGGCGCCGCCCGCCGTGCGCGTGTACTTCACGAACTCGCCGGTGCGGCGGTCCACGACGCCACGGAAGTCGCCGGCCTCGCCGACGGGCCAGGTGAGCGGCGTGGGGCGGAGCTTGATCCGCTCCTGGATCAGGTCCATCAGCCCCAGCGCCGACAGGCCGGGACGGTCCCACTTGTTGATGACCGTGATCACCGGGATGCCGCGGAGCGCACAGACCTTGAACAGCTTGAGCGTCTGCGGCTCGAGGCCCTTGCCGGCGTCGACCAGCATCACCGCCGAGTCGACCGCGGAGAGCACCCGGTAGGTGTCCTCGGAGAAGTCGCTGTGGCCGGGGGTGTCGACGAGGTTGATCACGTGGTCGCGGAACACGAACTGCAGCGCGGCCGAGGTGATCGAGATGCCGCGCGCCTTCTCCATCGCCATCCAGTCCGAGACCGTGGCCCGCCGTTCCCCCTTGCCGTGGACGGCACCCGCCTCGGTGATCACCCGCGCGTGGAGGGCGAGCGCCTCGGTGAGCGTGGACTTGCCAGCGTCGGGATGGCTGATGACGGCGAACGTACGGCGGGGGCGGGTGTCGGACACTGCCCGGAATCTACCGGCTGGACCGGCGTACTCCCGCTTCGCTGGCGTCCGGGTGGACTCCACCGTTTCGCACCGATGGCCTATCGCATCAATCCGGTTTGACGTACTTTCGGAACCATGACCACGGCCACGGGCACCCTGGCCACCCCGCCTCCGTTCCTCCAGCTGGCCGCCCACCCGGTGCGGTGGCAGCTCCTGGCCGAGCTCGCCCGCAGCGACCGACGGGTGCGCGAGCTCGTCGAGTTGGTCGACCAGCCCCAGAACCTCGTGTCCTACCACCTCCGACGGCTCCGGGAGGGCGGCCTGGTGACGGCCCGGCGCAGCAGCCACGACGGCCGGGACAGCTACTACCACCTGGATCTCGAACGGTGCGCCGACGGCCTGTCGCACGCCGGCGCGGCACTGCACCCCTGGCTCCAGATGGGTCCCCCTCCCCCGGACCGAGCGGTCCGCACCGCGCCGCGAGTCCTGTTCGTGTGCACGGGCAACAGCGCACGCTCGCCGATCGCAGAAGCCCTGCTGCGGCACCACGCCGGCGACCGACTCACGGTCACCAGCGCCGGCACCGCACCCAAGGACCGGATCCACCCCCACGCGGTCCGGGTGCTGCGCGAGCGGTTCGGCGTCGACATCCACGACCAGGCGCCCCGCTCGATCACCGACCTCGCCGGTCGCGGCCGCAGCTTCGACCAGGTCATCACCCTGTGCGACAAGGCCCGCGAGCACCTTCCGGCCCGCATCACCCAGCGACGCACGCACTGGAGCGTTCCCGACCCCGCCGACGTACGCGGCCCCGGGGACTACTCGACGTTCGTGTCGATCTCGACCGACATCGACACGCGGGTCCGACAGCTGCTCCCCACTCTCGGAGCTGCCGCCGTCCCCCCAGCGAGGAAGCCAGCCATTGGAGGTAGGTCCCATGAGTGACGAGGGCAGCTACGGCAGCGTTCGCTACGTCGTCCGCGACGTGCAGGCGGCGGTCGACTTCTACACCACCCATCTCGGCTTCACGGTGCGCAGCCATCCTGCGCCGCCCTTCGCCGACATCACCCGGGGAGCCCTGCGCGTCCTGCTGTCCGGCCCGGCCAGCTCCGGCGCCCGAGCCACCCCGGCCGACGTCGACGGGCCCGGCCGCAACCGCATCCACCTGCTCGTCGACGACCTCGCCGCCGAGGTCGAACGGCTCAGTGCCGCCGGCGTACCGCTGCTCACCGACGTCGTCTCGGGCCCGGGCGGCCAGCAGGTCCTGCTCGCCGACCCCGCCGGCAACCTGGTCGAGCTCTTCGAGCCCGCGGTGGCCCCTGCGAGGATCGGGCCATGACGGTCGCCCGCTCCCTGATCCTGTTCGTCGCAGCAGCGTTGGCCGAGATCGGCGGAGCCTGGCTCGTCTGGCAGGGCGTGCGCGAGCACCGCGGCTGGGTCTATGCAGGGCTGGGCGTCGTGGCGCTCGGCAGCTACGGCTTCGTGGCCACCCTCCAGCCGGACGCGAGCTTCGGCCGCATCCTGGCGGCCTACGGCGGCGTGTTCGTGGCCGGCTCGTTGGCGTGGGGCATGGTCGTCGACGGCTTCCGACCCGACCGCTACGACGTCATCGGCGCCGTCGTGTGCCTCGTCGGGGTGGGCGTCATCATGTACGCCCCGCGCGACGCCTGAGCATCCGGCAGCCTGCACCGGGAGGGCGCCCGGTCCGCGACCGGCGATTCCGCCGCTACCGGGCTGCGGCGACGGTCTGCGACCCGCCGCTGACTGGTCAGCCGGCGAGGCGACTCCAGGTCGAGCCGATCTCGCTCCAGGGGCCGACTGCGGCGACCGCACCGTCGACGAGGACCACGACCCGGTCGGCGCGGGCGAGCGCCGCACGCTTCGAGCTGGCGCCGATCACCGTCGTACGCCGCTCGCGCAGCGCGTCCCAGAGCTCGATCTCGGTGGCGGCGTCGAGCGCGCTGGAGACGTCGTCGGCGAGAAGCAGCTCGGCGTCGGCAGCCAGCGCCCGGGCCAGGGCGAGCCGCTGGACCTGCCCGCCGGAGAGCCGGACGCCGCGGTGGCCGACGAGGGCGTCCTTCCCGCCGGCCTCCTCGATGTCGCGATCCAGCCGCGCAGCGGCGACCGGGTCGTCGAACGCGCGGCGGTGACTCAGCAGGACGTTGTCGGAGAAGCTGCCCGACAGCACCCGCGGCACCTGCGCGACGTGGGCGACCTGGGCCGGCCTGAGGAAGGACTGGGGGTCGGTGACCTCCCGACCGTTCCAGCGCAGCCCGCCGGCGTGTTCGATCAGGCCCGCGAGGGCCGAGAGCAGGCTGGACTTGCCGGAGCCCACCTGCCCGACGAGCAGCACCAGCTCGCCGGCCGTCACGGTGAGGTCCACGTTGGTCACGCCGATCGTGCCGTCGTCGTGGATCGCCGAGAAGCCGGACAGCTCCAGGCGCTCCAGCGGCACCCGCTGGACCGGCTCCGGCTCCGGCGCCTCGCCGGTCACGAGGTCCACGCCCGCCGGCAGGTCCATCAGGTCGGCACCGGCCGCGAATCGGCTCGTCTCCTGCTGCCAGGCACGCGTGCCGGGCGCCTCGGTGACCACCATCCCGGCCACCCGGCCGAACCAATCGAAGCCGCCGACCGCGTTCGCGACGAGCAGGGCGATCGCGAGGCTCCAGCCACCCCGGAAGTAGATCGCCCACGACGCCACGACCCCGCACTGCACCATCACCATCGGCACCCCGTCGAGGACGGCCTGCACCCGGTGCTCCTTCACCGCCGCGCTGACGCGGCCGGAGTCGACGTGGCGCAGGTGGGCGTGGATCTCGGGGATGGCGGCGGCCAGCTTGACGGTGCGCACCGAGTCGAGCGCCGAGACGAGCGCGCGCCCGAAGCCCGCCCGGGCCGTGGACGACGCGGCCGCCGACCGGCCGGCGATCGGCCGGCCCAGCGTCGAGGCGAGTGCCGAGGTGACCATCACGGCGAGCAGCACGGCGCCGGCCATCCAGGTGCCGGCGAGCACCGCGGTGAAGCTGGCGATGAGCAGCCCGTTGATGAAGTCGACCCAACGGTCGGCGTAGCGCGCGTAGCGGTCGGCGTCCATCGACCGGGCCACCACCTCGCCGGCCGGCGTCCGGGCGAGCCGGCGCTCCCGGGTCTGGCCGTGCAGCACCGACATCCGGGCGCGGAGCATGACCTCGATCCACCACCGCGGGTAGCGCCAGAAGGCGTTGGCCAGCATGACGGGCGCGGCGAGCAGGCTCACCACGACCGCCCCGGTCAGCCAGACGGGGCTCCCACCCTGGCGCAGGTCCTCGACGACCCGGCCCCAGAGCAGCCCGGTGACGGCACCCTGGGCACCGGTGAGCGCGGCGAGCAGGAACAGCAGCGCCCCCAGGACGCCCCAGGCCGGGCGGATGGCGAGCGCGTGCGCGGTCCCGCGCGCCAGCGACGGGCCGGTGCCGACGTCGTCGAGCTCCGGGGGCGGCCCGGAGCGCCGGCGTACGCCGACTCCGCTGGGAGCACCCGCCGAGAGCGCGGCCGCGGTCGCGCCCCTGGCGTCGAGCCCCTCCCCTGCGGGCAGGTCGTGGCCGTGGTCGGTGCGGCTGGCGGCCAGCAGGTCGCGGAACGGCCCCGGAGCCACGGCGAGGGCGGCCCGGGCACCCTGCTGGACGACGCGTCCACGCTCGAGGACGGCGACCAGGGGGGCGCGCTCGATCGTGGACAGCCGGTGGGCGACGAGGATGCCGGTCCGGTCCGCCAGCAGCCGGTCGGCTGCGGCGACCACCCGGCGCTCCGTGAGTGGGTCCATCCGCGCGGTGGCCTCGTCGAGCACGACCACACGGACGTCACGCACCAGCAGGCGGGCGAACGCGACGAGCTGCTCCTCCCCCGCCGAGAGCGAGGTGCCGCCGGGGCCGAGGACGGTGTCGAGGCCGTCCGGCAGGCCGGCGACCCAGCCCCCCAGGCCCAGCTCGTCGACCGCCGCCTCCACGATGCCGCGCGGGACCTCGGCGAACAGGGCGATGTTCTCGGCGAGGGTGCCCGCGAGGATCTCGGTCCGCTGGGTGACCACGCCGACCGAGCGGCGCAGCCGCTGGAGGTCCAGGTCCCGCACGTCGGCGCCGCCGAGGAACACCGAGCCGCGCGGCGGCTCCATGGCGCGCGACACGAGCGCGGCCAGGGTCGACTTCCCGGATCCGGTGCGACCGACCAGGGCGATGGTCTGGCCCGCGGGGACCCGCAGGTCGATGCCCTGCAGCGCGAACGCCCCCTCGACGTAGGAGAAGTCGAGGCCACGCAGCTCCAGGTCGAGGGGCCCCTCTGGCAGCGAGCTCCCACCCTCCGGCTCGGGCGGGACGGCCAGCATCTGGCGCAGCCGGATGACGGCGCCGAGGCCGGCCTGCAGGTCCGGCAGGTGGTTGGCCGCCATCGCGATCTGGCCGACGAAGGTCGACGTGACCAGGAAGAGCGTCACCACCTCGGCGACGGACAGGCTGCCGCCGGAGGTGAGGGCGACCCCGGCGACGGCGATGCCGGCCAGCAGGGCGTGGAGCAGGACGCCCGCGCGGCGTACCAGGCGGCTCTCGATGTCGAGGACGGCCCGGAACTTGGCGTGCACGTCCGCGGAGAGCCGCGCCACCCGGCGCAGCACGTGGGCCTGGCCGAGGCTGGTGCGCAGGTCGTCGCGACCGGCGATCCCCTCCTCGAGGGCGGCGGCGTGATCGGTCCAGGCCATCTCCTCGACGACCTTGCGCCGTGAGATCTCGCCGAGCAGCGACCGGATGGCCAGCCAGGTGATGCCGGCGAGCACGGGGAAAAGGATGAACGACGGCCACCAGGTGATGCCCGCGACGACCCACATCGGGAGCGCGCCGAAGAGGGTGCGGGCGAGCATCCAGATCTGCCACCGGACCAGGTTGCCGACCTCGTGGGTGTCGTCGTCGATCCGGTCGAGCACCTCCCCGACCGCCTGCTCGCTCAGCGCGGGCAGGGGCTGGCTCAGCGCCGCACGGAGCAGGTCCTCACGGAGCCGGCCCTCGGCGCGGTCCGAGCAGCCGACCCAGGCGACCTTCCCGGTGGTGTCGACGATGGCCGCACCGATGACGCAGAGCGCGAGCAGCCAGACCAGGCCGCGAGTCGGGTCCTCGGCGAGACGTCCGGCCACGACCGTGCCCAGCGTCATCCCGACCGCGGCCACCGCCGAGGCAGTCAGCGCGGTGATCGCCACCGGGCTCTTCAACCGGCGCGCGTCGATCCTCCGGGACGGGTCGACCGCGGGAGGGGCCAAGGGCTGCTGGTCCGGTGTGGCGGGGGCGGTCGTGGTCGTGGTCATCGCACGACCACGCTATGCGGAACCGCCGACGTTCTCCCCTGGTTTTTCCTGCGTCAGGCCGGCTCTAGGAGCCGCGTCACACCCCCGAGGTCGAACACCCGGCGGGCCGGCGGACTCGGCTGCACCACCCGGATCACCTGGCCACGGAGGGCGGCCAGCTGCCGCGCGGCGACGAGCACCGCGATGCCGCGCGCCGACATGAACGTGGTGTCCGCCAGGTCGACCTCGATCACAGGATGGCCGTCGGCGATCAGGCGCCACAGCTTGCCGGCCAGGTCCGGCGCGGTTCACGAGGTCGACGTCCCCGCGGACTCGCACGATCGGGTGGCCGTCGACCCGGTCGATCCTGTCGACGCTCGAGAGTTTCATCTTCACCATCGCCTTCCGGCATGGACGCTCCACCAAGAACGGTGACGCCATGGATGGCGAGACTCGAGGGATCCTCAGTGCTCCCGACACTACGTCGGTGTCGCACGGACCGACACACCCGCACAGGTGTGCTCACAGTCGCCGGAGGCTGGGTGACTAGCGTGACGCGCATGTCCACCAAGTCAGAACGGCGGGCGGCGCACGAATCTGTCGCGGCCTACCATCAGGCCCGCCTGGCCGAGCTCGTCGAGCGGGTCGGCGACGGCATCGATCGGTTCCGCGCCGGCGAACTCGAGGCGTTCGAAGTCGACGAGGTCATCTTCCAGTACAGCCGCGCCGCCAAGGAACTCTGGAAGTTCTGCAACTACTTGAACGTGGAGATAGCCGCACGGATCATTGCCGACGACCCACCGAACGACTGGTGGGAACGAGGTGCCCCGAGACGGCGCGACTGAGACGCTGACGACGGCCCGCGAAGACCGGGCCCCGGGCTGCGGCGGGCGGGTGGTGGCGGTTGACGGCAGCTACGGGGACGGCGGGCGCTGGGTCGCCGTCTGCTCCCGGGTCACTGACCGATACCCCAGACCCTCTTGACCCGGCTCGGCAAACACCTCTACGAAGTCATCGCCCCCGAGGAGGCCGACGCCCACGAAGCCGCCCTCCTCGAGAAGGAGGAAGCCGCCGCGGCCCGCGCCTGCCACCTGACCATGGTCGACGACGGACACGGCAAGACCCGCGGGGTCTTCACGATCCCGACCCTCCACGGCGCCGCGCTGCGCAAGATGCTGCACGCCCTGGCCGCCCCCAAACACCTCGCCGCCACCCAAGGAGCAGGAGCCGAACGCCGACCCACCCCCGAAGCCCTGGGCCAGGCCCTGCGCGAGCTCCTCGAGCGCTACCCCGCCCACCAGCTCCCCCACACCGGCGGCATCAGCGCCACCATGGTCGTACTCCTCGACCTCGACACCCTCCTCGGCCGGCTGGAGAAAGCCGGGATCCTCGAGACCGGGGACAAGATCTCCCCCACCCAAGCCCGCCGCCTCGCCTGCGAAGCAGGCATCATCCCCGCCGTCCTCGACGGCAACTCCCAACCCCTCGACCTCGGCCGCAAGCGCCGCCTGTTCACCGACTACCAGCGGATCGCGCTGCTCGTCCGCGACCACGGCTGCCGCGCCGACGGCTGCGACCGCACCACCGGACTCCACGCCCACCACAAGACCCGCTGGACCGACGGCGGCCCCACCGACCTCGCCAACGCCATCACCCTGTGCCCCTGGCACCACGCACGAGCCCACGACGACTCCTACCGCACCACCCACCACCCCAACGGCACCATCACCTACCACCGACGCACGTAGACCGACCCGGTATGACTCCCTTACCGTCTGCCCCGGCTGGGTCAAGCCCATCACAGCCCGGACTAGGGTCGAGCACGTGCACGAACACCAGGGATTCGACGACCGGGCAGCGACGTGGGACGACGACCCGGACCACGAGAGGCGGCAGGTGGCGGTGGCCAGGGCCATCGAGGAGGCCGTGAGCCTGGATCCTCGGATGAGCGCGGTCGACATCGGCGGTGGCACCGGGCGGCTGAGCATCCTGCTTGCCGATCGGGTCGGTTCGGTGGTGGTGACCGACCCCTCCGCTGGCATGGTGCGGGTCGCACGGGAGCGGATCGCGGCGGCAGGTCTCGGTGACCGCCTGCGCGCGGTCCAGGCAGACCTGACGGTCGACCGGATCGAGGGGACCTACGACGTGGTGTGGAGCTCCATGGCCCTGCACCACGTCCGGGACCTCGATCGGCTGCTGCGGTCCGTGGCGGAGCTCTTGGTCGAGGGTGGCCGGCTCGCCATCGCAGACCTCGAGAAGGACGCCGACGGCGCCTTCCACGCCGACCGGGTCGACTTCGACGGGCACCACGGCTTCGACCGGGGCGACCTTGCCGAGCGGCTGGCCCGCGCCGGCTTCGCCGACGTCAGCTTCCTCGACGCCACGACCATCCTCAAGGATGACCGCGAGTTCGGTCTGTTCCTGTGCACGGCCACCAAAGGTCCGTGAGCCGGGCTACCCGGGGAAGACGCCGCAGCCGGGCGGGTACGACGCGTAGTAGGACTGGTCGAACAGCTTGACCGTGCCGAGCGCCGCTGAGAGGCCGAAGAACTCGGCGGTGGCTCCTGCGGTGCTCAGGATCTGGTACTTGCGGGTGTCGCAGCCGGCGCCGTACGTCGCGATGCCGGTCTGGCCGACCAGGGTGACGTGGCCGGCGATGTTGAGGCCCTTGGTGCCCATGCCGAGCTCGAGCTGTGGGAGCTGGGCGCCGAAGACGAAGCTGATCGGTCCCGTGGCGACGGCCTCCGCGGCGCCGAGGATGATCTTGCCGAGCCCCTCGAGGACGCCCTGGCTGGTGGTGGCACCGCTGTTGGACAGGCTGAAGCCGCTGTTCCCGTCGTACTCGAGCGTGTAGCTCCCGGCGAGCTCCTGGTCGAAGCCGGAGAACCCGGCGCTGGCGAAGAACGCCACCTTGATGCCGACGTAGAAGGGGACCGCGCCGACCATGAACGGGACGGCGACCTCGACCGGCAGCGTGACCTTGATGCCGCCGGCCTGGCCGAGCCCGAACGCAGAGATCGGCTTCGCCGTGTAGCCGAGCTCGAACTTCCCCTTGACGTTGTTCGCGGCCCACTGGGCGCTGCCGAGCTTGCCCTTGTCGATGTCGATCGCGCCGGCCGTCCGCAGGTTGGTGAGGCTGCCGGTGATGCTGACCTCGAGCTCGATCGGCTTCTCGCGGGTGATTGCGATCTTCACCGCCATCGCGGTCTTCGACGGCGTGAAGGTCGCGGACCAGCCGTAGCCCTCGATCTGGCCGCTGAGGGTGAAGCTGCCGTCGGCCGCGCGGGCACCCGGCCGCAGCGGAACCCCGGCTCCGCTCACCGGGAACGCCTTGGCCCAGTTCAGCGCCGAGTCCCAGGCGAGCGTGCCGTCGGCCACGAAGTCGGTCAGCGACGCGTCGGTGGTCTTCACGACCAGGCGGGTCCGGACGATCTTCACGGACAAGACGTTGCGCACGGCCACCCGCTCGAGCAGCATGACCGAGCCCTTCTGCAGCTTCCGCAGGGCCTGGGTGCGCTTCTTGAACGTGTACGTCGCACCGTCCTTCGAGACCCGCATCAGCTGGTCGCGCACGAGCGCCGCGGGCACGACCACGGTGTTCGGCGTGTAGGTGACGGCGCCGGCCTTCCCAGGCGTCGCGGACGCCGGAGCCGCGGTGGCGGGGGCGGGTCCCCCAGCCGCCCCGACGCCGGAGAGCGCCAGGCTGAGAGCGGCGACCGCAGCCGCCAGGATCCGTCGGGACGAGCGCGCCATGGCACACCTCCGCAGAGATCGGAGCCCCGAGACGAGTTGCCGTCAGGCTATGCCCGGCGCCGCCGCGGGGTCCGGGAGTACGGCGTGACGTTGCCGACACCCGTCACCGGCCGCTACTCCAGGTATGCCGCGGTGCTGCCGCCGAGCTCCATGGCCGGCAGCCCGAGCTTGCGGTGGTCCCACGAGCGGACCCGCTGCGGGTCCAGCCGGACGACGACGCGGTTGTGGGCCATGAACTCCACGAACGGCTTCATCTCCTCGGAGTACGGGCCGTTGTAGCGCTCGAAGATGTTCACGCACACGTCCCAGACGACCGACTCGTCCTCGATCACCTCGGCGGTGCCCTCGATCGCGACGCCGCGGAGCTGGTCGTAGGTGTGGCCGGCTTCGACCAGGAAGCTGCAGCGCGGGTCGCGGCGCAGGTTCACGGTCTTCTGTGCCTTGCGCTTGGTCTCGAACCAGATGTGGTCGTCGTGGACGGCGTACCACATGCCGACCAGGTGGATCTGGCCCTGTGGACCGAACGTGCCGAGCGTGCACGAGCGCTGCTGGTGGAGGAACTCGACCTGCTCGTCGTGACTCATCACGACCTGGGCGCGCTGGTTGGCCACGCCTCAGCCGCCGAAGGCGTGGGTCGCCGTGACGCCGCCGTCGATCGCGATCTCGGCGCCGTTGACGTACGCCGACTCGTCGCTGGCGAGGTAGACGTACAGCGGCGCGATGTCGTCCGGGTACCCGACCCGGCGCAGCGGGACCTTGGCGGCGCCGTACTCCATCGCGGCGTCGCCGCCGTGCACGCGGGTCATCGGGGTGTCGATCATGCCGGGGTGCACCGAGTTGACGCGGATGCCCTGGGGGCCGAGCTCCATCGCGGCGCACTTGGTCATCCCGCGGATCGCCCACTTGGTCGCGGCGTACGCCGTGCAGCCGGCCATGCCGGCCAGGCCCTCGACCGAGGAGGCGTTGATGATCGAGCCGCCGCCGTGCTCCCGCATCGTGCGGCTGACGGCGTTCATGCCGAGGAAGCAGCCGAGCTGGTTGACCCGCCAGAGCAGCTCGACCTCGTCGACCGGCATCTTCTCGATCTCGCCGAACCGCAGGATGCCGGCGTTGTTGGCCAGCACGTTGACCGGGCCGAACCGCTGGCCGGTGTCCTCGACCAGCGCGGTCCAGGAGGCCTGGTCGCTGACGTCGTGGTCGATGAAGTGGGCGGTGTCGCCCAGCTCGGCGGCGAGCTCCTGGCCCTGCTCCTTGGCGATGTCGGCGATCACCACGCGGGCGCCCTCGGCCACGAAGGCGCGGCTGATGCCGGCCCCCTGGCCCTGCGCACCGCCGGTCACGATCGCGACCTTCCCCTGCAGCCGGTTCATGCCCGCACCTCCTGGGCCTCGACGGGCTCGGCCAGCGAGAGGCGCATGATCGAGTCGGCGGCGAAGCCGACGGAGGGGTCCCGGTCCTCGAAGTAGCCACCGAGCTGCCGGTCGAGGTCGTCCAGGGTCCACAGCGAGCCGGACTTGTCGAAGCGCTGCTCGACCACCGGGGCGGCGACCAGCGCGACCATGCCGCCGTACACGACGAAGACCTGGCCGGTGATGTGCGCGGCCGCCGGCGAGGAGAGGTAGGCGACGACGGGCGCGACGTGCTCGGGCGAGTACGGGTCGACCTCGAGCCCCGAGTCGTCCGCGCCGAACACGTCGGCGGTCATCGCGGTCCGCGCCCGGGGGCAGATCGCGTTCGCGCGCACGCCGCTGCTGGCCAGCGCCCGCGCGGTCGAGACGGTGAGCGCGGCGATCCCGGCCTTCGCAGCGCCGTAGTTGGCCTGTCCGGGCGGCCCGGAGAGGAACGCCTCGGACGCGGTGTTGACCACGCTCGCGCCGACCGGCGCGCCGGTCTCCTTGGCCTTGGCCCGCCAGTACGCCGCGGCGTTGCGGGACAGCAGGAAGTGACCGCGCAGGTGGATGTGGATCACCTGGTCCCACTCCTCGTCGGACATGTTGAACAGCATCCGGTCGCGCGTCACGCCGGCGTTGTTCACGACGATGTCCAGGGCGCCGAAGCCGTCGACGGCCGCGGCGACCATCGCGTCGGCGCTGGCGCGCTCCCCCACGTCGCCGGCGACGACCGTCGCCTCGCCGCCGCGGGACCGGATCTCCTCGGCCGCCTCGTCGGCGCCGCCGGGCAGGTCGTTGAGCACGACGCGGGCACCGGCGTCGGCGAGCGCGAGGGCCTCGGCGCGGCCCAGGCCGGCACCGGCCCCGGTGACGATCGCCACCCGGCCGTCGAGAGAGGGGGTCACGCTCAGTCCTCCAGGGAGAGCGCGGCGCGCGGGCAGGCGGCCACCGCCCGCTTGACGGCGTCGATGTTCTCCGGCGTGGTCTGGTCGGTCTTGAGCTGGAGGTAGTCGTCGTCGTCAAGCTCGAACACGTCGGGAGCGAGCGCCTCGCACAGGGCGTTGGACTCGCACAGGTCGTAGTCGACCCTGATCTTCATCGCGGCACCTAGCTTCCTTCACTGGAGTGGCCGGGGAACACGTGGGCGCTGGGGTCGATCACCACGGCGGCGTTGTTGACGGCGGTCGCCGCCTCCCCGAAGCCGACGGCGATCAGCCGCACCTTGCCGGGGTACTCGGTGATGTCGCCGGCCGCGAAGACCCGCGCCAGGTTGGTGCGCATGGAGGAGTCGACGACCAGGTGCCGCTTCTCGACGTCGAGGCCCCACTGCTGCAGCGGGCCGAGGTCGGCGACGAACCCGAGCGCCGCGACGATCGCCTGGGCCGGGCGCTCGGTCGACTCCCCGTCGACGGTGATCTCGATCGACTCCACGACGCCGTTGCCGCGGATCGCGGAGACCTCCGCGCGGGTCACGATCTGCACCGACGAGGCCTGCACCGCCTCGACGGTGCGCTGGTGGGCGCGGAAGCCGTCGCGGCGGTGGACCAGCGTGACCGAGCGGGCCACCGGCTCCAGGTGCAGCGCCCAGTCGAAGGCGCTGTCGCCGCCCCCGACGATCACCACGTCCTTGCCGGCGTACGGCGCGAAGCTCGGCACGAAGAACTCCAGGCCGCGTCCCAGCCACCCGTCGCCGGCGGGCAGCGGGCGGGGGCTGAACTTGCCGATGCCGGCCGTGATCAGCACCGCCTTGGCGCGCACCTCGGTCCCGTCGTCGAGGCCGACGACGACCGCACCGTTCTCAGCGTCGTCGTCCTCGTGCAGCGTGGTCGCGGTCCGGTCGAGAAGGTACGTCGGGTCCGCGGTCGCGGCCTGCGCGACCAGGCCCTCGACCAGGTCACGGCCCTTGACCGAGGGGAACCCGGCCACGTCGAGGATCTGCTTCTCGGGGTACATCGCGGTGATCTGGCCGCCGAGCTCGGGCAGTGAGTCGACCACCGCCACCCGGAAGCCGCGGAACCCGGCGTAGTAGGTCGCGAAGAGACCGGTCGGACCGGCCCCGATCACGAGGAGGTCGACGTCGATGGCGTTGTCTGTAGGCACGCGGCGATCCTTCTCCTCTCGGGGGCGCAGCTCAACTATAACCTGTTCTAGTTTTGCGCGAGCCTACTGGGTCTCGATGTCGGACACCAGCCAGCCCTGGTCGGTGTGCACCACCGTCACCAGGGCGCGGTACTGCCGGTAGTCGGTGCGCGGCCGGCCCTTCTCGGTCTTCTCGACGTACTGGTCGAGGAACAGCAGCGCCTGGACCTGGGCCGGTGAGGCCCGCACGACCCCCTGGGCGACCGCCTCGACCTGGAGCTTGGTCCGGGCGGCGAGGAACCTGTCCCGGATGCCGGCCGAGGTCTGCCGGTACTGCTCGGCGAAGGTGTCGGTCATCTCCGCGGTGGCCTGGTCCACCTGCTCGTCGTAGTTCTCGTAGCTGGTCGAGAGGATCTGCTCGGTGGAGCGCGCCGCGGCCTCCACGGCCGCGCGGTGGGTCAGCTCGCCGGTGACCACCGGGCGGGCGGACGAGACGGTCGGCGTGGCGTCCCGGGTGAGGAAGATCACCTCGCTGACCGCGCCGAGCAGCAGCACCAGGACGGCGAGGAGCAGCGCGATCGTCGTACGCCGGCCGCCGATCCCGGCGAGATCCGGCCGGCGCGGTCGGCGCGGTCGGCGCCCTGCCTCGGCTTGCGGGGTCTCGACGGGCTCGACCACCGGGACCGTCGGACCGACCTGGCCGGCGACCTTGCGCGGGCGGCCGGTCGGGTTGCGGGAGCCGACGACCGGACGGCGGGGCTTGTCGCTCATCAACCCACGAACTCCAGGTCGGCGGTCTTCCAGTCCCCGTCGACGCGGAGCAGGTCGAGCTTGAGTCGGAAGTACCGGGCGACCGGCCGGTTGTCGGTCGACACGTTGGCGACCGTCCCGGTGGTGGCGGCGATGACCGTGGCGCTGTCGGAGTCGACGGTCACGACGCCGGCCCAGAGCACCTTGCCGTCCATCACGGACTTGTTGCGCTGGAGCACCTCGATCACGCTCTTGGTCGAGGTGTCGTACTGCTTGGCGAAGTCGCCGGTGGCTCCAGCCGCGACGGCGTCGATGCTCTCCTGGGCGCGCTGGTAGTCGATGTTGATGAACGCCTCCACCTCGGTGCGGGCGGCCGCGAGCACGTCGCCGTACCGCTCCTGCTCGACGGTGGCGCGGCCCCGATCGTCGTGCTCCTGGACGACCAGGACTCCTCCGAAGACGGTCGCGCAGGCCAGGAGCAGCGCGACCACGTAGAGGGCGATGTTCAACGAGGGATGCCGGTGGGCCCGAGGTTCCGGACCGGTCGTCACCGGCTGGTCACCGGCCCCACCAGCAGCCACTTCCACGCGTCCCCTTCCAGGATCGACAGGTTGCCCTGATCGAGGAATCGTACGGGGTTGCCGCCCGCGTCGACCGCTCCAGACACGAAACCCGTGACCGGGTCGTACGACGAGCGGTAGAGCCGGCCGGGCGAGGGGTTGCCGGAGGAGCCGGGTGAGTACTTCGGGCCGCGCATCACGTACGGCGGTCCGCTGGCGCACCGGGCGGGGTAGATCGGGCTGTCGGTGAGGTCGCTCGGCGGGCGCCACTCGGTGCGCGGCTTGTAGCCCTCGGTGCACGGCGGCACCGAGTTGTCGAACTGCAGGTTCACGTGGCCGTAGCCGTCGCCCGGTGTGCCGGTGAACCCCGCGGAGATCGTGCGGGGGTAGGTCACCAGCAGCTGCTCGAGGCCCGCGAGGTGGGAGACCACGACCTGGTTGACGCTCACCGCGTTGCCGAGCAGCACCGGCAGCGTGGGCTCGAGGTCGCGGAGCAGGGCGTCGAGCTCGCGCGCCGTGCCCGGTGTGCCGTCCAGGACGTGCTCGAGGTCGCCGTCGCTCGCAGCGACGGCGTCGGTGAGGCTGCGCAGGTCCCCGGCGAGCGCGCGGATGTTCTCGCTCTGGCCCTGCTGGGTGCTGAGCACCCGCTTGCCGTGATCGAGCAGCCGGATGGTGTCGGCGGTGTGCGCCGCGGCCTCGCGCACGAACGCGCTGCCGTTGTCGATCAGCTGTTGGAGGGGCACGCCCGTGTCGGTGAACATCGCGCCGAGCTCGCGGACCACGACCTGGAGGTCCTTCTTGTCCACCGAGCTCACGAACCGATCGAGCTCGACCAGCAGGTCGCCCTCGTCAACGGGCAGCGATTCGGCGGTGCCGTGCAGCGTGTCGCCGGCCGCGACGTAGGGGCCCGCGGCGTCGGCCGGCTCGAAGTCGAGGTACTGCTCGCCGACCGCGGAGAGGTTGTGCACGTACATCGGGGAGTCCGCGGGCAGCCGGGTGCCCTCCTCGAGGGCCAGGTCGAGCCGGACGCCTTCGGCGGTCGCGGTCATGGCGCTGACCTTCCCGATCTTGACGCCGCGATAGGTGACCTCGCTGCCCTCGAAGAGGCCGCCCGAGGTGGGCAGCGTCGCGTGCACGGTGATGCCCCGGCCGAGGATCCGGTCGACGAACCCAAGGTAGGAGCCGGCGACGTAGACGACGCCGACGGCGCTGAGCACCAGGAACGCCGCGATCCGGACCTTCACCCCCGTGCTCATGGTGCACCCCCGTAGAGGCCAGCGGGGCTCGGCGCCCGGCTTGGCTCACCGCTACTTAGCGCCTCGCCGAGGACGCCGCCGGTCAGTCCCGCCAGCCCCGAGAGGTCCGGCAGCTCGGGCAGCGCCTCGATGATCGTGCAGACCGGGTTGCCGTCGTACTTCTTCTTCTTGCAGTCCTCGACCAGCTTCTTCAGCAGGTTCGCGGAGTCGAGCACCTGCTGGCAGGACCGGCTGGTGAGGTCGCCGCTGCGCAGGCACTTCTCGACGGTGCTCAGCAGCTGGCTCGGGTCGGGGATGCCGGGGATGCCGCCGCCGGACTGGCCGGGCAGCAGGTTCTCGAGGCTGATGTCGGCGCGGATCGAGGTGTTGGCGTAGTCGCCCTTGACGATCTCCGAGGCCTCCTTGGGGAACGGGAAGCTCACCAGGAGGTTCAGCCCGGGGGCGAGGTCGTCACCGGCGTCGTGGAGGCGTTGGAGGATCGGCTGGAGGTGGTCGAGCGAGGCCAGGATGTCGGCCTTGCTCTGACCGATCACCCGGGTGCCGACGGCGCCGAGTCGGTCGAGCGAGCGCAGCATCGCGATCAGCTCGTCGTGTTGGGCGGCGAGCACCTCGACTGCGGGGCCGGCGACGTCGAGGGCGTCGGTGACCGTCTTCTTCTCGGCGTTGAGGGTCGAGGTGAGGTGGTCGAGCGACTCCATCGCGGTCACGATGTCGGCCTTCTGGTCGTCCAGCGCCGCCACGACGCTCTCGAGGGAGCCGAGCAGGTGACGCAGCCGCTCGGTGCGCCCGTCCATGACCTGGTTGAGCTCGTGGGTGATGGTGCCCAGCTGGCTCACGCCACCGCCGCTGAGCAGGAAGGAGAGCGCACCGAGCACCTCCTCGACCTCCGGGTTGCGCCCGGTGTCGGCCAGCGGGATGTTGTCGCCGTCGGACAGGGTGCCCTCCGCGGCCGTGCCGGCGGGCGCCTCCAGGGCGACGTACTTCTCCCCCAGCAGGCTGACCTGCCGGATGTCGGCGACCGCGTTGTCCGGCAGCTTCACGTCGTCACGGATCCGCAGCGTGATGCGGGCGTGCCAGCCCACCCGCTCGACGTCGGTGACCTCGCCGACCGTGACGTCGTCGACCATCACCGGCGAGCGCGGCACCACGTTGAGGATGTCGGCGAACTCGGCGGTCACCTCGTAGGAGTGGTCCGCGTCGACCGGCGAGCCCGGCAGCGGCAGGTCGTAGGCGCCGTCGAACTTGCACGCACCCGCGAGGAGGGCGAGCACCACGAGGAGCACCCCGCTGCGCAGCAGGCGGATCACGAGCCGCCCCCCATCAGCTGGCCGAGCGACCCGCCGCCGGCTCCGGCGTACTGACGCTGCACCTGGCGCGGCACCTGATCGCCCGTCGACGACCGGCCGTCGGGCCCGGGCGGGATGGTCGGCACCTGGCCCTCGACCGGCTCGAGAAGCTGCTTGAACAGCGTGCACGCCAGGTCCTTGCTGGCCCGCGAGAGGCTGGACTGCTGGACCACGGCGCACAGGAAGCCGTCGGCGTCCCACACGTTGCCGCTGATGCCGATGCGGGAGCCGATCGTCCCGGACCTGCTGTTGTAGGCCAGGCTGAGGTTGCCGATGGCTACGGGCGCGACGCGCAGCGCGGTGTCGATGCTGTCCTTCTCGGAGGCGATGGTCTTCATCACCCGGGTGAGTCGCTCGACGTCCGCGACCAGCGCCGCACGGTTGTCGTGCACGAACGACTTCACGGTCCCGACCGCGTCCGCGACCGCCGCGAGCGCTCCCTGGATCTCGGTTCGCTCGTCCGCGAGCTGGGACGAGACGCCGGCGAGGTCCTTGATGAACGCCCGGACGAACTTGCCGTTCTCCGCGAGCGTGGTGGTGAACTCGGCGAGCCGGCTGACGGTGTCGAACAGCGGACCCGCTCCCTCGCCGAACGTCCGCGCGGCCGCGGCGAGCCGGGTGAGCATCCGGTTGCCGAGC
Organism: Nocardioides sp. JS614; assembly: GCF_000015265.1. Taxonomy (NCBI): domain Bacteria; kingdom Bacillati; phylum Actinomycetota; class Actinomycetes; order Propionibacteriales; family Nocardioidaceae; genus Nocardioides; species Nocardioides sp. JS614. Next base: position 2,991,317 of record NC_008699.1, read on the forward strand.
GCGCCCCTGCCGTCCAACGCGTGCGCCCCGGCCTCGAGCAGATGGTCGAGGGTGCCGTCCTTGTTGACGCCGTTGGGGCCGAGGGCCTCGGAGAGGTCGCGCAGGCTCGCGTAGATCCGGTCCAGCTCGACCGGGACACCGGTGTCGGGCAGCGCGATGTCCGCGCCGTCGGCCAGCACCCGGTCGCCCTCGGCGTAGGCCGGCGTGAGCTGGACGAACCGGTCCGCGACCAGGGTCGGAGTCACGATCACGGCCTGGGCGTCGGCCGGCACCTGGTACTCCGCGTCGTACTCCATGTCCACGCGCACGGAGTTGCCCTCCGGCGTCACCGCGGTCACCCGGCCGACGTTCACGCCGAGGATCCGCACGTCGCTGCCCTCGTAGATGCTGACCGCCCGCGGGAAGTGGGCGCTCACGGTCTTGGTCGCGGTGTCGTCGCGCAGCACGATGAAGTACGTCGCCGCCAGCAGCACGACAGCGGCCGCGACCGCGAGCGCGCGGCCGTTGACCCGGCTCCACAACCCGGTGATCACTGGCCCTCCAGGGGTCCGGGCACGAACTCTCCGGTCGGGATCGCGGCGAGGTTCGACGCGTAGGCGTCGAACCAGGGACCGGTCCCGATGATGTTGCCGAGGATCGAGACGTAGGGGCCGAGGGCGGCCAGCGTCGACTTCAGCTCCTTCTCCTTGCCGTTGAGCAGCGCGAGCAGGTCGTCGACCTCCTGCAGCGCCGGCGCGATCTGGGCCTGGTTGTCCTCGGCGACCCCGCGCAGCTGGCGGGCCAGGCTGCGCGCGCTGACCAGCAGCAGGTGCACGGCCTGCTTGCGGCGCTGGACCTCCCGGAACACCAGGTCGCTGTGCTGCATCAGGTCCACGAGGTCCAAGCTGTGGTCGGCGAGCACCTTGCTGACACCCTGCGAGCTCTTCAGCAGCGCCTGGATCTGCTCGTCGCGCGACGCCACGGTCCGGGAGAGCCGGGCGATGCCGCGGAAGCTCGACCGGATCTCGGGGGCCGCCTGGTTGGTCGTGTCCGCGACCACGTCCAGCGCCCGCTTGAGCCGGTCGGTGTCGATCCGCTCGGTGGTGGTGGTGAGGTCGCCGAACACGCCGACGATGTCGTACGCCGACTCGGTGCGCCCGACCGGGATCACGTCGTCCTCACCGAGCTGGCCGGAGCCGGCGGGCTGGAGATCGAGGTACTTCTCCCCCAGCAGGTTGAGGACCTCGATCGACGCCCGGCTGTCGGTGCCGAACTCGACACCGTGGTCGACCTCGAAGGTCACCAGCACGGTATTGCTGTTCTCGAGCGAGACGTCCTGGACCCGGCCGACGCGGATGCCGCCGACCTGGACCATGTTGCCGCGGTGCAGTCCGCTGGCGTCGCTGAACTCCGCCCGGTAGGTGCCGCCCTTGAAGCCGGGGAACTGGGACAGGTTGAAGGCGGCCGCCAGCACCAGGAGCATCACCACCACCGTGATCGCCCCCATCCGGAGGACCCGCGCGTCGCTGTATCGGGTCATGGAGCCGTCGCCCCGTTGCACCGTGGCGCCGTGGAGTGGAAGTCGAGGTTGTTCAGCTGGGCCATCAGCTGGCGCACCCCGGGCAGCTCGCCCAGGCCCGCCGGCAGCGTGATCCGGCCGCTGAACCCGCAGATGTAGTAGCTGTACCAGGAGCCGTAGGTGCCGGTCCGGGTCTGGTCGGTCATCGACTCGGGCAGCCGGTCGAGCAGCTCGGTGAGCTGGTCGCTGTTCTTCTTCTCGTTGAGCAGCGCGGCCAGGCGGCGCAGCTTCGCGACGTCGGACTTCACCAGGGGGCGGCCCTGCCGCAGGAGGTCGGCGACCACGACCGTGAGGTCGGAGATGTTCTGCAGCGACGAGCCGATCGTGCCGCGGTCACGGGCCAGGTCGGCCATCCAGTCCTTCAGGCCGACCACCAGGTCGCTGAGCTGCTGGTGCCGGTCGTCCACGGTGGCCAGGGTCTGGCCGAGGTTGTCGACGACCTGGCCGATCAGTCGGTCGCGGTCGGCCAGGGTGTTGGTCAGCGACGCGGTCTTCTGCAGCAGCCCCTGGACGGTGCCGCCCTCACCCTGGAGGACCTGCACCAGGTTCATGCTCAGGTCGTTGACCTGCTGGGGGTTGAGGGCCTGGAACAGCGGCTGGAAGCCGTTGAAGAGCGTGGTCAGGTCCAGCCCGGGCCTGGTCCGGTCGATCGGGATCGTGTCCCCGGACTCCAGCGGCCGGGCCTCGGTGTCGGCGCCCTCTTCGAGCGCGAGGTAGCGGTCGCCGACCAGGTTGAGGAACCGGATCTCGGCGCGGGAGGCCGTCGTGAGCGGGACGTCGGACTGCACCCGGAACGTCACCAGGGCCTGGCTGCGGTCGTAGTGCTCGACCTTCTTGACCTCGCCGACGCTGACGCCGGCGACCCGGACGTCGTCGCCCTTCACGAGCATCGAGGCGGTGCTGAAGACCGCCTGGTACGTCGTCCCCGCGCCGAAGCCGACGTTGCCCATGATGGCCGCGAGCAGGCCGGTCACCAGGATCGAGACCACGGTGAAGATCCCGAGCTTGATGCCGGCGGCGATCGTGGTCGAGTTGCGCGACATCACCTCCCACCTCCAGCGGGGGAGCTCACGACCGGGCCGTAGAGCAGCGAGCCCAGGGAGCCGTAGCTGTCCGCTGGCCGGCCGGTGAGCTGGGCGATCAGCGCGTTGACGACCTGCCGCTCCCCCGCGGTGCCGGAGTAGTCCGCGCCGATCCGGCCCAGCCCGAGCTGCGTCGGCAGCGGGCTGTCCGGCGGGTGCTCGTCCATGTCGCTGCCCTGGTCGAGCGCGACCGGCGGCGCCGGGACCTTCGGGTGCGGCAGGCCGAGGCACCAGGGTCCGTGGCCGACCTCGCCGTACGTCGGCCGGTCCCGCTCGTCGTAGGGGCGGTACTGGGCGGTGCCGAACTCGATGTACTGCTTGACCTGGTTGCCCTCGAAGGTGCGGGCCAACCGCGGTGCGTAGCGGGCCGCACCCGCGAGCAGGCAGGGCAGCTCGGGCGAGTACACGGCCAGCAGGCGCAGCATCGGCTCGGTGACCCGGCCGACCCGGATCAGGTTGGTGGAGTTCTCGTCCAGGACCCGCGTCGACGTGTCCGCCAGGCCCTGGAGGTCCGCGAAGAAGGTGCCGAGCTGGGCCTTGTTGTCGATCACGGTCCGGCCGGTGGTCGTGAGGTCGCGGAGCACACCGAGGAGGTCGGGCGCGGCGAGGTCGTAGGTGTCGGCGACGTCGGCGAGCTTGACCAGGTCCTGGCGCAGCGTCGGCAGGTGGTCGTCGATCTCCCCGAGGTAGTCGTCGAGCCGGTCCATGGTCTCGCCGAGCTGCTCGCCGCGCCCGCCGAGGGCGGTGGCGAGCGCATTCAGCGTGGCGTTGAGATCGGCCGGTCGGACCGAGCGCAGCAGCGGGAACAGGTTCGCGAGGATCCGGCTGAGCTCGACGTTCGTCTCGACCCGGTCGGCGGGGATCACGTCGCCGTCCGCGAGCGGCGTCGGCGACGGGTCGGCGGGCGTCACGAGCGAGATGAACTTCTGGCCGAACAGCGTCGTCGGCAGGATCTGCACCGACACGTTCTCCGGGATCCGCTTCGCCTCGTCCGGCTGGAGGGCGACCGTGATGACCGCCTGGTCACCGTCCTGCGACACCGAGCGGACCTGGCCGACCAGGGCGCCGTGCAGCCGGACGTCCCCGAACTTCGCCAGCTGCAGGCCCGCCCGGTCGGCCTGGATCGTCACGGTCGTGGCCGGCTCGAACACCTTCTGGTAGATCGCGATCGACAGCGCGATCAGCAGGGCGATGACCGCCAGGAACGCGACACCGGCCACCAGCAGCCGACGGTGCTCCCGCGGGCTGTCGTGGTAGATGTTCACCAGCATCGCGCGGCTACCCCGTGATCCGGACGGTGGTGGTGGAGCCCCAGATCGCGAAGCTCAGGAAGAAGTCGGCGACCACGATCGTCACGATGCTGGTGCGGATCGCCCGGCCGACGGCCATGCCGACCCCGGCGGGCCCGCCCGAGGCGGTGTAGCCGTAGTAGCAGTGGATCAGGATCACCGCCGCCGCGAGGAACAGGAGCTTGAAGAACGACCAGAGCATGTCGATCGGCGGCAGGAACTGCAGGAAGTAGTGGTCGTAGGTGCCTGGTGACTGCCCGTACACGAGCGTGGTGATCAGCCGCGGTGAGAGGTACGACGCGCTCAGGGCGACGACGTACAGCGGGATGACGGCGACGAACGCGGCCACCATCCGGGTGGTGACGAGGAACGGCAACGACGGGATCCCCATCACCTCGAGCGCGTCGATCTCCTCGGAGATCCGCATCGCGCCCAGCCGGGCCGTGTAGCCGCAGCCCACGGTGGCCGCGAGTGCGATCGCCGAGACCAGCGGCGCCACCTCGCGGGTGTTGAAGTAGGCCGAGATGAAGGCGCTGAACTTGGCGACGCCGATCTGGCTCAGGGAGGCGTAGCCCTGGATGCCGACCTCGGTGCCGGCGAAGAACGCGAGGAACGCGATCACGCCGACCGTGCCGGCGATCAGGCTCAGCCCGCCGGCGCCGAAGGTGACCTCGGCGAGGGTGTTGACGATCTCGCGCGGGTAGCGCCGGATCGCGCGCGGCGTCCAGGACAGTGCCTTGACGTAGAACAGCAGCTGGTCGCCGTACTGCTCGAGGGAGTCGCGCCGGCCCCGGTAGAAGGAGCCGCCGAGCGCGCTGATGGAGGCCATCGTGATCAGAGCCCCGGCGGGGGGACGACTTGGAAGTAGATGGCGGTGATGACGGCGTTCAAGAAGAACAGCAGCATGAACGCGACGATCACCGACTCGTTGACCGCGCGTCCCACACCGCTCGGGCCGCCGCCGGCGTTCAGGCCCTTGTAGGAGCCGACGATCGCGGCCAGCCACCCGAAGACGACCGCCTTGATCATCGAGATGTAGAGGTCCGGCAGGCTCGCGAGCGCGGTGAACGACGAGAGGAACGCGCCGGCCGAGCCGCCCTGCACGATCACGGTGAAGAAGTAGCCGCCGCCGATGCCGGCGCCGATCACGATCCCGTTGATCATCAGCGCGACGAACATGGTGGCGACCACGCGCGGCACGATCAGGCGCTCCAGCGGATCGACGCCGAGGACCTCCATCGCGTCGATCTCCTCGCGGATCTTGCGCGCGCCCATGTCGGAGCAGATCGCGGACCCGGCCGCTCCGGCGATGATCAGGGCCGCGGCGATCGGTGCCGCCTCGCGGACCACCGCGAGGACCGCGGTGGCACCGGCGAAGGACTGGGCGCCGAGCTGCCCGGTGAGGTTGCCGACCTGGAGCGAGATCACCGCGCCGAACGGGATCGACACCAGGATCGTCGGCATCAGCGTCACGCTGGTGATGAACCAGGCCTGCTCGACGAACTCGCGGAGCTGGAAGGGCCGGGTGAACATCCGCTTGGTCACCTCGACCACCATGACCGCGATCTCGCCGGGGCCCCGGATCACAGACACGGCAGAGAACGCCACGTGCCCACCTCCCCGGAGCTGTCAGACTGGCCGCCACAGAATAGAACGTGTTCTCATTTCGGGCAACGTCGAGCACCGCCCCTGCCTCCCGTGGGGGTCAACGACATTCGGCCGAGCGGGTGACGGCCGGCGCACCTACGATGTGCGCGTGGAGCAGGAGGTCTGGTCGTCGTTCACCCGCGACCCTCGGCACTCCGAGAACGCCTCGCTGCGCGCGTCCGACACCGACCGCGACGTGGTCCACCAGGTGCTCACCGAGGCGTACGCCGACGGCCGGCTGGACCGCGACGAGTTCGACACCCGCACCGCCGCCGCAGGCACCGCCCGCACGCTCGGCGACCTGCCGGCGCTGCTCGAGGGCCTGGTGCCGGTCTCGGTGCCGGTCCCGCTCACCGAGATCGGCGACGGCGTGCTGACGACGGCCCAGATCGAGGAGCGCGCGGTCGCCAAGTGGCGCGAGGAGCGGCGCTCGGCGACCGTCGGCTTCGTGGTCGCCTCGGTGGTCTGCTGGACCATCTGGGCGGCGGTGATGTTCGGCGGCTTCCCGTGGCCGGTCTTCGCCATGCTCGGCACCGGCATCAACGCCGCGAGGGTCGCGACCTCGCGCGCCGACCTGGTCGCCCGGGAGCGCCGCCGGCTGGAGAAGCGGCAGCGCAAGGCGCTCGGCCAGCCGTGGCGACCCGACGAAGATGCCGACCTATGAGCCTCCGGTCCCGCCGGCGTGCTCTACGTCGCGCTCGTGGTCGCCCGACTGGTCGGCCTCACGGTGGCCCGGCACCGGCCCGACACCTGAGCGCTACTGGGGGGTCAGGGCGTACGCGGAGCCGGCCACGGTGCGGATCCAGTCCCCGCCCGACCCGGCCTTGCGGAGCTTGCGGCGCAGGCTCGCGACGTGCACGTCGATGAGGAAGTCGGACTCGATGAAGTCGCCGCCCCAGATCGCGCCCACGAGGGAGGCGCGGTCGCGCGGCTTCCCGGGCTCCTCGGCGAGCGCGGCGAGCAGGTCCACCTCGGTGGGGGTCAGCGGCACCGGCTTGCCGTCGAGCATCGCCACGTGCCGGACCGGCACGAGGGTCAGCCCTCCCCCTGCCTCCAGCACGACCTCCTCGGGCTCCTCCGGGGGCGGCGCGAACCGCGGTCGGCGCAGCAGCGCGGAGACCCGGGCCGCGAGCTCCTTGGGCGAGAACGGCTTGGACAGGTAGTCGTCGGCGCCGAGGTCGAGGGCCAGCAGGCGGTCGACCTCCTCGGTGCGGCTGGTGATCATCATCACGTAGGCGTCGCTGAACTCGCGCACCTGGCGGCACACCTCGGTGCCGAGCATGTCGGGCAGCTGCACGTCCAACGTGATCAGCTCCGGCGTCAGCTCGCGCGTCAGCCGGACGCCCTCCCCACCGGTCTCGGCGCCCGCGGTCTCCAGGCCGACGCTGCGGAGCACGTGCTCGACCAGGTCGCGCAGGTCCTCGTCGTCCTCGACCACGACCGCCCGGCCCATCCGCGGCTCCTTCCCGAGGGTGCACCACGGGCGCCCTCTGCCCGAGCACATCTTGCCCCAACCGCGGCGTCGGCGAGGCGACGACGCCCCGGGCGCAGCCGTCGGGTAGAAGTGGGGCATGTCGCGCGACCCGGTCGAGTCCACGGAACGGCGCCGCCAGCGCGCCGTCGAGAGCCTGGCCCTCTCCGGCCGCAGTGAGGAGCGCCTGGACCGGATCGCGCGCCTGGGCGCCACCCTGTTCCGCGTCGAGCAGGCCACCGTCACGGTCCTCGACGGCGACCACGCGTGGTTCCCGGGAGCATTCGGCCTGGAGGTGCGCTCCGCACCCCGCGGGGAGACCTTCAGCGACCGCACCAGCGCGACCGACGACCTCGTCCTGGTCGAGGACGCCGCGCGCGACCCCCGGTTCGCCGACCTGCCGGCGGTGACCGACGCGGGCATCCGGTTCTACGCCGGTGTGCCCCTGCTCGACCCGACCGGCAACGCCGTCGGGACGTTCTGCCTCTACGACCGGTCGGACCGCACGCTGGACGCGGACGAGCTGCAGACGCTCCAAGACCTCGCGGCGTGGGCACAGCACGAGCTCGTCGCGTCGGGCGAGATGGTCCGCGCCAGCCAGGTCCAGGCGTCGATGCTGCCCTCGAAGCCGGTCCGGATCGGCGAGTGGGAGCTGAACGGCGCCTGCGTCCCCGCGCTCGCGGTCGGCGGCGATCTCTTCGACTACGCCGTGGGCAACGAGGTCGCGCACCTGGGGCTCGGCGACGTCATGGGCAAGGGCACCGGCGCGGCCCTGCTCGGCGCCGGCGTCCGCGCCGCGGTCCGGGGCACCCACGAGGCCGTCGTCTCCGGCGTCGACCTCGGCATCACGGTGACCCAGGTCGCCCGCAGCATGGCCCCGGACCTGATGCGCGCGGAGTCCTTCGTGACGCTCTTCGAGGCCGCCGTCGACCTCGAGGACGGGTTCCTGCGATACGTCGACGCGGGGATGGGGCTGTGCCTGGTCGTGCGCGCCGACGGCACGGTCGACCGGCTCGACAGCGAGGACCTCCCGATCGGGGTGCTGTTCGACGACCACTGGACCGAGCACACGACGACCATCGAGCCGGGCGACCGCCTGCTGCTGTTCAGCGACGGCCTGCTCGACCTGGTCGACGACCCGGACCGGTGGTGGGAGCCGATCGGCCGCCTGGTCGCCGGCCACGAGGACACGACCAGCCTGCTGTCCGCGATCGTCGAGCTGGCCTTCGAGCAGGTGCAGCTCGACGACGTCACGGCGGTCGCGATGTTCCGGCACCGGTAGCGCCGGGTCGCCTCGTCAACACCTGCGAGCGGACGACCGCGAGCCAGGCACCGGCGTAGCAGACGCTGGCCAGCTCGTCCGTGGGGTGGTGAGCGCCCTGGTACAGCCGGGCCAACGCCACGACGACCGGGACGACCAGGAGCAGCCACGGCCAGGGCCGGGTCCGGGGGGCGACCCACGCGAGCAGCAGCGCGATCCCGCAGTACACGGCGACCGCCGTACCGAGGTGTCCCGAGGGGAAGCTGTCGTCCGGCACCAGGCCGGGGTCGAGGATCCGCACCGGCGGCCGGTCCCGGCTGATCAGCGCGGTGGCGATGCCGTAGCAACCGCCGACCCCGGCCAGCACCAGTGCGATGAACACGACCGGGCGGAACGAGCGGCTCCAGAGCGCGAGGGCGATCGCGGCGAGGACCCCGATGGCGACTCCCACGATGGTCTCGCCGAGCAGCGTGCCCGCGTCGGCGACCTCGTTCAGGTCTGCGGTGCGTTCCCCCGCGAACCAGCGGACGGTGGCGTCGTCCCACGGCTCGACCGCCGCCTGGAGCGGTCCGGTGATCAGCCAGCCCAGGCCCAGCACGACGGCGACCACGAGCGCCCAGCCGATGGCCAGGATCGCCGCGACGCGCCGGCGTGGTGTCCCCTCCTCTGCGCCCTCCACTGCTCCTCCGGTCGCGCGTGCCCTACTGCTCGCCCTCGCCGTCGTCGAGCAGGCCGTCGCGGCGAGCCTCGGCGACGATCCGGCGGACGTTCTCCAGCGCACCGCAGTCGGCATCGACCTGGGCGTTCCGCTCCTCGGCGAACCGGGCGCCGAGCTCGGACCGCACCCGCTCCCCCACCTCCTCGCGGGCCGGGTTGAGGATCGTGAGCTCCTCCTCGGTCAGGTGGTGGTTGACCAGACGGGCCAGCTCCTCGACGGCGTCGTCGAACGCCTGGGTGTCGGTGCCCTTCAGCTCCAGCACGGCGAGCAGCGCCTCGTTGCCCTCGGCGTGCTCCTCCACGCCGTGGTCGGCCTCCTCGTCGTCGACGGCGTCCTTGCGCTTGAGCTTGGGGTAGACGTGCTTCTCCTCCGCCTCGGCGTGCGCGACGTGCAGTGCCGCGAAGGCCTGCCGGACCGCCTCGCGGTCCGAGCTCCTGTCGCGCAGGTCCCGCAGGAGCGCCTCGAAGCGACGGTGGTCATCGAGGATCAGCTCCACGACGTCACCCTGGACCGGGCGGCCGAGATCGATGTTGGTCATGCGAGGACGTAACCAGACCGGGACCGGCGCAAACCGGGCCAGGCACGGAACCCGGCCGCACGGGTAAGGATCCGGCGCGACCGGCCGATGAAGGGGCTGGAGAGCACGCGGATCAGGACGGTCGACATGGGGCAGCGCGGGGGAAGGGCCGCCGAGCGACGGCTGCTGCTGATCCGCGCCGCCGTCCTCGGCACGGCGATCCTGGGGGTCAACTACCTGACCTGGCGCTGGCTCTTCTCGATCAACTGGTCCGCCTGGTGGATCGGCATCCCGCTCGTGCTGGCCGAGACCTACAGCCTGGTCGAATCGCTCCTCTTCGGCCTGACGGTGTGGCGGCTCAAGGAGCGCGGCGAGCCGCCGGTGCCGTCCCCGGACCTGACCGTCGACGTCCTGATCGCGACGTACAACGAGCCGATCGACCTGGTCATGCGCACGGCGCGGGCAGCCCAGGCCATCGAGTACCCGCACCGGACCTGGGTGCTCGACGACGGCAACCGGGCCGAGCTGCGAGCCGCGGCGCGCGCCGCGGGGATCGGCTGGATCACCCGCTCCGCCGACTGGGCCGGCATGCCACGACACGCCAAGGCCGGCAACCTCAACAACGCCCTGCTCGTGACCGAGGGCGAGTTCCTGCTCATCCTGGACGCCGACCAGGTGCCGCTCCCCTCGATCCTCGACCGCACCCTCGGCTACTTCGACGACCCGCGGATGGCGCTCGTGCAGACCCCGCAGTGGTTCGTCAACGTGCCCGACGACGATCCCCTCGGCAGTCAGGCGCCCCTGTTCTACGGTCCGATCCAGCAGGGCAAGGACGGCTGGAACGCGGCCTACTTCTGCGGCTCCAACGCGGTCATCCGGCGCGAGGCCCTGATGCAGCTCGGGGTGTCCCGCTACGCGAACGAGGTCGAGGCCGGCGTGCACCGGGCGCTGCGCACCGCGCGGTCGGTGCTGCGCCGGGCTCGGCGGGGGCTCGGCCCCGCGGAGGAAGCCGTGCACCGCGCCCTCGACGCGATCGAGTACGACATCGCCCGCGCCCGGCGCGAGCTGGCGCGCGGCAGGGCGCTGATGGACGTCACCTACCGCTTCCAGCAGCGGGTCGCGACGGTTCGCCGCGAGCTGGTCGAAGCCGACTTGACGGCGGTGCAGAGCGACCTCGCCGCGATCGCCGAGCTCGAGCGGGGCACCGAGGATGCGGACGACGGCCTCGCGGGCGTGGACCTGAGCGCGCTGGACCAGCTCTCGGCCCGTGACTGGTCACCGCTCGGCGCCGTCGAGACGGTCCAGGCCCTCGCGGACGCCATCGACGTCGACCTCGGCTCCGAGGCGCAGCCGATCATGCCGATGGCGACGATCTCGGTGACCGAGGACATGGCGACCTGCATGCGGCTGCACGGGCTGGGCTGGCGCACGGCGTACCACGACGAGGTTCTGGCTCGCGGCCTCGCCCCCGAGGACCTCGCGGCGATGCTGACCCAGCGACTGCGCTGGGCGCAGGGCACCGTCCAGGTGATGCTGCGCGAGAATCCGCTGGTGCAGCGGCGGCTGCGGTGGGGACAGCGACTGATGTACTTCGCGACGATGTGGAGCTACCTGTCCGGGTTCGCCGCGATCGTCTACCTGGCGGCACCGATCGTGTACCTCACGACCGGGGTGCTGCCCGTGCAGGCCCTCAGCACCGAGTTCTTCCTGCGGCTGGCGCCGTTCCTGGTGGTCAACCAGCTGCTGTTCCTGCTGGTCGCCTCCGGCCGACCCACGTGGCGGGGCCAGCAGTACTCCCTCGCCCTCTTCCCGGTGTGGATCCGGTCCTTCACCTCCGCGTTCGGCAACGTGTTCCTCGGCCGGTCGCTGGACTTCGTGGTCACGCCCAAGACCCGGCCGGCGTCCTCGGGTCCGGCGTGGCACCTGGTGCGCCCGCAGCTGTGGACGATCGCGGCGCTGATCGCGGCCGGCCTCGTCGGGGTCATCCGGGTCGCCGTCGGCGCGGCCGGGGCCGCGGGCACGGCCTTCAACCTGGTGTGGGTCGGCTTCGACCTCGCCATCTTCTCTGTCATCATCAAGGCCGCCCGCTACGAAGGGTTCGAGCCGGTGTCCGAGCTGGCCCCGCCCGTCGAGACAGCCCACCGAGGAGCAGCATGATCGAGTTCGCCGTCGAGACGACCGCCGAGGGCGTCGGCGTCGTCACCCCGAAGGGACGTCTGAACATGTCCTCGGCCCGCGGTCTCAAGGAGGTGCTCGACGACCTGGTCAGCGGCGGGACCGTGCGGATCGTCGTGGACCTGGCGGAGACGACCTTCCTCGACTCGTCGGGGCTGGGGGCCCTGATCGCCGGGCTCAAGGCCGCCCGGCAGGCTGGCGGGGACCTGCGCGTCGCGCGGCCGACCGAGAGCGTGACCACGGTCTTCAAGCTCACCAACCTGGACCGGGTGCTGCGTCCCCGCGACACCGTGGAGGGCGCGTTCGATGCCTGAGCACCGCACCCGGCCGGACGACGACCACGGTCGCCTGGAGCTGTCCGCCCCGGCGACGCCGGAGACCATGGAGCTCGTCCATGCGGTGCTCGAGCAGCTGTGGACGCAGCACGACGAGGTCTCCATGGTCGACCGGATCCGCTTCGAGACAGCCGTGATCGAGATCCTCGGCAACATCGTCGAGCACGCGTACCGGCTCGACGCGGGTGGCTCCGAGCGCCGGTTCGACGTGTCCCTCGTGGTCACTGACGAGGAGCTGGTGGCGTCCTTCGGCGACGACGGCACGCCGCCGGCCCTCGACCTGAGCGACGTCACGATGCCCGACGAGGACGCGGAGTCCGGGCGCGGTCTCGCCCTGGCGATGGCCGCGGTCGACAACCTCTCCTACGACCGGGTGGAGGGCCGCAACCACTGGCACCTCACGTGCCTCCGGCGGTCGGACTGACCGGTCCGCTCAGCCGGCCGGAGTCTTGTTCACGCCCTCGAGCTCGTCGCGGTCGACCACGCGACGGGCCCGGACCCGGTAGCGGTAGACCTGGGTGAGCCCCACGGCCCACAGCACGTACTGGGCGCTCATCGCCCAGCGGAACGCGGACGGGCCGTACGCCGAGCTCGTCCCCGGGGTGCGCCAGTCGAGGATGACGCCGATCGCGATCACCAGCAGCAGGCTGGCCAGGAAGCCGCCCTGGTTGATGATCCCGCTCGCGCTGGCGAAGCGCTCGTCGGGGTTCGACGTGCGCCCGAGGTCGAAGCCGATCATCGAGGCCGGGCCACCGACGCCGACCACGACGACCAGCAGGACCAGCAACCACAGTGGCGCGTCCCCCGGCCAGGCCAGCACCACCGTCCAGACCGCGACGACCGAGCCCACGATCGTCAGCACCATCGTCGAGCGCTGCCACGGATGGGCACCGACGAGCCAGCCCAGGACCGGGCCGGCGCACATGACCGCCACCACCATGATCGTCAGGAGCACGCCTGCCGTCGTGGGGCTCCGCCCCTCCCCGAGCACGAAGAACGGGTAGCCCCACAGCAGGCTGAGCGCCGTCGCGCTGAACGGCGTCACGAAGTGCATCCAGAAGCCGAGCCGGGTGCCGGGATGGGCCCAGGAGGCGGTCAGGCTGGCGCGGACGGCGGCCAGGGACATCGTCGGACCGCGCAGGTGGGTCAGGTGTGGGGCGTCGCGCACCACAGCCAGCAGCGCGACGGTGAGGAGGACGCCGAGTGACGCGGCGATCAGGTAGGCGGTCGTCCACCCCAGGTCCCGCAGCGCCCAGGTCATCGGCACCGCGGCCGCGATCGCGCCGAGCTGGCCGAAGGTGCCGGTCAGCTGGGTGATCAGCGGGATCCGCCGGCCCGGGAACCAGGTGCTCACCAGTCGGAGCACGCAGATGAAGGTCATCGCGTCGCCCATCCCGACGAAGACCCGGGCCAGCAGCGCCAGGCTGTAGGTCGAGGCCAGCGCGAAGCCGACCTGCGCCCCGGTGAGCAGCAGGGTTCCGGTCAGCAGCACGCTGCGCGGCCCGAACCGGTCCACGAGCAGGCCGACCGGGATCTGGAGGCCGGCGTACACCAGCAGCTGCAGCATCGTGAACGTCGCCAGCTGGGCGGCGGTGATGTCGAACCGGTCGGTGGCCGCGAGGCCGGCGACCGCCAGCGACGAGCGGTGGAAGACGGCCACCAGGTAGACGAGGAGGCCGACCCCCCAGACCGCGTACGGGCTGCGGAGGCTCGGCGTCACTCCCAGAATCCTAGGTCCGGCCGGCCCTGGCGCTCGAATCCGTGCCGGCCGTCCCTGGCCGGCGACGGGTGCGGCGCCCGGTGGTCGAGCAGCGACAGCGGTGATCGAGCTCGTCCAACGGGGGTCAGTCCAGGCAGAACTCGTTGCCCTCGGGGTCGCGCATCACGATGTGGCCGGCATCCATCGGCGGGGCGGGCTCGAAGCGCTCGACTCGCGTGGCGCCGAGGGCGACCAGGCGCTCGCACTCGGCCTCGAGCGTGGTCATCCGCTCCTCGCCCTGCAGGCCGGGGGCGGCGCGGACGTCGAGGTGGACCCGGTTCTTCACCGACTTGCCCTCCGACACCCGCTGGAAGAACAGGCGCGGCCCGGCGCCGGCGGGGTCCTCGGAGGCCGAGGCGCTGTTGCGCAGCTCGGGCGGCAGCGACGCGGAGAACGCATCCCACGAGTCGAAGCCCGGAGGTGGCGGCGGGAGCTCGTAGCCGAGCACCTCGTTCCAGAACAGCGACAGCGCCCGTGGATCGGCGCAGTCGAAGGTCACCTGCACCTGCTTGGCGGCGGTCACTTCGCACCTGCCGACATCATCTGCCGCAGCTCCTTCTTGAGGTCGCCGATCTCGTCGCGGAGCCGGGCGGCGACCTCGAAGTGCAGCTCGGCGGCCGCGCCCTTCATCTGGTCGGTCAGCTCCTGGATCAGCTGGGCGAGCTCGGCGCTCGGCAGCCCCGCGAGGTCGGCGGTGTGCTGGCCCGCCTCGCCGCCGGCGATCCGCGAGAGGCCGGGCACCGGGGCCTTGCGGTGCTTGGGGTCGAGGTGCTGCCAGGTGTCGAGCAGCTCCTGGGTGCTCTCCTCCTCGCGGGCGAGCATGTCGGTGATGTCGGCGATCTTCTTGCGCAGCGGGGTCGGGTCGATGCCGTGGGCAGTGTTGTAGGCGACCTGCTTGGCGCGGCGCCGGTTGGTCTCGTCGATCGCCGCCTCCATCGACGGCGTGATCCGGTCGGCGTACATGTGCACCTGGCCGGACACGTTGCGGGCCGCGCGGCCGATCGTCTGGATCAGCGACTTGTCCGAGCGCAGGAAGCCCTCCTTGTCGGCGTCCAGGATCGCCACCAGGGACACCTCGGGCAGGTCCAGGCCCTCGCGCAGCAGGTTGATGCCGACCAGCACGTCGTACTGCCCCAGTCGCAGGTCACGCAGCAGCTCGATCCGCTTGAGGGTGTCCACCTCGGAGTGGAGGTACCGGGTCCGCACGCCGGCGTCGAGGAGGTAGTCGGTGAGGTCCTCGGACATCTTCTTGGTCAGGGTGGTGACCAGCACCCGCTCGTTCTTCTCCACGCGCAGGTTGATCTCGTGGATCAGGTCGTCGATCTGACCCTTGGTCGGCTTGACGACGACCTCGGGGTCGACCAGGCCGGTGGGGCGGATGATCTGCTCCACGGTGTCACCGCCGACCTTGTCGAGCTCGTAGTCGCCGGGGGTCGCGGAGAGGTAGATGGTCTGGCCGATCCGGTCGAGGAACTCCTCCCAGCGCAGCGGCCGGTTGTCCATCGCACTCGGCAGCCGGAAGCCGTGGTCGACCAGGTTGCGCTTGCGGGACATGTCGCCTTCGTACATGCCGCCGATCTGGGGGACCGCGACATGCGACTCGTCGATCACCAGCACGAAGTCCTCGGGGAAGTAGTCGAGCAGGCAGTTGGGCGCCGAGCCGCGGGTGCGGCCGTCGATGTGCATCGAGTAGTTCTCGATCCCCGAGCACGAGCCGACCTGGCGCATCATCTCGACGTCGTACGTCGTGCGCATCCGCAGCCGCTGCGCCTCGAGCAGCTTGCCCTGCCGCTCGAACGTCGCGAGCTGGTCCTCCAGCTCGAGCTCGATGCCGCGGATCGCGCGCTCCATCCGCTCGGGCCCGGCGACGTAGTGGGTGGCGGGGAAGATGTAGAGCTCCTCGTCCTCGGTGACGACCTCGCCGGTCACCGGGTGCAGCGTCATCATCCGCTCGATCTCGTCGCCGAAGAACTCGATCCGGATCGCCATCTCCTCGTAGACCGGGAAGATCTCGAGGGTGTCACCGCGGACCCGGAAGGTGCCGCGGGTGAACGTCATGTCGTTGCGGGTGTACTGGATCTCGACCAGGCGGCGCAGGATCGAGTCGCGGTCGTGCTCCTCCCCCACCTTGAGCCGGACCATCCGGTCGACGTACTCCTGCGGGGTGCCGAGGCCGTAGATGCAGGAGACCGTGCTGACCACGATCACGTCCCGCCGGGTGAGCAGGCTGTTGGTCGCGGAGTGGCGCAGCCGCTCCACCTCCTCGTTGATCGAGGAGTCCTTCTCGATGTAGGTGTCGGTCTGGGGGACGTACGCCTCGGGCTGGTAGTAGTCGTAGTAGGAGACGAAGTACTCGATCGCGTTGTCGGGGAAGAGCTGGCGCAGCTCGTTGGCGAACTGCGCGGCCAGCGTCTTGTTCGGCTGCATGACCAGCATCGGCCGCTGCACCTGCTCGGCGACCCAGGCCACGGTCGCGGTCTTGCCGGTCCCGGTGGCGCCCAGCAGCACGACGTCCTGGACGCCCGCCCGGAGCCGCTGGGTGATCTCCTTGATCGCCGCCGGCTGGTCGCCGGACGGCTGGTAGTCCGAGACCACCTTGAACGGGGCCACCCGGCGCTCGAGATCCGTGACTGGTCGCATGGCTTCGAGCGTAGACCGGGACACCGACAGCGGGCCGCTCGCTAGGGTGAGCGCGTGAGCCGCCTGTCGATCGCCGCCGAGCGGGTGATCCGGGTCATGCGACGCACCCTGCTCACCGTGTTCGGCATCCAGCTGGCGCTGGCGATCGTGATGACGCTGGTCGACTCCTACCGCCGGCGCGGCAAGCGGCCCAAGCCGTTCCCGGTCACCGCGCCGCGCAGCGTGCCCGTGGGCGACGGCACGGTCACGACGTACACCTATGGCCAGGACCTGTTCGAGGCGATGCTCACCGCGATCGCCGGCGCCCAGCGCCAGATCCTCTTCGAGACCTACATCTGGAAGGGCGACGAGGTCGGCGAGCGGTTCAAGACCGCGCTGGCCGCCGCCGCCGACCGGGGCGTGGAGGTCTACTCCATCTACGACGGGTTCGCGAACCTCGTGGTCTCGCCGCGGTTCAAGCGCTTCCCGCGGAACATGAAGGTGCTGCGCTACCCCGCCTACCCGGCCGGGCTGCGCTTCTTCGACCTGCGCCGCTACGGCCGCGACCACCGCAAGATCCTGGTCGTCGACGACGCGGTCGGCTTCGTCGGCGGCTACAACATCGGGGCGGCGTACGCCACGGAGTGGCGCGACACCCACGTGCGCATCACCGGGCCCGGCGTGTGGGACCTCAAGCGGGCGGTCGCGGACTTCTGGAACCTCAACCGGCGCCGCCGGCTCGGCTCCAGCGAGCGACCGCTGCTGCTCGAGACCGCCTCCGAGTGGGAGCCACGGATCCGGATCCACCGCAACGTCCCGCGACTGTGGATGTTCCCGATCCGCTCGATCTACATCGAGGCGATCAGCCGGGCCTCGACCAACGTCTGGATGACCCAGGCCTACTTCCTGCCCGACCAGGACTTCGTCGACGCGATGAAGGACGCGGCCCGCCGCGGCGTCGACGTCCGACTGCTGCTGCCGCACAAGTCCAACCACATCGTGGCCGACTGGCTCTCCCGCGGCTACTTCTCGCAGCTGCTGGACTCCGGGGTCCGGATCTTCCGGTTCCGGGACGCGATGGTGCACGCGAAGACCGCCACCATCGACGGCACCTGGTCGACCGTCGGCACGGCCAACATCGACCGGCTCAGCCTCACCGGCAACTACGAGATCAACGTCGAGATCATCGAGCCGGCCTTCGCGGAGGTCATGGAGGAGATCTACCGCACCGACGAGTCCAACTCGCTCGAGCTCACCCGCTCCGAGTGGGAGGCCCGCGACCTGCACCGCAAGTTCACCGAGATGATTCTCGGGCCGCTGCGGCCGCTGCTGTGAGGACCTGGGGCTCTCCTGGTAGGACCGTGGGTGGGCGCGGCGCTCACCGCCCGGTCCCCCGCGCCGCGTCCGGCTGCACGCGCAGCGCGGTGAGGGTGGTCGAGAGCATCTCGTAGTGGCCGACGAGCATCAGCAGCTCGATGCACAGGCGCTCGTCGAGCTCCGCACGCAGCGCCGCCCAGGTCGGGTCGGAGAGGTCCCGGGTGTGGTGGAGCTCGTCGGTCGCCTGCAGCAGCAGCGCCTGCCGCGGGGTCCAGCCCGGCGCGTCCGGGCCGTCGCTCGCCCGGTCGACGGCCGCGGCATCGAGGCCGGCCCGGCGGGCCAGCCGCGCGTGCTGGGTGTGCTCGTACTCCGAACCGGTGAGCACCGCGACCCGCAGGATCACCAGCTCGGTGTCGCGCCGCGGCAGCCGGCCACCCGGCATCAGCCGGCCGGCGAAGAACAGCCAGCCCCAGAACAGCCGGCGGTTCCGGCCGAGCGTGAGGAAGACCGCCGGCGGCACGGTGCCGCTGACCCGGCCCGCGAGCCACGCGAAGGCCGTCACGAACGGTCCGACCTCACGAAGGCCGCCGGGGCGGACGCGCGCCGGCGTGGTGCGGGCGCTCATGCCGCACGGTCCGCGCGCCGGGCGCGGGCGACGGCGGGCAGCGCCCGGTTCGCGCCGCGGTTGAGGACGGTCATCATCAGCGCGTACGCCGGCGGGCACCAGCGCTGCACCGCGTGCACCAGCCGGATGTCGAGCGAGGTGTAGACCCAGTAGCGGCGCCGGAGCATGCCGCGCACGATCGCCTCGGCCGCCGCCTCGGGGGTCACCGCGCGCCGACGGAACCGGGCCCGCGCGCGCTCGAAGGCGGGGCTCGCGGTGTCGACGCCGGCGATCCGCACGGTCTCGGTGAGCCCGGTGTCGACGCCGCCCGGGCAGACCAGGCAGACGTGGATGCCGTGCGGGCGGAGGTCGAAGCGGAGCACCTCGGAGATGCCGCGCAGGCCGAACTTGGTCGCGCTGTAGCCGGCGTGCCACGGCATCCCGATGATGCCGGCTGCCGACGAGACGTTGACGACCCACCCGCCGCGGCCGGCGTCGACCATCTCGGGGACCAGGGTCTCGAGCACGTGGACCGGACCCATCAGGTTGACCTCGACGAGCCGCCGCCACTGGTCGTGCTCCATCGCGGAGACGGTCCCCCAGATCGCGATGCCCGCGACGTTGAGGACCGCGTCCATCGCGCCGGAGGCCGCCGTGACCTCCGCCGCGAGCGCGCGGACGGCGTCGTAGTCGGCGATGTCGGCGGGTACGGCCAGCACCACGGTGCTCCCGCAGGCCCGCAGGTGCTCGGCGAACTCGGCCAGCCGCGGCGCGTCGACGTCGGTGAGGTGCAGCCGGGCCCCCTGACGACCGAGCAGCTCGGCGGTGGCCCGGCCGATGCCGCTGGCGGCGCCGGTCACGAACACGTTGGCGTCCTGCAGGTCACGTGGTCGGCTGCGCACGAAGGTGCAACGGCGCCTCACCACGGCGGTTACGTCCCTCGACGCCGGATGACCCGGGCCGGCAGGTGGGTCCGCGGTGCCATCCGGGGCCCGTGCCGCTCGCGCCGACCGGCCACCAGCGCGACCAGCACCGGCACCCGGCCGCGGTGCGGTCGCCAGGGCTCGAGGAACTCGGCCATCTCGTCGTCGGAGAACGGCCGGCCGGCCACCGCCCAGCCCAGGTCCTTCGCGACGTGGTAGTCGCCGAACGACACCGCGTCCGGATCGCCGTGGGCCCGCTGGCGCACCTCGGCGGCGGTCCACACGCCGATGCCGGGCAGGCTGGTCAACCGGCGCTCGACCTCCTCGCCGGGCAGGCCGGCGGTGCGCTCGAGCGCGTCCGCGACCCGGGCGGCGGACACGAGCGCCCGCGAGCGGGCCGGGTCCACGTGCAGCCGCAGCCACTCCCACGACGGGATCCGGCGCAGGGTGGCCGGGTCGGGCTGCACCCACAGCTTCCGGTCGTGGCCCGGGCCGGGGGCGCGCTCGCCGTACCGGTGCACGAGCATCCGGAACCCGGCGAACGCCTCCTGGCCGGTGACCTTCTGCTCGATGATCGCCGGGACCAGCGACTCCATCACCAGGCCCGTGCGGCCGAGCCGCCAGTGCGCGTAGCGGCGCCAGCCCTCGGCGACCAGCGGGTGCAGGTCCGGGTCGAAGCCGCTGACGTCGTCGTCCGCGCCGAGCAGCGCCGGCAGCGAGTCGAGCGCCCGGTCGGCGCCGGGGCCCCAGGCCTCGGCGTGGACCACGCCGTCGCGGGGGCGGGTGCGGACCGCGAGCGTGGCCGGCCCGTCGTGCGTGCGGATGCCGCGCAGATGGGTGTCGCCCTCGATGCGGTACGTCGGATCGCCGGCCCCACGCCGGTGCACGCCGAGGACCGACCCGACCGGGCACGGCCACTCCGGTCGCCACTCGCGCACCCGTCCGTCCATCGCGGCGAGGATAGCCCGCGACGCCGACGGTGAAACACGTTCCAGTTCTGGCTACGCTGGCTCCATGAACGTGCCGGGGCCGGGGCGGGGTCGGTTTCCCCGGCTAACCGGGGAAACCGGAACTGTTGGGCCGAAGTTTCGGCCGAGAAGTTCAGGCATTGCCCCAACAGTCCCCGGGCACCACGGACCGGACGCCCGCCCACCGACCTCCCCCGGTGGGCTCAGCCCATCGCGCCGGCGCTCGCCGGTGGCTCGGTGAGCACCCGGAGCGCCAGCTGGGTGGTCGCGGCGACGCCGAGGTGGCCGACGACCCGCGAGACCCGGTCCGGGTGGAGCGGCAGCAGGCCGGGGCTGCCGGGCAGGTCCGGGGTCAGGCCGAGGTCGAGGTCGGTGCGCCCGGACATGATCGCGAGGTTGAACTCGAAGCGCTCCCGAGCGGCCGGTGTCGCCAGCTTCTTCAGCACCGCGGCCCCGATCCGGGGCCGGCCGACCTCCTCGCAGTAGGAGTCGAGGGTCGCCACCAGCGTCGCGCCGCCGCAGTGGTCGATGTCGGCCCACACGGCCCGCATCGAGCCCATCTCGGAGAGCAGGAACGGCGCGATCTTCTCGCCGATGCCGGGCACGCCCGGCAGGTTGTCGCTCGGGTCGCCGCGGAGCGCGGCGTACTCCAGGTAGTGCTCGGCCGCGACCCCGTACATGGTCCGCAGCCGGGCCGGGTTCAGCAGCGGCGAGCCGTTGATCCCGCCGCTGATCAGCCGCAGCACCTGGGTGTGCTCGCTGATGTGCGCGAACGCGTCGCGGTCGGAGGTGATCAGCACGCAGCTCCAGCCGTGCTGCTCGGCCCAGGTCGCCGCCGAGGCGTTCACGTCGTCGGCCTCGAGGCCGTCCGGGGTCACGGTCAGCATCCCGAGGGCGTCCAGGAGCCCGGCCGCGCGCTCCAGCTGGTCGACGAGGGCCGGGTCCTTCTCGGCGCGACCGGCCTTGTACGCCGGGTAGGCCTGCTCGCGCACCGACGTGCGCCGGTCGTCGAGCCCGAACAGCACCGCGTCCGGGGCGAACCGGTCGATCGCCTCGAGGATCTGGCGCAGCATGCCGTGCAGCGCCCAGGCCGGCCGGCCGCCGTGGTCCAGCAGCCCCGACTGGACCCGCGCGTGGTGGTTGCGGTTTGCGGTGCAGCAGCGACGGGGCGTCGACGGCCAGCAGCAGGCGCGACCCGCTCACAGCAGCCCGATCGAGGCGGCGTGGCGGCGTACCGCCCCGCTGTCGGCGGCGAGCACGAACGGCACGTCGTGCGCCCAGGAGTCGCTGACCCGCTCGACCCGGCCGTCGCCCGGGTCGAGCCGGACCTCGCGGATGTAGACGGCCAGGATCCGACCGGGGTGGGCGGCGACGACGTCGGCGTAGATCTGTGGGTCCCGCTCGCCGGAGTCGCCGATCAGCACGAACCGCAAGCCGGGGTGCAGCGCGAGCACCTCCTCGATCCGCTCGTGCTTGCGGGCCCGGCCCGCGCGACTCCCGATCAGGTCGCGCAGCAGCAGCGGCCCGAGCGGGAAGTCGCGGTGCTCGAGGAAGGCCAGCAAGAACGCGTGCAGATTCCACGGGCTGGAGGAGACGTAGAAGAACGGGTTCGACCCCGCCTCGAGGTCGCGGTAGAGCTCGGCGGCGCCCGGGAACGGCGTGCGCGTCAGGGCCGATCCGGTGAACGTCTGGCGCAGCATCAGCCCGACCCGCTGGACGCCGGTCTCGATGATCGTGTCGTCGACGTCCGAGATCACCCCGAACGCCGCGTCCGCGCCGGGCACCCGGACCCGCACGCGGGTCGGGTGCGGGTCGGTGAGGCCGCGGTGCTCCCGCGCCAGCTCGACCCGGCCGTCCGCCCAGGGTCCGGCCAGCGTCGTGGGATCGAGACGGGCCACGAAGTAGCCCTCGGCGTCCGTGACGGCCTCCACGACGGAGTCCCCGACGCGCACCCGCAGCGGGACCCCCGGCAGCTCGGCGGTGACGAACTGCCGCAGGCTCCGTCGTACGGCGGCACCGACGCCCTCCCCCTCCACCGCCTCGGTCGGTGGTGGGTCGTCGAGCACCCGGCCGCGGACGACCACCCCCTCGGGACCGCCGTGCCCCAGGTAGGTCTCGATCCGGAAGTCCGCCGGCGGCCCCGAACCCTTGCGCCGCAGCCGGGCCGCGTCCCAGGCGCGCTCGAGGTCGACCACGAGGCGCTGCAACCGGCTCACGGGGCCACCGTAGGCGGCGCCGCGGGTGGATCAGCCGGCGAGGTAGTCCCGGACGTTCGAGGGCAGGCCGAGGACCACGGCGCGGCCGCTGTGCTCGACGCTCAGTCCACGGTCGGTCAGCCCCAGCTCCCAGCGGTGCAGGTCCAGCCGGACCCGCAGGGACTCGAGGAGCACGGCGGCACGGTCGGCGGCGTCGCGGGGCTCGTGGTTGGTGGCGAGGATCAGCTCGAAGGCGAGCTCGCCGGGGTTGAGCTCGCCGAGCCGTTCCAACACGTCGTCGAGGTCGATGAGCGTCGGCGCGAGCAGCAGATCGGTCAGGTCGTGGGGTCGCACGGTCATGGTCGGGCCTCCTTCTTCCCTCGACGCTAACGACGCCCGCGGCGCGGGACGCAGGGCCGAAGGTCCCGAGCGGACGGCCATCCGTCGGTGCCGTCGGTGCCGTCGGCTTGAATGGAGCCGTGCTGATCGCCGACGTCGTCGCCACCTCCGCGGCGATCACGGCGACCCGGTCCCGCAAGGCCAAGGTCGCCGCGATCGCCGACCTGCTCGCGCGCGCCGACCCGCGCCGGTCCGGCGCCGACGAGCTCGAGACCGTCACCGCGTACGTCGGCGGCGCGCTGCGCCAGCGCCGCACCGGCCTCGGCTGGCGCGGGCTCACGAAGTTGCCCGCCCCGGCGCCCGGTCCCACGCTGAGCGTGCTCGAGGTCCACGAGGCGTTCGAGCGGATCGCCGCCCCGGCCGGCGCCGGCTCGCAGGCCGCCCGAGCCGCCGCGGTGGCCGACCTGTTCGGCCGGGCCACCGCCGAGGAGCAGCAGTGGCTGCGCGGAGTGGTGACCGGCGAGGTGCGCCAGGGCGCGCTCGACTCGCTGGTCCAGGAGGGGCTGGCCGCGGCCGCCGGCGTACCCCTCCCCGAGGTGCGGCGGGCCGCGATGCTCGCCGGCTCGACGGTCGCCGTCGCCGCTGCGGCGTTCGAGGGGGTCGCGGCGCTCGGGGCCGTGGGCCTGCAGGTCGGCCGCCCGGTGCTGCCGATGCTCGCGTCCAGCGCGCCGGACCTGGCCGCCGCCCTGGCCAGGGCCGGTGGTGATGAGGTGGCCGTCGACACCAAGCTCGACGGGATCCGGATCCAGGTGCACCGCTCGGGCCCCGACGTGGTCGTGGCCACCCGGTCGCTGGAGGACATCACCGCCCGGCTCCCCGAGGTCGTCGAGGTCGCCCGCGCGCTGCCGGCCGACTCGTTCGTGCTGGACGGCGAGGCGCTCGCGCTGGCCGAGGACGGCCGGCCGCGCCCGTTCCAGGAGACCGCCGCACGCACCGCGATGGGGGCAGGCGTCGAGGTGACGCCGTACTTCTTCGACGTGCTGCACCTGGACGGCGCCGACCTGCTCGACGTGTCCGCTGCCGAGCGCGCGGCTGTGCTGGAACGGCTCGTGCCGGCCGAGCACCGGGTGCCGCGCGTGGTCACCGCCGACCTCGGCGTGGCCGAGGAGTTCCTTGCCGGCGCGCTGCGCTCGGGCCACGAGGGCGTCGTGGTCAAGAGCCTGGCCGCGCCCTACGAGGCCGGCCGTCGCGGCGCGTCCTGGGTCAAGGTCAAGCCGGTGCACACCCTCGACCTGGTCGTCCTCGCGGTCGAGTGGGGCTCGGGCCGGCGGCAGGGGTGGCTCTCCAACATCCACCTCGGCGCCCGCGACCCGGCCACCGGAGGGCTGGTGATGCTCGGCAAGACGTTCAAGGGGATGACCGACGAGGTGCTCGCCTGGCAGACCGAGCGGTTCCTCGAGCTCGAGACCTCGCGGTCCGCCCACGTCGTGCACGTGCGGCCCGAGCAGGTCGTCGAGATCGCCTTCGACGGGGTGCAGCGCTCGACCCGCTACCCCGGCGGTGTCGCGCTCAGGTTCGCGCGCGTGCTGCGCTACCGCGACGACAAGCCGGTCGCCGAGATCGACACCGTCGACACGGTGCGCTCGTTCCTGGGGTGAGCCGTGCGCCGGCCCGGCACTCGGGCCGCGCGACTGCTCCGTCACACTCGTGCAACTCACAGTTGCACGGCCGTACGATGTCCTCATGACCAGCACCACCCCGGAGACCGACGGCCGCCGATCGGCGGCCGCGGCGCGACGCCGGGCCCGCGAGAAGGACATCATCGCCGCCACCCGCGCGCTGTTCGACGAGCGCGGCGTCCGCGACGCCCAGATCGAGGACATCGCGCGGGCCGTCGGCATCAACCGCGCGATCGTCTACCGGCACTTCACCGGCAAGGAGGAGCTGTTCGCGCTGACGCTCGTCGGCTACCTCGACGAGCTGCGTGAGGAGCTGAGCGCCGCGGCCGAGACCTCGACCGACCCCGAGGAGCGGCTGACCGCACTGGTCGGGGCGTTCGTGGAGTACGGCGTGGCGCACCCGGCGTTCGTCGACTGCGCGCAGACGCTGATGCGGCGTACCGGCCCGGAGCTGTTCGACGAGATGTCCGAGAGCGCGATGCTCCGGCTGGGGCGCGGCATCTCCTCCTGCCTGGCCACGTTGAGCCAGGTGCTCGAGGACGGCGTCGAGGCGGGCACCTTCCAGGTCGAGGACCCGACGCTGCTCGCCAACACGCTCTACGCCAGCGGCCTGGGCGCGCTCCAGCTCGCGCGGGTCGGCATCCTCGTCAAGGAGGCGGCCCCGGGCGTGCCGACGGTCGGCAGCATCTCGCCCGACCAGGTGCGCGACTACCTCGTCGCGGCCGCGCTCGCGCTCGCTACGCGCTGACTCACCGCGCGTCCTCGCTCACCGCTCCAGGATCGCGACGACGCCCTGGCCGCCCGCGGCGCAGATCGAGATCAGCGCCCGGCCCGACCCCTTCTCGGCGAGCAGCTTGGCGGCGACGTTGAGGATCCGGCCGCCGGTGGCGGCGAACGGGTGCCCCGCCGCCAGCGAGGAGCCGTTGACGTTCAGCTTCGAGCGGTCGATCGAACCGAGCGGGGCGTCGAGTCCGAGCCGCTCCTTGCAGAAGATCGGGTCCTCCCACGCCTTGAGCGTGGCGAGCACCTGCGAGGCGAACGCCTCGTGGATCTCGTAGAAGTCGAAGTCCTGGAGGGTCAGCCCGTTGCGCGCCAGCATCCGCGGGACGGCGTACGCAGGCGCCATCAGCAGGCCCTCGCCCCCGTGCACGTAGTCGACCGCCGCGGTCTCGGAGTCCACGAAGTACGCCAGCGGCGCCAGCCCGTGCTCGTCGGCCCACTCCTCGCTCGCGAGCAGCACCGCGGAGGCGCCGTCGGTCAGCGGCGTGGAGTTGCCGGCGGTCATCGTCGCCGCCTCGCCCTTGCCGAAGACCGGCTTGAGCTTGGCCAGCTTCTCCGCGGTCGAGTCGGGGCGCAGGTTGTTGTCCCGCTCGACGCCGCGGAACGGCGTGATCTGGTCGTCGAGCCAGCCGCGGTCGTACGCCGCCGCCAGGTGCTGGTGCGACGCGGCGGCCAGCTCGTCCTGCTCCTCCCGGCCGATCTGCCACTCCAGGGCGGTGAGCGCGGCGTGCTCGCCCATCGACAGCCGGGTCCGAGGCTCGCCGTTCTGCGGGATCTCCAGGCCGATGTCACCGGGCCGGATCGCGCCGAGCGCGAGCAGCTTGCCCTTGGTGTCCCGGGCGGCGTTGACCTTCATCAGCTTCTTGCGGAGCCGGTCGCTGATCGCGACGGGCGCGTCGGAGGTGGTGTCGGTGCCGCCCGCGATCCCGGCCTCGATCTGCCCGAGGGCGATCTTGTTGGCCACCTGGATCGCGGCCTGCAGGCCGGTCCCGCACGCCTGCTGGAGGTCGGTCGCCGGTGTCTCGGGCGCGAGCTTGGAGCCGAGCACCGACTCGCGGGTCAGGTTGAAGTCGCGCGCGTGCTTGAGCACCGCACCGGCGACGACCTCGCCGAGCCGCTCGCCCTGGAGCCCGAACCGCTCGACCAGGCCGTCGATCGCGGCGGTGAGCATGTCCTGGTTGGACGCCTCGGCGTACACGGTGTTGGAGCGGGCGAAGGGGATCCGGTTGCCGCCGAGGACGGCGACGCGTCGGGTGTTGGCTGCCATGGGTTCATCCTCCGTCGAGCAGGGGAACGAGAGAAGGACATGAGGGCCAGATCACGAAATCTGGACTCTCAGTTACACAAGGAGTTACATACCCGTCATGAGCGATCTCTACCAGGGGTTCACGCAGTCCGCGATCGGCCGCCAGGTGACCAAGCTGCTCGGCCTGCCGACGCCCGCCACGCTGGAACGGTACGCCGAGGGCGCGCCGCTGGCCGACGGCACGATCGCCGTCGGCGGCCGCGGCCGGCTCGTCGAGTCGCTGGTCGGGATCCTCGACCGGCTCGGCATCGCCGCGACCGAGGCGACCGAGGGCGACGGAACCTTCAAGGGGCTCGTCCTCGATGCCACGGGGCTGACCTCCTCCGAGGAGCTGGTGGCGCTGCGCGACTTCTTCACCCCGCTGCTGCGCCGGCTCGACCGCTGCCCGCGGGTGGTCGTGCTCGGCACCCCGCCCGAGCTGGTGTCCGGACGTGAGCGCGTGGCCCAGCGGGCGCTCGAGGGCTTCACCCGCAGTCTCGGCAAGGAGATCGGCCGCGGCGGCACCGTCCAGCTGGTCTACGTCGCCGACGGTGCGGAGGGCGCGGTGCAGAGCACGCTGGCGTTCCTCCTCTCCCCCAAGTCCGCCTACGTCTCCGGCCAGGTGGTGCGGATCGGCGCCCACGGCGCCACCGGGGCCGAGCCCGTCACCGACTGGCTGCGCCCGCTCGAGGGCAAGGTGGCGGTGGTGACCGGCGCGAGCCGCGGCATCGGTGAGCAGATCGCCCGGGTGCTGCACCGCGACGGCGCGCGCGTCGTCGGTGTCGACGTACCCCAGGCCGCCAGCGAGCTCCAGGCCGTGATGCGCGAGCTCGACGGCGACCACCTGGTGCTCGACATCACCGCCAAGGACGCCCCGCAGCGGCTCGCGCACCACCTGAAGACCGAGCACGGTGGGGTCGACGTCGTGGTCCACAACGCGGGCATCACCCGCGACAAGAAGCTCGCGAACATGGCCGAGGACCGTTGGGAGTCGGTGATCGCGGTCAACCTGACGGCACCGGAGCGGATCACCCGCGAGCTGCTCGACCAGGGCGTGATCCGGCCCAACGGCCGGGTCGTCGGCGTCGCCTCGATCGCCGGCATCGCCGGCAACGTCGGGCAGACCAACTACGCCGCCTCGAAGGCCGGCGTGATCGGGCTGGTCGACTCCCTCGCCGACGAGCTCACCGACGGGATCACGATCAACGCGGTGGCGCCCGGCTTCATCATCACCCAGATGACCGCCGCGGTGCCGTTCGCGACCCGCGAGGTCGGCCAGCGCCTGAACGCGATGGCCCAGGGCGGGCTGCCGGTCGACGTCGCGGAGACCATCGCCTGGTACGCCAACCCGGCGTCGACCGCCGTCAACGGCAACGTCGTGCGGGTCTGCGGCCAGATGATGCTGGGCGCCTGATGTTGACCGACCTGCTGCCGACGATGGTCCGGGCGGCGTTGCCGGCGGTCCCCGGCGTCGGCCTGCTGCCCGGGATCCGCAAGACCGGCGGACCGCTGCCCGAGCGGACCCTGGAGCGCCACGACGTACCGCTCGACCCCGGGCACGTGGCGCGGTACGCCGACCTGTGCGGCTTCCCCCGCAAGGACGTGCTCCCGCTGCCCTACCCGCACCTGCTGGCGTTCGGGCTGCACATGGAGATCATGACCGCGGGCGACTTCCCGTTCCCCGCGATCGGGACCGTGCACCTGGAGAACTCGATCACCCAGCACCGGCCGATCGCGCTCGGCGAGGAGCTCCAGGTGACGGCGTACGCCGACAACCTCCGGCCGCACCCCAAGGGCCAGGTCTTCGACATGGTGACCCGGGTCCACTCCCGCGCCGAGCCGGTGTGGGAGGAGACCTCGACGTTCCTGCGCCGCGGCAAGCCGGTGGTCGAGCCCGTCGAGACCCCCGCAGCCGAAGCGCGCTTCCCCGACGCACCGCCCACCGGCACGACCTGGCGGCTGCCCGGTGACCTGGGCCGGCGCTACGCGTCGGTGTCGGGCGACCACAACCCGATCCACCTCTACCCGCTGACCGCGAAGGCGTTGGGCTTCCCCCGCCAGATCGCGCACGGCATGTGGTCGATGGCCCGCTGCGTCGGCGCCCTGGAGAACCGGCTGCCGGGCGAGGTCACCGTGGCCGTCGCGTTCAAGAAGCCGATCCTGCTCCCCGGCACCGTGGCCTTCGGCTCGCGCCGCCTCGATGACGGCTACGCGTTCTCGCTGTCCCGCCCGGGCTCCGGCGCGCCCCACCTCGCGGGCCGGACGAGCGACCCCACCTGACGGGTCGTGTGCCTGAGGACGCGCCATGGCGCGTCCTCAGGCACACGACCCGGGCCTCGGTGCGCCGGGCTCAGGCCATGCCGGGTCCGGCGTACCCCTCGCCCCGGGGCCGGATCAGGCCCTCCTGCGCGACCGTGGCGACCAGGGTGCCGTCCTGGGTGAAGATCCGGCCGAAGGCCAGCCCGCGGGCACCCACCGCCGCGGGCGAGACCTGGTCGTAGAGCCACCACTCGTCCGCGCGGAACGGCCGGTGGAACCAGATCGTGTGGTCCAGCGACGCCATCTGCGTCTTCGAGGGGTTCACGCCGTGCGCGGCGAGCGTCGAGCCGAGCAGGCTCACGTCGCTGGCGTAGGTGAACGCCGCGAGGTGGACGACCGGGTCGTCGCCGAGCCCCTCCTTGAGCCGCACCCACATCCGGGCCTGGGAGGGGCGGTCCGGGTCGGCCTCGAGACCGAACCGCGAGTTGCCGAGCCAGCGCACGTCGAGCGCGCCCCACTCCTTGCCGAGGGCGTCCGCCTCGGCGTTGCCGCCGCGACGCATGACGTCGACCAGGTCGAGGCCCTCCTCCGGCGGCTTCACCTCGGGCATCGCGTCCTGGTGCTCGAAGCCCTCCTCGGCACGCTGGAAGTCCAGCACCTGGAAGTAGATCGCCCGCCCGTGCTGGCGCGCGATCACCCGCCGCGTCTGGAAGGACCGCCCGTCGCGGATCCGCTCGACGTCGTAGACGATCGGCACCGAGTAGTCGCCGGGCAGCAGGAAGTAGGAGTGCAGCGAGTGGACGGCGTACGCCGGTTCCACGGTGCGGGTCGCCGCGACCAGCGCCTGGGCGGCGACCTGGCCGCCGTAGACCCGGGCCCGGACCGAGTCCGGCTGCCCGCCGCGGAACAGGTCGGCGTCGATCCGCTCCAGGTCGAGCAGCCCGACCAGCTCCGCGGTCGGGCCCGACGCTCCCCCGCTCACGATCGCGTCCTGCGGCGGATCAGCGCCTCCTGGGCCACGCTCGCGACCAGGGTGCCGTCCTGGGTGAACACCCGGGCCAGCACCAGCCCGCGGCCGCCCGACGCGGACGGCGAGACCTGGTCGTAGAGCCACCACTCGTCGGCGCGGAACGGCCGGTGGAACCACACCGCGTGGTCGAGGGACGCCACGAGCGTCTCGGGCCCGCCGACCCGGACGCCGTGCGGCGCGAGCGCCGCGCCCATCAAGGTCATGTCGGAGAGGTAGGTGAACGCCGCGACGTGCTGGACCGGGTCGTCCGGCAGCGGCGAGGAGACCCGCAGCCAGAACCGCTGCCGCGCCGGGTGCCGCGGGTCGGGCTCGATCAGCCCGTCGCCGTCGGAGCCGACGTAGCGGAAGTCGACCACGTCCCACTCGGAGTCGTGCGAGGTGTCGCGGCCGGGGTCGAGCTCCTTGGCCGCCGCCCGCGCGTCGATCGCCTCCTCCGGCGCGACCACAGCGGGCATCCGGTCCTGGTGCTCGAACCCGGGCTCGGGCTGGTGGAAGTTCGCGGTCAGCGCGTAGATCGGGCGCCCGTGCTGGCGTGCGAGCACCCGCCGGGTCGCGAACGAGCGGCCGTCGCGGAGGTTCTCGACGTCGTAGATCGTCGGCGCCTGGGTGTCTCCGGGCTGGAGGAAGTAGGAGTGCAGCGAGTGCACGACGTACGCCGGGTCGACGGTGCGGGTCGCCGCGACGAGCGACTGGGCCGCGGCCTGGCCACCGAACACGCGCGGCAGCGACGAGGGCATCTGCTGCCCCCGGAAGAGGTTGTCGTCGATGCGCTCGAGGTCGAGCAGCGCGACGAGCTCGTCGGCGTTCCTCGGCACCCAGTCAGCCCTGGGGCTCGTCGTCGCCCGGGCGGTCGAGGCCGGCGAGGAACCGCTCGAACTCCTTGCCGATCTCCTCGCCCGTGGGCAGCCGCTGGTCCCGCGCGAGCAGGCTGGTGCCGCTCTCCTCGGCGCGCTCGAACGCGTCGTACTGCCGTTCCAGCGCGGCGACCACCTCGGCCACCTCCTCGTTGGCGGCCAGGTACCGCGCGATCTCGGCCTCGCGGTCCTCGGCCTCAGCACGCAGCCCGGAGAGGTCCACGGTCAGCCGGCCGGCGATCTCGACCTGCTCGAGCAGCGCCGCCGAGGCCCGGGGGTAGTCCATCTGGGCGAGGTAGTGCGGGATGTGCGCGACGAAGCCCATCGCGTCGTGGCCCCACTCCCCCAGCCGGACCTCGAGCAGGGCCTGCGCGCTGCTCGGGATCCGCAGCTCGCCGCGCCACGGGCTCTCGCCGGTGATCAGCTCGGGGCTGTTGGCGTGGTGGGTGATCGCGATCGGGCGGGTGTGCGGCACCGCCATCGGCACCGAGCCCATCCCGACGACGCGGCTCACACCGAACCGCTCGACGACCTCGCGCACCGCCCGGCAGAACGCCTCCCAGCGGTTGTCGGGCTCGGGACCGTGCAGCAGGAGGTACGGCGTGCCGCCGGTGTCGGCGAGCAGCCGGACGACCAGCCGCGGGGCGTCGTACGCGTCGTAGTGGTCCCGGACGAACGACATCGGTGGCCGCCGGGCACGGTAGTCGTGGAACTCGTCCACGTCGAAGGTGGCCACGACCGGGCCCTCGGAGAGGTCCACCAGGTGCTGCGCGGCCCGTCCGGCGGCGTTGCCGGCGTCGAGGAAGCCGTCCAGGACGAGCACCATCGTCAGCGCGCCCCGGGAGCGGGCGTCGTCGAGCTCGGGGACCTCGTCGACGATGTGCACCAGGCGCTCAGGCATGGCACCAGCCTAGTGGCGAGGGAGACGTCACATCGCCAGCGGGTGACCACTTTGTTACTGCGGGGTAACCTACGGGCATCCCCGACCCAAGGAGACCCCCCGGACATGAGCGGTTCCCGACAGCTGCGTGAGGTCGTCTTCGTCGACGGCGTCCGCACCCCGTTCGGCAAGGCCAAGGGCCAGTACGCCGAGACCCGCGCCGACGACCTCGTCATCAAGTGCATCCGCGAGCTGATGCGCCGCAACCCGTCCCTCCCCCCGGAGCGCGTCGACGAGGTGGCCGTGGCCGCCACCACCCAGATCGGCGACCAGGGCCTGACCATCGGCCGCACCGCCGCGCTGCTCGCGGGACTGCCGCAGAGCGTTCCCGGCTACGCCATCGACCGGATGTGCGCGGGCGCGATGACCGCGGTCACCACGACCGCGTCGGGCATCGCCTTCGGCGCCTACGACGTCGCGATCGCGGGCGGTGTCGAGCACATGGGCCGCCACCCGATGGGCGAGGGCGTCGACCCGAACCCGCGGATCCTCTCCGAGCGGATCGTCGACCCCGACGCGCTCGTGATGGGCAAGACCGCGGAGAACCTCCACGACCGTTACCCGACCATCACCAAGGAGCGCGTGGACGCCTACGCCGTGCGCTCGCAGGAGAAGACCGCCGCGGCGTACGACGCCGGCAAGATCCAGCCGGACCTGGTGCCGGTCGCGATCCGCTCCGAGGAGCTGGGCTGGGGCCTGGCCACCACCGACGAGCCGATGCGCCGCGGGACCACGATGGAGTCGCTCGCCGCGCTCAAGACCCCGTTCCGCGCCCACGGCAAGGTGACCGCGGGCAACGCCGCCGGCATCAACGACGGCGCCACCGCCGCGCTGCTCGCCGAGGAGGAGACCGCCCGTGAGCTCGGCCTGCCGGTGAAGATGCGCCTGGTCGCCTACTCCTTCGTCGGCGTCGAGCCCGAGGTGATGGGCGCCGGCCCGATCCCGGCGACCGAGAAGGCCCTCAAGCAGGCCGGCCTGACCATCGACGACATCGAGGCGTTCGAGGTCAACGAGGCGTTCGCGGTGCAGGTGCTCGCGTTCCTCGAGCACTTCGGCATCGCCGACGACGACCCGCGGGTCAACCCGTACGGCGGCGCGATCGCGATGGGCCACCCGCTGGCCTCCTCGGGCGTGCGGCTGATGACCCAGCTCGCGCGCCAGTTCGAGGAGCGTCCCGAGGTCCGCTACGGCCTGACCACGATGTGCATCGGCATCGGCATGGGCGGCACCGTGATCTGGGAGAACCCCGCTTGGGGGGCAAGCCCCCCAAGTACCCCCCAAGAACCCGTGGTTGCGGCCGCCGAGGAGGCTACGCGACCCGCTTGGGGGGCAAGCCCCCCAAGTACCCCCCAAGAACCCGTGGTTGCGGCCGCCGAGGAGGCTACGCGATGACGACGAACGACACGACGAGCGAGCTCGTCGCTCGCGCCCAGGAGATCTCCTCCGACGCCGAGCGCGTCACCCAGGCCCACCTGCGCAAGGTCTCGCTGCCCTCGACCTCGGGCCGCAGCGGCGCGGTGCTCGGGCTGATCACCCTCGACAACGGCGAGGACCACACCAAGCCGAACACCTTCGGCCCGCGCTCGCTGCTCGCGCTGAACGAGGCGATCGACACCGCCCTCGCGGACGACGAGATCGTCGCCCTCGGCGTGACCGGCAAGCCGTTCATCCTGGCCGCGGGCGCCGACCTGACCTCGATCTCGGGCGGCGGCCCGGACGCCGTCCGCGTGGTGGCCGAGCTCGGCCACGCGGTGTTCCGCAAGCTCCAGGACGGCCGGAAGCCGTCGTTCGGGTTCGTCAACGGCCTGGCGCTGGGCGGCGGCCTCGAGGTCGCGCTGCACTGCACCTACCGGACCGTGATGGACAGCGCCCCGGCGCTCGGCCTACCCGAAGTGATGCTCGGGCTGGTGCCCGGGTGGGGCGGCGCGTTCCTGGTGCCGAACCTGCTCGGCGCCGATCGGGCGGTCACCGTGATCCTCGAGAACCCGCTCAACAACGGCCGCACGCTCGGCGGTGCGGCAGCGTACGAGCTCGGCCTCGCCGACGCGGTCTTCCAGGGCGCGGACTTCCTGGAGCAGTCGTTGCTCTGGGCGGACGCGGTGCTGCGCGGCGAGATCGTCGTCGACCGTCCGGAGGTCGACCGTGGAGCCGCCTGGGACGCCGCCGTCGAGCGCGCCCGTGCTCTCGTGCAGGCCAAGACGGGCGGCGCCAGCCCGGCCGCGCTCCAGGCCGTCGAGCTCATCGACGCCGCCCGCGACGGCGACCGCGACGCCGGGTTCGCCCGCGAGGACGACGCGCTCGAGGCGATGTCGAGGACTCCCGAGCTGATCGCCTCGCTGTACGCGTTCGACCTGGTGCAGAAGCGCGCCAAGCGTCCTGCGGGCGCGCCGGACAAGGCGCTGGCGCGGCCGGTGACCAAGGTCGGCATCGTCGGCGCGGGGCTGATGGCCTCGCAGATGGCGCTGCTGTTCGTGCGTCGCCTCGAGGTGCCCGTCGTCCTCACCGACCTCGATCAGGAGCGGGTCGACAAGGGCGTCGGCTACGTCCACGCCGAGATCGACAAGCTGCTCGCCAAGGGCCGGATCAGCTCCGACCGGGCGAGCCGCCACAAGGGCCTGGTCACCGGGTCGGTCGACAAGAGTGAGGGCTTCGCCGGCGCCGACTTCGTCATCGAGGCGGTCTTCGAGGAGATGTCGGTCAAGAAGTCGGTGTTCGCCGACGTCGAGAAGGCCGTCTCGCCCGAGTGCATCCTGGCGACCAACACCTCCTCGCTCTCGATCACCGAGATGGCGGCCGACCTCGAGCACCCCGAGCGGGTCGTCGGCTTCCACTTCTTCAACCCGGTCGCGGTGATGCCGCTGCTGGAGATCGTCAAGGGCGAGCGCACCGACGACGCCACGCTGGCCACGGCGTTCGCGACCGGCAAGGCCCTGAAGAAGACCACGATCCTGGTCAAGGACAGCCCGTCGTTCATCGTCAACCGGCTGCTCGGCAGGTTCATGGGCGAGGTCGGGCGGATCGTGGATGAGGGCACGCCCGTGCCGGTCGCCGACAGCGCGTTCGCCGGGGTCGTGCCGATGCCGCCGTTCATGCTCCTGTCGCTGGTGGGCCCGGCGATCGCGCTGCACAACAACGAGACGCTGCACGGCGCGTTCCCGGACCGGTTCTACGTCTCCCCCGCGCTCGAGCGCGTGGTGGCGGCGCGCAAGGTGTCGTACTACGGTCCCGACGGCGCGATCGACCCCGAGGTCGAGGCGCTGCTCGAGACGCCGGCCGAGCCCGTGGTCCTCGAGCCCGCGCAGATCCGCACCCGGGTGCTGGCCGGGCTCGCCGACGAGGCCCGCCGGATGCTCGACGAGGGCGTGGCCGTCGCGGCCGAGGACCTCGACCTGGCGATGATCACCGGCGCCGGGTTCTCGTTCTGGAACGGCGGGCTGACGATGCTGCTCGAGCGTGAGGGGCACGGCACGTTCCACTGAGGCCCCGCCCGGCACCGGCCGCACGCACCCGGGCCGCCGCGCACCATGAGGTTCGTGGCGGCCCGGTCGTGCGGTCAGTCCACCCCGAACACAACGGCGCGGGGGGCGGTGCCGGCCACGGGCCAGACGGGGGTGTGGTCGCGTTCGCCTGCGCCGTCCATCTCCGTCATCCGGTCCACGGTCGTCGGGTGCCCGTCCCCGCGACTGCGACGGCGAGGGCGGCCACGCCGTCCCTCCAGGCGAGTCGCACGGTGGGGACACCTTCTTTCCTGGCCGCACCCACGCTCTCTCCGCCGCGGCACGTCGCGTAGGGCAGAAAGGCCCGTCCCGGCCCGGGCTTTCGCCACCCGTCAGTGCTGGACCGCGACACCCGGGAGGGCCACCCGGAAGGTGCTGCCCCGGCCCAGCTCGCTCTCGACGGTGACCGTGCCACCGTGCGCGGCCACGATCGAGGCGACGATGCTCAGGCCGAGCCCCGTGCCGGGCAGGTGCTGCCGGACCGCCTCGCCGCCACGGAAGAACCGCCCGAAGACATGCTCCCGGTCGTGGTCGGCGATGCCCATCCCGGTGTCGGCCACGAGGAGCTCGACGCCGTCGTCGGCGCGGCGCAGCTCGACCGTCACCGAGCAGCCGGCCCGTCCGTACTTGATCGCGTTCGACAGCAGGTTGTCGAGGACCTGCCGCAGCCGCTGGCCGTCGGCGACCGCCGGGAGCGTCCCGGGCGCCTCGACCCGGATGGACACGTCGCTCTGGTCCGCGACGGCTCGGACCGCCTCCACCGCCTCGTCGACGACCGTCCTCAGGTCGACCGGCCCCGAGTTCAGCTCCAGCGTGCCGTCGGCGATCTGGCCGATCAGCAGCAGGTCGGAGAGCAGCGCCTGCAGCCGCGCGGCGTTGCGCTGCACCACCCGCAGCTGGGCCGCCACCTCGTCGGTCAGGTCGTCGCGCTCGCCGAGCAGCTCGAGGTGGCCGAGCACCGAGGTGAGGGGCGTGCGGAGCTCGTGGGAGACGGAGGCGACGAACTCGTCCTTGACCTGGATGGCGCGCATCAGGTCGGTGACCTCCTGGTAGGCCAGCACCGCTCCCAGCCGCTCCCCCGACGGGCCACGGACCTGCCGCGCCGAGGTGGAGAACGCCGACCACGTCGCCGGGTCCGCGCCCACCCAGTAGTTGTAGTCGTCGAACTCCTCGCCCTGCGCCGCGCGGTAGGACGGCATCTGCTCCCGGCTCATCAGGGTCTTGCCGTCCGGGAAGTACACGTGCCCCAGCTGGCCGGCCTCGCCCTCGTGCCCCTCGGGGAACGGCCGCCGCAGGGTGTCGGCGTGCCGCTTGTTCGTCCGCTCGTAGCGGCCGTCCGGGCCGATCAGCAGGAGCCCGACGTTCACGGTGTCGAAGATCGCCGCGAGCATCTGCCGCTCCCGCTCCACCTCGGCGGTCACCGCCTCGAGCCGCTCCTCGTTCGCCCGCTGCTCGGTCACGTCGAGGACCTGGGAGATGAAGTGCCGCGCGGTGCCGTCCGGGTCGCGGACCACCGCGACCGACAGGTCGCCCCACACGACGTGGCCCTCGGCGTGCAGGTAGCGCTTGCGGATCCGGTAGGAGTCGAGCTCCCCGGCGAGCACCTGGTGGAACAGCGCCAGATCGGCGTCCAGGTCCTCCGGGTGCGTCAGGTCCTGGAAGCCGCGCTGGAGCAGCTCCGCCTGGGAGTAGCCGAGCATCTCGCAGAGCGCCCGGTTCGCCATCAGCAGCCGGCCGGTGGGATCGACCACGGCCATGCCGATCGGCGAGTGCTGCAGCATCAGCCGCCACAGGTCCTCGGTCTCGGCCCGATCCGCCACCCGAACACCTCCCCTCGGCCCGAAACGTGGAGCCTCACCGTAGACGAAGGGTGCTGCCTTGGCAGCCGGACCGGCAAGACCGAGGATGGGGGCATGGTGCGTCTGGCCCGGCTCGTCCCGCTGCTGGCCGCGCTCAGCCTCGTCGCCGCCACCCAGGTCGCGGCCGCACCGGCCGACGCCGCCGAGGGCTGGGTGGTCAAGGCCCAGAAGCGGCTCAACGGCCTGGGCTGTCAGGCCGGTCCCGCGGACGGCGAGCTCGACGCCCGGACCCGCTCCGCGGTGCACCGCTTCCAGTCGCGGCAGGGGCTGAAGCAGACCGGTCGGCTCGACGCGCGGACCCGGCACAAGCTGTACGCCGAGGGCCGCTGGGAGGCCGGTCCCTGCGACCGGCGTCCGGTCCCGGCCGCCTCGGGCAAGGGCCGGCGGATCGTGATCTCGCAGCGGCAGAACTGGGTCTGGCTGGTCGGCCCCGCCGGCCGAGTGGTCGCGCAGGGCGGCATGGTCGACAACCCCCGCGTGCTGCACCGCGGCGCCCACGCGACCGGCCCGTACTGCGGTCGCGCGGCACGGATCAAGCGCAACCAGTCGACCAGCGGCAGCGTCTGGCTCGACAACTTCGTCCGGTTCGCGCCCTGCGGCATCGGCTTCCACCGGATCCCCCGCGCCAAGTCCTCCGGGCGGCAGATCCACGCGGACTGGGTGCTCGGCACCGACCTGGCACGCTCGCACGGCTGCATCCGGCTGAGCCGGGCGCTCTCGAAGCGGGTCTGGGACTTCACCGTGCGCCGCACGCCCGTCCGCGTCGTCTGACTGCTCACTTCAGCGGCGGCAGCTCCTGGGCGGCGCCCAGGAGCGCCCGGAACGGTCGCCCCGCTCGGCGAGCCGGTCCCCGACCGTGCGGACCGCCCAGCGGTCCGGGCGCAGGTCGGGGTCGTCGAGCTCGTCCCACTCGATCGGCACGGAGACCGGCGCGCCCGGCGCCGGCCGCGGCGAGTACGGCGCGACCAGGGTCTTGTTGATCGCGTTCTGGGTGTAGTCGAGCCGGGCCAGGCCCTTGCGCTGCTTGACCTCCCACTTCCAGCTGACCAGCTCGGGCACCACCTTCCCGACGGTCCGCGACAGCGTCTCGACCCACGCGCGGGTGTCGTCGAAGGTGTAGCCGGGGACCACAGGGATCCAGACCTGGATGCCGCGCCGGCCGGTCACCTTGGGGCGCGCGGTGACGCCGACGTGCTCGAGCGCGGTGCGGTGCAGGCGGGCGAGCACCAGCAGGTCCGCCCACCTGGTCCGCTCCCCGGGATCGAGGTCGATCAGGGCGTACGTCGGCTCGTGCGGCCGCCCCGTGCGCGAGGTCCAGGGGTGCCACTCGAGGGCCCCGAAGTTCGCGGCCCACACCAGGGCGGCCGGCTCGTCGGGGACGACATACGCCGTGGTCTCGCCCTCGTCGGCGTCCGGGTTCTCCCAGCAGGTCAGCCACTCGGGCGCGTGCTCGGGCCGCTGCTTGTGCCAGAAGCCGGGCCGGTCGGCACCCTCGGGATACCGGTGCATGTTGAGCGCCCGGCCCTCCAGGTACGGCAGCGCCACCGGCGCGACGCGCGCGGCGTAGGCGAGCAGCTCGCGCTTGCTGACCGGCGGCCCGTCCGCCGGCGCGGGGAACAGCACCTTGTCGAGGTTGGTCACCTCGAGCCGCCGGCCGAAGACCTCCCAGGTGCCCTGCTCGCCGAATGACTCGAGCTCGTCGATGGCCTCGTCGGGCAGCGGCTCGGGGAGCAGCGAGACGCTGGCCTCCGCGGCGGGGGCGTCGGAGCGCCACAGCCGGTCGGGGTCGGCCTTCACCTGGTCGTTGGTGCGTCCACTGACCACCGAGACCGGGTGGTCCTCGGGGTCCCAGCCCTCGACGGCGTGCTCGTCGTGCTTGTGCAGCAGCATCCAGTCGTCGCCACCCCCACTGTCGCCCCCGCCGTCGCGCCGGACGAGGACCAGGCGGCCGCGCAGCTTGCGGCCGTGCACCTCAGCGTGCAGCTCCCCCGCCTCGACCGCGGCGCGCGGGTCGTAGTGCAGCCGGCGGGCCCGGTGCCGCTGGACGACGAACCGGCCGGTGCCGGCGCCCGGCGCGGGCGCGCCCGCCGGCTCCGGCGTACGCGTGAAGTCGCGCTTGCGCCTGTAGGCGTCCAGCTTGCCGGTCACCGCACCTCGGTGTCCCGCGGCTGGCCGGACCGCTCCTCACGCTCGGCGCGGCCGACCCGGCTGTGCCGACGGCCGTAGACGAAGTACACGACGAAGCCGAGGGCCATCCAGATCAGGAACCGCTCCCAGGTCTCGCCCTTGAGGTTGAGCATCAGGTAGAAGCACAGCAGCGTCGCGAGGGTGGCGACGACGGGTGCGAACGGGGTCCGGAACGAGCGCGGCAGCTCGGGCCGGGTCCGGCGCAGCACCACCACGCCGAGGCTGACCAGGATGAAGGCGAACAGGGTGCCGATGTTGACCAGGTCGGCGAGGGTGCTGAGGTCGACGAAGCCGGCGATCGCGGCGACCACGAAGCCGGTGATCAGGGTGATCCGGTACGGCGTCCCGAAGCTCGGGTGCACCTTGGCGACCGAGCGCGGGAGCAGGCCGTCGCGCCCCATGGCGAACGCGACCCGGCACTGGCCGAGCATCAGGATCATCGCGACGACCACCAGGCCGATGCAGGCGCCGACCGAGATCAGGTCGCCCACCCAGCTGACCCCCGCCGCCGAGAAGGCCGTCGCGAGCGGCGCCGGGTCGTCGGGGTCGATGTCCTGGTAGCTCTGCACGCCGGTGACGACCAGGCTGACGGCCATGTAGAGGACGGTGACGATCGCCAGTGAGCCGAGGATCCCGATCGGGATGTCACGCTGCGGGTTGCGCGCCTCCTCGGCCGTCGTGGCGACGACGTCGAAGCCGATGAAGGCGAAGAACACGACCGCGGCCCCGGCGATGACGCCGCCGATGCCGAACACCGCCGGCTCGATCCCGAGCAGCGTGGTGATCAGCGGGAGCTGGCGGAAGCCGCCCTCGGCGTCGCCGACGGGCTGGGAGTCGGGGATGAACGGCGTCCAGTTCGAGGGGTCGACGTACGCGACGCCGACGACGATGACCGCGGCGACGACCGCCAGCTTGATGGCCACCACCACCTGGTTGACCATGCTGGAGAGCTTGGTGCCCCGGATCAGGACGAGCATCACCAGCAGCGCGATCACCACCGCCGGCAGGTCGATGAACCCGTCGGCCGCGGAGCCGAACTGGGTCGGCACCTCGAACGGCGTCCCGTCGAGCAGCTCCTGGAGGTAACCGGAGAAGCTGGTCGACAGCGCCGCCGCCCCGATCGTGAACTCCAGGATCAGGTCCCACCCGATGATCCACGCGACCAGCTCGCCGAGGGTCGCGTAGGAGAACGTGTACGCCGAGCCCGCGACCGGCACCGTCGAGGCGAACTCGGCGTAGCAGAGTGCCGCGAGCGCGCACGCGACCGCCGCGATCAGGAAGCTCAGCGCGAGCGCCGGGCCGGAGTTGGAGGCCGCCACGGTGCCGGTCAGCACGAAGATGCCGGCGCCGATGGTGACACCGACGCCGAAGACCATCAGGTCCAGCGCGCCGAGCTCCTTGCGGAGCTTGTGGTCCGGGTCCTCGGTGTCGGCGATCGACTGCTCGACGGACTTGGTGCGCATCAGGCTCATGGGTTCACCGTTTCCGTTCGACCGCGGTCCGAAACGGTCGGCTCCTACGGCGTCCCGGCGGCCGGGTCGTAGAGCGCGAGGATCAGCCGGTCCGCTTGGCGGGCCAGGTCGTGGGTGCTGGTGGCGAACCGCTCGCGCAGCACGGCGTCGGGATCGGCCCCGGCGACACCCAGCGCGTCGAGCAGCTGCCACGGAGCCTCGTCGCCGTACGCCTCGACGAGGTACTCCACGGCCCACCAGGCGAGGCCGTAGTGGGCGTCGGAGTCCTCGTCGTTGAAGGTCGCGTCGTCGGGCAGGTCGGCCACGCCCGCCTCGGCCGCGGCGACCGCGGCCTCGGGGATGCGGCGGTCCTCCGGGGCGAGCGGCCGGACGGAGACGTACTCCGCGAGCCCCTCGGAGAGCCAGACGGGCACGTCGTCGTCGCGGGTGCCGACGGCGACGTGGGTGAGCTCGTGGCGCACCAGCCGGTCCCGCTCGCGGCCGGGCCGGTCCACGATCCCCGGGTTCAGCACGAACCGGGTGCCGTCACCGGCGGGGAACGCGACCGCGTCCAGGTCGCCCGGGTCGTCGCCGGGCACGTCCTCGAGGCCGTCGAGGAACGCCGGGTCGGAGAGCGCGTAGACCACGACCGTGCGCGACCAGTCGTAGGGCACCGCGGCGGACACCGCCGCGACCCCGGCCTCGACCGAGGCGATCAGGGCGGGCGCCTGGTCGACGCTGCCGGGGTCGAAGACGCCGAGCACCCCGCTGCCCTCCCGGACCTCGACCGGACCGGTGTCCCAGGGCTGCGGGTCGGCCTCGGTCACGGCGGTCAGCAGCATCCGGCCGGGGTGGCGGGCCGCCGGTGCGAACCGGTAGCGGCCCTGGCGCGTGACCGGGGCGGCGTCGTACCCGGCCAGCTGGAGCGACTCCCGGACCGTCACCCGGTAGGCGTCGCCGTCACGGACCAGGCTGCGGGGGTCGACCCGGTAGGACAGCCGGGCGACCGGCAGCTGGCTCAGGTTGCCGAACCAGGTCTCCTGCCGGTCCCGGAACCCGGGTCCGCCGCCGACCAGGCGCGCGAACGCGGTCGCGTCGGCGCGCCGTACGACGCGGGCTCGGGCGTCCAGCGCCCGGTCGAGGGCGTGCACCACGTCCCGCGGCACCGCCGCGGTGGCGGGCGGTGCGGGCTCGTCGTCGGACCCGGAGCAGCCGGCGAGCGCCGCCGCGACCAGCACGGCGGCGAGGAGGAGCCTAGGTCGCCTGCTCGACATCGAGAGGAGAACGACCTTCGGTCAGCGAGGTCATGTCCTCCACGATGCGGAGCGCGATCGCCTGCGGGGTCAGGCCGATCCGCTCGAGGATCGCGGCGCGCTTCGCGTGGCCGAGGAACTGCTGCGGGATCCCGTGCAGGCGGAACGGTGTGTGCACGCCGGCTGCGTTGAGCGTCTGCAGCAGCACCGCTCCGCAGCCGCCGGTCTCGCCGTTGTCCTCGATGC
Organism: Nocardioides sp. JS614; assembly: GCF_000015265.1. Classification (NCBI taxonomy): domain Bacteria; kingdom Bacillati; phylum Actinomycetota; class Actinomycetes; order Propionibacteriales; family Nocardioidaceae; genus Nocardioides; species Nocardioides sp. JS614. The sequence goes on from NC_008699.1 coordinate 3,033,414, forward strand.
TGACCACGAGGCGGTGCTCGCGCGCGAGCTCGACGATCGCCGGGTCGACGGGCTTGACCCAGCGCGGGTCGACGACGGTCACACCGATGCCCTGCGCGGTCAGCCGCTGCGCCACGTCGACCGCGGTCGTGCCCATCGCGCCGACCGCGACCACCAGCACGTCCTTGGTGCCGTTGCGGACCAGGATGTCGGCCCCGCCGGCCCGGTCGACGGCCTCGATGTCCTCGGGCGGCGAGCCCTTCGGGAAGCGCACGACGGTCGGGGCGTCGTCGACCTCGACGGCCTCGTTGAGCAGCTCACGGAGTCGGGCGGGGTCGCGCGGCGCGGCCAGCCGCAGGCCCGGCACGACCTGGAGGATCGACATGTCCCACATGCCGTTGTGGCTCGCGCCGTCGTCGCCGGTGACCCCCGAGCGGTCGAGCACGAAGGTGACGCCGCACTTGTGCAGCGCGACGTCCATCAGCACCTGGTCGAAGGCCCGGTTGAGGAAGGTGCCATACAGCGCCACGACCGGGTGCATGCCGCCCATGGCGAGGCCGGCCGCCGAGGTCGCGGCGTGCTGCTCGGCGATCCCCACGTCGAAGGTCCGCTCGGGGAAGTGCTTCTGGAAGGCGTCCAGGCCGACCGGGTGCATCATCGCCGCGGTGATGCCGACCAGGTCCTTGCGGCGGTGCCCGAGGTGGACGATCTCCTCGGAGAAGACGTCGGTCCAGATCCGGCCCTTGGGCTTCTCCGCGCCGGTCTGCACGTCGAACGGGCCCGGCGCGTGGAACTGGTCGGCCTCGTGCCGCTCGGCCGGGTCGTAGCCGTAGCCCTTGCGGGTGATCGCGTGCACGATCACCGGGCCGTTGAACCGCTTGGCCTGGGCGAGCACCTGCTCCATCGCGGCGCGGTCGTGGCCGTCGACGGGGCCGACGTACTTGAGCCCGAGGTCCTCGAAGAGGCCCTGGGGGGCGAGCGCGTCCTTGAGCCCCTTCTTCATGGCGTGCAGCGCGTCGTACGCCGCCGGCCCGACACCCGGGACGGCATTGAGCCGGCGCTTGACCAGGTCGAGGACGTTCTCGTAGCGCGGGTTGGTGCGCAGCGAGGTGAGCGCGGTCGCGAGGCCGCCGATCGTCGGCGTGTAGGAGCGGCCGTTGTCGTTGACGACGATCACCAGCTTGCTGGCCTTGGCGATCGCGATGTTGTTGAGCGCCTCCCAGGCCATCCCCCCGGTGAGCGCGCCGTCGCCGATGACCGCGATGACGTGGCGGTCCTCGCCGCGGATCGTGTAGGCCTTCGCGAGCCCGTCGGCGTAGCTGAGCGCCGTGGACGCGTGGGAGTTCTCGACGATGTCGTGGGGGGACTCCGCCTGGCTCGGGTAGCCGCTCACGCCGCCCTCGCGGCGCAGGGTGCCGAAGCTCGCCGCCCGTCCGCACACCAGCTTGTGCACGTACGCCTGGTGGCCGGTGTCGAACACCACCCGGTCGCGCGGGGAGTCGAAGACCCGGTGGATCGCGAGGGTCAGCTCCACCACGCCGAGGTTGGGGCCGAGGTGACCGGTGTTGGTCGCGACAGTGCGGATCAGGAGATCGCGGATCTCGCTCGCGAGCTGCTCCAGCTGGGCGTCGCTCAGCCCGCGCAGGTCGGCCGGGGACGCGATCGAGTCGAGGAGGCCCATAGCGCTCGAGTCTACGACTCTAGATATCCACGACCGCGACCGCCGGCTCGTGCAGGCTGCCGAGCCAGAGCCGGCCGTCGTGCTCGCGGACGCCGGTGACCATGTGGTACGCCGTGCCGGGCAGGTCGATGTCGTGGACCAGCCGGCCCGCGTCGTCGAAGGCCTGCGCCCGGATCGTCCGCTTCGGCTTCGGCTGGAGCCGCTCGGGGATCTTCGTGACCGCCTTGCGCAGCGGCAGCGGGGCGCGCTGGAGGCGCTCGACGACCGGGTCGGTCGGGCTGGCGATCGAGACCCAGACCAGCCCGTCGCTCCCGCGCGCGATGTTGTCGGGGTAGCCGGGCAGGTCGCTCGTGAGCAGGTCGCGGGTCCCGGCACGCTCGCCGGTCAGCCACCAGCGGACCACGGTCCGAGCGCCGGTCTCGGCCACGGCGACGTACGACTCGTCGGCGGCGAGCGCGACGCCGTTGGCGAACGCGAGGCCGTCGAGCACCACCTCGACGGTGCCGTCGGTGCCGAGCCGCCCCAGCCGTCCGGTGCGGGTGTCCTGGACGAAGTCGTCCTTCCACTGGTCGATGCCGTAGCGGGTGGAGGAGTCGGTGAACCACACGGTGCCGTCGGAGGCGACGGCGGCGTTGTTGCAGAACATCATCGGCGCCCCGCCGAGTCGGTCCGTGACCTCCTCGACGGCGCCGCCGCGCGGGTCGACCCGCAGCACGCCGCGCCGGGCGTCGCACACGAGCAGCCGGCCGTCCAGGTCGAGCTCGATGCCCAGCGGCCGGCCGCCGGTGTGGGCGACCCGGTCGATCCGGCCCCCGTCGTGGGCGACGCGGAAGATGCTGCCGTCCTCGGTGCCGGTGAAGACCGCCCCCTCGTCGGGTCCGGGTCCGGCGACGACGACGTCCTCGGCTCCGGGGCCGGGCACGGGGAACACGGTGAGGTCCATGAGGACATCAGAGCAGGGATCGCACCGGCAGCGCGAGGGCCGACACGGCACCGACCCCTAACCGCGGTCCCGACCAGGCGCGGCGGGATCGACCAGCCGAGCCCCGCCGGTCGATCTCCTCCCGCTCCACGGCGAGCGTCAGGCACGGCGGCGACGACGACGGTCGCCAGCGGGATGCCCGCGATCACCCGAGGATGTCGTCGTACGTCGCGGACGCCAGGAACTCGGGGACGACCCGGCGCGCCGACGCGGTCAGGTCGAGCGCCCTGGCCCGACCGGGCTCGACGAAGACGATCCGTCGGCCCTCCCCCACCACGATGTCGGCGTCGGTCAGCGTGGTCCGCCCGACCCACACCTGCACCTCGTCGACGGTGCCGTAGGCCTCGTGGAAGACCTCGGTGTCCCGCCAGAGGGTCAGCTCGCCGGGCGCCAGGCGGATCCCGGTCTCCTCCTCGAGCTCGCGGTACGCCGCAGCCTCGGAGTCCTCCCCCGGGTCGACGTGCCCGCCCACCAGGCCCCACCGGTCCGGGTCGATCACCGGGCGCTCGTCGCGCTCCTGGAGCAGCAGCCACCCGCGACCGTCCACGAGCAGGACGCTGGCGAACCGGTGCATGCGCTCACGCTATCGATGCCCGGCCGGGCCTATCTGGGGGACGCGGTCGAGGGTGGGAGGCTGACGCTCATGCTCCTCGTGGTCCGCCTCGTCGCGGTCGTCCTCGGACTCACGCTGCTCGCCCCGCTGCCGGCCCAGGCCGGGCGCCCGGACGGCCTCGAGGTGACCGGCTGGATCCTCCAGAGCAGTCCGAACCGGCTGGTGAGCCGCAACGCCGACGGGCTGAGCACCCTCAGCGTCGCGGGGGTCGAGATCACCGCGGCCGGTGACCGGGTCGCCGCACCCACTGCAGACGCGCAGCGGCTGCTGCAGGCGGCGCACCGCCACGGGTTGACGGCCGAGCTGCTGCTGAGCAACTACAGCGACCGCCTCGAGACCTTCGACCGGCGGGCTGTGCACCGGCTGCTCTCCGACCCCGACCACATCGCGGCGGTCGCCCGCCGGCTCGCCCGGCACGTCAGCGACCAGGGCTGGGACTCGGTCAACGTCGACCTCGAAGGAGTACGCCGCAGCGACGGCGACGGGCTGGTCGCCCTCGTGCGGGCGCTCCAGGACGAGATGCCGGCCGAGCGGACCGTCTCGGTCGACATCAGCGCCGCGACCTCGGTGCGCGCCTACCGCGACCGGGGCTACCGCTTGGCGGGCCTGGCGGCGGCGGCCGACGTGATCGCGGTGATGACCTACGACATGCACGGACCGTGGTCGCGGCCCGGACCCATCGGGCCGCTGCCGTGGCAGCGCGACGCCCTGGACGCGCTGCTGTCCGTCGTACCCGCCGAGCAGGTGCTCCTCGGGGTCTCCGGCTACGGCTACAGCTGGCCGGCGGACGGCGGTGGCCGCAGCCTGACGCTGCGGCAGGCGCGGGGCATGGTCAACCGCGACGGCGCGACCGTGCGCTGGCGCCCCCAGCTCGGCGAGTGGACCACCCGGCTCTCCAACGGAACGGTGCTGTGGTGGTCCGACGGCCGCTCGTACCGTGCGCGCGTGGCCCTGGCCCGGGAGTACGCCGTGCGCGGGCTCGCCGTGTGGCGGATCGGATCTGCGGACACCCTGCGCTGAGCGGCCCTATCCTTCGCTGCATGCGCATCGGCGTCCTCGGCACCACCGTGGCCGCCGACGCCTCCGGGCCGGTCGGCCTGGGCGGCCCCAAGCAGCGCGCGCTGCTCGCCGCGCTGGCTCTGCACCGCGGCCGCGCGGTCGCCATCGACACGCTCACCGACCTGGTCTGGGCCGGCGCGCCGCCGCCGGGCGTCGCCGGGACGCTGCAGGGGTACGTCGCCGGGCTCCGCCGGGCGCTCGAGCCGGACCGGACCTCGCGCGGCGGCGGGACCCTGCTGGTGACCGAGCAGCCCGGGTACGCCCTCCGGCTGCCGGAGGAGGACCTCGACACCGCCGCGTTCGAGCACGCGGTCACCACCGCGCACGGCCGGGTCGCCCCCCTCGCCGACGCGCTCTGCCGGGGCCGCGACCTGCCGCCCGGCTCCCCCGACGCAGCCGGCCTCGGTGCCCTGCACACCACCCTCGACGAGGCGCTCGCGCTCTGGCGCGGGGTCCCCTTCGCAGATCTCGGCGAGGTGCCGGCGGCGGAGGCCGAGCGTGCCCGCCTCGAGGAGCTGCGGGTCCTCGCCAACGAGGACCGCTCCGCTCTCGGCATCCTGCTCGGGCTGCATGCCACGGTCGCGGCGGAGCTGGACGCGCTCACCCGCCAGCATCCCCTGCGCGAGCGCGCCTGGGCGCTGCGCGCGCTCGCGCTGGCCGGGTCGGGCCGCCAGGCCGACGCGCTGGCGGTGCTGCGCCAGGTCCGCGACGTCCTCGACGAGGAGCTCGGCCTGGAGCCGGGGGCCGAGCTGCGCGCAGTGCAGGCCGCCGTGCTCCGGCAGGAGTCGACGGCGCTCCCCGACCCCGCACCGGCGCCCGGCCCGGCAACGGCGGCCCGGGCGTCGACCGGCCCGCAGGTCCACGCCGCGCTGCCGTTCCCGACGCTGTGGGGATGGTCCCTGGCCGGCCGCGCCGACGAGCTCGCCGCCCTCACCGACCTGGTCGACCGGGTGGTCGCCGGCACCGACCGGTCGCCGTCGTTCGTCGCGCTGACCGGCGAGCCCGGGATCGGCAAGAGCCGGCTCTCGATCGAGGCGGCGACGTACGCCGACGCGCACGGGATGACGATCGCGTGGGGGCGCTGCTCACAGGACGACGGCGCCCCGGCGCTGTGGCCCTGGGCCACCGTCCTCGAGCGGCTCGGGTCCGAGCTGCCGACCAGTGGCACCGACGACGACGGCGGCGCGGCGTTCCGGGCCTGGGAGACCGTGGTCGAGTCGGTGCTCGCGGCGGCGACCGCGGGCCCGCTGATGCTGGTGCTCGACGACCTGCACTGGGCGGACACCTCCAGCCTCCGGGTGCTGCGCCTGCTGACCGAGGCCGCGGTCGCGGAGGGTCCCGGGCCGCGGCTGCTGGTGCTCACCACCTGGCGCGAGCACCCGCCGCCGACCGGGGCCCTGGCCGAGGTCGCCGAGGCGCTGGCCCGCAAGCACGCCCTGCGGATCCAGCTGCGCGGGATCCCCGCGGAGGCGGCCGCGCAGGTGTTCGCCCAGATCACCGAGTCCGAGCCCACCGAGGCCGAGACCGACGCGCTGCGCCGGCGTACCGAGGGCAACCCGTTCTTCCTCGTCGAGTACGCGCGCCTGGCCCGCGAGCGCGGGGACGTGGCCGCGCTGATGGCCGAGCCGCAGCCCCCGGCCGCCGTGCACGAGGTGCTCTCGCGGCGGCTCGCCCAGCTCGACGAGCCGACCCGCGAGCTGCTCCAGGTCGCGAGCGTGCTCGGCCGGATCTTCGAGCTCGGGACCCTCGCCGGCACCGCCGACCAGGACGACGATCAGGTGCTCGACCGGCTCGACCCGGCGCTGGCCGCGGGCCTCGTCGAGGAGGACGGCGTCGACCGGTTCCGGTTCACCCACGCGCTGGTGCGCGACACCGTGCGCTCGAGCCTGCCGCAGTCGCGCCGGGCCAGGGTGCACGCGCGCGCCGCACGCGTGCTCGCCGGGCGGAACGGTCACGAGGCCGAGATCGCCCGGCACTGGCTGGCCGCCGGCCCGCGGCACCTGGCCGACGCCTGGCCCGCGGCCCAGGCGGCCGCCCGCTCCGCGACCGCCGTCTTCGCGTACGTCGAGGCGCTCGAGATGCTCGAGCACGCGCTGCGCGCGCAGGACCAGGACCCGGGGTCGGACGACCGGTCCCGCTTCGAGCTGCTGACCGACCTCGCCGAGGTGCTGCGCCGGGCCGGCCGATGGATCGAGCTGCGCGGGGTCGCCCACGAGGCGATCGAGGTCGCCGACGAGCTCGGCGACCCGGACCTGCTCGGCCGGGCCGGGATCATGACCAGCACCGGCGCCCTGTGGCAGGCCGCAGCGCACGCCCAGGTCGACCCGATGGTGGTCGCCGCGCTGCGCCGCGCGCTGGACCGTCTGCCCGACGGCGACTCCCCGGCCCGCTGCCGGGTGATGCTCGGGCTCGCCGGGGAGATCTACTACGGCGCCACCCCGCAGGAGCGCGAGGCGATCTCCGCCGAGGCCGTCGCGATGGCCCGTCGGCTCGGCGACCCCGCGCTCACGCTGAGCGCCTGCCTGCACGCGGCCATCGCGGTCTGGCGCGCCGGTACGGCGCAGCTGCGGCTCGACCTGACCACCGAGGCGGTCGGTCTGGCCGAGCGGCTCGGCGACGGCATCTCACTCTGCTCGGCGCTGACCCTGCGCGCGGTCGCGGCAGGCGAGCTCGGCGACGTCACCGTCCTCGACGAGAGCCTGTCCCGGGCCCGCGCCGAGGCGGACCGGCTGCGGCACATCTACGCCCAGCTGGTGCTGGACTCCCTCGAGGTGTCGTGGGCGGCGATGCAGGGCCGTTTCGACGAGGTCGAGAAGATCATCGAGCACATGCAGGGCATCGGCGAGGTCGTGTCGATCACCGGCTACGAGGAGGCCGTCGCCGGCGCGCTCCTGATGCAGCTGCTCTGGCAGGGACGCGACGACGAGCTCTCCTTGGCGATGACGGCGATGGAGGGCAATACGTTCCTGCCGATCGCCACCTCGATCGTCGCGGTGCAGTGCCGCACCGGCCACCTCGACGTGGCCCGGACCTACTTCGAGGGCCACCGGGAGGACGTCGGCCTGGCCATGGCCTCCGACACCTGGTTCTCCCCCATGGCCTGGAGCATGGGCGCCGAAGCGGCCTGCTACCTGGGCGACGCCCAGCTCGGCGCGACGGCGTACCAGTGCCTCGCCGACCTCACGGGCCGGCCGGCGTGCGCCGGCTCCGGGTCGGCGATCGGGCCGGTCGACATGTTCCTCGCGATGGCCGCCCACGCCACCGGGGAGGACGACCTGGCCGCCCGGCACGCCGACCGCGCGCTCGAGCTGTGCGCGACGTGGGACGTGCCGCTCGCGGCGGACTGGGTCCGCCGCGAACGGGAGCGGTTCTCCTTCTAGCCGCCCGCCGGTCGTACTCCCGCATGTCCGCGCGGACTTCGCGGGCAAAGCCGGAACTTCTCGGCCGGAACTTCGGCCCAACAGTTCCGGTTTCCCCGGTTCACCGGGGAAACCGACCCCCCGGTCTCGGAGCTGCCGCGGCCAGGCGCCGCTGCTGCGCGTGGTCATCTGGTCCCTCCTCGGTCGCCGAGCTCGGGCCCGGGTCAGACGCCGGCCGGCGTGCGCTGGTCGGTCTGGTCGAAGTCGCCCCAGATCTCGTCGTCGGACTCGTGCCGCTCGGCCTCGATGGTCGGGAGCAGGCGGTCCAGCCACGCGGGCAGCCACCAGTTCCACCGGCCGAGGAGGGTCATCGTCGCGGGGACGAGCACCATCCGGACCACGGTGGCGTCGAGCACGATCGCCACCGCCATGCCGAAGCCGAGCTGCTTGACCACGGTGTCGGCCTCGGTGGAGAACCCGAGGAAGACGACGACCATGATCGCGGCGGCCGAGGAGATCACCCGGCCGGTCGAAGCCAGGCCGCGCTCCACGCTGCCCCGGGCGTCGCCGGTGCGCAGCCACTCCTCGCGGATCCGGGAGAGCAGGAACACCTCGTAGTCCATCGAGAGCCCGAACAGGATCGCGAAGTTCAGGATCGGGATCCAGCTCGAGACGGCGACCGCGTGGTCGATGCCGAGCACGCTCCCGCCCCAGCCCCACTGGAACACCGCGGTGAGGACGCCGTACGACGCTCCGATCGAGAGCAGGTTCATCACGGCGGCCTTCACCGGCACGACCACGGAGCGGAACATCATCGCGAGCAGCAGCACGGAGACCGCGACCACGAACCCGACGACCAGCCACAGCCGGCTCGAGAGCATCGCGGAGATGTCGGCGAAGATCGGCGTGGTGCCGGTGACCTCGACGCCCGCCGGGAGGTCGGCCCGCAGGGTCGCGACGAGGTCGGAGGTGCGCTCGTCGGCGGGGCCGGTGGTGGGCTCCGCGTCGAAGAGGGCGATCGCACCGTCCGGCGAGGTGACGGGGACGGTGACCCCGGCGATGCCGGCGTGGTCGGCGACCCGGTCGGCCACGTCCCCCGCGTCGGCGCGGGTGGTGTCGACGACGATCGTGAACGGTCCGTTCGCGCCGGCGCCGTACTCCTCCGCGATGAGGTCGTAGGCCCGGCGCACGGAGGTGGACGGGCTGTTGCTGCTGCCGTCCTGCGGCCAGGTGCGCATGCCCAGGGTGGGGGCGGCGAGCAGCAGCAGGAACATCAGTGCCGCCAGCGCGGCGACGACGGGCCGCCGGGCGACCCGGGCGGCCCAGCGGGCCGTGAGCGGGGCCTTGGCGCCGCGGGCGCTGCGCCCGGTGCGGGTACGCCGCGGGAGCAGCCGCCGGCCCGCCAACCCGCACAGGGCCGGCACCAGCGTGATCGCCGCGGCCAGCACGGCCACCACGGCGAGCGCGGTGGCGTAGCCGAACGTGGCGTAGACCGGCAGCCCGCCCAGGCGCAGCCCCATCAGCGAGATCAGCACGGTGGCCGAGGCGAACACGACCGACCGGCCGGCGGTCGCCATCGCGCGGCCGGCGGCGTCGCGCTTGTCCAGGCCCCGGCCCAGGAACTCCACGTGCCGGGTGACCAGCAGCAGCGCGTAGTCGATGCCGACGCCCAGGCCGACCATGGTGGCGACCGTGGGAGCCGCGGTGCTGACGTCCATGGTCGCGGCGAGCAGGGTGACGCCCGCGGACCCGACGGCCAGGCCCATCAGGGCGATCACCAGCGGCAGGCCGGCGGCCACCACCGAGCCGAACGCGACGACCAGCAGCACGAGCGCGGCGATCACGCCGGCGATCTCGCCGGTGCCGCTCATCTGCGACTCGGCGCCGCCGGGCAGCTCGCCGCCGAGCTCGGCCTGCAGGCCGTCGGCGCGCAGCGGCGCGATGGCGTCGACGAGCGGGTCGTAGCCGTTCGCGCCGACCAGGTCGGAGTCGGTGACGGGGGCGTCGTACGACACGGTGACGAGCGCGGTGTCGCCGTCGGCGGAGACCCGCGGTTCGGTGACGTAGCTGGCGTGGTCGAGGCGGTGCAGCCGCTGGACCAGGCCGGTCAGGTCGGCCGGGTCCAGGGCGGCGCCGCTCGGGTCGTGCACGACGACCTGCGCGGTGGCGCCACCGCCGTCGGGCACGTGGGCGCGCAGCTGCTCGATGCCCACCTGGGCCCGGGCGCCGGGGATGTCGTAGTCGTCGTGGGTGGTGCCGCCGAGGGCGCCGGCGAGCCCGAAGGCGACGACGACCACGGCCACCCAGGCGGAGATCGTCCGCCACGGGTGCGCCGCGGCGCCGGCGCCGAGGCGGTAGAGGATGCGGTTCACGTGCTGCTCCCTGGATGAGGTCTGCTTGATCGGTGGGAGCAGCGTGCGCCGCGCTGCTTGAGACCGACTGGGAGTCGGCTTGGGATCGGGCGACCCGCCGCCCCCAGGGCGGTGGAGCGGGGCCGACCGGCTCGCTGTAACGCCCGGTTACCCTTTCTGCCCACCCTGCTGCAACACCCGCGGCAGAAGGGGTAACACGGCGTTACAGCTGACGGCGGCGGCAGCGTCGTACCCCTGCTGGAGGGAGAGAGACGGTCAGGCCAGCGGCCGCGGCCAGCTGGCGACGCCCTCGTCGAGGTGCAGCTCGGCGTCGGTCTGGGCGGCCGCCTCGGCGTCGTGGGTGGCGACCACGACGATGGCACCGCGGTCCGCCTCGGCGCGCAGCGCGGCCATGGCGCGCTCGCGGTTGGCGGCGTCGAGGTCGCTGGTCGGCTCGTCGGCCAGCAGCACGACGGCACGCGCGGCGAGCGCCCGCGCCAGGGCGACCCGCTGCTGCTGGCCGCCGGAGAGCTCCTCGATCAGGTGGTTGCCGGACTCCTCGAGGCCGACCAGCGTCAGCGCCTCGGCGGTACGGCGGTGCGCGTCGGCCGCCCCGACGCCCTGGCTGAGCAGCGGCACCACGACGTTCTCGGCCGCGGTCAACGCGGAGGCCAGCCCGTTGCCCTGGGGCACGACCACCACGCCGAGCGCGGCGGCCTGCTCCCGGTCGACCACCGGGGCGTCCCCCAGGCGGACCCGGCCGGCAGTGGGGGTGAGTGCACCGGCGAGCGCCCAGAGCAGCGTCGACTTCCCGGCGCCGGAGGGCCCCGTCACCGACACCAGCCGGCCGGGGGCGACCGCCAGGTCGAGCGGGTGCAGCGCCAGCAGGTCGCCGTACGACACCGAGAGGCCGCTCGCTCGCAGCTCACTCATCGGTCTCCTCCTCGGGCACCAGGAGGTAGCCGGACCCGTCGGCCGGGTGGAAGCGCACCAGCGTCCCGGGCGCGAGCTGGTCGCGGACGTGCACCGGCAGCGGCAGGAACCCGTCGGGGGTGACGACGGCGTACTCCTCGCCGCTGCGGCCCTCCCCACCGACCCGGCCGTCGCGGATCGTGATCGTGCGCGGCAGCCGGGCTGCGACGTCGGGGTCGTGCGTGACGATGACGACGGTGGTGCCGAGCTCGCGGCTGGTCTCGGCGATCGCGGCCAGCACCTGGTCGCGGGCGGCGTGGTCGAGCTGGCTGGTCGGCTCGTCGGCGAGCAGCAGGCCCGGTCGGGAGGCCATCGCGACCGCGAGGGCGGCCAGCTGGAGGTGGCCGGGGGTGAGCTCGGCCAGCGGCCGCTGCGCGGCCGCGACCAGGCCGAGGCGCGCGAGCACGTCGTCGGGGTCGGGCAGGTCCTTGCCGGCCCGGCGAGCGGCGCGCTGGGCGAATCGGACGTTCTCCAGCGCCGGGTAGTACGGCAGCAGGTTGCGGTCCGCGCCCTGCAGCATCAGCGACACGTCCTGGGCCCGCATCCGGTCCAGGTCGCGGGCGCCGGCGGTCGAGAGCTCCAGGTCGCCGACGTGCACCTTGCCGGCGCTGGGGCGGAACACCCCGGCGAGCAGGCTGAGCAGCGTGGACTTGCCGGCGCCCGAGGGGCCGAGCAGGCCGACCAGCTCGCCGGGCTCGACGTCGAGGTCGACGCCGGACAGCGCTGCGACCTCGTGGCCCTCGGAGCGGTAGATGTGGACGAGCCGCCGCGTGCTGACCCGCAGCCCGGTCCGCGCGGCGCTCACAGCGTCTCCCTGAGCCGTCGTACGTCGGAGCGACGGGCCAGCGTCCGGCCGATGATCACGCTCGAGGTGGCCAGCACCGCCAGGACCGCGAGCACCGCCGCGGCGACGGCCGGCCAGGCGGTGTCCAGGTCCAGCGTGGAGACCGCCGGCGGGTCGGCGAGGAGCGGGACGGTCGGAAGCGCGAGGGAGGCGCCGTACAGCCCGGCGGCGGTGCCGGCGACCACGCCGACCGCGACGGCGGGCAGCTGGGCCGCGACCGCCATCGCCCCGACGGTACGGCGGGGCACGCCGCTCATCCGCAGCGCCGCGAGGTCTCGGGTGCGGAACCGCCAGCTGCTCGCGGCGCCGACCAGCAGCACCAGGAGCGCGATCAGGACGGCCGCCGCGCCGACGAGGGCGGCCAGCTGGATGCTCCACGCGGCCGCGGACTCGTCGTACCCGCGCCGGACGTCGCGGAGCGTGGTGGTCGTCGTGAGGCCGGCGCCGCGGTCGTGCAGGGCGGCGTCGACCTCCGCCAGCAGGCCCGGGTCGTCCTCGGCGAACCACAGCTCGACCCGGGCGCTGGTCGCCAGGCTCACCCCGCGCTGCACCAGGTCGAGGTTGGCGACCGCGACGTCGGCCCCGGCTCCCGGCACCCGCGCGATGGTGCCGGCCCGGGCGGCGGGCCGCACGGTGCCGCCGAGGCCGGTCAGGTCGAAGTCGTCGCCCTGTGCGCCCGGAGGCAGGGCGCCGGCGACGAGCGCCGGAACCACGCTGGGCAGCCAGGTCTGCCGCATCGTGAGCGCGCTGGAGCCCTCGCTGCGAACGCTGACGGTGAGCCGGTCGGGCGAGGTCGAGGCCGGCTCCATGTCGCCGACGACCGGGTCGTGCAGCGGCGTCCACCGCGAGGCCGGGCCGATCGCGACCGGCTCGTCGCCGACCAGGTGGCTCAGCGTCGCCGCGCCCTTGAGGGTGGCGCCGGGCACCGTCTGCAGCCAGAGGGCGGTGACGAAGCAGCCCTCGCGGCAGTACGACGTCACCTCGAAGCGGGCGTGGTCGACCTCGTCGGGGAGCTCCCCGACCGCGGTGTGCAGCGTCTCGCCGGCCGGGGTGACCAGGTCCATCCCCAGGGTCAGCGGGCCGCGCTCACCGTCGGTGCGGATCGACACCAGCGTCGAGTCGTCGACGTCGACCCGGAGCCGGGTCCCGCTGATCCGGATCGGCTCGGCGTCGGCGACGGCCAGCCGATCCCAGGCCGAGGCGGGCGGGGCGTCGCCCCCGAGCAGGGCGATCCGCCGGAACTCCTCGGGCACCACGGCGACGGTCTCGACGGCCCCGGTGCCGGGCGGGCGGATCCGCACGACCGGTGTCACCCGGCGGCCCTCCGGGTCGACCTGGGCCAGCGCGTCCCGGACCGCCGCGAGATCCCCGCCCTCCACGTCGGCGACCAGCCGGGCGCCGGCATCCTGGGCCGCCGCCGAGGCGCGGTTGCGGTCGCCGACGACGAAAGCGTCTGCCGAGAAGACGGCCAGGGCGGAGGCGAGGGTGACGATGGCGACCACCCGCCGGGTGGCCGGGCTGCGGGCGGCGTCCAGCAGGCTGACGGCGGCCCGGACCCGGCCGCGAGCGAGCGACCGACGCCCGGCGAGCGCCGTGATCGGCCCGGTCAGGTGGGCGAGGACCAGCCCGACGACGACCGCGATCAGCCCGGGCGCCGCGAGCGCCACGGGGCCTTCCAGGCCACCGGTGGCGAAGGCCACGACGAGCGAGCCGCACCCGGCCACCACCAGGGCGTCGCCGGTGCCCAGCGCCCAGCCGTTGCGGCGCGGCGGCACCCGGCGCAGCAGCGTCTCGACCGGCTCGCGCGCCACGCGGGCGACGGCGAGGCCGGTCAGCAGCACCAGCGCGAGTACGGCGAGGCCCACCGCCCCCAGCAGGCGGACGCCGGTCTCGAACGGCGCGTGCCCGGGCAGCAGCGTGGTCCGCGCCGCCCAGACGCCGAGCAGGGCCAGCACCGCGCCCGGGACCACGCCCGCGAGCGCGACCGGCAACAGCTCGCCGGCGAGGAGCCCGCGGGCTCCGCGGCGACCGCGGCCGCGCAGCCGCGCCAGCGCCACCTCGGGCCGCCGTTGCTCGGTGACGGCGAGCAGCGTCAGCCACAGCACGACGAGGGCGAGCAGGCCCAGCTGGGCCATCAGCAGCGGCACGGTGACCCGCGACTGGTCGCTCTGCTCGCGGACCTCGTCGGCGATGTCCGGCAGGCCGGAGTACGGCGTGACGATGGTGCCGTCGGCGCCCGCCCCGGCGGTCTTCCCGAGCCGCCGGATGGCATCGGAGAGCACGAACAGGTCGTCGACGCCCAGCTCGGGCACGTCGAGCGGGAGCGCGACCGTGGACCGGCCGCCGGGCAGCGGCGGCACGCCCGTGTCCTCGAACGTCGCGCGGGCCGTCAACCAGACATCGTGCTGGACCTCCGCCGGAGGTCCGGGGTCCACGAGACCGGAGCGGCCGGTCAGCCGCAGGCCCAGCCAGTACGGCGCCGGCTCCTGGGCGTAGACGCCCACGACGACGAGCCGGGCACGGGGGACGGTCGCGTGCGTGCCGTTGCGCGGGATCCCCGGGATCGCCAGCCGGGCACCCACCGGGAGGTCGAAGTTGTCGGCGTCCGCCTCGCTCACCATGATCTCGCCGGCCCGCTCGGCACAGGCGCCGGCCACGATCGCGAGGTGCACGCAGGCCCCGTCTCGCCACACGAGGTCGCCGCCGGGGTCGTCGGAGGAGCCGGGAAGCCTGCTCGCCGCAGCCGCGTAGCCGAGGACCGGTGCGAGATACCTGGCGCGGATGCCGGCGGGGACGACGTCGGCGACGACCTCGGGATGCGCGGGCCGGTCACGGTTCTGGAACCCGAACCCACCTCCGCCCGCACGGGTCGCGACCAGCTGGAGCCCGGCGACGGCGGGGTCGGCGCGCTCGACGGTGATGTCGGTCAGGGCCTGCCGCATCGCCCGGTCGTAGAGCGGGGCGAACACCGCGCACGCGGTGACGAGCGCGGCCAGGGTCGCCAGCGCGGCGGCCTGGAACGGCCGGTACCGCAACCTCATCGGCGACCCCCGTGGCCGGCCGTCAGTGATCCGCCCCCGTGCACCGCGTCAGCATGCCACTCGGGACGCCCCAGGACGCGCAGGAACGCCGAGCGCGGTGGGCGGGGGGTGGGCCGCTCCCGGAACTCCATGGCCGCCGCTCACCATCGGTCACACGGCGCGCATCCTGCGACCGGACATGGCGCACGGTTCCTGCGCTGGCCCATCCCCCGCGTCACCACGACTCTCTCCGCGCGGCGCCCGGTGGCGTAGAGCCCGAGGTCCCGCCCGGGCCGGGACTCCGGACCCGGGTCCTCCCGGTGCCGGGCCGGGCAGCAGGTCACCTCGGCCTCGGGACGTCCTCCTCTGGTGCGCGCCGGCCCGGCGACGCCTCCGGCCGCCGGTAGCCCGCATGTAGGCTGTCGTGAACCGCTCGGGGATCCGCCGCCGTGGACCTCCCGAAAGCCGCCGGCTGCGAGGCAGGTACGTCGATGAGGCTCGATCAGGTCGTCAGCTGATGACCACCGACCCCGCCCGCGGCCGGTCCCTCGAGACGCTGCTGCTGCGGGTCCACCGGGCACGGACCGCCGTCGAGCACAGCCGCAACGGCTGGGTTGCGCGCGACGAGCTCGCCGACGCGCGGCATGAGCTGATGCTCGCCCTCCAGGCCTACGTCTCGGCACTCGAGCGGCGCAAGCTGCCGGTGCCGTGGCGGATGCAGGCGGAGCTGAGGTTGCACCGCGACCTGTTCGATCGCTGACACGCCGGACGCCCGAGGCGCCGGAGAACGCCACGAGGGGCGGACCACGATCGAGATCGTGGTCCGCCCCTCGTACTGCCGAGCAGGTGCTACTGGGCGGGACTACTGGGCGCGGACGTTCTCGGCCTGCGGGCCCTTGGGACCCTGCGTCACCTCGAACTCGACGCGCTGGTCGTCCTTGAGGGACTTGAAGCCGGTGCCGGCGATCGCGGTGTGGTGGACGAACACGTCCGGGCCACCGCCGTCCTGGGCGATGAAGCCGAAGCCCTTGTCGTCGTTGAACCACTTCACGGTGCCTTGTGCCATCTTGGTGTTCCTTGTTCGTGTCGGATGCGTTCGGCGTTCTCGCCGGCCGCGAGCTGAAGACATCTGCGCTGCGCTTGATGTCCAGCTGACCGAAGACCAAGGGATGAGTGCGACGAACCGGTGGCCGGGACCGGCCACCGAGGAGCCGGAGCCCCTTCAACACCACGAGCCTAGCAGCGCGACCCCCGACCACTCCGATCGTCGGGCACTGGCCGCGGTCCTGGCTCAGCCGAGGAAGCTGAGCCGCACCTCGCGCTCGGCATTGTCGATGTTGAGGTCGACCAGGCACACGCTCTGCCAGGTGCCGAGCGCGAGCCGGCCGCCGAGCACCGGGACGGTGGCGTACGGCGGCACCAGCGCGGGCAGCACGTGCGAGCGGCCGTGGCCGCGGCTGCCGTGCCGGTGCCGCCAGCGGTCGTCGGCCGGGAGCAGGTCGGCCAGGGCGGCCAGCAGGTCGTCGTCGCTGCCGGCGCCGGTCTCGATGATCGCGATCCCCGCCGTCGCGTGCGGGACGAACACCTGCAGCAGGCCGTCCCCTCGCCCCGCCACGAACCCACGGCAGTCCTCGGTGAGGTCCACGACGGCCTCGCGGTCGCCGGTGCGGTAGCTGCGGGTCGCGGAATCCACGCGTTCGATCGTGCCACGGACCGCTACGGTCGCCCCCGTGGACGTACGCTCGCTGGCCTACCGGACTGACCTCGCGCTGCTCGAGGAGGCCGGCAGCGACGTCGAGCACCACCCTGACCCGTAGTACCTCGCGATCCGGGTGTACCGCTCGGTCGGCTTCGCCGACACCGAGACCCAGTTGCAGGCGTCCCGGAAGCCCGCCTAGCAGGTCGGTGCGCGACGGTCAGTCCGCGAGCAGTCGCTCGACGCGCTCGACCTTCGCGGTGAGCTGCCCGTCGTACCCCGGCCGGATGTCGGCCTTGAGCACCAGCCCGACCCGGGGGGACACCGCGGCGACGACGTCGACGGCACGCTTGACCACCGCCATCACCTCGTCCCACTCCCCCTCGATGTTGGTGAACATCGCGTTGGTCTCGTGCGGCAGGCCGGACTCGCGGACCACCCGGACGGCGGCGGCCACGGCCTCGGAGACGCCGCCGGTCTCGTCACCGGTGGTCGGGGAGATGCTGAACGCGACGATCATGCCGCCCAGGGTAGTTGTGGCCGCGCGGCCGTGACCTTCTCCCCCTCCCGGGGTTGAACCCTTCGACGCCCCGGCCCGGGACACTCGGGGTGGTCGCCCGCCGGCTCGAGAGGGGACGAGATGACGAGGATCTGCCTACGGCACGAGCTCCGGATGCTCCGGCTGACCGCCGCGACCGTCCGTGGCGCGACCGGACGAGGGCTGCACAGCCCCGAGCACGCCGCACTGCTCGTCGAGATCGAGCACTGCGACCGGTGCCGCCGGCGCCGCGAGGCACCGGTCGAGCTGGTCCCCGAGGCACCGGAGGAGACCGCCCCGGCGCACGTGATCGTCACCTTCACCCTCCCGGAGGAGGTCGTCGACGCCGACGAGCTCGCCGCCACCCTCGAGGAGGCGCTGCCCGACCACGCCGCCGGGCTCACCGTCCGGGTGGCCTGAGCGCCTCCCGCTCGTCGTCCAGGTGCGGCGCAGTCGCGCGCAACCGGGCGAGGGCGTCGCGTGCCTGGGACTTCACCGTGCCGACCGAGATCCCGAGCACCGCCGCGGTCTCCTTCTCGGTGAGGTCCTCGTAGTACCGCAGCACGATCACCGCCCGCTGTCGCGGCGCGAGCGTCGCGAGCGCCTGCCGGAGTGCCATCCGGTCGGTGTCCGGCCCCTTGACGGTCGTCTCGGGCAGGTGCTCGGTGGGCACCTCGCGCCACCGGCGGCGGCGCCACCGGCTGACGCTCTCGTGGACCAGGACCGTGCGCACGTAGGGCTCCGGGTCGTCGGCGATCCGCGCCCAGCGCGGCACCACCTTCACGAGGCTCACCTGGACCAGGTCCTCGGCGTCCTCCCGGTTCCCGGTGAGCAGGTATGCCGTGCGCAGCAGCGCGCCCCGGCGGGCGGCGACGTACTGCTCGAAGGACTCCCGCTCCGCGTCACGGACGGACACGGCGCCTCCAGAGGACGAGCGTCGCGCCCGCGCCGAGGAACACGCCGGTCGCCAGACCCGCCGTCACCCGTGGATCGATGGGCGACGGGGGCTCCGTCGCGTCGACCGACGGTGCGCCCAGGAGGTCGGTGGCGAACTGCCAGGCCCCGCCATCGGCAGGGAGGCGCACGAGCTGCTCCGACTCCCCGGTGCCGAGCGCGACGCGGTACAGCCCGCTCCCCGCGGACCGCGAGCGGTCGGTCCGCCGGAGCGTGACGATCGTCCGGGCGTCGAGCCAGTCGACGACGCCGAAGGTCGACCCGGTGCCCGGGACCGGTGTCGTCCGTCCGGAGGGCCCCGCGTGCACCGTGCTCGGGTTCCGGTTGCCCGGGACCGAGGCGACCCGGCGCCCGGAGGCGTCCACCGCGGCGGAGTGCAGGCTGCCGACCGTGATCGAGCTTCGGCGGAAGTCCAAGTAGCGGACCTTCCCCGGGTCGGCGAGGTCGAGCAACGGGTACCCACGACCGCCCTCGGAGGAACGGTCGTCGAGGAGGATCCGGCCGTGGCCGGCGCCCAGCAGCGACTCGCCGGCGCCGACGCCGGGAACCGGTTGCGGCTCACCGCCCAGCGGCCAGCTGGTGACCGTGCCGAACGACGAGCTCGCCCGGTCCATGTCGGAGTCGTCGTCGCCGCCGCGGATCTGGCCGGCCGAGAAGACCACCGTGTCGCTGTCGGCCCATGCGAGGAAGTCCGGCTGGAGCCCATGGTCGGTCGGGATCCAGTGCCGCGTGGTCCCGCCCGTCTCGGCGTCGAACACTGCGACGCCCGTGATCGGACCCGATGCGCTGTTCGGCGTGTCCCTCGTGCGGCCGGTCAGCCAGTACGCCAGATGCGAGCCGTCGGGTGCGAGCGCGACCCCGCCGTGCTCGAGGTCGACGTCGGGCAGGTCGAGGAACGCGTACCCGCCGGTGGCTGCCGAGACGCCGACGACGGCCGAGCGCTCGCCGGTCCAGGTGCCCTGTTGGGCGCCGGTCACGGCCGCGAGGCGGCCGGGCCGGTCGGTCGACGGCAGCCACGCGCCCGGCGTCCAGACCTGGTCCGGCAGCCCCACCTGACCACCCGCCGGCGCCGGCTGAGGGGCCGAGCGCTGCCAGTCGAGGCCGGCGATCGTCGCCAGCAGCACGACCGCCATCGCCGCGATCGCGAGCGTCCCGACCCGCTGCCGACGGTGATAGCTGCGGCCGCGTTCCCACAGGTCGGGGACGGGTCCGCCGGGCGGGGCGTCCCCGGCGAGCTCGGCGAGCCGGTCGTGCAGTGTCATCGGTCCTCCTGGAGCGGGTCTCACCCCTACCCACGCGACGAGATCCCGAAAGAGAGGGGTCAGGCCAGGAAATGCCCGAGTCGGGCTCTCCTGCTGAATGTGTGGGTGGGTTGAGCGTGCCGTAGACGGGCGCACGCCGCTCTCTGCCTAGGTTTTGGAGCTGTCTAGGAACCAGAACCGGCGTCAAGGAGAGCGGCGTGCGTGATGTCAGCCTATGGCGGTGCCTGCTCGGGCTCGAAGACACCGTGATCGAGGGTGTCGAGCTCGATCGCGATGAACGGGTGCTCGTGGTCGCTGTTCGGCCGATGGCGCGTCGCCGGGGCCGGTGTGGGCGGTGTCGCGCGCCGGCGGCCGGGTACGACGCTGGGCGCGGTCGGCGGCGGTGGCGTGCCCTGGATAGCGCCACTGTGCGGGTCTACCTGGAAGCCGACTCGCCACGGGTGCGGTGCCGCGCGCATGGCGTGGTCGTCGCGCACGTGCCCTGGGCTCGCCATCGAGCCCGGGCGACGCACGCGTTCGAGGATCAGGTCGCCTGGCTGGTCACCAAGACCTCGCTGTCCACGGTGGCTGAGCTGATGCGGGTGTCGTGGCGCACCGTGAGCGGGATCTTGACCCGGGTCTGGAACCAGATCGCCGCCCGGGTCGACTTGCTCGACGGGTTGACCCGGATCGGGATCGACGAGGTGTCCTGGCGCCGTCATCAGCGTTACCTGCTCGCGGTCGTCAATCACGACACCGGTCGTTTGGTGTGGGTCGGCAAGGGCAACACCACCGCGACCGTCCAGTCGTTCTTCGATGCCCTTGGGCCGCACCGGTGCGCACAGATCACCCACATCAGCGCCGACGCCGCGCCCTACATCGCCAAGTCGACGGCTAAGAACTGCCCGCAGGCGGTCCGGGTCGCCGATCCCTTCCACGTGGTGAAGTGGGCCAACGACGCCCTCGGCGAGGTCCGGCTCGAGGTCTGGCGCGAGACCCGTCGGATCGCCCGGGCCAACTCCCGCGGCCGCGGCCGCGCACCCGCCGACGTCCAGGAGGAGTTCCCCGCCTACCAGCGGCTGCGGATCTTGACCCGTTCGCGGTACGCGCTGTGGAAGAACCCCGAGAACCTCACCACCCACCAGCAGGCCCGACTGGACTGGATCGCCAAGACCGACCCCCGACTGTGGCGGGCCTACCAACTCAAGGAAGGCCTCCGCGCCGTCCTGCGACTGCCGGCCGCCGAAGCCCGCATCGCGATCGACGCCTGGTGCCGCTCGGCACGGCGATGTCGTATCGCCCAGTTTGTCGACCTCGCCCGCATGGTCGCCGAGCAACGCGGCCCGATCCTGGCCGCGATCGAGCACGGCCTCTCCAACGCGATCAGCGAATCGGTCAACACCCGCATCCGACTCCGCAACCGGATCGCGTTCGGCATCAAGGACCCCGACGCCCTGATCAGCCTCCTGATGCTCACCCTCAGCGGCCACACACCCGCACTACCGGGCCGAACATGACCCACACAAACGACAGGAGAGCCCGAGTCGGCGTCGGCTTCCGCGGAAGCCGACGCCGACTCGGCGTGGTGCTCAGGCCTTCAGGAGGTTCCGCAGGACGTACTGCATGATCCCGCCGTTGCGGTAGTAGTTCGCCTCGCCGGGGGTGTCGATGCGGACGACCGCGTCGAACTCCTTCTCCCCCGCCTTGACCTTCACGGTCCGGGGCGTGGTGCCGTCGTTGAGTGCCGTCACACCGGTGATGGAGAACTCCTCCTCGCCGGTCAGCCCGAGCGACTCCGCGGTCTGGCCCTCGGGGAACTGCAGCGGCAGCACGCCCATGCCGATCAGGTTGGAGCGGTGGATGCGCTCGTAGGACTCCGCGATCACGGCCTTCACGCCGAGCAGCGCGGTGCCCTTGGCGGCCCAGTCACGCGAGGAGCCCGAGCCGTACTCCTTGCCCGCGAGCACCACCAGCGGCGTGCCGGCCGCGACGTAGTTCTCGGAGGCCTCGAACACCGTGGTCACCTCGCCGCCCGCCGTGAAGTCACGGGTGAAGCCGCCCTCGGTGCCCGGCGCCAGCTGGTTGCGCAGCCGGATGTTCGCGAACGTGCCGCGGATCATCACCTCGTGGTTGCCTCGGCGCGACCCGTAGGAGTTGAAGTCGCGGTGCTCGACGCCGTGCTCGGAGAGGTATCGGCCCGCCGGCGAGTCCTTCTTGATCGCACCGGCCGGGCTGATGTGGTCGGTGGTCACCGAGTCGCCGAGCTTGAGCAGCACCCGGGCACCCGAGATGTCGGCGACCGGCTCGGGCTCCTCGGGCATGCCGTCGAAGTACGGAGGCTTGCGGACGTACGTCGAGCTCTCCTCCCACGAGAACGTCTTGCCCTCGGGGGTCGGCAGCGAGCGCCACTGCTCGTCGCCGGCGAACACGTCGGCGTAGTCGGTGGAGAACATGTCGGAGGTGATCGCGTCGCGGATCACGTCCTCGACCTCCTGGGAGGTCGGCCAGATGTCCCTCATGAAGACGTCGTTGCCGTCCTGGTCCTGGCCCAGCGGGTCGTTGAACAGGTCGACGTCCATCGAGCCGGCCAGCGCGTAGGCGACCACCAGCGGCGGCGAGGCCAGGTAGTTCATCTTGATGTCCGGGTTGATCCGGCCCTCGAAGTTGCGGTTGCCCGAGAGCACCGAGGCGACGGCGAGGTCGTTCTCGTTGACCGCCTGGCTGACCTCCGGGATCAGCGGACCGGAGTTGCCGATGCAGGTGGTGCAGCCGTAGCCGACCAGGTTGAAGCCGAGCTTGTCGAGGTACGGCGTGAGCCCGGACCGCTCGTAGTAGTCCGAGACCACCTTGGAGCCGGGGGCCAGCGTGGTCTTGACCCACGGCTTGCGCTGCAGGCCCTTCTCCACGGCCTTCTTCGCCAGCAGCGCGGCGCCGATCATCACCGACGGGTTCGAGGTGTTCGTGCACGACGTGATCGCCGCGATGGCCACCGCGCCGTGGTCGAGCTCGCACTCGGTGCCGTCGCTGAGGGTGACCACAGCGGGGTTGCTCGCCCGCCCGTTGTCCTTCGGCGCGGTCGACAGGTAGTCGCGCGCCGGCGTCTGCCCGTGCACGTCCTCGTGGGCGGCGGGCGTGTCGGAGGCCGGGAAGGACTCCTCGAGCGCCTCGTCGTAGGCCCCCGAGATGGCCGACTCCTCGTGGTCGACGTACGCCCGGAGGGCACCGCGGAAGGACTGCTTGGCGTCGGACAGCGCGACCCGGTCCTGCGGGCGCTTGGGGCCCGCGATCGACGGCACGACGCTCGCCAGGTCGAGCTCGAGCTGCTCGGAGAACCGCGGCTCGGCGTCGGGGTCGTGCCAGAGGCCCTGCGTCTTGGCGTAGGTCTCGACCAGCGCGAGCTGCTCCTTCGACCGGCCGGTCAGCTCGAGGTACTTGAGGGTCTCGGCGTCGATCGGGAAGACCGCGATCGTGGAGCCGAACTCGGGGCTCATGTTGCCGATCGTGGCGCGGTTGGCCAGCGGCAGCACGGAGACACCGGGCCCGTAGAACTCGACGAACTTGCCGACCACGCCGTGCTCGCGCAGCATCTCGGTGATGGTGAGCACCAGGTCGGTCGCGGTCGAGCCCTCGGGCAGGTCACCGTGGAGCTTGAAGCCGACGACGCGCGGGATCAGCATCGACACCGGCTGGCCGAGCATCGCGGCCTCGGCCTCGATGCCGCCGACGCCCCAGCCGACCACACCGATGCCGTTGACCATCGTGGTGTGGGAGTCGGTGCCGACACAGGTGTCGGGGTAGGCCTGCAGCTGTCCGTCGACCTCGCGGGTGAAGACGGTGCGGGCGAGATGCTCGATGTTGACCTGGTGCACGATGCCGGTGCCCGGCGGGACGACCTTGAAGTCGTCGAACGCGCCCTGCCCCCAGCGCAGGAACTGGTAGCGCTCGCGGTTGCGCTGGTACTCGATCTCGACGTTCCGCGCGAACGCCTCGGGGGTGCCGAACACGTCGGCGATCACCGAGTGGTCGATGACCATCTCGGCGGGCGCGAGCGGGTTGATCTTCGTCGGGTCGCCGCCGAGCTCGGCCATCGCCTCGCGCATGGTGGCCAGGTCGACCACGCACGGCACGCCCGTGAAGTCCTGCATGATGACCCGCGCCGGGGTGAACTGGATCTCCTTGCTCGGCTCGTCGTCCGCGTTCCACCCGGCGATCGCGCGGATGTCGTCCGCGGTGATGTCCGCGCCGTCCTCGGTGCGCAGCAGGTTCTCCAGCAGCACCTTGAGGCTGAACGGCAGCGACGCGACGTCGAGCCCCTCGCCCTGCACCGCGTCGAGGCGGAAGATCTCGTAGGACTTTCCGTCCACGTCCAGGGTGCTCTTGGCACCGAAGCTGTCCTGACTGGCCACAGCAGTCATCTCCTCTGACGTCTCGTCGTCTGCACCGTGAATCGCCATCCTGCCGCCGGGCGTGAGCCAGGGAAAAGGAAGGCTGTCCTAACCCCGTCCGCCCGTACCCAGCGGCACCGAAGCGATATCTCTTGATATCAAGATACATGATGCCGAGACGAGGTCGACCCGACCATGCCGAGGCCGGCGCGGGCGCCGTGGCGCTCGATGCTCGGACGCAGCCGCGGCCCCGACCGGGAGGGTCGAGGCCGCGGCGGGTCGTGACGCTAGATCAGACCTCGAAGAGCGGACCGGTGATGGTCAGGCCCAGGTCGGGCACCAGCGCGAAGAGGGCGAAGAGCGCCAGGGCGCCGCCGACGAGCGAGAGGGTCTTGTTGAACTGGACCTGCTCGTTCATCTTGGCCTCGCCCTGCTCCTTCCAGAAGGCGTGCATGAGGAACGGGATCGGCACGATGGCGGCGGCCAGCAGCAGGGAGCCGAGGTCGCCCCAGACGCCGAGCAGGACCGACAGCGCGCCGACCACCATCAGCACGCCGGACGCGACGGTGCTGAAGGTGGCAGCCGGGACGCCCTTGAACTGGGCGTAGCCGGCCATCGCCTTGGTGGCGGTCAGGTGGCCGATGCCGGACGCGACGAAGATCGCGGCGAACAGGATGCGGGCGACGAGGACGACGACGTCCATGTGGGGGTTACCTCCGGGTCGAATAATTGAAAGTTGAACCGAATGACTCAAGCACATCGTCGCCCGCGGTCTTCCCGACGGCCCGGTGACCTGCGCCACAGTGCGCGAAACGGACCTCAGCATCGATCGTCGGCGACCTGGCCCTGGGGTCGCACGAGATGGACCGGGGCAGGCACGAGGCCGATCGCCCCGTAGGCTGCACATCGCTCGTGGCCCAGGAACCCGGTGAGACTCCGGGGCGGTTCCGCCACTGTGATCCTCCGTCAGGAGGGCAGCCAGACACTGGCCGCGGGCACGTCCGACCGATCGATGGGGCGAGAACCCCTGAGGAGGATCCCGCCCATGCGGATCGCGCTGCTGTCCACGTCCGACACAGACCTGCTGTCCGCCCGGGCCAGTGGCGCCGAGTACGCGTGGGGGAACCCGTCGCGCGCCACCGAGGCCGAGCTCACCGGGATCGTCGCCGGCGCGGACCTGGTCGTCGTGCGGCTCCTCGGCTCGCCCCACGATCTCTGGTCGGGGGTCGATGAGCTTCGCGCCGGGGGGACCCCCGTGGTGGTCCTGGGTGGCGAGCCGCAGCCGAGTGCGGAGCTGATGGAGCTGTCGACCGTGCCCATGGGGGTGACCGCCGAGGCGCACCGCTACCTGGCCGAGGGCGGCCCGGCCAACCTGGGACAGCTGCACGCGTTCCTCTCCGACACGGTGCTGTTGACGGGCGAGGGGTTCGAGCCTCCGGCCGCCATCCCGGCCTGGGGGTACGCCGACCGGCCGGTGCGCACGGAGGCGGACCTGCCTCGGGTCGGGGTGCTCTACTACCGGGCCCACGAGTCGAGCGGCAACAACGCCTTCGCCCATGCCCTGGCCGACGCGATCGACGCGACCGGCCAGGCGACGGGCGTGCCGATCTTCGCCGGCTCCCTGCGCTCGGCGCCCGACGACCTCTACGACGCACTCGGGACCCTGGACGCCCTGGTCGTCACCGTACTGGCGGCCGGCGGCTCCGTCCCTGCGACCGCGAGCGCCGGTGGCGACGACGAGGCATGGGACGTCGAGCGGATGGCGGCACTCGACATCCCGGTACTGCAGGGCCTCTGCCTCACCCACAGCCGTGCCGAGTGGGAGGGGTCGGACGACGGGGTCAGCCCGCTCGACTACGCGACCCAGATCGCCATCCCGGAGTTCGACGGCCGGATCACGACCGCGCCGTTCTCCTTCAAGGAGATCGACGAGGAAGGACTGCCGGCGTACGTCGCAGATCCCGAGCGCGCCGATCGGGTGGCCCGCATCGCGGTCAACCACGCCCTTCTGCGCCACAAGCCGAACAGCGAGAAGCGGCTGGCGCTGGTGCTCTCGGCCTACCCGACCAAGCACGCGCGCATCGGCAACGCGGTCGGGCTCGACACCCCCGTCTCCGCGATCCGGCTGCTCCGCCGGCTGCGCACGGAGGGGTACGACGTCGGCGACCTCGCGCTCCTCGACCTGACCGACGACACCGAGGCCGGCGACGCACTGATCCATGCGCTCATCGCGGCAGGCGGTCAGGACGAGGAGTGGCTCACGTCGGCGCAGCTGACCGACGCCCACGTGCGGATCAGCGGGGCCGACTACGACGCATGGACTGCCGACCTGCCGGCGGACCTGCGTGACGCCATGACCGAGGCCTGGGGCGCGGCGCCCGGCTCGCTGTTCGTCAACGACGCGGGCGAGATCGTCGTCGCGACGCTGCGCGCGGGCAACGTCGTCATCCTGATCCAGCCGCCGCGGGGATTCGGCGAGAACCCGGTAGCGATCTACCACGACCTCGACCTGCCGGTGACGCACCACTACTTGGCGGCGTACCGCTGGCTGGAGCACGGCTTCGAGGCCGATGCGGTCGTGCACCTCGGCAAGCACGGATCGATGGAGTGGCTGCCCGGCAAGAACGCGGCACTGTCGGCATCCTGCGGCCCTGACGCGACGCTCGGCAGCCTGCCGCTGATCTATCCGTTCCTGGTCAACGACCCGGGCGAGGGCGCGCAGGCCAAGCGGCGTGCGCACGCCACGATCGTCGACCACCTCGTGCCTCCGATGGCCCGCGCGGAGTCGTACGGCGACATCTCGCGCCTCGAGGGCCTGCTCGAGGAGCACGACAAGATCTCGACGATGGACCCGGCCAAGCTGCCGGCGATCCGCGGAGAGATCTGGCAGCTCATGCACGCCGCGCACCTGCACCGCGACCTCGGGCTCGAGGAGCGACCGGACGACGCGGAGTTCGACGACTTCCTGCTCCACGTCGACGGCTGGCTGTGCGAGATCAAGGACGCCCAGATCCGCGACGGACTGCACGTCCTCGGAGCCGCGCCCGACGGTGTGGCACGGGTCAACCTGGTGCTGTCGATCCTGCGCGCGGCCCAGGTGTGGGGCGGCGTCGGCAGCGCGGTGCCGGGCCTGCGTGCGGCGCTCGGTCTCACCGAGGGAGCGGCCACCACCGAGGTCGACGTGTTCGAGGCGCAGGCACGCGAGCTGGTCGAGGCCATGGAGAAGGCTGACTGGGACCCCACGGTGGTCGAGTCGCTCCACGACTCCCCCGACGTGCGACGCGTGCTGGAGTTCGCCGCGACGCAGGTCGTGCCACGGCTGGCTCGCACGACCGACGAGCTGGACGCCGTCCTGCACGCGCTGGCGGGCGGCTACGTCGCCGCGGGTCCGTCGGGCTCGCCGCTGCGTGGACTGGTCAACGTGCTGCCGACCGGCCGCAACTTCTACACCGTCGACCCGCGTGCGGTGCCGAGCCGGCTGGCGTGGCAGACCGGGCAGGCGATGGCCGACTCGCTGCTGGAGAGGTACCTCGAGGACACCGGCGAGTACCCGACGTCGGTGGGCCTGTCGGTGTGGGGCACCAGCGCCATGCGCACCTCCGGTGACGACGTCGCCGAGGTGCTGGCGCTGCTCGGGGTACGTCCGGAGTGGGACGCCGAGTCGCGGCGCGTGCGCGAGCTGGTCGTCGTCCCGCCGGACGAGCTCGGTCGGCCACGCATCGACGTCACCGTCCGCATCTCCGGCTTCTTCCGCGATGCGTTCCCCCACGTCGTGGCGATGCTCGACGACGCCGTGCGGCTGGTCGCCGACCTCGACGAGCCCGCCGACCAGAACTTCGTGCGTGCCAACGCGCTGGCCGACCTGACCGAGCACGGCGACGCACGGCGCGCGACGACGCGCATCTTCGGCTCGAAGCCCGGCTCCTACGGCGCCGGGATCCTGCAGGTGATCGAGTCCGGGACCTGGCGCGACGACAAGGACCTCGCCGAGGTCTACACCGCGTGGGGCGGGTTCGCCTACGGCCGCGATCTCGACGGTGTGCCGGCGGCCGACGACATGCGCGCCAACTACCGACGGATCAAGGTCGCGGCCAAGAACGTGGACTCGGCCGAGCACGACATCGCCGACTCCGACGACTACTTCCAGTACCACGGCGGCATGGTCGCCACGGTCCGCGCACTGACCGGATCCGCCCCGAAGGCCTACGTCGGCGACTCGACCGCCCCCGACGCGGTGAAGACACGGACCCTGCAGGAGGAGACCAATCGCGTCTTCCGCGCGCGGGTGGTGAACCCGCGCTGGATCGCCGCGATGCAGCGGCACGGCTACAAGGGCGCCTTCGAGCTCGCCGCGACCGTCGACTACCTCTTCGGGTTCGACGCCACGGCAGGTGTCGTCCACGACTGGATGTACGACAAGCTCGCGCAGGAGTACGTGCTCGACGAGACGACCCAGGACTTCCTGCGTCGCTCGAACCCGTGGGCCCTGCGCGGCATCGTCGAGCGGCTCCACGAGGCCGCCGAGCGTGGTCTGTGGGCCGACCCGGACGCGGACACGCTCGCGGCGATGCAGCAGGTCTACCTCGAGCTCGAGGGCGACCTCGAGGATCGCGAGTGAGGGTCCGGATCCTCGGTGTCGGCATGGGACCGCAGCACGTGACGGCCGAGGGAGCCGAGGCCCTGCGCGGCGTCGACTACGTCGTCGCCGCCGACAAGGGCGGCGACGACCACCTCCTCGCGGCACGGCGGGAGATCGCCCGGGCGTACGGCGTCGAGGTCGTCGCCGTCCCGGATCCGGAGCGTGATCGCGACGACCCGGCCGACTACGGCAGGGCCGTGCACGACTGGCACGCGGCGCGGGTCGACGCCTACGAGACCGTCCTGCGTGAGCGGGGCGGCACGGCGGCCTTCCTGGTCTGGGGCGACCCGTCGCTCTACGACTCGACCATCCGCGTCGTCGAGCAGCTCGCCACCCGTCTCCCCCTCGAGTACGACGTGCTGCCCGGCATCGGCGCACCGCAGCTCCTCGCGGCCCGTCACCGGATCGTCCTGCATCCGGTGGGGCGGCCCGTCCACCTGACGACGGCGCGCCGACTGCGCGAGGACATCGCGGCCGGGCAGACCAATCTCGTGGTGATGCTCGGCTCGATGCCCGACCTGACGGGGCTCGAGGACTGGTGGATCTGGTGGGGTGCCAACCTCGGGACCGAGTCGGAGGAGCTGGTCGCCGGGCGGGTCGGCGACGTGCGCGCCGAGGTGCTCGCCGCCCGCGACCGCGTGAAGGTGGCCGCGGGCTGGGTGATGGACGCCTATCTCCTGCGGGGACCCGCATGAGCGGCCTGCTCGTCGCCGGTACCACCTCCGACGCCGGCAAGTCGGTGGTGACGACCGGCCTCTGCCGGGCGTTCGCACGACGCGGGGTACGGGTGGCGCCGTACAAGGCGCAGAACATGTCGAACAACTCGATGGTGTGCGCGGGCCCGGACGAGCGGCTGGCGGAGATCGGTCGGGCCCAGTGGGTCCAGGCGCTCGCAGCACGGGCGACGCCGGAGCCCGCGATGAATCCGGTTCTCCTCAAGCCGGGCTCGGACCGGCGCAGCCACGTCGTGCTCCTCGGGAGACCCGCGGGTGAGGTCTCGTCGGCGAGCTGGGAGGAAGGCCGGCGCCACCTGGCCGAGGCAGCCCACGAGGCCTTCGACGACCTCGCCTCACGCTACGACGTGATCGTGGCCGAGGGCGCGGGCAGTCCGGCAGAGATCAACCTGCGCGCAGGCGACTACGTGAACATGGGCCTGGCCCGTCACGCCGCCCTCCCGACCGTCGTGGTCGGCGACATCGACCGGGGCGGCGTCTTCGCCGCACTGCACGGCACGGTGGCGCTCCTGGCACCCGACGATCAGGCGCTGGTCGCCGGCTTCGTGATGAACAAGTTCCGCGGCGACCTCTCCCTGCTCTCCCCCGGCTTGGAGATGCTTCGGCTCGCGACCGGCCGGCCGACGTACGGCGTCCTGCCGTGGGACCCGAGCCTGTGGCTCGACTCCGAGGACGCGCTGGACCTCGACGGCCGCCGCTCGGCCGGGAGCGGCGCGAAGCGGGTCGCCGTCGTACGACTCCCCAGGATCAGCAACTTCACCGACCTCGACGCCCTCGGCCTCGAGCCCGACCTCGACGTCGTCTTCGCCTCCTCGGCGCGGGACCTCGCCGACGCCGACCTGGTCGTGCTCCCCGGCACCCGCGCGACCGTCGCCGATCTCGCCTGGATGCGCGCGCGCGGCCTCGATGGCGCGATCATCGCCCACGCGGACGCCGGTCGGGCGGTGCTCGGCATCTGCGGCGGCTGCCAGATGCTGGGCCGCACGATCACCGACCCCGCGGGCATCGAGGGTGACCCGGGCACCGTGGTCGCGGGTCTCGGGCTGCTCCCCCACACCACCACGTTCGGCGCCGACAAGGTGCTGCGCGTCCACGAGCCCGCAGGCTACGAGATCCACCACGGACGGATCGCCGGCCGCACCGAGGACGGCCTCGTCAGCGGCACGATGGTGCACGGGTCCCTCGAGGACGACGCCCACCGCGCGGCCTACCTCCAGCGCGTCCTCGGCGTCACGTCACGGGCCTCCTTCCCCGCCGCCCGCGACGCCCGGATCGACCTGCTCGGCGACCTCGTCGAGCAGCACCTCGACGTCGACGCGCTGCTCGCCCTCGCCGTCTCCGGCGCGCCCGCCGGCCTGCCGGTCCTGCCGCCCGGCGGCGTGCCGTGAGGCTCCTGCTGCTCGGTGGCACCTCCGAGGCCCGCGAGCTGACCGCCCGCCTGCTCGACCTCGGCATCGACGTCATGTCGTCGCTCGCCGGGCGGGTGGCCGAGCCCCGGCTCCCCGTCGGCCCGGTCCGGATCGGCGGATTCGGCGGCGTCGAGGGCCTGCGCGCCGCCTTGCGGGAGTACAGCGCGGTGGTCGATGCCACGCATCCCTTCGCCCGCGGCATGAGCGCCAATGCCGCGGCTGCCTGCTCCCTCGACCGCGTACCGCTCCTCCGGCTCGAGCGGCCGGGCTGGGCGCCGGATCCCACGTGGCACTACGCGGACTCGCATGAGGAGGCGGCGGACCTGGCAGCGGCCCTCGGCAAGCGGCCGTTCCTCACCGTCGGCCGCCAAGAGCTGGCCCGTTTCACATCTGTCCTCCACCAGCACGACGTGATTGCTCGGGTCGTCGATGCGCCCTCGGGCGACATCCCGACCGGCTGGACGATCGTCCGTAGCCGCGGCCCCTACGCGCTCGACGAGGAGCTGGCCCTCATGCGCGGCCACTGCTCGGACGTCTTGGTCACCAAGGACTCGGGCGGCATCTTCACCTGGCCGAAGATGCAGGCCGCGGCCGAACTCGGTGTTCCGGTGGTGGTCGTGCGGCGCCCGAATGCCGGGGACGGAGTGCCGACGGTCGATGCCGTCGACGACGCCCTCGCGTGGGTGCTGCGGCAGGCAGCTCGATAGCGCGTCAGAGACTGTCAGCCAGCTGACGTCGCTCGGCGTCCGCCGTCTCGGCGGCGTAGAGCCGCGTCACGAGGCCGGTGAGCACGACGCCGGTGACACCCCAGGTCGTGGCGAGGGTGATCAGCGATGCGCGTCGGAAGAACCACAGCGTGTCGGCCGGGAAGTCGCCCACCTCGTTGACCGTGCCGAAGGCCTGGCCGGCGACCACCACGACGAGCAGGTACGCCGCGACGCCTGCGACCACACCGCCGTAGGTGCCGATGCGCTCACGCAGCCTCAAGGCGCCGTAGCTCGCCGCGACTGCCGCGACCAGGGAGACGAGGACGAACCCGAAGTAGAGCGCGGTCCGGTCGCCGATCGTCTCGCTGTCGCCGACCGCCGGTGGCGTGGCGGGGTACTTCAGGAACGGCACCAGTGCGAACGAGACGAACCCGAGCAGCGTGACGAGAGCGGTCGACTGGCCGGGCAGCAGGCGGCCGATGTGGCCGATGGTGGCGGCGGCGACGAGGGCGACGATGCCGCCGAGAGCGAGGCCCACGGTCAGGGTGCCGGTGAGCAGGCCCCAGGTCTCCTGGTTGTCGCGCGACACCTCGGTCCTGGCGCCTTCCTCGGCGGTGGCTTCGTCGCCGTGGCGGTGCGTGTGGGCGTGACCGTCCTCGGCGGGCGGGGCGTCGCCCGGAGCCTCGACGCCAGCACGGGGCTGCTCGAGGGCGATGGCCGTCCTGACCTGGGGCTCGCCGGCGGTGTAGGCGACGAGGAAGGTGGCGATGCCGGCCACGAGGCCGGCGATCAGCCCACGGATGAGAAGTGCGCGTGCGGTCATGGGGGGTCCGTTCGGCGCCGCCACAGAGGCCACGGGGTGCAGGCCTACTGGGGGCGAGATCATGTGACGGGATGCGTCGCGCCCGTCAGGGACGGGTCGGAAGAGGCCGCCCGGAAGTCATTCCGGGCGCGGCGTCAGTGGCAGGGGTAGCCCAGCAGGTGACGACCGTCGTGGACCCACTCGTGGATCGCGTTGCCCGACGGGATCGAGACGGCACCCTGGTCGGCGCTCACGAAGAAGATCACCAGGACCGCGAGCAGGCCGAAGAACAGCGCCCAGGGAGCGAGCTCTCGCAGCGGGATGGTGGGAACAGAAACGGCGCCGGAGATCGGCGTCACAGCAGACTGCGACATGAGTCCTCCTCGAGGGGGTGGATGCGCCCCCGGTCAATGGGTGGTGGCAGGCATTCGGGTCTGGCTCCACCTCGACCGGGTCACCCCGGAGGACGTGTCACAGTAGCGCTACTGCGCCGGACTCTCACCGGCTTCCTCATGCATGCGTAGGGCACTCTAGCGGAGTCCCGCCCCGGCAGGGATCCCGTCCGGCTAGCGGGATCTGGGCAGTCGATGGCTCTCGATCGGGCGGTTGTCGATGAAGTGCTCGGCGACGATGAGCGATGCCATCGCGGGGTCGACGCCGCCGTACCAGACGTCGTCGGGCTGGACGCTGATCACGGGCGCCTGGTTGCAGGGCGACTGGCAGCCGGTGTGCACGAGGAGCACGTCGTTGTCGCCCAGCTGGTGCTCCACGAGCGCAACGACCATGGCCCGGAGGTTGTCGACCTGGCCCATTGCCGTGCAGCGGGGTCCGCGGCAGACCATGACCTGGTGGCGATGGCCTGCCACGTGCTCCCACGCCTCGGAGGTCAGGCCGGGCTCGGCGCCGGTGATGGGTCGCACGCTCTGCAAGCAGGCGCCGATCTGGTCCAGGTCCGTGGCCAACTCGGTGGCGACACTGATGGTCGGCCTGCGGCCCGCGCGCTCGCGCCACCAGTGCGCAGCGATCCTGCGCAACCAGGATCGGCCGGGCGCCAAAGAGCCGGTGTCGACGCCGACGAGCGTGATGGTGGTGGCTCCGTCGTCGGCGAGGCGGGTGAGCTCGGCGGAGAGTGACGGGTCGCCCATCTGCAGGAACGCGACGGTGCCGCCCAAGGGCCGCGCGCACGTGAACAGATGGTCACGACGATCGACGTCGCTGACGGACATGCCGACGAGCACGACGCTCATCGCGATCTCCGGAGTACGGCGACTGCGGCCGCCACGAGAGCCGCGCCCGCCCCGACACGCGCGCCGAGCCGAACGGCGGTTGCGATGTCACGAGGCTCGACCGCGCGCCCGTCGCCCATCACGGCGCGGTGCTCGACCCGGTCGCCGTCGTAGGTGTTCGTGCCACCGAGACGGATCCCGAGCGACCCCGCGAAGGTCGACTCGACGACTCCGGCGTTGGGGCTGGGGTGGGCAGCCGCGTCGCGACGCCAGTCGGTGATCGCCCTGCGGGGGTTTCCACCCAGCGCCACGGTGAGGAGCCCGGCTAGTCGTGCCCCCGGGAGATTCACGAGGTCGTCGAGCCGCGCGCTGGCCCACCCGAAGTTCTCGTAGCGCATGTTGTGGTGGCCCACCATCGCGTCGAGGGTGTTCGCAGCGCGATAGCCCAGTAGGCCTGCAGGGCCCAGCAGTGCGCCCCATACGAGCGGGGCGACGACGGCGTCGGAGCTGTTCTCGGCGACCGACTCCACGACGGCCCGCGCGACCTCGGACTCGTCGAGCCGCTCCGTGTCGCGACCGACGAGCCGCTTCACCTGGACCCGTGCCCCCGGCAGGTCGCCGGCGGCCAGCAGGACGTGGACGGCGGATGCTTCACGTTCCAGCGTCCGCCCACCCAGCACGGCCCACGTCACGACGGCGGTTACCGCTGATCGAGCGATCGGCGTGCGAGCAGCCTTCTCGGCGACGACGCCGAGGACCCCGGCTCCACCGACCAGTACGGCGGCATGAAGCACACCGCGCGCGCGGGAGTCGCCGTACACGCTCTCCTCGACCGCGCGCGCGACGTGGCCGAAACCGGCGACGGGATGGCGGTGTGCGGGGTCGCCGAGCATCCGGTCGGCTGCGTAGCCGAGCAGGAGCCCGGCGGCACGCGCCTTCATGGCCGCATCAGGTCGTGAGCTCCTCGAGCAGCGCCACGCTGCTGAGGAGCGCCGCGGCGCCACGGATGAGCGGTACGGCGGCCACCGCGCCGGATCCCTCGCCCAGCCGCATGCCGACGTCGAGCAGGGGCTCCAGCCCCATCTTGGCCAGGGCGAGCGACTGGGCGGGCTCGGTCGAGCGGTGGCCGGCGGCGAACCACGCAGCGGCACCGGGCTCCATCCGATCGGCGGTCAGGGCACACGCGACGCTCATCAGGCCGTCGAGGAGGACAGGTACCCCGTCCTGGGCAGCTGCGAGCATGAAGCCGGTCGAGGCCGCGAGGTCCGCGCTGCCGAGAGCGGTGAGCGTCTCGATGGGGTCGTCCTGGCGGGCGCCGGCCCGGTCGAGTGCCGTCTGGACGACCTCGATCTTGTGCGTCAGTGCGGCGTCGTCGATGCCGGTGCCCCGTCCGGAGACGTCCGCTGCTGGCAAGCCGAGGCCGGCGGCGACGAGGGCGGCGGCAGGTGTGGTGTTGCCGATGCCCATGTCGCCGCTGATCAGCAGCTGTGCCCCGGCCTTGATCTCCTGACGCGCGACGGCCGCGCCGGCGTCCAACGCGGCGCGTGTCTCTTCAGGCGTGAGCGCGTCCGCGAGGTGGATCGCGCCGCTGGCGCGGCGGATCTTGTGCGCAGTGAGGGTGTTGCGGACGTCCTCGTCCAGATCGTGGAAGTCCTCATCGACGCCGATGTCGAGGACTCGCACGGCGACGCCGTGGATCTGCGCTAGCGCATTGACGCCCGCCTTGCCTGCCAGGAAGGTTCGGACCATGGCGCCGGTGACGGCGGGCGGGAAGGCCGAGACCCCATGGGCCGCGACGCCGTGATCGCCGGCGAAGATCACCAGCCGCACGTTGTCGACGGGGTGCGGCGGCACGTGTCCCTGGACGGACGCGATCCAGACGCCGAGCTCGCCGATGCGGCCGAGCGCGCCGGGTGGGGTGGCCAGAGCCGCGAGGCGCTTGGTCGCGTGGTCGCGGGCGATGTCGGAAGGTGGGGAGACGTAGGGCATGCGCGGGGGCCTGTCAGTGAGTGAGGTGCGGGGCACGGATGTGGTCGAGGGCTTCGAGCAGGTGGCGGGTGGTGGCGGGTGGGCGCACGGCGATGCGCACCCAGCTCGCGTCGAGTCCGGGGAACGTGTCGCAGCGGCGTACGGCGATGCCTCGGGCACGCAGCTGCGCGTGGGCGTCACGGCCGACACGGGCCAGGACGAAGGAGGCATCCGAAGGAACCGTCTCGATGCCGCGCCCGTGGAGACCGTCCTCCAGGACGTCGCGCCAGCGCGCGAGGGCGACGGCGCGTTCTCGCGACTCCGCCGCCGCCTCGCGCGTCGTGCAGGCACGGATGGCCGCGATCGCCGGGGTCGAGACCGACCATGGGGTCTGGCGTCGGGCGAGGTGCTTGATGACGAGGCGGTGACCCACCACGTAGCCGGCGCGGATGCCTGGGATCGACCAGTGCTTGGTGAGGCTTCGGATGACGACGAGGTCGCGGAGCCGCTCGCGGATCAGGGACTCGGCCTCGCCGGGCACGGCGTCCATGAACGCCTCGTCGACCACGACCAGTCGGCCCTTGCGGCGCAGTCGGCTGATCGTGCTCGCCTGGTGCAGGACGCCGGTCGGGTTCGTGGGATTGCCGACGATGACGAGGTCGGCATCCTCGGGAACCGCTGCCGGGTCGAGTGAATAGCCGTCCTCCGGTCGGCACAGCACGGAGGTGACCTCGTGGCCGGCCTGCTCGAGCGCGGCGTGCGGCTCGGTGAACTGCGGATGGATGACGACCGGCTTCTGCCAGGATCGGAGTCGTGCGATGAGGCTGAAGGCTTCAGCCGCCCCTGCTGTCGGGAGGATCTCGTCGAGCTTGCGGCCGTGCCGTTGAGCGATCGCGGCAGCGGCCGGGGTCGCGTCGGGATAGGCCTGGACCTCTGCGACCGACATGGCGAGAGCGTGGTCGAGCCACGGCGGCCGTCGGGCGTCGTACACGTTCACGGCGAAGTCGAGCAGGTCGGGCCCGGTCTCGGCGTCGCCGTGGTGGCGCAGGGGCTCGGTCGGGCGTGGCGTCGCGGTCGCCGGTTGGTCACGGGCGGCAACGGCCTCGCGCGGCTCGGTGGCGTGCGGCACCGCGCGGTGTGCGGCGTCAGCGAAGCGCTGGGCGAGTCGCGGGTGGCCGGCCCAATGGACGTGGAGGTACGACGCGTGCACGATATCGGTCGCGTGTCCGGTCGGCAGGCCGTCGATGGTCCACGCTGGCCGGATGCTGCTCGCGGGCGAGATCTGGGTGCGGTGGAACTCGT
Organism: Nocardioides sp. JS614; assembly: GCF_000015265.1. Lineage (NCBI taxonomy): Bacteria > Bacillati > Actinomycetota > Actinomycetes > Propionibacteriales > Nocardioidaceae > Nocardioides > Nocardioides sp. JS614. Next base: position 3,069,875 of record NC_008699.1, read on the forward strand.
GACCGGTGACCCTCTCACCGACCCGGGTGAGCAGCGAGTCCGTTGCTGCGGTGGCCGTGGGATAGCGCAGCGTCAGTCGCTCGTTCATGGCAGCCGTGAACGGAAGGGCGGCGGCCATCGGTGCACCATCGAGGGTCTCGGCGAGGTAGAGCAGGCCGGCGCACTCGGCGACCGTCGGCACACCCGTGTCGACGGCGGCGCGCAGGTCGTCGAGTAGGCGGCGGTTGGCGGCGAGCTCTGCGGCGTAGACCTCGGGGAACCCGCCGCCGAGGTAGATCCCCTGCGTGCGCGGCGGAAGGGCCGGGTCGCTGATCGGATCGAAGGTGACGACCTCGCAGCCCGCGGCCCGCAGCAGCTCCTCTGTCTCGGCGTAGCGGAACGTGAAGGCGCGGCCTCCGGCCACCGCGATGACCGGTCGCCCGTCACCACCCGCCGTGATCTCGGCGTGCGGTTCCCACGGTTCCGCGTCAAGCTCTGGCGCGGCGCGTGCGATCGTCAGCACTGCGTCGAGGTCGAGGTGCTCGGCGACCTGCTCACCGAGGCGGTGCAGCATGGCGGCGGACTCGTCGCGTTCGGCGGCGGGCACCAGGCCGAGGTGGCGCGACGGTGTGGCGAGATCCTCGTTGCGAGGGAGGCGGCCGAGGACGGGCAGCCCGGTGCGCTCCATGGCGCGCACGATCTCGGCGTCGTTCGCTGCCGAGCCGGTGCGGTTGAGGACGACACCGGCGATCTCGAGGCCGTCGTCGAACGCCGCCATGCCTGCGGCGATCGCCGCCGCGGTGCGAGACAGCCGGGCCACGTCGACGACGAGCACGACGGGTGAGCGGGTGAGCGTCGCGACGTGAGCGGTCGAGGCGAAGCCGTCGGTGCCGAGGCGGCCGTCGTAGAGGCCCATGACGCCTTCGATGACCGCGATGTCGGCGCCGCACGCGCCGTGGAGCAGCAACGGGACGATCCGCTCCTCCCCCACCAGGTGGGGGTCGAGGTTGCGGCCGGGTCTTCCGGTGGCGAGGGCGTGGTAGCCGGGGTCGATGTAGTCCGGCCCGACCTTGTGGCCGCTGACCTCGTGGCCGGAGATGCGCAGGGCCGCCATCAGCCCCGTCGCGACGGTCGTCTTGCCTTGACCGGTCGATGGCGCCGCCACCACGAGGCGGGGCAGCCTCACCACTCGATGCCCTTCTGGCCCTTCTGGCCGGCGTCCATCGGGTGCTTGATCTTCGTCATCTCGGTGACGAGGTCGGCGACCTCGATGATCTCCGGGGCGACGTCGCGGCCGGTGATGACGACGTGCTGGTGACCGGGCCGGCTCGCCAGGAAGTCGGCGACCTCGGCGGCGTCGATCCAGCCCCACTTCACCGGGTAGGCGAACTCGTCGAGGACGTAGAGGTCGTGCTCCTCGGCGAGGATGCGGCGCTTGATCTCGGCCCAGCCGTCGCGGGCGACCTGGGCGTGGTCCTCGTCCTCGCCCTTCTTGCGCGACCAGGACCAACCGTCGCCCATCTTGTTCCACTGCACCGGGCCGCCCTGGCCGGTCTGCTCGTGCACGCGGTTGAGCGCGAGGTAGGCGGTCTCCTCGCCGACCTTCCACTTCGCCGACTTCACGAACTGGAAGACCGCAACGTTCCAGCCCTGGTTCCACCCCCGCAGACCGAGCCCGAAGGCGGCCGTGGACTTGCCCTTGTTCTCGCCGGTGTGGACGATCAGCAACGGCCGGTTGCGGCGCTGGCGTGTGGTGAGGCCGTCGTCGGGAACGGCGGTGGGAACTCCCTGGGGCATCAGGCGACCTTCCTGGTGACGGTTCTGGTCAGCGCCTCGGCGCTGACCTCGGCGACGGGGACGTGCTCCGCGTTGAGGCTTCGCGCCAGCCCGATCGCGAGTCCGAGTCGCAGTGGCCCGGCCTCCCCGTCGATGACGACCGAGGCGATCGCCAGGCCGGCGACGTGCTCGGCGGCCTGCAGCGACCGGCGTACGGCGTCGCGGCCTGCCGTGGCGCGACCGTCGGTGACGACGACCAGCAGTGGCCGCAGGCGCGGGTCGCGGAGTCGTTCCCGGCGCAGGACCTTCGCGGCCTCCCACAGCCCTTCGGCGAGGGGGGTGCGGCCACCGGCAGGGAGCTCGTCGAGCCGTGCCGCGGCAACGTCGACCGAGTGGGTCGGCGGCAGCACCAGGTCGGCGGAGTCACCCCGGAACGTGACGAGCCCGACCTTGTCGCGCCGACGGTAGGCGTCCAGGAGCAACGACAGGATCGCGGTCTTGACCTGGATCATGCGCTTGCGCGCCGCCATCGACCCGGAGGAGTCCACGCAGAACAGGATGAGGTTGGACTCGCGGCCCTCGCGCGTCGCCACCCGGAGGTCGTCGCGGCGCAGCGCGAGCCGCCCGCCGGTGCGACCGCGCGACCCCTGCCGGGGTGCGGCTGCCCTGATCGTCTCCAGCAGGTGGAGCGATCCGCGTCCGTCGGCCGGCCTGCTGGCCCCGACCCGGCGACCGGTGCTCGTCCTGGCCCGACTGCGGCGGCCGCTCGCGCCCGCACCGACGCCGCGCACGGTCAGCAGCTTCGGTCGGTACGGCGAGCCAGCTGCGACCGTGCTCGCACGGTCGTCCGTGTCGGCAGCCTCGGGGCGGTGCTGCGGTTCTGGTGGGCCCAGCGCCGGATCCGGACCGCTCGGGTCGGTCCCGCCGCCGTCGCTGTCGCTGCCGCCCTCGGCGTCCGCGCCGGGCGAAGGCGCGGCCCCATCCGTCCTGGGCGTCCCGGGCGTCCCGGGCGCAGCTTCGGGGCCTTCCTCGTGGTCGGTCCCCGGGGGCGGCTCGGGCGGCAGCTCGTCATCACCGAGGATGCGGTCGAGCAGGTCCTCGTCGAGGCCCGGCGCGTCGAACGGGTTGCGTCGGCGACGGTGCGGCAGTGCGAGGGTCGCGGCCCGCCGGATGTCGGCCCTGGTAACCGCGTCGCGGCCCTCCCAGGCGGCGTGAGCGACGGCGGCGCGGGCGGTGACGATGTCGGCGCGCAGGCCGTCCACCTCGAACGCGGCGCAGACCTCCGCGATCTTGAGCAGGGCCGCGTCGGACAGCACCACGTCGGCCAACGACGCACGAGCACCGTGGATGCGCTGGTCGAGATCCTTCTCCGCGGCAGCATAGGTCTCGATGAAGCTGACCGGATCGGCGTCGTACGCCATGCGACGACGGACCACCTCGGCACGAGGCTCCGGCGCGCGCGGCGCGGCGACCTCCACGGTGAGCCCGAAGCGATCGAGCAGCTGCGGGCGAAGCTCACCCTCCTCGGGGTTCATCGTGCCGATCAGCACGAACCGTGCGTCGTGCTCGACCGAGATCCCGTCGCGCTCGACGCTCACGCGGCCCATCGCCGCGGCGTCGAGGAGCAGATCGACCAGGTGGTCGTGCAGGAGGTTGACCTCGTCGACGTACAGCAGGCCGCCGTTGGCGCGAGCGAGCAGGCCCTTCTCCACCTCGACCTTGCCCTCCGAGAGCGCGGACTCGAGCTGGATGGAGCCGACGACCCGGTCCTCGGTGGCGCCGATCGGCAGCTCGACCAGCGGCGGGAGCAGTGCGCCGAGCGCACGGACGGCGGTGGACTTGGCGGTGCCCTTCTCGCCGCGCACGAGCACGCCGCCGATCTCGGGCGAGATCGTCGTGAGGACGAGTGCCAGGCCCATGTCGTCCAGGTCGGCCCTGACGTCGCAGCCGAGGACGGCGGAAAACGGGTAGTGCAGTGGCATGTGAGGCTCCCGCTCGGTTCGTCCTCCCCGGCCCGCTGCCGGAGAAGCCAGGCGGGAGGCCGGTCTTCGGACTTGCCGAGTCCTCCGTGGAGGAGGCTCGGTTCACCGCAGCGGGCCTGTGCCGGAATCTCACCGGCTTCCCAGATTCTCCCCGTCCACCGTCACCACCGTTTCCGACGGCTGGGCGGTTGGGGCACCTCTCGCCTTGCGGGCCTCACGATAGCGTCTGGCCGCGTGATCATAGTCGTGGGTATCGGCGCCGACGGCTGGGACGGGCTCCCGGGGCCGGTCCGGGAGCAGGTCGAGAGGGCTGCGGTCGTGCTCGGGGGACGCCGCCAGGTCGACCTCGTGCCGGCCATCGAGGGTCAGCGGCGCGAGACCTGGCCCTCGCCGCTGCGCAGGGGGCTGGCTGCGCTCCTCGCCACGCTCGAGGGGCAGGACGTCGTCGCCCTCGCGTCGGGTGACCCGCTCGTCTCCGGCATCGCGACGACGTTGATCGACGCCGTCGGCGCGGATCAGGTCAGGGTCATCCCCGCCGTGTCCTCGGTCGCACTCGCACGCGCGGCGATGGGCTGGCCCGCCGAGTCGCACGCCACCGTCAGCGTCGTGGGTCGCGACGTCTCGCTCGTACGCCGCGAGCTCGCGCCGGGTCGCCGGATCCTCGTGCTCTCCTCCGACGAGACCACTCCCGACGCGGTCGCCGATCTCCTGTGCCGGGACGGGTACGGCGACTCGATCGTGACCGTTCTCGGCGACCTCGGCTCGCCCGACGAGACGAGCAGCGCCTCGGCGGCGACCGAGCGGCGAGGGCCGTACTCGCGACTCAACATCGTGGCGATCGAAGCGACCGGCCCGGCGGCCTACGCCTCGTGGACCGCGGGCCTGCCCGATGACTCCTTCGAGCACGACGGGCAGCTGACGAAGCGTGACCTGCGCGCCTCCGCGCTGGCCCGTCTGGCCCCCGTGCCCGGCGAGCACCTGTGGGACGTCGGTGCAGGAGCCGGCTCGATCGGGATCGAATGGATGCGGGCCCACCCCACCTGCACGGCCACGGCAGTCGAGGCAGACCCCGAGCGCACTGAGCGGATCGGACGCAACGCCGCCAGACTCGGCGTGCCCGGGCTCGAGGTCGTCGAAGGCCGCGCTCCCGAAGTGCTGGCCGCACTGCCCACACCGGACGCGATCTTCGTCGGCGGCGGCGCGACGCGACCCGGCGTCATCGAGACCTGCCTCGACGCGCTCGGTGCACAGGGTCGGATCGTCGTCCACGGCGTCACCCTGGAGACCGAGCAGGTGCTCGCTCGGCTCTACGAGGAGCAGGGTGGCGAGCTGACCCGGATCTCCGTCGAGTCGGCCGGCCCGGTCGGGACCTTCACCGGTTGGACGCCCGCACGTGCCGTCACCCAGTGGGCGTACGCGAAGGGCTCGTGACGCTCCTGTCGCGGTGAGCGGCGTAGAGCCAGGACTCGCCGCCGTCATCGGCCAGTGCCCGGCCGACCAGGATCACGGCTGCCTGCCGGAGGTCTGCGTCGTCGACGAGGTCGGCGATCGTCGCGACCGTCCCGCGCAGCACGCGCTCGCCGGGCTGACTGGCCCGGTGGACCACCACGACGGGACAGTCGGCGCCGTGCTCCGGCTCGATCTCGGCCATGATCGCCCGCACCCGGGTGATCGCGAGGTGGAGGACCAAGGTCGCGCGGGTGCTGGCGAAGGTCGCGAGTGCCTCGGTCTCGGGCATCGCGCTCGAGCGTGCCCGGGTGCGGGTCAGCACGACGGACTGGCTCACCAACGGCACCGTGAGCTCGGTGCCGACGAGCGCCGCCGCCGCCGCGTACGCCGGCACCCCGGGCGTCACATCCCACGCGACTCCCTCAGCGGCGAGCCGCCGGGTCTGCTCAGCCAGGGCGGAGTAGAGCGAGGGGTCCCCGGAGGTCAGGCGCACCACCTGCTTGGCCGTCCGGGCGGCGGCGATCAGGCACGCGCTGATCTGGTCGAGGTCGAGACCCTGGGTGTCCACCAGCTCGGCGCCGGGGCTCACGTGGGAGAGGACGTCGGGGTCGAGGTAGGTGCCCGGATAGAGCACCACGTCCGCCTCGCCCAGCAGCCTGGTCGCGCGCACCGTCAACAGATCGGCGGCGCCGGGTCCGGCCCCGACGAAGTGGACGATCGTGGCAGGCTTCGTCATGGGCCGGCCTTCACGAACCGCGGTGTCCAGACCCGGCCGCGCGTGACGCGGGTCGAGGTGGCGCCAACGATCAGCAGGCACTTCATGTCGATCGTGGCCGGGTCGAGGTCGCCGAGCGTGGTGACGACGAGCGACTCCTCGGCCCGGCCGATGTCGCGACCGACGATGACCACCGTGTCCGGCTTCCGGTGCTCCAGGAGCACGTCGCGAGCCGTGGCGAGCTGTCCGGTCCGTGAGCGCGAAGACGGGTTGTAGATCGCGAGCACGAGGTCGGCCTCCGCGATGGCTCGCAGGCGTCGCTCGACGACCTCCCACGGCTTGAGCCGGTCGCTGAGGGAGACGACGGCGAAGTCGGCACCGATCGGCGCGCCAGCACGTGCCGCGACCGCCTGGACCGCGCTCAGTCCGGGCAGGACCCGGATCGTGACGTCGGCGTACGCCGGATCCTCGGCGGCCTCGAAGACAGCCGATGCCATCCCGAACACGCCGGCGTCGCCGCCGGACACCACGGCCACCTTCTCCCCTGCCCGGGCCAGGTCGAGCGCTGCACGGGCGCGATCGACCTCGACCGTGTTGCCGCTGGCGTGGCGCGTCAGGCCCGCGCGTTGCGGTACCCGCTCGACGTAGCGGCCGTAGCCGACGACATGGTCGACGCCGGCAAGCGCATCGGCGGCCTCCGGAGTCAGCCAGCCGTCCGGTCCCGGGCCCAGGCCCACGACCAGCAGCTCGGCCGCCGGCCTCTCCGCCACCACGGGTCCGCCATCGAGGAGGCCCACCCGCATGCGCTCCGCACTCGGCGTCTGGGCCGTGTCACCCGGCACGAAGACGAGCGAGAAGTAGGGCACCGAGTCCGGGTCCACCTCGGCCACGGGCAGCCAACGCTCTTCCGCCTGCGAGGCACGCTCGACGTACCACGCACCGTCGAGCCGTCCGGCCTGCTCCAGTGCGGACCGCACGGCGGGGAAGGTACGACCGAGCTTCATGATGATCGCGCCGTCGGTGTCGGCCAGCCTGCGGGCCAGCTCGGGCTCAGGCAGCGTGCCCGTCAGCACCGTGAGGACGTCGGTCTGCCTGACCAACGGCGTCGAGACCGCAGCCGTCGCCGCGGCGAACGCAGGCACGCCCGGCACCACCGCCGTGTCATAGGCGTGCTTGAACCGGTCGTGCAGGTACATCGACGAGCCGTAGAACAGCGGGTCCCCCTCAGCGAGGAGCACGACGTCCCGCCCGGCGTCCAGGTGCGCGGACAGTCGTACGGCGCACTCCTCGTAGAAGTCGGCCATCGCGCCGACGTACCCGCCCGGGTGGTCGGTCGTTCCGGTCGTCACCGGATAGCGCAACTCCTCCTCGATCGCTCCCGCCGGGATCACGGAATCGGCGATGCGGCGGGCGTGCGACCGCTTCTTCACGCCCGCATGGAAGGCGACGACCTGCGCGTCGCCGATGAGGCGAACGGCCTTGAGGGTCATCAGCTCCGGATCGCCCGGGCCGATTCCCACGACCGTGAACGTGCCGTTCATTCGATCTCCTGGGCGAGTGCGTTGAGTGCGGAGGAGGTCATCGCCGAACCGCCACGGCGACCGCGGACGGTGACGAAGGGGATGTCGATCCCATGCTGGTCGTGGAAGTCGACCAGTGCCTGCTTGGACTCCGCGGCACCGATGAAACCGACCGGACAGCCGACGATCGCAGCGGGCCGGGGACCGCCGTCGAGGATGAGCTCGAGCAGATGGAACAAGGCGGTCGGCGCGTTGCCGATCGCGACCACCGCACCGTCCAGGTAGGGCGGCCACAGCGAGACCGCAGCGGCGGTGCGGGTGGTTTCCCACTGCTTCGCGAGAGCCGGGACCCGGGGATCGTTGAGGAAGCACAACACGTCGTTGTCCTTCGGCAGACGGCTGCGGGTAACGCCGGTCGCCACCATCGTCGCGTCACACAGCACGGACGCGCCCGCCTCCAAGGCGGTGCGCGCTGCGGACACCATCCGCGGATGCACGACGAGGTCGGCAGCAAGATCGACCTGCCCGCTTCCGTGGATCATCCGCACCGCCAGCTTCTCGGCGTCGACCGGGATCGCCGACAGGTCGGCCTCTCGGCGGATGGTGGCAAAGGAGTCGACGTAGATGGCCGGGCCATTGTCGACGTACTCGTAGCGGCAAGGTGGGCGGGACAGGGTCATCGGGGCTCCCCCGGGACGAGGACGCCGCGCCAGGGCGTGACGACCAGGAACTCTGAGATAGAGGTGAGCGAGTCGACCAAGGCACGGTCGAGCAGCCCCTCGGGCACCTCCAGGTGGTGGCCGCCGGGCACCTCGCCGTACGCCAGCGGGCCGACGGATCGCGGAAGTCGTGGATCGGGTGCCGACGCCGCCGCGAGCTCGGACGGGAGCTCACGGACATGCCATGCCGCCGTCGGTCCGCTCCCCCGCCTGCTCAGGAACCGGAGCCCGAGCTCCGCAAGCTCCCCGGCAGCATGATCGAGCGCGACGAGTGGGCCGTGGCCGTCCCCGATCCGCAGTTGGCAAGTTGCGGCATCGGCCGCGACCAGACCGAGGTCGCAGCGTCGATCGAGGAGGTCTCCCCTGCCGTCGTCGAGCACGAAGAGGAACCTGCCGGGCAGCTCCCCCAGGGTCGGCTCCGCCAGCAGCGCCGCATCGAGCGCAGCAGCGACCGAACGTAGGTCCGCCCGCCCCCCGGCCAATCCTGTCTGCGGCGAGACCATCACGTTGCGGACCAGGTCGTGTGCCCGGCTGGGCAGCAGTCCCGTGGCCTCGACCGCCGCCAGGACCTCGTCGGGAAGTCGGCCGTCACGCGAGGGCAGCGCACGGATCTGCAGGTTGGTCCGAGACGTCAGGTGGATCCGACCGTCGCCGTACTCCTCGGCAACCGACATCAGGGAACGCAGACTGGTCGCGGAGACCCGTCCCCCGATCAGGCGCAGGCGCACCAGCAGGCCATCGTCAGCAGCCCATGGCCGCAGCGCGCCCGGGCATCGGTCGCTGCGCTCGCGGTTGGCGGTCACCATCTGCCGGGTCCTTCGGGTCTGGGACCCGTGCGCGGGATCCGTGCGACCTGGCGGCGATCGCCGCTAGGGCCAGCAGGTCTTCGGACTCGGGATCAGCCGGACGAGGCGCCTTCCCAGGTCCGCATGCTCGACCCAGTGGCTGTATCGCTACGTGCCTCGCCCGTCACCCATACCGCTGCGCGTCAGTCCCGGCCTCTCACCGGGTTCCCTGGCTCCTGCATCGGAGGTTGACTGGCGAGGCCAGCCTACGACGACGGCGTCGAGTCGGCCCAGCGCGGTCGGGGAGCATCGCTTCGAATGGCTCGCGGAGGCGCGTGCGAACTCGACGGAATCCGGGCGGGCCGCTGCTAGAGTTCCACGTCGCTACATGGGCGCATCACTTCGGGGAGCCACGCCATGTCGAGTTCACGTGATGCCGGTGTCGGCGCTGGGCGTCGGCCGGGGCGGGATGGGGAAGGGCCAGCGGCCTCGCTGCCGCGGGTGAGGTCCGGGGGCTCTGATGCTGTCGGCGCGAAGGGGGTCTTCGATCACTACGCGCGACTCGTGCAGCGGCTGCTGGGGGTTCCCACGTCGTTGGTGACGATCGTCGAGGAGCACCGGCAGGTCTTCCCGGGCGCGGCCGGCCTGGCCGAGCCGTACCACAGTGAGCGCCAGACGCCGCTGTCGCACTCGTTCTGTCAGTACGTGGTCCGCGATCGCGCACCCATGGTCGTCGCTGACGCTCGCGAGGTCGAGCGCCTGGCCGACAATCCGGCGATTGGAGAACTGGACGTGATCGCCTACGCCGGCTGGCCCCTGGTCGATCGGGACGGTCGGGTGGTCGGGTCGGTCTGCGCCATCGACTCGGGGCCGCGAGAATGGAGCGGCGAGGAGGTGGCGATCCTCGAGGAACTGGCCCAGGCGTGCTCGGCCGAGCTGCAGAACGCCCGAGCGCTGGCCGAAGAGGGCGAGGCGCTGGCTCGGACGATCTTCGACTCCGTCGATGTCGCCATGCTGTTCTACGAAACCGGCGGAGGCCTGATCCTCGCCAACGAGCTGGCCCGCCGTTTCGCCGAAACGACCGGGTTCGACCTCGACGGGCCGTTCCGGGCCGACAACCACGGTCTCGTACCACCAGACCCACATGTCATCGCGCGAGCCCTGAGGGGAGAGTTGACCTCGCAGGAGACGATGTGGGTGGGACCGTCGGGAAACCAGATCGCGGTGACGGTCTCGAGCCAGCAGGTCTTCCGCCCCGACGGCACGTCCTGGGGCACGCTGATAGCCGCCCATGACATCACGAACCTGGCCCGCTCGCTGCAGGTCAGGGAGAGCTTCATCACGACTGTCGCGCACGAGCTTCGCACCCCCCTCACCTCGATCCTGGGCTACGTCGAGCTGCTCGTCGACGACGTGGACGGCAGAGGGGAAGATCTCGAACGCACGGCACGCCGCATCGATGAGGCCGCAACGAGGTTGCGCGACAGGATCACTGAACTGCTCGACACCGCCGACCGCCATCGCCAGCTCGACCTCGCATCGACCGATCTGGCAGCCCTCACACGCGGCCTGACCGACAGCTTCGCCGCCCAGGCCCGCGCGGCCGACATCACGCTGACGACGCAGGCGCAGCACCCCGAATGGGCCGTCGTGGACGAGGCGGGAATCGAGATGGTCGTGCGAAACCTGGTCTCCAATGCGATCAAGTTCACACACCCCGGCGGCCACATCGCGCTCACGACGACCGGGCAGCCCGATCACGTGCGCATCACAGTGACCGATGACGGCGTCGGCATGTCACCCGACGAGGTCGCCCAGGCCTGCGACATGTTCTGGCGAGCCGAGAGCAGCCACCGTCAAGCCCTCCCAGGAACGGGCATCGGGCTTGCCCTCGCACGCGACCTCATCGCCGCCCACCACGGATCGCTCGACATCGACAGCACTCCCGACGTCGGCACCACCATCACCCTCACACTCCCCCGCGACCCCACACGGGCGGCCCACTCCCTTCCCGCTGATCCTTGCTGCGACCCGTGAGACGTCCGCCCGACTCCGTCACCTCACGTGGGACGGGCTGAGCCTCCGTCGGTCATCACCGGCCGGACGTGACCTCAGGATCGGTCTTCTCCAGGAGCGCCACGCATTCGATGTGGTGGGTCATCGGGAGGAGGCAGACGGCCCTGAGCGCGACCGCGATCCTTTGCGGCCAACTGCACGCGTGAGCCGAAGGTAGCCCCTGACCTGCAAGGATGGCGCCTTTGGCCGCTGCTGACGTCAGCTCTGGTTTGCGCGTGGCGGCGAATCAAAGCGAGCCCAATCCGAGCCCTCGGCGAAGCTCGAGCTCGCGGCGACCATGGCCTTGTAGCGAGGACCATTCGTATTACACTTGCATCATGAAGATCAACGGTGCCGAGGTCTCCGAGGACCAGATCGACGACTGGGTGGCGGAGGCTGAGGCCGGCTACGACGTTGAGATGCTTCGCAAGGGTGGCCGCAAGCCGGTCGGCGACGGGCCAGGCCGGGTCGTCCCGGTCCGTCTCGACGCAACGCTGCTGGCCCAACTCGACGGCCGGGCCGAGCATGATAACCAGTCGCGTTCGGAGATCATCCGCGCCGCGATCCGTGCCTACGTGGCGGGAAGGTCCGCGACTCAGCCCTGAAGCACGGCATCGACCCCGCGGACTCCATTCAGGCCGCCGAGCATCCGGTCTTCCTGCGTGACCTCGGTGACGACCCGCATCGCCAACTCCGCCTCAGGTTCGACACGCACGGTCGCATCCTGGAGGTGATCGTGCTGACCGGAGACGGCGGGGACCAAATGCTCATCCACGCCATGAAGGCACGCCAGCAGTATCTCGCCCTGCTCGACTGACGTCGCAGTCAGGGGCCTCAACCGCGCAACGCGGCGAGGCAGACGACGTCGTGTCGGGCAGATCCCATGACCGTCAGCGGGCAGTTCTCATGTCCGCCAGCGGGCAGCTTCGTGGCCGTCTCCGGGCAGTTTCTCGTGGCCGCCGACACCCAACCGCCTCGATTTAGCAGACACGCCCTAGCCCTCGCCGACTGGTGCGCCCTCCAGATGACTCTTCAGGCTCGACCAGATTCGCTGTTCCTGGCGCGTCCCCATCCAGGTGACTAGCGGCCCCAGGAGTCGGAGTCCGCCCTTGGGCCGTACCTCTCCGGACCACCGCATACGCGTTCCGTCCGCGACAGGCTCGAACTTGAGCGTGTACGCAATGTCCATTTGCTTCATCGTCGTCGTGGAGGCGAGCAGCCTTGGCCGGTCATAGCCAGTGTTCTCAATAAGCATCTCCGCGGTGCGTCCCCCCGACCGCACCGCCGACTTGAACCGGGTCCCCTTGCCGATCGGCCCGGCGGTCTCCTTCTCGGCGCGCACCATTTTCGGGTTGTACTGCAGTTCGTTGGTCTGATCCGCCACGTAGTCGAACACCACTTCCACGGGACGCCCGATCGTGATCTGTCCCTCGATTTTCGCCATGTCGATCCTCCGACCCTGCTACCGGCTTCCGCGATCAGCACACTGCAATCGAACGCGAAAAGCCAGAGCGGATCCGCCGCCCAGGACTCAGGGACGGACGTCCCCTCCCGGTGCACCACCGGCAGAACGCGGGCCATCCCACTGCGCGCTCTGTCATCGGCCAGATCCGGGCGGTCCCAGTAAGAGGAACGTCCAGCGGGACAGCCCGCCTGCCGGCATCCGGGCGTCCCACAAGACCCGCCCGGTGACGTGCACCGGTGACGGAGCCCTATCCGGACGATCGACCGCCGGCTGTCGGGTGGCGTAAGGGTGAGGGCCCCTACTTTGACGACCAGTCACCGGTCCACCGATCTCGCCAACTTGCCCCGCGGGCGGGTCATCAATCTTCGCTGCAACTCGACAACGAAGTCCTCCGGCATGACTACAACTCCCCCGCCGTGATGAGCCGATCGAGCGAGATCTGGACATCCGGGATCTCGATCAGCAGCGTCCGGTCCTTCCCGACCGCGGTGACCATGGCGCGCAGCCGCCGGCGGTCCTTCCTCGTGAGCTCTTGGTTCCGGAAGTCGCGGGCTGTGAGCAACCCAGCGAGGACGACGAAGTCGCGCCTGTGCCGACCGAGGCCAGGGTCCCCCGCGTTGCTGAGCGCTGCCGCCTTACCGACCAGTGCGCCGACGAGGTTGGGCCGGCGTACGGATCCTTCGCGACCCGCGACCGACACCCGGACGGTCTCGCTGCGCTGCAGCGCTTGAGTCCCACCTGCGGTCGGGAGTGTCGGACTACCCGTGACGCCTTGGCGAAGGCTGGCTCGCTCGCCGATCCCGTCCGGAAGCAGCACGTCGATCGATGCCTTGCCGCGAACCCAACGATGTTGGAGACCCTCCGCCGAGATGCCGGCTGATCTGAACCCGAGGTCGGTCAGGGTCTCGGTAAAGGTGGCGAGCATCGTTGGGTCGGCCCGTACGTCGATGACTGTGTCGGCGTCGTTCGTCGGTCGCACCAGGAACTGCCCCCGCTCAGCGCAGTGCAAGTGGACGAGCTGGCCGCCGATCAGCGTCCAGCCCTCGGCGAGCCGCTCGTGGAGGTCGAGGATCCCCCACCACGAGGCTGTCTGCTCGGGCGGCATTGCGGGCAGGACGATCATCGATCCGCAGCCTTCCACCCCACGGCCAGCTCGTGCAGCAGCTGCGCTGCACGTGCCTCCTCGCGTGGCCCGCGATGCTCGGCGAGATCGGCCGCGAGCCGAAGACGTGAGTCCGGATACGGGTACTGCGCATCTGGGAGGACGTGCAACACGACGTTCGCATCCCTGTCAGCCTCGACCAACAGGTAATCCCTCACGACCCCATCCACATCCGATTCGCCGAGGTATCCCTCGACGTCGGGCGAGGCGATGCCGCTCGCCCCCAGGTCGACGAGCATGGCCCAGCGATCGTCTGCCCTGAGATCGTCGAGGTCAGCCGCAGCCGCGCGGAGCAGTCGACGCTGGGCCCGGTTGCGGAACACCGAGCGGAGCGACACCACAAGCTGCCTGACGACTTCCTCATCGGCGACGGGCTCCGCGGCCAGCTCGAGCAAACGCCTCAACTGCATCCGCGCCCGCGACGACACCGCAGGCCCGCTGACAACCACCCGGTCACGGTCGCCCTCGGACGCCGCGATGACCGCCCATGCGGAACGCGCCGAATGCGGGCGGCCCGCTTTGCTGAGCTCTTGGACATGCAGGAGGGAACGCTCGTCAACCACCCACTGGGACCCGATCCGCTCAGCAACCAGCGAGCCGTCCGCGATGCGCTGGTGGATCCGGGGCACGCTGACGCCCAGCCGCTCCGCGGCCTGCGCGACGCTCACTGCTCCCATGCGCACAATCCTAGAAGAGTTTAAAGGATTGTGGAAGCCGTGCGGGATTGCCAAAGCGAGCCCAAAGTGGGCCCAACGGCCCGCTCTCGAGGCTCGCGCTGACGAGCCCCGATCACATCACCGCAGGCCAGAGCCGCTTTTCACAAGTTGCGCCACGACCTCAACATGTGAAGTCATCGGGAACATGTCCAGGGCACGCAGCGAGCGCAGGTGGTAGCCGAACTTCTGGAACGTCGCGACGTCGCGGGCCAGGGCGGCCGGGTCGCAGGCGACGTAGGCCACGGCGCGCGGGGAGCGCTCGACGACCTGCTCGACGACGAGCGCGCGGGCGCCCTCGCGGGGCGGGTCGAGGACGACCAGGTCGACCGAGGAGTACGCCGGCGGCAGCGGGTCGGCCAGCACCCGGTCGACCGCGCCGCACTCGACGTCGACCCCCTCGAGGCCGGCCAGGTTGGCGCGGGCGTGCCTGCTGGCGGTCCGGTCGCCCTCGACGGACAGGACCCGGCCGGTCGGTCCGACGGCCTCGGCGAGGTAGCGCGCGAACAGCCCGACCCCGGAGTACAGGTCCAGGGCGGTCTCGCCGCGCCGCGGCTGAAGCAGGTCCAGGACCGTCTCGACCAGGATCCGCGGCGCCCCCGGGTGCACCTGCCAGAACCCGTCCGCCTCCACGGCGAAGACGTGCTCGCCGCCGTGCCGCGGCACGTCGACCCGCTCCCCCACGACCGTGGACAGCGCGGTCGCGTGCCGGTCCAGGGTGGTGCCGGCCCGGCTGATCGCGCGGGCGTCCGGCCGGGTGATCAGGCAGTCGTCGATCGAGACCACCTCGCGGGAGCGGTACTTGCGCAGCCCCCGTTGGCCGCGCGGCCCGATCGCCCACTGGATCCGGGTTCGCCAGCGCAGCCCGCCCTCCATCTCCGGGGAGTCCGCCGGCAGCGGCTCGACCTCGACGTGCACCTCGGCCCGGGCGAGCCGGCCGAGCTGCTCGCGGACCACGGCCGCCTTCAGCTCGCGCTGGCGCGGCAGCGCCACGTGCTGGAAGTCGCAGCCACCACAGCGGCCGGGGCCGGCGTACGGGCACGGCGGCTCGACCCGGTCCCGGGACGCCTCGAGCACCTCGACGGCATCGCCGCGCCAGAACCGGTCGCCCTCGGTGCCCTCGGTGATCTCCACGACCACGCGCTCGCCCGGGATCGCGTGCCGCACGAACACCACCCGCGGCCGGTCCGAGGGGCCGTCCGCCGTGCCGTCGAGCCGGACGATGCAGTGCCCGCCATGCGCGATCGGGCCGACCACGGCCTCGAACCGCTCGCCGACGCGGGAGCCGCCGCGAGCCCTGCGCGGTCGCGGCTGCCGGGTCACGGCTGGATCTGCCGGTCCGAGTCGTGCCGCGACCGCGGGTCACCCAGCCGGTAGTCGGTGGGCCGGGTCCAGACGCCGATCCGCTCCTCCCGCTCCCGGGCCAGCTCCGAGGAGCGCAGCTGGTAGGGCACCGAGGTGACCATGACGCCGGGCGCGAAGAGCAGCCGGCCCTTGAGCCGCAGCGCCGTCTGGTTGTGCAGCAGCTGCTCCCACCAGCGGCCCACGACGTACTCCGGGATGTAGACCGCGACCACGCCGCGCGGGTTCGCCCTGCGGATCTCGGTGGCGTACTCGACGATCGGCCGGACCAGCTCGCGGTAGGGCGAGTGCAGGACCTTGAGGGGTACGCCGAGGTTGCGCTCGTCCCACTCCTCGAGCAGCCGGTTGGTGGCCGCCTGGTCGACCGAGACGTAGACGCCCTCGAGCACGTTGGGCCGGGTCGCCTTGGCGAACGCGAGCGCGCGCAGGGTCGGCTTGTGCAGCTTGGAGACCAGCACGATCGCGTGCACCCGGGTCGGGAGGACCTTGTCCTCCTCGTCGGCGGCCAGCTCGTCGTTGACGCTGTCGTAGTGGCGCCGGATCGCGCGCATCCCCGCGAAGAAGAACAGCATCGCGAGGATCGTGATCCACGCCCCGGCGAGGAACTTGGTGATCAGGACGACCACCAGCACGACCGCGGTGAAGGTGAGCCCGATGGCGTTGATGGTCCGTGAGCGGACCATCCGCCGGCGGACCGCCGGGTCCCGCTCGGTCTGCAGGTGCCTGGTCCAGTGCCGGATCATCCCGAGCTGGCTGAGGTTGAACGAGACGAACACCCCGACGATGTAGAGCTGGATCAGCCGGGTCGTCTCGGCGTTGAACACCTGGATCAGGGCGATCGCCATCACGGCGAGGAACACGATGCCGTTGCTGTAGGCGAGCCGGTCGCCGCGGGCGCCGAGGGCCCGCGGGGCGTACCCGTCCTTGGCCAGGATCGACCCGAGCACCGGGAAGCCGTTGAACGCGGTGTTCGCGGCCAGCACCAGGATCACGCCGGTGACGGTCACGACCAGGTAGAAGCCGGCCGGGAAGTCGTGGAACACGGCGTCCGCGATCTGGGCGATCACCGTGTGCTGGTCGTAGCCGGCCGGCAGCGGCTCGCCGTTGCGGGTGAGCCGGTCCACGTCGCTCGGGTCGACCAGCTGGAGGCCCATCTGCTTGGCGAGCACGATGACGCTGATCATCATCGTGATCGCGATCGCGCCGAGCAGGAACAGCGTGGTCGCCGCATTCCTGCTCTTCGGCCTGCGGAACGCCGGCACGCCGTTCGAGATCGCCTCGACGCCGGTCAGCGCCGCACAGCCGGAGGAGAAGGCCCGCGCCAGGAGGAACAGCAGCGCGAAGGTCGTCATCGAGTCGCCGTAGCCGGGCGCGGAGGTCATGTCCAGGTCGGCGCTCGCCGCCTGCGGCAGCCGCCCCTCGGCCAGCTCGAGCAGCCCGTAGCCGCACATCCCGAGGATCGCGACCATGAACGCGTAGGTCGGGATCGCGAAGAACGTGCCCGACTCCCGGATCCCGCGCAGGTTGATCGCCATCAGCAGGACCACCATCGCGGTCGCGAAGGTGGCCTCGTGGCCGCTGAGCGCGTCGATGGCGGACGCGGCGTACTGGGCCCCCGAGGAGATCGACACCGCGACCGTGAGCACGTAGTCGACCAACAGCGCGCTGGCCACGGTGGTGCCGGCGGTCGGGCCCAGGTTGACCGTCGCGACCTCGTAGTCGCCGCCGCCGCTGGGGTAGGCGTGCACGGTCTGCCGGTACGACGCGACCACGGCCGCCATCACCAGCGCGACCGCGATGCCGATCTTCCACGACCAGACGTACGCCGACGCGCCCGCCAGCGACAGCATGATGAAGACCTCGTCCGGGGCGTAGGCCACCGAGGACAGCGCGTCGCTGGCGAACACTGGTAGCGCGATCCGCTTGGGGAGGAGCGTCTCCCCCAGCTGGGAGCTGCGCAGCTTGCGCCCCAGCAGGATCCGCTTCGATACGTCGCCGACACTCACGACCGGCAAGGCTAGACCCTCCGCACCGCTCCTGTAGCGTCTGCGACGTGCACGTCGTGATCATGGGCTGCGGGCGGGTCGGCTCGACGCTGGCCCGCAGTCTCGAGGACCGCAACCACACCGTCTCGGTGATCGACAGCGAGCCGGACGCGTTCCGCCGCCTCGGCCCGGGGTTCAACGGGGACAAGGTGACCGGCCAGGGCTTCGACCAGGAGGTCCTGGAGAAGGCCGGCATCCGCCGCGCCGACGCGTTCGCCGCGGTCTCCAGCGGTGACAACTCCAACATCATCGCCGCCCGCGTGGCGCGGGAGACCTTCGGCATCCAGCAGGTCGTGGCCCGCATCTACGACCCGGGCCGCGCCGAGGTCTACCAGCGGCTCGGCATCACCACCGTCGCGACCGTGAAGTGGACCGCCGACCAGGTGCTGCGCCGGCTGCTGCCGGCCGGGGCCGAGCCCGACTTCCGCGACCCGTCCGGCACCATCCGGCTCGACCAGCTCCCCGCGCCGGAGTCGTGGATCGGGCACCGGACCGTGCACTTCCAGGAGCAGGTCGGCTGCCGGATCGCGTGGATCGACCGGCTCGGCGAGGGCATGCTGCCCACCCGCGAGAGCGTGATCCAGGAGGGCGACATCCTCCACGTCACGATGCGTGAGGACAACGCCCCGCACGCCTACCAGGTCATCGATCGCGGACCCGACGAAAGCTGAGTGAGCCATGCGTGTCGCCATCGCCGGAGCCGGGGCGGTCGGTCGCTCGATCGCCCGGGAGCTGATCATCAACGGCCACGAGATCCTGCTCATCGACAAGGACCCCGACTCGATCAAGCCCGAGCGGGTCCCGGACGCCGAGTGGCTGCTCGCCGACTGCTGCGAGCTCTCCTCGTTGGAGGAGGCACGCCTGGACCAGTGCGACGTGGTGATCGCCGCGACCGGCGACGACAAGGCCAACCTGGTGGTCTCGCTGCTCGCGAAGACCGAGTTCGGCGTGCCCCGCACCGTCGGGCGGGTCAACCACCCCAACAACGAGTGGCTGTTCACCGAGGCCTGGGGCGTCGACGTCAACGTCTCGACCCCGCGGATCATGTCCGCGCTGGTCGAGGAGGCGGTCACCGTCGGCGACCTCGTGCGGCTGTTCACGTTCCGCCAGGGCAACGCGAACCTGGTCGAGATGACCCTCCCCGCCGACTCGCCGTACGTCGGCCAGCCGGCGGGGCTGATCCCGTTCCCGGAGAACTGCGCACTGGTGACCATCTTGCGCGACGGCCAGGTCTACGTCCCCGACGCCGAGCAGCCCGTCGAAGCCGGCGACGAGCTGCTGTTCGTGGTGTCCGCCGACATCGAGAAGGACCTGGAGCGCCTGCTCGCCCCCACCGCCCACGGCGGATAGCCGATCAGGCCCCGGACCCCTCGGAGACCGGGGTCTTGTTGCGGGTCAGCACCCAGGCCATCCCGGCCAGGGCCGCCAGCTGGAGCGGCCAGCCCATCCCGATCTTGAGGATGCCCAACGCGGCGACCGCGGAGTCGGGGTCGATCGACCCGGCCTTGCCGCCGAACCAGATCGGCGCCTGGACGGCGACCCGGATCGCGCACGGGATCGCCAGCAGCCAGGTCAGCGTCGTGCACAGGCGGACGATCTGGCGGTCCTGGTGCCAGGCGGTCGGCTCCCCGGTGACACTGCCGACCATGAACCCG
Source organism: Nocardioides sp. JS614 (assembly GCF_000015265.1). Taxonomy (NCBI): domain Bacteria; kingdom Bacillati; phylum Actinomycetota; class Actinomycetes; order Propionibacteriales; family Nocardioidaceae; genus Nocardioides; species Nocardioides sp. JS614. The sequence goes on from NC_008699.1 coordinate 3,089,257, forward strand.
ACCAGCGGCCAGCCGATCAGGCAGGTCAGCGACAGCACGACCGTGTAGACGCTGTTGTAGATCAATCCGGGCAGGAAGTAGGCGAGCGCCTGGTCGTTCACGCTCCCGCCCTGGCGGGCCGAGATCGTCACGAACACCCAACCGATGCCGATGCCGAACAGCGCGTTGAGGCAGAACTGCACGGTGGTGCGCTGGACCACCCGCACCAGCAGCAGCACCACCGCGACCGCGACGCTCGACACCAGCGCGAGCCGCAGCTCCCTGGTCGAGAGCCACAGGACGGTGAAGATGATCGTGGGTACGGCGGCCTCCACCATGCCGCGTCGCCCGCCGAGGGCGCGCGAGATCTGGGCCCGGACCACCGCCTCGACGGTGTCGACGCTGGGTGGGGTGTGTCCCGGGACGGCCTCGCTCACGGAATCAGCTCGTAGCGCGGGTTGTAGATGATCCGGTGCCCGTCGTGCCGGCCGATGCGGCCCCGGACCTCCAGGGAGCGGCCCGGCTGGATGCCGGTGATCCGGCGCCGGCCGAGCCAGATCACCGTGAGCGTGCCGGTGCCGTCGTACAGCTCGGCCTCCAGCGCCGGGACCCCGCCGCGGGGTCGCAGCGTCACGGTCCGCAGGGTGCCGCGCAGCCGCACCTGCTCCCGGTCCGGAGCGTCGCCGATCCGGTCGCACGCCTCTCCGGCGTAGGCCCGGCGCATGTCCCGGGCGTGCTGGTCGTTCGTGTTAGCCCACCGGCTGATGCTGCGGCGCAGCCGGCTCTTCTCCGCCATGTGAGAAGCCTAGGTGCTCGGACGCTCGACGAGCTGCTCGCGCGGCGGCATCGCCAGCGGGAGTGCGGCACCGACCGGCATCGCCTGTGCGCCCCGGCGGATCACGATCTGCTCGATCGCCTCCTCCCACGGCGCCGCGGCGGCGTCGTCCTGGGCCGGGCGGCCCATCAGGGTGGCCCGCAGCATCCAGCGCGAGCCGTTCACCCCGATCACCCGGGACGGCTGGGTGCCGGTGCGGCCGTCCTGGGTGCGGACGGTCACCTGGCACACGAGCTCGGGGCCGAACCGGCCCTCGCGCTCGGTCGCGGTGCCGCCGCGCTGGGCGTAGTCGGCCGCGAGTCGCGGCCGGATCTCGCTCCACAGGTCGCCGCCGCGCGGGGCGGCGAACGCGCGCAGCTCGAGGGCGCCCTCCGGACCGGCGAGCACGACCGCCTGGACCTCCTCCTCGTCCTCGTCGACCTGGAGGCGCAGCTCGAGGTCACGGCCCGGGGCGACCAGCATCGAGCCGAGGTCGACCCGGGGGACGTCGTCCTCTGCGGGGAGGTCGTCGATGTCGAAGGGGCCGGACGGGACGACGAGGTCCGCGGCCTCGGACCCGGCCGAGATCTCGGACGCCGCCTCGGCGTCGGCAGACTTGCGACGGAACTTCACGAGCACTCCTCAGACGGGATCAGAAACCACCGGTAGAACCGTAACCCCCGGCACCACGGACCGAAGCGGGGAGTTCCCCCACCTCGGTGAACCGGGCGCGCTCGACGCGCTGCACGACGAGCTGGGCGATCCGGTCGCCGCGGCGCAGCTCGATCGGCTCGCGCGGATCGTGGTTGACCAGCATCACCTTGATCTCGCCCCGGTAGCCGGCGTCGATGGTGCCCGGCGTGTTGACGATCGACAGCCCGTGCCGGGCCGCGAGGCCGGAGCGCGGGTGCACGAAGGCGGCGTACCCCTCGGGCAGGGCGAGCGCGATGCCGGTCGGCACCATCGCCCGCTCCCCCGGCGCCAGGGTCACGTCCACGGTCGTGAGCAGGTCGGCGCCCGCGTCGCCGGGATGGGCGTACGCCGGCAGCGGGAGGCCCGGGTCGAGCCGCTGCACCGGGATCTCGAGGTCGCTGGTCACGTCGCGGGACCCTACCGCCCGGCCCCCGGCCGAGGAATGGAAGGATTCCGCCCGTGACCCTCACCCCCGTCTACAGCGAGCGCCTGGGCGTGCCGCTGCGGTGGTGGGTGCAGGGCACGATGCTGGTCGCCACCCTCTGGCTGGCGGTCGTGGTCGCGCTGCCCGCGCTGGTCGCATGGCTGGTGACCGCGGTCGCCCTCGGGCTGTTGGCCTTCCTGTTCTGGTCCTACGGGTCGCCGCGCATCGTCGTCGGCGACGGCAGCTTCCGCGCCGGCCGCGCCCACATCCCCGCCGGCTTCCTCGGCACGGCGATCGCCCTGGACGCCGAGGAGACCCACCGGGCCGCGGGCGTCGATGCCGACGCCCGCGCCTACCTGCTGCTGCGCCCCTACCTCAAGCGCGCCGTCCGGGTGGAGATCATCGACCCGGCCGACCCGGCGCCGTACTGGCTGGTGGGCACCCGCCACCCCGAGGAGCTGGCCCGCGCCCTGACCGCGCTGACGCACGCCGGCTGACGCCACGAGTCGGCCGGGCGCGCCCTGGGTACTGTTCGGCCATGGCATCTGGAGGATCCAAGGTCTGGACCGTGTTCTCGCTCGTGTCCGCGCTCGGTGCGGCCGCGTTCGCCAAGAAGGCGATCGACAAGTCGTGGACGATCGCGACCGGCAAGAAGCCGCCGGAGAACCCGGCCGACCCGGACGTGGACATCTGGGAGGCCGTGGCCTGGGCGGTCGCGAGCGGTACGGCGATCGGGCTCGCCCGGATGGTCGCCCAACGCCGGGCGGCGTCGTACTACGCCCGCTCCACCGGCCACCTGCCCCCCGACCTGCGCAAGGACCACCAGAGCGCCTGAGCCGGCGCGTCTTGCCCGCTCAGGCGCAGTCGCGGCAGATCATCTTCTTGGGGTCGGCGAGCTGGCTGCGGTGGTGGACCAGGAAGCAGCTCATGCAGGTGAACTCGTCGTCCTGCTTCGGCTTGACCTCCACGGCGAGCTCCTCGTGGGAGAGGTCGGCGCCGGGCAGCTCGAAGGACTCGGCGGCCTCCGCCTCGTCCTCGTCGACCTTGCCGGAGTTCTTGTCGTGACGGCGCGCCTTGAGCTCTTCGATGCTCTCCTCGGACTGCTCGTCCTCGTTCTTGCGCGGTGCGTCGTAGTCAGTCGCCATCCGTCACTCACTCCCCTGGAACCTGCTGCCCCACGTCTGTTCGGTCCTGCCTTCGTCGCATCGTCGGCGCGGCAGATTGTGCACCATCCGGGCCGGATCTCCCACACCGCATCCACGTCGCGGATCAGGAACATCGGGTGACGAGCCCCTATTCCCCCCGGAACCGCCCCTCATTCGGCGTGTTGCACGCCTGAATCGGCCGTGAAACCGGCTTCCTGAACCGCCTCGAGGAAATCGTCGAAGCCGTGTGTCGGAGCACACACCACCAGGTCGCTGCCGCCGACTCCGGGCCGGTGCTCGAGACGCGCGCCGGCGAGTTCGGCGAGCAGGCCACCGGCGGCGTGGTCCCACAGGTTGACGCCCTCCTCGACGTACCCGTCCAGCGCGCCCTCGGCCAGGTGGCACAGGTCGAGCGCGCACGACCCGGAGCGGCGGATGTCGCGGATCCGGGTGATCAGCCGGGCGACGGCGGCGGCCTGCAGGCCGCGGATCCGGGAGTCGTAGTTGAAGCCGGTGCCGACCAGGCGCAGGCGCAGCGGCGTCGGAGCGCGTACGGCGAGCGGCTCGCCGTCCCGGGTCGCCCGGGCGGGGGCGCCGCCGTGCTCGGCCCGGTCGGCGCGGTGCCCGACGTACTCGGTGCGCCGCGCCACGTTGATGACCACGCCGGCCACGACCTCCCCGTCGCGCTCGGCGGCGATGGAGACGGCGTACTGCGGCAGGTCGTAGAGGAAGTTCACGGTGCCGTCGATCGGGTCGACGATCCAGCGGATGCCGCTGGTGCTGGCGACGTCGTCGCCCTCCTCGCCGAGGAAGCCGTCGTCGGGGCGCCGGGCCGCGACCAGCCGGCGGATCAGGGCCTCGCTGGCCCGGTCCGCCTCGGTGACGATGTCCACCTCGCTGGACTTGGTGGCCGCGACCGTCACGCCGGCCGCGCGGCGACCGCGGACCAGCTCGGCCGCCTCCCGCGCCACCTCGAGCGCCAGGTCGGCCAGGTCGGCGTTGGACGGCCCAGCGTTGGACGGCTCAGCGTGCGACGGCAGGGTGGTCACGAGTCGGCGCCCGCGAGTGCCGGCCGCTCGGCGCGCGGGTTCGCGCAGCAGCCCGCCGGGCACCGGTCCCAGCAGGCCGGCCAGCGGCCGACGCTGGCGCGCACCACGTCCTCGCCCCGCTCGACCGCGGCCCGCTCGAGCACCAGGTCGCGCACCGCCGCGACGAACCGCGGGTCGATCCCCACCGTCGCCGCGCGGGTGGTGGGCAGGCCGAGCCGGGCCGCCGTGCGCATCGCCTCGACGTCGAGGTCGTAGACCACCTCCATGTGGTCGGACACGAAGCCGATCGGGACCAGCACCACCGCCGGCGCGCCGTCCTGGTGCAGCCGCTCGAGGTGGTCGTTGACGTCCGGCTCGAGCCACGGGACGTGCGGGGCACCGGACCGCGAGCAGTACACCAGCGCGTGCCGATGCCGGTGGCCGGTCTCCTGGCGTACGCGCTCGACGATCTCGTCGGCGACGCTGAGGTGCTGGTCGACGTAGGCCCCGCCCTCCGGCCCGCTGGCGGCGTTCATCGCCTCCGGCAGCGAGTGGGTCACGAACACCAGGTGCGCCTCCTCGCGGACCTGCTCGGGCAGGTCCGCGAGCGCGGCGAGGGTGGCGTCGACCATCGGCTCGACGAAGCCCGGGTGGTTGAACGGGTGCCGCAGCTTGTCCAGCACCGGCGCGTCCTCGAGGTCCTCCCCCAGGGCGGCGACCGCGTCGTAGAGGTTCTCGCGGTACTGCCGGCAGCTGGAGTACGACGCGTACGCGCTGGTGACGAAGCACGCGGCGCGGGTGATGCCGTCGGCGGCCATCTCGCGGATCGTGTCGGCGAGGAGCGGGTCCCAGTTGCGGTTGCCCCAGTAGACCGGGAGGTCCAGCCCGGCGCCGGCGAGGTCGTCGCGCAGCGCGGCGAGGAACGCCCGGTTCTGGTCGTTGATCGGGGACCGCCCACCGAACTCGTAGTAGTGCTGCCCGACCTCCTCCAGCCGCTCGCGCGGGATGCCGCGGCCGCGGGTCACGTTCTCGAGGAACGGCACCACGTCCTCGGGGCGTTCGGGTCCGCCGAAGGACACCAGCAGGACGGCGTCGTACGGGCTGGGGTCGGGGGTCATGCGACTCATCGTAGGGAGCCGCCGATAACGATTCGTGGGCGGCGGTCCCCCAGCCCTAGGCTCGAGACGATGCTCACGTCCTACCGCCGGATCCTCGCGGAGCCCGGCGCCCTCCGCTTCTCGACGGCCGGCCTGTTCGCCCGGCTGCCGATCTCGATGGTGGGCCTGGGCATCGTGCTGCTGGTCTCCGCGGCCACCGGGTCGTACGGCGTCGCCGGTGCCGTCTCGGCCGCGTACATGCTGGCCAACGCCGGGTTCGCGATCCTTCAGGGCCGACTCCTCGACGCGGTCGGCCAGGGCCGGGTCCTCAGTCTCGCCGCCGCCGGCTTCGGGGTCTCGATCTCGCTGCTGGTCTGGTCGGTGCAGGCGGACTGGCCGATCGCGACGTCGTACGTCTTCGCGGCGATCGGCGGCGCGTGCCTTCCGCAGGTGGGCTCGTGCGTGCGCGCCCGGTGGTCCCACGTGCTCCCGCGGCCCGCGGACGTGCAGACGGCGTTCGCGCTCGAGGCCGTGCTCGACGAGGCGGTCTTCATCCTCGGTCCGATCCTGGTCACCGTGCTGGCGACCGCCTGGCACCCGATGGCCGGGATCCTGGTCGGGGTGGTCGCCTGCGTCGTGGGCACGCTGGCGTTCGCCGCCCAGCGTGGGACCGAGCCGCCGGCCCACCCACGGTCCGGGATCGCCGGCTCGCGGCCGGTGATGCCGTGGCGCACCGTGGCGGCCCTCGCGGTCGTGTGCGCGGCGCTCGGAGTGCTGTTCGGCGCCGCCGAGGTGACCACCGTGGCGTTCGCCGAGGAGCACGGCCACAAGTCGTGGTCGGGGGCCCTGCTGGCGCTGTGGGCGCTGGGCAGCCTCACCGCCGGGGTGCTCACCGGGGCGATCCCCTGGCGCGTCGGGCCCGCCGTGCGGGTGCGGTGGGGCGCCTTCGCGATGGCCTGCGCGATGGTGCCGCTGACGTTCATCGGGACGATCCCGCTGATGGGTCTCGTGCTGTTCGTCGCGGGCTTCGCGATCGCGCCGACGATGATCGCGACGATGTCGCTGACCGAGGCGACGGTGCCGCCCGCACGGCTGACGGAGGGGATGGCGATCATGCAGACCGGGCTGGTCGCGGGCGTCGCGCCGGGCGCCACGCTGAGCGGCCTCGTGGTCGACCACCAGGGCGCGTCGGCGGCGTACCTCGTCGCGGCCGCCGCGGGCCTGGTCGCGGCCGCGGCCGCCCAGGCACTCCCCCGGCAGCGCACCGCCATCGCCGCGTGAGCGGGCCGACCAGCGGATGGACGAACTGGGCGGGGATCGAGTCGGCGCAGCCGGCGCGGACCTCGCCTTGCGCGGCCGCTTCGACCCCGACCGGGTCTTCGCCGACCCCTACCTGCGGCGGGTCCTCGGCGCCTGACTACACCGACGCCGGGCCGGTCGGCACCGGTGCCTGCCAGTGCCGCCAGAGGGCCAGCAGCCGCCAGACGATGCACAGGCCGGCGCCGGTGACGACCACGACGCCGAGCGGCAGGTCGACGTGGGTGCCGACGACGACCACGACGGCGCCGGCCAGGGCCGGGGTGGCGTACAGCTCGCCGCGGAAGACCGCGGGCACGCGGGAGGCGAGCAGGTCGCGGATCACCCCGCCGCCGATGCCGGTCACCATCCCCATCAGCGCGGCCGGCGCCGGGCCGAGGCCGTAGTCCAGGGCCTTGAGGGCGCCGGTGACGCAGAACAGTCCGAGGCCGAACGCGTCGAAGACGTTGACGGCGCGCTCCACCCGGCCCAGCACCGGGTGGTAGAAGAACGCCAGCACCCCGGAGACGACCGGCACCAGCAGGTAGCGCCAGTCCTGCAGGGCGGCCGGCGGGGTGGCGTCGATGAGCACGTCGCGCAGGAAGCCACCGCCGAGGCCGGTCATGCCGGCCAGCACGAGGACCCCGAACACGTCGAGGCCCTTGCGCACGGCGACCAGGGCGCCGGTGATCGCGAAGACGAAGATGCCGACCAGGTCGAGGACGACCAGGGTGGTGGAGGGCTCGGGCGAGGGCATCCTCGGAGGCTAGCCCGCCTGCCGGGGCGCGCGGCGACGGTCCCGCGGAGGGGGCCCGCGCTGGCGTAGGCTCAGCGCACCGAAGACGCACCCGACGCGATGGGACAAGGAGCTCGACCACCGATGGCGCACCTCACGCTCGCCGGAGTGAGCGACGACGGGACGCGTCTGCGGCTGGTGGACGACGAGGGCGTCGAGCACACCGTGGACGTCGACGACCGCCTCCGGGCCGCGCTGCGCGGGGATCCGACCCGCCGATTGGAGACCAAGATGGACAGTGTCCTCCGTCCTCGCGACATCCAGGCCCGGATCCGCGCCGGGGAGACCCCCGAGGCGGTGGCCCAGGCCGCGCAGACGTCGGTCGACAAGATCATGGCGTTCGCGGCGCCCGTGCTCGCGGAGCGCCAGCACGTCGCGGAGCGCGCGCAGCGCTCGTCGGTACGCCGCACCGACGGCGGCCACGCCGCGAGCGGGGCCCGCACCCTCGGCGACGCCGCCGCCAGCCACCTGCGGTCCGCCAACGTCGACCCGGAGACCGTCGAGTGGGACGCGTGGCGGCGCGAGGACGGCCGCTGGTCGCTGACCGCGTCGTACTCCTCCCCCGAGCGCAGCGGCACCGCCGAGCTGACCTTCGACGCCCCCGGCAACTACGTCACCCTCGACAACGAGGACGCCCGGTGGCTGGTCGGCGAGGCCGTCGCCGCGGCCCCGCCCGCGCAGGACGACCTGCGGCACGCGCGCCAGCGCCGGCTCAGTGCCGTCGGCGACCTCGACCAGGAGCTCCCGCTGGGCGAGGACGCGATCGGCCTGGTCTCCGAGCAGCCGGTCGAGGCGTTCCTCGACGACGAGCCGCCGGCCGACCCCGAGGTCGCCGCCGAGGCGGCCGAGCTGCGGGAGGAGGCCGTCCAGGCCGCCGCCGAGGACGACCTGCACCGCGGGGAGCTGGAGGAGGAGCAGCCACCCGCGGAGCACCACCACGAGCCGCCCGTGCGCCGCCCGGTGAAGAAGACCCGCGGCCGCGCCTCGGTGCCGAGCTGGGACGAGATCATGTTCGGGCCGAGCGGAAGCGACGGCGCGTAGCGCCCTCGCCCACGCCCCTGTCCAGGGCCGCGACCCGCGGGTAACCTCCCCGCATGTCGTACTTCGTGACGGGGGCCACAGGGTTCATCGGCCGGCACCTGGTCCGGGAGCTGATCGACCGCCGGGACGGTGAGATCCACGTCCTGGTCCGCGCGGGCTCGTTGCACCGCATGGAGGCGCTGATCGCGCGCTGGGACACCGACCGGGTGGTGCCCGTCGTCGGTGACCTGGCCGCCGACGCGCTCGGCGTCGACCCGGCGTGGGTGGCCGAGCACCGTGGCGAGATCGACCACTTCTTCCACGTCGCCGCGATCTACGACATGACCGCGGACGACGAGACCAACGAGACGATGAACGTCGGCGGCACCCGCAACGCGCTGGCGCTCGCCGAGGCGCTGGACGCCGGCTGCTTCCACCAGGTGTCCTCCGTGGCCGCGGCCGGGGAGTACCGCGGCCGCTTCGACGAGACGATGTTCGACGAGGGGCAGCACCTGCCCTCGCCGTACCACCGCACCAAGTTCGAGTCCGAGCGGATCGTGCGCGAGGAGGGTGGAGTGCCCTGGCGGGTCTACCGCCCCGCGATCGTGGTCGGCGCCTCCGACACCGGCGAGATGGACAAGGTCGACGGGCCCTACTACTTCTTCGCCGCGATGAAGGCGATGCGCGACCGGCTCCCCTCCTGGCTGCCGCTGGTGGGCGTCGACCTCGGCGACACCAACGTCGTCCCGGTCGACTACGTCGCGGCGGCGATCGACCACCTCGCGCACGTGCCCGACCGCGACGGCGAGGCGTTCCACCTGGTCAACCCCGAGCCGCAGCCGGTGGTGGACATGGTCAACGCGTTCTGCGCCGCGGCCGGGGCGCCGCGGTTCGCGACGCCGCTGGACCGTGGCCTCACCCGGCGCCTGCCGGAGGCGCTGAGGCCGGCCGGCCTGCTCAACACGCTGGCCAAGAACGGCGCCGTGCAGTCGGCCCTCGACCTGGTGACCAGCCGGGTCGGCGTACCGGCCGAGGTGCTCGCGCACACGTCGTTCACGGCGGTCTTCGACTCCCGGCGCACCGAGCAGGCGCTGGCCGGGTCCGGCATCGGCGTCCCCGACCTCGAGTCCTACGCCCGCACCCTGTGGACCTACTGGGAGGAGCACCTCGACGAGTCCACGGGGCGCGACGCGCGGGTGCGCGAGAAGCTCCATGGCAAGTACGTCGTCGTCACCGGCGCCTCCTCCGGGATCGGCAAGGTCACCGCGCTCAAGGTCGCCCAGGCCGGCGGCACCCCGGTCCTGGTCGCCCGCGGCAAGGAGAAGCTGGACGAGCTGCGCGGCCTGATCGAGTCCCGCGGCGGCACCGCCATCGTGCAGCCCTGCGACCTCTCCGACCTCGAGGCCATCGACGCCCTGTGCGAGACGCTGACGACCGAGTTGCCGTCGATCGACTTCGTCGTCAACAACGCCGGCCGCTCGATCCGCCGCTCGCTCCGGCTCTCGCAGGACCGCTTCCACGACTTCGAGCGGACCATGCAGCTCAACTACTTCGGGGCGGTGCGCCTGGTGATGGGGCTGATCCCCGCCATGCGCGCCAACCGCAGCGGGCACGTCGTGAACATCTCCTCGATCGGGGTGCAGACGAACCCGCCGCGGTTCTCGGCGTACGTCGCCTCCAAGGCCGCGCTCGACTCCTGGAGCAACGTGGTCTCCTCCGAGCTGGTCGGCGACGGGATCACGTTCACCAACATCCACATGCCTCTCGTGCGGACGCCGATGATCGCCCCGACCAAGCTCTACGACAAGTTCCCCACGATCTCACCCGCGCAGGCAGCGGACCTGGTGATCGAGGCGATGGTCGAGCGTCCCCACGAGATCAACACGCTGCTCGGCAACGCGGGCGCCGTCGCCCACACGCTCACCCCGAAGCTCGCGTTCCGGGTGCTCAACCTGGCCTACCACGTGTTCCCGGACTCGGCGGCCGCTCAGGGGAGGACACCCGGCGAGGGCGGCACCCGCGAGTCGGAGCAGATCATGCTCGCGAAGGTGTTCAAGGGCGTGCACTGGTAGTCGCGCACCCGGTCGGGCGGCCGGTCAGGCGACCGGGCGTGCGGGGTCGGTGATCCACCCGGACCAGCTGCCCGGGTAGAGCGCCGCGCGGATGCCTGCGAGCTCCAGCGCCAGCACGTCGTGGGCGGCGGTGACCCCGGAGCCGCAGTACGCCGCGACGCTCGGCCCAGCTCCGGGGGCCTCGCCCGTGACGCCCGCGGCGGCGTACAGCGCCCGCAGCTCCTCGGCCGAGCGGAACCGCCCGTCGGCGCGCAGGTTGGTCGTGGTGGGGACGTTGACCGCGCCCGGGATGTGCCCGGCGACCGGGTCGACCGGCTCGGTCTCGCCGCGGTAGCGCTCGGGTGCCCGCGCGTCGACCAGCACCGGCACGTCCAGCACGCCGTCGGCCTCGACCACCGGCATCGCCCCGGGCCGGGCGGTGAAGTCGCCGGGCTCGGGGACGACGGTGACCGCCTGCACCGCTCCCCCGGCCGCCACCCACGCCGGCCAGGCCCCGTCGAGCACCCGGACGTCCTGGTGACCGTGGTAGCGCAGCAACCACCAGGCCCGCGCCGCCGCGAGGCCGGACCAGTCGTCGTACACGACCACCGGTCGGCCCTCGCGCACGCCCACGCGGCGCATCGCCGCCTCGAAGTCCGCAGGAGCCGGCAGCGGATGCCGACCGCCCGCGCCCGGCGGCGCGGCCAGGTCGGTGTCGAGGTCGACGTACGCCGCCCCCGGGACGTGCCCGGCCCCGAACTCGGCCGGCCCGCCCGGCCCGCCCATCCGGTAGCGGACGTCCAGCACCGTGACCGAGCCGAGCACGGCGGACAGCTCGGCGGCGGTGATCAGCGGGGAGATCAGGAGCGAAGGCATGGACCCATCCTGGCCGAGGGGTCGGCGTGACAGGATTCGCCCCGTGGCTGAACTGCACTTCTTCACCGGCACCATGGACTCGGGCAAGAGCACGCTGGCGCTCCAGACCAACCACAACCACGCGGCCCGCGGGCGGGTGGGCCGGCTGTTCACCACGCTCGACCGCGCCGGCGCGGCCACGCTGTCCAGCCGCCTGGGCCTGACCCACGACGCGATCGAGGTCGACCGGGACTTCGACTTCTGGCGCTACGTCGTCAGCTCGCTCACCCAGGGCGGCCGGATCGACTACCTGATCTGCGACGAGGCCCAGTTCTACTCCCGCGACCAGATCGACCAGCTCGCGAAGGTCGTCGACGAGCTGCAGCTGGACGTGTTCGCGTTCGGCATCCTCACCGACTTCCGCACGCAGCTCTTCGAGGGCAGTGCCCGGCTGGTCGAGCTGGCCGACCGGATGAACGTGCTCCAGGTGGAGGCGCTGTGCTGGTGCGGCAAGCGCGCCACCCACAACGCCCGCACGGAGAACGGCGTGATGGTGGTCGAGGGCGAGGTGATCGTGGTCGGCGACGTCGACGCGATCGACGAGCCGCCGGCCGATGTTGCCTACGAGGTGCTCTGCCGCCAGCACCACCGCCGCCGGCTCACCGCGGCCCGCGCCAAGGCGGTCTCGCTGGCACCGGAGCCGCTGCCGTTCGGGTGACCGCTTGCCGGGGTCCAGGCCGCCGATCGCCCTCTCGGACAGGTGGCTCGTCTCCCGCGTCGAACCGCGCGGCGGCTGGTCTCAGAACGACCCACATGGCGATCAGGACCACGACCAGGCCGACACCCGTCCACCCCGCGGGGCGCTCGCCGAGCACCGCCACCGCGAGCACGACCCCGACGACAGGCGTCAGGAACGTCCATGCGGTCAGCTGGTCGAACCGCGAGCGCCGGACCTCGACGAACCACGCCACCGTCGTACCTGCGGTGCCCACCAACGCTAGGAAGAGCAACGAGAGGACGAACCTGGGGGTCCACGCGATCGCCGGCGCTCCCTCCACGGCCATGGCGAGTCCCACCAGCGCAGCACCGCCGATCAGAAGGTGCCAACCCGTGAGAAGCACCGCGTCGACGTTCGCCAAGCGCCGCGACATGAGGGTCCCGGCCGTGACAGCCACCGCGGACAGCAGCGAGAGCATGGCGCCGCTGCCACCTCCGCCGGGTACGGCAACGAGGACGAGGCCGGCGAAGCCGACCACCAGCGCGAGGCTCGTGAGGACCGACAGCCTCTCGCCATAGAGCCACCATGCCGGCAGCAGGATCAGCAGAGGTTGGGCGTTGGCGAGCACTGAGGCGGCGCCGGTCGTTCCCCCGGCCACCCCGGCGAACATGGCGGCGAAGGCGACGGTGACATTCATCAGCCCCAACCCCACGATCCAGCCCCAGTCCCGGGGCAACGACGGGGTCGGACGCCCCCGGGCGGTTCCCACGGCGACCAGGACGGCACCGGCGAGCACGGCTCGCAGGGCGGCGTACCACAGCACGGGCGCGTCCCGCAGACCCCACTCGATGGCCACGAAGCACGCACCCCAAGAAGCGGTGATCCACACCATCCGACCGGGCCGCGGCCGGTGCTCCACCCCGCTCGCCGAGGTGGCCCGCTGTTGCCGGTCGGCCATCGGGTTGTCAGCTCCGGACCAGGCGGGCGATCGCGTCAGCAGCTTCCCTGAGCTTGGCGTCCCGCTCCGCACCGCCGGCTCGGGCCGCCTCGACGAGGCAGTCGCTCATGTGGTCGGCGAGCGCCGCCAGAGCGACGCCTTGCAGGGCACGTGAGGCCGCCGAGATCTGGGTCAGCACCTCGATGCAGTAGGTCTCGTCCTCGACCATCCGGGCGATGCCGCGGACCTGTCCCTCGATCCGTCGGAGCCGGATGACCAGGTCCTTCTTGGCAGGTCCTGGATTGCTCACGGCGTCCTCCTCCGGTGAGCCGGGACGGCCGTCCGGACGGGGTGACGACCGACGACCATCCCGGCGTCGCTGCGACTTCGCTACTGCGCCACCGCGCCGGCGTACTTCGCCGGATCTGCCTTGAAGCTCTCCGCACAGTGGGTGGAGCAGAAGTAGTACGTGTTGCCGTCGTGCTCAGCGCTGGCCGCCGAGGACGCCGGATCGATGCTCATCCCACACACCGGGTCAGTGACCTTCTGGGACATGGGCTCCTCCTGTTCTTCATCGCGCCCTACTTCCACCACCGGGTCGGTGGCGGCAACCTGGGCGACGTCGGCTACGGCGCGCGGGGTGAACCCACGCAGCCGGTTGGCATTGGTCACCACGGACAGCGAGGACAGCGCCATCGCGGCCGCGGCGAGCATTGGACTCAGCGTCAGACCGAACGCCGGGTACAACACACCGGCGGCGATCGGGATGCCCAAGCCGTTGTAGATGAACGCGAACACCAGGTTCTGGTGGATGTTGCGCATGGTGGCCCGCGAGAGGTCCACGGCGGTGACCACTCCGGACAGCGCTCCAGAGATCAGCGTGATGTCGGAGGACTCGATCGCCACATCCGTGCCGGTGCCGATCGCCGAGCCGACATCCGCCTGCGCCAGCGCGGGGGCGTCGTTGATGCCGTCACCGACCATGCCGACGACGCGGCCCTCGGCCTGGAGCCGCCGGACCTCTGCGGCCTTGTGCTCCGGCATCACCTCTGCCACGACCCGGCGGATGCCCACCTGTCGGGCGATCGCGGCGGCGGTGGCCCGGTTGTCCCCGGTCATCATCACCACGTCGATCCCGCGGGCCTGCAACGCGGCGACGGCCGCCGCAGAGCCGTCCTTGAGAGTGTCCGCGACCCCGATGACGCCGGCGAACCGGCCGTCCACGACTGCCAGCATCGGCGTCTTGCCGTCGCTGGCGAGCCGGTTGCCGTCAGCGCGATCGGCCGTGACTCCTGCGGCCGCCAGCATCCGGTGGTTGCCGACCAGCACCTCACGCCCGCCCACCAAGGCGCGCACACCTTGGCCCGTCACCGACCCGAAGGCCGTGGTCTCCGGGAGCTCCAGCCCGCGCTCGAGCGCTCCGGACACGATTGCCGTCGCCAGCGGGTGCTCTGAGGACCGCTCCACCGCGGCTACGAGCGTCAGCAGCTCCTCCTCCGTGAATCCTCCGGCGGGCAGCACATCGGTGAGCGCAGGAGCGCCCTTCGTGATCGTTCCGGTCTTGTCGAGCACCACGGTGTCGAGCTTGTGGGCCGTCTCCAGCGCCTCTGCGGAGCGGATCAGGATGCCCGCGGTCGCGCCCTTGCCGGTGCCGACGGTGATCGACAGCGGTGTGGCCAGTCCCAGGGCGCAGGGGCACGCGATGATCAGCACGGAAACGGCAGCGACGAGGGCGAAGACGAACGCCGGCGGCGGGCCGACCAGTGCCCAGACGACGAAGGTCCAGACCGCGATCGCGATGACCACGGGTACGAAGTAGCTGGAGACCTTGTCCACCAGCCGCTGGATCGGGGCCCGCGAGCCCTGCGCCTCTCGCACCAACCTGATGATCTGCGCGAGCATCGTCTCGGCGCCGACCTTCGTGGCGGCGTACCGGAACGTCCCTGTCTGGTTGATGGTGGCACCGATGACCGTGTCGCCGACCGTCTTCGTGACCGGGATCGGCTCGCCGGTGACCATGGACTCGTCCACCGCGGACCTGCCGTCCAGGACCTCGCCATCGACGGGCAGCTTCTCACCGGGCCGTACGACGACGACGTCACCCACGACGACCTCGTCGATCGCGACCTCCATCTCCTCGCCGCCGCGAACCACCCGCGCGGTGCGGGGCTGGAGTCCGATCAGGGTGCGGATGGCCTCCCCGGTCCCGGCCTTCGCCTTGGTCTCCAGCAGCCGGCCCAGCAGGATCAGGGTGAGGATGACACCGACGGCCTCGTAGTACACCTCGCGGGCATCCGCTGGGATGACGGCCGGGGCGAAGGTCACCACGAGGCTGTAGCCGAAGGCCGCGATGGTGCCCAGCGTGATGAGCGAGTTCATGTCCGCTGTCCGGTGGGACAGCGCCAACCATCCGGTCTTGTGGATGGGCCAGCCGGTGTAGAGGAACACCGGGGCGATCAGCCCCAGCTGGATGTAGTCGTTCATCAGCAGCGACGGGACCCAGGTGGCGCCGAAGAGCTCCTCCGCCATGACAGCGAACAGCACCGGAACGGTCAGGATCGCGCCGAGCAGGACCCTGTGGCCCAGGTCCTTGATCTCGGCCGCCCGCTCGCGCGCCTCCGGGTCCTCGGAGTCGCCGACCAGGTCCAGAGCAGGTGCCGCGACCGGGGCTCTCCCGTCGACGTGGTGATCGTGCTCGGCCGTGATCGGGTCGTGGACGTGGGCATCCGTTGCTCCCTCACCGTGCGGGCGGTCGGCCACCGCGACCGCGACCGCGACCGCGGAGCCTCCATCCTCGTCAGCGCCGCCCACGACCCTGATGTGACCGCGGAGCATGTTCATGCCGCACGCGAAGGAGAACTCACCGGTCTCCTCAGGAAGGAACTCCACCGTCGTCGTCTCGTGGGCGGGCAGCAGCTGGTTGATCTTGAAGTCGGGGAACACCACCCGCGACGAGCAGTCCCCGCTCTCCTGCCGGTCGAACGACAGGCGCACCGGCATCCCGGCGCGGACCTCGACTGTGTCCGGGCTATAACCGCCCTTCACGACGACCGTCACCAGCTGCACGCCATCACCGACCGCAGCCCTGCTCGTCTTCTTCGGACCGAAGAAGAACCCGGCCAGCAGGGCGGTCAGTACCAGACCGCTGCCGACGACCAGAACATCAACGAGATCCATGATCAGCCTCTCCTCGTACGTGTGTTGACTCCGGCCCGCCGAGCCTCGGGCCGCCCCCACGTAGGTATATACCCATACCCCCTAGCGGTATATGTCATTCAAGCGCACACAGATGAGGATCCGACCGTGCGCCGGTGAAGATCTCATGAAGCACGGGCCGCCTACAGCAAACCTTCATCCCACCTACGGCCCTCCTCGACGTCGGTCGGAGAGGCTGAGGGTCAGGACGACTGGAGGAGGTCACGATGTTCGAGTTCATCGGCGCCAACTGGATCTGGATCCTGGTGGCCGGCGGCATGGTCTTCATGCACCTCGGGCACCTCGGGCACGGCGGGCACGGCGGGCACGGCGGGCACGGCGGGCACGGCGGGCACGGCGGATGTGGTGGCCACGGCCGTCAGGGCAGCGCCGAGGAGGACCCCGCGGGCGTCCACGACGCCCATGCCCACCACCTGCCGGGGCCCGAGGCGCCGCGCCCCGACCCGGAGTCCTGAGGGTTGAGGAGGTCTCGCGCCATGGCCGGCCTACGCCGCGCAAAGAGGAGCGACATCGACAAGCAGCTGTCCAACTGGACGAAGCGACGCCTGGCCTCGTGGACGCTGTTCGGCCTCGCCGGACTCGTCGCGGCACAGCACCTGGTGGCGCATGCCGGATGGCGCCCCATCCCGATCCCGATGGGTTGGCAGGACACCCTGCTCGGGTATCCGACAGCCATCGTGCTCGCGATCCTCGGAGGCATCATGCTCGACCCGAAGCCACGGATCTAAGGTGCGCCACAACACCAGGGTCATCACGCTCACCTGGGGGCCCGACCGACCGCCTCAGTGGGTCACGATCGTCGGCGTCGTCGGGTTGGCTCTCGCCGAGCTGATGGCGGTCTTCGGCCTGCCCTCTGTTTGTCGACCTGCACGGTCCGTTGCACCGCATGGGAGTCATGGATCCGTTCTGCGGCGCACGCGGGCGGCACGGCTGACCGCGCAGGGAGACCTCGCCGCGGCCTAGCACCTAGCGCTACAACCCATTCGGTGTCGTCGCGACCCTCGCAGCACTTCTCGCAACGCTGCGCCTGGGGATCGGCTTCACGACCACGTTGGTTCATCAGCTGACCGGCGGGTCGCTGGATCCGTGCTCGGATCGCTACGCGGCAGCTCGTGCGCAAGCCGTCAGGTCCGGTAGGAGACGGTCGTCATCATTCCGGACTCGGCGTGATAGATGTTGTGGCAGTGTGCCGCCCACTGCCCCGGGTTCGTGGCGTCGAAGTCGACCTCGACGGTCTGCATCGGCCGCACGATCGTGGTGTCCTTGCGGGCGCCGCCGCGGACCTGCCCATAGGTATGGCCGTGCAGGTGCATGGGGTGGAACATCATGGTGCGGTTCTCGAAGCGCAGCCGGATGCGTTCGCCCTCGACGACCTCCAGCGGGCGTGCGTCGGGGAACACCTCGCCGTTGATCGTCCATCGATACGGTGCCATGGTGCCACCGAGAACGAGGTCGATACTCCGGTCCACCTCCCTGCTCGGCAGCCGGGAAGCCTCTGTCGCAACCAGGTCGGTGCCGAGCAGGACCTGGCCGTCGAGCTCCGCAACGCGGACGTCTCCGCGTGGCGCCCGCCCGCTGCCGGTCCGCACCACCGCGAGACCCTGACCCGCCTTGCCCTCGGCGGAGGCGACCAGCGGAAAGGCGCCGTCGGCAAGGGTGACCACGACGTCGTACCGCTCGCCCATCCCGATCAGCAGTGCGTCCGTGGCCTGTTCCTGGACCGGGAAGCCGTCGCTGTGGGTGACGGTCAGCCGATGTCCCCCGATCGCAAGCCGGAAGGCGGTGTCGGAGCCGGCGTTGATGATCCGGATCCGGACTCGCTGCCCGGGCTCTCCAGTCAAGGTTGCCGGCGCCCCGGGCGTCCGACCATTGACGAGGTAGTGCGGGTAGGTGACGTCGCCCGCCCCGCCGAGCAGGGGCGATTGCATGGCTTCACCCATGCCCGGCATCCCGTGCATCCCCTCCATGCCGTCCATGCCGTCCATGCCGTCCATGCCGTCCATGCCGTCCATGCCGTCCATGCCGTCCATGCCGTCCATGCCGTCCATGCCGGACGACCCGGTGGTGGCCAGCAGTTCCTCCAGGATTGCGTCAGGGGTGGTGCCGGTGCCGTCGACCCAGTCGTCGAGCACCACGACCCACTCCTGGTCGTAGGCACCCGGCTCGGCCGGGTCGTCGACGACGAGCACGCCGTACAGTCCGCGGTCCAGCTGCACGCCGGTGTGGGGGTGGTAGAAGTAGGTCCCGGGGTCAGGAACGGTGAACTCATAGGTGAACCGCGACCCCGCCGCGATGGGACGCTGGGTGATGCCGGGCACGCCGTCCATGTCATTGCGCAACGCGATGCCGTGCCAGTGGACACTCGTCTCCGAGCCGAGCGCGTTGTCGACGTTCACCTTCAACAGGTCACCCGCCGTGGCCCGGATCAGCGGCCCGGGCACGGAGTCTCCGTACGCCCAGGTGGGCACCACCAGGCCACCGAGGGACACCGTGGCGCTCTGCACCCGGAGGTCGGCGGTCACCGTTCGCTGGCCTGCCGGACGGCGCTCCGCCTCTGCGCGACGCACCGCCGCAGAGCCGGCGTCGACCGCGTCCCCCGAGGACGGCCCGCCGGTCGCCTTGAGGATGCCGATCCCGCCGGCGGCGAGCACCCCGAGGCCGCCGGCCCCGAAGAGGACGCTGCGTCGTCCGACCCTGCTCGCCACGCGCCCCTGATCTCGCCGGTCGACCGTCATCGATCAACCGCGCCCAGCAGCGTGCCGCGTCGAGCGCTGTACTCCGCCGCGTCGATCTCGCCATGGGCGAATCGCCCGTCCAGGATCGCCAGCGGATCGTGATCGCGAGGCACATCGGTGCGGCCGCCGTCGTGCCCGCTCCGCCAGAGCGTGACCACCGCAGCGATCCCGAGCGACCAGAAGGCCACCATGATCAGCGTCATGGTCAGCCAGCCGCCCCAACCTGGTCCCTGGTTCCACCACATCATCGTCAGCCTCCGTCGATCTGCCTGATGAGTCGACGATGCCCCATCCACCCCGCGACACCGATGGCGGTTGTGTGAAGGTTCACTGAAACTGGTCCTCGAGACGCAGCAAGCCCCCAGGCGACAAGTCCACGGCTGACGGCCGGCACCGTCAGTGTCTGCTCCCGCCCAGCCCCGTCAGCCGGCGATCACGTCACCGAGCCGTCCGCGCTCGGCCAGGTCGTCGGCGAGGAACTCGCGCAGCAGGTCGACCGCCTGGACGATCTTGGTGCTGCGCAGGCTGTAGTAAACGGTCGTGCCGACCCGTCGGGTCGTCACCATGCCGCGATCGCGCAGGACGGCCAGGTGCTGGCTGGCGTTGGAGTGGCTGATCGCGAGCGCCTCGGACAGGTCACCGACCGACAGCTCGCCGTCACGCAGCTCGTTGATGATCAGCAGCCGCTTGGGGTCCGCGATGGCCTTGCACACGCGGGCGTGCAGCTCGTGCAGCTCGGCTGCGACGTCTCGGTCCACCGGCACTCCCTCCTCCGCAGCTCGTGCACCGTCGAGACAGGAGTCTAGTGTGAGCTAGCCGTGCCAGGCCGCGGTGCCCACGACGACGCCGGTGGCGGCCAACGACAGCAGCACCGTGCTGAACGCGGTCCACCGCACCAGCCCGGGTCCCATCGGCGAGTCGCCGGCGGACACCTTGCGGATCGTGCGCTGGTACCGCTGCTCGACGAGCACCAGCAGGACCAGCGCGCCCGCCAGGCCGACGCCTCCCGGAACAGCGAGCGCGACCCGGCCCTCGGCGTGGTGCACGAGCAGGGCGGACACACCGCCGATGCCCAGGGCGGTGCGCCGCCAGGCCATCGCCGTGCGCTCGGGCTGCAGGCCGCTTCGCGCTCGCATCACGACGTGGCCATCTCGATGACCGTCAGCACCAGCGCGACGGCAGCGGCCACGGTCAGCACGCCGGCGACCAGCCGCGGGACCGGCGAGCGCGGGAGGGTGGCCCCGACGCGCATCGCACGCTCGGCCCGCTCCCACTGCTGGTAGGAGGCGCCGGCGAGCAGGCCGCCGAGCACGATCAGCAACAGGCCCAGGGCGTGCCGAGCCGCCGCTGGGCCGGGTCCGTACTGGACCAGGGCGATGCCGGCCGCCATCAGCGCCAGCGCGGTGCGCACCCAGGCCAGGAAGGTGCGCTCGTTGGCCAGCGTGAAGCGGTAGTCCGGCGCAGCCCCGACCTCGTCCAGCCGGCGGTGCTCGGCCGGACCGGACGACGACCCGGGCTCGGACCGCATCAGACCAGCGACGTCGACGCCGCGCACTGGTTGCGGCCCACGTCGAGGATGTCGACCTCGTCCTCCGGCGGTGCGACCTGGCCGGCGTTGATCCGCCGGATGGTGTCGTAGGAGTCCGGGGCCGCGGGCAGCGAGGTGACGATCTCCTCGACGAACCTCTCCATGGCCTTCTCGTTGAGCAGGGTCGCGGTGAACACGTCCGCCAGCGACGTCACGACCAGACCGTCGGCGTTCACCTCCTCCGCCGTCGACCAGTGCGCCGGGGCGATCAGCGTCTGCGCGGGCAGCGGGCGCAGACGCTCGTGCACGCTGCGGAAGAGGTCGCGGGCGAGCTCGTCGGCCTGGCCGGTCAGGTCGGGGCGGCCGAGCCCACGGACGAAGACCGTGTCACCCACGAGCAGGACGCTGTCGCTGACGAGCAGCGCGATCGTGCCGGGGGTGTGGCCGGGCAGGTGCATGCTCATCACCCGGACCTGGGCATCCCCGAGGTCGAGGACGTCGCCGTCCTTCAACGGCCGGTTGGGGAACGGGACCACGCCGCCCGCGTCCTCGGGCGGCAGGTGGTACTCCACGCCCAGGTCGGCCGCGAGCCGGGGTCCGCCGCTGACGTGGTCGGCGTGCACGTGGGTGTCCACCACGTGGGTCACCGACATCCCGTGCTCGGACGCGAGGTCGAGGTAGGGCTGCGGCTGGCGCGAGGGGTCCACGACGATGCAGTGCTGGCCGGGGACGCCGACGACGTAGGACAAGCACGCCTTGGCCGGCCGTAGGAACTGCCACACCCGCACCGGGCCGGGCAGGCCGGTGATCTCGATCGGCACCAGGAGCCGGTTCCAGGCGTCCGTGCCGCCCTCGAGGGACCGGGCTCGCCGGCCGAGGTCCTCGAACTCCTCGGCCACCAGCTGCGAGCCGTTGCCCTGTCCGCAGATCACGATCGCCTCCTCGCGGGTGCGGCCGGCCTCCGCCTCGAGGTCCTCGAAGACCCGGTAGACCGGGACGTTGCGAGTGGCGACGGGACGGTTCGCCTCCACCTTGCTGGCCTCGAACTCGTCGATGTTCCGGACGTCGAGGATCTCGCTGACGTCGCCCGCATTGATCGCGTGGAACAGCGCGAGCGGGGTGATGGTGTCGGCCATCGCAACTCCTACGGATCTGGTATCGATCAGGGTTGTTATATGCGCACTCATGAATGTAGTGTCCTGGGTCACACCGCGCAATGGCCGTCGAAGTATCCAGTCCCCCAAGGTGAAAGGACGCCGCCGATGAGCGAACCGACGAGTGAGGAAGCACCCGAGAGGATGACGATCGTCGCGTGGAGCGGCGATCTGGACAAGATGTGGCCCACGCTGATCCTGGGCTCCACCGGCGCCGCGTACGGCATGCGAACCACGATCTTCTTCACGTTCTGGGGGCTCTTCCCCCTGGTGCGCGACGACGTCCGGATCACCGGCAAGAACACGATGACCAAGGCGCTGGCCGGGATGAACCGGCCCGGGATCAGCCACATGAAGCTCTCCAAGCTCCAGATGGCCGGCGCCGGCCCCTGGATGATGAAGAAGCTCGCGCGTGACGACAAGGTCACCGACCCCAAGGAGCTCCTCGACATGTGCCTCGAGCTCGACGTGAACCTGTGGCCGTGCGAAATGACCATGGAGATGTTGGGGCTCCGCCAGGACCAGCTCATCGACGGCGTCGGCACCCCGGTGGGGGCAGCGACGGCCCTTTCCGAGATGAGCAAGTCCCAGATCAACCTCTTCATCTGACGCGATCGCCTCACCTGACCAGGGAGCCACCATGGAGCACCAGATCAGCCTCACCATCGACGCCAAGGGCAAGAAGTGCCCGATGCCGGTCCTCCTCACCTCGAAGGGGATCAAGCAGATCGCCGCCGGCGAGATCATGCTCGTAGAGGCCACCGACGGCGGCTCGAAGAGCGACATCCCCGCGTGGGCCAAGGACACCGGCCACGAGCTGCTCGAGACCCGGGCCGAGGACGGCGTGTACCGCTACTACATCCGGAAGGCGTGAGTCGCGGGTGCAGTACGGGTTCGCCATCGACCAGCGCACCTGCATCGGCTGCCACGCCTGCACGGTCGCCTGCAAGACCGAGCACGAGGTGCCGCTCGGCCAGTTCCGCACCTGGGTGAAGTACGTCGACGGCGGCACCTTCCCCGACACCACCCGCTCGTTCGGGGTGATGCGCTGCAACCACTGCACCGACGCCCCGTGCGTCAAGATCTGCCCCACCCAGGCGTTGTTCAAGCGCGAGGACGGCATCGTCGACTTCGACAACGAGCGGTGCATCGGATGCAAGTCCTGCATGCAGGCCTGCCCGTACGACGCCATCTACATCGACGCCGAGACGCACACCGCGGCCAAGTGCAACATGTGTGCGCACCGGGTCGACGAGGGGCTCGAGCCCGCCTGTGTGGTCGTCTGCCCGACCCACTCGATCTGGGTCGGCGACCTGGACGACCCGTCGAGCGGCATCGCGAGGCTCGTCGCCACCCAGGAGACGGCCGTGCGCTCGCCGGAGCAGAACACCGGCCCCAACGTGTTCTACCTCGGTGCCGACCGGGCCGTCCTGGACCCGCTGGCGGCCCCCGTCGACGACACCTACATCTGGGCGAAGCCGGACGCCCAGCGACTGGCGATCGCCGGCGACGTCGACCGGGACCCGGTCACCGGCGCCCGCACCACGCTCAACACCGCGCACCCGCGCCCCTGGGGCTGGAAGGTCGTCACCTACCTGTGGACCAAGGGCGTCGGGGCCGGCGCCCTCGGCCTCGCACTGCTGGCCCACCTGATGGGCATCGGGCTGGGCCCCGTCGGCGACTACGTCGCCCCGGTCCTGGGCCTGTTCGGCGCGGCGACGACCGGCGTGCTGCTCGTCTGGGACCTCAAGCGTCCCGAGCGGTTCCTCTACATCTTCTTGAAGTCGAACTGGACCTCCTGGCTGGTGATCGGCGCCTACGTCCTCACCGTGTTCTCCGGGGGCGCGGTCTTGTGGATGCTCGCCGTCGCTCTCGACCTCGGCTGGGCGATGACGACGCTGGCCTGGGTCGGGCTCCCGGTGAGCGCCCTGATGGCGGCCTACACCGCGTTCCTCTTCGGCCAGGCCGAGGGCCGGGACCTGTGGCAGTCGCCGCTGCTGTTCTGGCACCTGGTCGTCCAGGCCGTGATGGTCGGCAGCGGCGCGCTGGCCGTCGCCGGGCTGTTCGCCGACCTCTCGGACCCGGCCTGGGAGATGGTCACGGTCGCGTTCGTGCTCTCGACGGCCGCGCACCTGCTCATGCTCGGCGTCGAGTACGCCGGCGGGCACGCGAGCCGGCAGGCGACCGTCGCCGCGCACATCGTCACCCGCGGCCGCTACGCTCGCCTGTTCTGGCTCGGCGCGGTGCTTCCGGCCGCTGCGGCCGTGGTGCTCGGAGCCCTGACCTGGGGCGGGCTGCCCGTCGGCCTCCTGGTCGTGGCGGGCATCGCCGTACAGCCGGCGCTGGTCGCCTACGAGAGCGCCTTCGTCCGCGCGGGCCAGGACCCGCCGCTGTCATGACCACGAACGGAGCACCTGTGAACCCGCCCGTGAACCTGCCCGGCGCCCGCCGCCACGAGGGACTGCGCAACTTCCCGCCGGTCGAGGACTGGGACCACCACGTCGAGTACGACGCCAAGGCCCATCCGCGCAAGGTCCCGCACACCTACTCCCTGATCCCGACGATCTGCTTCAACTGCGAGTCGTCGTGCGGGCTGCTGGCCTACGTCGACCACGAGGACCTCTCGATCAAGAAGTTCGAGGGCAACCCGGCCCACCCGGGGTCCCGCGGCCGCAACTGCGCCAAGGGCCCGGCCACGATCAACCAGGTCCACGACCCGGAGCGGATCCTGCACCCGCTGCGCCGGGTCGGGGAGCGCGGCTCGGGGCAGTTCGAGCAGGTGAGCTGGGAGGAGGCGCTGACCGACATCGCGACCCGGATCCGGGGCGCGATCGTCGAGGACCGGCGCGACGAGGTGATGTACCACGTGGGTCGTCCGGGTGAGGACGGCTTCGTCGAGCGGGTGCTCCAGGCCTGGGGCGTCGACGGGCACAACAGCCACACCAACGTGTGCTCGTCGGGCGGGCGCAGCGGCTACACCCACTGGATGGGCTACGACCGGCCGTCGCCGGACTACGCCAACGCCAAGACGATCCTGCTGCTGTCCTCGCACCTGGAGACCGGCCACTACTTCAACCCGCACGCCCAGCGGATCATGGAGGCCAAGCAGAACGGCGCCAAGATCGCGGTGCTGGACCTGCGGCTCTCGAACACCGCCTCGCACGCCGACCTGTGGATCGCGCCGTGGCCGGGCAGCGAGGGAGCGATCTTCCTGGCCGTGGCCTCCTACCTGCTGCGCACCGGGAGCATCGACCGTGAGTTCATCCGGCGCTGGGTGAACTGGGACGTGTACCTCGAGCGGCTGCATCCCGGGACACCGAAGGACTTCGACGCGTTCCTGGCCCGGCTCACCGAGGACTACGCGCGCTACACCTTCGAGTACGCCGCGGAGGTGGCCCACGTCGAGGTCGAGCAGCTCGAGGCCCTGGCCCGGATGGTGGCCGATGGCGGCACCCGGCTCGCCACCCACACGTGGCGCTCGGCCGCGGCCGGCAACCTCGGCGGCTGGCAGATCACCAGGTCGCTGTTCTTCCTCAACGTGCTGACCGGCAGCGTCGGCACCGCGGGTGGCACCCACCCCAACGGCTGGGACAAGATCATCGCCCACCATCCGCTGATGCCCGAGGCGAACGAGGCCTGGAGCGAGCTGCTGTGGCCGATCGAGTACCCGTTGACGACGAACGAGATGTCGACGCTGCTGCCGCACCTGCTCCAGGAGGGCCGCGGGAGGCTGGAGGTCTACTTCAGCCGGGTCTACAACCCGCTGTGGGTCAACCCCGACGGGTTCACCTGGATCGACGTGCTCAAGGACGAATCGAAGATCGGCCTGCACGTCGCGCTCACCCCGACCTGGAGCGAGTCCGCGGCCTTCGCCGACTACGTGCTGCCCATGGGCCACGCGTCGGAACGCCACGACACGATGTCCTTCGAGACGCACACCTCCAAGTGGCTGGCCTTCCGCCAGCCGGTGACCCGGGTGGCGATGGAGCGGCGCGGCATCCCCTACCGCGACAGCCGCGACACCAACCCCGGTGAGGTCTGGGAGGAGAACGAGTTCTGGTTCGAGCTGTCCTGGCAGATCGACCCCGACGGCTCGCTGGGCATCCGCCGCTACTTCGAGTCCCCGGACCGCCCCGGGGAGCGGATGACCCAGGACGAGTACTACGAGACGGTCTTCTCCACCAACGTCCCAGGCCTGCCGGAGGCCGCGCGGGCACAGGGCCTGTCACCGTTGCAGTACATGCGCAGGTACGGCGTGTTCGAGGTGGCGCGCGACCTGTACCGGCTCGACGAGCGACCGCTCAGCGCGGCCGAGCTCGAAGGCGCGGTCCCCGACGAGAACGGCGTCCTGCGCAAGCCGGTCACCCTGGAGAGCCAGCCGCCGCTGGTCGGCGAGGCCGGCGCGGTCGGCCTCGTGCACGAGGACGGCACCAGGACGGCGGGCTGGCTGTCGCCGTCGCGCAAGCTCGAGCTGTACTCCACGACCCTCGCGGACTGGGGCTGGCCGGAGCATGCCACCCCGGGCTACATCGAGTCCCACGTCGCCGCCACCCGGATCGACCGTGCCGACCAGGAGTTCGTGCTGATGCCGAACTTCCGGCTCCCCACCCTGGTGCACACCCGGTCCGGCAACGCCAAGTACCTCAACGAGATCGCCAACACGCACCCGCTGTGGTTCAACACCGCGGACGCTGCCGCGCTGGACGTCGGCACCGGCGACCTGGTCCGGGTCACCACGGAGATCGGCCACTTCGTGGTCCGGGCCTGGGCGACCGAGGCGATCCGGCCGGGCGTCGTGGGCCTCTCCCACCACATGGGCCGCTGGATGCAGGACGGCCATCCCGGGAGCCGCTGGGTGATGGGCAAGGTGGACCTGCAGCGCAGCGACGAGGGGGTCTGGAAGCTGCGGTACGTCGACACCGTCAAGCCCTTCACCAGCGAGGATCCGGACTCCGAGCGGATCTACTGGGACGACCCCGGCGTGCACCAGAACCTGGCGTTCCCGGTGCAGCCGGACCCGGTCTCGGGCATGCACTGCTGGCACCAGAAGGTGCGCATCGAGAAGGCGCACGAGGGTGACCGGTACGGCGACGTGGAGGTCGACGTGAACAAGTCGCGCGAGGCCTACCGGCGCTGGCTGGCCATCGCGCGACCGGGTCCCGGGCCGGACGGGCAGCGCCGCCCCGAGTTCTTGATGCGGCACGTGACCCCCAAACGCAAGGCCTACCGGTTCGCGGCGGCCGGAGCGACGCGATGAGGCTGCTGGGCCGTGACCGCACGGCCGCGGACGTCGACCTCGCGGCCGTGCACGCCGCCCTGGGCACCGTCATGGACCCGGAGCTGCAGCTGCCGCTGCCCGACGCCGGGATGGTCGGCGAGGTCTCGGCCGACCGTTCCGGCACGGTCACCGTCGAGGTGCGGCTGACCACGCCGACCTGCCCGTTGCGCGAGACGCTGAGCCGCGACGTCACCGCCGCGGTGGGGGCCCTCGTCGGGGTGGCGCGGGTCGAGGTGAGGTTCGGTGCGATGTCGGACCGCGAGCGCCTGGACCTGGCCTCTCGGCTGCGGGGCGGCCGCGAGGCGGGCCATCCCTTCGGCTCCCGCTCGACCACCCAGGTCTACGCCGTGGCGAGCGGCAAGGGCGGGGTGGGGAAGTCCACGGTGACCGCCAACCTGGCGGTGGCGCTGGCCCGGCAGGGCAAGCGGGTCGGGGTCCTCGACGCCGACGTGTGGGGCTACTCCATGCCGCACCTGTTCGGCGTACGCCGCGCGCCGGTCGCGCTGAAGGGCCTGATGCTCCCGGTCGAGGCGCACGGTGTCGCGCTCATGTCGGTCGGCTTCTTCGTCGACGACCAGGAGCCGGTCGTGTGGCGCGGGCCGATGCTCCACAAGGCGATCGAGCAGTTCCTCGGCGACGTCCACTGGGGCGAGCTCGACGTCCTGCTCGTCGACCTGCCGCCCGGCACCGGGGACGTCACGATCTCGCTGCTCGAGCTGGTCCCGGACGCCCAGCTGGTCGCGGTGACGACCCCGCAGCCGGCCGCGCGGACCGTGGCGGAGCGGGTCGGCCGGATGGCGCTGGACGCCCGGATGCCGATCGCCGGGGTGGTGGAGAACATGTCCGCCCTCGTGTGCGGCTCGTGCCACGAGAGCACGCCGCTCTTCGGGTCCGGCGGTGGCCGGCAGCTCGCGGACACGATCGGGGCCCCCCTGCTCGCTCAGGTCCCGCTCGACCTGGCCGTCCGCGAGGGCGGCGACGCGGGGACGCCCGTGGTCCTGTCGGCACCCGCCTCGTCCGCGGCCCAGGAGCTGTCTCGGATGGCCGCCGGCCTGCCCGTCGTCCGGCGCAGCATCGTGGGACGACCGCTGCCCCTCAGCGTCGTCTGAGCAGATGCGCCCACGGATCGTGCCATCGGCGCGGGGTGACGTCGTCGCCGGTGTGACCGTCGCGCTGGTGCTGGTCCCGCAGGCGCTCGCCTATGCGACGATCGCCGGACTCGATCCCGTCTACGGCCTGTACGCCGCCGTGGCCGCGCCCATCGCCGGGGCGCTGGTCGGGTCCTCCCCGTACCTGCAGACCGGCCCGGTCGCGGTGACCAGCCTGCTGACGTTCGGCGCACTGGAGCCCCTCGCGCGACCGGAGACGCTGCGCTTCGCCGCGCTCGCGGCCGTGCTCGCCGTCCTGGTCGGCATGGTGCGGGTCCTGCTCGGCCTCCTCGGCGGCGGCCCGATCGCCTACCTGATGTCCCAGCCCGTCGTGGTCAGCTTCACGACCGCGGCGGCGCTCCTGATCATCGGGACCCAGGTGCCGGCCCTCCTCGGGATGCAGGGCGACTCGGCCAACCCCTTGGTGGGCGCCGTCCGGGCGCTGGCCGACCCCGCAGCGTGGAGCTGGACCGACCTGGTCGTCGGACTGGTCGCGATGACGCTGATGCTCGGCAGCCGGCGCGTCTGGTCGCTGTTCCCCGGCGCCCTGCTGGCCGTCGTCCTCGCCGTGGTCTGGAGCCGGGCGACGGGCTACGACGGGCGCACGGTCGGCGCGGTGGACCTCTCGTACAGCACTCCCCAGGGCGTGTCGGCCACCGATCTCGCGACCCTCCTGGTGCCCGCCCTCGTCATCGCGATCGTCGGCTTCGCCGAGCCGGCCTCCATCGCTCGTCGCTACGCCGCCGCGGACCGGCAGCCGTGGAACCCGAACCTTGAGTTCGTCGGGCAGGGGCTGGCCAACCTCGCGTCCGGCGCGGCCGGCGGGTTCCCCGTCGGCGGCTCGTTCTCGCGCACCAGCCTGAACCGGCTCAGCGGGGCTCGGACCCGGTGGAGCGGCGGCATCACCGGGCTGGTGGTCCTGGCCATCCTCCCGTTCGTGTCCGTGCTGTCCGCGCTGCCGCTCGCCGTCCTGGCCGGCCTGGTGATCGGGGCGGTCGCCTCCCTGGTCGACGTGCGGACGCCGCTGCTCTACTGGCGCTGGTCGAAGCCGCAGTTCTCCGTGGGGGTGCTCACCGCGGTCGCCACGATGGCCCTGGCGCCCCGGGTCGAGCGGGGTGTCCTGGTCGGTGTCGCGGCCGCGCTGGCGGTGCACCTGTGGCGCGAGATGGGGGTGCACCTGCCCGCCTTCGTGGAGGACGCGACCCTGCACCTGCGGCCGACCGGCGTGCTCTACTTCGGCTCGGCTCCGGCTCTCGAGAGGAGCATCTCGAGGCTGATCGCGGAGCACCCCTCCGTCGACCGGGTGGTGCTGCACCTGGACCGGATCGGCCGGCTCGACCTCACCGGCGCGCTGATGCTGCGCGACATCCTCGCCGACGCGGAGAGCGCCGGGCGCACGTTCGAGATCCGGGGTGCTCGCGCACACGCCGCGGGACTGCTGGTGCGGTTGCTGGGGCCGGAAGCACGCATCTGCGGTGACGACGTGGCCTGAGCGAGGTCAGCGCTGCTCGGCGAGACCGAGCCGCACCGCGTTCGTGTACTCGTCGTCGATCAGCACCACGTCGTGGCCGTCCCGGGCCAGCAGGCTGGCGGCAATCGAGGCCCGGAACCCCGACGCGCAGTGCACCCACAGCTTCGCGTCGCGGGGCAGCTCACCTGTCCGGTCCGGCACGCGGTGGATCGGCACGTGCAGCGACCCGGGGATCGCGGACTGCTGCCGCTCGTCGTCCTGGCGCACGTCGAGCACGGTCGCGTGGTGTGCGCCGGCCAGGTCGCCGAACTCCGCCCGGGGGTAGGACTCGGGTCGCCGACCGTCGGCCAGGTCCTCGATCCGGCCGACCGCCGCGCCCCCAGGGCGCTCGATCCCGATCCGGACCATCTGGCGCTGGGCCCGCGCCACCTGGTCCGAACTGCTGCCGATGAGCGTCACGGGCGTGTCCCAGGGCATCAACCAGCCGAGGTACGTCGAGAACTGGTCCGACTCGAGCTCGATGCCGACGGTGCCACTGACATGACCGGCCGCGTACGCCCGGCGACTGCGCAGGTCGACCACCCACTCGCCGGCGCGGATCGAGGCGCGCAACCGCTCCGGGTCGACCGGCACCGCAGGCGCGAGGTCGGGCCGCTCCGGGCCCACGGCGTTCCGCTCGCCCATGTGCGTGTAGTAGTCGGGATAGGGCGTGAGGTTCGCCAGCAGCTCCTCGACGAACCCGTCCTCGCCGGCCGCGGTGAGCGCATCGTTCTGCTCGCGCTCCTCCCCCATCGTCGAACGGTCCGCGCCGGTGGTCGATCCGGCCGAGCAGAAGCTCCCGAAGCCGTGGGTGGGGAAGATCCGAGCGTCGTCATCGAACGCCCCGGAGAGCCGACGAGCGGACCGGAACTGCTCGCGGGTCAGCTCCTCGGCATGCTCCGGGCCGAGCAGGTCGGTCCGGCCGACGCTTCCGTAGAGGAGGGACCCGCCGGTGAACACCGCGGGCGGGTCGTCGTCCTCGCCGAAGGCGACGTAGCTGAGGTGGTGGAAGGTGTGCCCGGGCGTGTGCAGCGCGCGCACCGTGAGGCCGCCGTACCGGAGCTCGTCGCCACTCCGAACGGCGCGCCGGCGAAAGGCGACGTCGTCATCGGCACAGACGAGGTGGTCGACACCCGCACGACGCGCCAGCGCGGCGCCACCGCTCACGTAGTCGTTGTGGAGGTGGGTCTCCGCCACCGCGCCGAGCGCGAGACCGCGAGCCACGAGGAGCCCCTCCACCCGGTCGATGTCGCGCTGCGGGTCCACGACGACCGCCGTGGTGCCGTCGTGGACGACGTAGCTCCGGTCGCCGAGCTCGGTGGTCTCGAGCACCTCCACCTGGGCCATGGGATCACCTTCCAGCCGACGGGCACGGGATCCCCCGGTGCCCCGATCACGGGTGCATGATTCACCGCAGCCAGAAATGCCTGCCGCCTCGGTCAGTCGCGACAGGGCAGGGACAGGGTGAACGTCGCTCCGGTGCCGAGACCCGCCGAGGCCGCTGTGACGTCACCACCGTGGGCACGCGCGATCCCGCGCGCGATGGTGAGCCCGATGCCCGACCCGGCGGACCGGCGCAGCTGCCCGGGCGCGCGGTAGAAGCGCTCGAAGACCCGCTCGACGTCATCCCCGGCCAGGCCGACCCCGGTGTCGGCGACCTCGACCTCCGCCATCGTCGAGCGCCGGGTGCGGACCGTGACCGTGCCGCCGGCAGGGGTGGCCAGCAACGCGTTGCCGAGCAGGTTGGTCAGCACCTGGGTGATCCGGTCCGGGTCGACGTGCACGGGCACCGCCGGTGCAGCGGCGACCTCCAGCGTGACGTGGGCGTCCTGGAACTGCGGCGCGAGCCGCGCCGCTGCCTTCCGGGCGATCTCGGCGAGGTCCTCGTCGCGGAGCGAGAGGTCGAGCCGGCGCTCCTCCGTGCGGGACAGGTCGGACAGGTCGTCGGCGAGGCGATGCAGCCGCCGAAGCTCGACGCTGAGCGAGGCGAGGGTCGCCTGGTCGGCGGCGAACACGCCGTCGATCATCCCTTCGACGTAGCCGTCGAGCGAGGTGAGCGGCGTACGCATCTCGTGCGCGACCTCGCCGAGCAGCCTGGTCCGTCGGCTCTCGGTGGCCGCGAGGGCGTTCGCCAGAGCGTTGACGTCGGAGGCCAGCTCGGCAAGCTCCGGCTCGGACGGCGCCGGGACCTTCACGTCGTAGTGCCCGGCCGCGATCTGCCGGGTCGCGTCGCGCACCGTGTCCAGCGGCTGGAGCAGCCGCCGCGTCGCGAGTACGGCGAGAACCGCGGCCACGACGACGCTGGCGAGCACGCCGACCACGAGCGCCGTGTTCACCGCCGAGACGAACGCGAGGTGCACGTCCGGTCCGCGGCCCATCATGGTCGGCCCCTCGCCCATCATGCCCATCCGACGGTCGAACAGGCGTGGGGCCAGCAGCCGGACGGTCAGGTAGGACACGGTGGCGCCGAGGACCGCGACCAGCGCGTAGGAGGCGAACAGCCGCCAGGGCAGTCGCACGTTCACCGGGGCCGTCCGATGAACTTGTAGCCGACGCCGCGCACGGTCGCGATGAGGTGCGGGTCGGTCGCGTCGTCGCCGAGCTCGGCCCGGAGATTGCGGATGTGGACGTCGACGACCCGCTCGTCGCCGTAGAAGTCGTTGCCCCACACCTGCTCGAGCAGCTGCGCCCGCGAGAACACCCGGCCCGGGGCCCGCACCAGGGCATGAAGGAGGTCGAACTCGAGGGCCGTCAGCCGCACGGGCGCGCCGTCCACCGTGATCTCCCGCCCGATCGGGTCGACGGTCAGCTCGTCGAACCGCAGGCGCGGATCGTCGCCGGTGGTTCCGTCGCGTCGGCGACGCAGCACGGACTTCACCCGGGCGGTGACCTCACGCGGGCTGAACGGCTTGGTGACATAGTCGTCCGCGCCGACGCCGAGCCCGACCAGCTTGTCGACCTCCTCGCTGCGCGCGGTGACCAGGATGACGTAGGTGTCGGCGACGGTCCGCAGGCGGCGGAGGACCTCCAGGCCGTCCATGCCGGGCATCATCACGTCCAGCAGCACCAGGTCGACCGGCTCGGCCGAGCCGGCGCGCAGCTCGGCGAGCGCGGCGGCCCCGTCCGCGGCCTCCGACACCACGAAGCCCTCCGCCTCGAGGTAGCCGCGCAGCACGGTCCGGATCGGTGGCTCGTCGTCCACGACGAGGATTCTCGTCATCCCTCACCTCCCCGGACGCCCGCGGCACAGTGGCGGATCAGCTCCCGAAGCCCCCCATCCAGCCGCGGGCTCCGCCGCCCATCATCCCGCCCATGTGGCCGGGGCCCATGCCGTACGGGTAGGTCCCGTCGATCATGGCATCCACCCGGCTCGCCATCGCCGCGCGGGCCGCGTCGCGTTGCGCGTCGGTCAGAGCTGTGTTGGCGTCCAGGTGGCGCTCCATCGCGGTCAGCATCGCCTCCTTGAGACCCGCGACGTCCTTGTCCTGGGCCTCCGCGATCTCGGCGAGCGACCTGCCGGAGCGCAGCTCGTCGGCCAGATCGGTCGGACTCAGGCCCAGGTAGTCGGCCACCGCGGCCATCGGCGCGCCCTCATCCCAACCCATGCCGTACCGGCCGTCGCCCACGCCCCACGGTCCCGCGCAGTGTCCCGCCGTCGCGCCCGGGCCGCCCGGCGTGCCCGGCCCGACCGTGGCCCACGCAACGCCTCCACCTGTGATCGCGACGATCCCCAGCGTCGCCAGACCCACCGTCATCGTCCTGCGGTTCATCGCCGTCTCCTTCGTCTTCCCGCGCGCCTGCCGCTCCGCGGTCACCTCCTACGCTGCCCGGCGGATATGAGGCGGGCACGATCGCGGCCGTGAAGATTCGATGAAGCTGCTCCGCGAGGAATTGCCCTCTTCCGCTGTACCGGCGAGTAGCCCTAGTCTGCGTGATCGTGGTCACATCCCGGGCTCGGACCCGCACCCTCAGCGTCCTGACCGTCCTCGCCACCGCCCTCGTCGGGCTCTTCGTGGTGGCCCCACCGCAGGCCCGGGCCGACGGGCCCGGGGTCGGCACCCCCTGGGTCGTCACCCTCGGAGACTCCTACATCAGCGGCGAGGCCGGCCGCTGGGCCGGGAGCAGCAACGACTCGTCCAGCCGCGCCGACGCGCTGGGGTCGACGGCGTACTTCGACAACGCCTCCGGGACCGGCGAGACCATCACCCGCTGCCACCGCAGCAAGGCGGCCGAGGCCTACATCGGCGGCGGCGTCAACGGCCTCAACCTGGCCTGCTCCGGCGCGAAGACCGTCACCTCGAACGGCGACTACTTCAAGCCCGGGCTGGACTTCTTCGACGACGGCGCCGGCAAGCTCGGCCAGGCCAAGATGCTCCAGCAGTTCGCGACCACCCACCGGGTGGGCATGGTCGTGGTGTCCATCGGCGGCAACGACTTCAACTTCGCCGACGTGGTGACCACCTGTGTCACCGACTTCCTGTCCTCGCCGTCGTGGTGGAAGGACTACTGCTACGACGACAGCTCGGTGAAGGCGAACTTCACCGCCACCAACGTCGCCGCGGTCCGGG
This sequence comes from Nocardioides sp. JS614, assembly GCF_000015265.1. Classification (NCBI taxonomy): domain Bacteria; kingdom Bacillati; phylum Actinomycetota; class Actinomycetes; order Propionibacteriales; family Nocardioidaceae; genus Nocardioides; species Nocardioides sp. JS614. The sequence continues at coordinate 3,123,247 of NC_008699.1, forward strand.
CCCGGATCGCCGCCGGCCTGCGCAACGTGGCGACCGCGATGCGCAACGCCGGGTACGCCGACTCCCAGTGGACCCTGCTCGTGCAGAACTACCCGAGCCCAATCCCGCGGGGCGCCGGCTTCCGGTACTCCGAGAGCGGCTACACCCGGCAGAGCACCGGCGGGTGCGGCTTCTGGAACAGGGACGCCGACTGGGCCAACGACTCGGCGCTGCCGACCATCAACGGCGCCGTCTTCGGCGCGGTCACGGACTCCGGCCTCACGAACACCCGCACCCTCGACCTGTCCACCGCGTTCAACGGCCGGCGGCTGTGCGAGAACACGGTCGGGCTCTACGAGGAGAAGGGCATCGCGAACTGGCTGGCGACGGGGGCCGTGGACCAGACCGAGTGGATCAACCAGATCCGCACGGTGAGCACCTGCTGCTCGAACAGCCCGTACTACCTCCAGGAGTCGCTGCACCCGAACTACTGGGCCCAGCTCGCGACCCGTTCCTGCGTGCGGCAGGCCTGGAACGCCGGAGCCCCACGGGGCGGAAAGTGCTCGATCGCAGGCACCGGCCTGCTCAACGGCGAGCCGAGGATGACTCTGGGCTGACCGCGACGCTGGGGACCGGCACCACGGCGCGCACTCGGGTGCCGTGACCGGAACGCTGGGTGACGCTCAACGTGCCACCGGCCATGTTCACGCGTTCCCGCATCCCGATCAGCCCTAGCCCGCTGGCTTTCGCCCCGTCCCCGCGCTCGGGTTCGGACCACCCCAGTCCGTCGTCGGTGATGGTGAGCTCGAGCTCCCGGTCGAAGCAGACGCAGACCTCGACACGGCTGGCTCTGGCGTGCCGGACGACGTTGTTGAGGGCCTCTTGGGCGATGCGATAGGCGGCCAGCTCGAGACCGGGCGGGAGCCGCACCTCGTGTCCCCTGACCCGGAGTTCGACGGCCAGGCCGGTCCGTCGGCGTACCTCCTGGGCGAGTTGGCGCAGGGCCGCGACGAGGCCGAGGTCGTCGAGCACCGGAGGTCGAAGGCCGTGGATCACCTTCCGCAGCGCCACGGCGGCGTCCTCCGCAACCGCGCTCGCATCGACCAACTGGCCCGCAAGTTCGGGAGGCGTCTCCGCCCGATGTCCCAGGTCGTCGAGAGCGCGGCTGAGGTAGGTGAGGTTCTGCAAGGGGTCGTCGTGCAGTTCGCGAGCCAGGGCCCGGCGCTCGTCCTCCTGCACCTTCAGCAGCCGACCAGCGAACAGCCGTTCCTCCTCCTCACGCCGGTGCTGCTCAGTCACGTCGGTCAGCACGACCTGGGCGAGCTCGGCGTTGCCCGCGGTGGTCACGCGATGGGTGGTGGGGACGAGCCTCAACGTCCGACCGTCCCGGTCCCTGACGTCGAGGCACCGGGGTCGGCCGTCGAGGAGCGTGGCGATGCCAACGCCGAGAAGTTCATCGACTCGCAGGCCGACCGTGTCGCGTCCAAACAGCGCCGTGGCCGCGGTGTTCGCTTCTGTCACGGCTCCCGCCGCGTCTGCGATCATCACGGGAGCGGGTTGGTCCTCGAAGAGCCGGTAATAGCGCGCCTCGGCGTTCTCTGCAACCTCGAGCGCGTGCTCGGCACGACGCCGGGCCAGACGCTCGCCCTCGACTCGCACTCCCACGACGATGGCGACGACGTTGAGCACCACGAGGTATCCGACCTCGATCCAGAAGTGAATCCGGGAATCCGGAAGCTGCGGCGAGATGAGCCAGTGAGGGACGATGAGGACCGTCGCCCACAGCGAGGTGCCCACCGCCCCGCGGACACCGAAGTTCAGCGCGGCGTAGACGACCGGGATGAGCAACAGTGCCGACGTTGTAGGAGCGGGCACCCCTGCGAGGTAGTGGGCGTGCAGCTTGTCCAGCACGAAGTCGTGAACTCCGGCGAGGGTCAGCACCGCCGCCTGAACCACCCAGAAGCGTGGTTCGCGCACCGGCGGCCTGACCTGGGCCAGGGCTCCGAGCATCCCGCGCGGTCCGTCGGCAGCGGGCGAGGTCATCGGTGCGGCCTCAGCGCGCGACATCCGAGACGTCGAGCAGGTTGGCGGAGATGGCTCGGACGACGGCCTCGGTCCGAGAGGTCACGCCGAGCTTGCCGTAGATCCTGTCGCAATGCCGTTCGACGGTGCGGGCGCTGATGCCGAGGCGGCTTGCGATCTGCTTGTTGTGCATCCCCTCTGCCAGTAGTCGCAACACCGCCCTCTCCCTATCGGTGAGCGTGTTGGCAGGACTAGAGCGCTTGGCGAGCAGGGCAGCCATCAATGTCGGCTGCAGCACGCTGTTGCCGCCGGCTACAGCGCGGACGGCCTCGACCAGTTCGCGGCCGGGGGCGGTCTTGCTGAGGTAGCCAGCGGCCCCGACGTCGAACGCCCCGCGGACGTACTCCTCGTCGTCGTACGCGGTCACGATGAGCACCCGCGTGTCAGGGTGTCGCTCTCGGATCCTGCGGGTCGCCTCGATGCCGTTCATCCCTGGCAGGCGGATGTCCATGAGGACGACGCGGGGATGCAACCGGTTGACCATCGCCAACGCGTCCTCACCCGACGCGGCGTCACCGACGACGTCCACGTCGTCGTACTGCTCCAGGATGCGCCTGGTGCCGTCGCGATGGAGCGTGTGGTCGTCGACCACCAGGACCGCGATCCTCGCCGCCTTCACACGATCGACGGTACGCCGGCCGAGCGCTCGGAGATAGGGGAAATCACCCACACCAAGTGGCCCGATTCCGCTACGGCGGACGGCGGTGATCGCCCTGTCGCGAGCCGCGCACGGAGGGGATCGTGGGAGAAGGACGTGGCAACCAACCAGACGGGACGGCACCACGATGTGGGACTTGGCAAGGCGCAGCGTGCCCGCAACCGTTGCGGCTCTGATGGCCGGAGCGCTGCTGCTCCCCGCGTCACCGGCGGCAGCGCACGGAGACGGCGAAGCGGACGTTCCGGCTCGGACCCTCGTGCTCACCGCCCTGACCTACCTCGCGAACCAACCACCGGGCTTCATGGATGTCGCCTACGACAAGGTCGGGGACGCCTTGGAGTCGGAGGAGGCTGACGGCGTGGACCTCGCCGAAGTGGAGGCCGCCCAGACTGCGATGGAGCGTGACGACATGATGGCCGCCCGTGAGCTGCTGCAGGCGTCCCTGGCACCCCTCACGGGACCCGTGACAGGCGAAGGCTCTGGCACCACCGTGCTCCTAGACCCGATGGCCGGACGCACGAAGTGGGCCTGGTCCGGCGCCGTGCTCGCCGTCGTGAGCGCCGTCGCGATCGTCACCGGGGCCGGTCTTGCCAGGCGTTGGCGTCCCACGATGACCCTGCGCGCACTGCGGCTTCAGGCCGGAGCTGTGCTCCCCGTCTCCGCGACCGGCAGAATCCGATGACCAGCGCTGCGGGACGACCCGAGACCAGCCTGCGATCCGCGGTCGCGGTCCCCAGCGCGTCGCGGCGACCGGCTCTGGGCAGGCGGGTCGTCGATGTCGTGGACGACCGGATGGGCATCAAGGCCCTGGACTACCCCGTCCCAGCGCACGCGAACACCCTGGCCTGGAGCTTGGGTGGCCTGACGGCCGTGAGCCTCGGCGTCTTGATCATCACCGGCGTGCTCCTGGTCCAGTTCTACATCCCGGACCCGACGCAGGCGAACCAGTCGGTGCGCTCGCTCACGACCGAGGTACCCGGTGGCGCCTTCGTCCGCGGCATCCACTTCTGGGCGGCGCAATCGATGTACGTTCTGGCCGGGCTGCACTTGATCCGGGTGTTCCTCACTTCCTCCTACAAGAAGCCACGCGAGGGGAACTGGCTCGTCGGGGTCGCCATGTTCGCCCTCACCTTCGTCGCGATCTTCACCGGCACGGTCCTGAAGTGGGACCAGGAGGGCTTCGAGGCGCTCGGCCACAACGTCGAAAGCGCGAAGGAGCTCGGTGCGGCGGGCTGGTGGTTCACGCCGACGTTCGCGCCGGATACTCCGATCCTCACCCGCGTCTACGGCGCCCATGTGGTTCTGATCCCCGGCCTGATCCTGCTGCTGTTGTTCGTGCACGTGTTGCTCATCAAGCGGCACCGGATCAGCCCGCACCCGCTGCTGCCCGACGAGGGGACGGGCCAGGCCCCTGCCCGCGAGGCGACCGAACCCTTCACCCGGCACCTCCGGAGGATCTCGGCCTTCGGCCTCGTTCTGATCGGGATCCTCGCACTGCTCACCCTGGTGCGTCCGCCCGGAGTGGGAACGCCGCCCGTCGAGGGCGTGGAGTTCACGAGACCGATGTGGCCGTTCTGGCCGATGTTCACCCTCGAGAACTGGCTGGGCGTCTCGGGCATCCTGTGGGGCGGCGCAGGCCTGTTCGGAGTGCTCGCTCTCGTCCCGTTCGTCGACCGCAACCCAGCCCGACACCCGCGCCACCGGAAGGTCGCACTGACCCTGGGAGCACTCTTCCTGCTCGGCTACGTCGTTCTGACCGTCCTGATGCTGGTCCTACCGGCCAAGGAGCACCTCGAGATGGGAATGTGACGTGGACCCCGTCAACGCGATCCGACGCGCCACACGCTGGTTCTGGACGCTGGCCATCGTCTCGATCGCGTTGGTCGGAGCCCTCTCCAAGGAACTCACGGCACGACCGGGACCGGTCACCGGTGCCGCCGTCGCCGCGACGGGCCTGCTGCTCGCCCTCCTCCTGACCCAAGTCGTGCGGCTCATGGCCGCCATCGACCTGGCCGCACCCTCCGGACGTGGCATGCGCCGCCGACGCGGGCGAACCCCGATGTCGTGGACCAGCTCGGGATCCGTCAGCTCAGCAGGATCGGGATCAGCATCTCCTCGGGCGTGAGCGAGCCGTGCAGGCCGACGAGCTTGGCCTCGTAGGGGAACGCCGACGTCGAGAGGACGGCCAGGTCGCCGCGGCACGCGACGATCACGTCACCGAGGCGAGGCAGCACGGCCGGCGACACCGGGCCGAACCAGCCGCGTCCGATCGCTGTCGACCGGGTGATCACCTCGGCCCGGTCGCCGAGCACCTCGGTCCAGGTGGCCACGACGTCGTCGACCGCCCCACCGTGGCAGTACAGGTGACGGAAGCGGGCCTCACCCCCGAGCAGCGCCACCCCTGACCGCAGGTCGGCGTGGTCGTCGACGTCGAGGCGGCTGGCCGGCGGCGAGTCGACCATGCCGTGGTCGGCGACCACGAGGAGCCGGACCGAGGCGGGCAGCGCCTCGCGCACCTGCTCGGCCTCCGCGTCGATCATCGCGAGCTGCTGGAGCCACTGGCTGGAGGCGACGCCGTACCGGTGCCCGGTCCAGTCGAGGTCGCCGTCGTAGAGGTAGGTCAGCGAGCCGGGCTCCGCGGACGCCGCGACCGCGGCCGCGATCCGCTCCCCGACCTTGTCGGCCCCGACGTACTCGGCGCCCCGGTGGGCGGCGACGGTCAGGCCGCTGCGCGCGAACTCGCGCTTGTTGACGACGGTGACCGACCCGCCCGCCTCGTGCAGCCGCGCGAACGCGGTCGGGTGCGGCTGCCACTGCACCGGGTCGACGTCCTTGTCCCACAGCAGCGCGTTGAGCAGCCGGTCCGTGCCGGGGACCCGCGAGGTGAAGCCCACGAGCCCGTGCGCACCCGGCGTCAGCGCGGTCCCGAGCGAGGTCAGGCTGGTGGCCGTGGTCGACGGGACCCCGGAGGTCCCGGGCACCTGCTCGGCGAGCAGGCCGGAGAGGAACGGCGCGGCGTGCGCATAGCGCTCCAGCAGCCGGGCGCCGAGTCCGTCGACGAGGAAGACGACGTACGCCGAGGCGTCGGGGAGCACCAGCCCGGTCGGCGGCTCCCCCACCCGGAGCCCGAGCGCGGCCGCGACGGCCGGGACGACGTCGCCGAGCGACCGCTCACCGTAGGCCGGCTGGAGGAAGTCGCTCACCTCTCGTTGGCGTGCGTCCGGGCGGAGAGCTGCTCGGCGAAGGACAGCAGTCCCGCGACCGCGTCCGCGCCGTCCGCGGCCGCCGAGACCCGCAGCGAGAAGTCATCGGAGGCCAGCACGCCGGTGTAGCCGTGGTCGGCGTCGCACTCGGGGTCGCTGCAGCCGGCCGGCTCGAGGTCGACCCGGCTCACCCCGCCCCAGCCGATGGTCATCACGGCCTCGGCCGGCTTGCTCGGGCCGGCGGCCGGGTTGGCGATCATCCGCGTGACCACCACGGACTTGACCGCGGACAGCCGGATCGCCTCCGTGGACGTCGAGGTGTAGGGCTGCGGGAGCAGGTCGTCACCCTCGTGCTCGTCGGTGTGGGCCAGGATCAGCCGGGTGGGCGTGAGCACCACGACGGAGAGGTGCCGGCGCACCTCGTCCCGGTCGAAGGTCGGCTCGTGGTGCACGAAGTACGACACGACCTGCTCGCCCGCGACGGCACCGCTCACGCCGTCGGCCACCACGTCGGGGTAGTAGCCGGTGCGGTCGATCGCGTCCCTGAGCTCGAGAGCCCGGTCGTGGTCCTCGTCGATCCTGCTGCTCCGCATGCCTGCAGTCTGTCACGGGGCCCGGACGGGCCCCGGTGGAGGCAGCTCAGAAGCTGTAGTCGAAGGCGGCAAGGTCGCGGGCGAAGACGTCCTCGACCCGGCGCCGCATCGACTGGGTGTACAGCTCACGGTAGTCGGGGCGGTGCCGGTCGACGTTCACGCTCTGCAGCGGCTCCCAGGGCAGCTCGAAGCGGGCAAACACCGCCCGCAGGTCGGCCTCCAGGCTCTCCTGCCGGCCGATGAAGTCGGCCCGGCGGCCGGCCTTGGTGGTCAGGTAGTTGATCTGCGGCGTGCGCAGCCGCGGCCAGTCCTCGGTGCCCTTGAGGATGAAGCTCTCGAAGTCCGGGTAGGTCTCGGCGACCGCCTTGATGAACGACTTGCCCTGGAAGAACTGCTGTGAGCCCTTCCGGCCCTTGGCCGCCCGGTCCTCGAGCCGTTCCACCATCCGGTACCAGGACAGCAGCCGCGCGAACGGGTTCCGCACGTAGCCGACGATCCAGTACGACGCGAGCGCCGGCTCGGTCTGCAGGATCTTGCCGAGCATCGCGTGCCGGTCCAGCCCCTTGACGCCGCGGGCGTCGGGCAGCACGTCGTCGAGGCGCTTGTCGATGGTCGAGCCGCCCGTCTTCTGCACGTGCACGAAGAGGAAGCGCTGGGCGTCCGAAATGACCATGGCCGGATCCTACGGTGCCAACGGGACGCGACCTACGAGGGCAGCGTGTCACCGGGCGGCATCGGCATCCGCCGCACGAACCAGTCCGAGCGGGGGTCCGCGACCGGGTCGACCCGGGCGGCGGCGGTCAGGACCGTCGCCCCGTCCGCGCCGGCGAGCACCAGCGACAGCTCGAGCGAGCTGACCTGCGGCAGGTCGTTCTGCAGCTGCGCGACCCGCCGGATCAGCCGCTCGATCTCGGCGACGTCGACGACCTCGCTGCCCCGGTAGCCGAACAGCATCGGCGAGGACTTGATCTCGCGGACCATCGCCGCCGCGTCCCGCTCCCCCAGCGGCGGGATCCGGAACGCCTTGTCGGCGAGCAGCTCGGTCAGCGGCCCGGCGATGCCGAAGGAGACGACCGGCCCGAACAGGGGGTCCTCGATGCTGCGGATCGCGACCGGCACGCCGGGGCGGGCGTTCTTCTGCACGACGAACCCGGCACGCGCCGGGTCGGTGATCACCTGGCTGAGCGATCGCCACGCGTCGGCCATCTCCTCGGCCGTGTCGATGTTGCGCCAGACGTGCGCCAGGTCGGGCCGCTCGCGCAGGTGCTCGGCGGTGGCCTTCAGCACCACGTCCCAGCCGAGCGTCTCGCCGGCGGCGACCGCCTCCTCGCGGGTCGCGACCGGCCGGGCCTGCCACAGGTCGATGCCGTACGCCGCCAGCAGGGCGGTGACCGTGTCCAGGTCCAGGTCGGTGCCCTCGGGATGCTGCGCCAGCATCTGGTTGACCAGCCGCTTCGCGGCCGTGAGGTCGACGTCGGCCGGATCCAGGAGCGCGCCGTCCGGGGTGCGCAGCCACACGGCGTACTCGACGACGCGCGCGAGCGCCCGGACCGCGGCCTCCACGCCGGGGTACGAGGGGACCGAGCCGCGGCCGGCCGTCGACCCGGCGACGTCGGGCACCCGGAGCAGCTCCGGGACGCCCTCCGAGCCGAGGAACGAGGACACCAGTGGCTTGTCGGACTGCTCGCCGACCGCGGCGAGCACGTTCGCGACGTCCTCTCCGGAGACGTTGATCGGCGGGACGTAGACCGCGACGACCGAGTCGATCTCGGGGTCGTCGATGGCGGCGTCGAGCGCGTCCTCGAAGTCCTCCGCGCTGGCCTCCGCGCCCAGTGCTGTCGCCTTGTTGACCACGAGGCCGACGGCCGCGGCCGCGTCGGCGGCCAACAGGCCCAGGGCGTCGGAGTTGCCGACGATCGCGACCCTGCGGCCGCGCGGCAGCGGCTGGTGCGCGAGCAGCTGGGCGACGTCGAACATCTCCTCGAGCGTGTCCACCTGGATCACGCCGGCCTGCCGGAACATCGCGTCCACGGCCGCGGGCGGGGCGACGATCTTGCGCACGGCGTGCCCCATCGGGACGCCCTGGGTGGTCCGGCCGGAACGGACCGCGATGATCGGCTTGCGCAGCGACACCCGCCGGGCGATCCGGGAGAACTTGCGCGGGTTGCCGATCGACTCGAGGTAGAGCAGCACGACCTCCGTGGAGTCGTCCTCCTCCCAGTACTGCAGCAGGTCGTTGCCCGAGACGTCGGCGCGGTTGCCGGCGCTGACGAACGTCGAGAGGCCCAGGCCCCGGTTGTAGACCTTCTCCAGGATCGCCGTACCGAGGGCGCCGGACTGGCAGAAGAAGCCCGCCCGGCCACGGGGCGGCATCAGCGGGGACAGGGAGGCGTTGAGGGAGACCTCGGCCGCGGTGTTGATGATGCCCAGCGCGTTGGGCCCGATCAGCCGCAGCCCGTAGGAACGTGACAGGCCGACCAGCTTGCGCTGCCGCACCCGGCCCTCCTCACCGGTCTCGGCGAAGCCCGAGGAGATCACGACCAGGCCGTGGACGCCCTTGGCGGCGCAGTCGAGCACGACGTCCTGGACGGCCTCCGCGGGCACCGCGACGATCGCCACGTCGACGTCGTCGGGGATGTCGCCGACGGTCTTGTACGTCGGGAGGCCGGACACGGCGCTCGAGGTCGGGTTGACCGCGTAGACCCGGCCGGCGAAGTCGCCCATCACGAGGTTGCGCACCAGCGCCTGGCCGATCGTCTCCTGGCGCCGGCTGGCGCCGATCACCGCGACCGAGCGCGGCTTGAAGAACTTCTCGATCGACGCCGCCTCGGCCCGGTGCTCGCGGCTGATCATCACCCCGATCGCGGTGTCGGTGGGGTCGATGGAGAACTCCAGCTGGAGGACGCCCTCCTCGTACTCGCTGACGACTCGGTAGCCGGCGTCGCGGAAGGTCTGGATCATCCGGGTGTTGTCGGGCAGCACCTCGGCGACGAACCGCTCGATGCCCCGCTCGCGACCGGCCTGGGCCAGGTGCTCGAGCAGCAGCTGGGCGATCCCGCGGCCCTGGTGCTGGTCCTCGACGAGGAACGCGACCTCCGCCTCCCCCGGCTTGACCAGGTCGTAGCGCCCGACCGCGATGATCTGGTCCTGCAGGGTCAGCACGAACGCGACCCGGCCGACGTGGTCGACGTTGGTGAACCGGTCGAGGTCGCGCTCGGAGAGCCGCGGCATCGGCGAGAAGAACCGGTAGTACTTCGACTCGTCGGAGACCCGGGAGTAGAACTCGACGAACACCTCGCGGTCGTCGGGCCGGATCGGCCGGATGTGCGCGGTCCGCCCGTCGCGCAGCAGGACGTCCGCCTCCCAGTGGGCGGGGGCGGTCGTCGGTGCGTCCTGCTGGGTCACACGAGGAATCTACCGGCCCCCGACCCGGGCGGATGCGTCCGGAGTGACCCGTCCGGCGGTGGCCCTCCGGCGTGCCCCCGCCGGATCCGTCGGCGCCGGCAGGGACAATGGCCGGCATGGCACGAGGCAAGACGACGAAGGACCTCCCCGACGACTTCGAGGAGCACATCCTCGACACCGACATCAAGCAGGAGATGGAGTCGTCCTTCCTGGAGTACGCCTACTCCGTCATCTACTCCCGGGCGCTCCCCGACGCCCGGGACGGGCTCAAGCCCGTGCAGCGCCGGATCCTCTACACGATGAACGACATGGGCCTGCGGCCCGACCGCGGCCACGTGAAGTGTGCCCGCATCGTCGGTGAGGTGATGGGCCGGCTGCACCCGCACGGCGACAGTGCCATCTACGACGCGCTGGTCCGGGTCGCGCAGCCGTGGGCGATGCGGCTGCCGATGGTCGACGGGCACGGCAACTTCGGCTCCCCGGGCGGCGACGACCCGCCGGCGGCGATGCGCTACACCGAGGCGCGGATGGCCCCGCCGGCGGTGGCGATGACCGCCTCGATCGACGAGGACACCGTCGACTTCAAGCCCAACTACGACAGTCGCGAGCTCGAGCCGTCGGTGCTGCCGGCCGCGATCCCGAGCCTGGTCGTGAACGGCACGACCGGCATCGCGGTCGGCATGGCGACCAACTGTGCGCCGCACAACCTGGTCGAGGTGGTGCAGGCGCTGCGGCACCTGATCACCCACCCCTCGGCGACCGTCGAGGACCTGATGCGGTTCGTCCCGGGCCCCGACCTGCCGACCGGCGGCAAGATCGTCGGCCTGGAGGGGGTCCGCGACGCCTACGAGACCGGCCGCGGCACGTTCCGGATGCGTGCCACGGCCCGGGTCGAGAGCATCACCAACCGGCGCAAGGGCATCGTCGTCACCGAGCTGCCCTACGGCGTCGGCACCGAGAAGGTCGTCGAGCGGATCAAGACCCTCGTCCAGGGCAAGAAGCTGCAGGGCATCTCCGACATCAAGGACCTCACCGACCGCGAGAACGGCCTGCGGCTGGTGATCGAGGTCAAGAACGGCTTCGTCCCCGAGGCGCTGCTCGAGCAGCTCTACAAGCACACGCCGATGGAGGACACCTTCGGCATCAACGCGGTCGCGCTGGTCGACGGCCAGCCGCGCACGCTCTCCCTCAAGGAGCTGCTGCAGGTCTTCCTGGACCACCGCTTCGACGTCGTACGCCGCCGCTCGGTCTTCCGCCGCGGCAAGGCCGCCGACCGGCTGCACCTGGTCGAGGGCCTGCTGATCGCGATCCTGGACATCGACGAGGTCATCCAGCTGATCCGCTCCTCCGACAACGCCGCGGCCGCCAAGGAGCGGCTGATCTCGGTCTTCGACCTCAGCGAGGTCCAGGCCGACTACATCCTCGACATGCCGCTGCGGCGGCTCACGAAGTTCTCCCGGATCGAGCTGGAGAAGGAGCAGGACGACCTGCGCCGCACGATCGAGGAGCTGGACGCGATCATCAACGACGACAAGCTGCGTTGGAAGGTCGTCTCCGACGAGCTCGGCGAGATCGCCAAGACCTACGGCAACCCGCGCCGCACGGTGCTGCTCGAGTCGGCCGGCACCGCGGTCACCGCCGCCGCCGTCCCGCTCGAGGTCGCCGACGACCCCTGCTACGTCTACCTCTCCTCCACCGGCCTGCTGGCCCGCACCGCGAACGCCGACCAGCCCGGCCGCGGCGGCGGCCGCGCCAGCCACGACGTGGTCGTCTCGGCGGTCCCGGCGACCGCCCGCGGCGAGGTCGGCGGTCTGACGAGCGCGGGGCGGCTGGTGAAGATCGGCGTGCTCGAGCTGCCGCAGCTGCCCGACACCGCCAACGATCCCCACCTGGCCGGTGGGCTGCCGGTCAGCGAGATCCTCGCCCTCGACCCGGGCGAGCGGCTGCTCGCGCTCTGCACGCTCACCACCGACGGCCCCGGCCTCGCGCTCGGCACCCGCCTCGGCACGGTGAAGCGGGTCAACCCCGAGGTGCTCGGCAAGGACGACTGGGAGGTGATCCGGCTGGCCGACGGTGACGAGGTGGTCGGCGCCGTCGAGCTGCGCACCGGCCACGAGACCCTGTGCTTCATCACGACCGACGCCCAGCTGCTCCACTTCGGCGCCGAGGCGGTGCGCCCCCAGGGCCGCTCCGGCGGCGGCATCGCCGGCATCCGCGTGACCACCGGCGAGCGGGTCGCCTGGTTCGGGGCGATCGACCCCGACACCCCCGAGGGCTCGGTGGTGGTCACCGCCTCCGGGTCGGCCACGGCGCTGCCGGGCACGGAGCCGGGCGCCGTCAAGGCGACGCCGTTCAGCGAGTACCCCGCCAAGGGCCGGGCGACGGGCGGCGTGCGCTGCCACCGCTTCTTGAAGGGTGAGGACGCCCTGGTGTTCGCCTGGGCCGGGAGCGCGCCGGCGCGGGCGGCCGCCGCCAGCGGCGCACCCATCGACCTCCCGCCCGCGACCGGTCGACGCGACGGCTCCGGCGTTCCCGGCACCCAGCCGATCGCGGCGTGCGCCGGTCCGGTCACGGACCGGGTCGGTGTGCGAGGCTGACGCCGTGTTGTGTTGCCGCCGCGCCCTGGCCGCCCTGGCGGCCACCGCCCTCACCACCCTGTTCCTGTCGGGCTGCAGCGACGACTCGGGCTCCGGAGCCGCCCCGGAGAAGGCGCTGGCCGATGCCCAGCAGAACCTCGAGAGCACGAGCGGCGTCGAGCTCACGCTGACCACCGACGACCTCCCCGACGGCGTCACCGGTGTCGAGACGGCCGAGGGTGTCCTCACGAGCGCTCCCGCCTTCGAGGGCACGATCACCGTGCCGCTCATGGGCCAGGCGGTGCAGGTGCCGGTGATCGCGGTCGACGGCAAGGTCTACGCCGAGGTGCCGTTCACCGCTGGGTGGCAGGACATCGACCCCGCGGAGTACGGCGCGCCGGACCCGGCGATGCTGATGAGCCCCGACGCGGGCTTCACGTCGGTGCTCGCCGCGACCACCGATCTCGAGAAGGGCGACAGCGTGCGCGGCGGTGAGGGCAACAGCGAGGTGCTCACCGAGTACACCGGCACGGTCCCGGGCGACGTCGTCTCGAACGTCATCCCGTCGGCATCGGGAGACTTCGACGTGACGTACACGATCACCGACGACGGCGAGCTGCGCACCGCCGAGCTGACCGGCGTGTTCTACGAGGACTCCGAGTCGATGACCTACACGGTGAGCTTCGAGGGCTACGGGACCGAGAAGGACATCACCCCGCCGTGACCGTGAGGTCCCCACGGGTCCTGCTCTCGCTGGCCGCGGTGGCCGTGGCCTTCGCCGCGGCCGACACCTACGTCGTCGTGCTGGCGCTGCCGGACATGATGGCGAGCACCGGGATCCCCGTGGACCAGCTGCAGCGCGCGGCGCCGATCATCTCCGGCTTCCTGCTCGGATACGTCGCGATGCTGCCGCTGATCGGCCGGATCGCGGACCTGCGGGGCCGGGTGCCGGTGCTCGTCGCCGCGCTCCTGGTCTTCGCAGTCGGCTCCCTGGTCACCACGCTCGCCTACGACCTGCCCTCGATGGTCTCGGGACGGTTCCTGCAGGGCGTGGGCGGTGGCGGCCTGGTCCCGGCGACCCTGGCCCTCGTCGCCGACCTGTACCCCACCGAGCGCCGCGGGGTGCCGCTCGGGGTCGTCTCGGCGGTGCAGGAGCTCGGCAGCGTGCTCGGGCCGCTGTTCGGGGCACTGGTGCTCGCGGTCGCCGACTGGCGAGCCATCTTCTTGGTCAACGTCGCGGTCGGACTCGTCCTGGCCGCCGCGATCCGCAAGCTCGCCGGGCCACGGGGTGGTCTCGACACGCCGTCGCTCGCGACCCACTTCGACTGGCTCGGGCTGGCGCTGGCCGTGGGGACCCTGGTCTCGGGCGCGCTCGTGTTCGTCGAGCCCAGCCAGCTCATGCGCGACCTGACCTGGGGCCGGCTGTTCGTCCCGGTGACGGGGTCCGGCCGCTGGCTGACCCCGCTCGGGCTGACCGCGACGGGCGGCCTGCTGCTGCTCGCCGTGCACTGCTCGACGGCGCGCCGGCCGCTCCTGGACGTGCGCGCCTGGGTGCGCACCCTGCGCGCGGCCGACCTGCTCGGCTCGCTGTTCCTGGGGCTCGCGCTCGCCGGGGTGATCCTCGCGTTCGCGACCGCCGACCCCAAGGTGCAGGTCTTCTCCGACCAGGGCCTGTGGTACCTCCTCGCCTCCGCCCTGGCCGCCGTCGCCTTCGTGCTGCACCTGCGCCGCACACCGGCGCCCCTGGTCCCGGCCGGCACGCTCCGGCGTACCCCCGCGTGGGGCGCGATGGCGGTGAGCTTCTTCATCGGGGCCGCGCTGATCGCCGCCCTGATCGACATCCCGCTGTTCGCGCGCACCACCGTCTACCCCGACTCCCAGCTGATGGCGGCGCTGGTCCTGGTCCGGTTCCTCGTCGCGCTCCCGCTCGGCGCCGTCGTCGGGGGGTACCTCACCCGCACGCTCAGCGCCGGGCTGGTGACCGCCATCGGGATGGCCTGCGCGGCGGCCGGCTTCCTCTGGATGGCGACCTGGGACCTCGAGAGCCTCGACCGGGCGAGTGCCACGGTGCCGCTGCTGCTCGGCGGCCTCGGGTTCGGGCTCGCCCTCGCACCGGTGAACGCCGCGGTGCTCGCCAGCACCGACGACGACGTGCACGGGCTGGCCAGCGCGTTCGTCGTGGTCGCCCGGATGGTCGGCATGCTGGTCGGGATCTCCGCCCTCACCACGATCGGCCTGCGCCGCTACTACGCCGAGCAGGCCGACCTGCCGCCCGCTCGCGAGGTGTGCGACGGGCGGACCCGCTGCTCGGAGTTCACCGACCTGCTCAAGGTCGCGGGCATCGCCCAGGAGCACACCGTCTTCACCGGCGCCGCGGTCTGCGCGGTCGGCGCGGCAGTCCTCGCCCTGGTGCTGTTCCGGGGTGCGGCGACCCGGGCGATCTCGACCGGCGACCTGCTCCGCGCCACCGGGTGAACGCTTGTTAACCTGCGCGACATGGCTACCTCGGACTTCGACGACCTGCTCACTGCCAACCGGGACTTCGCCGCGGACTTCGGACTCGCCGGCTTCGACGGCGTCGCCCGGGCCGGCGTCGCGATCGTGACCTGCATGGACTCGCGGATCGACCCGCTCGGGATGGTCGGCCTCCAGCCCGGCGACGCCAAGATCTTCCGCAACCCCGGTGGCCGGGTCACCGACCAGGCCCTGGAGGCGCTGGTCCTGGGCGTCCACCTGCTCAACGTCGACCGGATCCTGGTGATCCCGCACACGCGCTGCGCGATGGCCTCCTCCACGCTGGACCAGGTCCGCGAGAAGGTCGGCGCGTCCGCCGGTCAGGACGTGTCCTGGCAGACGTTCAGCATGGTGTCCGACCAACGCGCCGCGCTCGCCGACGACGTGCACAAGGTGGTGTCCCACCCGCTGGTCCCCGACGCGGTCAAGGTCGGCGGGTTCATCTACGACGTCGACACCGGGCTGCTGGAGCAGCTGGTCTGAGCCGCGGGCTCAGCCGCCTCGGACGACGTCGAGGGACTCCCGGGCAATCTGCCACTCCTCGTTGGTCGGCACGACCAGCACGGCGACCTCGCTGTCCTCGGCCGACACCGTGAACGCGCCCGAGTGCCCGCCCCGGTTGGCCTCGGCGTCGATCCGGATGCCGAGCCGCTCCAGGCCGGCGAGCGCCTGGGCGCGCACGTCCGGCACGTGCTCCCCCACCCCGCCGGTGAACGCGATCGCGTCGACCCGGCCGAGCACGGCGTAGTACGCGCCGACGTACTTGCGCAGCCGGTAGCAGTAGACGTCCATGGCGAGCCGGGCGCGCGGCTCCCCCTCCTCGAGCAGCCGCCCCAGCTCGCGGAAGTCGCTGAAGCCGAGCAGGCCCTTGATGCCGGAGTTGCGGTTGAGCCGCTGGTCGATCTCCTCCAGCGACCAGCCGAGCTGCCGGTGCAGGTGGGCGTGCAGCGCCGGGTCGACGTCGCCGGAGCGGGTGCCCATCACCAGGCCCTCGAGCGGGGTGAGACCCATCGACGTGTCCACGGACCGGCCGCCCGCGACCGCTGTCGCCGAGGCGCCGTTGCCGAGGTGCAGGACGATCGTGTTCGTGTCCTCGACCGGGCGGCCGAGCAGCCGGGCGGTCTCGCCGGAGACGAACTTGTGCGAGGTGCCGTGGAAGCCGTAGCGGCGGATCCCGTGCTCCTCGCGCCACTCGTGCGGCACCGCGTAGGTGTAGGCCTGCTCGGGTAGCGTCTGGTGGAAGGCGGTGTCGAACACCGCGACGTGCGGGAGGGTGTCGAAGAGCCGGCGCGCCACCCCGAGCGCCTCCAGGTTGGCGGGGTTGTGCAGCGGCGCGAGCGGCACCAGCTCGCGTACGGCGTCGACCAGCGCGTCGTCGACCAGCGCGGGCTCGGAGAACCGCTCACCGCCGTGCACCATCCGGTGGCCCACCGCGGTGATCGTCGCGTCCTCCAGCGACGGGCCGTGCGCGGCGAACGCGTCCAGCGCCGCCCGGAGCGCGGCCTCGTGGGAGGGCAGCGGCAGCTCACTGCGGTGCTTCACCCCGTCCGGGCCGGTGTGGCTGAGGCTGCCGCCGGCACCCGAGGAGTCCGCGATCCGCTCGGCCAGCCCGACGGCGTGGCTGGCACCGCTCTCGGCGTCGATCAGGCTGTACTTCAGCGAGGACGAGCCGGCGTTGATGACCAGGACCAGCGCACTCATCGGGCGACCTCGGCGAGCTGCTGGGCCTGGACAGCGGTGATCGCGACGGTGTTGACGATGTCGCGAACCGTCGCGCCGCGGGACAGGTCGTTGACCGGCTTGCGCAGCCCCTGCAGCACCGGGCCGATCGCGACCGCGCCGGCGGAGCGCTGCACCGCCTTGTAGGTGTTGTTGCCGGTGTTGAGGTCCGGGAAGATGAACACCGTCGCCTGGCCGGCAACCGGCGATCCCGGGAGCTTGGTCCGGGCGACCGCGGGGTCGATGGCCGCGTCGTACTGGATCGGCCCCTCGACCAGCAGCTCCGGGGCCCGGTCGCGGACCAGCGCCGTGGCCGCCGAGACCTTCTCGACGTCGCTGCCGGCTCCGGAGGACCCGGTCGCGTAGGACAGCATCGCGACCCGCGGCTCGACACCGAACGCCGCGGCGGTCTCGGCCGAGGAGATCGCGATGTCGGCGAGCTGCTCCGCGGTCGGGTCCGGGTTGACCGCGCAGTCGCCGTACACGAGGACCTGGTTCTCCAGGCACATGAAGAACACCGACGACACGACCGACACCCCGGGCGCCGTGCGGACCACCTCGAGCGCCGGCCGGATCGTGTGGGCCGTCGTGTGGACGGCGCCGGAGACCATCCCGTCGGCGAGCCCGAGCTCGACCATCAGGGTGCCGAAGTAGGACTCGTCGAGCACCCGGACGAGCGCGTCGTCGCGGTCCACGCCGCGGTGCTTGCGCCGGTCGAAGTACTCCTCGGCGAACCGCTCAGCGAGCTCGGAGGACCGGGGGTCGAGCAGGGTGGCGGCCGAGACGTCGGCTCCGACCCGGGCGGCGTGCGCATTGATCCGGATCGGGTCGCCGAGCAGCGTCAGGTCGGCCACGCCGCGGCGCAGCAGCAGGTCGGCGGCGCGCAGGATCCGTTCCTCCTCGCCCTCCGGGAGCACGATCCGCATCCGCCGGCTGGTCGCCGAGTCCAGGAGCTGGTGCTCGAACATCAGCGGGGTCACCGCGGTCGTCGGCGACACGTCGAGCCGGTCGAGCAGCGCGTCGCCCTCGACGTGCTGGGCGAACAGGGCCAGCGCCGCCGCGATCTTGCGGGGCGAGCTCACGGTCAGGCGGCCACGGACGCCGGTGAGCGCCGCCGAGGTCTCCTGGGTGGCCAGGTCGGTCGCGATGATCGGCAGCGTGGCGCCGATGCCCGCCAACAGGCGGGCGACCTGGGCGGGCAGCTCGATCCCGCCGTTGAGCACGATGCCGGCGACCTGCGGGAAGTTCGACGACACGTGCGCCATCAAGACGCCCAGCACCACCTCGGGCCGGTCGCCCGCAGTCACGACGACGGCGCCGTCGAAGAGCCGGTCCAGCACGTTCGGCATCGTCATGCCAGCCACCAGGAGGCCGAGCACCTCGCGGTCGAGCAGGGCCGGGTCCCCGGAGACGACCGTCCCGTTGCAGGCGGGCATCAGGTCGGCGACCGAGGGGGCCGAGAGCAGCGGGTCGTAGGGGATCGCGTACGCCGGCACCTCGTCGCGGCCGAGGGCGGCGACGACCTCGGCGGGCTCGGGGTGGGTGACCCGGTTGGCGACCACCGCGAACAGTGCCGCGTGACTGGCCGAGATCGCGGTGCTGGCGATGTCGGCCAGCGTCACCAGCTCGGCGGGCGTCCGGTCCGCGCCGTTGAGGACGAGGAGGACCGGCGAGCTGAGGTTGGCAGCGATCCGCGCGTTGTAGGACAGCTCGGTGGGGGTGGCGACGTCGGTGTAGTCCGAGCCGATCACCACCACGGCGTCGCACTGCTCCGCGACCCGGTGGTAGCGCTCGACGATCGTGTCCAGGGCGGCGACCGGGTCGGCGTGGACGTCGTCGTAGGTGACGCCGGTGCAGTCGTCGTAGCTGAGCGTGACCGCCTCGTGGGCGGTCAGCAGGTCCAGGACGTAGTCGCGCTCACCGCGCGCGGTGGCCTGGTCGTTGCGCACGATCGGGCGGAACACCCCGACCCGCTCGACCCTGCGGGAGAGCACGTCCAGGATCCCCAGCGCGACCGCTGACTTGCCGGTGTAGCCCTCGACGGACGCGACGTAGACGCTCGTGCACACGAGTCGACCCTATGTCCGACGGGGACCGTCCGCGGGGGCCGCCCGGGCCAGATCCCGGGACCAAGGTCCACTCCTCGACCGGGTCGCGACGCTCACACCGAGGCGCCGACGGCGTACCCGGCCGCCGCGGCCGCCAGCCCGGCCACCAGGCTCAGCGCGACGTTGAGCAGCGCGTACAGACGGGCACCGTCCTCGACCAGGCGGAAGGTCTCGTAGCCGAAGGTGCTGTACGTCGTCAGCGCCCCGCACAGGCCGGTGCCGAGGGCGAGGGTGACCGCGTCGGGGACGTCGCGGCCGGTCGAGAGCCCGACCAGCACCCCGAGGACCAGGGAGCCCACGACGTTGACGAGCATCGTGCCCCACGGCATCAGGCTGTCGTGGCGCGCCTGGACGGCCCGGTCGACCAGGTAGCGGCTCGGCGCGCCGACCGCGGCGCCGAGGCACACCCAGACGAACCCGGTCATCCCGATCCGCCGCGGTAGCGGTGCACGACGACCCTGACCTCGTCGAGGGTGACCAGGCCCTCGCCGACCACCTCGTCGACCTGCGGGAGGAACGCCTCGATCCGATCGGCGCTGTCGATGACCACGACCGCCACCGGGAGGTCGTCGGACAGCGAGAGCAGCCGGCTGGTGTGCACCACGGGGCTGGAGGACCCGAATCCCTCGATGCCGCGGAACACGCTGGCGCCGGCCAGCCCCGCTCGGTGGGCCCGGTGCACCAGCTCGGTGTAGAGCGGCTTGTGGTGCCAGGTGTCGGACTCGCCGACGTAGATGGTCAGCCGGGTCGCGGGGCCGTCGAGGTCCCCGCGGGCTCGCGGCTCCTCGGGGGCCAGGTCACTGGTCATGGCTGTTGCTCTCCTCTCGTGGTGCGTTGTGCGCGCCGACGACGGCGCAGCCGGGTCGCCGACAGCACGCCCGCGCGGGCCGCCACGACGCCGACCAGCACGGCCACGAGCGCCACCAGCACGGTGCCCGCCCAGTAGCCGAGCGCGACCGCCGGACGGCCGGCGTCGAGGAGCGAGACGGTATCGACGGTGTACGTCGAGAACGTGGTGAACCCGCCCAGCACCCCGACCCCGGCGAACGGCCGCAGCAGCGGGTGCGCGCCCCCGACCTCGACGACGAACACCATCAGCACCCCGATCAGCAGGCAGCCCACGGCGTTGACCCCGAGCGTCGTCCAGGGCACCCCCGCCTCGGGGGTCGGCCACACCCGGGCCGCGGCGTACCGCGCGGAGGCGCCGAGCATCCCGCCCAGCGCGATCGCCGGGAGCACGAACCGGTGCCGGCTCCACTCGCGGTGCTGCCCGGGGGCGTGCAGGTCGACGTCCGGGTCGACCCACGGCACGGACATCGGGCCTCCTCCGGGACGCTGGTGCGAGGGCTGGTCGGGCGTGGGGTCAGGCGTCGATCGCCTCGACGTCGACCTCGTAGGCGCCCTGCACGATGAACTCCTTGCGGGGCGCGACGTCCGAGCCCATCAGCAGCTCGAAGACCCCGGCGGCCTCCTCGGCGTTGTCGATGGTGATCCGGCGCAGCGTGCGGTGCCGCGGGTCCATCGTCGTCTCCGCCAGCTGGTCGGCGTCCATCTCGCCGAGACCCTTGTAGCGCTGCACCGGGTCCTTCCAGCGCACGCCCTTCTTCTTGAGCTCGGCGAGCTTGCGCTGCAGCTCGTCGTCGGAGTAGGTGTACACGTACTTCTCCATCCCCTTCTTCGGGTTGGAGATCTCGACCCGGTGCAGCGGCGGGACGGCGGTGTAGACCCGGCCCTCCTGGATCAGCTCGGGCATGTACTTGTAGAACAGCGTCGCCAGCAGGCAGCGGATGTGGGCGCCGTCGGAGTCGGCGTCGGCCATGAAGATGATCCGCCCGTAGCGGCGTGCGTCGAGGTCGAAGGTGCGGCCCGAGCCGGCTCCCACCACCTGGATGATCGAGGCGCACTCGGCGTTCTTCAGCATGTCGCCGACCGAGGCCTTCTGGACGTTGAGGATCTTGCCGCGGATCGGCAGCAGCGCCTGGAACTCCGAGTTGCGCGCGAGCTTGGCGGTGCCGAGCGCGGAGTCGCCCTCGACGATGAACAGCTCGGTGCGGTCGTTGTCCGCGGCACGGCAGTCGGCGAGCTTGGAGGGCAGTGCCGAGGACTCCAGGGCGTTCTTGCGGCGCTGGGTCTCCTTGTGCTGGCGGGCGGTGATCCGGGTCTTGGCCGCCCCGGCGACCTTCTCCATGACCAGCTTCGCCTGGGCCTTCTCGGCGCGCTTGGTCGAGGTGAGGAACTTCTTCAGCTCCGCGGAGACGACGCGGCGGACGACGGTCCGAGCCGCCGGTGTGCCGAGGATCTCCTTGGTCTGGCCCTCGAACTGCGGCTCGGAGAGCCGGACCGTCACCACGCAGGTCATGCCCTCGAGGACGTCGTCCTTGATCACGTCGTCGTCGTTGACCTTGAGCACCTTCGCGGACTTCATCACCTCGTTGAACGTGCGGGTCACGGCCTGTTCGAAGCCGCTGACGTGGGTGCCGCCCTTGGGCGTGGCGATCACGTTGACGAACGAGCGCAGCACGGTGTCGTAGCCGGTGCCCCACCGCAGCGCGACGTCGACCTGCAGCTCGCGCTCCACCTCCTGCGGCGTCATCTGCCCCTTCTCGTCGAGCAGCGGGACCGTCTCGGTGAACGTGTCGGTGCCTTGGAGCCGAAGGATGTCGGTGACCGGCTCGTCGGGCGCCAGGAAGTCGGCGAACTCGGCGATGCCGCCGTCGTGGCGGAACTTCTCCTCGACCGGGTCGGGGCCGCGCAGGTCGCGGATGACGAGCTCGAGCCCCGGGACGATGAACGAGGTCTGTCGGGCCCGCGCGACCAGGTCCTCGTAGACGAACTGGGCGTCCTTGGTGAAGATCTGCCGGTCCGGCCAGAACACGATGCGGGTGCCGGATCGGCCCTTCGCGACCCGGGAACCCTTGCGGGTCAGGCCCGAGCGCGCCTCGAAGTCGGCCTGCGGGCCGTCGCCGGAGAACACCCCGGGGACGCCGCGCCGGAACGAGATGCCCTGGCGGGCCGGTGAGCGGTCCACGTCGATGTCCATCCGGGTGGCCAGCGCATTGACGACCGAGAGGCCGACTCCGTGCAGGCCACCGGTCGCGACGTAGGAGCCGCCGCCGAACTTGCCGCCCGCGTGCAGCTTGGTCGCGACGACCTCGACACCCGGCAGCCCGGTCTTGGGCTCCTTGTCGGTCGGGATGCCCCGCCCGTCGTCGTACACCTCGGCCGAGCCGTCGGGGTGGAGGGTCACCTCGACGTGGCTGGCGTGCCCCCCGAGCGCCTCGTCGACACCGTTGTCGATGATCTCCCACAGGCAGTGCATGAGCCCGCGGGTGTCGGTCGAGCCGATGTACATCCCGGGACGCTTGCGGACCGCCTCCAGGCCCTCGAGGACGAGGAGGTGGGCTGCGTTGTACGTGTTGTCGATCGTGGGGCTCCTGGTCGTGCCGGTCCGGTCGTGCCGGTCTGTCCGCCGGGCGGCGTGGAGCCGCCCGGCCATCCGTGCGGGTGTCGTCCTCGAATCTACCTGCGACACGCCGGTCGCCGGTGCAGGCTCGCCTGCGGAGGCCGTGGCTACGGTGGACAGGACTTCCCCGAGCACCACCAGCGCAACCGCGTCACACCCAGCAGGGATCCTCGTTTTCCTCTTGAGGGCCGCAGATGTCTCCCAAGGCATGGAAATCGGCCGAAGAGGGAAGTGAGAACGTGATTGGATGAGGTGTCAGACACCACGAAGAGGCGGGAATCTTGGGGCTCGTCGCTACGTTGTGGCAGACACCGAGGCAGAAGAGAAATGAGGCCGATGTGACCACTGCAGTTGCCCCCAGCACCGCCGCGCTGAGCGCTGCGGACCGTTGCGACCGTTGCGGAGCCCAGGCCTACCTTCGCGTAGAGCTCCAGTCGGGTGGTGAGCTGCTCTTCTGCGCCCACCACGCCCGCGAGCACGGCGACAAGCTCAGGGAGATCGCCGCCAACGTCGTCGACGAGACCCACAAGCTCTCCGGCACCCCCGCCGTCGCCCCCGATGGGGAGCGCTGAGGGCCGGCCCTGAGAGCCGCACCACAGTCAGCCACCGCGGCCCCGGACGAGAGTCCGGGGCCGTGGTGCGTCTGTGACAGGGTTCACCCATGAGCCCGACCGAGGTCCTCGTCGCCCTGGCGATCGCCGTCGGGCTCGTCGGGATCCTGGTCCCGGTGCTGCCCGGCTCGATCCTCGTGGTCGGCGCCGTCCTGGCCTGGGCCTGGGCGACCGGCGGAGCGACCGCGTGGGTGGTCTTCGCGGTGGCGACCACGCTGATCGCCGCCGGCACCGTGGTGAAGTACCTCGTCCCGGGGCGGCGCCTCCAGGAGGCCGGGATCCCGGCCTCGACGCAGTGGGTCGGCGTCGGGCTCGGCGTGGTCGGCTTCTTCGTCGTCCCGGTGGTCGGCCTGGTCCTCGGGTTCGTGCTCGGGGTCTACCTCGCCGAGCTGCGCCGGGTGGGCTCCGCCCGGGCCTGGCCGTCCACGGTGCACTCGCTGCGCGCCGTGGGCCTGAGCATCGTGATCGAGCTGGGCGCAGCGCTCGCGGCGACGCTCGTGTGGGTCGCCGGGGTCGCGGCCACCTGATGCCGATCCTGCTCTCGCTGCTCGCGGCGGTCGCGTACGGCCTCAGCGACTTCAACGGCGGCATCTTCTCCCGGCGCGGCGGCGCGTGGGCGGTGTCGTTGACCGCCCAGGCCGGCGGCGGCGCGCTGGTGCTGCTGCTGAGCCTCGCCACCGGCGGCTCCCCGACCGGCACCGACTTCGCCTGGGGCGTCCTGGCCGGCCTCGGCAACGGCTTCGGTACGGCGTTCCTCTACCGGGGCCTGGCCGGCGGCCGGATGGGCGTGGTCGCGCCGGTCTCGGCGGTCGGCTCGGTCCTGGTCCCGGTCGTCGTGGGCGTCGTCACCGGCGAGCGGCCCGGGCAGCTGGTCTGGGTCGGGATCCTGATCGCCCTGCCGGCGATCTGGCTGGTCTCCCGCGAGCCCGCCGCGAACCCCTCGCCGGGCTCCGGGCTCACCGACGGGATCCTCGCCGGCCTCGGCTTCGGGCTGCTGTTCGCCGCC
This sequence comes from Nocardioides sp. JS614, assembly GCF_000015265.1. Classification (NCBI taxonomy): domain Bacteria; kingdom Bacillati; phylum Actinomycetota; class Actinomycetes; order Propionibacteriales; family Nocardioidaceae; genus Nocardioides; species Nocardioides sp. JS614. The sequence continues at coordinate 3,147,164 of NC_008699.1, forward strand.
CTCGCGCAGATCCCGGAGGAGGCCGGCTTCCTCCCGCTGGCGCTCAACCAGGTCGTCGCCGGCGTCGCGATCGTCGCCGTGGCCATCGCGCTGCGCCGGGCCTGGGTCCCCCGCAACCGCTACGCGCTCGGCGGGCTGGTCAGCGGCGCGCTCGGCGCCCTGGCCACGCTGGCGTTCCTCGTCGCGACCCAGGGCGGCTACCTGACCGTGACCGCGGTGATCACCTCGCTCTACCCGGCCTGCACCGTGCTGCTCGCCGCGACCGTGCTCCGCGAGCGCGTGCACCGGCCCCAGGCGGTCGGCCTGGCGCTGTGCGCCTGCGCGGTCGCCCTGGTCGCGGCCGGCTGATCCCGTGCCAGGGAGCCGGGCCGCGCCGCCGGTATGCTCCCCCCGTGGCCGGCCCCGAGATCTCCGTGGACGTGCTGCGCACCCAGCCGGACCAGCGGGCTCGGCTGAGCGTCGAGGCGAAGCGGGCGCTGCGCCAGCTCGCGCGATCGAGCGAGCGGTCCGGCGAGCTCTCGCCGCTGACGTACAACCTGACGATCAGCCACACCCACCGCTTCGTGTGGTTCCGGGTCGCCAAGGTCGCCACCCGCACCCTGGTCGGGTACTTCGACGAGAACGACGTCGTCCGCGAGGTCAGCCACGCGCTGTGGATGCGCTACCCGACCGCGCTGTTCGCCGACTACTTCCGGTTCGGCTTCGTCCGGCACCCGCTCCGGCGCTTCGTCTCGACCTGGCAGGACAAGGTCGTCAACGCGAACTACTTCGAGCTCGACGAGCCCACGCTCAGCCGGATGCGGTCGCGACCCGAGGAGTTCGCCGGCTGGGTCGCCGACCTGGACCTCGACGACGCCAACCAGCACCTCGCCTTCCAGTCCCGCCTGGTCGACCTCACCCAGATCGACTTCCTCGGCCGGTTGGAGACCTTCGACGCGGACTTCGCGGCCGTCTGCGGGCAGCTCTCGCTCCCGGTCGTCCCGCCGCGGCCGCGCAACCGCACGGCGACGCCGCAGACCGCAGAGCTGCTGGCGTCGACCGAGCTCCAGCGCGTGGTGGCCGACCTGTACCGGAAGGACTACCAGGTCTTCGGGTACGACGCAGCGCCCTGAGCCGAGGCCGGATCAGTCCAGGTAGTCGCGCAGCACCTGGGAGCGCGACGGGTGCCGCAGCTTGGACATGGTCTTCGACTCGATCTGGCGGATCCGCTCCCGGGTCACGCCGTACACCTTGCCGATCTCGTCGAGGGTCTTCGGCTGGCCGTCGGTCAGGCCGAAGCGCATGCTGACCACGCCCGCCTCGCGCTCGGAGAGCGTGTCGAGGACGGCGTGCAGCTGCTCCTGGAGGAGCGTGAACGACACGGCGTCGGCCGGGACGATCGCCTCGGAGTCCTCGATCAGGTCGCCGAACTCGGAGTCACCGTCCTCGCCGAGGGGGGTGTGCAACGAGATCGGCTCGCGGCCGTACTTCTGGACCTCGATGACCTTCTCGGGGGTCATGTCGAGCTCCTTGGCCAGCTCCTCCGGAGTGGGCTCGCGGCCCAGGTCCTGGAGCATCTGGCGCTGCACGCGGGCCAGCTTGTTGATGACCTCGACCATGTGCACCGGGATCCGGATGGTGCGGGCCTGGTCGGCCATCGCGCGGGTGATCGCCTGGCGGATCCACCACGTGGCGTAGGTCGAGAACTTGTAGCCCTTGGTGTAGTCGAACTTCTCGACCGCGCGGATCAGGCCGAGGTTGCCCTCCTGGATCAGGTCCAGGAACAGCATCCCGCGCCCCGTGTAGCGCTTCGCCAGGGAGACGACCAGCCGCAGGTTCGCCTCGAGCAGGTGGTTCTTCGCGCGCCGGCCGTCCTCGGCGATCCACTCCAGCTCCTCGGACACCTTCGCCGAGAGCTTGCCGCCCTTCCCGAGCTTCTCCTCGGAGAACAGGCCGGCCTCGATCCGCTTGGCGAGCTCGACCTCCATCTCGGCGTTGAGCAGGGGGACCTTGCCGATCTGCTTGAGGTAGTCCTTGACCGGGTCCGCGGTGGCGCCGGCCACCATGACCTGCTGCTCGGGCTCGTCGGTGTCGTCGGCCGCGGAGACGACGAACGACGCCTGCTTCTCGTCCTCGGCGATGCTCGGGTCGGCGGCCACGTCCTTCTCGAACTGCTCGTCGGGCAGGTCGGGCAGCACCTTCTTGCCGTCCGGGCCGACCGTCACGGTCTGCTCGGCCGACTCGGTGCCGGCAGCACCCTCGGCGGCAGCCTTGCGGGGCGCAGCCTTCGCCGGCGCCGCCTTCTTCGCGGGAGCGGACTTCGCGGGGGCGGCCGCCGCCTTCGCCGGTGCCTTCTTGGCGGCCGCCGTCTTGGCGGTGGCGGTCTTGCGGGCCGAGGTGGCCGCGACAGCGCGGCTGGTCACGGGGATCTCGACCGCGATGCCCAGCGAGCTCAGGTGCCCGAGCAGCGCCTTGAGGTGGCGGGGCTCGACGGCCGCGTCCTCACTGGCCTGGCGCACCTCCTCCGGAGTGATGCTGCCGGTCGGCGTACCTCGCTCGATGAGGGCCTTGACGGCAGGGTGCGTGAGCACCTCGGCAGGAAGCATCTTGCGCGCGTTCGAGGACACGAACACCTCTCGTCAACGACTGTGAGAACCGGATCGGGGCGCGGCGAGGCCCGGTGACGTCAAGAGCCGCGGACCACATTCTGCCACGGGCCTCCAGAGATCCCAGCAGTCCCCCCGGTTCCGGGCATCCGGGCGCAGAGAGCCCCGCCGACCAGGGGCGGCGGGGCTCGGCGTGGCCCGAGAGATGGATCCATAGGGAGGGGAACTCATTCGATCTCTGGCTCGCCGTTCGTGACGGTAGGTCCAGATCCGGGTGACTCGCGAGTAGCCGAACGGAGGTGGTCTAGCCAGCGGTCCGGGCGGCGGCCTTCTGCTGCTTCTTGTGGTCGCGGACCTTCTGCAGCGAGTCGGCGTCGACGACGTCGGCCACGGAGCGGTAGCCCGGCTCGGCGTAGGCACCGACCGCGGCCTCCCACCCGTCGGGGCGGACGCCGAGCTGCTTGGCGACCAGGGCGACGAAGATCTGCGCCTTCTGCTTGCCGAAGCCGGGCAGCTCCAGCACCCGGGCGAGCAGCTCCTTGCCGGTGGTCGCCTCCTCCCACAGTCGCTCCGCGTGACCGTCGTACCGCTCCTCGACGAGCGCCGCCAGCGCTTGAAGCCGGGCCGCCATCGAGCCCGGGAAGCGGTGGATCGCCGGCGGGCTCGCACACAGGGCTGCGAACTCCTCGGGGTCCGCGGCCGCGATCCGCGCCGGCTCCAGGCTGCCGAACCGGTCCAGGACCTTGGCCGGGCCCCGGAAGGCGTGCTCCATCGGGTACTGCTGGTCGAGCATCATCCCGGCGATGATCGCGAACGGATGCTGGTCCAAGACGGAGTCGCTCGCCGGCTCGCCGGTGATGTGGAAGGCCATGGCCGCAGTATCCACCCCTGGACCCCGGCCACATTTCAGATTAGTGTCACTGACATGAAACGGCCGTACGTGCAGACGGCCCGCGCCCGATCCGTCGCGCTGACCGGGGAGCGGATCCTCGATGCCGCGCTCGCCCGGTTCGCCGCCGCCGACTACGACGAGGTGACCCTCGACCAGGTGGCGGTGGACGCCGGCGTCACCGTGCAGACCGTGCTCCGGCGATTCACCTCCAAGGAGGGCATCGTCCGTGCGCTCTCCGAGCGGATCCGGCCGCAGGTGCTGGCCCAGCGCGGGGAGGCCCCGGTGGGCGACCTGGCAGGTGCCGTGGCCAACCTGGTCGAGCACTACGAGCTCGAGGGGGACCTGGTGCTGCACCTGCTCCGCCAGGAGCTCCGGGTGCCGGCGTACGCCGAGGTGACCGCACGCGGCCGGCGGCTCCACGCTGACTGGTGCGCCCGGGTGTTCACGCCCTGGCTCGACGGCCTCGACGAGGTGGAGCGCCGCCGCCGGACCGCCCAGGTCGTCGCGGTCTGCGACGTCCACACCTGGTCCCTCCTGCGCCGGCAGGCCGGACTGTCCCAGCGCCAGGTCGAGCTGGCGCTCGTCGAGCTCCTGACAGGAGTGCTGCCGTGAAGGTCCTGTGCTACACCTCGCCCGCTCGCGGGCACCTCTTCCCCACCGTGCCGATCCTGCTCGAGCTGCGCGGCCGCGGCCACGACGTCGTCGTCCGGACCCTGGACGCCGAGGTGGCCCGGCTGCGCGACCTCGGCCTGAAGGCCGAGCCGATCAGCCCGGAGATCGAGGCGATCGAGCTCGACGACTACCGGGCCCGCACCAGCCAGGCCGGCCTGAAGCGCACCGTGCGCACGTTCGCCGCCCGGGCCCGGATCGAGGTGCCGGAGGTCCAACGCCTGGTCGCGGAGGAGCATCCCGACCTGCTGCTGGTCGACGGCAACACCTGGGGCGCCGCCGCGGTCGCGGAGGCCTCCGGGTTGCCGTGGGCGCTGCTCCAACACTTCCCCACCCCCCTCCCGGCAAGGGACGTGCCACCGTTCGGTCCGGGTCTGCGGCCCCTCGCCGGGCCGCTCGGCCGCCTGCGCAACCGGCTGCTGCGCCCGGTGGTCCTCGGCGTGGTCGAGCGGGCCTTCCTGCCGCCCCTCAACGAGGTCGTCCGGCCGCTGGCCGGGGCGAGCCCGATCCGCGACGCGCACGACCTCTACACCCGGGCCCCGCTGACGCTCTACCCCACGTCCCGGGCCTTCGAGCACCCGCGCACCGACTGGCCCGACTCGTTCTGCTTCGTCGGCCCGCTCGTCTGGGAGCCACCGACGGCCCCGCCCGAGTGGCTGGCCGAGCTGGGCCGGCCGGTCGCGCTCGTGACCACGTCCTCGGAGTACCAGGACGACGGCGCGCTCGTCGACGCCGCGCTCGCCGGCCTCGCTCACGAGGACCTCGACGTCGTGGCGACCCTGCCCGGCGGGTCGAGGCCCCGCCGCCTGGTACCTGCGAACGCGCACGTCGAGCAGTTCGTGCCGCACTCGCCCGTCCTGGCCCGGGCGGCGGTCGCCGTCACCCACGGCGGGATGGGCGCCACCCAGAAGGCGCTCGCCGCCGGCGTACCGGTCGTGGTCGTCCCCTGGGGCCGCGACCAGGCCGAGGTCGCCCGCCGGGCGGAGGCGACCGGCGCCGCCGTGCTCCTTCCCCGCCGGCGGTTGTCGCCGACCAGCCTGCGCGACGCCGTACGCCGAGCGCGGCGACTCCGGCCCGCCGCGGTGGCCCTGGCGGCCGCGATGGCGCAGGACGGCGGCGCCCCGCTCGCCGTGGACCGGTTGGAGTCGCTCGCCGGCCGTGGCTAGGGTCCCGGTCGCGGGCCTGGCGTCGGTCAGTCGGCCTTGACGGCCAGCACCGGGCAGTGCGCGTCGAGCAGCACCCGCTGGGCGTTGCTGCCGAGGATCAGCTTGCCGACCGGCGAGCGGCGCCGCAGACCGATGACGATCAGCTCGGCGTCGTTGGCCTCGGCGATGCTGATCAGGTCCTCGGCGGGCTCGAAGCCGCGCACCAGCTGGCGGATGTCGTAGGGGACGCCGGACTCGTCGAGGACCTTGCGGACCGAGTCCAGGTCACGCTCGGCCTGGAGCGCGGCACTGCCGTCGAACTCCTGGCCGCCGCGGTGGGAGTTGACGACGACGAGCTTGGCGTCTCGCAGCTTGGCCTCCGCGACCGCCTTGTGCAGCGCGGCCTCTCCCTCCGGCTTGGGCACGAACCCTACGACGACGGTCCCCATCGACACTCCCTGTCCCAGGTGCTGATGTGGGCCGGTTGCCCACTGCTCGCACCGTAACCGATCGGCGGCACCGCCCGCAGCCTGTGGAGGAAGGACACGCCCCCGATCCGCGCGGGGGAGGCTGGTCGACGGAGGTGGTGCGCGTGGCGGGGATCCGCGAACCTGTCGATCGGACGACGGCGGTGCTGCTGCGTCGTGCGGTGCTCGACCACGTGCGCGTCGAGCACCGGCGCTGCTTCCCCGCGCTGCTGCACGCGGGACGGCCCGGAGCCGTCGAGGAGGTCTTCGCGATCGACCCCGATGCGCCCCTGGACCAGGCGCTGCGCGCGGACGTGGTGGCGGCGCTGCTCCATCGCGGCCGCAGCCGCGGCGCCGTCCCCCTGCTGTGGCTGACCCGGCCCGGCGAGCTCGGCCTCGAGGACGTCGACGCCGACTGGGCCTCGGCCGCGCACGCAGCGGGCAGAGAGGCCGGCATCGACCTGACCCTGGTCGTGGTGACCCGCCGCGGCTGGGTCGACCCGCGCAGCGGCGTGCGCCGGGAGTGGAAGCGCCTGCGCCAGCGGTGAGCCGGCGGGGTGGGCCGGCCTACACCCAGGTGTGCGCCGGGTCGTTGCTGTGCATGCCCCGGGTGTACTCCAGGAGCGTGCTGCGCAAGGCGTCGTACCGGTCGGCTTCACCCGCCTGGTGCATCCGCTGCGCGAACCACTCGGCCCCATTCGTGCCGACCAGGCAGCGCTGCTCGATGATCCCGAGCAGGCGGTCGATCTCGTCCGCGGACGCACCCCAGCTCTCGAGGCCCTGCTGGGCCAGCGGCAGCAGCCGGCGCAGCACCAGCTCGGTCGCCCGCACCTGGCCCACGCCGGGCCAGTAGACCTGGGCCTCGATCCCCTGCCGGGCCGCGACGTGGAAGTTCTCCTCGGCCGCACTGAACGACATCTGCGACCACAACGGCCGCTCGCTCTCGGCGAGTGCGCGGACCAGCCCGAAGTAGAACGCGGCGTTCGCGATCGTGTCGGCCACCGTCGGGCCGGCCGCGAGCAGGCGGTTCTCGACCCGCAGGTGGGGCACACCGCCGGCGATGTCGTAGACCGGCCGGTTCCAGCGGTAGATCGTCCCGTTGTGGAGCCGCAGCTCGGGCAGCGTGGGGGTGCCGCCGTCCTCGAGCACGGCCAGCGGGTCCTCGTCGTCGGTGATCGGCAGCAGCGCCGGGAAGTAGCGCACGTTCTCCTCGAACAGGTCGAAGACCGAGGTGATCCACCGCTCGCCGAACCAGACCCGCGGGCGGACGCCCTGTGCCTTGAGCTCCTCGCTGCGGGTGTCGGTGGCCTGCTCGAACAGCGGGATCCGGGTCTCGCGCCACAGCTCCTTGCCGAGGAGGTACGGCGAGTTGGCAGCGACCGCCACCTGCACGGCCGCGATCGCCTGGGAGGCGTTCCAGTACGCCGCGAACTGGTCCGGCGAGGTCTGCACGTGGAACTGGGTGCTGGTGCAGGCCGCCTCGGGCACGATCGAGTCGGCGGTCGTGCGCAGTCGCTCGGGGCCGTCGATCGCGATCGTGATGTCCTCCCCGCGCGCGTGCAGGATCTGCTCGCTGAGCAGCTTGTAGCGCGGGTTGGCGCTCAGGCTGGCCAGGTTCATGTGGCCCTCGGCCAGGGTCGGCAGGATCCCGATCATCACGATGTGGGTTCCGACGGCGGCCGACTTGCTCTCCGCGTCGTTGAGGCTGCGGCGCAGGCTGTCCTCGAAGGTCTTCAGGCCGCCCTCGCGCAGTCGTGCGGGCGGCACGTTGATCTCGATGTTGAACTGGCCGAGCTCGGTCTGGAAGTCGGGGTCGGCGATGGCTGCGAGCACCTCGGCGTTCTTCAGCGCCGGGTCGCCCTCCTCGTCGACGAGGTTGAGCTCGACCTCGAGTCCCGTCATCGGGTCGTCGGTGTCGAACCGCGCCTCACGCAGCATCCGCGCGAACACATCGAGGTTGCGCCGCACCTTCTCGCGGTGCCGCGTGCGATCGGCCCGGGAGAACTCCTGAGCCTCGACCTCCTCGCCCATGATCCGACCCTAGAGCCTTCCGGCGTGGCTGTCGTGGTCCTGCCAGGACGCCTCCGTGCGAGCGATCACGTCGTCGACGACGCCGCGCACGGAGCCGGTGCGCTCGAAGGCGGCGCGCTGGCGGGTGGCGCCGTTGTCGTTGACCGCCCGCTCGAGCTGGACGTCGACCAGCTCGAGGTCGCCGGCGGCGGCCAGGGCCGGCTCGACCGCCTCGACCAGCGCCGCCACGACCGACCGAGCCGGCCGCAGCCCACGCGCGAGGGGGTGCACCAACGAGTCGGCCATCCCGAACCGGGACGCCCTCCAGTGCGCGGCGCGCAACGCCTCGGCCCGCCAGTGCGCTGCCGGGCGCCCGTCGGCCCATTCCTCGGCCGCGGTCTCGACCAGCGCTCGGACCAGTGCCCCGATGGTCACCGCAACGGCCGGATCGGTGCCCACGTCGCACACCCGCACCTCGACGGTGGGCTGCCCGGTCGAGAGCCGGGCGTCGAAGTAGAGCATCCCGGGGTCGCGGGCGGCCCCGACGTCCAGGAGCATCCGGCACACCTCGCGGTAGCCCGCGACCGAGCCGAACTGCTCGGTGGGCCCGGCACTGGGCCAGCGCGCCCACACCTGGGCCCGCCACGAGGCATAGCCCGAGTCCCGGCCTTCGACGTACGGCGAGTTGGCGGCGAGCGCCACCAGCACCGGCAGCCACGGCGCGATCCGGTCGACCACCGCGACGCCCTCCTCGTCGGAGCCGATGTCGACGTGCACGTGCATGCCGCAGGTGCCGCCGGTCCTCGCGATCTCACCGTAGGTGTCCACCATGTCGCGGTAGCGGTCGTTGGGGCTCACCACCGAACGGTCGCCACCGAGCGGGACGATCCCGCACGCCCCGGCCGCGTACCCGGCAGCCCGTGCCGCCTCACCGGCGGTCCGGCGGGCAGCGACCAGCTGGTCGAGCGCGTCGGCGGCCCGGCGGACCGGGTCCGTGCGGGTCTCGAGCTGGTGGCGGAACAGCTCCTGGTCCAGCTCGTCGGTGGCCGCCCGGGCCCGCTGCCGGCCGGGCCCGTGCTCGCGGAACTCCTTGAGGACCGACGGCGCAGCAGGAACCACCTCCCCGCTCTCGGGGTCGAAGAGCAGCAGCTCTTCCTCGATGCCGAGCTTGCGGACCATGGCCGACGAGTACCCCGCTGCGTTCCCGGTCACTCACCCCTCTCTCCCAGGTCACGGACGCGCTCCGTCGGGCGCGCGAGGAGCCGCGACCACCCACCCTCCGTCCCCGTAGCTGCCAGGGACCGCAAACCCGAGTCCACCGCAAGCCGGAGATCAACCACCGGCGGAGCTCAACCGCACGCCCGCTCCTGCCAGGCCTCCGGTGGCACAGCGCGCTCCAGCGCCTGGGCCACCAACGCGGCGAGCGAGTAGTCCTCGTCGGCCTCGGCGCTGCGGTCCAGCGCGCACCAGGCGAGGGCGCCGTGGCCGGCCTGCCAGGCCGCGAACGCCAGCAGGGCGGCCGGGGCGGCCAGCAGCGGCACGGGGGTCCGACGCACGACGTCGGTCCAGAACCGGACGTGCTCGTGCGCGCTCACCCGCTCGAGCGGGCTCCAGGCGGCGTCGCGCACCTCGATGTCGAGGAGCCCGCGCAGCAGCCGGGCGACCTCCGCGTCCTCCGGCGCGGAGCCCGCGCCGGTGTGGCGGACCACCAGGTCCCGCGCCCAGACGCTCTCCTCGGCCCTCGGCTGCGGCGCCCCGGCGAGCTCGGCGAGCGCGGCGACCACCCGGCTCGTGCGCTCCACGTCTGCGTCGAGGGTGTGGCGCAGCTCCTCCCGCGACCCGTGCAGGACCCGGCCGTCGAGCACCGCCTGGGCCAGGAACGGATGGGCGGAGAGGTCGTAGGGGACGCCCCAGACGGGCACCCCTGGGTTGCTGCCGTGGGCGGGGTACCACCGGCTGCCGTCGGCGCGCAGCGACCAGATCACCTGCACGCCGACGTCCGTGAAGGAGCGGCACAGCGCTCGACTGACGGCGGCCGCGAGCCGCTCGTCGTCGGAGTAGATGACGAACACGGCCTGGCCGACCCCGTGCGCGCGAGCGGGCTCGAGCAGGGTCTCGACGGCGTCGGGGATCTCGGCCCGAGTGGGGGGCAGGTCGATGCGGGCGTGGAACGGGCGGCGGGAGCCGAACGTGAGCATGGCGACCGAGTCGCTCGGCCATGTTGACCGGACTACCAGCGGGGGCCGGCTGATAGATGTATGCGCCCATGATGGTCGTCGTACGGGAGTCCTGGCTTGTCGCGTGATCTCGAACAACTGCAGATTGAGCGCTTGGGTTGCGTTCGCTCCGGTGGCTCCGGTGTTGCCTGGCTGGTCTACGACGACGCGGGCGATGCGGTTCGCCCGATCGCGGAGTTCCTCCGGGACTTCGCAGCGCGGGGCAATAGTCGGGGCAGCGTGCGGTCCTATGCCTATGGGCTGCTTCGGTGGTGGCGCTGGCTCGCGGCGGTCGGCGTGGAGTGGGACCGAGCCACCCAAGCAGAAGTACGTGACCTGACATTGTGGCTGCAGTTGCATCCTAAGCCGCGCCGGTCACAGCGGACCGTCTCAGCAGCGACAGCCGGGACGGTGAACCAGGTGACCGGCAAGCGCTACCTGGACGACCACTACGCGGCACGTACGATCCGGCACAGCAACGCGGTGGTCTCCTCGTTCTACGAGTTCTGGGGCGAGCAGGGGTTGGGTCCGGTGGTGAACCCGGTGGCGCGCGACCATCGCGGCCAGGGACGTTCGAACGCGCATCACAACCCGATGGAGCGGTTCCGTCCCGAGGGTCGGGTCCGGCACAACCCGAAGGTCCCGCGGCGTCAGCCGCGGGCGCTGCCGGACCAAGCCTGGGCAAATCTGTTCGACGCGATGGGCTCGAACCGGGACCGTGCGCTGCTGGCGTTGGCAATCAGCAACGGCGCCCGCGCGGCGGAGGTCCTCGGCCTGCGCGGCTGCGACGTGGACTGGGGCAACCAGCAGGTCCGGGTGATCCGCAAGGGCAGCCGTGCCGAGCAGTGGCTGCCGGGCAGCAACGACGCGTTCGTGTGGCTGCGGCTCTATCTGGCCGAGATCGGTGGCGTCGGCCCGGCTGACCCGCTGTGGGTGACGCTGCGCAGACGACGTGACGCCGACGGCAAGTTGGCCCGGATCCCGTTGAGCTACGAGGCGCTTCGGGCGGTGCTGCGCCGCGCAAACGCGAAGCTGGGCACCAACTGGAGCATGCACGACCTGCGCCACACCTGCGCGTTGCGGATGGCCGCCGACGAGCACGTCTCGCTGCGCGACGTCCAGACGATCCTGGGCCATGCCCACCTGGAAACGACCGCGGAGATCTATCTCGTCGAGGACGAGCGCCACACCGTGGAGCGGGTCGCCGAACACCTGGCCCGTCTGGCCAAGCCGAAGCCAGCCCCGGAGCCTGTCGACCGCGGCTACCGGGCCGCCGACCTGGCGGTGCTGTTCGGTGACGGGGTACTGCCTTGAGGAGCGTGTTGACCAGCGAGCAGCTGAAGGTCGCCGGGCCGTACTACCGCGAGCATCCCGAGCTGGTGGACCAGGTCTTCGCCGGGCCACACGACACCGCGGTGAAGGACGAGGTCTTGCGGCTGGTGGCCAAACTCCCGGACTGGCCGGTGACCGAGTACGCGAGCAATCGGCTGCTGGAAGGGGCAGATTGGGTGCTCGACTGGCTGCTCATCTTCCCCGGGGCCGGTTGGCGCGACCGATGGGTTGCGGCCGGTGCCGACACGAACCCGCTGGGCTGGCTGCCCGAGCGCCACGGCGAGGACCACCGCGACCCGAAGACGGTGCGCCAGATCGCAGTCGCAGGGATGCGCACCCTGATCGTGTCGCGGGTGGTCCTGCCCGGCCACGAGTTCTTCGCGACCTGGAAGACCAAGGGCTATCAACAGGTCCTGGTGCAGCAAGATCCCGCCCTAATCGCCCGGATCGAGGCGTTCGCCGAGCAGCATCAGATCAGCCGTCGCCAACAGCGCGACGTCTGGACGGTACTGGCCAGGATCATGCTCCACACCGGCAAAGACCTCCAGGACGTCAGCGCCGAGGACCTCTTCGAGCTGCGGGCCCACTACCGGGAGAAGCACGGAGTCCCCGCCGCCGGACTGGGACAGACCTGGACCCTGCTGGCCGGGGTCGGCATCTTGCCCAAGGACTCCTCCCTGCGTGCCGCGCTGCGCGTGGGGCAACGCACCCCCGCCGAGCTGGTCGACCGCTACGGGCTCGCTCCCGGGCCCGTGCGTGACCTGCTGGTGCGCTACCTGGCCGAACGGAAGACCAACGTCGACTACACCACCTTGAAGTCGCTCGCGCGGATGCTGGCCGGCAACTTCTGGGCCGACCTGGAGCGCCACCACCCCGAACTCGCCGGGAGCGACACCCTGGCCCTGCCCAAGACGACGGTGACCGCCTGGAAGGAGCGCCTGGCCGTCATCGTCGCCCCCGACGGGTCGAGGAGGCCGCGAGCCGACTTCCTCGACGTGCTGCTCACCGTGCGCTGCCTCTACCTGGACCTACGTGACTGGGCGCTCGATGACGCCACGCTCGCACCATGGGTGGTGGCCTCACCAGTCACCCGCGCCGACGTGGCCGGCAACAAGAAACGGAAGCTGGCCCATCAAGCCCGCATCCACCAGCGCATCCGCGAACGAGTGCCGCTGGTCCCGCGGATGCTCGCCAGGCTGGAACAGGACCGCCGCGACGCCGAGGCGATGCTGGCCCTGGCCAAGCAGACACCTGCCGATGCCTCATTCAACTTCAACGGTCGCACCTATCAGCGGATCAGCACCCGGATCCGTGGCGGCCGCGGCCTACCTCCCGACCTGGCCTACGACGTGGTCTGCGTTGAGACCGGCGAACGCTTCAGCGTCGGCCGGACCGAGGAGGACGCATTCTGGCTGTGGGCGGTCGTGGAGACGCTGCGACACAGCGGTGTGCGCCTGGAGGAACTCCTCGAGCTCACCCACCTTGCGCTGGTGTCTCACCGGCTGTCCACCACCGGCGAGCTCGTCCCGCTGCTGCAGATCGTCCCGTCGAAGACGAACGAGGAACGACTGCTCCTGGTCACCCCCGACCTTGCCCGCGTCCTGGCCGAGATCATCAGCAGACTGCGCAACCGCTACAACGGAGCCGTACCGCTGGTCGCGCGCTACGACAACTACGAAGCCACCACCGGGCCACCACTGCCGCACCTGTTCCAGCGTGACTACGGCTCCGGTCCGACGGCGATGAGCCCAACCATGGTCCGAGTCACCCTGCGGGAGGTGGCCGACCGGATGGGCCTGACCGACACCGCAGGCAACCCCATGCACCTGACCCCGCACGACTTCCGACGGGTCTTCACCACCACTGCCGTCCAAGACGGACTGCCGCTGCACATCGCCTCGCGGATCCTCGGGCACCGCCACCTCAACAGCACCCAGCCCTACACCGCCGTCTTCCAAGACGACCTAATCCGCACCTTCCGAACCTTCGTCGATCGCCGCCGATCAGCGCGACCGGCCGAGGAATACCGCGAGCCCACCCCCGAAGAGTGGGACGAGTTCGAGGAACACTTCGCCCTGCGCCGTGTCGAGCTCGGCTCCTGTGCCCGGCCCTACGGGTCGAGCTGCGAACACGAGCACGCCTGCATCCGCTGCCCCGTCCTGCGTGTCGACCCCGCCCAGCTCGACAGACTCGAAGCCATCGCAGCCAGCCTCCTACAACGCATCACAGAAGCCGAGGAACGCGGTTGGCCCGGTGAGGTCGAACAACTCACGATCAGCCTGCGCGCCGCCCAAGACAAGATCTTGGCCACCGCACCACCTCGCAAGGGCAGCGTGTTCCTGGGAGATCCAGCCATACCCCCGACGAACGCGCCGCAAGCCTGACCCCCGGGCCCGAGCCTGGCCGTAGAAGAAGCAGTTAGCCCCACCAAAGCCAGACGCCGGCGCCGGCGACGACCAGCACGACCGAAAGACCCACGAGCAGGTCGATCGCAAACTGGAACCGGCGCCAGGCGCGCCCTTCCCTGACGATCTGCTCAAGCATGCCCGGCCGCCATGGAGGTGGCTGACCGATCTCTTCCTCAAGCAGGGCGTGCAACCGATCCGGATCGATCGACTCCTGGTACGGGAGTTCCTCTGTCATCAGATCCCCTTTCGAGTGGTCCCGCCGTCGGCCCGCCTCGCGGAAAGCTCCTACAACCTAAGACGTAGCCAGTGGCGGATCCGTTGGCATCGATGCCGAACTTTCCGTGGCTTTTCGGCGAAGGCTCGGCGGACGGCATTGGCAAGCCACGGGCCAAATGTGATGCTGATCACAGCCGCGATCATCGGGAACGCGGCCACATCACCCGCTCGGGAGGGACCAACCATGAAAGCAGTTCGCGCAGCAGTCGTGCTCGGAGTGAGCATGTTCCTCGCCCTCAGTGCCAACCCGGCATGGGCCAACGACTTCCAGGCCACGACCACCGGCGCCCGAGCCAATTGGACCGATGTCCCAGACCGGCTCACCGCTACCGACACTGCCGCGGACGGAGACGCGGCCGTTGCCCAGCTGCGTCGACCCAACGGCACGATCGAGACCGTGATCGCATCCGGGGGATCCGGAACCAGCAACTCGCAGACCTTTTCCGGCATCACTGAAGACGCTGCGATCGAGATCCGGGCATGCCGTCGTAGCGGCGGCGTGATCGTCGGCTGCGGCTCCTGGGTCGGAGGGTTCTCCTGACAGGCCACAGCTTGACGTGAATCGGCACACCCCCTGGCTTGGCGCCTCGACAACGGATCGAGGCGCCAAGTGTTCTCTTCCATACGGTGTCACGGCACGGTCAGTACCATCTGGCGACGACGATGTAGATCGCCTCTGTGACGCGTCGGCGACCAGCGTGCTTGATGCGGCTGGTGCTCCGCGCGCCGCGACTCATGGCGACGTGACCGGAACGCAGGACGACGCCGACCTGACTCCGAGGGCGCGAAGCGCTCGCTCGCAGCGTGCTCCAGAGTCGCTAGTCCAGAAAAGCAGGAAGCCGAGCACCACGGGCACCAGGGCGAGCACGTCCTCGGGCGTGCGGGCGGTCATGGCGGTGGAAGAAGTCATGGGTCGAACCTCCCCGCGATCCCCGACGGTCGGGGCCGGTCCGGACCGGGCCTGTGGGGAACCCGGTCGCGCCGCTCGCTGTGGAGGGTGAGCGGGTCGGTCGGCGGGAGGAGGTACGTTGCGCCCGTGCGTGCGGATGCGTCGGTGCTCCACCTCGACCTCGACGCGTTCTTCGCAGCGGTCGAGCAGCGCGACAAGCCGTCGCTGCGCGGCAAGCCGGTGGTCGTCGGCGGCATCGGCGGCCGAGGCGTCGTTGCGACCGCGTCGTACGAGGCGCGCAGGTACGGCGTGCACTCCGCGATGTCCACCCGGGAGGCCCGGTCGCGGTGCCCGCACGCCGCGTTCCTCAGCGGCCGCTTCCACGCCTACCGCGACACCAGCGCGCAGGTGATGCGGGTGCTGCGGGCCGTCTCGCCCCTGGTCGAGCCGCTGTCGCTGGACGAGGCGTTCGTCGACCTGGAGCAGGCCGGCCTCCCGGACCTGGCCGTGCCCACCGTCACCGCGTTCGCCGAGGACCTGCGCGCCCGGGTCCGCGAGGTGACCGGTGGGCTGACCGCGTCGGTCGGCATCGGCACCTCGAAGTTCGTCGCGAAGGTCGCCAGCGACCTGGACAAGCCCGACGGCCTCGTCGTCGTCGCGCCCGGCACCGAGCTGGAGCTGTTGCGGCCGATGCGGGTCACCGTGATCCCCGGCGTCGGCCCGGCGACCGCGGAGCGGCTGCGGCGGGTGGGCATCCACACCGTCGCCGACCTCGAGACGGTGAGCGAGGACGAGCTGGTCCGGCTGCTCGGCAAGGCCAGCGGGCACTGGCTCTTCCACCTGGCCCGCGCCGTGGACGACCGGCCGGTCGTGGCCGAGCGGGAGGCCAAGTCGGTGAGCGTCGAGGGCACCTACGACACCGACCTGACCGACCGGCGCCTGATGGAGGGGCTGCTGACCCGCCAAGCGGGCGAGGTGGCCGGCCGGCTGCGCAAGCACGGCCTGTCCGGGCGCACCGTGACCATCAAGGTGCGCCTCCACGACTTCACCACCCTGAGCCGGTCCACCACCCTCGCCTCCCCCACCGACGGCGCCGGCACCATCGCCCGGCTCGCGCGGGGGCTGCTGGCCGACCTCGACACCTCCGGCGGCGTGCGCCTGCTGGGCGTCGGCGTCTCGGGGCTCGCCGACTGGATCCAGGAGGACCTGTTCGGCGAGACCGGCGAGGAGGAGGTCGACCTGCCGGAGCTCGAGGTCCCCCACCACTCCCGTCGCACCTGGGCCCCCGGCATGGACGTCGTGCACACCGAGATGGGCCGCGGCTGGGTGTGGGGATCGGGCCGGGGCGTGGTCACGGTGCGGTTCGAGACCGCCGAGACCCCGCCGGGCCCGGTGCGCAGCTACCCCTCCGACGACCCCGAGCTCACCGCCTGGGAACCGCCGCGCCCGGAGCAGGAGCCGGAGGAGGAGCCGGGCTGAACCGCACCGGCTCCCCCGGCCGCAGCTGCGCGCAGCGCCACAGGTCGTCGGGGTGCACGACGGCCAGCACCGGGTAGCCGCCGGTCGGCGGGTGGTCGGCCAGGAACACCACCGGCCGGCCGCTCGGCGGCACCTGCACCGCGCCGAGCACCATGCCCTCGCTGGGCAGCTCGCCGGTGCGCACCCGGGCCGGCGCGGGCCCGGCCAGCCGCAGCCCCACCCGGTTCGAGTCCGCCTCGACGACGTACGCCGAGCCGCACAGCACGTCCAGCGCGTCGCTCGCGAACCAGTCGGCCCGGGGCCCGCGGGCCACCCGCAGCGGCGCGGGCCGGTGCGCGGGCGGGGTGTCCAGGGGGCGCGGCACGGTGTGCGGCGGACCCAGCGGGAGGGTCGCGCCCGGCAGCACGGGTGGTGGCCCGACCCACGCGAGGGTGTCGGTGGAGCGCGACCCGAGGACCGGCTCGACCGCGATCCCGCCGGCGACCGCCAGGTAGGTCCGCACACCGGTCCGCGGCCGGCCCAGCCGCAGCGTCGCGCCGGCGGGCAGCCGCTCGGCCCGGCCGTGCCCGCGTGCCGCGCCGTCGATCTCCAACGGGGCCGGCGCCCCGGTGACCGCGACCCAGCAGGCGGTCTCGGCGCGCACCTCGAGCCCACCCAGCACGACCTCCAGGACCGCGGCGTCGGCGTCGTTGCCGACCAGCCGGTTGGCCAGTGCGGCCGCGGGCGCGTCGAGCGCGCCGGCCCGCGGGACGCCGAGGTGCGCCAGCCCGGACCGGCCCCGGTCCTGGACCAGCGTCAGCGGCCCGGCCGCCAGCACGTGCAGGCTCGGGTGCGTGCTCATGCCGGCACGAACCGGACGCGGGTGCCGGGGGCGAGCAGCGCCGGCCGCTCCCGGTCGGGGTCCCACAACACCGCGTCGGTGCGGCCGAGCAGCCGCCAGCCGCCGGGTGACGCCGACGGGTAGACACCGCACCACGGTCCCGCCAGGCCGACCGACCCTGCGGGGACCCGCGGGCGCGGCGACTCCAGACGGGGTACGGCGAGCTCCGCGGGCAGCCCGGCCAGGTAGGCGAACCCGGGGGCGAACCCGCAGAAGGACGCGACGTACTCCGTCGAGGAGTGGCGGCGCACGACTCCCTCGGCGTCGGTGCCCCACGCCTGGGCCACGGCCGCCAGGTCGGGGCCGTCGTAGGTCACCGGCACCTCCACCAGCACTCCGTCCGGCCGCGCGTCGGAGGGCGACCAGGACGCCAGCGCCGCCGCGAGCGCGCCGAGATCGGCCACGCCGTCGAACAGCACCGTCTCCGCGGCCGGCACGATCTCGAGCGCGGCCAGGCCGCTCGCGCGCGCCCAGGTGGCCAGGGCGAGGGCCGTCGTGGCGTCGCCGACCTCGGCGAGAGCGGCGGTGTCGCCGAAGGGACGCAGCTGCACAGGCATGAGATCCAGCATGGCGGGGAAATGGGTGAGGGGCTCCCGGTGGTATGAGCACCAGGAGCCCCTCGGCTCGACCGGAGACGGTGACGCCCGGTCGACCGAACCGGCCCTCCGACCCCGCCGTCCCCGTCACCGGGCCGGCGCCGCGAGTTGCCTCGCGGTGCGGATCTTCGTTCCTGTCCGATCCCCGACCCTCCGCAAGCGGTGGATCAGTAGGAGAGTTCTACGGGAGACCGCCGGCACCCCGCAAGACCCTCCGCGGAACCCACAGGTTCCTCCACAGGCGGCGCCCCGCTATCCACCACTCGAGCACGCTGTGCACAGGACCCGGTCCAGACCTGTGGACCAACCTGTGGGTGACGGGCTCGCCTCGACGCCCGCTAGGTCACGAAGGAGCGCAGCGTGAAGCCGGCATCCTGCAGCGACCGCCGTACGGCGAGCGCGTGGCCCACCGCGCCGGGCGAGTCGCCGTGCAGGCACACCGAGTCGACGCGCGCCGCGAGCGCCACCGCCTGCGCGACCACCCGGTCGGTGTCCTCGACCAGGGCGCCGGGTGCCGAGCGCGGCAGCAGCCGACCGTCCGCGGCGTAGCCCCGGTCGGGGAAGCCCTCGCGGAACACCGCCCGGCCGGCGGCCTCGGCCAGCCGCAGCAGCGCGCCGGGCATCCCCAGCACGGGCAGTCCACCGGATCCGTCGAGGACCGCCCGGGCCTGCACCTCGTCGTCGAGCACCCGGTGGTAGAGCGCGCCGTGCGGTTTGAGGTACCGGACCGCGGTGCCCTCGGCGGTCGCGATCTCGGAGAGCACGCCGACCTGGTCGGCGACGTGCTCGCGGAGCACGTCGTAGGACACCGAGAGCGGGACCCGCCCGAAGTTCTCGCGGTCGTCGTAGGAGACCTGGGCGCCCAGGCTGACCTCGCGCCGGACCGCCTCGGCACAGACCGCGCGCATCACGGCCCGACTGCCGGCGTGGTAGCCGCAGGCGACGTTCGCGCTCGTCACGACGGCCAGCAGCGCCGCGTCGTCGGTGATCTCCTCACCGAGGTCGGCGTTGAGGTCGATCCGGGGTCGCGCCATGGCCCGACGCTATCGTCGCGGCCATGCAGCCCTCCCTCGTCCCACCCGTCGCCGAGCGTCGCCCGACCACCGCCGAGCACCACGGCCACCAGCGGGTCGACGACTACGAGTGGCTGCGCGCCAAGGAGGCGCCCGAGGTGATCGCCTACCTCGAGGCCGAGAACGTCTACACCCGCGAGCGCACCGCCCACCTCGCCGACCTGCGCCAGGCGATCTTCGAGGAGATCAAGGCCCGCACCCGCGAGACCGACCTGTCGGTGCCGACCCGCAACCGCGGCTACTGGTACTACGGGCGCTCGTTCGCCGGCAAGGAGTACGGCGCGAGCTGCCGGGTCCCGGTCACCGACGCTGAGGACTGGGCGCCGCCGAAGCCCGCGGAGGACACCCGCCCGGACCAGCCGGCGCTCCCCGGTGAGCAGGTGCTGCTCGACCTGGACGCGCTCGCCGAGGGCCATGAGTTCTTCTCGCTGGGCGGCTCCTCGGTCAGCCCGGACGGCACGCTCCTGGCCTACGCGACCGACGTCGTCGGCGACGAGCGCTACACGATCCGGGTCTTGGAGATCGACAGCGGCGAACTGCGCACCGACGAGATCACCGGCGCCCTCGGCGGCGCGACCTGGGACCGCGCGGGCGAGAGCTTCTACTACACGACCGTCGACGAGACCTGGCGCGCCGACAAGATCTGGCGGCACCGCCTGGGCACCGGCCAGGACGAGGACGAGCTCGTCCACCACGAGACCGACGGCCGCTTCTGGGTCGGGGTGGGCCGGACCCGCAGCGACCGCTTCCTGGTGATCGCCTCGGGCTCGAAGAGCACCTCGGAGTACCGGTTCCTCGACGCCGACGACCCGGACGCGGGCTGGCGGGTCTTCGCCGAGCGGCGCGAGGGACTCGAGTACTCCCTCGAGCACGCGGTGCTCGCCGGCGAGGACGTCTTCCTGGTGCTGCACAACCACACCGGGCCCGACTTCGAGCTCGGCATCGCGCCGGTCCGGCCGACCCCCGCGGAGCAGTGGCGGCCGCTGGTGGCCCACGACCCCGCCGTACGCCTCGAGGACGTCGACGCGTTCGCCGGCCACCTCGTGGTCCACCAGCGCAGTGCGGGCCTCACCCAGCTGCGCATCCTCGAGCTCGACGACGCCGGCGTCAGCGACGACTACCTCGTGGAGTTCGACCGCGAGATCTTCACCGTCGGGACCGCCGGCAACCCCAACTTCGCCCAGCCCGTGGTCCGGCTCGGCTACACCTCGCTCGCGGTGCCGTCGTCGGTCTACGACTACGACGTGCGCAGCCGCGAGCTGACCCTGCTGCGGCGCGCGCCGGTGCTGGGCGGCTACGACCCTGCCGACTACGAGGAGCACCGGCTCTGGGCGACCGCCGAGGACGGCGCCCGGGTGCCGATCTCCATCGTCGCGAAGCGCGGGGCGCGCGAGGACGTGGGCGGCGGCACCGGACCCGTGCCGGTGCTGCTCTACGGGTACGGCGCCTACGAGACGTCGATGGACCCGTACTTCTCGATCGCCCGCCTCTCCCTGCTCGACCGCGGGGCCGCGTTCGCCATCGCGCACGTCCGCGGCGGGGGCGAGATGGGGCGGCGGTGGTACGACGAGGGCAAGCTGATGCGCAAGCAGAACACGTTCTCCGACTTCGTCGCGTGCGCCCGGCATCTCGTCGCCACGGGCTGGACCACCCCCGACCGGCTGGTCGCCGAGGGCGCGAGCGCCGGCGGCCTGCTGATGGGCGCGGTCGCCAACCAGGCACCCGAGCTGTTCGGCGGCATCGTCGCCGGCGTGCCGTTCGTCGACTCGCTCACCACGATGCTCGACGCGAGCCTGCCGCTGACCGTCCCGGAGTACGACGAGTGGGGCAACCCGGAGGCCGACGCGGAGGTGTACGAGTACCTGGCGTCGTACGCGCCGTACGACAACGTGGCCGCCGTGGACTACCCACCGATCCTGGCGGAGACCTCGCTCAACGACACCCGGGTGCTCTACGTGGAGCCCGCGAAGTGGGTGGCGCGGCTGCGGGCGACCGCCGTCGGGCGACGCGACTTCCTGCTGCGCACCGAGATGGCGGCGGGCCACGGTGGGGTGTCCGGACGGTACAAGGCCTGGCACGACCGCGCCTTCGCGCTCGCCTGGATGCTCGACCGGATGGGCCTCGCGGACCGCCCGGGCGGGGTCCGCAGCCCCGAGATCCCCTGAGAAGTCCCTGAGAGTACGCCGCCGACGCAACTCAACGGCCCGCTCACACGTCATTCGGGGTGAAGGTCCGAGGTTTGGCTGGGGAATCCCCTGGTCACCGTGGACGTTGTACGTGACGTGTGGGAGTGCGACAGCGCTGCCCACGTGAGATAGGAGGGCGACCATGGCTGTACGCACCGCCGTCAGCGCAGGCACTCGAGAGATCGAGGGCCGCGACAGCGTCGGCCTGTACCTCGACGAGATCGCCCGCAACCCCCTGCTCGACGCCGCCTCCGAGGTGGAGCTGTCGAAGGCGATCGAGGCCGGCCTGATGGCCGAGCACCTGCTCGCCGAGGGCCGGGTCGGCCGCAAGAAGGGTGGCGCGCCGATGACGGCCACCGCCGAGGAGCTGGAGTGGCTCGCCGAGGAGGGCCGCAAGGCCGTCGACACGTTCATCACCGCCAACCTGCGCCTGGTCGTCTCGATCGCGCGGAAGTACGGCCGTGCCCAGATGCCGATGCTGGACCTGATCCAGGAGGGCAACACCGGCCTGATCCGCGCGGTGGAGAAGTTCGACTACACCAAGGGCTACAAGTTCTCGACCTACGCGACCTGGTGGGTCCGCCAGGCGATCACCCGCGGCATCGCCCAGCAGGCCCGCGTGGTCCGGCTGCCGGTGCACGTGGTCGAGGAGCTCAACCAGGTCGGCGGCGCGCGCCGCACCCTGGAGCGCAAGCTGGGCCGTGAGCCGGAGCCGCGCGAGATCGCCGAGGAGCTCGGCATGGAGGTCGACCGGGTCCTGGACCTGATGGCCTGGGGCCGCGAGCACGTCAGCCTCGACTCCCCCGTCGACGAGGATGGCGACACCTCGCTGGGCGACCTGATGGCCCAGGAGACCGCGCCGGGCCCGGACCTGAACTTCATCGACGTCGAGTCCCGCGACCGGCTCAACAGCCTGGTCGGCAAGCTCGACGACCGCGCGGCGGACATCATCCGCTCGCGCTACGGACTGGTCGACGGGCGCCAGCACAAGCTCGCCGACATCGGCGCCAAGCACGGCATCTCCGCCGAGCGGGTGCGCCAGCTCGAACGCGAGGCGCTGCAGAAGCTCCGCCGCTTGGGCGACCCGGACCTCGCGGCCTGATCTGGCCGCCTGACTAGCTGCCTACGCGCAGCTGCTCGAAGACCTCCGCCACCCGCCGGCGGAGGTCTTCGCGCGTCCCGGTGTTCTCGATGACGTACGTCGCGATCGCGCGGCGCTGCTCCCGGGTGGCCTGGGCGGCGATCCGCGACTCGGCATCCGCGCGCGTCATCCCCCGGTCGCGGAGCAGCCGGTCGACCTGCGTCTCGTGCGGCGCGTCGACGACGATCACCGCGTCGAAGTCCGCGACCCGGCCGGACTCCGCGAGCAGCGGGATGTCGTGGACCACGATCCCGTCGACGGGGGCGGCCGCCTCGAGCTCGGCGTACCGCTCGAAGACCAGCGGGTGCACGATGGCCTCGAGCACCTTGCGCTTGCGCTCGTCGGCGAACACGATCCGGCCCACCGCCGCCCGGTCCATCTCGCCGTCGGCCGCGAGGATCTCGGGGCCGAAGGCGGCCACCACCTGCTCCAGGCCCGGCGTGCCCTTCGCGACCACCTCCCTGGCCAGCCGGTCGGCGTCGATGACCACCGCGCCCAGCTCGGCCAGGATCGCCGACACCGTGCTCTTGCCCGAGGCGATGCCGCCGGTGAGTCCCACTCGCATGGGGTCATCCTGCCCGAGCCGCCGCGACGCGTCGGTCAGGCGGCGACCTCCGAGCGGTCGCGGAGCCGGTGCACCAGGCCACCCACCGAGAGACCGAGCAGGGCGGGCACCACGAGGAGGACGGCGAAGAAGACTGCCCCGTCGCCCACCTCTGCGGCCAGGTCCCGGTCGTCGGTGAGGGCGAGCGCCACCGGGATGCCCACCCCCGCGACGACCGAGGCGAGGAGCCAGGTGAGCAACGCCTCGAGGAGGCCGCGCCGGATGCCGTCGACCACCGCCCAGACGAACGCGATCGTGACCAGGATGAGGAACGCGAGCAGCCCGGCGCCGAGCGCGTCGGTGGTCTCGCTGCGGGCGACGGCGGCGACGTAGGCCGCCGTCACCCCGACGATCACGAGGGAGCGGAGCAGGACGGCGACGACGACCCGGGGCAGGTTCATCCGCACAGCCTCCCCGATCTGGAGGCCCCCGTCAGGCGAACCGGCTCAGAAGCCGCGCGACCCGCCTCCGCCGCCGCCCCGGGAGCCACCCCCGCCGCCGAAGCCCCGAGAGCCACCACCGCCACCGAAGCCCCCGGACCCGCCGCCGCCGAAGCCGCCCCGTCCCCCGCCGAAGCCGCCGAACCCACCGCCGCCCCCGCCGAAGAACGACCCGCCCGCCGACCTGCGGCGCGCGGCCGCGCGCTGCTGCTCGGCCTCGCGCCCGTCGCGGCGGGCGCGGGCCGCGGCGTCGTTGGCGAGGTCGCGCGCCTCCTCGGCCGCTCGTCGCACGGCGTCCAGGGCGTCGGCCGACTCGGCTCGGGCCAGTGCCTCCTCCGCCTCGGCGAGGGTGGCGCGGGCGGCGCGGCCGACGTCCGCGCGGTCCACCTCGTCGCGGGCGTCGGCGGCCGCCGCGGCCGCCGCCGTCAGCAGGCGCTGGGCGTCCTCGTAGGCGGCGATGACCGCCTCGACCACCCCCGCACTCTCCACGATCCGCCGGCCGAGGGTGTCCAGGTCGGCGCGCACCGCGAGCAGCGGCGCCTTCGGCGCTCGGGCCCGCTCACCAAGCCGGGTCGCCTCCGCCTCGAGCTCGGCGACCGGGAGCGCCACGTCGAGGTAGGAGATCGCGGTCGCGTTGGCCTCGATCCGGGCGCCGACGCCGGCGGCGTCGGCCGCCAGGCGCTGCGCGGTCAGCGGCAGCCGGGCGGTCAGCTCGGTCAGCTCCCGCTCGCGCTCCCCGGCGGTGGCGGCGTCGGTGGTGATCCGGTCCGCGGCCTGAGCCGCGGCGGCGATCCGCTCCCGCGCCCGCCGGAACTCCTGGGTCGCCATCGAGGCATCCCCGCGGATCGCCGCGAGCTCGCCGTCCAGCTGCCCGCGGCCGAGCGCCGCGGCCTCGACCCGGTCGCGCACGCCGGCGACGCAGGAGGAGTCGTACGTCGTCTCCAGGTGCTCGAGCGTCACCCGCGCGTCGGCGATGGCGGCGTCCAGGCCGGCCCGGCGGGCCTCGAGGGCGGCCAGGTCGGTGGCCAACGCCGTTCGGTAGCCGTCGAGTCCCTCCAACCAGGCCAAGTGCTCGCCGACCGCCTCGGCGGCCGTCGCGAGGCGGAGCGCGGCGTCGCCGAAGCGGAGCTGGCGGCCCAGCGTCTCCGCGTCACGAGCGGCCTGCTCGGCCGCGCCCGGCGCCCCGTCCAGGTCTGCGGTGCGGTAGCCGTCGGCGCGCCGCCGCTCCAACAGCCCGGTCAGGCGCCCGGCCGCGCCACGCAGCGTGCCGATCTGCTCCGGGAGGTCGTCACGGAGCCTCTCGAACCCGGTCACCGCCGCCTCGACCTCGGCCAGCTCGGCGTGGGCGGCGCGCAGGTCGGCCGCCACGGCGGTCACCGGGCCGACGCCGGCCGTCGCCTCGTCCGTTCCCAGCTGCGGGACCCGGGTGACGTCGTAGGTCTGGGCGAGGGTGAGGTACGCCGCGGTCGCGTGCTCGAGCCCGGCTCGGGCCGTCTGGTGGGCGGCGCGGATCTGCTTGAGGGTCGCGTCGTCGACCGAGGGCAGCGAGGCGACCCGCGCGTGGACGTACTCGCTCCCCTCCTCCACCTCGAGCCACGCGGCGGCCAGGTCGTCGGTCGCCACCCCCAGCGCCGCCCGCGCCGCGCGCCTGGCCCGACGTCGGCGTGCGAGCACCAGCCCGCCCCAGCCCGCTGCCCCGGCGACCAGCGCCGCCGGGAGCAGGAGCAGCCACGGCCCGGCCGATCCGGACGCCTCGACACCCTCCTCCGGCGTCCCGCTCGGTCCCGGCCCGGCCGTCGCGGGCGCGCCGACCCCGGAGTCCGGGCCGCCACCGGAGCCGCGCGCGTACGCACGGGCGTAGATCGCCAGGCCGTCGACCATGCCGCGGGTCCAGCGGGCGTTGCCGAAGCTCGCGCCCATGCCGTCGACCTCGGCGTGCTCGCGCGCCGCCTCGAACCGGTCCATGGCCCGGCCGTCGTAGTGGCTGGCGAGCCGCCGGTCCTCGGTCGCGACCGCCAGCACGAGGAGGGACTCGCCGCGACCTGGCCGGAAGCCCCAGCCCGCGCACCGCTCGCGTTCGTCGCGGATCCGGTCGTAGAGGTCCTGCCCGTCGGTGCTGCGGTAGCTGAGCACCTTGACGACGATCCCGTCGCCGAACGCGGCGGCCGCGCGCTCGATGCGCGCGTCGTCGAGGACTCCCGCGGCGTCGAAGACCGGGTCCCCCGAGCAGATGGGCTCGTCGGCAGGCGCCAGCGGGGTGAGTGCCGGAGCCGGCCCCGCCGGGCCGAGCGCCAGGGTGAGGAGTGCGCCCGAGACGGCGAGCAGCCTTCGCATGCCGCACATCGTGCCCTGGCGGACCGCTGATCAACCGCCGCCGCACCGGGACTGTGATCTGGCGCACGCGGATTAAGACGGCGTCTCAGTCCGCCGATCGGGACCTCGGCGACACGGAGGGCCTGCGGGGGTGACCAGTCGCGATCTCGGGCGATCCAGAAGACCGACCGTCGCCAGGCGGCCCAGATGCGAGGAGCTCGCCACATGTCCACGTCCACCGCCCAGACCGAGCGCCCGGCGCCGCCACGCTCCGGCCTGCGTCTGCTGCACTGGTTCGACAACCGTCGGCTGCGCACCAAGGTGCTCGCCGTCTCCCTCATCGGCATCGTGCTCGCGGGCACGATCGGCCAGCTCGCGATCATCCAGATGGGCAAGATCGCCGACGAGGCGGCCGCGATCGAGACCGAGGGCCTGAAGCCGGTCGACCACGCCAATGCGGTGCGCGAGGCCTTCCTGCAGACCCGGATCGACGGGCTGAGCGATCAGCAGCAGACCAGCGACGGTACCGCCCACGACGCCTACCTGGCCGACATCGACGCAGTCGACGCCGCCCTTGCGACGTTCGAGAAGGACTTGGATCCCGAGGACATGCAGATGATGGCGGACTTCCGGGCCAACTGGGACGCCTACACCGAGCTCGCCGGTGGCGAGGTCCTCACCCTCGCCCGGGAGCGCAAGTTCGACCAGCTCGACGCGCTGCGCCAGAAGGAGGTCGCCCCACTGGCGGCCGCGCTCGGCCAGACCCTCACGGACCTCGAGGACATGATCAATGGCGAGGCCGCCACCGCGGTCGAGCACGCACGCTCGACGTACACCAGCGCGCGCACCATGGTCTACATCGCCCTGGGGATCGGCCTGCTGCTCACCCTGGCCCTCTCGCTGTTCGTGGCCCGCCGGATCACCCGGCCGATCGACCAGACGGCGACCGCCCTGCGCGCGCTCGCCGAGGGCGAGCTGGCCCAGCACCTCGACCTCGACACGAAGGACGAGGTCGGTCAGATGGCCACCGCGCTGAACGTCGCGAGCGAGAAGCTCGCCGAGGCGATGTCCGACATCGCCGGCAACGCCGAGACCCTGGCGTCCGCCTCGCAGGAGCTGTCCAGCGTGTCCGGGCAGATGTCCGGGACGGCACAGGAGTCCGCGACCCAGGCCGGCGTGGTGTCCAGCGCGGCCGAGCAGGTCTCGCGCAACGTGCAGACCGTCGCCACCGGCACCGAGGAGATGTCGGCGTCGATCCGGGAGATCGCCCAGAACGCCACCAGCGCCGCGAACGTCGCCGCCGACGCCGTCCGGGTCGCCGACTCGGCGAACTCGACGGTGGCCAAGCTCGGCGAGTCCTCCTCCGAGGTCGGCAACGTGATCAAGGTGATCAACTCGATCGCCGAGCAGACCAACCTGCTGGCGCTCAACGCCACCATCGAGGCCGCCCGCGCCGGCGAGGCCGGCAAGGGCTTCGCGGTGGTCGCCAACGAGGTCAAGGAGCTGGCCCAGGAGACCGCCCGCGCCACCGAGGACATCAGCCGCCGGATCGAGACGATCCAGACCGACACCGAGGCCGCGGTCGCGGCGATCAGCCAGATCTCCGGGATCATCGCCCAGATCAACGACGCCCAGACCACGATCGCCTCGGCCGTCGAGGAACAGACCGCGACCACCAACGAGATGTCGCGCAACGTCTCCGAGGCAGCGCTCGGCTCGACCGACATCGCCGACAACATCACCGGCGTCGCGCGGTCCGCCTCCGACACGACGGTCGCCGCGGAGAGCACCAGCCAGGCCGCCGAGGAGCTGGCCCGGATGGCGGCCAAGATGCAGCAGCTCGTCGGGCAGTTCCGCTACTAGCCCTCAGTCGGGGGCGAGGACGTCGCGGCCGCGCTGGGCGCCACCACCGGGTCGGCGCCCTGCGCGGTCGCGCGGCACACCTCAGCCCACGGCAGCGGCTCGAGGCCGAGCTCGCGGGCGATCGCGCCGGAGTCGAGCACGTAGGGGCGCTCGAACTGGTAGACGGTCTCCCGCAGCTCCCGGAGCACCGGCACGAAGCGACCGCCCACGGACAGCAGCGCCCGGGGCCAGGGCCGGACGGTGACCGGCTCGCGTCCCGCGGCCCGGCACACGTCCGCGACGGTCTCGGCCTGGGTGCGGGGCGCGTTCGTCGGGGCGTGCCAGACCCGGCCCCAGGTGCCCGGTGCCTGCGCCACCGCCGCGAGCGCCCGGCCCATGTCCCGCACGTCGGTGAACGAGTGCGGCTGGTCGGGACTCCCGAAGACCCGCACGCTCTTGCCGGACAGCGCGCGCGCCGTCACCTGCGGGATGTGCGCGTTCGTGACCCACGGCCCGACGTAGTCGGACCCCCGCACCTCCACCGCCGCGATCCGACCGGCCTCGTGGGCGGCCAGGGCGTCGGCCCACATCATCGCCCGGACCCGCGCCTTGGTCCCGGTCGCCGCGTCCGGGAGGCCCTCGACCATCGGCCCGTCGACCGGACCGTACGCGTACAGGCAGGACGCGGTGACCAGCGTCGCGCCCGTGCGCTCGGCCGCCTCCAGGAACGCGCCGGCGACCGGGGGCCAGTACGTCGTCCACACGTCGTACGACGGCGGGTTGATGCAGTTGTAGAGCGCGACCGCGCCGGTGGTCAGCTCGGTCAGCCGCTCGGCGTCGGCCGCGTCCGCGGCCGCGCGCCGCACGCCGCCGATGGCCGGGCCGGCACCGGACCGGCTGACCAGCAGCACGTCGTGGCCCTCCGAGGCCAGCTGGACGGCGGTCGCGCGGCCGACCGGGCCGGCGCCGACGATCACGTGGAGTTCGGACATGGTTCCTCCTCAGGCCTGTTTCGAGAGCACCGCTCTCGCTTGCCTCCAGACTGGCACACCTCGTGAACCGACGCAAGAGCGCCGCTCTCGTTTGTTGCCAATGCTCTCCGAGTGCGCGACGATCGGGCCATGACGCAGCCGGCTCCCCGTACCGCCCGCGATCGCGCCCGGGTCGAGATCACCCGCACCATCCAGGACACGGCCCGCAAGCACCTGGCCGAGGTCGGCCCGGCGGCGCTGTCCCTGCGGGCGATCGCGCGCGAGGTCGGGATGGTCTCCTCCGCGGTGTACCGCTACTTCCCGAGCCGCGACGACCTGCTGACCGCGCTCATCGTCGAGGCGTACGACGAGCTCGGGGCGGCCGTGGAGGCAGCGGACGCCGGCGTACGCCGCCGACCCGACCTCGCGAAGCGGTTCGCAGCCGTCTGCCATGCGGTCCACGACTGGGCGCGCGTCCACCCGCACGAGTACGCCCTGCTCTACGGCTCCCCCGTCCCCGGCTACGTCGCACCGGACACCACGGTTCCGGCGGCGGCCCGGGTCACCGGGGCCTTCCTGCGACTGGCCCAGGAGTCGGCGGCGGCGGGCCGCCGCCCGGGTGCGGCGACCCGGCCGGCCGGCGCCAAGGAGCGGCGCGCCCTCGGCGGCGTCCGGTCGATCCTCGAGACGCCGGTCCCCGACGAGCAGCTGGTCCGCTGGCTGATGGCCTGGTCGACGATCTTCGGCCACGTCAGCCTCGAGCTGTTCGGCCACATGTACCGCGGGATCGACGACTACGACGCCCACTTCGCCCAGGCCGTCGCCCAGCTCGCCGACGACCTCGGGCTGGGAGCGTGAGCTCCGCGGACCACGTCGAGCTGCGCGAGGGGTCCCGGGTCGCCCTGCTGGTGCCCGGCTCCCTGGACTACCTGGACCTGGTGATGTCCCTGCTGGCGGCCGGGATGTTCCCGATCCCGCTGGACCCGCGGCTCACGGCGTATGAACGGGACCGGCTGTTGGCCACCCTCGACCCGGACCTGGTCGTCGACCGTGCCGAGCAGGTCGCCGCGATGGTCGCGAACACCCCGGCCCGGTTCCGTCGCGCACTCCCCCGGGCCCGCCCGATGCACGTCACCAGCGGCACCACCGGCACCCCGAAGGGGGTCTACAGCGGGCTGCTCTCGGAGGACGACGCGGCCGCCCTCGTAGCCGAGGAGCGCGACCTGTGGGGCTTCACCGACAGCGACGTGAACCTGGTGCTCAGCCCGCTGTACCACTCCGCACCGTTGCGGTTCGCGATGGGCACGGTGCTGGCGGGCGGGCGGGCGGTAGCCCCGGGGGCCTTCGACCCGGCCCGGATCACCGCGGCGATCCGGAGCGAGCGGCCCACGACGATGTTCTGCGTCCCGGCCCACCTGCAGCGCCTGTTCGCGCACTGGGACGACCTCGCCAACTCGGGCGACGGCTGGCCGGACCTGTCCTGCTTCCGGCTGGTCGCGCACGCCGGCGCCCCCTGCCCGCCGGACCTCAAGCGCCGGCTGATCGAGGTGTTCCCGCAGGGGTCGACCTGGGAGTTCTACGGCTCCACCGAGGGGCAGTTCACCGCCTGCCGCAGCGAGGAGTGGCTCGAGCGCCCCGGGACGGTCGGGCGGGCCCGGCCCGGCCGGACGCTCGAGGTCGACCCCGACGGCACCATCTGGTGCGCGGTCCCGCCGTACGCGCGCTTCGAGTACTTCGGCGACCCCGAGAAGACTGCGGCCGCCTGGCGCGCCCTGCCTGACGGGCGGAGCGCCTTCACCGTCGGCGACCTCGGCCGGCTGGACGCGGACGGGTACCTCTACCTCGACGGGCGCCGCGAGGACCTGCTCATCACCGGTGGCGTCAACGTCTACCCGCTCGAGGTGGAGAACACGCTGCGCGAGCACCCGGGCGTCGAGGACGTCGCGGTGTACGGCGTCCCCGACGAGCGCTGGGGCCAGCGGGTGTGCGCCGCCGTGGTCGGCACCGCCACCGCGGCCGACCTCGACGCGTTCGCACGCGACCGGTTGGCACCGCCCAAGCGCCCCAAGGAGTACCACCACCTCGACGAGCTGCCGAGAACCCTGACGGGGAAAGTCCTGCGAGACCAGCTGACCCAGAGGCGGCCCGGGGCCTAGCGCCGACCGCAACCACACCGTCGGACGACCAACCCCGTGGGCGACACGCGAGACGCGGCTAGCCGGCGAAGCGCCGGCGGTACTGCTGCGGGCTGAGCCCGCGCACCCGGCCGAAGTGGTGGCGCAGCGTCGCGGCGTTGCCGAAGCCGACCTCGTCGGCGATCCAGTCGATGGAGTGGTCGGTGCGCTCGAGCAGCTCCTCGGCCGCCTGCACCCGCTGGCGGGTCACCCAGGAGTGCGGGGTGGTGCCGGTCTCGGCGCGGAACCGCCGGGCGAAGGTGCGCGGCGACATGTGGTTGCGGCGCGCCAGCGCCTCGACGCCGAGGTCCTCGCCGAGGTTGTCGACGATCCACTCCAGCAGCGGGCCGAGGGTCTCCGCCTCGCAGTCGGGGACGGCGCGGGCGATGAACTGGGCCTGCCCGCCGTCGCGGTGCGGCGGCACCACGATCCGCCGCGCGGTCGCCGCCGCCGTCCGCGCCCCGAACTGCTCGCGCACCAGGTGCAGCGAGGCGTCGATCCCGGCCGCCGCACCGGCACCGGTGAGGACGTTCCCGTCGTGGCAGTACAAGACGTCGGGACGGACGTCCGCGGCCGGGTACAGCGCGGCCAGCTTGTCGGTGTAGCGCCAGTGGGTGGTGCACTCGCGCCCGTCGAGCAGCCCGGCCGCGCCGAGCTCGAAGACACCCGAGCAGTGCGCGTAGATGATCGCGCCGCGGTCGTACGCCGCGCGCACCGCGTCCAGCACGACCGGGTCGTGCCGGAGGAACTCGTACTTCGGGCTCAGGCAGACCAGGTCGGCGTCCTCGGTGGCCTCGAGCCCGCGCTCCACGACCAGGTCGTAGTCGGAGCGCCCGCGGACCCGACCCGGACGGGGGGTGCAGACCCGGAAGTCGAACACGGGGTTGTCGTCCTCGGGGTGGTACGGCTCCCCCCACACCTCGACCAACGAGCCGAGCCCGAAGGGCTCCGCACCGTCCTGGACCACGACCGCGACCTTGTGCACCCGCCCAGCCTCGCGCAGAACTGGCAGGAAATCAATGCACAGCGTCTTTTCTGCCACTCGTGGCAGGAAAGAAGTGGGCGCATGATTACTGCCATGACCCTCCTGCTGATCGTCCTCCTGGCCGTGGTGGTGACCAGTGTCGCCACCGTCCGACTCATCGCTCGCGACGGGCGCGGTCCGCAGCGCCCGCCGCTCTCCCACCCCGAAGACCCCGGCTTCCTCACCCGGTCCTGAGCGGCACGAGGGCCCGCCCCGGTCGTCCCGGGGCGGGCCCTCATGCTGTTCAGGTCGGGCTGAGCGTCGTCGGACGCTCCGCCGGGCGGCGCTCAGTTGCCGCCGGTGAGCTTCTCGCGCAGAGCCTGCAGCGCCTCGTCCGAGGCGAGCGAGCCGCCGGTCTCGGCACTGTCGGTGTCGGTGCCGCCGCTGGAGTACGACGTCGCCTCGCCGGCCTCGACCTCGGCCTTGGCGGCCTCGGCCTGCTGCTTGACGTGCGCCTCCCAGCGGGCGTGCGCCTTGGCGTACTGGTCCTCCCAGACCGCGCGCTGCTCCTCGTAGCCCTCGAGCCACTCGCCGGTCTCGGGGTCGAAGCCCTCGGGGTAGACGTAGTTGCCCTGCTCGTCGTAGGTCGCCGCCATGCCGTACAGCGTGGGGTCGAAGTCCTCGACGTCGGCCGCGGTCGCGGTCTCGTTGGCCTGCTTGAGCGACAGCGAGATCCGGCGCCGCTCGAGGTCGATGTCGATGATCTTGACCATCACGTCGTCGTTGACCTGGACGACCTGCTCGGGGATCTCGACGTGGCGCTCGGCGAGCTCGGAGATGTGCACCAGGCCCTCGATGCCCTCCTCGACGCGGACGAACGCGCCGAACGGCACCAGCTTGGTGACCTTGCCCGGCACGATCTGACCGATCTGGTGGGTCCGGGCGAAGTGCTGCCAGGGGTCCTCCTGCGTCGCCTTGAGCGACAGCGAGACCCGCTCCCGGTCCATGTCCACGTCGAGGACCTCGACGGTGACCTCGTCGCCGACCGCGACGACCTCGGAGGGGTGGTCGATGTGCTTCCAGGACAGCTCGGAGACGTGCACGAGGCCGTCGACGCCGCCGAGGTCCACGAACGCACCGAAGTTGACGATCGAGGAGACGACACCCTTGCGGATCTGACCCTTCTGGAGCTGGGTCAAGAAGCCGTGGCGGACCTCGGACTGGGTCTGCTCGAGCCAGGCACGGCGCGACAGGACCACGTTGTTGCGGTTCTTGTCGAGCTCGATGATCT
This sequence comes from Nocardioides sp. JS614, assembly GCF_000015265.1. Taxonomy (NCBI): domain Bacteria; kingdom Bacillati; phylum Actinomycetota; class Actinomycetes; order Propionibacteriales; family Nocardioidaceae; genus Nocardioides; species Nocardioides sp. JS614. Next base: position 3,180,007 of record NC_008699.1, read on the forward strand.
TGGCCTCGAGGGTCTGGCCGACGTACGGCTGGAGGTCGCGCACGCGACGCATCTCGACCAGCGAGGCGGGCAGGAAGCCGCGCAGGCCGATGTCGAGGATCAGGCCGCCCTTGACGACCTCGATGACGGTGCCCTCGACGACGCCGTCCTCCTCCTTGACCTGCTCGATCGTGCCCCAGGCGCGCTCGTACTGGGCGCGCTTCTTGGACAGGATCAGGCGGCCCTCCTTGTCCTCCTTCTGGAGGACCAGGGCCTCGACCTCGTCGCCGACCGCGACGACCTCGGACGGGTCGACGTCGTGCTTGATCGACAGCTCGCGCGAGGGGATGACGCCCTCGGTCTTGTAGCCGATGTCGAGGAGGACCTCGTCGCGGTCGACCTTGACGATGGTGCCGGCGACGATGTCACCGTCGTTGAAGTACTTGATCGTCTCGTCGATGGCGGCGAGGAAGTCCGCTTCGGACCCGATGTCGTTGACCGCGACCTGCGGTGCGTCGTAGTCCGGAAGGACAGAGATCGTGCTCGTCATAAGGGAGGTTGTTCCTTGGGTGGATAGGAGTCGTGCGGGCACGTCGAAGGTCGATTTCACCAACCATGGGATGGATAGCGAGCGCGTGTCCGCTCCGTCTGGGACCCGGGCAGACCTCCGGCGCAGCCTCCAGAGTACGCGGGGCGCGAGAAGTTCGTCCAACCGAGCGACCACGACCCGGCCGCGCGCGGGCTGGGGACTACGCTCCGAGCGTGGAGAACCATCCTCCGGTGCGGGTCGAGCGTCGACCGGTCACCGAGGACGAGTCCCGCCGGGCCAACGGCCCGGACTGGGACCGTTACGCCGACGAGTACCAGTCCACCCACGGGGAGTTCCTCGGCGACACCGGCTTCGTCTGGGGGCCCGAGGGCCTGACCGAGGCCGAGGCGCAGGTCCTCGGCGAGGTCACCGGCCGCGACGTGCTCGAGGTCGGCTCCGGCGCCGGCCAGTGCTCGCGGTGGGTGCGCAGCCAGGGCGGCCGCGCCTTCGGGCTCGACCTCTCCTTCCGGCAGCTCCAGCACTCGCGCCGCATCGACCTGGACACCGGCGTCCCGGTCCCGTCGGTGCTTGGCACCGCCACCGCGCTCCCGTTCGCCGACGACTCCTTCGACGTGGTGTTCTCCTCGTTCGGCGCGCTCCAGTTCGTCAGCGACATCGCCGACGCGGTCGCCGAGACCGCGCGGGTGCTCCGCCCCGGCGGCCGCTACGCCTTCTCGATCACCCACCCGACCCGGTGGATGTTCCCCGACGACCCCACCGAGGCCGGCCTGGTCGCGAGCCAGTCCTACTGGGACCGCACGCCGTACGTCGAGGTCGACGACGCCACCGGCGTCGTGTCGTACGTCGAGCACCACCGGACCCTGGGCGACTGGGTGGCGCTGCTGGCCGGGCACGGCTTCTCGATCACCGACCTCCTCGAGCCGGAGTGGCCCGAGGACCACGACCGGGTGTGGGGTGGCTGGTCACGGACCCGGGGCCGGTACACCCCGGGCACCGCGATCTTCGGGGCCCGGCTCGGCTGAGCCCGACCCGATGGTCGCGGGAGACGAGCTCAGCTCGCGGCGTTCGCCATCTCGCGCCTCGCGGTCGTGCCACCGGTGGCCGCACGGCGAGCGGTGAGCAGCAACGCCAGCCCGGCGAGCACGCACAGCGCACCGCCCGCGAACCCGACGACCGGCAGCCAGACGAGGAGGATGGCCAGCGTCCGCATGTTCGTCCTCGCGTCGTCGGCGAACGCCTTGATCTGGTCCTCGGTGAAGCCGATCTTCAGGTCGAGGACCTGGGTGCCGTCGGTCAGGTAGCGCTGCTGGTCCTGGGTCTGCTGCTGGATCGCACCGGTCTTGGGCTCGACCCAGATCTCGACGTTGTTGTCGTAGGTGCCGTCGATGCCCTCGGCGATCTGGATCGGGGCGTCGGTGACGGAGGCCTTGTAGACGTAGCACTCGATGCCGTCGAGCGTCTCGGTGCGGTCGTAGACGGCGTCGATGGCGTGGCCGGCGGTGCCGTCCCAGAACGGGTAGGTGGTCTTCTCCGCATCGAAGGGCCACTTGTTCATCACGCCGTCGTGCGGCGTGGCGTCGGCGGGGAGGTAGTCGCTGTCGTTGACGGCCAGCGCGGTCACCCGGTCGGTGGCGAACACGTCGGTGCTCGCGGACACCAGGCGCTCGTCGTCGCCGTCGACACAGTCGGGTGCGTCGTTGACGTCGATGACCACACAGGTGGTCTGGACCCAGCTGACGATGTCGCCGTCGGAGTGCTCGGAGTCGGTCTTGGTGATGCTCTGGACCTTGACCGGCTTCTCCTCGAAGTCACCGGTGAGCGGATCGAGCTTCTGCACCGTGCCCGACAGGTGGGTCACCTGGTTGACGTCCAGGGGCGTCTTCTTGACGACGCCGGGCGCCCAGACCGTGGCGAGCACCCCGGCCACGAGCAGGAAGGCGCCCACGGCAAGGAGCACCCTGCCGAGCCACTTACGCTTCACGTCCCCTCCCAAGGATGATGCGATCCGGTGCACCGTAGCAGTACCCGCGGGTAGAAATGCGGCGTCCGTCACACTCGGCCCCGATTTGTTGCCCGAGGGGTGCGGCTAGTGTCCTCTGCCATGACCGACGGCCCCGCCGGCGAGGACCTGCCGGCGATCTACCGCAACCGCTTCGACGAGCGCGAGCTCGCCGGCAAGCGGATCCTGTGGGAGGTGCTGGTCCGCGACGTCTTCCAGCGCTACGTCCCACCGGACGGGACGGTCGTCGACCTGGGGGCGGGCAGCTGTGAGTTCGTGAACGCCGTCGCGGCGGGCCGGCGGATCGCCGTGGACCTGAACCCCGACACCGCGACCCACGCCGCCGTCGGCGTCGAGGTGCTGACCACGCGGTCCGACGACCTCGGTGCGCTGCCGGACGGCGTCGTCGACACCGTGTTCACCTCGAACTTCTTCGAGCACCTGCCGACCAAGGCCGACCTGATGTCGACCCTGCGCGAGTGCCACCGGGTGACCCGGCCCGGCGGGCGTCTCGTCGTGCTGATGCCCAACATCCGGCACCTGCCCGGCCGCTACTGGGACTACCTCGACCACCACCTGCCGCTGACAGACCTCAGCGTCGCCGAGGCCCTCGAGCTCACGGGCTACCGGGTGGAGGAGCGGATCGGGAGGTTCCTGCCGTACACGATCAAGGACGCCCGGTTCGAGGTGCGGCCGTTCATGGTACGCGGCTACCTGCGCTGCCGCCCGGCCTGGCGGGTCCTCGGCAAGCAGATGTTGGTCGTCGGCCGGCGGCCCTGACCCGGCAGCCCGGTCGGACCCTCGTCAGATCAGGCCGTCCTGGAGGGCCTGCGCCACCCACGGGATCACCACGTCGAGCATCTCGTCCAGCGTGGTGGTGGCCCGGAAGCCGAGGACCTCCTCGGCCTTGGTGACGTCGGGGACGCGACGCTGCACGTCGTGCTCGAACGGCTCGTCGCTCACGACCGCGAACGGGCGGTCCGGCCCATGGCACTTTCGCCAGATCAGCTCGGCCAGCTCGAGCACGGTGGTCGACCGGGCGGTGGAGAGGTTGAAGTCGTCGTTGAGCGCCCGCTCGGACGACATCGCGCGGATGATGCCTTCGGCGAGGTCCGCACCGTAGGTGTAGTGCCGCACCTGGCTGCCGTCGCCGAGCACGTGCACCGGATCCTGGCCCCGGAGCACCTTCTGGATCAGGTCCGGGACCACGTGGCTCATCGCGAGCTTGATGTTGCCGCTCGGGATCTCGACGTCGCCGAGCGCGCGGCCCTCCCCCACCCCGACGCAGTTGAACGGGCGGACGATGGTGTAGGGGACGCGGTACTGGTCCCAGGCCGCGCGGGCGAAGTACTCCACCGCGAGCTTCTGGAAGCCGTACGACGACAGCGGCGGCGGGATCACCCGCTCGTCGCCTTCCTTCGACGGCCATCGGTCCGTGGACTCGAAGACCATCGAGGAGCTGAGATAGGTCACCTTGCGCAGCCGGCCGGCGGGCATCGCCCGGATCGCGGTGTCACAGGTGGCCGCGATGATCCGCTCGTTGGTCGCGAGCAGGTCGTAGGGGTAGGTGTGGAAGTAGGAGATCCCGCCGATCAGGGCCGCCCCCGCGACGAGGTGGTCGCAGTCGGCGACGAGGTCGGCCATCAGCTCGAGGTCGCGCACGTCGCCCTCGACGAAGTGGTACGCCGGATGGTCGTCGTAGGACTTCGTGACCGGACCGTACTTGGAGTAGTTGTCGATCCCGGTCACGGCGTACCCACGACGGAGGAGGTCCTCCACGACATAGCCGCCGATGAACCCGGCCGACCCGGTCACCAGGACCCGCTGGCCCGCTCCCTCGGTCACGGACGTCCCCTCCTGTCGTTGCGAGCAGCGATCCTCGCACCCTCGGCGCGCACCTGCTCGACGGTGAGCTCTGGACCGAAGGCGAAGCGGTACCAGCGCAGGTACTTGGGGATCCAGCCCCTGAGGTCGAAGCTGGACTCTCCGACCGTGCGGTCGAGCCAGATCGTCGGCAGCTCGGCGACCGGGCGGCGCAACCGCCGGGCCTTCGCCGTCAGCTCGAGCCCGATCTCGAAGCCGCTCCGGCTGTGGATGCCGACCTCGCGCACGAAGTCGGTGTCGAAGGCCTTGAAGCTGTTGGTGGCGTCGTCGGTGCCGACGCGAGCGAAGGTCCCCAGCGTGCGGCCTGCGGTGCGCGACAGCATGCCCTTGAGGATCGGCCCGCCCACCTGCTGGCCGCCGGGCGAGTAGCGCGAGGCCGCGGCGACGACGACGCCCCGCTCGACGAGCCGGGAGAGCGGGTCGATCATCCGGGGGTCGTCACTCCCGTCGGCCATCGTCACGACGACGACCGGGTGGCGAGCCGCGTCGATGCCGTAGCGGATCGCGTTGGCGGGGCCACGCCCGTAGGTGTTGACCAGCGTCCGCACGCGAGGATCGTCCGGGACGTGCTCACGGACGGCGGCCACCGTGGGGTCCTCTTCGTCGTCGACGACCACGAGCACCTCGAAGTCGAGAGTGATGGCGTCGATCAGCCGGTCGAGCACCCGTCCGATGCCCTGATCCTCGTGGTAGGCCGGGACGATCACGGACACGGCGGTGGGCGTCACAGGGCCGACCCCATTCCGAGCAGGTTCCACACGTCGACGACCGGGACCGCCGGCTCGAGGTCCCGGTAGACCGCGTGCGGCGCCCCGATCACGAGCAGGTCGGCCTCGGACAGCACCCGCTCGAGGGGCAGGAGGTCGGAGTCGTCCGCGACGTAGGGGTCGGTGGTCAGGACGCGGCCGGCGCGGAAGGACAGCACCCGCTTGAGCCGGTAGGACAGGCTGGAGCGCCGGTCGTCGCTCTCGGCCTTGAACGCCATGCCGAGGATCCCGACAGTGAGCGCCGGGAGGTCGTGGCGTTGCTCCATCCCGCGGACGAGGTAGTCGGGGAGGCCCTCGTTGACGAGCATCGCGGAGTGGCCGAGCGCGAAGGCGCCCCCGGTGACCGAGGCGAGCTGCATGGTGTCCTTGAACAGGCAGGGGCCGGCGGCGAACCCCGCGCCCGGCAGGTCCGCGGAGCGGGGGTAGTCCGTGGTCATGGCGTCGCGGATCCGGGCGAAGTCGAGACCGAGGTCGTTGGCGATCATGTAGTACTGGTTGGCGGCCGCGAACTTGATGTAGCGCCAGGAGTTGGTGAACAGCTTCGCGAGCTCCGCCTCCTCGGGCGCCAGCTCGATGACGGTGTCGGTGAGCTTGCCGAACAGGGCCGCTGCACGCTGCATCGGCCGGTCGCTGCGCGCAGCCACCAGCTGCGGCAGCGTGAAGAGCTCGGTCATGGCCCGGCCCTCGGCGATCCGCTCGGGGCAGAAGGCCAGGTCGACGTCGGGGTGGCTGCCGGCGAGCAGCTGCTCGACCCGGCGGGTCACCCCGGGGAAGACGGTGCTCCTGAGCACGACCAGCTGTCCGGCCACGAGCAGGTCCTCCAGCTCCCCGACCACCCGCGGCACGGCCTCGGGGTCGGGGCTGAGGTACTGGTCGACCGGGGTGCCGACCACGATCACGACGTGCTCGGCCCGGCGGACGACCTCGCGCTCGGTCGTCGCGACCAGACGGTCCGACGCGATCGCGTCGGCGAGCGGTGCGTGGACCCCGGGCTCGAGGAACGGGGCGCGTCCGGAGGCGATGGTCGCGACGACCGCCGCGTTCACGTCGTAGACCGCCACCCGGAGCCCCCGGGAGGCGAACGCGACCGCCAACGGGAACCCGACGTGCCCGCCGCCACCCACGACGCAGACGTCGAAGTCGAACTGATCTGCCACGCTGCTGCTGCTCCGTCGGGTCGGTCGGCTCGGGTCGAGAGGTCTCGCCCAAACTACCGCGACGGAGCGGCCGGGCAGCCCGGTTCCGGGGTCATCGGTGTGGCAGACTCCGGCGCTGAGGAGGTCTCGTGCGAACGCTGTTCACCCGGGCCGGGCGCTGGCTCGCGGAGGCCGAACGCTCGGGCCACACCCGGGACCTCGTCCTCAGTGCTGCGCTCCTTCTGGTCCTCGCGCAGCTCGGCCTGCGCGCGTGGGCGCTGTCGGGCACCTGGTTCCACCAGGACGACTTCAGCCTGCTCATCGACGCCCGCGAGGCCGACTTCGACGCCGACTACCTCCTGGCACCCTGGAACAACCACCTGATGCCGCTCGGGCGCGGGCTGGCGTGGGTGGTCGCGGAGCTCGGGCCGCTCGACTGGGGCCTCGCGCTGGCCAGCACCCTGGTGGTCCAGGCGCTGGCGAGCGCCGCGGCCGTCTGGATGCTCGTCACGCTGTTCGGGCGCCGGCCGGGGATCCTCGTGCCGCTGTCGCTGTACCTGTTCACCTCCATCACCGTGCCGGCGACCGTGTGGTGGACCGCCTGCCTGAGCCAGCTGTCGATGCAGGTCGGGCTGTTCCTCGCGGTCGGCGCGGCCGTCCGCTACCTGCGCGGGCGCCGACTGGTCTGGGCCGGCGTGGCGTACCTGGGCGTGGCCGTGGGGCTGCTCGGGGACGTCAAGGCACTCCTCGTCCTCCCCGTTCTCGGCTACCTCGCCCTCGCCTACTTCGCGACCGGTGGGCCGCTGCGCCGCGTCCTCGGGCTGCTGCGTCGCTACTGGCCGGCGGTCGCGCTCGGCCTGCCCCTGCTGGCGGCGTACCTGGTCTACTACACCGACCACGTCCGGCAGCCCTATGACCCGCCGACCGCCGGAGCGGCCGGACAGGCCGTGGAGGCGATGCTCGCGACCGGCTTCCCCGCGGGCGCCGTCGGAGGCCCGTGGCTGTGGAGCGGAGCGGGCTACGCCGACCCACCGTCGTGGACCGTGAACCTGGCTTGGGTGCTCATCGTCCTCGTCGTGCTGTACGGCGCCCTCCGTCGCGAGCGCACCCTGCGGGCCTGGCTCCTGCTGTCCGGCTACCTCGGCGCGCTGTGCGCCCTGGTCGTGGCTGCCCGCGTGGAGCCCTTCGGACCTGCCATCGGCCGGGAGTACCGCTACCTGACGGACGTGGCCTGCGTGCTCGCGCTGTCGGTGGGCCTCGCGTTCCTGGAGCTCGTCGACGCCGAGGGATCGAGCTCCCCGCGCCGACGTCCCCGTCTCGACCTCGCGATCCCCCGCCCGGCGGTGGCGCTGCTGACCGCCGCCATCACCGTCTCGGGAGTGGCGAGCAGCCTGACCTATCTCTCGTGGTGGAACGACCACGACGACGGTCGGACCTTCTTGACGAACCTCCGCGAGGACGTCGAGGAGTCGGGCGCCGTCGACGTCGCTGACCGCACGCTGCCGGAGGACGTGGTCTCCGGGCTGCTCGCGCCGGACAATCGGCTGGTGACGTTCTCCTCGCTGGTCACCGACAGCCTCGCGTTCCCGGCCTGGTCCGAGGATCTCAACGTGGTCACCGACGAGGGCCGGCTCGAGGAGGCCCGGGTGGATCCGAGCGTGACGTCCCGCACGGGCCCGCGGCCCGGTTGTGGCTGGCTGGTCCAGGGTGCCGGGCGCTCGATCCCCCTGCGGAGCACGGCCTTCGAGTGGAGCTGGTGGATCCGGATCGGGTACCTCGCCTCGGCGGACTCGACGATGACCGTCAGTGCCGGCAAGACCTCCCAGCAGGTCGAGGTGCAGCGCGGCGCCCACTCGCTCTACGCCCAGGTCGAGGGTCGCTTCACGGCGGTGCGGCTCAGCGGCCTCGACGAGGACGTCGCCGTGTGCGTCGACACCATCGACGTCGGGCAACCGGCGTCCGGAGCGGCGGGGTCGTCGTGACGGGCGCCCGCGGGCCCGCAGGCGTCGAGGTCGCGCCGCTGTTCCCGATCCTCGACTCGCTGCGTGCGGTCGGCGCCCTCGCTGTGCTCACGACCCACGTGGCGTTCCAGTCCGGTGCCTACGTGCGCAACGGGTCGTGGGGCGACCTGCTCTCGCGCCTCGACGTCGGGGTCGCGATCTTCTTCGTGCTCTCCGGCTTCCTGCTCAGCCGCCCGCACTTCGCACGCCGGATGGTCGACGCCCCGCCGCCGCCGATGGGCCGCTACTACTGGAAGCGGCTGCTCCGGATCTACCCGGTGTACGCCGTCACCGTCGTCCTGGCGCTGACCCTGATCCCCGAGAACCGGTCGGCGTCAGCGGCCCAGTGGATCCGCTCGTTGAGCCTGACCGACATCTACCTCGAGGGCGCCCTGCCACAAGGCCTGACGCAGATGTGGAGCCTCTCGGTCGAGGTCTCGTTCTACCTGATCCTCCCGCTGCTGATGCTGCTCGTCCTGGGTCGCGCGCCGCGACCGCTCCGGCCGGCCCGCGTCGCACTGGTCCTGCTCGCGTTGGTCGTCCTGAGCTCCTGGTGGCACCTCCACCTGGTCTCCGTCGTGGGCGAGCGGAGCGAAGGCAACCCCGCACTGTGGCTGCCGGCGTACCTGAGCTGGTTCGCCGTCGGACTCGCCCTGGCGCTGGCCGACGTGCTGCGCCAGGCGCGCAGGCCGCGCCGCGCCCCGGGCCCGGCGACTCGCCTCCTGGAGGCGCTGGAGGGCTCGCCGGGTGTCTGCTGGGCTCTGGCGCTCGGGCTGATGCTGGTCGCCTCGACGCCGCTCGCGGGGCCGACGCTCCTCTACGTGGCCACCGACGTCGAGGCCCTGACGAAGAGCGTGCTGTATGCCGCCGTCGGCGGCCTGGTCGTGATCAGCGGCCTGCGGCCGCCGGCCACGGGCAGCTACGCGCGGGTGCTGTCCGCCCGCCTGCCCCGGCACCTGGGCCACGTGTCGTACAGCGTGTTCTGCCTGCACCTGCCGACCCTCTACCTGGTGATGGAGGGCATCGGCTTCCCGCTGTTCGGCGGGAACACCTGGCAGATCTGGGTGCTCACGGTGGTGCTCAGCCTGGCGGCGTCCGAGGTCGCCTACCGATCGGTCGAGCTGCCGGCCCTGCGGCTGCGCAACCTCGGGCGGCGCAGCTCGACCAGCGCGCCGAGGACGAGGCAGAGCGAGACCACGACCAGGTAGTGCGGCCAGGCCAGCGCCCCGGCCCAGCCGTGCGCGCTCGCCCACGGACGCCACAGGTAGGCCGCCGCCGCCGGCCCCATCGCGAGAACGACCAGCCACGGCAGCAGACCGGCGCGACGTCCGGTGCCGACGCCCACCCCGATCGCGACCGCGCCGACGCCCAGCCCCGGCCACCCAGCCAGGGCCCCTGCCGCGCCCAGACCGACGGCTGCCAGGACCGCGCCGGGAACCCGACCGGGCGGGAGCGCCGGCCGGGACGCGCCGCCCCACAGGCGCCGCCACGGCAGCAGCGCGAGCAGGAGCAGGACGAGGACGGCGACGGCGCCACCGACCAGGCCGGCGCGATAGGTGCGGTCGGGCTCGAACTCGGCCCTGACCTCCTCACCTCCGTCGAGCTGCCAGCCCTGCTGCCACCCGTCCACCTCGACCGGCGCGAGGTCCGCGCCGCCCTGGACCGCGGTCCAGCCGGTGTTGACGTTCTGATGAAGCGTCAGGAGGCCGCCCGGCCGTGCCGGACGAACGCGGACGTCGACGGGCGAGACGCGGTCGAGGTCTGCGGCGGCCGTCGCGGACGACCAGGCGAGGCCGTCGGACAGGACGAGCGACACCGGCGTGAACCTCGTGGACGCCGTGACCGAGATCCTGCTCTCCCCCGCTGGCAGGGTCACCGGCGCGGCGCCGCAGAACCGCGCTCCGACGGTCCGGCCGGCGTAGAGGTCCTCGACCGACGCCCGGACCCTGGTCCGGAACGTCCTCTCGGCGATGGTGACGTCCGGCCCCGCTCCGCATCGGGTGCGGATGGTGCCCTCGAGCGACCGGGGGAAGTACGGCACGCCCAGCACCCGCAGCTCGGACACGCCGATCGGGACCGGCGAGGCGGCCTGGTCGAAGTCGAGGTCGACCGCGGGGTCCGCCTCCTCGACACCGATCGTGAGCCGGTCGGTGCGGATGGGGGGGAACCGGACGTCGCCGTCGTCGGCGACCGGGACGACGCGGCGCCCTCCGGGCCAGCTGAGCACGAGCTCGTTCGGGATCCGAGCATCGGCGTCGGGGAGCAGCCGCAGCTCGAGCCCGCGCACCGTGCGTGCGCCGAGCCATCGGACCTCGAGCTGGGGGTGGAGGTCGGAGAGCGCCGCCGACCAGGTGGTGCCCGGATCCCCGTCGACCGCCGCGAGCGCCGAGGAGCGGAGGTCGGGGTTGGCGGTCGACGAGGCGGTCACCACCCCGAACTGCTGCCGGTCCAGCAGGCGCTGCAGGCGGGGCCCGAACCGCCCGGCGACGCGCAGCTGGACCTCGTCGTAGGTGGCGGCCGTGGGCAAGGTGACGACCCGCCGGAAGCCGAGCGGTTCCTCGGCCGCGACGTCCCGGCCGGGCACGCAGCGGACCGACCCGTCGACCTCGGCGCAGCCGGTGCGCGCGTCCGACACGGCTCGCAACGCGATCCGCGCCGGGGCGCCCCATGCCTCGGGGACCGGTGGCAGGACCAGCTCGCGGGTCGCCGTCACCCCGGGCAGCTCGACCTCGGCGAGTGCCAGCCGGTGGCCGGGGCGTCGCGAGGCGTCCTCGACGCGGACCGTGTCGACATGCTCGGCGCCGATCGGGATCGTGCGGCTCGCGCCCGCCCGCACGGTGACCAACTTCGTCGTCACGTCGCCGGCCTCGACCCGGACGACCTCGCTCTCGTCCGGTCCGGCCGTCACCGTCACCTCGGGGAGGTACCTCGGCCGGACGAGGTCGGCCTGCCACCAGGTGTCGGTGCCCGGGACCGCGGCTTCCCAGCGGGTCTTCCGCGACCCGTCCAGCGCGGCGAACGGGAGCCGGCCGCGCTGGACGGCGCCCGGGCTGGTGGCGTCGGAGCGGGATGAGGAGGCGGTCACGGTGGCGATGCCGTCGTAGCGCGCCCAGGTCTCCCAGGGGCCCGACCCCTCGGGGAGGTAGTCCCGGGTCGGGTTCCCGAGGCGCCGTGGGTCGCCGGGAGCGAGCGTCGCCGACTGACCGTCGTGGAGCCGGCCGAAGTGCCGCTCGACGGCTCGAAGGCCGTCCGTGAGCACCACGGGCGCACCCGGGTCCCGGTCCGCCGGCACGTCGAAGGCCAGCCGCGTCGGCTCGTCGCCGAGCACGCCGAGGGCGGTGAGGTCCAACAGGTCCTCCGGCCCGCCGACGACGACCGGGGCGACCTGGCTGGTGCGAGCGGCAGCCGACGCCGCGCCGGCGACGGCGTACACCTCGATCGCCGGGTAGCTGGCCTGCCAGCCGCCGTTGACGACGATGCGCGAGTCGTCCTCGGTGTCGATGTGCCCGGCGCCACCGATCTCCGGTCCGAACGAGGTGACCCGGAAGATGCCCGCCGACCCCGCCAGGGCCTGGTGCACCAGCACCGGGTCGGGCAGGTCACCGCTGCGGACCAGGTCGTTGCGGACCACCAGGTGCGTGATGCCGGCACGACGCAGGTACGACGCCAGCGCCGGCGACCCGCTGCCCTCGGCCAGCCGCGCCTCGATCTCGTCGAGCATGCGGATGTTGCCCGGAGGCGTCAGCGGGACGGCGTTGCGGACCGCCCACGGGCTCCGGGCGAGGGGTTGGATCGGCTCGTCCTGGGGGTAGCCCCAGATGTAGTCGCCGAAGGACGACCCCGGTAGGAGGAGGGCGGTGGCGTCGCGCTCCCGGAGCCAGTCGGTCGTCTGCGACCAGTAGCCGGGCACCGCGACGAACCCGCCCGTCGGGGTGATCCGGCCCAGGACGGCCGGCAGCGCAGCGCCGGCAACGGCCGCGACGGAGGCGAGCACGAGCCCGAACGCCGTCACCCTGTCGAGCGTGGCCGTCGTGCGGTCGGCGTCCGGGCCCGGCGCCCGCCGCCGCTGGGCCACCAGCGCGTCGACCGCCCACGCGAGGCCGAGCACCAACGGCAGGCGCACCACCGGGTCGAACTTGTGGACGTTCCGCAGGGGCGCCAGCGCACCGTCGAGCGCCGCCTGCAGGTCCGCGGCGAACCAGCCCTGGGCCGCGCCCGTGTGGCCCATCGTCACCATCAGCATGCCGACGAGGACGCTGAGACACAGGAACACCCGCTCGGGGTTGCGCCGCTGCCCGATGCCGACGAGGCCGAGGACCACCACGGCCGCGCTGTTGAGGATCGCGATCGGGTCGCGGAGGAGGTCGTTGCCGGCGCGCGAGGTGGAACCGACGTACACCACCCAGTTCGACGTGCCGCGGAGCGCGTCGTACAACGTGGTGGGGAAGGTGGTGTTCGACGCCGACTCGATGAAGTCGAGGAACGGCGGGCTGTAGCTCCCGAGCACGAACAGCGGGACGAGCCACCAGAGCGTGCCGACCACGGTGAGCGCCGGCCACCAGAGGAGCAGCGTGACCTGCCGGCGGCCGCGACCCCGGGTCAGGATCCAGAGCACCCCGAGGGGGATGACGGCGAAGGTCGCGGCCGCGTTGACCCCGCCCACCATCACGACAGCGAGCGCCGCCCAGGCAGCGGCCCGCCGGGCGGAACCCCGGGTCGAGCCGATCACCAGCGGCAGCAGGACCCAGGGCGCCATCGCGCTCGGCCAGGCCTCGATCGAGATCTGCCCGAGGGTGCTCAACATCCGCGGCGACAGGGCGTAGGCGAAGCCCGCGAGGACACAGGCCAGGTCCGACCGGACGCCGAGCTCCCGGCCGAGCCGCGCCGCGCCCAGGAAGGCGACGCAGAGGACCAACGCGAGCCAGAGCCGCTGCACCACCCAGGCGGGCAGCCCGCTCTCGATCCCGCTGAGGAAGAACGGCCCCATCGGCCACAGGTAGCCGTACGCCTGGTTCTGGAGCTGGCCGAGGGCGCCGATCGAGTCCCACAGGTGGACGGCTCGCAGGAGGAAGCGTCCGGGCGCCACCGCGAGGTCCAGCTTCGTGTCGGCGACGAGCAGCCCGGGCGACTGCACGAGCGCGAGACCGACCAGCAGTGCGCAGGCCCCGGCCAGGCGGAGTCGGAACCGCGCCACCGCGCTGATCGGAGCCGGTGTGGTCAGCGCTTCCTCAGCACCAGGGCGAGGTTCCACGTCACCACCTCTCGGAGGACCGGAACCCGAGACATCCAGTAGCTCCACCGAGGGTTGTAGCGAGGGATCACCGCGAGCACGTCGCCGGCCTGCTGGCGCCGCGCCCAGTCCACCCCGGCGCGCACGGTGACGGGGAACAGCGACTCGCCGTACCTGTTCTTGGGCTCGCGACCGTGCCGTCGACGGTAGCGGCGCCGCGCGCGGTCGCCGCCGAGGTAGTGCCAGGGCGAGGTCTCGTGCCCGCCCCACGGACCCCACCACAGCGTGTAGGAGATGAAGGCGATCCCGCCGGGCCGGGTGACCCGGAGCATCTCGTCGGCCAGGTCCCAGGGCCGTGACACGTGCTCGAGCACGTTCGAGGAGTAGCACACGTCGACCGAGCCGTCGCGGAACGGCAGGTTCATGCCGTCGCCGACGACCGTACCGGCGGCGATGCCACCCAGCCCGGCCAGCTCCCCGACGTCGGCATCCAGCGCCCAGTACGTCGCCCCGGCGGCCCGGAACGCGTCACGGAAGTAGCCGGGGCCGCCCCCGACGTCGAGGAGCGTCGCGCCGGCCAGGCCGCGGCCGTCCGGCGCGAGGTACGCCGAGATCTGGCCGACCGAGTCCTGCGCGAGCGCGGTGTAGAAGCGCCTCGGATCGCTCTGCTCGACGCGGAAGTCCCGGAACAGCCGCACCGACCGGCTGAGATCGGGCTGCCACGGCATGCGCGGAACCCTATCCGAACCAGCGGGTAACCTCGCCCCGTGCCGATGACCGACGAGCTTGCCGGACGCCACGTGGCGTTCTTCAGCTGGCGGGACACCCGGAACCCCGAGGGCGGCGGCGCGGAGCGGTACCTCGAGAAGATGGCCGCCGGCCTGGCCGCTCGAGGTGCCCGGGTCACGATCTTCTGCGTCGCGTACGCCGGCGCCGCTCCCGACGAGACCATCGACGGCGTGAGGTTCGTGCGCCGCGGCTCGAAGCTCTCGGTCTACCTCCTCGGGATGTGGGCGCTGCTGCGCCGGCAGCTCGGCCGGGTCGACGTGGTGGTCGACATCCAGAACGGGCTGCCGTTCTTCACGCCGCTCGTGACCCGCAAGCCGGTCGTCGTGCTGGTCCACCACGTGCACCGCGAGCAGTGGCCGGTCGTCTACCCCGGCTTGACCGGCAGCGTCGGCTGGTGGATCGAGAGCCGGGTCGCGCCCCGGCTGTACCGCCGCCAGCAGTACGTCGTGGTCTCCCGCGCGACCCGCGCCGAGCTCCGGGAGCTCGGCGTGACCGGGCCACGGATCGCGGTCGTGCACAACGGAACGGATCCGGTCGTCCGGGTCCAGGCCCGCAAGTCGGCCCATCCCTCCATCTGCGTGGTCGGCCGGCTGGTCCCCCACAAGCAGGTGGAGCACGCGATCGACGCGGTCGCCACGCTGGTGGAGGAGTTCCCGGACCTCCGACTGCGCGTGGTCGGCAGTGGCTGGTGGGAGGGCGAGCTGCGCGCCTACGCCGCCGAGCAGGTGGCCCGCGGCTCCGTGGTCTTCGAGGGTCATGTGTCCGAGGTCCGCAAGCAGGAGATCTACGAGGAGTCCTGGCTGATGGCGCTCCCCTCGCTGAAGGAGGGGTGGGGCCTGGTCGTCGGCGAGGCTGCCGCGCACCGAACGCCCACCATCGCCTACGCCGACGCGGGCGGCACCCGCGAGTCGATCGTCGACGGTGTCTCCGGTGTCCTGGTCGGGAACCCCGGCGAGCTGACGGCGGCGCTCGGCCGGCTGCTGCGCGACGACGAGGGCCGGGCCCGGCTGGCGGAGGGCGCCGTGCAGCACAGCGCCGGCTACACCTGGGAACACGCGCAGGCAGCGTTCGCGCACGTCGTGACGAGCGCCCTGCGCGGTGACCTGGTCAACGACCAGGACGCCACCGACTAGCGGTCCTGGATCACTGGGTGACGCCGTACTCCAGGACCGGGTTGCTCACGTTGGCGGGCGACTTCTCGGGAGGCGCGGTCTGCGAGTTCACCAGACCGACGACGGTCGCGCCCGCGAGACCGCCGCCGATGACGATGCTCGCGAAGGTGATCAGAAATGCTTGCACGTGAGTTCCTCCCTCTCGCGGCCGACGCTATCACCCGGAACCTGGGCCGGTCCGCATTCTCGACGAGATGGCCCGCCACCCGTTCCACATCCCGTGCACCGCGACACCGAGGAACGCCGCCCAGGCCAGGCCGAGGGCGACCAGCCAGCCCGACGGGGCCTCGCGCTCGTGGATCGACGCGTCGAGCACGGTCACCTCCAGGCCCCCGTCGTCGAACACGACCGTGCCGCCGACCGCTGCGTCGTAGGCCGGGGTGGTCGGCACCGTGCGATCGCGGACGACCGCACCGATGCCGAGCTGCGCCAGCGCGTCCGCCCGGTCATCGGCGTCCGGGAGCGCAAGGGCTGCGAGCACGTCGGGGACCCGCGGATCCTCCCCCGCGATGACCCGGCCGTCCACGGCGAGCTGGTCGTTGACGATGTAGTCGGGCCGGAGGTAGCGCGGGAGGGGATCGAGGACCTTGCCGTCGTGGTTCCACACCGGCGCCCGGTAGCTGGTGAACGGCAGCACCAGCAGGTCGGCCCGGCCGTCGCCCAGCGTCGCGCGCGCCGCCGCCCACGGCGCCGGATAGTCCGCGGGCTCGAGCCGCCCCCCGATCCCCCACGCGGCGTCGGGCATGAGGGCGAGCGGGAGCAGCGCACCGGCAGCCAGGACGGCCAGCTGCGCCGCGCGGTGCGCGCACCACTCGGCGCAGCTCTGCACACCGGCGGCCACGAGCGTGGCCGTCAAGGGCGCGCCGAGCGCCAGGGACCGGGTGCCGTCGCGCAGCAGCCCCCCGCCCGGCACGTGCCCGGCCAGCCACCCGACCGCGTCCGGGCTGGCCCACGAGAGCACGGCGACGACGTACCCCACGGCCCAGAGCGCGACCAACGCGATCATCACGCGCCGGCCGAGGCGGCGCGCCAGTGGCCGGGCCCCGACGGCGGCGAGCGCCGCGTACGAGAGGGTCAGGACCAGCGGCAGGACCAGCAGCTCGCGGGAGGGCGGGACGACCTCGGCGTTCCAGATGCCACCGAGGGTCAGCGCGGCGAGCGGCGCGGGCAGCGGGCCCTCAGCGTCCAGGCCGAAGACCGCGCCCGCGGCGCTCGAGGTGGCGGTGTCGATGTGGAGCAGGCCGGCGACCACCCAGGGCGCGTTGGCGGCGACGACGAGGGCGAGCAGGCGGGCCGCGGTGGCCCTGGTGGCGCCGACGGCGAGGAGGGTCGCAGCGGCCATCAGCCCGGCGTTCGCGCTCAGGCTGCCGGCGAGCAGCAGGAACGGCACGGCGGCCCCGATCCGCGGGTCGGCGCGCAGCCGGATCCCCTCGGCGACCAGCCACGGCAGGACCGCCCAGCAGAGCAGCAGCGGCCAGTGTCCGATCCAGAGCCGCTCGACGACGTACGGGCTCCAGGCGTAGCCGCCGACCGCGACCAGCCGGGCGACCGGCGAGCGGCCGGCGAGCCGGGCGGCACCGAGCCCGCCGGCCACGAGCGCACCGACGAGCACGACCTTCTGGAGCAGCATCCCGGGGAGCACCTCGTCGAGGACCGCCACGACCGCGTCGGAGGGCACCGCCCGCGGCAGCGCCGATCCGAGCCCGAGGAAGTCCGAGCGCAGGGCGAGATCCGGCACCCAGACCATGTCGTAGGTGAGCAGGTAGCCGGGTCCGAGCGCCGGCCCCAGCACCAGGACGGCGAGCGCGATCGCCCACGCAGGCACCAGCCACCGGGACGTTCGCACTACTGCGGCAGCTTCCGGAGCAGCACGCCCGGGTGCCTGGAACGCTGCAGGGCACCGGTGCGAATCACGCGCGCGAGTCTCGCATACGCTTCCCTTCCGTGACCCCACCTACCCGTCGCCTGAGGGAGCTGCTCGGCGCCGGCGGTTCGATCGCCGTCGCGATGGCGGCGATGAACCTGGCGACGTACGGCTTCACGATGATCGCGGCGCGGATGCTCGGGCCACAGTCGTACGGCGCGCTCGCCAGCCTGATGGCGACCCTGCTGGTGATCACCGTCCTCCAGCTGGGCCTGCAGGCGACGGCGGCCCGCCGGATCGCGGCCGAGCCCGCGCACGTGGCGCAGATCGAGCGGACGATCCTCGGGGTCACCTACCGCGCCGCCGCGGTGCTCGGGGTCCTGCTGCTGCTCGTCTCGCCGCTGCTGAACGTCGTCCTGCGGCTCGACAGCCTGCTCACCGCGGCGCTGGTCTCGGTGGTCTCGGTGCCGTTCACGATCATGGGCGGCCAGGCGGGCATCCTCCAGGGCGAACGCCGGTGGCATGCCCTGTCGGTGCTCTACGTGCTCAGCGGCGTGCCCCGACTGGTCATCGGCACCGCGTTGGTGGCCTGGCAGCCCACGGAGCTGGCGGCGCTGGTCGGCACCGGCCTCGGCGCGTGCGCGCCGGTCGTCGCGGGCTGGTGGCTGCTGCGTCGCCCGCGCGCCCCCGGCGTGCCCAGCGAGGAGCACGGCTTCCGCCGGGTGATCCGCGAGTCGGTCCTGAACTCCCAGGTGCTGCTCGCCTTCTTCGCGCTGTCGAACGCCGACATCGTGGTGGCCCGCAACGTGCTCAGCGGGCACGACGCCGGCCTGTACGCCGGCGGTCTGATCCTCACCAAGGCGGTGCTGTTCCTGCCGCAGTTCGTGGTCGTCATCGCGTTCCCGTCGATGTCGACGACGAGCGAGCGGCGCCGGGCGCTGACCGGCAGCCTGGGGGTCGTGGCCCTGCTCGGGGCCGCGACCACGGCCGGAGCCGCCGTGCTCCCCGACCTGGCACTGATCTTCGTCGGCGGCGCCCGCTACACCGAGATCACCGACCACCTGTGGATCTACGCGATCCTCGGCACCGTGCTCTCGATGCTCCAGCTGCTCGTCTACTCGGTGCTCGCACGCCAGGGCCAGCGCTCGGTCTACCTCGTCTGGGCGGCGTTCCTGACCATGATCGGCCTCGGCCTCACGACCGAGACGCTGCGCGGCCTGCTGACGGTGGTGATCACCGTCGACGCGCTGCTGCTGGCCGCACTGCTGGCCGTGAGCCTGCACGTCACCAGGTCGGTGCCGGTCGAGCAGCCCGTGCCCTAGCCGCCGCGTCCCGCACGGCGAGCGCCGCCTGGACCAGGCCCGAGTGCGTCAGTGCCTGCGGGTAGTTGCCGAGATGGTGGCCGGTCGCCGGATCCATCTCCTCGCCGTAGAGGCCGACCGGGCTGGCCAGCGCCACCAGCTCGTCCAGCAACGCCCGGGCCTCGGGAAGCCGGCCGCTGTGCGCGAGTGCCTGGACCATCCAGAAGGAGCACGGCAGGAAGGCGCCCTCGGTGCCTTCGAGCCCGTCGTGACCGGGCGGGTAGCGGAAGAGCAGCGGGCCACCGGCAGTCAGCTCGCGAGCGATCGCGTCGATGGTCCCCTGGATGCGCGGCGAGTCCGGCGGCTCGAAGCCGAGCTGGGGCAGGACCAGGACCGCCGCGTCGACCTCTCGCGAGCCGTAGCTGCGCGTGTACGTGCCGCGCTCCGGGTCGAAGCCGTGCCGGGTGATGTCCGCGCGCAGCGCCGCTCGCTCCTCCGCCCATCGACGCCGGCGCCCGCCGGCCGTGCGATGGTGCTCGGCCAGGCGGACGGCCCGGTCCAGGGCGAGCCACGCCATCAGCTTGGAGTGCACGTGGTGGGCGGAGTCCGCGCGGATCTCCCAGATGCCGGCATCGGGCTCTCGCCAGTGCTCGGCCACCCGGTCCGCGAACCCGGCCATCGCCCGCCAGGTCTCGCTGTACAGGCGGTGGCCGGAACGGGAGAGCAGCCAGGCGGCGTCGAGGACCCAGCCGTATCCGTCGAGCTGGTGCTGCCCGGATGCGGCGTTCCCGACGCGGACGGGCGTGCTCGCGGCATAGCCGGGCCACTCCGTCAGCTCACGCTCGGCTCTCGGGTGCTTGCCGTGCAGGGTCAGCAGGACGGGCAGGCGCGGACGGTCCAGTCGCGTGGCGCTGAGCAGCCAGGCCATGAACGCACGCGCCTCGGCCTGTTTCCCCGCGCCCAGGAACGCGGCGACCCCGATGCTCGCGTCGCGCGGCCAGGAGTAGCGGTAGTCCCAGTTCCGGCCGCCACCGAGGCTCTCCGGCAGGGAGGTCGTGGGTGCTGCGACCGGCGCCCCGGACGGTGAGTAGGTGAGCAGCCGGAGGGTCAGCAGGCTGCGCGCCACGGTGTCACGGTGGGGCAGGTCGGGATCGATCTCGGCACACCAGTCCCGCCAGCGCAGCTCGTCGCGCTCGAGGACGTTCCACGCGGTGATCGGGTCGAGATGGACCAGGGGCTCCCGGTCCGCGACGGTCAGCACGCAGGTCAGCGGGTGACCCGGGGTGATGGTCAACGCCTGGGCGCGGCCGGGCTCGACCGGCGCGGCCGGGTCCACGGTCAGTGCGATCGCCAGACCCGGCCAGCTGCAGACCAGGTGCTGTCCTCGGCGCCGGGTCCGGGGCCGCCGGTGCGCATTCCCGAGCCGTGGGTCGAACTCGAGGACGGCCGCCGCCGGCCCGCCCTCGGCCGACAGCCGACGGACCAGGAGCGTGGCCGGCAGCAACTGGCCCCGCACCTCGGCCACCATGCCTTCGGTCAGGGTGAGGCGCCCGGTCTCCGTCTCCCACGTCGTCTCGAGGGTGTTGGAGCTCGGCCGATAGCGGCGGGTGACCGGTCCGGCCGGTCCGGCCGGACCGAGCTTGAAGTGTCCTGCCGCCTCCCCGCCGACGAGGCGGCCGAAGACCGGCTCACCGTCGAAGCGCGGAAGGCAGAGCCACTCGATCGAGCCGTCGGGGTCGACGAGCGCCGCCGTGCGGGTGTCGCCGAGCAAGGCGTGGTCCTCGATCGGCACGGGCTCCCGGGTGCGGTTCCTGCTCACGAGATCTCGAGGAGGGCACCGAGCGCGATGCCGTACGCGACGTGCGCGGCGAGGGTGACCAGCGGGGTCTGGGCGCCGTAGTTGAGCCCGATGAGGCCCGGCGGCTCCAGGACAGCGACCGACTGCGGACCGGCCCGGCGCGACGCCATCCGCGGGTGCACCCCCACCAGCATCGGCAGGATCGCGGTCAGCGCGACGGCGCCGTGGAGCAGACCCAGCAGGCCGCCGAGCCACCAGGTGGCCCGGCCCAGGAGCACGAAGCTGCCGGCATAACCGAGCGCGAAGCACTGACCGATGGCCAGATGCATGACGAAGCCGGCGGCACGGGCCCGGTCCGGATCCGGCGTGACGATCGTCCCCAGGATCAGGGGCAGGTCGAGCCGGCTGAGCCCCCCGAGCTGAGCGCTGATCAGCAGCGCTGTCAGACCGGCCGTGGCGAGCAGGCCGAAGAGCGCCCACCCTCCCCAGTCCATGGTCACGCTCCGACGAGACTCTAAAACCTATCCATATGTACGTTAGATGGGGACCGGTGCCCGGTCAAGGACGCACCCGTCCCGGGCGGCTCAGCGCCACCCGAGCGCCGGAGCCAGGTGGGTGAGGACGCTCTCGAGCACGTGCACGTTGTAGGCGACGCCGAGCTGGTTGGGGATCGTGAGCAGCAGCGTGTCGGCCGCGGCGATCGCCTCGTCCTGGGCGAGCTCCTCGACGAGGGCGTCGGGTTCACCGGCGTACGTCTTCCCGAACCGGGCCAGGCCGCCTTCGAGCTGACCGACCTGGTCCTCGCCGCTCCGGTCACCGAAGTAGGCGCGGTCGAGGTCGTCGACCACCGGGAAGATGCTCCGGCTGACCGAGACCCGCGGCTCCCGATCGTGGCCGGCGGCCGTCCAGGCGTCGCGGAACCGCTGGATCTGCTCGGCCTGGAGCTGGTGGAACGGCACCCCGGTGTCCTCGGTGAGCAGGGTCGAGCTCATCAGGTTCATCCCCTGCCCGGCCGTCCACTCCGCGGTCGCCCGCGTCCCCGCACCCCACCAGATCCGCTCACGCAGGCCCGGCGAGTGTGGCTCGACCCGCAGCAGGCCGGGCGGGTTCGGGAACATCGGACGCGGGTTGGGCTCGGCGAAGCCCTCGCCCTCGAGCACCTTCAGCAGCACGGCGGTGTGCTCGCGCGCCATCGCGGCGTGGTCGGAGCCCTCGGCAGGCTGGTAGCCGAAGTAGCGGTAGCCGTCGACGACCTGCTCCGGTGACCCGCGACTGATGCCCAGCTGGAGCCGGCCGCCGGAGATCAGGTCGGCGGCGCCGGCGTCCTCCGCCATGTAGAGGGGGTTCTCGTAGCGCATGTCGATGACGCCGGTGCCGATCTCGATCCGGCTGGTGCGGGCCCCGATGGCCGCGAGCAATGGGAACGGCGAGGCGAGCTGGCGGGCGAAGTGGTGCACCCGGAAGTACGCGCCGTCGACGCCGACCTCCTCGGCCGCGACTGCCAGGTCGATCGACTGCAGCAGCGCGTCGGCGCCGGTGCGCACCTGGGACTGCGGGGACGGCGTCCAGTGCCCGAAGGAGAGGAACCCGATCCTCTTCATCAGTGGGCCGCCTCGTGCCAGCTGCGGCCGAAGCCCACGCTCACGTCGAGGGGTACGGCGAGGTCCGCGGCGGCGCCCATCTGCTCGCGGACCAGGACCTCGAGCGGCTCCTGCTCCCCCGGCGCCACCTCGAACACGAGCTCGTCGTGCACCTGGAGCAGCATCCGCGAGGCCAGCCCGGCGGCGGCGATCGCCCGGTCGACGTTGAGCATCGCGATCTTGATCAGGTCGGCGGCCGAGCCCTGGATCGGCGCGTTCAGCGCCATCCGCTCGGCCATCTCGCGGCGCTGGCGGTTGTCGCTCGTGAGGTCGGGCAGGTAGCGGCGACGGCCCCAGATGGTCTCGGTGAACCCGGCCTTGCGGGCCTCCTCGACGACGCCGCCGAGGTAGTCGCGGATCCCGCCGAAGGTCTGGAAGTACTCGTCCATCAGCCCGCGGGCCTCGCTCGGCTCGATGCCGAGCTGTTGGCCCAGGCCGAACGCGGACAGGCCGTAGGCCAGGCCGTAGTTCATCGCCTTGATCTTGGCCCGCATCTCGACCGTGACGTCGTCGGCCGGCACGTCGAAGACCCGGGCGGCGGTGATCGAGTGGAAGTCGCGACCGGACTTGAACGCCTCGATCAGCAGGTCGTCCTCGGACAGGTGCGCCATGATCCGCATCTCGATCTGGCTGTAGTCGGCGGTCATCAACGACTCGTACCCCGGACCGACCACGAAGCCCTCGCGGATCCGGCGGCCCTCCTCGGTGCGGATCGGGATGTTCTGGAGGTTGGGTTCGGTGCTGGACAGGCGGCCGGTCGCGGCGATCGTCTGGTTGAACGTCGTGTGGATGCGGCCGTCGCCCGCGACGGTCTTGAGCAGGCCCTCGATCGTCTGGCGCAGCCGGGACACGTCGCGGTGGCGCAGCAGGTGCAGCAGGAACGGGTGCTCGGTCTTGACGTACAGCGCCTGGAGCGCGTCCGCGTCGGTCGTGTAGCCGGTCTTGGTGCGCTTGGTCTTCGGCATCCCGAGCTCGTCGAACAGCACGGCCTGCAGCTGCTTGGGCGAGCCGAGGTTGATCTCCTTGCCGATCACGCCGAACGCCTGCTCGGCCGCGTCGCGCACCTCGGCGGCGAAGTGGCTCTCCAGCGCCTCGAGGTGGTCGGTGTCGACGGCGATGCCGGTCTGCTCCATCTTGGCGAGCAGGTCGACCAGCGGCAGCTCGATGTCGTTGAGCAGGCGGGTGCCGCCGCGCTCCTCGAGCTCGTCGTCCAGCGCTGCGGCCAGGTCGAGGACGGCCCGGGCGTGCAGCATCTCGATCTCGCCGGCGTTCCGGTCGTCCAGGCCGTCGAGGCTGAGCTGGCCGTCGTCGGCTCCACCCTGCTTGAGCTCACGCTTGAGGTAGCGCACGGTCAGGTCCGCCAGGTCGTAGGAGCGCTGGTCGGGCCGGGCGAGGTACGCCGAGAGCGCGGTGTCCCGGTCCAGGCCGGCCAGCGGCAGGCCCCAGGCGGCCAGGGCGAGCATCGGCCCCTTCGCGTCGTGGAGCACCTTGGGCCGCTTGGGATCGGCCAGCCACCCGGCGAGCGCGGTCTGGTCGGCCACGTCGAGCTGGTCGGCGGCGACCCAGGCCGCGAGGCCGTCGGTGGTCGCCAGCGCCAACGACGTCACGTCACCGGTGCCCGCGCTCCAGTGCCCCGCGACGTGCAGGCCGACCCGCTCGCCGGAGGCGGTGTGCTGCTCGAGCCACGCCGCCAGCGCGCCGGCGCCCAGCACGCTCATCGCGACGTCGAAGCCGGAGTCGTCGATCTCCTCCTCCGAGGTGAGCGTCTCGAAGAGGCGGTCGCGCAGCACCCGGAACTCGAGGCCGTCGAAGAGCGTGTGCACCTCGTGGCGGTCCCACGGCTGCACCGCGAGCTGCTCGGGGGTCCGGTCGAGCTCGAGGTCGCACACGAGGGCGTTGAGGTGGCGGTTGCGGATCACGTCGCCGAGGTGGGCCCGCAGCGCCTCGCCCTTCTTGCCGGTGATCTCGTCGGCGCGGGCGATCACGTTGTCGAGGCCGTCGAACTGGTTGATCCACTTCGCCGCGTAGCCCTGGCCGACCCCCGGCACACCCGGGAGGTTGTCGGAGGTCTCCCCCACGATCGCCGCGAGCTCGGGGTAGCGCGCCGGCGGGACGCCGTACTTGGCCTCGACCGCTGCCGGCGTCATCCGGGCCAGGTCGGAGACCCCCCGCATCGGGTAGAGCACGGTCGAGCGGTCGGTGACCAGCTGGAGCGAGTCACGGTCGCCGGTGAGGATCAGCACCTCCATCTCGGGGTCCTCGAGCGCGCGGGTGACCAGCGTGGCGATGATGTCGTCGGCCTCGTAGCCGTCCTTCTTCAGGAACGGGATCCGCAGCGCGTTGAGGACCTCCTCGATCAGCGGCAGCTGGCTGCTGAACTCGGTCGGCGTCTTGTTGCGCTTGGCCTTGTAGTCGGCGTACTCCTCCAGCCGGAAGGTCTGCCGGGACACGTCGAACGCCACGCCCACGTGGGTCGGCTGCTCGTCGCGCAGCACGTTGATCAGCATCGAGGTGAAGCCGTAGACCGCGTTGGTGTGCTGGCCGGTCGTGGTCGAGAAGTTCTCCACCGGCAGCGCGAAGAACGCGCGATACGCGAGCGAGTGGCCGTCGAGGAGCAGGAGGCGGGGCACCCTGCGACTCTAGCGGCGCGGACCGACAGCCAGAATGGGCCCATGAGCGACGGCCAGAGCCCTGACCAGAGCCCCGAGACGGGCCCCGAGATGGACATCGACGAGTACCTCGCCTCGATGCCCCAGGGCATGGGTGCCCTCAACGAGAAGATGGGCATCGTGCTCACCGAGATCTCGGCGGAGCGCGTGGTCGGCACCATGCCGGTCGAGGGCAACACCCAGCCCTACGGCCTGCTGCACGGTGGGGCGTCGGTGGTGCTCGCCGAGACCCTCGGCTCGGTGGGCTCGGCCGTGCACGCCCACCCCGACCGCCTCTCGGTCGGCATCGAGATCAACGCCACCCACCACCGCTCGGTCACCTCCGGCACGGTCACCGGCACCGCCACCGCGATCCACCTGGGCCGCACGATGGCGAGCTACGAGGTGGTGATCACCGACGAGCGCGGCAAGCGGGTCTGCACCACCCGGATCACCTGCGCGCTGATGCCGCGGGAGCGGTACGCGGGTTAGCCTCGGGTCAGCTGTCGGCGCCGGCCCGGCTGCGGCGCATCGAGCGGCGGGCGGCGAGCACCTGGGTGAGCTGGCGGCCGCCGCTGGACTGGGCGGGGCGCCGGTGGGCGCTCAGACGGGTGCGCACGGCGTGGGTGGTGGCGACCCGGAGCACGGCGTACGGCCCGAGGGCGATCCGGGCCATGAAGCGGTTGGCGTCGCGCGATCCGGCGGCGGCGGCGGTGGCGACGTGGTTGATCCCGAGCTCCTCCGCCCAGGTGACGCCCGCGTCCATGAGCGCGCTGCCGATGCCGTGCCGCTGGAACCGCGGCAGCACGTGCGGCGAGAGGGCGCGGACCACGGGCTCGAGGTTGAGCGCCGACATCGTGGTCGCCTCGAGGTGGACGGCGCCGGCGAACTCGCCGTCGTACTCCGCCAGGACGATGCGCTGGTCGGGGCAGCTCTCGAGCCGCTTCAGGAGGACCTCCAGGTCGGCGACCTGGTCCTCCGGGCCGGTGCGGCGCAGCACGTCGGCCCACAGGTCCGCCAGGGCGGGGGCGTCTTCGGGGACAGCCATCCGGAGCGACACCAACGACCGGCTCATCGAGTCATGGCCTTCCGGACCTCCGCAGATCAGCCACGTCTCTCGTCCCCCGAACGCGGCAACAGTGCACGAGACTACGCTCAGCCCCGCTGTCTTGTCAGAGGAGTCCCGTGATCCCCGGTTTCGGCACCGTCGTCAACGTCGCCACCGTGCTGCTCGGCGCCACCGTCGGGGTCCTGCTCGGCAACCGCCTGCCGGTCCGCACCCGCGACCTGGTCACCGACGCCCTGGGCCTGGTCACGCTGCTGATCGCCGGCACGTCGGCGATGGCGGTGCTCGACGACGACCTCGCCGACCAGGTCGGCGACAGCGCGCCGATGCTGATCGTCCTGGGCGCGCTGCTGGTCGGCGGGATCACCGGGTCGCTGCTCCGGCTCGAGCAGCGGGTGGAGGCGCTGGGCGGCTGGCTGCAGGCCCGGCTCACCCGGGAGAGCGGGTCGGTCGAGCGGCACCGGTTCGTCGAGGGGTTCGTCGTCTCCTCGCTCGTCTTCTGCACCGGCCCGCTGACCGTCCTCGGATCGCTCAACGACGGCCTCGGGAACGGCGCCGACCAGCTCCTCCTCAAGGCCGCCCTCGACGGGTTCGCGGCGATCGCCTTCGCCGCCTCCTTCGGCTGGGGGGTCGCGGCGAGCGCGCTCACGGTCGTGGTCGTCCAGGGCTCGCTCACCCTGCTCGGCCTGGCCCTCGGCGACGTGCTCCCCGACGCCCACCTGGCTGCGGTCACGGCGACCGGAGGACTGCTGCTGGTCGGCGTCGCGATGCGGCTGCTGCGGGTGCGCGAGATCCCCGTGGCCGACCTGCTCCCCGCGCTCGTCGTCGCGCCGCTGCTGGTCGAGGTTGCCGCGACGCTGCACTGATACGGGGTTGTGATCCGCGCGACACTCGGCCGGGTCTACTGTGCAGCCATGCTGATTCGCCTGACACCCCGCGCGACCCTCGCCGCCGCCGTCCTGTCCGCCCTC
Organism: Nocardioides sp. JS614; assembly: GCF_000015265.1. Taxonomy (NCBI): domain Bacteria; kingdom Bacillati; phylum Actinomycetota; class Actinomycetes; order Propionibacteriales; family Nocardioidaceae; genus Nocardioides; species Nocardioides sp. JS614. The sequence continues at coordinate 3,206,801 of NC_008699.1, forward strand.
GCCCTGACCGCCTCCGCCTGTGGATCCGACAGCGGTTCCGACGGCAATGCCTCGGACAACACCGGCAGTAGCGAGGCCCCGAGCCTCAACCTGATCTCCGACGGCACCCTCACGGTCTGTTCCGACGTGCCGTACCCGCCGTTCGAGAACTTCGACAAGACCACGCCCACGGGCTTCGCCGGCTTCGACGTCGACATCGTCAACGCCATCGCCGAGCAGCTCGACCTCGAGGTCCAGATCAAGGACTCCGACTTCAACGCGCTGCAGAGCGGCCTCGCCCTCAACTCGGGCCAGTGCGACATGGCCGCGAGCGCGATGACGATCACCCCCGAACGCGAGCAGAAGATCGGCTTCAGCGACGGCTACTACGACTCCGAGCAGTCGCTGCTGGTGCCCTCCGACTCCTCGATCGCCGGGATCGGCGACCTCGACGGCGTCAAGGTCGGCGTCCAGAAGGGCACCACCGGTGAGGCATACGCCAACGAGAACGCCTCCGGCGCCGACATCGTGGTCTTCCCCAGCGACGGCGAGATGTACGCCGCGATCAAGGCCGGCCAGGTCGACGCGCTGCTCCAGGACCTCCCGGTCAACCTGGACCACCAGAACGACCCGAAGGCTCCCGGCGAGTTCAAGGTCGTCGAGAAGTACGACACCGGCGAGAGCTACGGCCTGGCGATGAAGAAGGACAACACCGGGCTGATCGACGCCGTCAACGAGGCCCTGGCCACGATGAAGGACGACGGTGACTACCAGAAGATCTACGACACCTACTTCGCGACCGACCAGTGACGCTGAAGCGGGCGACGCGGCGGCGGCTGCGGGACGGCGGCCTCTACGTCGTCCTGCTCGCCGCCGTGGTCGTCGTCGTCCTCACGGCCGACCGCGAGGCGATCTCCAAGAACTTCTTCGACGGGGACACCTGGAAGGGGCTCTGGCCGGACATCATCCTGATCGGCGCGAAGAACACCGTGAAGTACACGGTGATCGCGTTCGCCGGCGGCATCGCGCTCGCGCTCGTGCTCGCGCTGATGCGGCTCTCGCCGCTCCGGCTCTACCGCTGGCTCGCCACGATCTACATCGAGTTCTTCCGCGGCCTGCCGGCGCTGGTCGTGATCATCTTCATGGCGCTGGGGGTGCCGCTCGCCTTCGGCTGGACGCCCCCGGGCGGCACGATCGGCGCCGGCCTGATGGCGCTGATCATGGTCTCGGGCGCGTACATGGCCGAGACCCTGCGCGCCGGCATCCAGGCGGTGCCGAAGGGCCAGCGGGAGGCGGCGCAGTCCCTGGGCATGGGCGGGTTCTGGACGATGGTCACGGTGGTGCTGCCGCAGGCGGTCCGGATCGTGATCCCGCCGCTGACGAACGAGTTCATCCTGCTGGTCAAGGACACGTCCCTGCTCTACGTGGTGGGCATGCAGTACGACCAGGTCGAGCTCACGTCGTTCGGTCAACAGGGACTCATCAACTACTCCAACGCGAGCCCGCTGCTCGCGATCGCGCTCGTCTACCTGGTGATCTCCATCCCGGCCAGCCAGCTCGTGGCATTCCTCGAGCGGCGACAGCAGAAAGCGTCCCGATGAGCACCCCCGCGATCCAGGTCTCGAACCTGCACAAGTACTTCGGTGAGCACGAGGTGCTCAAGGGCATCGACTTCCACGTCGACCAGAGCCAGGTCGTGTGCGTGATCGGCCCGTCCGGTTCCGGCAAGTCGACGCTGCTGCGCTGCGTCAACCGGCTGGAGGAGCCCACGTCGGGCAAGATCCTGATCGAGGGGATCGACATCACCGACCCCGAGACCGACCTCGACGCGGTCCGCTCCCGCATCGGGATGGTGTTCCAGCAGTTCAACCTGTTCCCCCACATGAACGTGCTCAGCAACCTGTGCGTGGCCCAGCGACGGGTCAAGAAGCGCTCGAAGGACCAGGCCGTCGAGGTCGCCCGCGTCAACCTCGCGAAGGTCGGGCTGGCGGGCCGCGAGAACGTCTATCCGGCCCATCTCTCCGGCGGCCAGCAGCAGCGGGTCGCGATCGCCCGGGCGCTCTCGATGAACCCGGACATGATGCTCTTCGACGAGCCCACCAGCGCGCTCGACCCGGAGCTGGTCGGCGACGTGCTGGCCGTCATGAGGGACCTGGCGTCGGAGGGCATGACGATGATGGTCGTCACCCACGAGATGGGCTTCGCCCGCGAGGTCGGCGACCGGCTGGTCTTCATGGACGACGGCGTGATCGTCGAGGAGGGCGACCCGCGTGAGGTGCTCGCCAACCCCCAGCACCAGCGCACCCAGGCGTTCCTCTCGAAGGTCCTCTGACCGGTTTCGTGACCTGTTCGTTGTGGTCCCGGTCACCATTCGGGGCGTCGGCGGTCTACGGTGTCACCTGCTGCGGATCGGGGCGCAGGTGTGGCGCGTGCCACATCCGCCGTCGAGTCGCTACTGTCCGACCAGCTGTCCGACCACCCGTCTGACCGTGTTGCAACGCGGCGTCACCACGCGCCCCGGCCCCAGGAGGCACATGCACATCCGAGCCACGCACCTCGCCGCAGCGGCGGGTGCGCTTCTGATAGCACTCCTCGCCGTGTTCGGCCCGGGCGCAGCCGCAGCGGTCGCCTCGGGGCCGACGCTGAGCGCCGCCGCCGGGGGCGGGTGCCAGTACCCGAAGAACGACGACGACCAGATCCACATCAAGGGCTGCCTGCGCGACCAGCGCGAGGACCCGCCGGCCCCGGTCCCGGGCGTCTCGGTCACGGTCGAGGGCCCCGATGGCGAGGTGGTCGCCACGGTCGAGACCGACGAGAACGGCATCTTCGACGTGGCGCTCCCCGGTGACCCGATCACCAACCTGCGCAAGGACTTCACGATCAAGATCGACCAGGCCACGCTTCCTGAGGGCTCGGATCTGCGCAACCCCGAGCAGGTGGAGCTCACGCTCAACTTCGACACGACCTCCGACCAGGCGGTGGCGTTCCCGATCGGCGACGCCCTGCCCGAGGGCGCCAGCACCTTCGTCCAGGGCGTCCAGCTGGCCGTCGGCGGCATCGTCTTCTCGGTCTCCCTGGCCATGGCCGCTCTCGGCCTGTCGATGGTGTTCGGCACGACCGGCCTGACGAACTTCGCCCACGGCGAGCTGGTCACGTTCGGCGCCCTGGTCGCCTGGGGCATCGACCTCCTGCCCGGCCAGATCACGATGCCGGGCCTCGGCTGGAACATCACCGTCGTCGTCGGCGTGATCGTCGCGTTCGTCGCCGGCGGCGTCCTCGGCCTGCTCAACGACAAGCTGCTGTGGAAGCCGCTCCGGATCCGGGGCACCGGCATCATCGCGATGATGATCGTCAGCATCGGCTTGTCGATCTTCATGCGCAGCGTGTTCCAGTACGTCGCCGGCGGGCAGAACCACAACTACTCGCAGTACTCCGCCAGCAAGCCCTGGGAGATCGGGCCGGTCCTGATCACGGCCCGCGATGTCGTCGTGATCATCGTCGGCGTCGCCGTCCTGGTCGTCGTGTCCCTGGCGATCCAGCTCACCCGGATCGGCAAGGCCACCCGTGCCGTCGCCGACAACCCCGGGCTGGCCGCGTCGTCGGGCATCAACGTCCAGCAGGTGATCGCGGTGGTGTGGACCGTCAGCGTCGCGATCGCCGCACTGTCCGGCGCGCTCCTCGGCATCACCCAGGGCTTCGACTTCCAGCTCGGCTTCAAGCTCCTGCTGCTGATGTTCTCCGCGGTCGTCCTCGGCGGGCTCGGCACGATCTGGGGCGCCATGGTGGGCGCGTTCCTGATCGGCATCCTCGTCGAGGTCTCGACGCTGGTGGTGCCCTCCGAGCTCAAGTACGTCGGCGGCCTCGCGGTCCTGGTCCTCGTCCTGCTCGTCCGTCCCCAGGGTCTGCTCGGCCGGGCCCAGCGCATCGGCTAGGAGACCTGCCGTGGACTTCGGAAGCATCCTCACCCAGACGCTGCAGCAGGCCTTCGGTCCGCTGGCGATCGTCTACTGCCTGGCCGCGATCGGCCTGAACGTGCACTTCGGCTACACCGGACTGCTCAACTTCGGCCAGGCCGCCTTCATGGCGGTCGGTGGCTACGCGATGGCGTCGGTCGTCGCTACCTGGGGCCTCTCGCTGTGGTTGGGCATCGTGGTCGGGCTGGTGCTCACCGTGGTGCTGGCCCTGCTCCTCGGCGTCCCGACGTTGCGGCTGCGGGCCGACTACCTCGCGATCGTGACGATCGCCGCCGCCGAGATGCTCCGGCAGACCGTCGGCTCGGTCACCCTCCTGGAGTACTTCGGCGGCCAGGACGGCCTGAACAGCTTCGTCGGCGACTTCCGAGCGCTGAACCCGTACTCCGGTTCGGTCGGCATCCCCGGCATCGTCGAGTGGCGCGCGAACGACTTCTGGGTGATGACCGTCGGCTGGATCCTGGTCGCCCTGTCCTGCCTGGTCGTCTGGGCGCTGATGCGCAGCCCGTGGGGCCGGGTCCTCAAGGCGATCCGCGAGGACGAGGACGCCGTGCGCAGCCTCGGCAAGAACGTGTACTCCTACAAGATGCAGTCGCTCGTGATCGGCGGCCTCTTCGGCACCTTCGCCGGCTACATCTACGGCCTGAGCAAGGCTGCGGTGATCCCCACCGACTATGCCACCGACACGACCTTCTTCGCCTACACGATCCTGCTCCTCGGCGGGGCCGCCCGGGTCTTCGGCCCGGTCGTCGGCACCGTGATCTTCTGGGGCCTGATCAACTTCCTGGACCAGTTCTTCCGTCAGGCGGCCGCGCACGACGTGATCCCGCAGGCGATCATGAACCAGAACCAGGCGGGCCTGATGCGCTTCATCGTGCTCGGCCTGGCGCTGATGCTGCTGATGATCTACCGCCCACAAGGCATTTTCGGAGACCGAAGGGAGCTGGCGATCGATGGCCGCTGAGTCCGAAGGCGGGGCCGTCACCGCCCCCACCCACCGCCCGTCCGGAACGGCTGCGGCCATGTTCACCGACGTGCCCCACGAGCCGGGCGCCGCGAAGCCGGACCCGATCGTGGTCGCGGACGACATCACCCGCACCTTCGGCGGCCTCACCGCCGTCGACGTCGAGCACGTGGAGATCCAGCGGGGTGCGATCACGGCGCTGATCGGTCCCAACGGTGCCGGCAAGACCACGTTCTTCAACCTGCTGACCGGCTTCGACCGGCCCGACTCCGGCGACTGGTCCTTCAACGGGCGCAGCCTCCGCAAGGTGCCGGCCTCACGGGTGGCCCGGATGGGCATGGTGCGCACCTTCCAGCTGACGAAGGTGCTCTCCAAGCTCACCGTCATCGAGAACATGCGCACCGGCGCCCCCCACCAGGCTGGCGAGAACCTCCTCAAGGCGATGTTCGCCCCGCTGTGGCGCGCCCAGGAGGAGGAGAACACCCGCAAGGCCGACGCCCTGCTCGAGCGCTTCTTGCTGATCAAGAAGCGCGAGGACTTCGCGGGCTCGCTGTCCGGCGGGCAGCGCAAGCTGCTGGAGATGGCACGCGCCCTGATGGCCGACCCCGAGCTGGTCATGCTCGACGAGCCGATGGCGGGGGTGAACCCCGCCCTCAAGCAGTCGCTGCTGGGCCACGTGAAGGCGTTGCGCGACGAGGGCCGCACGGTGCTCTTCGTCGAGCACGACATGGACATGGTCCGCGACATCTCCGACTGGGTCGTGGTGATGGCCCAGGGGCGGGTGATCGCGGAGGGACCGCCGGACTCGGTGATGAGCGACACCCGGGTGATCGACGCCTACCTGGGCGCCCACCACGACACGGTGCTGGACTTCGAGGCAGAGGAGCAGATCCTCGAGGCCGCGGAGGCCGAGCTCGCCGCCGAGCACGCCGACCACGAGGACCACGACACCAAGGGGGATCGCGATGTCTGAGGCGACCAGCGCGGCCGAGGACGCGGCCCGCGAGGAGCACCTCGCCCACGCCGAGGGCGCCGTGCTGCGCGCCGACGAGCTGATCGCGGGCTACCTGCCCGGGGTGAACATCCTCAACGGCTCCAACCTCTACTGCAAGGAGGGCGAGCTGGTCGGCATCATCGGCCCGAACGGCGCCGGCAAGTCGACGCTGCTCAAGGCGCTCTTCGGGCTCGTGAAGATCTCCTCGGGCAGCGTTCGGCTCAAGGGCCAGGAGATCACCAACGAACGCGCAGACAGCCTGGTGTCCAAGGGCATCGGCTTCGTCCCGCAGACCAACAACGTGTTCCCCTCGCTCACGATCCGCGAGAATCTCGAGATGGGCTGCTACCAGAGCCCGGAGTCGTTCAAGAAGCGCTTCGAGTTCGTCGGCGAGCTGTTCCCCGCCCTGCACGACCGGCGCGCCCAGCGGGCCGGCTCGTTGTCCGGGGGCGAGCGGCAGATGGTCGCGATGGGCCGGGCCCTGATGATGGACCCGTCGGTCCTCCTCCTCGACGAGCCCTCCGCGGGGCTCTCCCCCGTCATGCAGGACGAGGTGTTCGTCCAGACCCGCCGGATCAACCGGGCCGGCGTCTCGGTGATCATGGTCGAGCAGAACGCCCGGCGCTGCCTGCAGATCTGCGACCGCGGCTACGTCCTCGACCAGGGCCGCAACGCCTACACCGGCACCGGCAAGGCCCTCGGCAACGACCCGAAGGTCATCGAGCTCTACCTCGGCACCCTCGCCCAGGCCTGAGCCGGGCACAACGACGAACGGGCCCGACCTCCGCGGAGGTCGGGCCCGTCGTCTTGTGCGTCGGTCAGCGCCGGGTCACTCCAGGACGCCGGAGACCGAGTCGATCTGCGAGTACTTGTTGTTCTTGGCGTACTCCTGGATGCCGATCGTCGCAGCGTTCGGGCTGCCGGTGTCGTTCATGTCGGTCGGGCCGGAGACACCCTCGTAGTTGATGTCCTGGCCGTCCTCGAGCAGCTTCGCGCAGTCGGCGAACGTGGTGCAGGCCTCGCCGTCCTTGGAGACGTTGACCAGCTCGCCGGCGATCGCCTCGCCGGAGTCGTCCCCGGCCGCGATCGCAGCGAGCGCGGTGAGGATCGTGGCGTCGTAGGACTGCGGGCCGTAGGTGAAGTCCTTCAGCTTCGGGTCCACCTCGAGCAGCCGCTGGTTGAAGCTCTCGTCGACCTCGGCCGGAGCCGGGAAGGTGCCCTTGACGCCCTCCAGGTCGAAGGACTCGGCGGAGTAGTCGGCCATGTTGCCGTCGACGAAGTAGAGCTGGATGTCCTGCGGGCCGATCCCCTTGGCGATCAGCTGCGGGATGATCTTCGTCGTCTCGTTGAACGCGATCAGCACGAGAGCGTCGGGCTTGGCCGCCGCGATCTCGTTGACCTCTGCGGTGAAGTTCTGAGCGTCGGCGGCGTAGAGGATGTGGGCCGCGACGTTGGCGCCCTGCTCCTTCAGCGTCTGGTCGACCTGCTCGGCCAGACCCTCGCCGTACGCATCCTGGCGCGCCATCACGGCGACGTTGGAGAACCCGTCCTCGACCGCCATGTTGCCGAGCACCTGGCCCTGCAGGCGGTCGGACGGCGCGGTGCGGAAGTACAGGCCGCCGTCGTCGTAGGTGTCGAACGCCGCGGCGGTGTTCGCCGGGGAGATCTGCACGACGCCGGCACCGGTGATCTTGTCGATCACCGAGAGCGACACGCCGGAGGCGGCGGCACCGACGATGGCGTCGACGCTGTCCTGGAGGAGCGAGTCGACGGAGGCGCCCGCGATATCCGGCGTACCGTCGCCGGAGTCCGCCTTGAAGCTCTCGACGGGCTTCCCGAGCACGCCACCCGCGTCGTTGATTTCCTTGATGGCCAGGTCGACGCCCGCGAACTCGGGGGGGCCCAGGTAGGCGAGGTCACCGGTCTGGGGCAGCAGCTGGCCGATCTTGAGCACGCCGTCACCCGTCGTTGCCGGCGCCGACGAGGAGGTGCCCTCGTCGGGAGCGTCGGACTTGCTGTCGGAGCCGCCGTCACTGCCACAAGCAGTGAGGACGAGTGCGGATGCCGCGAGCGTGATGGCTGCGCGGCGAGCGCGGCTGGAGCGAATCATGAAGCCTCCGTCTGGACTAGCTTTCCTCCGGTCCGCGCGGGGCGGGACCGGAGATCGACTCTCGATACCCGGCAAACTAGCGTCGAACCCGGGACCAGAGTGGGCTGAGCAGGACTTTGTGCCCTGTCGTTGCCAATTCGTGATCTAGAAAAGTAGATGGCTTCCGTCACACGCCGGTGGGCTGGACCGGTCAGCCGGCCAGTCCGGGACCGTGCGTGATCACTCCGTCGGCGACCTGGCGCATCGAGAGCCGCAGGTCCATGGCGGTCTTCTGGATCCACCGGAAGGCGTCGGGCTCGGAGAGGTGCAGCTGCTCCTGCAGGACGCCCTTGGCCCGGTCGACGGCCTTGCGGGTCTCGAGGCGCTCGGTGAGGTCGGCGACCTCGGCCTCCAGGAGGGCGAGCTCGGCGAACCGGCTGACCGCCATCTCGATCGCCGGCACCAGGTCGGACCGGGAGAACGGCTTGACCAGGTACGCCATCGCCCCGGCGTCCCGGGCCCGCTCGACGAGCTCACGCTGCGAGAAGGCGGTCAGGATCACGACCGGCGCGATCCGGGCCTCGGCGATCCGCTCGGCGGCGGCGATCCCGTCCAGAACCGGCATCTTCACGTCGAGGATGACCAGGTCGGGGCGCAGCTCCTCGGCGAGCCGGACCGCGGTGGCACCGTCGCCGGCCTGGCCGACCACGTCGTACCCCTCCTCGCCCAGCATCTCGGCGAGGTCCATCCGGATCAGCACCTCGTCCTCGGCGATGACGACGCGCCGCGGTGCGGGGCCGCCGGGCTGCGGGGCCGGCTGCTCGGTCTGAGTCACGGCAGCAGGTTATCCGGCTCCCGGCGCGGCCAGCACAGCCGTCCCTCGGATAGGGTTCTGCGCGCGCCCCGGTATCCCAACCGGCAGAGGAAGCGGTCTCAAACACCGTCCAGTGTGGGTTCGAATCCCACCCGGGGCACTTGCGCAACGCGCCTGTCGGTGCGGGGCGGGACGCTGTCGGCATGTACCCGCCGTCCGAACGCAAGGCTGCGCTCGATCTGTTGCGCAGTCGAGGCCTGTCCGAGGTGAGTCGGATGACCGGGGTGCACCGCTCGACGCTGCGGATCTGGCTCCGTGAGCCGATCCCAGCCGGCGAATGTCCTCGGTGCGACGGCGTTCCCATCCCGGGACCGCCCTATGGGGCACTCCTCGGCTACTACCTGGGGGACGGTTGCCTGTCTCGGCACCGCCGGTACTTCACGCTCCGGGTCTCCTGCGACGCCCGCTACCCGAACATCATCCGAGACATCGAGGCGGCGATTCGGGATGTCCGTCCTGCCCGGCGCGTGTTCCGGGTCCGCGCGCCGGGCGCCGTAGTCGTGCAGTCCAACTGGAAGCACTGGCCGTGCCTGTTCCCGCAGCACGGGCCCGGGCGCAAGCACGAGCGGCCGATCGTGCTGGAGCCTTGGCAGGTTGCGATCGTCGAGGCGTACCCTGCCGCGTTCCTGCGCGGCCTGTTCCATTCGGATGGGTCCCGGGTGCGCAACTGGACGACCAGGATGGTGGCCGGAGAGCGGAAGCGGTACGACTATCCCCGTTGGCAGTTCACCAATGTCTCGACGGACATCCAGCAGCTGTGCTGCTGGGCGCTGGACCTCGTCGACGTCCCGTGGCGGCAGTCGAACGCGAAGACGATCAGCGTCTCGACCCGCGCCGCAGTGGCCAGGCTCGACACGCTGATCGGGCTGAAGCGCTGATGTTCAGCTGCGGCGGTACGCCGGCGCGACCTGGTTGATCGCGTCGCCCATCCGGTGGATCCGCAGCGCGTTCGTCGACCCGGGGATGCCCGGAGGGGCGCCCGCGATGATGACCACGAGGTCACCCTCGCGGACCCGGCCGATCCGGAGCAGCTGGTCGTCGACCTGACGGACCATCTCGTCGGTGTGCTCGACGGGCTGGGTCAGGAACGTCTCGATCCCCCAGGTCAGCGCGAGCTGCGAGCGCACCACCCCGACCGGCGTGAACGCGAGGATCGGGATCGGGCCACGCAGCCGCGACATCCGGCGCGCGGAGTCACCGCTCTGGGTGAAGGCGACGACGTACTTCGCCCCGACCCGCTCGGCGACCTCCTCGGCGGCCTTGGCGATCACGCCGCCGCGGGTGTGCGGGTCCCAGTCGATCTCGGCGAGGGCGGCCCGGCCCGGGGGCTGCGCCAGGGCGTGCGCCTCGGTCGCCGCGATGATCCGCGCCATCGTCTCGACGGTGTGGACGGGGTACTCCCCCACGCTGGTCTCGCCGGACAGCATCACCGCGTCGGCGCCGTCGAGGACGGCGTTCGCGACGTCGGAGGCCTCGGCGCGGGTCGGCGCGGGGTTGCCGATCATCGACTCCAGCATCTGGGTCGCGACGATGACGGGCTTGGCGTTGAGGCGGGCCTTCTCGACGATCCGCTTCTGCAGGAACGGGACGTCCTCGAGCGGGCACTCCACGCCGAGGTCGCCGCGGGCGACCATGAAGCCGTCGAACGCCGCGATCACCTCGTCGAGGTTCTCGATCGCCTGCGGCTTCTCGATCTTCGCGATGACCGGGAGGTGCACGCCCTCCTCGTCCATGATCCGCCGGACGTCCTCGACGTCCTTGGCGTCGCGTACGAAGCTCAGCGCGATGAAGTCGACCGTGAGGTGCAGCGCGAAGCGCAGGTCCTCGATGTCCTTCTCCGACAGCGCCGGCACGGACACGGCGACGCCGGGCAGGTTGATGCCCTTGTTGTCGCTGACCTTGCCGCCCACGAGCACCTCGGTGTGCACGTCCGGTCCGTCGACCTTGGTGACCCGCAGCCGCACCTTGCCGTCGTCGATGAGGATCGGGTCGCCGACGCTCACGTCGCCGGGCAGGCCCTTGTACGTCGTCCCGCACTCGCGGTCGTCGCCGGGCACGTCGCGGGTGGTGATCGTCCACGCCTGCCCGCGGGTCAGCACGACCGGACCGTTCGCGAACCGCTCGAGCCGGATCTTCGGGCCCTGCAGGTCGGCGAAGATGCCGACGCCGTGGCCGCTCGCGTCCGAGGCCTCGCGCACGAGGCGGTAGGCCTCGGCATGGTCCTCGTGCGAGCCGTGGCTCATGTTCAGGCGGGCGACGTCCATGCCGGCATAGACCAGTTCACGGATCCGTCGAGGGTTCGCCACCGCGGGGCCCAGGGTGCACACGATCTTCGCTCTACGCACGTGCTTCACCCTACCGCGACTTTGATCGTTCAAAGACCAAACCCTCCGGTAACTCCGCGGCCGGGACCGGAAGGTGCCGTTGGTCCCGACCGCGGCGGGCCCTCAGACCACCAGCGGGCGCTCGGTGGGCGGGATCGGCGCGGGCAGCGTCGTGGAGCCGGTCAGGTAGGTGTCCACCGCGGCGGCCGCGGCCCGGCCCTCGGCGATCGCCCAGACGATCAGCGACTGGCCGCGGCCGGCGTCACCGGCGACGAAGACGCCGTCGACCGACGTCATGTACGCCGCGTCCCGGGCCACGTTGCCCCGCTCGTCCAGGTCCACGGCGAGCTGCTCGACCAGGCCGGCCTGCTGCGGACCGGTGAAGCCCATCGCGAGCAGCACCAGCTCGGCCGGGATCTCCTGCTCGGAGCCCTCGACCTCGACGAACCGGCCGTCCTCGAGGCGCACCTCGACCAGCCTGAGCGCCCGGACGTTGCCGTCCTGGTCGCCGAGGAACTCCTTCGTGGAGACGGCGTACACCCGGCTCTGCAGGTTCTGGTGCGCGGCCTCCTCGTGGGCCGAGGAGATCCGGAACACCATCGGGTACGTGGGCCACGGCTGGCCGGCCGGACGCGACTCGGGCGGCTCGGGCATGATCTCCAGCTGCGTGATCGACGCGGCTCCCTGGCGGGTGGAGGTGCCGAGGCAGTCCGCACCGGTGTCGCCGCCGCCGATGATCACCACGTGCTTGCCGGTCGCGGTGATCTGCCCGTCGACCTCCTCGCCGAGCGCGGCCCGGTTGGCCTGCGGGAGGAAGTCCATCGCCTGGTGGATGCCGCGCAGCTCGCGGCCGGGGGCCGGCAGCTCGCGCGGCACCGTGGAGCCGATCGCGAGGACGACGGCGTCGTAGCGGTCCCGCAGCTGGTCGCCGGTCAGCTCCGCGCCGACCTCCACGCCGGAGCGGAAGACGGTCCCCTCCCGGCGCATCTGCTCCAAGCGCTTGTCGAGGTGCTGCTTCTCCATCTTGAACTCGGGGATGCCGTAGCGCAGCAGCCCGCCGATCTTGTCGGCGCGCTCGTAGACCGCGACCGTGTGCCCGGCGCGGGTCAGCTGCTGAGCGGCGGCCAGGCCGGCCGGGCCGGAGCCGACCACGGCGACGGTGCGACCCGAGAGCCACTCCGGCGGCTGCGGGCGCACGAACCCGGAGTCCCACGCCTTGTCGATGATCGCGACCTCGACGTTCTTGATCGTCACCGGATCCTGGTTGATGCCGAGCACGCAGGCCGTCTCGCAGGGCGCCGGGCAGAGCCGGCCGGTGAAGTCCGGGAAGTTGTTGGTCGCGTGCAGGCGCTCGATCGCGCCCTCCCAGTCGTCGCGCCAGACCAGGTCGTTCCACTCGGGGATGATGTTCCCCAGCGGGCAGCCCTGGTGGCAGAACGGGATGCCGCAGTCCATGCAACGCCCGGCCTGCTCGGTGATGATCGGGAGCAGGGCCCGGCCGGCGGAGCCCGGGTAGACCTCGTTCCAGTCCTGGATCCGCTCCTCGACCGGGCGCCGCGCGGCGACCTCCCGGCCCTTCTTCAAGAATCCGCGGGGGTCAGCCATGCTGCGCCACCCCCTCTGCTCCTGCGCTTCGCTCATCCATGGAGCGCCTCCATCATCGCGTGGGCGGTCTCGTTCTCGTCCAAGCCGTCAGCCTCGGCCTTCGCCTTGGCCGCGAGCGACTTGCGGTAGTCGGTGGGCATGATCTCGGTGAACCGCGTCAGCGCGGTCTCCCAGTCGGCGAGCAGCTCCTCGGCGACCGTGGAGCCGGTCTCCTCGAGGTGCGCGCGCACCAGCTGCTCGAGCTCGGCCGCAGCCGCGCCGCTGACCGGCCCGAGCTCGACCAGCTCGGGGTTCACCCGTCCCGGCTGGAGGTCCAGCACCCAGGCCACGCCACCGGACATGCCGGCCGCGAAGTTGCGCCCGGTCCTGCCGAGGACGGCGACCCGGCCGCCGGTCATGTACTCGCAGCCGTGGTCGCCGACGCCCTCGGTGACGACCCAGGCACCGGAGTTCCGCACGCAGCACCGCTCGCCGACGCCGCCCCGGATGAAGACCTCGCCGGAGGTCGCGCCGTACCCGATCACGTTGCCGGCGATGATCTGCTCGTTCGCCGCGAACGTCGCCGCCCGGTCGGGACGCACGACGATACGGCCACCTGAGAGGCCCTTGCCGACGTAGTCGTTGGCGTCACCCTCCAGGCGCAGCGTGATCCCCTTCGGGACGAATGCCCCGAAGGACTGGCCCGCCGAGCCGACGAAGGTCAGGTCGATGGTGCCGTCGGGCAGTCCCGCTCCGGCGTACCGCTTGGTGACCTCGTGGCCGAGGATGGTGCCGACGGTGCGGTTGACGTTGCGGATCGCGACCTGGGCGCGCACCCGCTCGCCGGACTCCAGGGCCGGCTGCACCAGCGGCAGCAGCTCGGTGACGTCGAGCGACTTCTCCAGGCCGTGGTCCTGCTGCTTGGTGCAGTACAGGTCCTGGTCGGGGAACGCCGACCGGTCCGGCTGGTGCAGGATCGGCGTGAGGTCGAGTCCGGAGGCCTTCCAGTGGTCGACCGCCTCGGAGACGTCCAGCGAGCCGACCTGGCCGATCGCCTCCTCGATGCTGCGGAAGCCCAGCTGGGCGAGCAGCTCGCGGACCTCCTCGGCGATGTACTCGAAGAAGTTGACGACGTACTCGGCCTTGCCGCTGAACCGGTCCCGCAGGACCGGGTTCTGGGTCGCGACGCCGACCGGGCAGGTGTCCAGGTGACAGACCCGCATCATGATGCAACCCGACACGACCAGCGGCGCGGTCGCGAACCCGAACTCCTCGGCGCCGAGCAGCGCGGCGACGACGACGTCGCGGCCGGTCTTGAGCTGGCCGTCGGTCTGCACGACGATCCGGTCGCGCAGTCCGTTGAGCAGCAGCGTCTGCTGGGTCTCGGCCAGGCCGAGCTCCCAGGGCCCGCCGGCGTGCTTGAGCGAGGTGAGCGGCGCGGCGCCGGTGCCGCCGTCGTGCCCGGAGACGAGGACCACGTCGGCGTGCGCCTTCGAGACCCCGGCCGCGACCGTGCCGACGCCGACCTCGGAGACCAGCTTCACGTGGACACGGGCCTGCGGGTTGGCGTTCTTGAGGTCGTGGATCAGCTGGGCCAGGTCCTCGATGGAGTAGATGTCGTGGTGCGGCGGCGGACTGATCAGGCCCACGCCGGGCGTGGAGTGCCGGGTCTTGGCGACCCAGGGGTACACCTTGTTGCCGGGCAGCTGGCCGCCCTCGCCCGGCTTCGCGCCCTGCGCCATCTTGATCTGGATGTCGTCGGCGTTGGTGAGGTACTCCGCGGTGACACCGAACCGGCCCGAGGCGACCTGCTTGATCGCGCTGCGGCGCTCGGGATCGTAGAGCCGGTCGGGGTCCTCGCCGCCCTCGCCGGTGTTGGACTTCGCGCCCAGCCGGTTCATGGCGATCGCGAGGGTCTCGTGCGCCTCCTGGGAGATCGAGCCGTAGGACATCGCGCCGGTCGAGAACCGCTTGACGATCGACGAGACCGGCTCGACCTCCTCGATCGGGATCGACCGTCGGCCGGCCTCGTCGGCGTCCTTGAGCCGGAACAGGCCGCGCAGCGTCATCAGCCGCTTCGACTGCTCGTTGACGCGGGTGGAGTACTGCTTGAAGACGTCGTAGCGGCCGGTGCGGGTGGAGTGCTGCAGCCGGAAGACCGTGTCCGGGTCGAACAGGTGCGGCTCGCCCTCGCGGCGCCACTGGTACTCGCCGCCGATCGGCAGCTCGCGGTGCGCCGGGGAGATGCCGCCGCGCGGGTACGCCGTGGCGTGCCGGAGCGCCACCTCCTCCGCGATCGTGTCGAGCTCGATGCCGCCGAGCTTGGAGACGGTGCCGGTGAAGTACTTGTCCACCACGGCCTGGGACAGGCCGACCGCCTCGAAGATCTGGGCGCCGGTGTAGGAGGCCACCGTGGAGACGCCCATCTTCGACATCACCTTGAGCACGCCCTTGCCGAGTGCCTTGACCAGGTTGGCCACGGCCAACTCCTGCTCGACCTTCACGTAGTAGCCCTCGCGGGCGAGGTCTTCCACGGACTCCATGGCGAGGTACGGGTTGACCGCGGCCGCGCCGTACCCGACGAGCAGCGCGACGTGGTGGACCTCGCGGACGTCACCGGCCTCGACGAGCAGCCCGACCTGGGTGCGGGTCTTCTCGCGCACCAGGTGGTGGTGCACGGCCCCGGTGAGCAGGAGCGACGGGATCGGGGCCAGCTCTGCGGTGGAGTGCCGGTCGGACAGCACGATGATCCGGGCGCCGTCGGCGATCGCGGCCGACACCTCCTCACAGATCTCGTCGATCCGCTGCGCCATCGCGGCGCCGCCGCCCTCGACGGGGTACAGGCCCCGAGCGACGTGGGTGATGAAGCCCGGCATGTCGCCGTCGCGGTTGATGTGCCGGATCTTGGCCAGGTCGTCGTTGGAGATCACCGGGAACGGCAGCTGCACCATCCGGCACGACGCCGGGGCGGGCTGGAGCAGGTTCGACTCGGGGCCGATGGTGCCGGCGAGCGAGGTGACGAGCTCCTCGCGGATCGCGTCCAGCGGCGGGTTCGTGACCTGCGCGAACAGCTGGCTGAAGTAGTCGAACAGCAGCCGCGGCTTCTCGCTCAGGGCCGCGATCGGGGTGTCGGTGCCCATCGAGCCGAGCGGCTCTCCCCCGGAGTTCGCCATCGGGGTGAGCAGGACCCGCAGCTCCTCCTCGGTGTAGCCGAAGACCTGCTGGCGCCTGGTGACCGACGCGTGGGTGTGCACGACGTGCTCCCGCTCGGGGACGTCGTCGAGGTGGATCAGGCCGGCGTGCAGCCACTCGTCGTAGGGGTGCTCGGACGCGAGCTGGGACTTGATCTCCTCGTCCTCGATGATCCGGTGCTCATCGGTGTCGACGAGGAACATCCGGCCGGGCTGGAGCCGGCCCTTGCGGACCACCTTGGCCGGGTCGATGTCGAGCACGCCGACCTCGGAGGCGAGGACGACCAGGCCGTCGTCGGTCACCCAGTACCGCGAGGGGCGCAGCCCGTTGCGGTCGAGCACC
Organism: Nocardioides sp. JS614; assembly: GCF_000015265.1. Lineage (NCBI taxonomy): Bacteria > Bacillati > Actinomycetota > Actinomycetes > Propionibacteriales > Nocardioidaceae > Nocardioides > Nocardioides sp. JS614. Next base: position 3,223,114 of record NC_008699.1, read on the forward strand.
GCGCCGATCTGTGATCCGTCGGTGAACACCACGCACGCCGGGCCGTCCCACGGCTCCATCAGGGCCGAGTGGAACGCGTAGAACGCGCGGCGCTTGGCGTCCATCTCGGCGTGGTTCTCCCACGCCTCCGGGATCATCATCAGCACCGAGTGCGGGAGCGAGCGACCGCCCATGTGCAGGAGCTCGAGCACCTCGTCGAACGAGGCCGAGTCCGACGCGCCGGGGGTACAGATCGGGTAGAGCCGCTCCAGGTCGCCGGGGATCAAGTCGGAGGCCAGCAGCGCCTCGCGGGCACGCATCCAGTTGCGGTTGCCCATCACCGTGTTGATCTCCCCGTTGTGGGCGATGAACCGGAACGGGTGCGACAGCGGCCAGCTCGGGAAGGTGTTGGTCGAGAACCGCGAGTGGACGACCGCCATCGCGGAGGTCATCCGCTCGTCGCGCAGGTCGGGGTAGACCTCGTCGAGCTGGGCGGGGGTGAGCATGCCCTTGTAGATCAGGGTGCGGGAGGAGAGCGAGGGGAAGTAGGCGTCGGTCTCGTGCTCGGCGCGCTTGCGCAGGCAGAACGCCTGGCGCTCGAGGGCCATCCCGGTGACCCGCGAGCCGGCGCCGGCGACGAAGAGCTGGGCGAACGACGGCATCACGGCGCGCGCGGTGCTGCCGAGGGAGTCCGGGTCGACCGGGACGTCGCGCCAGCCGAGGACCGTGAGGCCCTCCTCGGCCGCGATCTCCTCGATCCGCTGGCGGGTCTTGGCCGCCTGCTCGACCTCGGCGGGGAGGAACGCGGTGCCGACCGCGTACGCGTGGGGGGCGGGCAGCTCGAAGCCGAGCTCCGCGGTGACCGAGCGCAGGAACGCGTCGGGGACCTGGATCAGGATGCCCGCGCCGTCGCCGGAGTTGACCTCCGCGCCCGCGGCCCCGCGGTGGTCGAGGTTCAGCAGGGCCGAGATGCCCTGCTGGATGATCTCGTGGCTGGCGACGCCGGTCAGGGTCGCGACGAACGCCACGCCACAGGCGTCGTGCTCGTGGCGAGGGTCATAGAGCCCCTGGGGTGGCGGGAATGCGTGCGAGTAGGGCACGGGCGTGCTCCCGTCGTCTGGTCGAGCAGTGCAGTGGTGGCCGAGAGAACCGGCCAGGTGCAGGGGACGACATTGGCCCTAGCGGAGGTGACACATTAGCACCCGGTCAGCCGGGCGGCGCTCCGTCGTCGTGGGAGCGGACACCGCCGCCCGCAGCGGGCAGGTCGCCGGATTCCTCGGCAGCTCCCGGGTCGACGTGCTCGTCGTCGTACACCTGCTCCTCACGGCCCGGCCGCAGCCGGCCGCTGACCACGAAGCAGACCGCAGCCACGACGAACAGCACGATCGAGGTCCACACGTTGAACCGCAGGCCGCCGACGTCGGACAGCTCGACGTCGTCGATGCGCAGCATCTCGATCCAGCCGCGGCCGAGCGTGTAGGCCATCACGTAGAGCGCCAGCACCCGGCCGTGGCCCAGCCGGAACCGGCGGTCGGCCCAGATCACGAAGCCGAACGCACCGAGGTTCCACACGCACTCGTAGAGGAATGTCGGGTGGAAGGTCGGGTCCTCGAGATAGCCGAGCGGGCGGTGGTCGGCGTCGATCTCCAGGCCCCAGGGCAGGTCGGTCGGCTTGCCGAACAGCTCCTGGTTGAACCAGTTGCCCCAGCGCCCCACAGCCTGCGCCACCAGGACGCCGGGCGCCATCGCGTCGAGCACCGGGAGCATCCGGATGCCCTTGCGGCGGGCGCCGATGTAGACCCCGAGGGCGCCGAGCGCGATCGAGCCCCAGACGCCGAGACCGCCGCGCCAGACATAGAGCGCCTCGATCGGGTGCCGACCGTCGCCGAAGTAGAGGTCGCTGTCGGTGAGCACGTGGTAGATCCGGCCGCCGACCAGCCCGAACGGCACGGCCCACAGCGCCAGGTCCTGGACGTCGCCTGCGCGGCCGCCCCGCGCGATCCAGCGCCGCTCGCCGATCCAGATCGCCGCGACGATGCCGGCGATGATCGCGAGCGCGTAGCCGCGGATCGGCACCGGGCCGAGGTACCACACGCCCGAGGACGGGCTCGGGATCGACAGCACGCTCACCTGAGCGATCAGGGTGGTCACCGGTCGGCCTCCTCGGCGAGCAGTGTGTGGAGGTCGGCGGCCAGGTCGGCCGACGAGGTGTCCTGCGTCCACAGCAGCGGTGAGGTGTCGTCGGCGGTGATCGCGGTGACCTGCGTGCTGTGGCTGTTCAGGTCGCGGCCCCCGCTGGGCAGCCGCTCGCCGTCGGCGACGTACACCGCCAGCGGCTTGCCGACGGCCGCGATCGTGTCGAGGTCACCGGTCAGCCCGATGAAGGACGGGTCGAACCGGTCGAGGTACGCGCGCAGGTGCTGCTCGGTGTCGACCTTCGGGTCCGTCGTCACGAACACCACGTCGACGGAGCTGCGGTCGGCCTCGTCGAGCCGCGTGAGTGCGGAGGCGATGTTGGCCATCACGACCTGGCAGATGTCCGGGCAGCTCGAGTAGCCGAAGAACACCAGCGTCACCGGCTTGTCGGTGTCCTTCGTCAGGGAGTACGGCTGCCCGCTGGTGTCGGTGAGCGGTGTCGCCGAGACCGTGTAGGGGTCGTGGGTCACGGCGGCGCGGTAGCCGCCGTCGGTCTCGGCCGTGCTGGTGGAGCAGCCGGCGAGCAGCGCCCCGGCCAGCACCAGGGCGCCGATCCCCGCGAGCCGCCTACGCACGCCGGACACCGGCGGCGAGGTCCTCGGTCAGCTCGCGGAGCGCGCGCAGGCCCGCGGCCGGGTCGTCCGGGTGGTCGAGGAGCGTGCGCACGAACGCCGAGCCCACGATCACGCCGTCGGCGCCGATCCCGTTCCTGGCAGCCAGCTCGGCGGCCTGGTCGCCGGTGCTGACGCCGAGGCCCACGCCGACCGGCAGGTCCGCGCCGGCCGCCGCGATCGCGCTCCTGGCCCGCGCCACGAGCGGTCCGGCCAGGTCGCTGGTCGTCGCCCGGGCGCCGGTCACGCCCATCACCGCGGTGGCGTAGACGAAGCCGCGGCACGCCGCCGTCGTCATCGCGAGCCGCTCCTCGGTCGAGGACGGCGCGACCAGGAACACCTTGTCCAGGTCGTGCTCGTCGGCGGCGGCGATCCACTCCTGCGCGCTGTCGGGGGTGAGGTCGGGCGTGATCAGACCCGCTCCCCCGGCGTTGGCGAGATCGGCGGCGAACCGCGAGACGCCGTACCGTTCGACCGGGTTCCAGTAGGTCATCACGACGGTCGGCGTGCCGGTCGCCGCGACCGCCTCGACGGTGCGCAGGACGTCGGCGGTGCGGACGCCCCGCTCGAGGGCCTGCTGCGCGGCCGCCTGGATGGTGGGCCCGTCCATGACCGGGTCGCTGTAGGGCAGCCCGACCTCGATCACGTCACACCCGGCGTCGACCATCGCCAGCATGGCGTCGATGCCCCCGGCGACGTCCGGGAAGCCCGCCGGCAGGTAGCCCACGAGCGCCGCCCGGCCCTCGGCCCTCGCCGTGTCGAACGCGGTCCGCGTGCTCATCCGATCGGCTCCCCGGCTCCGTGGCCTCCGGCGTGCTGGCCGTCGACCAGGCCGAAGTACTCGATCGCGGTGCCCATGTCCTTGTCGCCGCGCCCGCTCAGGTTGATCAGCACCGTCGCGTCCGGCCCCTGCTCCGCGGCCAGCCGCTCGGCGACCCGGAGCCCGCCGGCGACAGCGTGAGCGGACTCGATCGCCGGGATGATGCCCTCGGTGCGGCTGAGGAGGGCGAGTGCCGCCATGGCCTCGTCGTCGGTCACCGGGAGGTACGTCGCGCGCCCGGTCGCGGCCAGGTGCGCGTGCTGCGGGCCGACGCCGGGGTAGTCCAGCCCGGCCGAGATCGAGTGCGACTCGAGGGTCTGGCCGTCCTCGTCCTGGAGGACGTAGGTGCGCGCCCCGTGCAGGACGCCGCGGTCCCCCGCGTGGATCGTGGCGGCGTGCCGGCCGGTCTCGAAGCCCTCGCCACCGGCCTCGAACCCGTAGATCGCGACGTCCGCGTCGTCGAGGAAGGCCGAGAACAGGCCGATCGCGTTGGAGCCCCCGCCGACGCAGGCCGCGATCGCGTCCGGGAGCCGGCCGAAGCGCTCGAGGCACTGCGCCCGGGCCTCGTCGCCGATGCCGCGGGTGAAGTCGCGGACCATGCTGGGGAACGGGTGCGGCCCGGCCGCGGTGCCGAAGAGGTATGCCGTGTGGTCGACGGTGGCGACCCAGTCGCGCAGCGCCTCGTTGATCGCGTCCTTGAGCGTGGCGCTGCCGGAGTCGACGGGGACGACGGTGGCGCCGAGCAGGTTCATCCGGGCGACGTTGAGCGCCTGCCGCCGGGTGTCGACCGAGCCCATGTAGACCGTGCAGTCGAGACCGAAGTAGGCCGCGGCCGTCGCGCTGGCCACGCCGTGCTGCCCGGCGCCGGTCTCCGCGATCACCCGGGTCTTGCCCATCCGCCGGGTCAGCAGCGCCTGGCCCAGCACGTTGCGGATCTTGTGCGCGCCGGTGTGGGCGAGGTCCTCGCGCTTGAGCAGGATCCGGGCACCGACCTGGGCGCTGAGCCGCTCGGCGACGTAGAGCGGGCTCGGGAGGCCGGCGTACTCGCGCAGGATCGTGTCGAACTCCGCGACGAACTCCGGATCGGCCATCGCGTCCTGCCAGGCGACGGTGAGCTCGTCGAGGGCCGCCACCAGGGCCTCGGGCATGAACCGCCCGCCGAAGCCCTCCGCGGGGCCGCCGAACCAGCCGAGCGCGTCCGCGTCGTACGTCGTCGTCCGCTCGGGCCTGGTCGTCATGACTCGACTCCTGTCATCCTGCGCACTGCGCCCTCGGGGTCGCCGTCCTTCACCAGTGCCTCGCCCACGAGCACGGCCCGGGCCCCCTCGCGCACGAACCGCGCCACGTCGTCCGGTCCGAAGATCCCCGACTCGGCCACCTTGACGCGATCGTCGGGGACCAGCGGCGCGAGCCGCCCGAAGGTGTCGTCATGGATCGCGAGCGTCTTCAGGTTGCGAGCGTTCACGCCGACCAGCTCCGCACCGAGGGCCACGGCCCGCTCGGTCTCGGGCTCGTCGTGGACCTCGACCAGCGCCGTCAGGCCCAGCTCACGGGCCTCGTCGTGGAGCCGGCGCAGGTCGTCGTCGTCGAGGGCCGCGACGATCAGCAGCACCAGGTCCGCGCCGGCCGCCCGGGCCTCGACGACCTGGTAGCTCGAGACGATGAAGTCCTTGCGCAGGATCGGGGTGTCGACCGCGGCCCGGACCGCGCGCAGGTCGGCGAGGCTGCCGCCGAAGCGGCGCTGCTCGGTGAGCACGCTGATCGCGGCAGCGCCACCCGCCGCGTAGCTGCGGGCGAGCTCGGCCGGATCGGGGATCGTGGCCAGGTCGCCCTTGCTGGGGCTGCGCCGCTTGACCTCGGCGATCACGCTCGAGCCGGCGGCCCGGAAGTGCGGCATCGGGTCACGGGGCGGGTCGACGTCGGCCAGCGCGGCCCGCAGGTCGGCGAGACTGGTCGCCGACTCGCGCTCCGCCAGGTCGAGCCGCACGCCGGCCACGATGTCGTCGAGCACGGACATGCGGGCACTCACTCCAGTCAGCGGGGCAGGGTCGATCGGGGTGGATCAGGGCGGTACGGCACTCGAAGTCTGTCACGACCCTGGTGGCCCGCGGACCGCGCCTCGGGACGCGGACGGCGAGGCGTCGGTGTCGGGGTTCCCGCACCGGTAGTGTCCGCAGCAAGCGGCCGGCAGACGGACGGCCAGACGAAGGGTTTCGAGCACGTGAGCTACTCAGAGCCACCTCCCCCGCCGCAGTACGGCGCACCCGTGCCGCCGCAGGGCGGCCTTCCTCCGAAGACCTCGGGCAAGGCGATCGGGTCGATGGTGACCGGCCTGGTCGGCCTGCTGACGATCTGCTGCGGGTTCTTCGTGGTGACCAGCGTCGTGGCGATCATCCTGGGCTTCCTGGCCCGCAAGGAGATCCGCGCGTCCAACGGCCAGCTGAAGGGCGAGGGCCAAGCGCTGACCGGCATCATCACCGGCTTCGTCGGGATCGCGATGGTGATCGTCACGATCATCCTGGTCGCGACCGGTGTCCTGGACACGAACTTCGAGTACAGCACGTCCTGAGCGCAGCGCCGGAGAGGTGCGAAGGGCCGACCCCGGCGGGGTCGGCCCTTCGCGCGCCTCAGGGGGAACGTCGGCCTCAGGGCGCCAACCAGGACCCGGCCGGCAGGTTGCGCAGCACCGCGAAGACGACGGCGACCACGCACAGCGTCACGGTGCCGACGGTGACCAGGCGCCCGTCCGGCTCGCGCTCGCGGCCCAGCCAGCGGTCGACGACCCACCGCCCGAGCAGGAACACCAGCAGCGGCAGCATCGCGACGAAGAGCAGGTTGCTGGACGCCGCCGCGCCGACGTCTCCGTGGGTGAGGTCGTTGACCGCGCGCAGGCCGCCGCAACCCGGGCACCAGAAGCCGAGGGCCGCGCTGGGGCAGTAGCCCCAGGAGCCGCTCTCGTGGGGGTCGCGGATGTGCAGCGCGAGGGTCGCCGCGCCGAGCGCGCCGATGGTGATCGCGGGCGCCGCCATCCGCTGCCACCGGCTCGCGCCGCCGACCGCCGAGGGGGCGGTGGGGGGCGCGGTGATGGTCACGGCCGGGGTCCGCTCAGTGACCCGACTGGTTGAAGCCGAGCTTGGCCATCACGCCGAACACGACCAGCGACGCCACCCCGAGCGCGACGCCGACCCAGAAGACCGGGTAGCTGACCGGGTCCAGCAGCAGGCCCACGGCACCGACGACGAACCCCAGCATCGCGATCGCGACCGCCGTCCAGGCCGCGGGGGTGTTGCCGTGGTTGTTCGACATGCGGGGGCTCCTTGAAGCGGGGTCCGGACGGGCTCGGTGGTGGGGCTCGTGCGCTCTCGGGGGCACAGTCTATTCAGGCTCGGCGTCCGTCGGGTCGCGACCCTCGTCGATCGCCTTCCAGAGATCGAGACTGGTCTGCTCCTCGGGTGGCGTCGCGGACGCTGCTGGGGCGGCGCCGGGTGCGTCGTACCGGCTGCCCATCTGCGGCCAGGCCGGCACCCAGGCGACCGCGGCCGCGGCGGCCAGCACCGACAGCAGGGCGCCCACGCCGGCCGCCCAGAACCAGGCGGTGTGACCGACGTCCGCGGTCGTGACACCGACCTGGGCCAGCTCGTCGCGCAGCCGGTCGGGCACCTGCTCGAAGCCGGCGACCACGCCTGCGAGGGCGCCCAGCGCGGCGAGCACGGCGAGTCCGGCGACGGCGCGGCGCACCCGTCCGCGGGTGACCAGGAGGACGCCCCAGCAGGCGAGCACCACGAGCGCGAGCGCGGTCACCACCGGCAGGTGCGCGTCGTAGGTGACCAGGGCAGCGCCGGCACCCTCCCCGTCCGCCGCGGCGGCGGGCCGGTCACCGGCGATGGCCGCCAGGGCACCGGCGGTCAGGCCGCCGAGCACGACGGGGCCGAAGGTACGGCGCGGCTCAGCCACGGGCGTCGGGGCCGGGTCGGTCGGCGCCGGACAGCAGATCGGCGTCGAAGCAGGTGCGGTCGCCGGTGTGGCAGGCGGCACCGACCTGGTCGACCTTCACCAGGATCGTGTCGCCGTCGCAGTCCAGCCGGACCTCCTTGACCCACTGCACGTGCCCGGAGGTCTCGCCCTTGAGCCAGTACTCCTGCCGTGAGCGGCTCCAGTACGTCGCCCGGCCGGTCGTCAGCGTGCGGGCCAGCGCCTCGTCGTCCATCCACCCCAGCATCAGCACCTCGCCGGTGTCGTGCTGCTGCACGACCGCGGGCACCAGCCCGTCCGGGTTGCGCTTCAGCCGGCCGGCGATGGCGGGGTCCAAGGTGGTCACTGCTGAATTGTCCCCTGCTGGGCGGTCCACGACGCGTGCAGGCCCGCGTAGACCGATCCGGCCTCGGTGACCAGCACCGAGTGCGGCCCGCGCTGGACGATCCGCCCGCGGTCGACCACCACGACCTCGTCGGCGCTCTCGGCGGTGGAGAGCCGGTGCGCGATCGTCACCGACGTGCGTCCGCTCATCAGCCGCTCGAGCGCGCGGCCGATCCGCATCTCCAGTGCCGGGTCGACGGCGCTGGTCGCCTCGTCGAGCACGAGCAGGTCGGGATCTGCGAGCTGGGCGCGCAGCAGGGCGACCAGCTGGCGCTCACCGGCCGAGAGCGACTCGCCGCGCTGGCCGACCCGGGTGCCGAGGCCGTGCGGCAGCCCCGCCACCCAGTCGCCGAGCCCGAGCTCGGCAGCGCTGGCGAGGATCTCGTCCTCGGTCGCCTCCAGGCGGCCGTACCGGACGTTCGCGGTGATCGTGTCGTCGAACAGGAACCCCTCCTGCGGCACCAGGACGACGCTGCGGCGCATCGAGACCTGCGCGATCTCACGCACGTCGATGCCGTCGAGCAGGACGGCTCCCTCGGAGGGGTCCATCAGCCGGGTGAGCAGCTTCGCGATCGTGGACTTGCCGGAGCCGGTCTCGCCGACCACCGCGACCCGGGTGCCGGCGGCGATGTCGAGGTCGACGTCGCGCAGCACCGGAGGCCCGCCGGGATAGGCGAACGTCACGTGGTCGAGGTGCACGTCGATGGGCCCGCGCGGGAGGGTGCGGCCCTGCTCCCCCGGGTCCACCAGATCGGCCGGCGTCTCGAGGATGCCGATCACCCGGCGCCAGCCGGCGATGGCGTTCTGCGCGTCGGTGAGGATCTGGGTGCCCATCTGGACCGGTCCGACGAACAGGGTGACGAGGAACGCGAACGCCAGCACCTTGCCCGCCGTGATGTCGGCGCCGGTGGGCAGCACCTCGAGCCCGAGCCAGATGCCGACGATGAGCACCCCGGCGTTGGCGAGCCCGGCCGACACCCCGCCGAGCGAGAACGAGAAGGCGGTGAAGCCCTGGGCGCGGGTGCTCGCCGCCTTGTACTCGTCGATCGCGGCGTCGATGCGGGCCTGGGTGCGGGCCTCGACGGCGTACGACCGGACCACCGCGGCGCCGACCACTGGCTCGGAGATCGCCGAGAGCATGACGCCGACCTGGCGGCGCACCGTGCCGTAGGCCTCGGACAGCTTGCGCTGGAAGTAGCGCAGCGACAAGAACAGCGGTGCGAAGCAGAGCCAGACCACCAGCGCGAGCTGCCAGCTGTAGACCACCATCACGATGGTCGCGACGAGGATCTGCCCGATGCTCACCACGAACAGCAGGCCGCCGAACACGAGGAACTGGCTGACCTGGTCGACGTCGCTGGTGACGCGGGACACCAGGGCCCCGCGGCGCTCGGTGTTCTGGGTGAGCAGCGGCAGGTCGTGCACGTGGCGGAACGCCTTGATCCGCAGCGTGGCGAGCCCGCGCTCGGAGGCGGTGAAGAGCCGCGCCGTCATGGCGTACGACGCCCAGCTGGTCACCGCGATCGCGACCGCGGCCCCGATGCCGGTGAGCACCGTGAAGGAGACGTCCGGGCCGCCGGGGCCGTTGAGGCCGCGGTCGAGGGTCTGCTGGACGGCCACGGGGACGACGACCTGGCCGAGGGAGGCGAGGATCGCGAGCACCAGCGTCCGCCAGATGCCCTCGGTGAGCTCCGGGGAGTAGTGCACGCCCCGGCGCAGCGTGGCGATCGCGCCGATCTCCTCACCGGAGTCGAGGACGGTGCTCATCCGGCGTCCTCCACCAGGTCGGCGTGCTGCTCGTAGGCGTTGACCAGGTGCGCGTAGGACGCACTGCGCTCCAGCAGCTCGGCGTGGGTGCCCCGGTCGGCGATCCGGCCGTCCTCGAGGTGCACCACCTCGTCGGCCAGGCCGATCGTGGCCTTGCGGTAGGCGACGACGACGAGGGTGCTGTCGCCGCCGCCGGCGCGCAGGGCGTCGAGGATCCGGGCCTCGACCTCGGGATCCACGGCGGAGGTCGCGTCGTCGAGGATCAGCAGCCGGGGACGCCGGACCAGGGCCCTGGCGAGCGAGATCCGCTGCCGCTGGCCGCCGGAGAGCGACGTGCCGCGTTCGCCCAGCCGGGTGTCCAGGCCGTGCGGGAGGGCAGCCACGAACCCGTCGGCCTGGGCGGCCCGCAGCGCCGCCCAGACGTCGTCGTCGGACACGTCGGCACCCAGGGTGACGTTGCCGCGCACCGTGTCGTCGAAGAGGAACGCCGTCTGGGGCACGACCGCGAGCGTCTCGGCCAGCTGGCCGCGGGCCAGGTCGCGCAGGTCGGTGCCGTCGACCAGGATCCGGCCGGCGTCGGGGTCGACCAGGCGCGCCATCAGGGTGGTGAGGGTGCTCTTGCCGGAGGCCGTGGCGCCGACGACCGCGACGGTCCGGCCCGGCTCGACGGTGAAGGTCACGTCCTCGAGCAGCCGCTGATCGGGGTCGTAGCCATAGGCGAGGTGCTCGACCTCCAGCCGGGCGCCGCCCGCGACGCCGACGGCGGGCCGCTCGCCGTACGGCATCTCGCCGGTCGCGCGCAGCACCGAGCGCACCCGGTGGTAGCCCACGACGCTGCGCGGGAACTCGCCGAGCAGCCAGCCGATGGAGCGGATCGGGAACGAGACGATGGTCAGCAGGTAGGCGACCGTGACCACGTCACCGGCGTCGGTCGAGCCGTTCAGCACCCGCTCGACGCCGACGGCGAGGACCACGAGCACGCCCACGTTGGGCAGCGCGGCGAGGGTCGGGTCGAAGGCGGCGCGGATCCGGCCGGCGCGGATGTTGACCTCGCGCAGCTGGTGGGCCTTCTCGGCGAAGCGCGCGGTCTCCTCGGGCTCACGGCCCAACGTCTTGACGACCATCGCGCCGTCGAAGGACTCGTAGGCGACCTCGCTGAGCTCGGCGCGCAGCTGCTGCGCCCGGGTCATCAGCGGCGAGGCGAGCCGCTGGTAGGCGAGGTTGGCGGCGATGACGGCCGGGAAGACGAGCAGGCCGACGAGCGCCATCACGACGTCGGCGACGAACATCTGGACGACCGCGATCACCATCATCGCGACGGTGCCGACAGCCATCGGGAGCGGCGCGATCGGCCCCCAGGCCGCCTCGACGTCGGAGTTGGCGTTGGACAGCAGCTGACCGGTCGGGTGGCGCTGGTGCCACTCCATCGGCAGGGCGAGGTACTGCCGCGTGACGGCGCGGCGGGTATGGGCCTGCATGCGGTACTGCATGACGCCGGCGCCGAGCCGGCGGGCCACGATCCCGACCGCGCGCAGGATCGCGACGCCGAGGAACAGCGCCAGCACGGCGAGCAGCAGGCCACCGCCGACCTCCCCGTCCTCGAACGCCGGGAGCACGACGTGGTCGGTCGACCAGCCGAGCACCCACGCGTCGGCCACCGTCAGCGCGCCGAAGAGCACGCTGCCGATCGTCGAGACCGCGAAGATCCAGGGCTCCCGCTTGATCGCGACCGCCAGGACGGCGAATCCCTCGCGCGTGGTCCCGCGCCGGCTCCCCCGCTCGTTCGCCACCTGGTCCTGGCCTGTCCCTGTCGTCCCGGTCTTGGTCCTTCTCGCGGGCCAACCCCGCAGCCCGGACAGGGTATTCCCCGGTGCCGACTCCCCGGCACCGACATAGCCTCGTGACATGAGTGCTCCCCTCGCCCTGCGGGAACGGACCGAGCTGTGCGACCTGGCCCTGGCTCTGGGCCCGGACGCGCCGACGCTGTGCGAAGGGTGGGACGCCCGCGACCTGGTCAGCCACCTGCTGATCCGTGAGCGCCGGCCGGTCTCGGCGCTCGGCAACATCGTGCCTCCGCTCGCCGGCCTCACCGACCGGGCGATGGCGCAGGGTCGGGAGCGGTCCTTCGGCGTGCAGGTCGAGACGCTGCGGCGGCCCTCGCCCCCGCTGCGGCTGGTGCCGCTGCTGGACGGGCTGATGAACACCTTCGAGCTCGTCGTGCACCACGAGGACCTGCGCCGGGCACAACCCGGCTGGGAGCCACGGACCCTGCCCGCCGCCGACCTCGACCTGCTCTGGTCGCAGCTGCGTCGCGGCGGGGCGTTCTTCGGGCGCCGGCTGCCGGTCCCGGCCGTCGTACGACGCTCCGACACCGGCGCCACGGCCACCGTGCGCAAGGGCCCTGATCCCGTGGTCATCGCCGGGCCGGTGGTCGAGGTGGTGCTGTTCCTGTTCGGCCGCGACCAGGTCCGCGACCTGGACTTCGAGGGATCGGCCGAGCGGGTGGCGGCGCTGCGCTCCGCCGATCTCGGGGCCTGACCCAGCCACCGCACGGTCGCCCCGCGCCACCGGAAACTCCGGGCTGCAATACCCCCCGGGGTAAGGACGTTCGCCTCTGCTTCGGCTCCGTGCCGCTGCCTAGCGTGGGGTTGCGTGGAAGAAGGCACATCCCCCAGGAGGCGACCATGAAGACTCTCCTCGTGCTAGGCGGAGGAACCGCCGGCACGATGACCGCGAACCGGCTCCGCCGCCGGCTCGACCACCGCGACTGGAAGGTCGTCGTGGTCGACCGCGACGACGAGCACCATTACCAGCCGGGTTATCTGTTCCTCCCCTTCGGGGGGTACACCCACGACCAGGTGATCCGACCGCGACGCGGCCTGTTCGCCGACGCGATCGAACTGGTGACCGCGGAGATCGACCGGGTCGACCCCGAGGCCCGGAAGGTCGCGCTGGTCGGCGGGCGCGAGCTGGCCTACGACTACCTGGTGATCGCCTCCGGGACCACGCCGCGCCCGGACCAGACGCCCGGCATGCTCGGCAGCGAGTGGCGGCACAGCATCTTCGACTTCTACACCCTCGAAGGCGCCGAGGCGCTCGCCGCCGCACTCAAGACGTTCGACCACGGCCGACTGGTCGTGCACATCACGGAGACGCCCATCAAGTGCCCGGTGGCACCTCTGGAGTTCACCTTCCTGGCCGATTCCTGGCTGCGCAAGCAGGGTTTGCGCGACCGTGTGGAGCTGGTCTTCGTGACGCCGCTCGACGGCGCCTTCACCCAGCCCGTCGCCTCGGCGACGCTGGGCGAGATGCTCGCCGAGCGCAAGATCCTGGTCGAGCCGGACTTCATGATCGAGCGTGTCGACGACGAGCGCCGCGCGCTGGTCTCGTTCGACGAGCGCAAGGTGCCCTTCGACCTGCTCGTGACGGTCCCACTCAACATGGGCGCCGACTTCGTGGCGCGCTCCGGACTCGGCAACGAGCTGAACTACGTGCCGGTGGACAAGCACACGCTGCTGTCTACCGCCTACGACACGATCTTCGCCATCGGCGACGCGAGCGACATCCCGGCCTCGAAGGCCGGGTCGGTCGCCCACTTCGCGGTCGACATCTTCGTCGACAACTTCCTCGACCACATCGCGGGCAGGCCGATGACGAAGTCGTTCGACGGGCACGCGAACTGCTTCGTCGAGTCCGGTGACGACAAGGCGCTGCTGATCGACTTCAACTACGACACCCAGCCGCTCCCCGGCAAGTACCCCCTCCCCTACGTCGGCCCGCTCAGTCTCCTGAAGGAGACCCGGGCCAACCACCTGGGCAAGCTCGCCTTCCGGCACATCTACTGGAACGTGCTCCTGCCCGGGCGCCCCGTCCCACTTCCGGCTCACATGTCGATGGCCGGTAAGCACCAACCCGAGAAGGAGGCCTGACGCCATGCCGACCACGACGATCGACGGGCACGAGATCCACGTCAACGAGGAAGGATTCATGACGGATCCCAGCGAGTGGTCCGAGCCCCTCGCGAAGGCCCTCGCGGCCCAGATCGGGATCGAGCTGACCGATGAGCACTGGCAGGTGATCCGCTTCCTGCGCGACGACTACGCCAGCGAGGGCGAGACCGCCACGCTGCGGCGCATCAGCGTGGTGGGCGGCGTCCCGACCAAGACGCTGTTCCAGCTGTTCCCCCAGAAGCCGGCCAAGAAGCTCGCGTACGTCGCCGGGCTGCCGAAGCCGCACGGCTGCGTGTGAAGGAGGATCCTCCATGACTACCACCGAGACCGCCCCCCTCGTCCCGTCGTTCGGCGAGGCGGATGCGGGGCGCAAGCTGGCCATCATCTGCTCCAAGGGCAATCTGGACATGGCCTACCCGGCCCTGGTCCTTGCGAACGCCGCCCTGGGTGAGGGCGTCGAGACCCACCTGTTCTTCACGTTCTGGGGCTTCGACATGATCAACAAGAAGACCATGGGCGACCTGAAGTTCACGATGCTCGGCAACACCGCGACGCACATGCCGCAGGGCCTGGGAGGCCTGCCGGGCATGACCGCGATGGCGACCCACCAGTTGAAGAAGTCGATCGCCGACGTCGGCGTGCCCGAGGTCCCGGACTTCCTGCAACAGATCGCCGACTCCGGCGGTCACCTCTGGGCGTGCCGGATGTCGGCCGACATGAACCACCTGACCGAGGCCGACCTGTACGACGAGGTGGAGGGGATCATCAGCGCCTCCGACTTCATCGAGATGACCGAGGGTGGGCAGTTGCTGTTCGTCTGACGCGTGGCGCCACTGCGACGGCCGCCCCCGGGCGGCCGTCGCGGACCCAGTCCGCGGCGTCGATGGCGGCGGCCACGGCCAGACCCCCTGGCCGGCGGTGCGTGCGCAACCGTTCGCGTGGCTGGTTCGGTTGCCAGGACACCGCTGTACCCCCGGACGTGTCAGGAGAGCCGGAAGACCGGCTCAGCGGACCGGGTAGCCCGCCCCCGCCAGCGACGCCTTGACGTCGGCGATCCGCAACGTGCCGAAGTGGAAGACGGTGGCCGCCAGCACGGCGTCGGCGCCGGCCTCGACCGCCGGCGGGAAGTGCTCGACCGCGCCCGCCCCGCCGGACGCGATGACCGGGACCGTGACCTCCCGGCGTACGGCCCGGATCAGCTCCAGGTCGAAGCCGTCCTGCGTCCCGTCGGCGTCCATCGCGTTGAGCAGGATCTCCCCCGCGCCCAGGTCCGCGGCGCGCACGGCCCACTCGACGGCGTCGAGGCCCGCCGACTTCCGGCCACCGTGGGTGGTCACCTCGAAGCCCGAGGCCGTGCCCGGGGCGCGACGGGCGTCCACCCTCCTTGCATCGACCGAGAGCACCAGCACCTGGTTGCCGAAGCGGTCGGCGATCTCGGCCACCAGCTCCGGTCGGTTGATCGCGGCGGTGTTGACCGCGACCTTGTCGGCGCCCGCGCGCAGCAGCCGGTCCACGTCGGCCACCGAGGACACTCCCCCACCGACCGTCAGCGGGATGAACACCTCCTCGGCCGTGCGCGAGACGATCTCCATCGTGGTCGCCCGCCCCTCGAAGGAGGCTGAGATGTCGAGGAAGGTCAGCTCGTCGGCGCCCTCGGCGTCGTAGGTGCGCGCCAGCTCCACGGGGTCGCCGGCGTCGCGGAGCTCCTTGAAGTTGATGCCCTTGACCACCCGCCCGGCGTCCACGTCCAGGCACGGGATGACGCGTACGGCGAGCGTCATCGGCCACCGCGCGTCAGCGCCAGCGCGTCCTCGAGCGTGAACCGGCCCTCGTAGAGCGCGGTGCCGGCGATCGCGCCCTCGACCCCGACCGGGACCAGCTCCATCAGCGCCTCGATGTCGGCGAGCGTCGTCACACCCCCGGAGGCCACCACGGGGGCGGACGTGGCGGCGCAGACGTCGCGCAGCAGCTGCAGGTTCGGGCCCTGCAGCATGCCGTCCTTGTTGACGTCGGTGACGACGTAGCGCGCGCAGCCCTCGGCGTCCAGGCGCGCGAGCGTCTCGTAGAGGTCCCCGCCGTCCTTGGTCCAGCCCCGGGCGGCGAGCGTGCGACCGCGTACGTCGAGGCCGATCGCGACCCGGTCCCCGTGCTCGGCGATCACCCGCCGACACCACTCCGGCTGCTCGAGCGCCGCGGTGCCGATGTTGACCCGGCGGCAGCCGGTGGCCAGCGCCGCCGCGAGCGACTCGTCGTCGCGGATGCCGCCGCTCATCTCGACCTGGACATCGAGGGCGCCGACGATCTCCGCCTGCAGCTCGCGGTTGGAGCCGCGGCCGAAGGCCGCATCGAGGTCGACCAGGTGGATCCACTCCGCGCCGGCCTCCTGCCAGCGCATCGCGGCCGCCACCGGGTCGCCGTAGGTGCGCTCGGAGCCGGCCACCCCCTGGGCCAGCTGGACGGCGCGGCCCTCGGTGATGTCGACCGCGGGGAGGAGCTCGAGATAGTCAGACATGGGTGCCCTTCAGGTACGTCGGAACAGCATCGTGTGGAACACGGGGGCGGTCAGCACGCTGACCACGAACGCGGCGAGCCGGATCTCCCACTCGCCGAAGACGATCCAGACCAGCAGGTTGACCGCGACGAGGGCGGCGACCAGCGCGCCGTTCTGGCGGCGCCGCCGCTGCGCGAGCAGCCCGCTCGGCCGCTTGGGTGGCCTCGGCAGCCGGTCGGTGACCGCGCGCACCCGGGCGTCCCGCCGCTCCCTGCGCTCGGCCTCCGCCGCCCGGGCCGCCGCGACCGCCGCGGCCTCCCGCTCGCGCTCGGCCCGGCGCCGGGCCCGCTCCTTGCTCACGGCACCGTCACCTCCACCCTCATGACAGGGACCCGACCCAGTTGCGCAGCAGCGCCGCGCCGGCGTCGCCGGACTTCTCGGGGTGGAACTGGGTGGCGCTGAGCGGCCCGTTCTCGACCGCGGCCACGAACCGGTCCCCGCCGTGCGAGGTCCAGTGCACCAGCGGCGCCCGGGTGCGGTCGTTGGTCTCCAGCGTCCAGTCCCGCACCCCGTAGGAGTGCACGAAGTAGAACCGCTCGTCCTCGACACCCTCGAACAGGGTCGATGCAGCGGCCACGTCCACGGTGTTCCAACCCATGTGGGGTACGACGGGCGCCTGCAGCCGCTCCACCACGCCGGGCCACTCGCCGCAGCCCTCGGTCTCGACCCCGTGCTCGACCCCGCGCTCGAAGAGGATCTGCATGCCCACGCAGATGCCGAGGACGGGGCGGCCGCCGGCGAGTCGCCGGCCGATCACCTCGTGGCCGCGCACCGCGCGCAGGCCGGCCATGCAGGCGGCGAAGGCGCCCACGCCCGGAACCAGCAGGCCGTCGGCCTCCTGGGCCAGCGCGCGGTCGGCGGTCAGCGTGACCTCGGCGCCGGCGCGTTCGACCGCGCGCACGGCGGAGCGGAGGTTCCCCGAGCCGTAGTCGAGGACCACCACGTTCGGACGGGTCACAAAGCGCCCTTGGTGCTGGGGATCCCGGTCTCGCGCGGGTCGAGCGCGACGGCGTCGCGGAAGGCCCGGGCGACCGCCTTGAACTGGGTCTCCACGATGTGGTGCGGCTCGCGGCCGGCCAGCACCCGGACGTGGAGGGCGAAGTGGCCGTGGAACGCGATCGACTCGAAGACGTGCTGGGTCAGCGAGCCCAGGTACGCCGGCGTGGTGCCACCCAGCTGGACGTACTGCTGCCCCTCGGGCTCGCCGGTGTGCACGCAGTAGGGCCGGCCGGAGACATCGACCACGGCCTGCACGAGCGCCTCGTCCAGCGGCACGGTCGCGTCGCCGAACCGGCGGATGCCCCGCTTGTCACCGAGCGCCTGGCGCAGCGCCTGGCCGAGCGCGATCGCGGTGTCCTCGACGGTGTGGTGGGCGTCGATGTGGGTGTCGCCGTCGGTCTGCACGGTCAGGTCGACCAGCGCGTGGCGGGCGAACGCGGTCAGCATGTGGTCGTAGAAGCCCACGCCGGTCGAGACGTCGTGGCGCCCGGTGCCGTCGAGGTCGACCTCGACGAGCACCTTGGACTCGCTGGTCTGCCGCTCGATGCGTGCCGTCCTCGTCATCACATTTCCTTCCTGACCTGGGTCAGTGCGTCCTTGAATGCCTGCATCTCCTCGGCGGTGCCGATCGAGACCCGCAGCCAGCCGTCCGGGCCGGTCTCCCGGATCAGCACCCCCCGGCCCAGCAACCCCTGCCACACAGCATGCCGGTCGGCGAAGGTCCCGAACAGCGCGAAGTTCGCATCCGTGTCCGCGACCGTCAGGCCCTGCTCGCGCAGCCAGTCGACCGTGCGGTCGCGCTCGGCCCGCAGCTCGTCGACCTTGCCGAGCAGCTCCGGCGCGTGCCGTAGCGCCGCGAGCGCGGTCGCCTGGGTGACCGCGGACAGGTGGTACGGCAGCCGCACGACCCGGATCGCGTCGCAGATCTCCGGCGCCGCCGCCAGGTAGCCGACCCGGGCACCGGCCAGCGCGAACGCCTTGCTCATCGTGCGGGTCACCACCAGGTTGCGGTGCCGCGGCAGCAGCTCCAGCGCGCTGGGCGTGCCGGCCCGGCGGAACTCGCCGTACGCCTCGTCGACCACGACGACCCCGGGCTGCTCGTTCCCGGCCGCCGCCTCGCACAGCGCGGTGACGGCGTCGAGCGGCAGCGCGGTGCCGGTCGGGTTGTTCGGGCTCGGGAGCAGCACGACGCTCGGCTGGCGCTCCTTGACGAGGTCGTGCGCGTGGTCGAGATCGAGCGCGAAGTCGGACTCGCGGTGCCCGACGACCCACTCGGTGACGGTGTCGCGGGCGTACTCGGGATACATGGAGTACGTCGGGGCGAAGCTCAGCGCCACCCGGCCCGGGCCGCCGAACGCCTGGAGCAGCTGGAGCATCACCTCGTTGGACCCGTTCGCCGCCCACACCTGCTCGTGGGTGACGCCGTGGCCGAGGTACGACGCCAGTGCCATCCGCAGGTCGACGAACTCGCGGTCGGGGTAGCGGTTCAGCGTGCCCGCGGCCAGCGCGACCGCGGCCGCGATGTCAGCGGCGCAGGCCGGCGATGGCCCGTAGGGGTTCTCGTTGACGTTGAGCTGGACGGGAACGTCCAGCTGCGGCGCGCCGTAGGGCTCGATGCCCCGCAGCTCCTCGCGCAGGGGTGGGAAGGTCACCGCTCAGCCCCCGAACCGCACCCGGACGGCCGCGCCGTGGCCGGGGAGGTCCTCGGCCTCGGCCAGCGTGACGACGTGCCCGGCCACGGCGTCGAGCGCCGCGCGGGAGTAGTCGACCACGTGGACCGACTTGGTGAACGCGCGCACCGAGAGGCCCGAGGAGTGGCAGGCGCAGCCGGCGGTCGGCAGCACGTGGTTGGAGCCGGCGCAGTAGTCGCCGAGGCTGACCGGGGCGTAGGGGCCGACGAAGATCGCGCCGGCGTTGCGGACCCGGGCGGCGTACGCCGCGGCGTCCTCGGTGTGGATCTCGAGGTGCTCGGCGGCGTAGGCGTTCACGACCTCGAGGCCCTGCTCGAGGTCGTCGACGAGGACGACCCCGGACTGCCGCCCGGAGAGGCTGGTGCGGATCCGTTCGACGTGCTTGGTGGCCGCGACCTGCGTCTCGAGCTCGGCCGCGACCGCGTCGGCCAGCCGGTCGGAGGGCGTGACGAGCACGGCGGCGGCGAGCGGGTCGTGCTCGGCCTGGCTGAGCAGGTCGGCGGCGACGTACGCCGGGTCCGCCGTGTCGTCGGCGAGGATCGCGATCTCGGTGGGGCCCGCCTCCGAGTCGATACCGACCAGGCCCTTGAGCAGCCGCTTGGCGGTGACCGTGTAGATGTTGCCGGGCCCGGTCACCAGGTCGACCCGCCGGCACGGCCCGGTGCCGTAGGCGAACATCGCGATCGCCTGGGCGCCGCCGACGGCGTACACCTCCTCGACCCCCAGCAGCGCGCACGCCGCCAGGATCGTCGGGTGCACCGCGCCTGCGAACTCACGCTGGGGCGGGCTCGCGAGCGCGATCGACCCGACGCCGGCGGTCTGGGCCGGCACGACGTTCATCAGCACGCTGGAGACCAGCGGGGCCAGCCCGCCGGGGACGTAGAGGCCGACCCGGCCGACCGGCACCTTGCGGTGGGTGACCCGGGCGCCGGGGCCGAGGTCGGTGACGGCGTCCTGCTCGAGCTCGTTCGCGCAGGTGGCCCGCAGCCGCGCGATCGACTCCTCCAGGGCGGCCCGGATGTCGGGGTCGAGCCGCTCGAGCGCGGTGGCCAGCGCCTCCGGGGCGACCCGGATGTCGTCCACGGCGACGCCGTCGAAGCGCTCCGAGAGCTCGCGGATCGCGTCCAGCCCGCGGGTCCGGACGTCCTCGCAGATCGCATGCACCGCCGGGACCGCGGCCTCGATGTCGAAGTCGGCACGGGGCACGGCTGCCCGGTAGTCGACACCCGGGTCGGCGCCTCGCAGGTCGATGCGGCGGATCATGGCCCCGATTCTACGAGCGCGCGCCGCCCGGCCCCGATTCCGTCCGGCGGTTGAGGTGCGCGCGCAGCGAGCCTGGAAACCCCGGACCTCCCCAGCGGCTACGTTGGCGTCGTGCCCGAGACGCTGCCGATGTTCCCGCTGAACGCGGTGCTGTTCCCGGGGGTGAGCGTGCCGCTCACGGTCTTCGAGGACCGGTACCGCGCGCTCGTGCACCACCTGCTGCGCATCGAGGACCCCGCCGCGAGGGTGTTCGGGTCCGTGGCGATCCGCGAGGGCTACGAGGTGGGCGAGCACGGCGCCCAGTCGCTGTACCGGGTCGGCTGCCGGGTGCAGCTCACCGAGGTCGAGGCGCATCCCGACGGCAGCTTCGACGTCGTGGCGGTGGGCCTGGAGCGGATCCAGCTGGACCGCCTGGACACCACCGGGCTGTTCCCGGTCGGCCACGTCACCGACCGGCCGGACCCCGAGGCGCCGGTCGCCGAGGCGGTCCTCGACCAGGCCCGGGTCGCGTTCACGGCCTACCGCGCGGCCTTGGCCGACATCCGGGCCGACCCGTACGCCGGCGCGCTGCCGCGGGACCCGACGTACCTCTCCTGGACGCTGGCCGCCGTCGCGCCGCTCCCGATGCCCGAGCGCCAGTCGCTGCTCGAGGCGGAGGACGCCGAGACCCGCCTGGTGCTGGTCACCGATCTGCTGCGCGCCGAGCTGCGCGCGATGAACGTGATCCCCTCGCTCCCGGCCACCGAGGTGGCCCGGACCCGGTGGAGTCCCAATTGATGAGCAAGAAGAGGTCGCCGGGCGGTACTCCGGCCACGGTGGCACTCGCGAAGGCCGGGGTGCCCTTCACCCTCCACGAGTACCAGCACGACCCCCGGGCGGCGTCGTACGGCCTGGAGGCGGCCGAGGCCCTCGGCCTCGACCCGGCCGTCGTGCTCAAGACGCTGATGGCCAGCGTCGACGGGAAGCTGGCCGTGGGCATCGTGCCCGTGACCGGTCAGCTCGACCTCAAGGCGCTGGCCCGCGCGCTCGGGGCGAGCCGGGCCGCGATGGCCGAGGTGGCGGCCGCCGAGCGGGCGACGGGGTACGTCGCAGGCGGGATCTCGCCGGTGGGCCAGAAGCGCGCCCACCCGACCGTGCTCGACGAGAGCGCGCTCCGCTTCGACACCGTCTACGTCTCGGGCGGACGCCGCGGCCTGGACCTGGCGATCGCGCCGGCCGACCTGGTGCGAGTGACGGGGGCGACCGTGGCGCCGATCAGTCGGTCGTGAGCCGGAGCACCACGTGGCTGGCGTCGTCCTGGAGCCAGCCGCTCAGGCCGAGGCCCTGCAGCGGCTCGAGGTTCTCCTCGACCTCCGGGTCACCGTCCGCGAGGCTGGCCAGCCAGTCCCCGGCGTCGAAGTTCACGAACAGGATCGCGGCCGCGTCTCCGGCCTCGCGCACGACGTTCTCGAACACCTCGGAGTCCCCGAGGTCCCCGTCCTCGAGCAGCTGCTGGCGGTAGTCGCCGTCGGGGCCGATGGCGATCAGGTCGCCGTCGCTGTCACTGCCGAGGAAGGACTCGGCGCCGTCGAGCTGGGGGCGCAGCTTGTCCAGCACCGTCTCGATCGCGTCCGGGTCGCCCTGGACCTTCAGCCCGACCGGCACGCCGCTGCCGTCCGTGGAGTTCACGAACGTCTCGAGGTCGAAGTCGCCCCCGATGGCCAGCGCGGCGGACTCGCCGGTCAGCGTCTCGACGTCCTCGGGCAGGTCGAGGCCGGACTCTGAGGAGAGCTCGTCGAGGAGCTCGTCGCCGCTCAGGTCACCGCCGAGCTGGCCGGCGAACTGGTCGACGAGGTCGCCGAACCACCCGTCGGCGAACCCGAGGCCCAGCGCGGCCGCGGTGTCGTCGGGCAGCGTTGCCAGCACGTCGTCCCCGCCGTCGGCGCCGTCGAGCGCGTCCTGGGACCTGCCGGTGTCGGCGGCCACCTCCAGCTCGAGCGAGCCGTCGTCGAAGCGGAGGGTGGCGGCCAGGCCGCGGAACTCCTCGAGGCCCTGGGTGACCTCGGAGGGCATCAGGTCGGTGTCGGAGCCGGGGACGGCCTCGCCGAGCCCGTACATCGGCGGCATCAGTCCGCCGAGGTTGTCGGCGAGGACCTGCCCGGCCTCGGGGGCGAGGTAGGCCGTCGCGATCCCGGCGTCGCCGGCCGCGTCGGTCCAGGTGCGGTAGTCCTCGTCGTCCGAGAGCGGGGACTTCGCGGCGTCGGCGGCGACCCGGTCGACGATCTCCTGGGTCTCCCCCACCAGCGCCCAGCCGTCGGCGATCGACCAGGCGCCGCCGTCGCCGCCGCTGCAGTCCTGGATCTTCGCCAGCCCCTGGTCCGCCTGGTCCTCGTCGCTCACCTGGAGCACGAACACGGGAGACAGAGCGTCCTCGCCCGCGTCGACCGCGGCGACGGCGATCCGGTCGCCGAGCCAGGGCTCGACGTCGTCGCCGTAGTCGAGGTCCGGGCAGGCGCCGGAGCCCTGGATCTCCTCGAAGATCCGTTGACGGACGTCGTCGTCGGTCTGGAGCCCGATGTGGTCCTTGAACGCCGGGAACTTGCGCAGCGTCCGCAGCGCCTCGATCTTCTGGCCACCGCTCGGGTCGAGGTCGACGCTGGCGTAGGCGATCGTCGAGCCGGGCAGTGCCTCGGCCGGCTGCGGGCCGGTGGCGAAGAACGACCAGGCCGCCCACGCGCCGGCGCCGACCAGGGCGACGAAGGCCACCGCCCCGCCGACGATCCAGCCGGTGCGGCGGCGCCCGCCACCGGTCGGTTCGGACGGGGTCCGGAGCGGTTCGCCGGCTCCGCTCTCGAGGTACTCCGGGCTGTTCTCCACGGGCGGGAGCCTACCCGGCGCGGTGGTCCGGAGAGTGCCGATCCGAGCGGTGCTCGGGATGGTCGTGGTGGTGGTGATCGAGGGGGTGATCGTGGTCGTGGTGGTGCCGGCGCCCCGGCGCGAACCCGAAGAAGACCAGGGTGAGTGCGACCAGCGCTCCGGCGGGCATCGAGACCCACGGCGTACGGCGGGACACGTCGAGCTCGTCGGGCAGGTGCGTGCCGTTCTTCGCGGTGAGCGCGAGCTGGGTCGGGTCGGGCGGCCCGAGGGCCGAGCCGACGCTCAGCATCACCCAGGTGCCGACCGCGGAGCCGAGGATGACGGTGAGCAGGGTGAGCAGCGGCACCCGGTCGAGGAAGGTCGCGACGAGACCGCCCGCGAGCAGTCCGGTGATGGTGGCGACGATCACGAACCAGCCGGTGCCGGAGAACTGCCCGCGCAGGCCGGCCTCGTCCTCGGCGAGCCACCGGTGGTCGGCGACGACACCCGCGGGCGCGGTCCAGACCCACTCCCACACCACCCCGGCGAGTGCCCCGGCGGCGGCGAGGACGACCACGCCGATCAGGAGCTGGACCAGGCCGGAGCGCAAGGAGGTTCGATGCCCGGGGTGGCTCACCCCGTCAGGCACCCGGGCCCCAGCAGCTGCTTGAGGTCGGCGAACAGCGCCGGGCTCGGGGTGACCCGGAGCCGGTCGTCGAGGCGCATGACCAAGGTCTCCTCACGGGTCAAGAGTCGCAGGCGGACCTCGGTCATCCCCGGGTGGGTGCCGAGGACGTCCTTGAGCTGCTCGACGACCGGCGGCGTGCACCGGGTGGAGGGGAGGCTGATCACCACCGGCCCGGACGGGCCGTCGGAGAGGTCGGGGACGGTGACCTCCTGGCCGTGGATCTCCGGCTGGTCCTTCTGCCGGGAGAGCCGGCCCTTGACGGTGAGGATCGCGTCCTCGACCAGGTGCGGGCCGGCCAGCTGGTAGGCGCTCGGGAACAGCAACACGTCGATCGCGCCGTCCAGGTCCTCGACGGTCACCATCGCCCACGCGTCACCGCGCTTGGTGATCTTGCGCTGGACGCTGGTGACCAGGCCGCTGATCGTGACCGAGGACCCGTCCGGCCGGTCCTCGTCGAGCATCAGCTGGCCGATGCTGCAGTCGCTGCTGTTGGCCAGCACGTGCTCGAGACCCAGCAGCGGGTGGTCGGAGACGTAGAGCCCGAGCATCTCCCGCTCGCGGCTGAGCAGGGTCATCTTGTCCCACTCGTCGACGTCGGGGAGCGCGATGCTGACGTCGAAGACGACGTCGTCCGAGCCCGAGCCACCGAACAGCGAGTCCTGGCCCTCGTCCTCGCGCTTGAGGCCGACGTAGCGGTCCACCGCCTCCTCGTGCTTGAGGTGGAGGGCGCGGCGCTTGTGCTTCATGTCGTCGAAGGCGCCGGCCAGGATCAGCGACTCGAAGACCCGCTTGTTGCACACCTGGGCGGGGACCTTGGACAGGAAGTCGTTGAAGTCCTCGTAGCGGCCCTTCTCCTCGCGGGCAGCGACGATGCCGTCGACGACGTTGCTGCCGACGTTGCGGACGGCCGTCAGGCCGAAGCGGATGTCGTTGCCGACCGGCGTGAAGTTGTGGGCCGACTCGTTGACGTCCGGCGGGAGCACCTGGATCTTCATCCGGCGGCACTCGTTGAGGTAGATGGCGAGCTTGTCCTTGTCGTCCTTCGCGGACGTCAGGAGGGCGGCCATGTACTCGGCGGGGTAGTTCGCCTTGAGGTAGGCGGTCCAGTACGTGATGACGCCGTAGGCCGCGGAGTGCGACTTGTTGAACGCGTAGTCGGAGAACGGCAGCAGGATCGCCCAGAGCGTGTCGATCGCCGCCTGCGGGAAGCCGCGCTCGAGCATGCCGGACTGGAAGCCGGCGTACTGCTTGTCGAGCTCCTCCTTCTTCTTCTTGCCCATCGCCCGGCGCAGGTTGTCCGCGGCGCCCAGCGTGAAGCCCGCGAGGACCTGGGCGATCGCCATCACCTGCTCCTGGTAGACGATCAGGCCGTAGGTCTCCCCGAGCACCGGCTCGAGAGCCTCGGCCAGCGCCGGGTGGATGGGCTCGATCGGCTCGCGGCCGTTCTTGCGGCGGGCGTACTTGTTGTGGGAGTCCGCACCCATCGGGCCGGGCCGGTAGAGCGCGCTGACCGCGGTGATGTCGGCGAACTGGTCCGGCTGCATCGAGCGCAGTAGCGCGCGCATGCCGCCACCATCGAGCTGGAACACGCCCAGCGTGTCCCCGCGACCCATCAGCTCGTAGGTCGCCCGGTCGTCGAAGGGCAGCTCCTCGAGGACGACCTGCTCGCCCCGGTTGGCCTCGATGTTCGCGACCGCGTCGTCGAGGATGTGCAGGTTGCTCAGGCCGAGGAAGTCCATCTTGACCAGCCCGAGCGACTCGCACATCGGGTAGTCGAACTGGGTGATGATCGCGCCGTCCTGCGGGCGGGCCATGATCGGCACGACGTTGATCAGCGGCTCGCTGGACATGATCACGCCGGCCGCGTGCACGCCCCAGTTGCGGATCTGGCCCTCGAGCCCGACCGCGGTGTCGTAGATCCGGCGCACGTCCGGGTCGGAGTCGTGCAGCGACCGGAACTCGCCGCCCTCGCCGTACCGCTTGTGACCGGGGTCGAAGATGTCCTTGAGCGCGACGCCCTTGCCCATCACGTCGGCCGGGAGCGCCTTGGTGATCCGGTCGGAGATCGCGAAGCCGAAGTCGAGCACCCGGGCGGCGTCCTTGATCGCGGCCTTCGCCTTGAGCCGGCCGAAGGTGGCGATCTGGGCGACCCGGTCGGCGCCGTACTTCTCGGTGACGTACTTGATGACCTCGCCGCGGCGGTGGTCGTCGAAGTCGATGTCGAAGTCGGGCATCGACGGGCGCTCGGGGTTGAGGAAGCGCTCGAAGAACAGCCCGTGCTCGAGCGGGCAGAGGTCGGTGATGCTCAGTGCGTACGCCGCGATCGAGCCCGCACCGGAGCCGCGGCCCGGACCGACGCGGATGCCGTTGCGCTTGGACCACTGGATGAAGTCGGCGACCACGAGGTAGTAGCCGCAGTAGCCCTTCTGCGAGATGATCGCGAGCTCCATCTCGACGCGGTCCTTGACCTCCTGGGTCAGCCGGTCGCCGGGATAACGGGCCTCGATGCCGCGCCAGACCTCCTTGCGGAACCAGCTGTCCTCGGTCTCGCCGGCCGGGACGTCGGCGCGGGCCATGTAGCCGCCCGTGGACTCGACGAACTCCACCTCGCAGCGCTCCGCGATGGCGAGGGTGTTGTCGCAGGCCTCGACGAGGTCGTGCTGGGTCCAGAGCTGGCGCATCTCGGCCGGTGACTTGATGTAGTAGCCACCGCCGTCGAACTTGAGCCGGTTGGTGTCGGAGAGCCGCTTGCCGGAGGCCACACAGATCAGGGCGTCGTGGGCGTCCGCGTCGTCGGGGTTGTTGTAGTGCGAGTCGTTGGTCGCCAGCGGCGGGATGCCGAGCTGGCGGCCGAGCCGGAGCAGGTCGTCGCGGACCCGCTTCTCGATGGAGATGCCGTGGTCCATCAGCTCGAGGAACACGTTCTCGCGACCGAAGATGTCCTGCAGCTCCCCGGCCTCGCGGACCGCCTCGTCCCACTGGCCCAGCCGGAGCCGGGTCTGGATGGCGCCGCTGGGGCAGCCGGTGCTGACGATGATGCCCTTGCTGTGCTGCTGGAGGATCTCCCTGTCCATCCGGGGCTTGTAGAAGTAGCCCTCGAGGCTGGACAGCGAGGAGAGCCGGAACAGGTTGTGCATGCCCTCGGTGTTCTCGGCCCACATCGTCATGTGGGTGTAGGCGCCGCCGCCGGCGACGTCGTCGCCGCCCTCCTCGGCCGCGTCGCCCTTGCCCCACCGCACCCGCCGGCGCTCGCCGCGGCCGGTGCCGGGGGTGATGTAGGCCTCGATGCCGATGATCGGCTTCACGCCGTGCTTGCGGGCCTTGGAGTAGAAGTCGAACGCACCGTGCAGGTTGCCGTGGTCGGTCATCGCGATCGCCGGCATCTGCAGGTCGGCCACCCGGCTGAACAGTCCGTCGAGGAGCGAGGCCCCGTCGAGCATGGAGTACTCGGTGTGGACGTGGAGGTGGACGAAGGAGTCCTGGGTGCCGGTCGACATCGTCGCGGGCCACTCCTCGGAGCTTGTGATGTGCGGGCATGCAGGAATAGAGCCGCGATCACGTCGCGGCGGCGTTCTTGGGGAAGGACGCCAGACTACGCGACCGCAGGCCTCGATGTTGGCACCCGCCGCCGACAGTCCGGGATTCACCCCTCGGTGGCCGCGTCCATGCTCTCGGTGATGATCGCGTGCACGATCCGCTCCAGCCGTGCGACGCCGAGCTCGGGCGCACGCCCGGCCATCGCCTCGGCGATCGCACGCTCACGGGCCGCGTCGCGGGACCGGTCCGTCTTGTGGGCCTGGACCGCCCGGGTGAGCGCGGTGCGGCGGGCCAGCAGGTCGCCGAGCTGCTCGTCGACCTCGTCGATCAGACCGCGATAGAAGCCGAGCGGGTCCGCGCCCGGCCAGGCCATCCGGATGTCGGGGGCCTTCTCCTCGTTGCCCGAGCCGTCGGTGCGCTCGAGCTCGACCAGGCCGTGTCGCGCGTAGAAGCGGCGGGCGCCGGTGTTGCTCTCGAACACCCACAGCGAGAAGCCGTCCGGGCGCAGCGACTTCACGAGATCGAGCAGCACCGAGCCGATGCCGCTGCCACGCAGCTCCGGGTCGATGAACAGGTGGTCCAGCCAGACCGGCGACATCAGCACATACCCGACGAGCCGCCCGTGCGGGAGCGTCGCGACCCAGGCCTCGTGGTCGTCCTTGGCCAGCTGGGCCGCCATCCAGTCCCGGTCCTCGGCGTTCGTGTGCGACGCCGGCGGCATCTGCGGGACGGCCGCGACCCGGGCGGCGGTGTAGAGGTCGGCGATCGCCTCGGCGTCCTCCGGCCCGGCCGGCCGGAGCAGCAGGTCGCTAGTGCGCATCGCGGATCACCTCGAGCGCGTGCGCGAGGTCCTCCGGGTACTCCGACTCGTACTCGACCTGCTTGCCGGTCTCGGGATGCTCGAAGCCGAGGCGTACGGCGTGCAGCCACTGCCGCTCCAACCCGACCCGGCGCGCCAGGCTGGGGTCGGCGCCGTACGTGGGGTCACCGACACACGGGTGCTTGAGCGCCGCCATGTGCACCCGGATCTGGTGGGTGCGGCCGGTCTCGAGGTGGATCTCCAACAGGCTGGCGAACCGGTGCGCCTCGAGCGTCTCGTAGTGCGTGACGCTGTGCCGCCCGTCGGCCATCACCGCGAACTTGTAGTCGGCCTTGGGGTGCCGCCCGATCGGAGCGTCGATGGTGCCCTCGAGCGGGTCCGGGTGGCCCTGCACCAGCGCGTGGTAGACCTTGTCGACGGTGCGGCGCCGGAACGCGTTCTTGAGCACCGAGTAGGCGTGCTCGGACTTGCAGATCACCATCACGCCCGAGGTTCCGACGTCCAAGCGCTGGACGATCCCCTGCCGTTCGGGGGCGCCGCTGGTGGAGATGCGGAAGCCGGCGCCGGCAAGGTGGCCGACCACGGTGGGGCCGGACCAGCCCGGCGAGGGGTGCACGGCGACGCCGACGGGCTTGTCGATCACCACGATGTCGTCGTCGTCGTGCAGGATCTTGATCCCCTCGACGACCTCGGGGACGACCGCGAGCGGGTCGGCCTCGACGGGGATGGTCACGGCCACGGTCGAGCCCGGCAGCACCCGGTCGCTCTTGCCGACCGGCGCTCCGTCGACGAGCACGTTCCCGGCGGCGATCAGCTCGGCGCCGCGGGTGCGCGAGAGGCCGAACATCCGCGCCAGGGCCGCGTCGACCCGCTCCCCCGCGAGGCCCTCGGGCACCGAGAGCACCCGATGGTCGGCGTCGCGGCTCACTCCGGCGCCTCCGGCCCCTCCGGCCGCGTGCTCTCGCGGGCCGTCCGGGTGCCGTCGAGCCGGACGCCGCGGTAGACCTGCACGAGGATGAGCACCGCTGCCACGTCGATGCAGATGTCCGCCACGTTGAACACCGGCCAGTGCGGCAGCATGAAGAAGTCGATGACGTGCCCGCGCAGCGGGCCGGGCGAGCGCACCAGCCGGTCGGTGAGGTTGCCGGCGACCCCGGCGAGCAGCAGGCCCAGCGAGACCGCCCAGCCGACGGTCCCGATCCGGCGGGCGAGATAGAGCAGCACCAGGACCGCGATGATCGCGACCACGCTGAGGACCTCGGTGTAGGCGGTACCGGTGCTGAAGGCCGCCCCGGGGTTGCGCACCAGGTGGAGCTGGAACAGGTCACCGACGAGCTGGACGTCGGGGCGCCCGCTCAGCCGGTCGACGGCGAGGATCTTCGAGCCGACGTCGACGGCGTACGCCGTGAGCGCGACCGCGGCGTAGACGGCCAGCAGGCGGTGCCGTCGCGGTCGGGTCGGTCGGGGCCGGGCCGGATCAGACTGGTCGCCGGTCAGCGACGTTCCTCGCGCTGCTTGCATGTCATGCACAGTGTGGCACGCGGGAACGCCATGAGCCGCATCTTGCCGATCGGGTTGCCGCAGGACTCGCACACGCCGTACGTGCCGTCGTCGATGCGCGCCAGGGCCCGCTCGATCTGGGCCAGCTTGTCCCGCTCGCTGTTGAGGACGGTCAGCTCGTGGTCGCGCTCGAAGCTGGTCGCCCCGAGGTCCGCCTGGTCCTGACCGGCTCCGTCACCGGAGTCGCGCATCAGGCCGTCGAGCTCGGCTTCCTGGGCCTCGATGATCCGCTGGCTGTGCTCGCGCTGTTCGTGCAGCTCGTCGAGCACCTCCTTGAGCTCGGCCTTGGTCCAGGCGGCCTCGCCCTCCTTGACCACGAGTGCGCTGGGCGACACCTTCTTCGCCGGTGCCGCCTTCTTGGCGGGTGCCGCCTTCTTGGCGGGCGTCGCCTTCTTGGCGGGTGCCGCTTTCTTGGCGGGTGCCGCCTTCTTGGCGGGTGCCGCCTTCTTGGCGGGTGCCGCCTTCTTCGCGGGTGCCGCCTTCTTCGCGGGTGCCGCCTTCTTCGCGGGTGCCGCCTTCTTCGCGGGCGCGGCCTTCTTCGCGGGTGCCGCCTTCTTCGCGGGCGCGGCCTTCTTCGCGGGTGCCGCCTTCTTCGCGGGCGCGGCCTTCTTCGCGGGCGCCGCCTTCTTGGCGGGCGCCGCCTTCGCCGCCGTGCCGTTCTTCTTCGCCGTCGTGGCTCCCGGAGTCGACTCGGTCGCAGCCTTCTTCGCCGGCCGGCGCGGCATCACCTTGCGGGCGGCAGAGGCCGCGTGTCCGGCGAGCGACTTCCTCGTGGTGCGAGCCATGGTCGGGCCTCCTCGGGCCTCGGCGGCTGTGGGGTCGGACCCACAGGTGTGCGTGGAGGGTAGCCGGTGATCCCCAACGCCTCCAATGCGGCACACCGCGATGCCCCGGGAACGCCACTGCGGCCGGCCCCCAGGGGGCCGGCCGCAGTGGTACGACGGTGTCGCGGAGCGTGGCTCAGGTCTCGTCCTCACCGAGGATGGAGCGCAGCCGCTTGGGCGCGGGGGCCTCGTCGCCCGAGGACATCGGGGCCTCGGTGCCACCGCTGAGCGCCTCGAGCTGCTGGGTGAAGTAGCTCTTGAGGCGGGACCGGTACTCGCGCTCGAAGGAGCGGAGGTTCTCGACCTCGCCGTTGAGCTTGTCGCGCTCCTTCTCCAGGTCGCCGAACATCTGACGGCGACGCTCGGCGGTCTCGGAGTCGAGCATCTGGGCGCGGGTGCGCGCGTCGGACTCCATCCGGTCGGACTTGGTCTTCGCCTCGGACTCCAGGCGCTCCGCCTTGGTGCGGGCCTCGCCGACGATCTTGTCGGCCTCGTTCTTCGCGTCCTCGACGAGCTCGTCGGCGTTGCGGGTGGCGATCTCGAGCAGGCGGGCCGCGGCGTTGGACGCCTCGGGGACGGTCTCGACCCGGATCGTCTCGACCGGGCTCGCGGCGACCACGGGGGTGGGCGCGGCGACCGGCTCGGGCTCGGGCTCGGGCGCCCGCTCCTCGACGCGCGGCTGGGGCGCGGTCTCGGTGGCGCCTCCGGAGCCCTGCGCCGTGGCCAGCTTCGACCGGAGGTCGTCGTTCTCCTTCGTGAGCCGCGC
The DNA here is from genome assembly GCF_000015265.1 of Nocardioides sp. JS614. NCBI lineage: Bacteria > Bacillati > Actinomycetota > Actinomycetes > Propionibacteriales > Nocardioidaceae > Nocardioides > Nocardioides sp. JS614. Next base: position 3,254,327 of record NC_008699.1, read on the forward strand.
CAGCTCGGCCTCCACCTCGTCGAGGAACTGGTCGACCTCACCCATGTCGTAGCCCTCACGGAGCCGGACGGGAGTAAAGCGCTTGTTGCTCACGTCCTCAGGCGTCAGCGGCATGACCTCACCCATTCATTGATCGTCAAAGAAACTGTCCGTCGAACAATAGCGCCTGCTCCCGGGCCCGGCGCACTGCCCGGGACCACTTCCGCGCGGCGTACCGGGTCCATCAGAGCATGATCTCCCGGTTGATCTGGAGGAGCACGTAGGCAGTGATCATCACGATCAGGAAGCTCAGGTCGAGCGAGATGCTCCCGATCCGCAGCGGCGGGATCACCCGGCGCAACGCCTTGATCGGCGGGTCGGTGGTGGAGTAGACGGCCTCCAGGACCAGCAGCATCGGACCCCGCGGCACCCAGGACCGGGCGAAGATCTGCACCCAGTCCACGACGAACCGGATCCAGAGCAGGGCGATGAAGACCCAGAGGACGATCTCGATGATCGACCCGACCACGTGCACGTGCTGCCCTCAGCTCTGGTTGAAGAATCCGCCCTCAGCGATGCGCTGCTTGTCCTCGGCAGCCACCGAGACGTTCGGCGGTGAGAGCAGGAAGACCTTGTTCGTGATGCGCTCGATGGTGCCACGGGTCGCAAACACCAGGCCAGCCGCGAAGTCGACGAGGCGCTTGGCGTCGGCATCGTCCATCTCGGAGAGGTTCATGATCACCGGCGTGCCGTCGCGGAAGTTCTCCCCGACGGTGCGCGCCTCGTTGTAGGTGCTCGGGTGCAGGGTCGTGATGCGGGACAGCTCGGCCACCACTCCGGTCGGGCCGGACGCCGGACGACGGCGCTCGGACAGGTCGGACACGGGCGCCGGACGGCTCTCCCGCTTCGACGAGCGCGTGGCGACCGGAGCGGTCTCCTGGGTCTCGTAGTCCCCGGCGTAGTCGCCGTACTCGTCGTCGTACCGGCCGGTGTCCTCGAGCAGGCCGAGGTACTCGCCGATCCTGCGCATCGCGCCGCTCATGACTGTTCGCCTCCGGAACTCCGCGCCCCGGCGGGACGCATTCTTGGTGTTGTGGACACTACTTGAACCGCGGTCTCGATCCGAGGACCGCGGAGCCGATCCGCACGTGTGTCGCGCCGACGCGCACGGCGTCCTCGAGGTCCGCGCTCATGCCGGCCGAGAGCCAGGTCGCGTCGGGCCGCTCGAGCAGGAAGTCGCGGCGGAGGTCGGCCAGTCGGGCGAACGCCGCGGCCGGGTCCTCCCCGAGGGGCGCGACGGCCATCAGGCCTCGCAGCCGCAGCCCCGCGGCCTGCTCGACCGCGCCCGCCAGCGCGGGCAGGTCGGCCGGGTCCGCGCCGGAGCGGCCCTCGGCGCCGGGGGGGTCGAGGCTGACCTGGAGCAGCACCTCGACCGGCACGTCGCGCCGTTGCGCGCCGCGGCCGAGCGGGCCGACGAGCTTGAGCCGGTCCACCGACTCGACGACGTCGGCGTACTCGGCGACTGCGGCGGCCTTGTTGCTCTGCAGGCCGCCGATGAAGTGCCAACGCAGGCCGAGGTCGGCGCACTCGGCGGCCTTCGACTCGGCCTCCTGGTGGCGGTTCTCGCCGACGTCGGTGACACCCAGCTCGGCGAGCAGCCGCACGTCGGAGGCGGGGAAGAACTTGGTGACGACCACGAGCCGGACGTCGGCGGGGTCGCGACCCGCGTCGGCGCAGGCCGCGGCGATCCGGTCGCGGACGGTCTCGAGGTTGGCGGCGAGCTGGTCGCGGCGCTCGTTGCTCATGCCGCCCTCCAGACCACGCCGGCCAGCCGGCCCGCGGCTGCCCCGTCGCGGCGGTGGGAGTGCAGGGCGGGGAGCTCGCGGGTGCAGCCGCCCACCTCGACGACCGAGCATCCGGCCGCGTCCAGCTGGTCCCGGACGCCGGCGCCGAGGTCGAGCGCGGGCGTGCCCCAGCTCGTGGTGGCGCGGGTCGCCGGGACGGCGGCCGCGACCTCCTCGCGCAGCTCCTCGGGGACCTCGTAGCAGGCACCGCAGATGTGCGGGCCCACCCAGGCCCGCACCTGGCCGGCGCCCAGTGCCCGGAGCCGCTCCAGCGCGGCCGTGACGACCCCGCGGCGTACGCCCTCCCGTCCCGCGTGCACGGCACCGATCAGACCGGTGTCGGCCGCCAGCAGCACCGGCACGCAGTCGGCGGCCCGGGTCAGCAGCGCCCGCCCCGGCTCGGCCGTGAGCAGCGCGTCGACCTGCGGGTCCCAGGTCGGCGAGCGCCAGTCCTCGACCAGCAGCACCTCGGCACCGTGCACCTGGTGCATGAGGTACGGCGTCGCCCCGGTCGCGGCGGCCACCTCGGCGAGCCCGGCCTCGCGCACGGCAGGCGCCGCGCGGTCGCCGAGGTCGAGGCGCCGCTCGGTGAACCCGACCGACACCGTCCCCACCGGCCCCCAGGACACGGTGTCGCGGTAGAGGAAGGTCACTTCAGGAAGTCGGGGATGTCCAGGTCGTCGTCGTCGAACTGCACCTGCCGGGGCGCGGGCCGGGTCGCCGCGTCCGGGGTGGTGCCGCCCTGGGGCCGCGACTGGGCGCCGGCCGCCACCTTCTCCTTGTCCGCATCATCCGACCCGGCGGCGATGGCCTGGGCCGCGGCCCGGGTCTCCTGCTGGGTCTGCTGCGGGGCCGGAGCCTGCTTGGGCTCGCGCCGCAGGACCGTGCCCTCGCCGGTCCGCTTCGGCATCCCGCCGTCGAACCCGGCAGCGATGACCGTCACCCGGACCTCGTCACCGAGGGCGTCGTCGATGGTCGCGCCGAAGATGATGTTGGCCTCGGCGTGCACGGCCTCGGCGACCAGCGCCGCGGCCTCGTTGATCTCGAACAGGCCGAGGTCGGAGCCGCCCGCGATCGAGAGCAGCACGCCGTGCGCCCCGTCGATGCTGGCCTCGAGCAGCGGGCTGGAGACGGCCATCTCCGCGGCGGCCACGGACCGGTCCTCGCCCCGGGCCGACCCGATGCCCATCAGCGCCGAGCCGGCGTTCGACATCACGGACTTGACGTCGGCGAAGTCGAGGTTGATCAGGCCCGGTGTCGTGATCAGGTCGGTGATGCCGGAGACGCCCTGGAGCAGGACCTGGTCGGCCTGCTTGAAGGCGTCGAGGACCGAGACGTTGCGGTCGCTGATCGAGAGCAGCCGGTCGTTCGGGATCACGATCAGCGTGTCGACCTCCTCGCGCAGGCCCGCGATGCCCTCCTCGGCGGAGTTGGCGCGGCGCCGGCCCTCGAACGCGAACGGCCGGGTGACGACACCGATCGTCAGCGCGCCGAGCGAGCGGGCGATCCGGGCCACGACGGGCGCGCCGCCGGTGCCGGTGCCGCCGCCCTCGCCTGCGGTGACGAAGACCATGTCGGCGCCCTTGAGGACCTCCTCGATCTCGTCGGCGTGATCCTCGGCGGCCCGGGCCCCGACCTCGGGGTTGGCGCCCGCACCGAGGCCACGGGTCAGCTCACGGCCGATGTCGAGCTTGACGTCGGCGTCGCTCATCAGGAGCGCCTGGGCGTCGGTGTTGATCGCGATGAACTCGACGCCCTTGAGGCCGACCTCGATCATCCGGTTGACGGCGTTGACACCACCACCACCGATGCCCACGACCTTGATGATGGCCAGGTAGTTCTGCGCTGCTGCCACGGCGGGTTCGCCTCTCGCTGCTCGGGTGCGGATGTCTGTGCTGGTGACGCTGATGACGCTGATCTGGTCTGAGTCGGCTCGGTATGTCGGAACTCTTACCCTCAGGCTGAGGGTTATAGTTATGTCAACCTCGCCGTGGTCACGACGATAGGGAGCGCGACCGCCGATTCCGTGGCGACACGCCCAGTGCACGGCGAGCGTCCGACGAAAGTGTTGGCCCAATCCCGGAACTTCTCGGCCGAAGTTTCGGGCCAACAGTTCCGGTTTCCCCGGTTCACCGGGGAAACCGACCTCGCTGTGGGTTCGCAGCAGGAGGGCCAGAGTTCCCGGGGCCGACGTCAGCCGCTGGTGGTCGGCTGGCCGGGCACGCTCACGTCGTAGTGCTGCGCCTTCCGGGCCACCAGCAGGTCGGCGATCACCTCGGCCTTGAGCTCGGAGTCCTCCGCACTCCCCCACTCCACGGTCCGCCCGTCGCGCAGCTGCAGCGAGATCTCGTCGATCGTGGACGCCTCCACGTGGTCGACCTTGGCCCGCAGGTCCGCGGGCAGGGCCGCGACGACGAGCGCGGCCTCGCGCAGCGCCTCGCTCCCGGTGGTGGCGCCGGTCTCGACCCGGGGCAGCTCGGGCGGCGCCTGGGCATAGTCGCGGAACACGACGCCGTCGGCGTCCATCCCCTGCAACCGGCCGCCGATCTCGACCACGGCCACCGCCACCCGCTCCTCCACGTCGATCAGCACCTGGTCGGGCCACTGGCGCGAGACGTCGGCGGAGCGTACGGCGGCCAGCGCCTCGACCCGCGCGCGGACCCGGTCCAGGTCGACGCGCGCGAGCGCCTCGCCCTGGGGCACCGCCGCGGCCTGGCGGACCTGAGTGGCGCTGAGCAGGCCGACCCCCTGCACCTCGACCCCCTTCACCGACAGCCAGCTGGAGAAGTACACGAGCCAGCTGCCGCCGCCGACGATCGCGACCAGCACGAGCACGGCGACGACGTACCGCCACGCCAGCCAGCGCCGCGCCCACTGCCGGCGCGCGAACCGCCGGCGGCTGCGGTCGGCCGGGTCGCGCCCAGGCATCCGGCTAGCCATCCAGCAGCCCCAGCACCCGGGGCCCGATCGCCGTGACGGTTCCGGCGCCCAAGGTCAGGACCAGGTCGCCGGGCCGGGCCCGGGCGACCAGCTCCGCCGCCACCGCGTCGAAGTCGGCGACGTAGGCGACCCGCTCCGCGGGTAGCGGCACCGCACCGGCGACCAGCGCGCCGGTGACCTCGGGGTCGGGATCCTCGCGGGCGAGGTAGACGTCGAGCACCACGACCTCGTCGGCCGCCCCGAGCGCCCGGCCCATCGCGGTGCCGAAGATCCGGGTCCGGGAGACCAGGTGCGGCTGGAAGGCGACGACGACCCGGCCGGACCCGGCGACGGCGCGGGCCGCCTGCAGGTCCCCCGCGATCTCGGTCGGGTGGTGGGCGTAGCTGTCGTAGACACGCACCCCCCCGGCCTCGCCCTTGCGCTCCATCCGCCGCTTGGTCCCGGTGTACGACGCGAGCCCGCGGGCCAGGTCGGCGGCGGCGTACCCGAGCTCGACGCCGGCGGCGAGCGCGGCCAGCGCGTCGGCGAGGTAGTGCTCCCCCGGCGACCAGAGGGTCACGCCGTCCAGGGCGCCGGCGTCGCGGGCGGAGACGGTCACCACCCGCCGCCCGGCCGCGCGGTGCCGCTCGGCGAGCGCCGCGGCACCGGGATCGTCGGCCACGCAGACCAGGAAGCCGTCCGGCGCGAGGGTGTCGGCGAACTCGTCGAACGCCGCGGCGTAGGCCTCCGGCGTGCCCCACTGGTCGAGGTGGTCGGCCTCGATGTTGGTGACCACGGCGGCGTACGGCGAGTAGTGCAGGAAGGCTCCGTCGCTCTCGTCGGCCTCGGCGACGAACAGGTCGCCGGTGCCCTCGGCGGCGTTGACACCGGTCGCAGCCAGGTCACCGCCGATGGCGTACGTCGGGTCCGCGCCGGCGGCCTGCAGCGCGACCGTGAGCAGGGAGGTCGTGGTGGTCTTGCCGTGCGTGCCGGCGACGGCGACCACGCGCCGCCCGGCCATCACGGCGGCCAGCGCGGCCGATCGCGGCAGCACGCGCAGGCCCTGGCGCACGGCCTCGACGTACTCCGGGTTGTCCTCGCGCACCGCGGTCGAGACGACCAGGGTGTCGACGTCGTGGACGTGGGCGGCGTCGTGGCCCAGGTGCACCCGGGCGCCCAGCTCGCGCAGGGCCGTCAGCGTCGGGGAGTCGGTGCCATCGCTGCCGCTGACGGTGATGCCGCGGGCCAGCATGATCCGGGCGATGCCGGACAGGCCGGCGCCACCGATGCCGACGAAGTGCACCCGTCCGAGCCGGTCGGCGGGCAGCACCTGGTCGGGGACGGGCAGCCTCATCGGGCGGACGATCCGAGGCCGAGCTCGAGCACGATCCGGGCCAGCCGCTCGTCGGCGTCGCGCGGGATCAGCGCGGCCGCGGCGGCACCCATCGCGGCCAGCCGCTCGGCGTCGGCGACGAGGGGCGGGACGGTGCCGACCACCCAGTCGGTGGTGAGGTCGGCGTCCTTGACGAGGATCCCGCCGCCGGCGTCGATCACCGGCCGCGCGTTGCGTTCCTGCTCGCCGTTGCCGATCGGCAGCGGCACGAAGACCGCGGGCAGGCCGACGGCTGCCGCCTCGGTCACGCTGTTGGCGCCGGCCCGGCAGATCACCAGGTCGGCCGCGGCGTAGGCGAGGTCCATCCGGTCGATGTACTCCACGACGACGTAGGGGACGCCGGTCTCCTCGGCACCCGGCTGCGGGTCGGCGCCGCCGTGCTTGCCCTGGGCGTGCAGCACCTGGACACCGGTGGCGGCGAGCGCCCCCGCGGCGGCCGAGACCGCCTGGTTGAGCCGGCGGGCACCCTGGGAGCCGCCGGTGACCAGCAGCGTGGGGCGGTCGGGGTCGAGCCCGAAGAAGGCCCGCGCCTCGGCCCGCCGGGCCGCGCGGTCCAGGCCGGAGATCATCGGACGGATGGGGAGCCCGACGTACTCGGCGTTGCGCAACGGCGTGTCCGGGAAGCTCACCGCGACCCGCTGCGCGAACCGCGCGCCTGCGCGGTTGGCCAGCCCGGGCACGGTGTTCTGCTCGTGGACGACCAGCGGGATCCCCCGCTTGCGGGTCGCGACGTACGCCGGCATGGAGACGTAGCCGCCGTAGCCGACGACCACGTCGGGCCGGACCCGGTCGAGCACGGCATGCGTCGCCCGGACCGCCGCCCGCAGCCGGAACGGGACCTTGAGCAGGTCGGCGCCGGGCCGGCGCGGCAGCGGCACCGGCGGGATCAGCTCGAGCGGGTAGCCCGCCTCGGGGACCACCTTGTTCTCCAGGCCGCGGGGCGTCCCGAGACAGGTGATCTCGACGTCGGGCTCGAGGCGGCGCAGGGCGTCGGCGGTCGCGAGCAGGGGCGAGGTGTGGCCGGCGGTGCCGCCGCCGGCGAGGAGAACGCGCATCGGCACCAGCCTAGGAGAGCCGACCCGCGGAGAGCCCGGCGGAGCGGGCCTTCTTGCGCTGGGCCAGGGCGCGGGCGGCCTCCGGCTCGCGGCGCGCGAACCCGATGAGCAGGCCGAGCGCGACCAAGGACGGCACCAGCGCCGAGCCGCCGTAGGACACCAGCGGCAGCGGGATGCCGATGACCGGCAGCAGCGCGAGCACCATGCCGACGTTGATGATCATCTGGCCGAGCAGCCACACGACGATGCCGAACGTCGTGTAGCGCACGAACGCGTCCTGCGTGTGCGCGGCGACCCGGATCGCGGCGTACGCGATCGTGAGGAACAGCGCGATCACCAGCAGGGTGCCGACCAGGCCGAGCTCCTCGCCGAGCACCGCGAAGATGAAGTCGGTGTGTGCCTCGGGCAGGTTGCCCCACTTCTGCTGGCTGGCGCCGAGGCCCTGCCCGAACACGCCGCCGTGCGAGAGCGCGTACAGGCCGTGGGCGGGCTGCCAGCCGGCGTTGTGGAAGTCCTTGAACGGGTCGGCGAAGTTCGTCAGCCGCTCGCGCCGCTCGGGGCTGGTCGAGGCCAGCCAGATGGCGACGACGCCGATCACGGTCAGCGAGACGGAGAACAGGCGGCCGGGCGCGCCCACCACCCACAGCATCGCGAGCAGGATCGCCATCAGCACCAGCGCGGTGCCGAGGTCGTGGCCGAGGACGACCAGGCCGACCACCACGAGCATGCCGGGCACCACCGGCACGAAGACCTCGTGCAGGCTCCGCAGCCGCTTCTCCTTCAGCGCGTACACGTGCGCCGCCCACAGCACGATCGAGAGCTTCGCGATCTCCGCGGGCTGGACCACGAACGGCCCGACCCCGAGCCAGTTGGTGTTGCCGTTGACGGTGCGGCCCAGGCCCAGCTGGGTCAGCGCGAGCAGCACGATCGACACGATCAGCGCCAGCCAGGCGAACCGGCGCAGGACGGAGTGCGGCAACCGGGAGGCGATCCAGGCGCACGGGATGCCGATCAGCACCCAGAGCAGCTGGCGCTCGACGACGGCGTAGGAGCTGCCGTTCTTCTCGTAGGAGTACACGCTCGAGGCGCTGAGGACCATGATCAGCCCGATGGTCAGCAGCAGCGCGGACGCGCCGAGCAGCAGGTAGTAGGCGGTCAGCGGGCGGTCCAGCGCATGCCGGACGGCGGCGTACCAGCCACCCACCGAGCGCCGGCCGACCGGCCGCGCCCGCTCGACGGGGTCCAGGGGGTTCGCGGTCGTCATGCCCCACCCCCTCCCGTCGGGTCCGGTCTGCGTGCGGTCGGCCTACAGCCTGCGTCGTACGGCGTCGGCGAACGCGTCGCCGCGCTCGGCGTAGTTGGTGAACATGTCCATGGAGGCGCAGCCGGGTGCCAGCAGGACCGTGTCGCCGGGTCGGGCCAACTCGGCCGCCGCTCCGACTACGCGCTCCATGGCACGTCCACCGTGATCGCCCTCAGTCTCGTCGTCCTCGACGACGATGACGGGCACATCCGGCGCGTGTCGCGAAAGCGCCCCCGCGATGACGTCCCGGTCGCGGCCGAGCAGCACCACGCCGCGCAGCCGGTCGCGCACGGCGCGCACCAGGTCGTCGAAGTGGGCCCCCTTGGCGAGCCCGCCGGCGATCCACACCACCGGCTCGTAGGCCAGCAGCGAGGACTGGGCGGCATGCGGGTTGGTGGCCTTGGAGTCGTCGACCCAGGTCACGCCGCCGGCCGCGCCGACGACGGCGATCCGGTGCCGGTCGGGGCGGAAGGCGCGCAGCCCGTCGCGGACCGCGCCCTGGGAGACGCCGTGGGCGCGGGCCAGGGCGGCGGCGGCGAGCGCGTTGGCGATGTTGTGGGGCGCCGCACCGCCCGGCGAGTGCAGGGCCAGGTCGGAGATCGTGCACAGCTCCGCGGCGCTGGTGTCGCGCTGCTCGATGAAGGCCCGGTCGGCCAGGATGTCCTCGACCAGGCCCACCATGCCGACGCCGGGCATGCCGAGGGTGAACCCGACGGCGCGGGCGCCCTCGACCACGTCGGCCTCGCGGACCAGCCGCTCGGTCTCGGGGTCGGCGACGTTGTAGACGCAGGCCTTCTGGGCCCGCTCGTAGATCCGGCCCTTGTCGGCGGCATAGGCCCCGAAGGAGGAGTACCAGTCCAGGTGGTCCTCGGCGACGTTGAGCACCGCGGCCGCCTCGGCGCTCATCGAGTCGGTGTAGTGCAGCTGGAAGCTGGACAGCTCGACGGCCAGCACGTCGTACGGCTCGGGGTCCATCACGGCCTCGACGATCGGGAGGCCGACGTTGCCGACCGCGATGCTGCGCAGGCCGGCGGCCCGCAGGATCGAGTCGAGCATCTGCACGGTGGTGGTCTTGCCGTTCGTGCCGGTCACGCACAGCCAGGGGGTGCGGTGGTCGGGGTCGCGCAGCCGCCAGGCCAGCTCGACCTCGCCCCAGATGGGGATCCTGCGCGCGCGGGCCTGCGCGAGCAGCGGCGCGCTCGGCTTCCAGCCGGGCGAGGTGACCAGCAGGTCCACGTCCTCGGGCAGGGTCGTGGTGGTGCCGGCCCCGAGGCGTACGTCGGCGCCGAGCACCTCGAGCAGCTCGGCCTTGGCGGGCCGATCGCCGGCCTCGGACTCGTCGAGGGCGGTCACGCTCGCACCGAGGTGGTTGAGGTTGTCGGCGGCCGCGAAGCCGGAGACGCCGAAGCCGGCGACGACGGCGCGGACCCCTTCCCAGGAGTCGTGACGACCGAGGTGATCGAGATCCATCAGATGCCGGCGACCCATTCCGCGTAGAACACGCCCAGGCCCGCGGCGACACAGATCCCGGTGATGATCCAGAACCGGATCACCACGGTCACCTGCTCCCACCCGAGCATCTCGAAGTGGTGGTGGATCGGCGCGATGCGGAACAGCCGCCGCCCGGTGCCGGTCAGTCGCTTGGTGGCCTTGAACGTGGCGACCTGCAGCATCACCGACACCGTCTCCATCACGAACAGCCCGCCGAGGATGATCAGGAGCAGCTCGGTGCGGGTGAGGATGGCCAGGCCGGCGAGCGCACCGCCGAGGGCCAGGGACCCGGTGTCGCCCATGAAGATCGCGGCGGGTGACGCGTTCCACCACAGGAAGCCGAAGCACGCGCCGGTGATCGCGGCGGCCACGACCGCCAGGTCGAGCGGATCGCGGACCTCGTAGCACAGGTTCGGCTGGTCGAGGCCGGTCTGGCCGCACCACTGGTTGTTCTGCCAGATGTTCACGAACATGTAGGCGCCGAAGACCATCACGCTGGCGCCCGTGGCGAGCCCGTCGAGCCCGTCGGTGAGGTTCACGCCGTTGGACGTGGCCGCGATGATCAGCCAGATCAGCAGCAGGACGACGACGGTCGGCAGCGTGATCCAGCCGATGTCACGGATGAAGGAGATGTGCCGGGACGCCGGCGACTGCCCGCGGTCGTCCTCGAGCCACGACGACAGCGACAGGATCCCGAAGACCAGGGCCACCACGGTGAGCCCGATCATCTTCGCCTTGCTCCGCAGCCCGAGGCTGCGCTGCTTGGAGATCTTGATGAAGTCGTCGACGAAGCCGACCAGGCCGGTCCCGACGAGCAGGAACAGCAGGAGCAGCGCCGAGGCGGTCGGCATGTCGCCGGTGATCAGCTTCGCGCCGAAGTAGCCGACCACGGTCGCGAGGATGATGACGACGCCGCCCATCGTCGGCGTGCCGCGCTTGGTGTGGTGGCTGGTCGGGCCGTCGTCGCGGATCTCCTGGCCGTAGCCCAGCCGCGTGAACTGGTTGATCGCGACCCGGGTGCCGAGCAGCGAGACGAGCAGGGCCAGACCGCCTCCGAACAGGATGGCTCTCATGGCTCGGTTCGGTCTCCCTCCGGGTCGGTGTCGAGCAGTGCGTCCGCGACCTCCCACAAGGCGACGCCGTGCGACGCCTTGACCAGGACCACGTCACCGGACAGGACATTCTCGCGTACCCACTCGAGGGCCTCTTCGACCTCCTCCGCCACGACGCCATCGCCACGCCAGGCGGCGACCGCCTCGAGCCCCTCGACGATCCCGCCGGCGGCCGCACCCACGACGACGACGATGTCGGTGCCGAGCCGGGCGGCCGCCCGGCCGACGCGGACGTGCCCGTCGAAGGACTCGCGGCCGAGCTCGAGCATCTCCCCGAGCACGGCGACGGTACGGCGGTGCCGGCGCCGGCCGATGACGGCCAGGGACTCGAGCGCGGCGACGACGGAGGCGGGGTTGGCGTTGTAGGCGTCGTTGACGACGATCAGCCCGTCGGCGCGCTCGTGCACCTCCATCCGCATCGGCGAGGACGCGGTCGCGGCCGACAGGCCGGCCGCGATGTCCGCGAGCGGGATGCCGACGGCCAGCGCCATGGTCGCGGCGGCGAGCGCGTTCTGGGCCTGGTGCAGACCGGACTGCTGGAGCCGGACCGGGTACCACTCGTCGTCGTACCCGATCTCGAACGACGGCCGCCCGAGGTCGTCGACCTCGCTGCCGCGCTCGCTCACGTCGGCGTCGTCCGGCCCCCAGGTGAGCACCCGGGCCCGGGTCCGCGACGTCATCTCGGCGACCAGGGGGTCGCCCGCGTTCAGCACCGCGGTGCCCTCTGGCTGGAGCGCGGCCACGATCTCGCCCTTCGCGAACGCGATCGAGTCGCGGCTGCCGAACTCGCCGATGTGGGCGGTGCCGACGTTCAGGACCGCAGCGACGTCCGGGGGCGCGATCTCGCAGAGGTGCTTGATGTGGCCGATCCGGCGCGCCCCCATCTCCAGCACGAGGTACCGCGTCTCCGGGTGAGCGCGCAGCACGGTCAGCGGCAGGCCGAGCTCGTTGTTGAAGCTGCCGGAGGTGGCCACCGTCGACCCGGCGGCGGACAGGATCCGCGCGAGATAGTCCTTGGTGCCGGTCTTGCCCTGGGAGCCGGTCACGGCCAGCACGGTGGCGTCCAGCCGGCGGACGACGTACGCCGCCAGCTTGCCGAGTGCGGGGATCGGGTCGCGGACGACGATCGTGGGCGCCTCGGTCGGCCGGCTGCCGAGCACCGCATGGGCGCCGGCGGCGTAGTCGTGGCCGTCGACGTGCTCCCCCACGACGGCGACGAACAGTCCGCCCGGCACGGCCTGGCGGGAGTCGACGTACGCCGGCGCGTCGACGACGATGTCGGGGTCGCCGGCGACCGTGCCGCCGACCACCTTCGCGATCTTCCCCAGTGTCATCTCGAGCACGCGACGATCTCCTCCCGCACGACCTCGCGGTCGTCGAAGGGATGGACCACTCCGTCGACCTCCTGCCCCGTCTCGTGTCCCTTGCCGGCGATCAGCACGATGTCTCCCGGTCCGGCCCGGCGCAGCGCCTCGCGGATCGCGGCCCGTCGGCCGCCGACCTCGATCGCCTGACCGGTCACGACCCCGGCGAGCATGGCCGCCCGGATCGCGGCCGGGTCCTCCGTGCGCGGGTTGTCGTCGGTCACCACCAACAGATCGGCCAGCCGAGCGGCGATCCCAGCCATGATCGGGCGCTTTCCCGGGTCGCGGTCGCCGCCGGCGCCGAGGACGACGATCACCCGCCCCTCGGTGAGCGGGCGCAGCGTCCGGATGGCCGCCTCGACCGCATCGGGCTTGTGGGCGTAGTCGACGACGACCAGGAAGTCCTGACCGGCGTCGACGCGCTCGAGACGCCCGGGCACGCCCCCGGCCGCGGCGATCCCCGCGGCGACCACCGCGGGGTCCAGGCCGGCCTCGGCCGCGGCCGCCACGGCCGCGAGCGTGTTGGCGACGTTGAAGTCGCCGGGCAGCGCGCACCCGGCCGGGATCCGGCGGCCGTCGGGGGCGACGACGACGAACTCCGAGCCGGTGGCCCGCAGCCGCACGTCGACAGCCCGCCAGTCGGCCCGCTGTGCGTCGTCTCCCCGGCCCATCGAGAACGTCCGGACCGGCACGGTGGCCTCCTCGGCCAGCCGGCGGCCGTGCGCGTCGTCGACGTTCACGAGGGCGAACCGGGCGCGCTCGGGGGTGAACAGCGAGGCCTTGGCCGCGTAGTAGTCCTCGAGGTCGCGGTGGAAGTCGAGGTGGTCGCGGCCCAGGTTCAAGAACACCGCGACGTCGAACACGACCCCGTCCACCCGGCCCATCACCAGTGCGTGGCTGGAGACCTCCATCGCGCAGGCGCGCACGTCGCGCTCGCGCATCACCGCGAACAGGGCATGGAGGTCGGGCGCCTCGGGCGTGGTCAGCGACGACCGCACCTCCTCGCCGGCGATCCGGGTGCCGACCGTGCCGACCACGGCGGCCGGCACCCCGGCCTGCTGGAGGCCGGCCTCGAGCAGCCGGGTCGTGGTGGTCTTGCCCTGGGTGCCGGTGACCCCGACCATCCGCATCGACGCCGCGGGCTCGCCGTAGATGCGCGCCGAGAGCCGGCCGAGCACGGCGCGGGGCCGGTCGACGACCAGGTGCGGAGCCCCCGCGGGGCCCCGGTCGGCTCCCGCCTCGTCGGTGAAGACCGCGACCGCGCCGGCCGCGAGCGCGTCCTGGGCGAACTCGATGCCGTGGGCGCGGCTGCCGGGAAGCGCCGCGTAGAGGTCACCGGGCCGGATCCGTTGCGAGGACAACGAGATGCCGCTGACCTCCAGGCCCGCGGGGTTGCCGCGCAGCTCGGCACCGGCCCAGGCCGCCACGGTCGCGAGCGGCGTCCGGGGCGGCTGCGCGGGCCGGTTGGAGTCGCTCACCACGCGAGGCTATCGCTGCGCCCGGCTACCACTCGACCGGGAGCCGGGAGGGCTTGGTGCCGGTCGGCGGGACGGCGTACCGCTGGAGGGCGTAGCTCATGATCTTCGCGAACGCCGGGCCGGCGACCGAGCCACCGCCCCCGCCGTTGCGCGGGTTCTGGACCACGACGTAGATCGTGAACCGGGGGTCGTCGGCGGGAGCGAAGCCGGCGAAGGAGACGGTGAACGTGCCGTCGTAGCACCCGCACTCCGCGCCGACCCGCTGCGCGGTGCCGGTCTTGCCGGCCACCCGATAGCCGGGCACCGCCGCGCCCGGTGCGACGCCCACCTCCGGGTCGACGACGCGCTCCATCATCCGCGCCGTGTCGTGGGCCGCCCGGGTGCTGATCACCCGTCGCTTGCTGGTGGTGTCGGTGCCGACGACGTCGCCGTCGTCGGTGGTCGCCTCGCCCTGGACCAGGCTCGGCGCGACGCGCACCCCGTCGTTGGCGATGGTGTTCACGGCGGCGGCCATCTGCACGCCGTTCACGGAGAGCGACTGGCCGAACGCGATGCGGTCCTGCATCTGGTGGGTCCAGGCGCTGCCGTCGGGGAGCAGTCCCTGGGACTCGCCGCGCACCCCGATGTCGGTGCGCCGCCCCAGGCCGAAGTCGCGCAGGTAGTCGTAGAGCTGGCCCTGCTCGAACTTGTCGGCCGCGAGGACGGTGCCGATGTTGGAGGACTTCGCGATCACGCCCGCGAGGGTCAGGTGGATGGTGCCGTGGGAGAACCAGTCGTTGATCGGGCGGTCCTCCCGCTGGAGCTGAGGGGGTACGACGATCCTGGTGCGGGGGGTGACCAGGCCGAGGTCGAGCAGCGAGCTGACCGTGAGCACCTTCTCGACCGAGCCCGGCTCGTAGACGTCCTGCATCGCCCGCGACCCGAGGTCGGCCTTCGGCGACGACGTGGGGTCGTTCGCGTCGAACGTGGGGTAGTCCGCCACGGCCAGCAGCTCGCCGGTGCGGCTGTCCATGACCACGGCGAAGCCGCTGTCGCCGCGGGCGCCGACCACGGTCTGCCCCAGGACGCGCTGGGTGTACCACTGCAGGTCCAGGTCGAGCGTCGTGCGCAGGTCGTGGCCGTCGACCGGGTCGGTCACGGTGTTCTCGCCGAGCGGGATCCGGTTGCCGCCGCCGACCTCGTAGCGTGCCGAGCCGTCGGTGCCGGCCAGCTGGCGGTCGAAGGTGCGCTCCAGCCCCGCCAGGGGCTCGTCGGTGCCCATGAAGCCGACCAGGTTGGCCGCGACGTCACCGGCCGGGTAGTCGCGCAGCGGGTCGCGCCGGGTGTCGAGTCCCTCGAAGCCCTGCCGCTCGGCGGCATCCAGCACCTCGGTGGCCTTGGTGGCCGGCACCCGACGGGCGATGTACTCGAAGCGGCTGCCCTGCTCGCGGAGCTTGTTCAGGGTCGTCACGTAGTCGACGTCGAGCCGGCGGTAGAGGAAGCGCGCCAGCTCGGGCGCCCGCTCCGCGGTCATCGCCGGGTCGGCGACGACCATCAGCCCGTCGACCGAGCCGGCCAGCGGCTTGCCGTTGCGGTCGAGGATGTCGCCCCGCTCGGCGGGCAGGCCGACCTCGACCAGTCCCTCGGCGGCGGCCATGGCGGCGTAGGAGTTCGGGTCGAGGCCCTGCAGCTGGACCAGTCGCGCCCCGAAGACCGAGAGGGTCATCGCGATCACCACGAAGCCGACCCGCAGCCGCAGCTGCGGAGAGCCGCGGCGGGAGCCGCGGGGTGCACGGGGCTGGCGCAACGGGGTCTCCGGAGGTCGGGGGGCGGCTGGGTCGGCGGGAGGTCAGCGGCGGGTCTGCTGCTGTTGTTGCTGTTGTTGCTGCTGTTGCTGATGGGACTGCTGGTTCTTGTGGTTCTTCCTACCCTGTCCGTCGCCGTTCCCGGCGGCACCGCCAGCCGTGTCGCCGGATTCCCCGGCGCCGGCCGCGGGGGCGGTCACGTGCACGACGTTCGGTGCCGGGTCGAGCACCGCGGGCTTGGCCGGCGGCGGCGGCGTGATCCGGAACGGCACGCTGCCGTCGGCGGCGCAGGGCCGGCCGGACACCGCGCCGGAGCCCAGCCGGACGAAGGCCGGGCCGCACGCCTGCACCATGCCGAGCTTCTGGGCGGCGGCCGCGATCCGCTGGGGGTCGCGGAGCCGGTCGAGGTCCATCTGGAGGCCCTGCTGCCGTGCCGCGAGGGTGGTGGCCTGGCCCTCGAGCGCGGTCGCCGCGAACGAGGACTGCTGCATCGAGGTGTTGAACAGCAGCAGGCCGACGACGCCGCCGAGCAACACCAGGGTGACCAGCGCGACGAACGGCATCCGCGCGGCCTGCGCACGGGTGCGTGGGACGACGGTGAGCCGGGCCCGCTCGACGGCACGCTCGGCGATCCGCGGCATCCGCGAGCGGGCCTGGGGCATCGGACTGCTCATGCTGCTGCTCCCTTGCTCGTGCGCTCGATCGCGCGCAGCCGGACCGAGGCGGCGCGCGGGTTCAGGGCGATCTCCTCGGGGCCCGCCTTCTCGGCGCCCCGGGTGACCAGGCGCAGGGCCGGCTCGTGGCCGGCGGGCACGAACGGCAGGTCCTCGGGGACGTCGAGCCGGGAGGCGGCCACGAACGCCTGCTTGACCAGCCGGTCCTCCAGCGAGTGGTAGGACTCGACGACGACCCGGCCGCCCACGCCGATGGCGTCGATGGCGGCGGGGATCGCCCGTCGCAGCACGGCGAGCTCGTCGTTGACCTCCATCCGCAGCGCCTGGAAGGTGCGCTTGGCGGGGTGGCCGCCGGTACGCCGGGCCGGCGCTGGGATCTCCGCGTAGAGGAGCTCGACCAGCCGACCGGACCGGGTGAACGGCTCCTTGGCCCGCTCGCGCACCACGGCGGCCGCGATCTTGCGGGCGAACCGCTCCTCGCCGTACTCCCGCAGGATCCGGGCCAGGTCGGCGGCGGCGTAGGTGTTGAGCACGTCGGCCGCCGTCGGGCCGGTGCTGCCGTCCATCCGCATGTCGAGGGGGGCATCCTCGGCGTACGCGAAGCCGCGCTCGCGCACGTCGAGCTGCATCGAGGAGACGCCGAGGTCGAAGAGCACGGCGTCCACCGCGTCCAGGCCGAGCCGGGCCAGCACGTCCGGGAGCTCGTCGTACACGGCGTGCACCCCGGTGAAGCGGTCCCCGAACGGCGCCAGCCGCCGGCCCGCGAGCGCGAGCGCCTCCGGGTCGCGGTCGATGCCGACCACGCGCGCCAGGTCGAAGCGGGTGAGCACCGCCTCGGTGTGGCCGCCGAGGCCCAGGGTGGCGTCGACCAGGACGGAGCCCTCCCGCTCGAGCGGCGGGGCCAGCAGGGCGACGACCCGGTCGAGCAGGACCGGGACGTGGGAGGGGCCGCTCATGTCAGACCTGACGCGCCAGCAGTGCGAGGAGCAGGAACGCGAGGGCCACCCCGAGCGAGGTCGCGGCGGAGAACGCCATCACGGTCGCCGCGTCGCGGGCCTGGTGCCGGACCCGGCGCGCCGGGTCGACCCGTGGCCCGATCGGTGCCTGTGCTGGCGCGATGCTCATGAGTTCGACCCTCGTGTCCCGGAAATCGAGCAGTGAATAGGCGATCCGCCTGACCAGGTCCCTGCCCGCTCCCGGTCTGACGACGTGGGAAGGGCCATCTGGAACCGGGGAAGGTGCCCCAGATGACGTGCCGTCTGGAACCGGGGAAGGTGCCCCAGATGGCGGCGGGAGCGGGCTCGAGACCTCGTCCTGCGGATCGCTGTGCTGTTGTGTCCTGCTGGGTGCTGGCGGGTGCTGGCGGGTGCTGGCGGGTGCTGCTATCCCGAGGTGTGCGCGGGCTGCTCGTCGAGCTCGGCGAACTTGGCCTGGGCGCCGGCGGAGTACTCCCGCCACCGCACCGGGTCCCAGATCTCGATCCGGTCCATGACGCCGATGACGACGACCTCGCGGTCCAGGGCGGCGTACTCGCGCAGCGGGGCCGCGATGTTGATCCGGCCCTGCTTGTCGAGCGCCCCCTCGTCGGCGCCGGCGAACAGCACCCGGGCGTAGTCCCGGGCTCCGCGCACCGTCATCGGGGTCGCCTGGGCCCGGCGGGCCTCCTCCATGAAGACGTCCGTGGGCCACACGACCAGGCAGTTCTCCTGACCTTGGGTCACCACGAGCCCCTCCGCGAGTCGGTCCCTGAACTTCGCCGGGAGGAACAGCCGGCCCTTCTCGTCGAGCTTCGGGGTGTAGGTGCCCAAGAAGTTCATCGGGCGCCTCCACTCCGGTCACTCAGCGTGACCCTTCCTCCACTGCGCTCCACTTTACGCCACTTTGCACCACCGTCAACCACAATGCGCGTGTTGCCGAGCCGTTTCCGGCGCGCCGGAGTGCGCACCCGGCGCACGACGGGTCGCCGCGCCGTCCCGAGCGGCGCGGCCAACGACACCGGCGTACGGCGTGTTTCCGCAGGTCAGCGTGGGTTCAGGAGGGCGGGTTCTCGCCGGTTCACGGTCGCGGTGGTGCGCCGGTGGGGAGCCCGCGGCCGCCGGTGGGGCGCAGTGGAGCGGCTGGGAGCACTCCGCTCGCCGCCGTCGAACCAGGAGCGCAACCAAAACGTGATCCCAGGAGTCGGATGCAGCAAGGATCAGACGTCGTAGGTTTCCGGCACGACTACGGTTGGGGACCATCCGGTGACACGGGTCACGGGCAGGGAGGACGCAGACGGTGGGAACTGAGACGGGCGGTGCCGACCTCCAGACCTTGGCGCGCGTGGTGGGCCGGGTGCGGGCCAACGTCGAGCGGGTGATCGAGGGCAAGCCCGACGTCGTCCACGCCTCCCTGGTGGTGCTGCTCGCGGAGGGTCACCTGCTGATCGAGGACGTCCCGGGCGTGGGCAAGACCCAGCTCAGCAAGGCCCTGGCCCGCAGCATCGACTCCTCGGTGCGGCGGATCCAGTTCACCCCTGACCTGCTGCCCTCCGACGTCACGGGGGTGTCGGTGTTCAACCAGAACACCCGCGAGTTCGAGTTCCGTCCCGGCGGGGTGTTCGCCAACATCGTGGTCGGCGACGAGATCAACCGGGCCTCGCCCAAGACCCAGTCCGCGCTCCTGGAGTGCATGGAAGAGCGCCAGGTCACCGTCGACAACACGACCTACCAGCTCGAGCAGCCGTTCATGGTGATCGCCACCCAGAACCCCATCGAGATGGAGGGCACCTACGCGCTGCCGGAGGCCCAGCGCGACCGGTTCATGGCGCGGGTCTCGGTGGGCTACCCGGTGGAGGCGGCGGAGATCGCGATGCTCAACTCGCACACCCGCGGCAACCCTCTCGACGACCTCGAGCCGGTCACCGACGCGGCCGAGGTGCGCAAGCTGATCGGGATCGTGGGCCAGGTCCACGTCTCCGACGCGGTGCAGCGCTACGCGGTCGCGATCACGGCGGCGACCAGGCGCTCCGAGGAGCTGACGTTGGGCGCCTCGCCCCGCGCCACGCTGCACCTGGTGCGCGCCGCGAAGGCCGCGGCAGCGATGTCCGACCGCGACTACGTGCTGCCCGACGACGTGACCCGGCTGGCGCGCCCGGTGCTGGCGCACCGGCTGCTGCCGAGCGTCGAGGCCGCGATGAGCGGACGGTCGACCACCGCGATCCTCGACGCCGTCCTCGGGAACGTCGCGGTGCCCGACGGCGCCGCGCGCTGATCGCGGCGACCGGCGGCCTGCGGTGAGGGCTCGGCGATGAGGGGGCTGCGATGAGAGAGGCGCTGGCCGGGCTGACGGTCCGTGGCCGGGCGTTCCTGGCGGCCGGCATCACCGCCGTCGTGTGCGCGATCGCCCTCGACCAGACCGCCCTGACCCGGATCGGCGTGCTCGTCCTGGTCCTCCCGCTGCTCACGGCATGGGTGGTGGGGCGCAACCGGTACCGGCTGGCCCTGGTCCGCACGGTCACTCCACAGCTGGTCGCCGCGGGCCAGCCGGCCCGGGTGTCGCTGGCCCTGAGCAACGAGGGCCGTACGCCGAACGGCGTGCTGCTGCTGGAGGACCAGGTGCCCTACGTGCTCGGCACCCGCCCGCGCTTCGTCGTCGAGGGCATCGGCTCCGGCTGGCGGCAGACCGTCAGCTACCAGGTCCGCTCCGACGTGCGCGGCCGCTTCGAGATCGGGCCGATGTCGGTGCGGGTCACCGACCCCTTCGGGCTGGTCGAGCTGGGCCGCACGTTCCGCACCACCGTGCCGCTGACCGTGACGCCACGCACGGTGCCACTCCCCCAGATTCCGCTCGGTGGCGCCTGGACCGGGTCCGGTGACAACCGGCCCCGCGCCTTCGCCACCGGCAGCGCCGAGGACGTCACTGTCCGGGAGTACCGCCAGGGCGACGACCTGCGCCGGGTGCACTGGCGCAGCTCGGCCCGGCTCGGCGAGCTGATGGTGCGGCGCGAGGAGCAGCCGTGGCAGTCCCGGGCGACGCTGGTCCTCGACAACCGGGTGCTGGCCCACCGGGGACAGGGCATCGCATCCTCGCTGGAGGCGGCCGTCTCCGCCGCCGCGTCGATCGCGGTGCACCTGAGCCACCGCGGCTTCGCCGTACGCCTGGTCACCGCGCTGGGCGAGGACCCCAGCAGCGCCTGGCACCTGCGCGACGCCGACCTCAACACCGGGCCGCTGATGGAGGCCCTCGCGGTGGTGCAGGCGACCCACCAGTCCCGCCTCGACACTGCGTGGCTGGCCGAGGGTGCCCACGGCGGGCTGACGGTCGCCGTCTTCGGTGGCATCCTGCCCGCCGACCTCCCGGTGCTGCGCCGGATGCAGCACCAGGCCGGGTCGGCACTCGCGATCGCGCTCGACGTCGACGCCTGGACCGGCGCGCCGGCCGGCGTGGGCGCAACCCCGGCCCTCGGCCAGCAGGGCTGGCGAGCGGTGCCGCTCGGCCCGCGCGACCGGCTCGAGTCCGTGTGGCAGGAGCTCGGGCACACGAGCGCGCAGCGCTCCCGCGTCGTCAGCCGGAGTGCCTCGGAGGCGACCGTGTGATGGCCGCACTCACCCGGTCCCGCGGCAGCCTCTCGTCGAGCGCCCTCCTCGCGGCGGTGGCCGCCACGACCACGTTGGTCGCGGTGTACGCCTGGCGGGGCTTCACGCAGGCGCCCGGCGGCTTCTTGAACCCCTTGCTCCTGCTGGGAATCGTGGTCGCGGCGACCGGCACGGCAACCAGGTGGTGGCGGTGGCCCGGACCGGCCGTGGTCGCCGCCCAGGTCGTCGTCTCGGGCCTCGTCGCCAGCATGCTCATCACCGGGTCGCTGGTCCCGGGCACCGGCACCCTTGGCGACGTCCGGTCGGCGATCGTCGCGGCGCTGGACAGCTCCCGTGAGTTCGCGGCACCGGTGCCTGCCACCGCGCCGCCCATCGACCCGCTGCTGATCCTGTGCGGGCTGGCCTGCCTGCTGCTCGTCGACCTCCTCGCCTGCACGCTGCGCCGGGCGCCGCTCGCGGGCCTGCCGCTGCTGACGATCTACACGATCCCGGTGAGCCTGATCGAGACGTCGATCGCCTGGTGGGTCTTCGTCGGCACGGCGGCCGGCTTCCTCGCGATGCTCTTCCTCCAGGAGGCCGAGCACGTCAGCCGCTGGGGCCGACCGATCGCCGAGGACCGCGAGACCGGAGACCCGATCTCGCTCGGAGCCGGCGCGCACGCCGTTCGGCGTACCGCCACCGGCATCGGCGGGGCCGCCACCGCCCTCGCGATGGTGCTGCCGCTGCTCGTCCCGACCCTCGGCCTGCACGTGTTCGACTTCGGGCCCGGCAAGGGCGACGGGGACAACATCCGGATCGAGAACCCGGTGGCGGACCTGGTGCGCGACCTCAAGCGCGGCGAGGACACCGACCTGGTGCGGATCACCACGACCGAGACCAATCCGGCGTACCTGCGGATCCTGGACCTGAACCGCTTCACCGACGTCGAGTGGACGCCCGGCGACCGCGACGTCCCCACCAACCACGGCGCCGACGGCGCGCTGCCGCCGCCGCAGGGCGTCGACGCCGAGGTGACCCGGGAAGAAGTGCCCTACGACGTCACCATCCTGCCGGCGTTCGAGTCGCGGTGGCTGCCGACGCAGTTCCCGGCCAGCAACGTGCAGGCCGAGGGCGACTGGCGCTACGACTCGACCACGATGGACTTCCTGGCCGTTCCCGGGGACCTGACCACCGCGGACCTGCACTACACGATGAGCGCGCTCGACCTGGTCCTCAGCCCGAAGCGGCTGCGCGCGGCCGGTTCGTCCGTGGGCCAGGTCAGCGAGATCTTCACGGACCTGCCGCCGAACCTCCCGCTGGTCGTGCGCCAGCTCGCCGTCCAGGTGACCCAGGATCAGACCACGCGGTTCGACAAGGCGGTGGCCCTGCAGAACTGGTTCCGCAGCGAGTTCACCTACTCCCTGGAGACGCACGCCTCCGGCAACGGGTACGACGCTCTCACCACGTTCCTCGGCGACGGCCCCGACGGCCGGGTGGGGTACTGCGAGCAGTTCGCCTCGGCGATGGCCGTGATGGCCCGGGTGCTGGGCATCCCGGCACGGGTGGCGGTCGGCTTCCTGACACCGGAGCCGGACGGTCCCAACACCTGGGTCTACAGCTCGCACGACATGCACACCTGGCCCGAGCTGTTCTTCCGCGGCTCCGGGTGGGTGCGCTTCGAGCCGACCCCGGCCGACCGGGCGACCGGCGTGCCGTCGTACACGGTCTCCGGCCTGCCGGGCGGCCTGGACCCCTCCGACCCCGCGGCGACGCAATCCAGCACCAGCATCCCGGGGCCGTCGAACCGGGCCACCCAGACCGCGGACCCGACCGCCGACACCGGACAGAACGGCGAGGCCGACGCCGGCCTCGCGTGGGGACCGGTCCTCGGCGGCGGCGCCGGACTGCTGGTCGTGGCCGGCCTCCTGCTCCTGCCCCGGCTGGTCCGCCGTCGCCGGCGCGCGCGTCGCCTCACGGTGGCGGGACCGGAGGCGATCTGGGCCGAGCTGCACGACACCGCACTGGACCTGGGCGTGCCGTGGCCGGCGGGCCGATCCCCGCGGGCGACCCGCGACGTCCTCGTGGACCACCTCGGCCTGCCGGTGGACGCGACCAGTGCCGAGCGACCCGCCCACGGCGCCGACATCGCGCCCGAGGGGGCGGCGGCGCTGGACCGGATCGTGCTCGACGTCGAGCGGCTGCGCTATTCGCGCTCCCCCGCCGACGCCGACCGGCCCCGGCTCCGTGCCGACGGCCGGACCTGCATCGCCTCGCTGACCGGCGGCGCTCCTCGCGCGGCCCGGCGCCGGGCGACCTGGTGGCCGCGGTCGGTCCTGGCCTTCGTCAGCCGGGCGCCGCGGGCGGTCGCGCCGACCGTCGAGGCGAGGTACGGCGGGGTCGTCGACCACGCGAACTGACCGGACGCTGACGCGTCCTCGCTAGAACCCGCCCTCTTCGCGGCGGCGACGCCAGCGCTCGTCCATGCGCTCCATGAAGGAGTGGCCGGAGCGCCCGGAGTGACCGTGGCGGCGCGGGCGGCGGGACTTGCGGCCCGAGCGGCCGCCGTCGACGACGGTGAAGCCGCCTCGGCTGGGGTGCTGGAGGGTGCGCGGGTCGGGCGCCGGTGAGGCGGACTGGCCGCGCATCGCGGTCAGCGCGACGGTCGCGGAGCCCAGCATGATCACGAAACCGGCGATGCCGAGGGGGGTGATCTGGGCGACGGCGCCGGCCATCAGCACCACGACACCCAGGACGAAACAGGCGCCCGCGATGATCGCCCGGCGCCGGGCCGCGCGGCGGAACGCCGTGCCGCGCAGGGTCGAGGCGAGCTTGGGGTCCTCCTCGACGAGAGCACGCTCCATCTGCTCGAGCAGTCGGAGCTCCTCTTCCGAGAGTGGCACCGTTCCTCCCCTCAGGGTCATTCGCCAAGTGGTCGCCGCGTAGGTCGGCCAGCGCCTCAAGTCTAGGCAGCGGGTGGTCATCGCGGTAGGCGGGTTCGGGAAATTCGTGACCGAACCGTTCCCGGCCCGCGCGCCGGCGAACCGCGTCAGCGGGCGAGCAGGTGCAACTGGGTCGCCAGCGGGCGGAACTCGGCCCGTTCGGAGACCGCCCGCTCGAGGTCGACCAGGGCCGCGGCAGCCCCGGGCTCGAGGTCCAGCAGGGAGCCCGGGACCAGGTCGGCGAAGACCCGGATCCCGTGCACGGCGGTGACCTGGAACCCGGCGCCATCGACGAGGGCGGTGACCTCGTCCTCGGTGAACCTGCGACCGGAGCGGCCGCCGTGGTCCCGCGCCGGACCGCCGGGTGCCTGGTCGAGCATCGCGAGCGCCTGGGCGAAGTGCCCGGCCATCGCCCGGGCGACGACCGCGGCGTGGCGCTGGCCGACCAGGAGGCTGAGGGTGCCGCCGGGGCGCAGCACCCGGCGGAGCGTGGTGAGCGCGGCGCCGGGGTCGTCGACGACCTCGAGCACCCCATGGCACAGCACGACGTCCGCGGCGTCCGGGCCGGTGACGTCGAGGAGGGTGGACAGGTCGCCCTGCCGGCCGGCCACCGTGACCCCGGCCTCGCGGGCCCGGCGGTCCAGGGACGCGAGCGCGTCGGGGCTGGGGTCGACCACCGTCACCCGGTGGCCGAGCTCGGCGACCCGGACGGCGAACCCCCCGGTGCCGCCGCCGATGTCGAGCACGTCGAGCGCGGCGCCGTCCAGCGCCGGGAGCAGCGCGTCCCAGACCACCGACGTACGCGCCGCGGTGCGCCGTTCGCTGGGCCGTTCGCTGGGCCGTTCGCCGGGCCGGTCAGGAGGCATGGGGCAACCCTAGGACCCCCGAGAGCCGCTCCGTCAGCCGGCGCGCACCGCCGCCGCCCACGGCGAGGCCGCGGGATGCGGCACCAGGCCGAGCGAACGCTCCACGACGGCGAGGAACCGGTCGGCGTCGCGGACCAGGTCGTCGGCCTCGCGCTCGGAGACCGCGCGGGTCGAACCCGCCTCGGCGGCCGCCCGCTTGGCCGCGCCGGCGGCGAAGAACCGGGCCCACTCCGCCAGCTCCGGCGCCACCTCGGCCAGCAGCACCCAGGCGTTGCGCTGCGGGCGGCGCCGCGCCGGCTCGGGGTGGGCGCGGGCGGCGAGCAGCGCGGCGGCGGCGCGCAGCGCGGCGACGTGGGCATGCGCGTAACGGGCCGGGACGTCGGTCGCGGCGATCGCCTCGCTCAGCGACTCCGCGGAGCGCGCGAGGTAGGAGTGGGTGGTGGCGGGTAGGGCGTAGGGGTTCATCGAGGTCCTCTCCGTCGACCCCTGACCGGTGACCCCTGGCAACACCGGCGGACCGGCCCTCGACGGGGACGGGGGTCGAGGTCGTCCCCGCCGAGGTATGATCGAACATCTGTTCGAACACCATCACGGTACACCCCGCCGCCCCCCGGGCGTCAAGGGCGGGGTCGGCCCCGCGTCCGGTGCGGCGTGAGCACCGGACGGGGTCAGCGCGGCGGGGCCGATTCCGGCAGCGCGCGGGTGAAGGCCCGGGTGTCGGGGTGCCACAGCAGGACGGCGGCCGTCAGGTCCAGCGACAGGGCGACCACGGAGAGCACCAGGAAGAGCGTCGGTGGGTCGGCGCGCAGGCTCGCGAGCGTCGCGATCGCCATCATCACGACCAGCGCGCTGAGCAGCACCCTGGCCCAGTTGTGGCCCTGTCCGAGGAAGAGCAGCAGGATGATCGCCAGCACCGCGACCACCACGAACATCGTGATCGCCACGGGCGCGAAGGCGGGCGGCTCGACCGAGCCCAGGTCGGTCCGGTCCGCGGCCCAGGAGGCGTCCAGCTCGTCACCGAAGACCAGCGTCAGCAACGCCGTCACGCCGCTCGTCACGACCACGGCCACCAGCACCCAGATGGCGCCGGTCACGGCCACGGGCCGCTGCTCACTCATCCCCGCTCCTCTCCCCTGCTCGAACCGACTTCCTCGAAGACTCTAGGGTCTCGCAGTATGACCACCGAGCACCCGACGATCACGCGGTTCCGTGACGACCACCGGCGCCGGGGCGGCACCGGCCAGGTCGTCATCCTGCCCGACTCCGTGCACACCGCCGCGCTGGCCGCCGAGGCGCTCGGCTGCGAGGTGGGCGCGATCGCCAACAGCCTGCTGTTCGACGCCGACGGCTCGCCGGTGCTCATTCTGACCTCGGGTGCCCATCGCGTCGACACGACGAAGGTCGCGGCCGCGCTGGGTGTGACCAAGCTCAAGCGGGCCACGCCGGAGTTCGTGCGCGAGCACACCGGACAGGCGATCGGCGGGGTCTCCCCGATCGGGCATCCGTCGGAGGTCCCGACGTACCTGGACTCGTGGCTGCGCCGGTACGACGTCGTGTGGGCGGCCGCCGGGCATCCCGCCGCGGTCTTCTCGACGACGTACGACGAGCTCGCCGCGATGACCGGCGCGCCCACGATGGAGGTGGAGTGATGGAGATCTGGCTCAACCCGGCGTGCTCGAAGTGCCGCACCGCCGTGGCCGAGCTGGACGCCGCCGGGGTCGAGTACACCGTGCGGCGCTACCTCGACCAGCCGCCGACCGCGGCCGAGCTCGGTGAGGTGGTCGACCGCCTCGGCCTGGAGCCGTGGGACGTGGCCCGCTCGAAGGAGGCCGCCGAGGAGGGCATCGACCTGCCGCGCGACGCCGCGCACCGCGCGGACTGGCTGGCGGCGCTGGCCGCGCACCCCCGGGCGCTCCAGCGGCCGATCATCACCGCCGCGGACGGGACCACGGTGGTGGGTCGCGACGCGGACTCGCTGCGCCGGGTGCTCGACGCGGAGTCCTGATCCGGGATCCCGGGCTCTAGGGTTCGCCCCATGGCACGGGTCGTGGTGGCGGGTGGCGGCTTCGGCGGGCTCGCCTCGGCCGTCCGCCTGGCCAAGCTCGGCCACGAGGTCACGCTGGTCGAGCGCGCGGCCCGGCTCGGCGGCGCCCTGTCGGAGGTGAGCGCGGAAGGGTTCTCCTGGGACGCGGGCCCGACGTACACCCTGCTGCCCGCGGTGATCCGCGACCTGTTCCGCAAGTCGGGCCGGCCTGTCGAGCGCGAGCTGGAGCTGGTGCCGCTCGACCTGGTGCGCGAGCACCGCTTCGAGGACGGCACCGCCGTGCGGGTGGCGTCCGGCCGGGCCGCGCAGCTGCGCGCGTTCGACGACCTGGCGCCCGGGCTCGGCCAGCGCTGGGTCGACCACGTGGCGTCGTACGCCGAGGACTGGGACGTGCTGCGCCGCGGCTACCTCGAGAACCCGTGGCGGCCCGACGACCTGCCGGGTGACCTGGCCGCCCGTCTGGACAGCCGCGAGACGCTGGCCCGGCGGCTCAAGCGCACCTTCAGGGACGAGCGGCTGCGGATGGTCGCCGGGCACCCCCTGGTCGCCGAGGGCCACGACCTGCGCAACGTGCCGGCCTGGCTGGGCGTGACCGCCTACGTCGAGCAGCGCTTCGGCGCCTGGACCGTCGAGGGCGGGATGGCCCGCCTCGGCGCGGCGCTCGCCGACCGGCTGGCCACCCGGGGGGTCACCACGCTGACCGGGACGGAGGCCACCGACGTCGTGGTCAGCGACGGCCGCGCCGTCGCCGTGCGCACCACCGCCGGGGACCTGGACGCCGAGGTCGTGGTGTGTGCCGTCGACCCGCGCCGGCTGCCCGCGCTCGCGCCGTACGTCGTGCGCACCATGCCCGCGATCCCGCCGGTCGTCGTGCACGTCGGGCTCGACACCGCACCGGCCGACCTGCCCCACGAGCTGGTGCTGCACGGCGACCCGACCCTCGTGGTGCGCACCGGTGGCAGCGCCCCGGACGGCGGCGCCGCGCTCACCGTGCACGGCCGCGGCCGGCTCTCCGAGGACATCCTCCGGGCGCTGGCCCGGCACCGCATCGACCTGCGGCCCCACGTCGTCACCCGGGTGGACCGCAGCCCGCGGGACCAGGTCGAGCGGTGGAGCGGGTCGCCGATGGGGGTGCTCTGGCAGGGCCGGGCGACGGTGCGCCAGCGGCTCGGCCCGACCACGCCGGTGCCGGGCGTGTACGCCGCGGGCGCGCACGCCACCCCGGGCGCCGGGCTGCCGTTCGTGGGGCTCTCCGC
This sequence comes from Nocardioides sp. JS614, assembly GCF_000015265.1. Taxonomy (NCBI): domain Bacteria; kingdom Bacillati; phylum Actinomycetota; class Actinomycetes; order Propionibacteriales; family Nocardioidaceae; genus Nocardioides; species Nocardioides sp. JS614. The sequence goes on from NC_008699.1 coordinate 3,282,381, forward strand.
GGCGCTGGTGGCGGCCGAGGTGGGGCCGGCCTGACCGAGCGGCCGCCGCGCGATCAGACGGGGAGGTTGAGGGCGGCGAAGATCTCGCGGGTCGCCTTGGACCGGTTGAGCGTGTAGAAGTGCAGGCCCGGCGCGCCCCCGGCGAGGAGCTCGTCGCAGAGCTCGGCCGCGATCGCGATGCCCTCGGCCCGCATCGCCATCGGGTCGCCGTCGTGGGCGCTGATCCGGCGGACCACCTCGGCCGGCACCTCGGTGCCGATCAGCTCGCCCTGGCGCCGGATGTTGGCCAGGTTCAGGATCGGCATGATGCCGGGCAGGATCGGCAGGTCCACGCCGCGGTCGCGGACCCGCTGGACGAGCGCGAAGTAGTCGGACGCGCGGAAGAACATCTGGGTGACGGCGAACTCCGCGCCGGCCCGGGCCTTCGCGACGAGCACGTCGGCGTCGTGGTCGAGCGAGGTCGCGGACGGGTGCCCCTCGGGGAACGCCGCCACGCCGACGCTGAAGTCGCCGCGCCCGCGGACCAGCCGGACCAGCTCCTCGGCGTAGGTCAGCCCGCCGTCGGTGGGCGCCCACTCGGCCCGCGGGCCCTCGGCCGGGTCGCCCCGCAGCGCCATCACGTTGCCGATGCCGGCCTCGGCGTAGGTGTCGAGGATCGTCTCGAGCTCGGCGCGGGTGTGCCCCACGCAGGTCAGGTGCGCCATCGCGGTCAGCGACGTCTCCGCGGCGATCCGCTCGGTGATCCGGACCGTGGAGTGTCGCGTGGTCCCGCCCGCGCCGTACGTCACCGAGACGAAGGTGGGCCGGAACGACTCGAGCTCGCGGATCGCGCACCAGAGCTGCTCCTCCCCCGCCTCGTCGCGCGGAGGGAAGAACTCGAACGAGAAGGACCGCTCGCCCTCGCGGACGAGGTCGCCGATCCTCCGGGTCCGCTGGTTCGCCATGGGCGACATCCTAGGTTCGGGACCGGCCGCCGCCCGGTGGCGTCCACTGGCTAGTCTCGGGGCCGTGAGGGCGAGCGAGGGCGACTGGGACAGCGCGTCCTTCCGGGACCGCATCCAGACCGCGGTCGACGCCTTCGTCGACGAGCAGGCCGGCCAGCTCGGCCCACTGGGCGGTGACGCCGCGCGGCTCGTGCGCGAGGCGCACACGTCGGTCTCCGGCGGGAAGCGCTTCCGGGCGGCGTTCTGCTACTGGGGCCACCGGGCGGTCGCCGCCGACGTACCCGACGAGACCGCGCTGGTGCGCGCCTGTGCCTCCTTGGAGCTGCTGCACGCCAGCGCGCTGGTCCACGACGACCTGATGGACGCCTCCGACACCCGCCGCGGCCACCCCGCCACCCACCGCCTGTTCGAGAGCGAGCACCGCGCGGCCGGCTGGCGCGGCGACCCCGAGCAGTACGGCGCGGCCGCGGCGATCCTGCTCGGCGACCTGCTGCTGAGCTGGGCCGACGAGCTGCTCCGCCGCTGCGGCCTCCCGATCGCCCAGGTCGCCCCGGCGTTGGAGGTCTTCGACCGCTGCCGCACCGAGGTGATCGCCGGGCAGTTCCTCGACGTGTCGGTGCAGGCCCGCGGCCGCGCGGACGTCGAGACCGCGATGACGGTGCTGCGCTACAAGTCGGCGAAGTACTCCATCGAGCGGCCGCTGCACATCGGTGCGGCGCTGGCCGGGGCGGGCCCGGAGACGATGGCGGAGCTGTCGGCGTTCGGGCTGCCGCTGGGCGAGGCCTTCCAGCTCCGGGACGACCTCCTCGGCGTGTTCGGCGACCCGGAGACGACCGGCAAACCGGCCGGCGACGACCTGATCGAGGGCAAGCGCACGGTGCTGGTCGCCCTCGCCCTCGACGCCGCGCCCCCGGCCGACGCCGCCCTCCTCGACCGCTCGCTCGGCACCGCGCTCACGGTCGAGCAGGTCTCCGAGCTGCGCCGCATCATCGCCGCCTCGGGGGCGCACGCCCAGGTCGAGGCGGTCATCACCGAACTGGCCACGCACGCCGTCACCGCGCTGGACAAGGCCGACATCCACGACGACGCCCGTCGGGTGCTGCGCCAGCTGGCGTCGGCCGCCACCCAGCGGGTGGTCTGAGCCCGACCGGTCGCGCGTGCGGCCGGCGTCCCGAGCTGCCGCTAGAGGGCCATCGCCTGGGCCCGGCGCTTGACCTCCGAGCCCCGGTTCTCGCGCAGGGCGTCGATCGGGCGACCGGGCAGGTCGTCGTCGGTGAACAGCCAGGCGATGCACTCGCGGTCGTCGTAGCGGCCGTCGTGCAGCATCGTGAGCAGCCCGGGCAGGCCCTTGACGACGACGCCGTCCTGGATGAAGGCGGCCGGCACCTGCTGGCCGGCGCCCGGCGTCGGCACGGCGGCGGCGAGCTCGTGCTCACGGATCATCGTGCGCACCTTCGCGACCGTGACGCCGAGCCGCCGGGCGGTCTCGGCCCAGTCCAGCCACTCGGGGACGAGGGCGGCGAGGTCGGCGTCGGCGAGTCGTGGCTGGTTCATGGCCACCAGTCTTCCACCGTGGCCCACGCCACGCCGGAGGCGGCTCAGCACGCTCCCGGGCCCCCGCGTCCGTACGATTGAGCAACCTGGTCCTTCCCCAACAGGTGCGCAGGAGGGTCGCTGTGCCGCCAGACCGGCAGTCAGATCGGCACGCCCACGCGGGCGCCGACGCGGCTGGCGACCCCATGACCGGCCGGCTGCTGGAGGGCCGCTACCGGATCGGCGCCCGGATCGCCCGCGGCGGCATGGCCAGCGTCTACGAGGCCACCGACATCCGCCTCGACCGCACCGTGGCGGTCAAGGTGATGCACCCGGGCCTGGGCGACGACGACGAGTTCGCCGCGCGGTTCGTGCGCGAGGCACGCTCGGCGGCGCGGCTCTCGCACCCCAACGTCGTGGCGGTCTACGACCAGGGCGACGACCACGGCACGGTCTTCTTGGCGATGGAGCTGGTCGAGGGCGTCACCCTGCGCGACGTGATCCGCAAGGAGAGCCCGATGCCCCCGGCTCGGGCGCTCGCACTGATAGAGCCGGTGCTGTCCGCGCTGGCGGCCGCCCACCGGGCGGGCATCATCCACCGCGACGTGAAGCCGGAGAACGTGCTGATCGCCGCCGACGGCAGGGTGAAGGTCGCCGACTTCGGACTGGCCCGCGCGGTCAGCGCCGACACCCAGCACACCGCGACCGGCGGGGTGCTGATCGGCACCGTCTCCTACCTGGCCCCCGAGCTCGTCGTCGACGGCCGCGCCGACGCCCGCGCCGACGTGTACGCCGCCGGCGTGGTGCTCTTCGAGCTGCTCACCGGCGGCAAGCCGCACGAGGGCGAGACGCCGATCCAGGTCGCCTACAAGCACGTCCACGAGGACGTCCCGGCGCCCTCCACGCTCGAGCCCGGGATCCCGGCGTACGTCGACGCGCTCGTCGCCCGCGCCACCGCCCGCGACCGCGGCCTGCGGCCGGCGGACGCCGGCGTGCTCCTGCACCAGCTGCACCGGGTCAGCCATGCGCTGGCCGAGGGCGTCCACGACGACCCGGACCTGACGGCCGACCTGACCCCGCTCCTGCTGCAGACCCAGCCCGTCGAGCTGGCCATCCCGGACGAGGCGGTCGTCGACCGGACGACGCCCATCCAGCTGCTCGAACGCCCTTCGGCCTCACCACCGTCCGCGGGACCGGAGCGGCGTACCCCGCCGCCGAGACGGCCACGACGCTCCCGCCGCGGCCTGGTCCTGCTGCTGGCAGCCCTGCTCCTGGTGGCCGGTGCCGGCGCGGGCGCCTGGTGGTTCCTCGACGGGCGCTACACCTCGACGCCCGGGGTGCTCGGCCTGACGAAGGCGGCCGCGGAGCAGCGGCTCGACGAGGCCGGCCTCGACGTCGCGTGGGGCGACAAGGCCTACTCCGAGACGGTTCCCGCCGGCCGGGTGGTCGCCACCGACCCGGAGCCCGGGTCGAAGGTGCTCGACGGCGGCACCGTCACCGTCGTGCTCTCGCTGGGCAAGGAGCGCTACGACGTGCCGAAGCTGAAGGGGCTGACCGTTGACCAGGCCCAGGACGCCCTCGCCGAGACCCATCTCGCCTTCGGCACCAGCACCGAGAAGTGGTCCGACACCGTCGAGAAGGGCGTCGTCATCTCGAGCTCGCCCAAGGCCGGGACGACGCTGCGCCCCGACGCCGCCGTCGACCTCGTGGTCAGCAAGGGCCCCAAGCCGGTCACGCTCAAGGACTGGGTCGGCAAGGACGCCGACGAGGCGATGGCCTGGGCCGAGGGCAAGGGGCTCGACGCCGCTGTCGCCAGCGAGGAGTACAACGACGACGTCGCCGCCGGCGACGTGATCTCGATGGACCCGCCCGCCGGCACCACGCTGCATCGCGGGGACAGCGTCTCGTTCGTCGTCTCCAAGGGCCCGCACCTGGTCGAGGTCCCCTCCGTGCGCGCGCAGGGGGTCGACGCCGCGACCGCGACGCTCGAGGCGCTCGGCTTCCGGGTCGTCACCGAGAAGGCCTCGGGCTATCTGGGCCTGGGCTACGTGTTCTCCCAGGACCCCGGCGGCGGCGAGATGGTGCCCTTCGGGTCGACGATCACCCTGACGCTCATCTGACGCTGACCCGGTCACCGCGCGGACCGTTGTCGGCCTGCGAGACGTCCGTGTTTGCGGTGGCGGGAACGAGATGACGTGGTCACCGTCGGCGGAGGTTGAGATGTGAGCGCAGCGAGCCTCGAAACCCCGCGCCCCCGCAGGACCTCGCACCCTCTCTGACCTGGGCAAACACGGGCTCGGAGGGACTGTCGGTGGCCCCTGTTGTACTGGTCTCATGAGCACGGCACGCGATTGGGCGGACCGGTCGGAGGAGCGGATCCTCGACCTGGCCGGTGCGTGCGCGCGGTCGATTCGTGACGCGGAGACCGAGCTGTTGCGGCTGGCGTATCAGTGGGCGATCGTGCACCCGGCGAACCGGCTGGATCCGGTCGAGGTGGACTTGCCGGGTCGCGAACGGGCGCGTCGGCTGGGTGGGGAGGGGACTCCGGAGGTGAGCGAGTTCGCGGCCGCGGAGTTCGGGGCCCGGATCGGCCGCTCACCGTATGCGGCGGCGTCTCTGATCGGGGACGCCCTGGACCTGCAGCACCGGTTCCCGCGCCTGTGGGCGCGGGTCGAGGCCGGGGAGGTCCGCGCCTCCTATGCCCGCTACGTGACCACCAAGACCCGGACCCTCGCCGCCGAGCAGGCGGCCTACGTCGATGCTCGCGTCTTCGAGTCCGCGGACGGGCGGCTGCCCTGGTCCCGGTTCGAGGAGCTGGTGGCCGGCACGGTCGCCCAGGCCGCCCCCGAGGCGGCCCGGGAGAAGGAGGAGCGCGCCGCCAAGGCGAGGTTCGCCAAGAAGGTCCGCCGCACCGTCGCCGACCAGACCCATGGAATGGCCTCGTTCCTGGTGCACGCCGACCTGCCCACCATCGAGGCCATCGACGACTACGTCACCCAACGAGCCAAGCAGCTCGCCGACACCCTGCCCGACGCCCCCCACCTGCAGAGTGAGGATGACCGGCGGGTGCACGCCTTCCTGCTGCTGGTCTCCGGCGCGCCGGCCGACACCGACCTGGCGGACCTGCTGCCGCAGGTGTGCCTGTACGTGCACACCTACGCCGACCCCGACGCCGACCGCACCCAGAGTTCCGAGGGGATCGTCCGGGTCGAGGGCCATGGTCCGGTCACCCAGGCGTGGGTCCGCCGGTTCCTCGGCCCGCACGCGCGGTTCACGATCCGTCCGGTCCTCGACCTCGCCGACCAAGCCCCGGTGGATTCCTACGAGATCCCCGACCGACATAGGCGGGCCGTGCATCTGATGACGCCGGCCGACACCTTCCCCTTCGCCTCCTGCACCTCACCGGGCATGCAGATCGACCACACCATCCCCTACGACCAGGGTGGTGTCAGCGGGGTGGGCAACTACGGGCCGATGACCACCCTGCACCACCGGATCAAGACGCATGGCGCGGGTTGGCAGGTCAAGCAGCCCTTCCCCGGCATCTACATGTGGCGCGACCCCCACGGCGGCTTCTACCTCGTCGACCACACCGGCACCCGCCGCCTCACCGACGCGTCCACCGAGGACCAGCCAGCACCGCCGCCGCGCAAGCCCATGGTCATCGAGCTCTGGCACAGCCCCATCCACATCGAGATCGCCGACGACTTCGCCGCCTAACTGAGTCGTTTAGGTCGACGTCATTGGCGGCGGTATGACGCGGCTTTGTCTAGCCCATGAGTAGCCGGCATGCGGGAAGCATTCACGGCGGCGGGGTGGGCCGCCCGTCGACGTAACGTTCAGTTCAGCGCAGCCTGCAGACAGATGGCCCTGCGCGCGCCGTCGAGAACCGCTTCTGCGTGGTGCCGTGGCTCGTGTGACTGGTGTGTCCTGGTCGCGCCGGTCGGCTGGCGAGGTTAGCCGTCGCCGGGATGCGCCTGGATTCGAGGCGCGGTCCAGTGGCGCGGGTCGGCGCGCGCGTGACGTGGTACGGGGGTTGTAGCGGTGAGCGAGGAGTCTTGGCACGAGGCACGGTTGATTCCGACCTCGGGTATCAACGGCGTCGAGGAGCGGGAACGACGTGCGACGTCTGCGCTGCTGGCGGATCTGGGCGCTGGGAAGGAGTTCGGCCGCACCTTCGTGAAGGCGTTCGGTGCGCCAGCGGCGGCCGTTGACGCTGGACACCGCCTGTCGGTTGACAGCGGCCGGTTCGGCTCCGATTGGCACCAGCAGGGTGACCATGTGATCAAGCCCGTCGTGTGCATGGGCGGACTGGCCAACCTCGTGGCGCTTGTCGAGTCGGAGGATCCGATCGTCGCAGGCGAGTTCCTCACCAGTGAGCAGGAGATGTCGTTGCCGCTGCACACCCACAAGGCGCTCACCGCGAGGCGGAACTCGGTGGGCACTGGGCTGAGCACGTGCTCGCGCGGATCGAGGCGTTCGACGGCTGCGGGGTCACCCTCTTGACCCCGCAGCACATCCGCGCCGACTACGTCCGCGCCGCCGACAAGGAAAGCGAGTCGCGGGCGCTGATTGTCTCGAAGCGTGTGTCCTTCCCCATCCAGCCCTGACCTCTCTCCGACGTTCTGGGCCCCGCTGCCTCCAGGGTGTAGCGGAGTCCGAACGCGGTGAACCCGATCTGCACCATCTGACTCTGTGTTGCTCATAATTCGTGGCAGGGTAGGGCGCGGACCCACGATCGGGAGGCCATGCGACGATGCCAAACATATCCGAGCGCAACTTGAAGGCGTTTCATGAGGCTGCTCAGTCCTTGAAACTGTACAGACGCGCGGAGCTTTCGGACGCTCGCGGGGAGTCGCTAGTCGAGCATTTGTACGTGGATCCCTTGCCGAATGACCACGTTCTCCAGACGATGTTGAAGAGCAACACTACTTTCCTGGTCGGGCGGAAGGGCACTGGCAAATCGACGGTCTTCCAGCGCGCGCAACATGAGTTGCGGAAAGCTGGAAAAGCGTCCGCATACATCGACATCAAGACCATCTACGAATCCAGCCAGGTCGATCCGGGTCTGGCCGCGAAGCTATCGGCAATGCCGGGTGCCATGAACTTGGACGAGATGGAGTCGTTGCTTCTCCATCGAGCATTCTTGGCCGCGATGATCCGAGCAATCCGCGAAGAGATCAAGAGCCGAATCAAGGTCTCTCTATGGCAGAAAGTTAAGAACTCGGTAGGTGGATCCGTGGATGATCTGTTTGAGGGCTTGGATGCCCTCCTTGAGGCAGCTGACGCGGACCGCTTTATCAGTGTTGTTTCCACCCGTTTAGTCGAAGAGCGCAGGCAGGACTCCGACGAGGTCATCAACAAGCAAGGTGTGTCCGGAAAGGTTGGCGCGGGTGCCACAGGGCCCGAGGCCTCCCTTGCGTTTGAAGACCAAACGAGCTACACGTTCGGGTCGGAGCGTGAACGGCAGTTTGCGGATATCTTGGTTCGCGTCTTCGACATCAAGTCGTATATACTGCAACTCAAGGAGTTGCTGAATCGAGTCGGACTGACACAGTTGTTCGTCTTCGTAGACGATTTTTCGGAGCTTCCGCCCCCCGCCATGCAGGTCGTCGTAGACGCTCTCCTCGGGCCCTTGAACAATTGGTCTGAAGAGTTGATTAAGTTCAAGATCGCTGCCTATCCCGGCCGCATCTACTACGGCCAAATCGATAAGACGAAGATTGATGAGATCAGCCTCGACATCTACAGCCTGTACGGCACCGCCGACATCGCGGGGATGGAAGAGAAGGCGGTCGACTTCACGCGCCGTCTGATCACGCGGCGTCTCGAGCACTTTGGTGTTCAAGCGCTCGGCGATGTCTTCGACACGCGTCGCTCCGGTGGAGATGAATTGTGGCGTCAATTGTTCTTCGCCACCATGGCAAACCCCCGTAATATTGGCTACGTATTGTATTTCATGTACGAGTCGAATCTCATCTATGGGCAGAAAATCAATCTTGCCTCGATCCGGGACGCGGCGCGTAGGTACTACGAGGAAAAGATTGAGGCGTATTTCGCCATGAATCGATTCCTGCACGAGAGCTTCGATGAACGATCTTCCATCTTTAGTCTCAAAGAACTACTCGACGCCCTCGTCATCCGAGCGCGTGAGTTGCGGTATCACACCACCTCGGCAGTAATGCGAGACCTCGAAGGTCGCCCACCTACGAGCCATTTCCACGTTGCGACGCAAATGGAGGCTCTGCTCGCAACCTTGGAGTTGAACTTCTTCATCACCAAGTACTATGTGATGAGTGACCGAGACGGTCGGAAGGTCACCGTTTACGCCCTTAACTACGGGCTATGTCAAAAGCAGAGCATTGAGTTCGGACGTCCTGAGGGGAAGCGCGAGTACCGGCTGTACTACGTGGAACGAGTGTTCGATGTCACTGCGATCCTCCAAGAGTACGTCAGAATGAATCAGGAAATCGTCTGCGACTCATGCGGCCACAACTTCGATCATGAAGCGCTTCCCGCCCTACAAATGTTTGACATGCTTTGTCCAGAATGCAGAACGGGCAAGTGTGTCATTACGAACCTCTCGAAGAAGTACGAGGCCACCCTTCGAGAGATTGATCCTGAACTTCTCCTGCCAAAGGTTGAGCTTGGGATTCTTCACACACTTGGAACCGAAGAGCGGGCTCTTTATGCCGCCGAGGTCGCTGGCGAACTGGACTGCTCGTATCAACTCGTTGGGAAGCGGGCGGTCAACTTGGCCGAGAGAGGCTTGGTGGATCGTGACAAATTCGACCAAGGGCGCCGCGAGCTGAGGGTTACTGAGTTGGCTCAGCGAACGTACTTGCGCGATCTAGTCGAGGACGTCGAGCCGGATTGAGGCGACCGCACGCGGGTGGTGCGCCATCTGCCCGGAGTGGGCTTCGAGCGCGCTAGCTGTGATGCCTAGGCACGTTGTGCGATCGGGTACCGCAATCGGTACATAGGTGAAGGCCAGCGGTTCAGCGACTACCAGCCTCGGGTGCGGGATACCGACCAGCGTCCCGGCAAGCAGCGCAGAGACACGATCGTTCATCTCTTTGGGCTCGCTGGCGACGCTGGCTCATTCGAAGGTGCGCTCCTAGAGGCGCCGAGCCAGGGGCGAGCACTCTTGGCCCGTGAGAGTGGTCTGTCATTCGGGCCGTTTCGACCTGCGTCAAAGTGGGCGAGATGCCCGGCCTGTCAATGCAACTGCGCCACCCTGAGCATGTGGCATCCCAGTCGCCGGATCCGCTCGATGCCATCGACGTGCCCGCGACGTCTGTGGGCGACGGTGGGACGACCGTCGGCGCCGAGTAGGTTGTGCGGGTGCTCGACCCCGCCCTCCGCAACCCGATCGGGACCCACGTGCTCGTCGGCAAGGGCCTCGTCGACGGCGCCGTCGCGAACGCGGACCTGGTCGCCTGCGAGACCTTCCAGGTCTTCACCGGCAACCCCCGCGGCTGGGCGCTGAGCGAGGGCAAGCCGGCCGACGACGCGCGCTTCCGCGACCTGATGGCCGCGCGCGGGACCCGGGTGTTCATCCACGCGCCGTACCTCGTGAACCTCGGCTCGCCGACCCCGGCGACCTACGAGCGCTCGGTGGCCTCGGTGGCGCACAACCTCAAGCGGGCGGCGGAGATCGGCGCCGAGGGCGTCGTCGTGCACACCGGGTCGTACGTCGACCCCGGCGAGGGCGACAGCCTCGCGCGGCACGCGCGCGCGATGCGGCAGGTGCGCGAGGGACTCCTGCCCCTGCTCGACGCCGTCGCCGGCGACGATGCACCCTGGCTGCTGCTCGAGCCGACCGCCGGCCAGGGCCGCTCCCTGTGCGCCGGCGTCGAGGACCTCGCGCCGTACCTCGAGGCCCTCGACCACCACCCGAAGGCCGGCATCTGCCTGGACACCTGCCACGTGTTCGCCGCCGGGGCGCCGCTGGACGAGCCGGGCGGCACCACCGCGACCGTGGACCGGGTGGTCGAGATCGGCGGCCCGGGCCGGCTGCGGCTGGTGCACGCCAACGACTCGATGGACGTCCGCGGCGCCTTCAAGGACCGGCACCAGCGGATCGGCGAGGGCCACATCGGCGAGGGCGCGTTCACCGAGCTGTTCGCGCACCCGGCCACCGAAGGCGTGCCGTTCATCCTCGAGACGCCCGACTCGCGCGACGTCGACAACCGCGACATCCCGCTGCTGAAGAAGCTGCGCGGATGAGGCGCACCACCCTGCTCGCCACCGCGACGCTGCTCGGCATCACCGCGTGCTGGGGGTCGACGTTCTTCCTGATCCACGACCTGCTCGACCGGATCCCGGCCGTCGACTTCATCGCCGTCCGCTTCTCGATCGCCGGCATCCTGCTCCTCGCGGTCGCGCCGCGCGCGGTGCTGCGGCTCTCCCCTGCCGCGCGCCGGCAGGCCGCCGCGCTCGGTGGCCTGTACGGCGTCGGGCAGATCCTGCAGACCAGCGGACTCGCCCACACCTCGGCCAGCGTGTCCGGGTTCATCACCGGGATGTACGTGATCGCCACCCCGCTGTTCGCGGCCGTGCTGCTGCGCAACCGGATCACCCGAGCGACCTGGTTCGCCGTACTGCTTGCCGCCGCGGGCTTGGCCGTGCTCACCCTGCAGGGCTTCTCCGTCGGCTACGGCGAGGCGATCACCCTGGTCGCGGCGATGCTCTTCGCGCTGCACATCGTGGGGCTGGGCGCGTGGTCGAGCACCCGGGACGCGCTGGGCATGTCGATCCTGCAGGTCGTGGTGGTGGCGGGGATCGGCCTCGTGGCCAGCGCCCCGCACGGCATCGTGCTGCCCGACAACGGGAGCGACTGGCTCTCGGTGGTCTACATGGCGGTCTTCCCCGCCGCGCTCGCGCTGCTCGGTCAGACCTGGGCGCAGGCCCACCTGTCGGCGACGAGGACCGCGATCGTGATGAGCATGGAGCCGGTGTTCGCGGCGTTCTTCGCCGTGCTCCTGGGTGGGGAGTCGGTGACCATGCGGATGCTCGTCGGCGGCCTGATGGTGCTGGCCGCGATGCTCACCGTCGAGCTGGCCCCGCGCCGCAAGGTCGAGGGTGAAGTGCCTCACATCGCCGTGTGATCACACCGCTGCCGGCGCTGCTCGGAGTCGCTCTGCCCAATGGTCCTAGTACCACTCGTTCCGCGACGCGAGGCGGGCCACCGGTCCTAGCATTTTCCCGGTCCGAGGGTGTCGGTAGCCCTCCCCCGCAGCGCAGCGGCGGGCGATGGCACGGGCACCCTCGGGCCTCCCAAGGCTCGGCCTCCTCCGCATCGGGTCCGTCCGGATGCTGAGTCGCGGCCGTCCGGCCGCCGCCGGTCACCTACGGTTCTCCCGCCCCCGAGAGGAGTCCCGCATGGTCGTCGTGATGTCCCCCGATGCCACCGCCGAGGACGTCGCCCACGTCGTCGCGCGGGTCGAGAGCGTCGGCGGCAAGGCGTTCGTCTCGACCGGCGTGGTCCGCACGATCATCGGACTGGTCGGCGACATCGACTCCTTCCACCACCTCAACCTCCGCACCCTGCGCGGCGTCGCCGACGTGCACCGGATCTCCGACCCCTACAAGCTCGTCAGCCGCCAGCACCACCCGGACCGGTCCACCGTCTGGGTCGGCGCCCCCGGCCGCCAGGTCCCGATCGGCCCGGAGACGTTCACGCTGATCGCGGGACCGTGCGCGGTCGAGACCGCGGAGCAGACGCTCGAGGCGGCGCAGATGGCCCGCTCCGCGGGGGCGACGATCCTGCGCGGCGGCGCGTTCAAGCCACGGACCTCGCCGTACGCCTTCCAGGGGCTGGGCGTCGCCGGGCTCAGGATCCTCGCCGACGTCGGCGCCGCGACCGGGCTGCCGGTCGTGACCGAGGTGGTCGACGCCCGCGACGTCGCCGTGGTCGCGGAGCACGCCGACATGCTCCAGGTCGGGACGCGGAACATGGCGAACTTCGGGCTGCTCCAGGCCGTCGGCGAGTCCGGGAAGCCGGTGCTGCTCAAGCGCGGGATGACGGCCACGATCGAGGAGTGGCTGATGGCGGCGGAGTACATCGCCCAGCGCGGCAACCTGGACGTGGTCCTCTGCGAGCGCGGCATCCGGACCTTCGAGCCGTCCACCCGCAACACCCTCGACATCTCCGCCGTGCCCGTCGTGCAGGCCACCAGCCACCTCCCGGTCGTCGTCGACCCCTCGCACGCTGCGGGCCGCAAGGACCTGGTCGTCCCGCTGTCGCGGGCCGCGATCGCCGTCGGCGCCGACGGCGTGATCGTCGACGTCCACCCGGACCCGGAGACCGCCCTGTGCGACGGACCCCAGGCCCTGCTCGGCTCCGAGCTGCGCGACCTGGCCCAGGCGGTACGCCGGCTCCCCGAGATGGTCGGCCGCCGACCCGCGGCCGACCACGCAGGCTGACGCGGCGCCGGTGGTCCCGCACCACTAGTCTGTCGCCGGGCCGGGCGCGCTCAGACTGACGCCGGCCCGCGAGGAGTCACATGAGGTTCTGCGTCAGCTGCGGCCACGAGCTGGGGGTCGGCCGCTTCTGCACGAACTGCGGCCACCCCATCGGCCAGCCCATCGACCAGGGCTGGCGCACCGACACCGCCGAGCGACCCGCGGTCGCGGTGCCTCCTGCGCCGCGGTACCCGCTGTTCGCCGACGAGGCCGTGGAGCCGTCGGCCGCCGCACACCGCCGGCCCGGCCCGCCCTGGGGACTGTGGGCCGCCGCGGCCCTGGCCCTGGTCGTCGTCGCCGGACTCGGCGTCTGGCTGCTCACCGGCGACGACTCCGGCCCCGACGCCCGACGCCCCACGAGCTCGCAGCCGCCGGCATCCTCGGGCCCGGCCTCGCCCCCGTCGCAGGACGAGCCCGGCCACGACCCGGCCCGGGTCACCGCCGAGGCGAGCGTCGAGGTGCCGGACACCGCCCCGCCCGGCCAGGACGTGTCCGGCAACCGGGTCGACTACGCGGGCGAGAACCTCCTCGACGGGATCCCGGAGACCACCTGGCGGATGCCCGGTGACGGCACCGGTGAGGAGCTGGTCATCACCCTGGCCGCCGAGACCCGGCTGCGCAGCGTGGGGCTGGTCAACGGGTACGCGAAGACCGCCCGGGACGCCGAGGGACGCGAGCTCGACTGGTACCACGGCAACCGCCGGGTCACCAGCGTGGAGTGGGTCTTCGACGACGGCACCACGATCACCCAGGACCTCGACGACACGACCGCGGTCCAGTCCGTCGACGTCGATGTCACCACCACGACCGTCACGCTCCGGCTGGTCGCCGTCTCGGCGCCGGGCCAGGGCCGGGCGGCCCGCGACTACACCGCGATCAGCGACGTGTCGCTGGTAGGTGCGTCCTAGGCACGCGTCACGCCAGGCGGGCCAGCACCGCCGCGGCCTTCTCGGCGTCCTCGCGGGTCACGTCGAGGTGCGTGACCAGGCGTACGGCGGTGGGGCCGACCGCGGAGACGAGCACCCCTTCGTCCCGGGCGGCGGCGACGAAGTCGGCGGCGTCGGCGCGGTGGACGACCACGATGTTGGTGTCGACCTCCGCCGGGTCGATGCCGCAGGCCTCGGCCAGGAGCCGGGCGTGCTCGTGGTCGTCGGCCAGCCGCTCGAGGTGGTGGTCGAGCGCGTGCAGCCCGGCCGCGGCCAGGATGCCCACCTGGCGCATCCCGCCGCCCATCCGCTTGCGCCACACCCGAGCCTCGGCGATCGCGTCGCTGCTGCCCACCATCAGGGAGCCGACCGGGGCGCCGAGGCCCTTGGAGAGGCACACGGACAGCACGTCGGCGATCGCGCCGTACTCCGCGAGCGGCGTGCCGGTCGCCACGTGCGCGTTCCAGATCCGGGCGCCGTCGACGTGCACGCCGACGCCGGCTGCGGTGGCGTACTCGCGCAGGTCGCGCAGGTCGTCGAGCGGCAGCACCGCTCCCCCGGCGAAGTTGTGGGTGTTCTCGACCGAGATGGCCGCGGTCGGCACGAAGAACGGGCCCATGTCGGGGGCGAAGATCGTGCGGATCGCCGCCAGGTCGACCTGGCCGCGCGGGTGGATCCAGGTGCGCATGGTCAGGCCCGTGTAGGCACCGTGCGCGCCGAGCTCGGCGCGGGCGATGTGCGCGCTGGCCTCGCAGAGCACCTCCTGGCCCGGCCCGACCAGCGAGCGCACGGCCAGCACGTTGGCCATCGACCCGGTCGGGGTGAACAGCGCGGCCTCGTGGCCGAGCAGGCCGGCGACCCGCTCCTCGAGGCGCGCGACCGTCGGGTCCTCGCCGTACACGTCGTCACCGACCTCGGCGCGCGCCATCGCCTGGCGCATCGCGTCGGTCGGCCTGGTCAGGGTGTCGCTGCGCAGGTCGATCACGAGGTCTTGACTACCACGGCGGGCGACCAGCCCGACGTGGCGGACCCCTGTGTGGTGCGCGCCCGCACCGACCAGGTGCCCGGGCGGGCGAAGCGGGTGCTCGCCGCCGTGGTGTCCGTGCGCAGCGCCTTCCACGGCCTGGTGCCCTTGCGGACCTGCACGTCGTACGTCGTCGTGTCGCCCCCGGCGGCGGTGGCCCAACGCAGCGTCCAGCCCGAGGACGCCGACCCGGACCGGGCCACCGGCACCCGCACCGACCCGGTCATCGACGGGTGGAACGTGCACCTGTAGGGATAGCTGCCGGCGCCACCGAAGGTGCGGGCGAAGGTCTGGCCGCCGGATCGGGACCCGCTGTTCCAGAAGCCCTGGGTGGAGGTGGTGGTGTGCGCGACGGCGTCCGGGAAGGTCCACGTCACCGAGGCGCCCAGCGCGGCAGTCACCCGGGACGGGGAGAACTGCATGTTCGCGGCCGACACGGTCGGGCCGCCGGCGGTCGAGGTCGCCACCGGTACGGCGGCGAGGCCGGTCGCCAGCAGGAGGCCGGCGACCACGCGAGGAGCGAGGCGAGCGATCATGCGCGGGACGCTAGACCCGGATCATGAGAGCGGGGCGCCACCGGACGGGAGTCAGGCCTGCCGGAGCATCTCCGCGACGAGGAACGCCAGCTCGAGCGACTGGACCCGGTTGAGCCGCGGGTCGCACACCGACTCGTAGCGGTTGCCGAGGTCGACCTCCATCAGGTCCTCGCCCCCGCCGACGCACTCGGTCACGTCGTCGCCGGTGAGCTCGACGTGCAGGCCACCGGGCCAGGTGCCGAGCGAGCGGTGTACGTCGAAGAAGCCCTGCACCTCGTCGATCACGTCGCCGAAGCGGCGGGTCTTGTAGCCCGAGCTCGCCTCGAAGGTGTTGCCGTGCATCGGGTCGCACACCCACGCGACCTCGAGCCCGGCGGCGGTGACCTTCTCGACCAGCGTCGGCAGGCCGTCGCGGATCTTGCCGGCACCGAAGCGGGTGATGAACGTGAGCCGGCCTGGCTCGTTGTCCGGGTTGAGCTTCGCGGCGAGCGCCAGCGCGTCGTCAGGCGTGGTCGTCGGGCCGAGCTTCACGCCGATCGGGTTGCGGATGTGGCTCAGCAGCTCGACGTGCGCGCCGTCCAGCTGGCGGGTCCGCTCGCCGATCCAGAGGAAGTGCCCGGAGACGTCGTACGGCGTGCTCGTGCGCGAGTCGATGCGCGTCAGGGCCTGCTCGTACTCCAGGACCAGCGCCTCGTGGCTGGAGTGGAAGTCGACCCGGTGGAACTCATCGGGGTCCGCGCCGATCGCCCGCATGAAGGTCAGCGCGCGCTCGATCTCGTTCGCCATCGCCTCGTACTGCTGGCCGACCGGCGACTCCCGCACGAAGTCGGTGTTCCAGGTGTGCACCTGGCGCAGGTCGGCGTAGCCGCCGGTCACGAACGCGCGCACCAGGTTCAGCGTCGCGGCCGACGAGTTGTAGACGTCGACCAGCCGCTGCGGGTCGGGCACCCGCGACTCCGCGGTGAAGTCGTAGCCGTTGACCGCGTCGCCGCGGTAGGCCGGCAGCGTCACCCCGTCGCGGGTCTCGAAGTCCGAGGAGCGCGGCTTGGCGTACTGCCCGGCGATCCGGCCGACCTTCACGACCGGCACGGACGCGGCGTAGGTCAGCACGACCGCCATCTGCAGCAGCACCCGCAGCTTGTTGCGCACGTTGTCGGCGGTCACGCCGGCGAACGTCTCGGCGCAGTCGCCCCCCTGCAGCAGGAACGCCTCGCCGCGCGCGACCTGGGCGATCTTGCCCTTCAGGTCGTCGCACTCGCCGGCGAACACCAGCGGCGGGGCCGTCCGCAACCGCTGGACCGCCGAGTCGACGGCGGCGCGGTCGGGGTACGACGGCTGCTGGGCGGCGCCCATGGCGTGCAGGGTCGCGAGGTCGGGGATCGTGCTCACCGGTCAAGGGTACGGCGGGTCCCCCACGCGGCCCGATTCGGTGGTCGCCGACGAGACACCGGCCCCCGCCGCCCGACGGTCACTCCTGGAGGTGCTCGATGTCGCGGAACCCGGTCCGCTTCCCGCGGATCCCGCGGTTGGTCAGCCAGGTGACCAGCCACAGCACGACGCCGAGCGCCAACATCCCGCCGGCCACCTGGTACTGGACCCAGTCCTCGCGGTCGCGCGCCCACGGCCCGGCGAGGTACAAGCAGGTGGCCGCGCCGAGCATCGGCATCCAGCCGGGCACCGCGAACCCGCCCTCGGGGCCCGGGTCGCGACGCAGCACCAGGCAGGCGACGTTGACCACCGCGAACACGCACAGCAACAGCAGCGCGGTCGTGCCGGCCAGGGCCGAGATCACCGCGGTCTCGGCGAGGAACGTCACGACCACGATCAGGGCGAGCGCGAGGAGCGTGGAGAAGAGGATGCCGGCGTACGGCGTGCGCCGACCCGGGAGCACTCGCCCGAGCGAGCGCGGGAGCACGTCCTGGCGGGCCAGGCCGTAGAGCAGCCGGCTGGCCATCAGCATGTTGATCAGGGCCGTGTTCGCGACCGCGACCACGGTGAGGAACGGGAACACCTTGTCGATCGGGAGCCCGGGCGCTCCCATCTCGACCACGTTGAGCAGCACCTTGCCCTCGTCGGCGACGACCGACTCGATCTCGCCCTCGGGGATCACCGCGACGACCGAGATCGCGACCAGGATGTAGAAGACCACGGCGATGCCGAGCCCGGTCAGCATCACCCGCGGGAAGATCCGCATCGGGTCCTTGGTCTCCTCGACCATGTTCACGGAGTCCTCGAAGCCCACCATCGCGAAGAACGCGATCGCGGTGGCCACCGTGACCGCGAGGAACAGGCCGCGGTCGGACCCGGAGTCGAAGACGACGACCCGGCCCAGGTCGGCGTCGCCCTGCGCCATCACCCAGAAGCCGATGGCGATCACGATGACGAGCGCGGCCATCTCCACCAGCGTGAGGAACACGTTGAACTTCACGCTCTCGCCCACGCCGCGCAGGTTGATGACCGCGAGCAGCAGCATGAACCCGATCGCCACCACGGTGATCGCCGTGTCGCCCTGCGGCAGCTGCCACCCGAGCCCGTCGAGGCCGGCCAGCAGGTTGGTGGCCAACAGGTTCGACGACGTCGAGGCGCTGGTGATGCCCGAGCAGATGACCGCGAAGGCCACCAGGAACGTGACGAAGTGGAGGCCGAAGGCCTTGTGGGTGTAGAGCGCGGCCCCGGCGGCCTGGGGGTACTTCGTGACCAGCTCGAGGTAGGAGAACGCCGTGAGGGTGGCGACCGCGAACGCCACGAGGAACGGCACCCAGACGACGCCGCCGACCTCGAGCGCCATCTCACCGGTCACGGCGTAGATGCCGGCGCCCAGGATGTCGCCGACGATGAACAGGAGCAGCAACCGCGGACCCATCACCCGCCTCAGGTCGGGGGTCGGTCCGTTGACGTCGACGGTCTCCGCGGCGCGGGTGCTCATCGGGCTCTCCTCGGTCGGGGTCGGATCTCCTGGATCGTTCCCCCACCGCACCCGGCCTCAATCCCCCGGCGTCTCCCGAGCGTCGTGGCCCGGCCGGGTCAGTGGTCGGCCGCCACCGGCTCCCCGGTGGGCTGGCCGATGCCCGCCAGCAGCTCGCCGAACCACGGCGCGGAGGTGTCGAACACCTTGCCGCCGCGGATCCGCGGGAACTCGCAGACCCGCAGCTCGCCGTCGGCGTCCTCGTCCTGGCCGACGACACCGCTCTCGCCGCGCAGGGCGGCGTCGACGGCGAGGTCGGAGCAGGCGCGGATCAGCGCGAGGTCCTCGTCGTTGGCGGCCGCCGAGCGGGAGAAGTAGCCGCTCTTCTGCACCATGGTCTTCTCGGCGCCCACGAGCTTGCCGAACTGCTTGCCGAACCAGGCGCCGGGGTTGATCGTGTCCAGCTTGACGTGGCCGAACGCGTCCCGCTTGGGCTCCTCGCCCCGCGCGAGCATCTCCTCGACGATCGTCGAGACGCCGGCGCCCTCGGACAGGAAGATGTTCACGCAGCCGGTCTGGTCCATCACGGCCTTGAGCCGCTCGGACTCGGCGGCGATGTCGAAGGACAGCTCGGGGACGTAGACGGCGTGCACGTCCCAGTGCTCCTGGGTGTTGCCGCCGAAGCCGGAGAACTCCTGGGCGACGACCCACTCGCGGTACTTCGCCGCGGTCGCCGCGGTCAGCCAGCCGCAGTTGCGGCCCATCACCTCGTGGATGATCAGCATCCGGGGGTTCGAGGAGTGCTCGGCGATGATGTTGCGCGCGAACAGCGCGCCCTGCTCGGCCGCGGTCCAGGCACCCAGCGACTGGCGGATCGGCACCACGTCGTTGTCGATCGTCTTGGGCAGGCCGACGACGGTCAGCTCGTAGTCGTTCTCGTGGAGGTACGCCGCCAGGTCGGCCGCGGTCGTGTTCGTGTCGTCCCCGCCGATGGTGTGCAGGACGTCGACGCCGTCCCTGGTCAGCTGCTCAGCCGCCACGTGCAGCGGGTCCTGACCCTCCTGGACGAGGCCGCGCTTGACGCAGTCCTTGACGTTCGTGAGCTTGACCCGGCTGTTGCCGATCGGGCTGCCGCCGTACCGGTGCAGCAGGTGAGCCTGGTCGCGCACCTCCGGGGTGATCGTGAGGTACCGGCCACCGAGCAGCCCGGCGTACCCATTGAGGTAGGCGATGATCTCGATCTCCGGCTCGACCTCGGTGTAGCGCTCGATCAGCGCTCCGACGGCCGAGGACAGGCACGGGGCCAGGCCCCCGGCGGTGAGCAGCGCAACGCGGCGGACGGTCATGGGGCTTCTGCTCTCTCTGCTCGGGGCCCCGGGGCGGGCACCTTTGGATCGTTCACAGTCACTACTTCGACTCTAGCCGGACCTAACCCTGCCCGGCCACCCCTCCGGCCGGGTCCTAAGCCACCAGCCTGCAGGTCGAACGGCACGGTAGGAAAGTCCCCGTGCCCTCGAGTTCCATGCCCCGGACCCACGCGGACCCGGTGCCGGTCGCCCTCACCCTCGACCCGGTCTCCTGGAGGGTGGTCAGGCCGGCAACGGCTCCTCGGCCCGGTTCGTGACCGCCTGAGCCGCGTGCGGAAGCACCCGGCCGAGCAGCACGGTCAGACCGGCACCGACCAGCGACATCACGACCAGCGCGACCCAGATCTGGGACGGGCCGCGGTCCAGGAGCCAGGCGAAGGCGACCGGCGCCACGGTGCTGGCCAGGTTCCAGGCCAGCTGGATCAGCGCGAGGTAGCGCCCGCGCAGGTGCTCCGGCGCGGCCTCCGCCGACAGCGCGCCGAGCACCGGCCCGCCGAGCAGCTCCCCCAGCGTGTAGATGCCCGAGCCGAGCACCACCACCGCCGCGGCGAGCCCGACCGAGAGCCGACTCGCGCCGAGCAGCACGACGAACGAGGCCGCGAACACCAGGTTGCTGAGCAGCAGCACCCGCCAGCGCAGCGCGCCGGTCATCGCCCGGACCGTCAGCCCCTGGCCGAAGCCCACCATCACGGTGTTCAGCGTGAACACCGCGCCGGTGACCCAGCCGGAGAGCCCGAGCACGGTGGTCGCATACACGGGCACCGCGAAGTTCAGCACCATCATCGCCGTCGAGTAGGCCATCTGGGTGACCCACAGCAGCCGGTACGGCCGGTCGCGCAGCACGGTGCCCCACGCGCCCTCGACCGCGCGGTGCGCGACACTCGCCGTCGGCGGCACGGCCAGCAGCAGGAGGAAGGCGACGACGTACGACACGGCGTTGGCCAGCACGACCGCCGAGTACGCCGTGGTGGTGCCGATCGTGATCGCGAGGCCGGACGCGAGCCCGCCGACCGCGAAGCCGACGTTGCGCAGCGCCCCGAGGAAGCCGAACCACTTCTCCCGCTCTCCCGGCGCCGAGATCGCGGCGACGATGTTGCCGTAGGAGCCCCAGAAGGCGGTCCGGCCCACCGTCACGACGACCGTCCACAGGGTCAGGCCGACGAAGGAGTCGGTCGCGAGGTAGGCGACGAAGCCGGCCGTCTGGAGCAGGTTGCCGGCGAGCAGCACGTGCTTGGCGCCGTAGCGGTCGACCAGGCCACCGAGCAGCGGGCCTGCGGGCAGCGCGACCGCCGACGCCAGTGAGATCGCGGCCCCGACCTGCACGAGCGACAGGTCGGTCGTGACGAGGAAGTAGAGGATCGAGACCGGCATGAACACACCGCTGCCGATCGCGTCGATGGCGATGGCGGTGACGAACCTGCGGTGGTTGCCCACGGAGGGGAACCCCAGCGCGGCGCCGATGCGGTCGAGCACCCCCACATCCTCCTGCCTCGGGCCGCGTGGTCGGCAACCCGATATCGCCATGCTGCCGTCCTCTAGGGTCGGGCCATGACGTTCTCGATCGTGGCCCGGTCCGCCGACGGTGAGTCCTGGGGCGTGGCCGTGGCCTCCAAGTTCCTCGCCGTCGGAGCCGCCGTCCCGGCGGCGGTGGCCGGGGTCGGCGCGATCGCCACCCAGGCCGACGCCAACGTCGCCTACAAGGGCCAGGCGCTCGCGCACCTCGACGACGGCGCCACCGCCTCCGTCGCCCTCCAACGGCTGCTGGAGGAGGACGACGGACGCGAGCACCGCCAGGTCGGCATCGTCGACGTGGACGGCAACGCGGCCAGTCACACCGGCGCGGACTGCCTCGACTGGGCCGGCAGCCTGACCGGCGCCGGCTACGCCATCCAGGGCAACATCCTCACCGGCTCCGAGGTCGTCGAGGCGATGGAGGCGGCCTGGCTCGCCGGGCCGCCGGACGCACCGCTCGCGCACCTGCTGCTCGCAGCCTTGGCTGCGGGCGACGAGGCCGGCGGCGACTCGCGCGGCCGCCAGTCGGCGGCGCTCCTGGTCGTCCGGGACGGCGCCGGGTACGGCGGCCTCGACGACATCGCCGTGGACCTGCGAGTCGACGACCACGCGAGCCCGATCGCCGAGCTGACCCGGCTGCTCGAGCTCAACGACCTCTACCTCACCGCGTCCACCGAGGAGGAGAAGGTCCCGGTCACTCCGGAGCTCGAGGCGGAGCTCGAGGAGCTGGCCCGCGCGGCCGGGGCCCGGGACCTCCAGGCCTGGGTCGGCACCGAGAACTACGAGATGCGGGTGGCGCCGGACGGGACCTGGATCGACGTCAAGATCCTGGAGATCCTGCGCGGGACCAGGGGCGGCGCCGGGGGTACCTCGGCATGAGCGTCCTCGCGATCGACGCCGGCACCACCGGGGTCACCGCCGTGGTGGTGGAGCACGACGGCTCGATCGCGGTCAAGGGCTACCAGGAGTTCGCGCAGCACTTCCCCCAGCCCGGCTGGGTGGAGCATTCCCCCGAGGAGATCTGGCAGGCCACCCTGGAGGCGGTCCGGGACGTGCTCCAGCGGTACGACGCGTCGCGGCTCGAGGCCGTCGGGATCACCAACCAGCGCGAGACGGTGCTGCTCTGGGACCGCGAGACCCTCGGGTCGCCGCGCCGCGCGATCGTCTGGCAGGACCGTCGTACCGCCGACCTGTGCACGCGGCTGCGCGAGGCCGGCCACGAGGCGCGGGTCAGCGAGCTGACCGGGCTGCGCCTGGACCCGTACTTCTCGGGCACCAAGCTGATGTGGCTGGCCGAGAACGAGCCGCACACCTGGGCGCTGGTCGAGTCGGGCCGCTACGCGATCGGCACCGTCGACTCCTACCTGATCGCGCGGATGACCCGTGGCACCTGGCACGCCACCGACGTGTCGAACGCGTCCCGGACGCTCCTGCTCGACCTGGAGACCGGCGAGTGGTCCGACGAGCTGTGCTCGCTGTTCGGGGTGCCGCGCGACGCGCTGCCGGAGCTGGTGCCGAACTGGGGCGAGATCGCGACCACCGACCCGACGACGTTCCTCGACCTGTCGCTGCCGATCTCGGGCCTGGCCGGCGACCAGCAGTCCGCGCTGTTCGGCCAGACCTGCTTCGACGAGGGCGACTCCAAGTGCACCTACGGGACCGGGTCGTTCATCCTCACCAACACCGGCACGACGATCCAGCGCTCGGACGCCGGACTCCTCGCGACGGCCGCCTGGCGCTCGCCGTCCGGCGAGCTCACCTACGCGACCGAGGGCGCGATCTTCGTGACCGGTGCCGCCGTGCAGTGGCTGCGCGACGGGCTGCAGATCGTGGGCTCGGCCGCCGAGACCGAGCCGATCGCGCGCACCGTCGCCGACACCGGCGGGGTCGTCTTCGTGCCCGCGCTGACCGGCCTGGGCGCGCCGCACTGGGACCCGCACGCCCGGGGCCTGGTCATCGGCATCACCCGCGGCACCACCCGCGCACACCTGGTCCGCGCCGCGCTCGAGGCGATCGCGTTCGAGGTCCGCGACGTGCTCGACACCCTCTCCGGCGCGGGCGCCGGGCTGTCCTCGCTGCGCGTGGACGGCGGCGCCTCCGCCAACAACCTGCTCTGCCAGATCCAGGCCGACCAGGTCGGCGTACCGGTCGAGCGCCCGGCGACCGTCGAGACCACCGCCTTGGGCGCCGCGTTCCTGGCCGGGCTCGGGGCCGGCGTGTGGGGGTCGACCGACGACCTCCGCGAGACCTGGCGGCTGGATCGGCGCTTCGAGCCCGCCCTCGACCGGCCCACCGCCGACGCCGCCCACGCCCGCTGGACCGACGCCGTCGAGCGCGCCAAGGACTGGGCCGACTGAGGCCTGCTCGACCCGAGCGATAGTCCCTGACGGTTGCGCGGTTCGGGAGCGCTCCCAGACCCGCAAACGTCAGGGACTACCGGCGAAGCTTCGCGAGGGCGGCGGCCGCGGCGTCGCGTTCCTCGCGGGCGTCGCGCCGCGCGGTCTCCGCCTCGTCGCGGGCCTCCTCGGCCTCCGCGATCTCGTCGTCGACCTCCTCGGCCACCGACTCCAGCTCGGCGATCCGCCCGCGCAGCTCGTCGATCTCCGCCTGGATCTGCAGGCTGCGCGCCGCGAGCTCGGCGTACGCCGCCGTCGCCTCGTCGTGGGCCTCGGCGGCCTCCTCGAGCTCGGTCTCGGCGGCCGCCAGGGCCTGCTCGGCCGCCGCGATCGCCTTGCGGTCCGCCTCGGGGTCGGGCACCACGTGCAGGTCGGGGCGCCGCGGCGGCTCGGCGGCACGCGCGGGGGCCTCGAAGCCGAGGGCCTCGGGGACCGCGATGGCGCCGGCGAGGTCCGCCGGGTCCAGGCCCGTGGTCGCGAGCGCAGTCACGAGCATCCCGCTGCGCACGGCCCGCGCGCAGTCGGCGTCGACCATCGCGGCGGTCAGCGTGGCCTCGACCTGGTCGGCGACCGCCTCGGTGACCCTGGTGCCCTCCTCCCGGGCGGTACGCCGGGCCCGGGTGGTGACCGCCGCCGTCAGCTGCCGGCGCTGCCTGGTGAGCTCGCGCAGCACGTCGCCGGACATCGCCGCCTGGGCCTCCCGCAGCGCCGCGCCGACGGAGAGCACCTGCTCGACCTGCTCGCTCTCGCGGCGGACCAGCAGGTTCACGACCCAGGCGGCGACCGACGGCTTCCGCAGCGCCTTGACCTGCTTGGCCAGGTCGGTGCCCTTGAGCTCCCTGACCCGGGCGTCGCGCGCCGGGGTGAACTCGGCCAGCGGCAGGCCGTACAGCTCGTCCGCGATCTCGAGCAGCTCGGCCATGGCAGGACCCTACGGGCGGACCCAGCGGCCGCGGCGGTGCACCAGGGGTTGGTCGTCCGCGCCGACCACGACCTCCTCGATCGCGAGGGTGAGCAGCGAGGACCAGCCGACCGCCGCGGTCGACTCCAGCCGCACCCCCGCCCAGGTCGACGCGTCGGCGAGCCGCGGCCCCCACGCGGTCTCCTCGAAGGCGGCCGTGCGGAACGGCCCGCCGGGCGCGGGCGCCGTCCCGGCGAACGCCTCCGCCAGGTCGCGGTGCACCCAGGAGAGGAGCTGGACGACCGCGCGGCCGGTGCGGGCGACGACCGCGGCCAGGTCGCTGTCGGGGTCCACGAGCGCGAGCACCCGGGCCGGCTCGCCGTTCGCGACCATCAGCGAGCTCACCGTGAGGCCGGCCCGGGAGGTGTCGTCACCGGCGGTCACCAAGGCGACGGTGCCGGTGATCCGGCCGCGGAACCGGCGGACCGGGTCGGGCTCCGGGTCGAGGAACGGGTGCGCGGAGTGGATCGTCAAGACGCGAGCTTGGGCTCGTCGGGCTCACCCGGCTCCTGCTGCGCGGCCGCGTCCTTCTCGCTCTTCCGCGACTCCTCCTTCGCCCGGGCGCCGTACATGTCGACGTACTCCTGGCCGGAGAGGCGCATGATCTCGTACATGATCTCGTCGGTGATCGAGCGCAGGATGTAGCGGTCGCTCTCCATCCCGTCGTAGCGGGAGAAGTCCAGCGGCGCCCCGAAGCGCACGACCGGGCGGGTGAACCGGCCGAACTTCTTGCCCGGCGGCGCCACCACGTCGGTGCCGAGGACCGCGACCGGGACCACCGGCACCTTCGCCTCGAGCGCCAGCCGCGCGACGCCGACCTTGCCGCGGTAGAGCCGCCCGTCGTGCGAGCGGGTGCCCTCCGGATAGATGCCGAACAGCTCGCCCTCGGCGAGCACCCGCTTGGCGGAGATGATCGCGCCCTCTGCGGCGCCGCCTCCCGACCGGTCGATCGGCACCTGGCCGGATCCCGCGAAGAACGTCCGCTGCAGCCAGCCCTTGAGGCCCTTGCCGGTGAAGTACTCGGCCTTGGCCACGAACGTCACGCGGCGCGGGAGCGTGAGCGGCATGAACAGCCAGTCGGCGTACGACAGATGGTTGCTGGCCAGGATCGCGGGGCCCTCGAGCGGGACGTTCTCGGCGCCGTACACGCGGGGCCGGAACACCAGGCGCAGCCACGGTCCGAGGGCGATCCACTTCAAGAACCAGTAGAACACCGACGACCTCCCAACCGACCCGAGACATCCGACGGGCGAAGCCTAGACCGTCGCGCGCGACTTCCCCCATACCGAGGTCGGCCGGACCCTCGGGTGCGGCAGAATCCCGGCCATGACCATCCACCCGCTCGCCACCCCGCTCTCCCGCCCGGCGCGGCCGGAGCTCACCGGCGGCCGACGCGTCGGCGTGCTGCTCAGCCACGGCTTCACCGGCCAGCCGGCCTCCATCACGCCGTGGGGCGAGGCCCTGGCGGAGCACGGGTACGCCGTCGAGGTGCCGCGCCTGCCCGGGCACGGCACGACCTGGCAGGAGCTGAACACCCTGACCTGGGCGGACTGGTACGCCGAGATCACCCGCACGTTCGAGAAGCTCCTCGCGGACAACGACGCGGTCGTGGTGGGCGGGCTGTCGATGGGCGGTGCCCTGGTGCTGCGGCTGGCGGCGGACCGCCCCGACCGGGTCGCGGGCGTCGTCGTGGTGAACCCCGCGCTCGCCACGAAGCGGCTGGACGTGAAGCTGCTGCCGCTGCTCAAGCACGTCGTGCCGTCCTTCCCGGGCATCGCCAACGACATCAAGAAGTCCGGCGTGCAGGAGCACGGCTACGACCGGACCCCGCTCAAGGCGATCCACTCGATGATGCGGGCCTGGCCCGGCCTGGTCCGCGACCTGCCCCGGATCACCGCACCCGTGCTCTACTTCCGCTCGACCGAGGACCACGTCGTCGACGAGGCGACCGAGCCGCTGATCCTGTCCGGGATCTCCTCGCGCGACGTCACGGTCACCCGGCTGCCGGAGAGCTACCACGTCGCGACCCTCGACAACGACGCCGAGCAGATCTACGCGGACACCGCCGCATTCGTGGCCCGCGTCACCTCCGGTTCGTAGCGCGGGCCTACGCTCGTGGGTGTGCAGCCGGACCGACCTGACCAGCCGGACCGCCCGGACGGCGACGACGAGGAGCGCGCCTGGCGCGCCATCGTCGAGAACTACGGGGAGCGGGCCGAGCTCGACGAGCCGCGCGCACCCGAGCCGCCGCCGTACTCCTCCGCGCCGTTCGGCGGGCGGTTCGGCGACCTGCGCGCGCTCGGGCACGAGGACGAGGACGAGCCGTTCGTGGCCGAGGAGGAGGGCTTCGAGCCTCCGGAGCCGCCGCCCCTCCCCCGGGTCGCACCCGACCGGCTGGCCGCTTGGCTCGGCGTCTTCGGCTCGCCCGCCGTGCTGCTGTTCGCCCTGGTCTTCTCGATCTCGCTGCCCGAGCTCGTCGCCTACTTCCTGATCGCGGCGTTCGTCGGCGGCTTCGGCTACCTGGTCTTCCGGATGCCCCGCGGGCCCCGCGACCCGTGGGACGACGGCGCCCAGGTGTGAGCGCCCCGGCCCGACCCGGGCCAGCGGTGAGATAGCAACCGCTTTCCGTCGGAAATTGGTTGTAGCCGCACCGCCAGCCTCGGCGCCCGACGCGATCCACCTCGTTATCGTGCAGCCCGTGAGTGCCCACGAGTCGGTAGAGATCACCGGCCACCTGATGGACCACGGGATCCTGTCCCGCGTGCTCGACGACATCCGCGAGTACGGCGGCGACTACGCGATCGAGCGCTTCGACGTGGGTCGGGAGACCGACGACCCCTCGCACGCGGTCATCACCGTGACCGCCGAGGACGGCGAGGCGCTGGAGCGGCTGCTGATGCGGCTGCAGACCCGCGGGGTCAACCAGGTCGACCCGGGCGAGGCGAGCCTCAGCGAGGCCGACCGGGACGGGGTCTTCCCCGACCACTTCTACTCGACCACGAACCTCGAGACCCAGGTCCGCCTCGGGGGTGCCTGGCTGCGGGTCGACAACCCGGAGATGGACTGCGGTCTGATCGTCGAGCGCGGCGCGGACGGACGGCCGGCGCGCGTCCACACCCTCCCGATGTCCGACGTGCGGCGCGGGATGCTCGTCGTGACCGGCGCGTCCGGCGTCCGGGTCGCGGTGCCCGCGCCCGACCGCACCGCCGGTGCGTTCGGGTTCATGGAGTCCGACGTGTCGTCGGAGAAGCCCCAGGCGGTGCTGGTCCGGCAGGTCGCCGACGGCATGCGCGAGGCCAAGGCCGCCGGCAAGCGGGTGCTGTGGGTCGGCGGCCCGGGCGTCGTGCACACCGGCGCCGCACCGGCGATGGTGGCCCTGGTGCACGCCGGGTACGTCGACGTGCTGTTCGCCGGCAACGCACTCGCCACCCACGACATCGAGTCCGCGCTCTACGGCACCAGCCTCGGCGTCGACCTGGCCATGGGACGGGGCGTCGAGCACGGGCACGAGCACCACATCCGCGCGATCAACACGATCCGCCGCGAAGGGTCGATCAAGGCCGCCGTCGAGAGCGGCGTGCTGACCGGCGGGATCATGCACGCGATGGTCACCCACGACAAGACGTTCGTCCTGGTGGGCTCGGTGCGCGACGACGGGCCGCTGCCCGACGTCTACACCGACGTGATCGAGGGCCAGCGGGCGATGCGGGCCAACCTCACCGACGTCGGGTTCTGCCTGATGGTGGCGACCATGCTGCACTCGGTCGCCACCGGGAACATCCTCCCGGCCTCGGTGCCGCTCGTCTGCGTGGACATCAACCCGGCGACCGTCACCAAGCTGGCCGATCGCGGGTCCGCGCAGGCCCGTGGCATCGTCACCGACGTCGGGCTGTTCCTCGAGCAGCTCGCCGTCGAGCTCGTGCCCGAGTACCGGCGCTCCTGAACGTCTGCCGGGCCAGCTCGGCGGCCCCGATCGCACCCGCCTCGGGGCCGAGGGCGGCGCGGACCACCGGCGGCACGGTGCGGTGGGCGGCGCCCACCAGCGACTCACGCATCGCGACCCGGGCCGGCTCGAGCAGCAGGTCGCCGGCCGCGGACAGGCCGCCGCCCACGACCACGATCTCGGGGTCGAACGCCGCGACCAGGTTCGCGACCCCGACCCCCAGCCACCCGCCGACGTCGGCGAAGGCCTCGAGCGCGACCGCGTCCCCGGCCTCGGCCGCCGCGGTGACCATCGGCCCGGTGAGCCGGTCGGGCTCGCCGGCGCAGGCGGCCTCGAGCGCGGTCGGCCGGCTGCCGATCCGGGCCCGCGCGTGCCGCACCAGCGCGTTGCCGCTGGCGTACTGCTCCCAGCAGCCGGTGCCCCCGCACTCGCACGCCTGACCGCCGGGGACCACCTGCATGTGCCCGAACTCTCCGGCCATCCCGTTGTGGCCCCGGTGGACCGCGCCGCCGAGCACCACCGCGCCACCGATGCCGGTGCCCATCGTCACCACGATCGCGTCGGCGGCGTTCCCCACGGCGCCGTAGGTCAGCTCGGCGCGGGCCGCGCAGTTGGCGTCGTTGTCGAGCACGACCGGTGCGCTCCAGCGCTCCGCGAGCCGGGCCCGGACGCCCTCGTCACGCCACGGCAGGTGCGGCGCGAACCGGACCCGCTCCCCCTGGGCGTCGACGAAGCCGGCGGCCGCGATCCCGATCGCGCCGATCCGGCGGAGGCCGGCGATCTCCTGGACCGCCTCGGTCAGCGCGTCCTCGACCAGCCGGGCCTCCACCCGCCGGCCCGGCGTCGTACGACGGGCGGTGCGCAGCACCCGGCCCGAGCGCGAGACCGCCGTGGCCAGCACCTTCGTCCCGCCGATGTCGACCCCGATGAAGAGTGGCACCCCGTCGGTCCCGTCTAGCGCCGGGACAGGTCGGCCGCGCCGATCAGCCCGGCGCGGTTGCCGAGCCGGGCCTTGCGGATCTCGGGGATCGGCCGGAAGCCGCGACCGACCAGCTGGCCGGAGAAGGCCACCCGGGTCGGCTCCAGCAGCAGGTCGTCGGCCTCGCTGACGCCGCCGCCGACCACCACCACGCCAGGGTCGATGATCTCGGTCAGCGACGCGATCCCCTCGCCCAGCCAGCGGCCGAGCTCCGCGAGCTGCTGGCGGGCGCCTTCGTCCCCGTGCCGGGCCGCCTCGGTGATCAACGGCCCGGTGATCTTCGAGATGTCGCCGCCGGCCCGCTCGAACATGCCCTGGGCGATCAGCGCCCCCGACATCGCCTGGGCCCGAGCCTCGCGGACCAGGGCCGAGCCGCTCGCGTACTGCTCGAAGCAGCCGTGCTTGCCACAGCCGCACAGGATGCCGTTGGGCACGACCCGCATGTGGCCGATCTCGGCGCCGACGCCGTTGGCGCCGCGGTAGACCTCGCCGTCGAGCACCAGCCCACCGCCGACGCCGGTGCCGACGGTCACCAGCAGCAGGTCGTCGACATCGTGGCCCGCGCCGTAGGTGAACTCGCCCCAGGCGGCGGCGTTCGCGTCGTTCTCGATGACGACCGGGAGGTCGATCCGCTTCTCGAGCTCACCCTTGAGGTCCTCGTTGCGCCACGCGACGTTGGGCGCGAACAGCACCACCGCGCGTGCCTTGTCGACGTACCCCGCTGCGCCGACGCCGACCGTCTCGATCGGATGGCGCTCGCGGAGCTCGACCACGAGGCCAGCGATGGCCTCCTCGATCGCCTCCGCGTCCGTGGCGGGCGACTCCACGCGCAGCTCCTCGAGGATCGTGCCCGACTCGTCGACCACTCCTCCGGCGATCTTCGTCCCTCCGACGTCGATGCCACACGCCAGGCTCATCTGTCTCCATCCTCAGGTCCACCCGGGGTGTCCGGCTGGTCCGGGTCGTCCGGGTCCTCCGGCCAGGAGCCGGGATCGTCATCGAGATCGATCCGCTCGACGCCCCCACGGGCGGAGCGGTCGTCGGGCACAGCGGTCGCGAGCAGCCCGGCGGCGGCCTGCAGCAGGGCGGTCGCGGCGGTGGCGAGCTGGGCGCGCACCTCCGGCGTGGTCTGGCGCAGGACGTGCACGGTGCGGCAGATCGGGCAGTAGGTGCACTCCGGCGCGCCGGTGGCGAGGTGGTCGTCGACCTCGTGCGCCGCCCGGGCGGCGTGACCGGCGAGCCCGGCGACGCCCTCGCCGATCCCGGTGCCCTGGTCGCGCGCCCACTCCGAGAGCGCACCGAGCAGCTTGGCCGCCTCCTCGGCGACGCTCCCGACCTCGGGCCCCTCGGCCGAGGGGCCCTCTCCGTCCTGGCTCACGTCATCTCCCAGCTTCGTCCGCAGCCGCGCCGACCGCCGTGCCGGCGGCGCTGGCGGTGTCGGCATCCTCGACGAACCGCACCTGCAGCTCCCCGTGCTCCACCCGGGCCCCGGCGATACGGAACCGCACCAGGCCCGATGGGAGCGTGATCAACCGTCGATACGATCCCACGGTCACGACGAGATCGTCGCCATTGCGGGCCAGGTTGACGTCCGTGCGGGACACCAACGGGAGGGCCAGCCGGACGACGGCGCCACCCTCGCTGCGCCGGATGCGGAACGGGGCCTTGCCGGGCGAGCTGGTCAGCGGGTCGTCGTCGCCGTACAGATCGCGGGCGAGGCCGGCCAGGGGCACGACGCCCACCGGCTCACGGGAGCGGTACTCCGAGCGCCAGATCGGCAGGCCGGCGAACGACTGCTCGACCCGGCGGAGCACCTCGTCCTGGGCGAGCACCCAGCCGGCCCGCCAGTCGTCGGCGTCCTCGGCGGGGAAGACCCGGTTGGCGACGACGCCGTCGACGCGGTAGCCGAACAGCGACAACGTCGTGTAGGAGCGCCGGGCCTCGGCGAGCACCACGTTCTCGGGAGTCAGCACCAGCCGCACGCTCGAGTCGGGGCCGCTGAGCAGCGTGCGCACCTCGTCGAGCTCGGCGTGCAGCCGCTCGATCGCGTCGAAGACGGAGTCGCCGGGCATCGGGACCCCGGCGGCCCGGCTCAGCACCGGCCGCAGCGCCTTGACGACGCGCCGCTCGACCGGGAAGACCCGGTTCATGTACCAGCCGAGCGCCTCGGGGAGGGCGAGCAGCCGGAGGGTCTCGGCCGTCGGGGCACAGTCGACGACGATCACGTCCCAGGCGCCGGAGAGAGCGTGCAGGCGGAGCTCGAGCAGCGCCAGCACCTCCTCGGCTCCCGGGATCACGGTCAGCTCCTCCGCCGCGACGGGATCGACCCCCGCGACATCGAGCACCGAGAGCAGGTAGCGCTGGATGTCGGCCCAGGACTGCTCGAACCGCAGCTGCGCGTCGACCTGTACCACGAACAGCCCCGGTGCGACCTCGGTCGCCTCTGGCCCGATCGCGCCGTACTCGCAGCCGTAGGCGTCCGCCAGGGAGTGGGCCGCGTCGGTCGAGAGGACCAGCGTGCGGTGCCCGTCGGCGGCCGCGAGCGCGGCCGTCCCGGCGGCGACCGTGGACTTGCCGACGCCGCCCTTTCCGGTGAACAGGAGGATACGCACGGTCAGCTGGTCCAGCGCCCCCTCAGTCGAGCGACTCGACGCGCTTCTTCAGCCCCTTCAGCGCCGTGTCGATGAGGATCTTCTCGCCCTTGCGCTTGAGCATCCCGATCAGCGGGATCGAGACGTCCAGGGCGAGGCGGTAGGTGACCTCCGTCGAGCCGTTGCCGAGCTCGCGCAGCAGGTAGGCCCCGTCCAGGGCACGGAGCATCTTCCCGTGCACGAGCGTCCAGGTGACCATGTGGTCGCCGTTCCAGACGTACTCGAGGGTGTACTCGTCCTTGATCGGCGGGACGTCGAGCTCGAAGAAGACCTGCTCCGCGCGTCCGTCGGGGAACTCGGCGACGACATCGGCGGTCCGCACGCCCTTGGCCCAGTGCGGGTAGGCGGGGAAGTCGGCGATCACCGCCATGATGTCGGGCGAGGGGGCGTCGATCACGATCGACGACGTGGTCTGCTCGGCCATCTGGGGCCCCCTTGGTCGCACTCTGTTCGCGGCTGGCTCGGTGAGCGAGCGTACCGGATCCCGCCGGCCGTCCGACCGGCGGTAACCTCGCTCGGTGAGCCCCAGCCACCTCCGTGCGGACGCGCGGTGCCGGACCCCAGGAGGCCCCCGTGCGTGAGTTCTCCAACCCGCTGACGATCGAGGTCCCCGCGACCGGCAACCTCACCGACGACGTGGTGGTCAACGCCCGCGAGGCCGGGGGGAGCATCGTGTTCAGCCGGCCCTCGGCGCACCCGGACGCCGCGGGCTGGGAGGACGTCACCGCCGCACAGTTCCTCGCCGAGGTGAGCGGCGTCGCCAAGGGGCTGATCGCCGCAGGCATCGAGGCCGGCGACCGGGTCGCCGTGATCTCCAAGACCCGCTACGAGTGGACCCTCCTCGACTACGCGGCCTGGTTCGCGGGTGCGGTCACCGTGCCGATCTACGAGACCTCCTCGGCCGAGCAGATCGCCTGGATCCTCGCCGACTCCGGCGCCCGCGCGGTCGTCGCCGAGGGCGCCGACCACCTGGCCCGCATCCGGGAGGTCCGGTCCGGGCTCGACCAGCTCAACCACGTCTGGTCGATCGCCGACAACGCCGTCGACAACCTGGTGCGGCTCGGCGCGGACATCTCCGACGAGGAGCTGGAGAAGCGGCGTACGACGGCGACCCCGCTCGACCTGGCCACCCTGATCTACACCTCCGGCACGACCGGTCGACCCAAGGGCTGCATGCTCACCCACGGCAACTTCATGTTCGAGCTGAGCGTCGCCGTCGCCGAGCTGCCCGAGCTGTTCGAGGGCGACGACTCGTCCACGCTGCTGTTCCTGCCGCTCGCGCACGTGTTCGCCCGGATCATCCAGGTCGGCTGCATCAAGACCCGCACCCGGCTCGGTCACAGCTCCGACATCAAGAACCTGCTCGCGGACCTGCAGGAGTTCAAGCCGACGTTCATCCTGGCGGTGCCGCGGGTCTTCGAGAAGGTCTTCAACACCGCCTCCCAGAAGGCCACGGCCGACGGACGCGGCCGGATCTTCGACAGGGCCGCGGAGACCGCGATCGCCTACTCGCGCGGGCTCGACCGGGGCCGGCCCTCGCTCGCCGTGCGCGCGAAGCACGCCGTGTTCCGCCGCCTGGTCTACGGGAAGCTGCTCGCCGCGCTCGGTGGCAGCTGCCGGTACGCCGTCTCGGGCGGTGCGCCGCTCGGTGACCGGCTCGGCCACTTCTACCGCGGCATCGGGCTGACCGTGCTGGAGGGCTACGGGCTCACCGAGACGACGGCCGCGCTGACGGTCAACCTCCCGGACGCGATCAAGGTCGGCACCGTGGGCCGGCCGCTGCCGGGCACCGCCGTACGCGTCGCCGACGACGGGGAGCTGCTGTTCCGCGGCGGCCAGGTGTTCGCGGGCTACTGGCACAACGAGACGGCCACCAGCGAAGCGTTGGAGCCGGACGCCTGGTTCCACACCGGCGACGTCGGCGAGGTCGACGACGAGGGGTTCGTGCGGATCACCGGCCGGAAGAAGGAGATCCTGGTGACTGCAGGCGGCAAGAACGTCGCGCCCGCCGTGCTCGAGGACCGGCTCCGGGCGCACGTGCTGATCGACCAGTGCATGGTCGTCGGTGACGGCCAACCGTTCATCGCCGCGCTGGTCACGATCGACCGCGAGTCCTTCCCCGCCTGGGCCGAGGCGCATGGCAAGTCGGGCAGCATCGCCTCCCTCGTCGACGACCCGGACCTCCGGGCGGAGATCGCGGCGGCAGTCGAGGACGCCAACAAGGCCGTCTCGAAGGCCGAGTCGATCCGGAAGTTCACGATCCTCCCCGACGAGTGGACCGAGGAGGGCGGACAGCTGACCCCCAGCCTCAAGATCCGCCGCAACGTGGTGATGCGGGAGCTCAAGGACGACGTCGCCGCGCTCTACCTGAGCTGACAGGTAGGGGCGGCGAGGACATGACGTCGTGCTCATGGCGCGACGAAACGTGGCCGATTTCACGTCTCTCGGCCCGGAAGCCGCCTAGAGTGCCGAGACAGCGCCGGATTACCGGGGGGTAATCCGCCGCCGACGAGGCTGCGGCACGTCCGTGGTCGGGTGCAACCCGGTCACGGCCCTTGGAGTGGGGAGGGCACGACGATGGATCGACGACGGCTCCTGATCGTGGCCGCCGCGCTCGTGGCCGCCCTCGGCACCGTGCTGGTGGTGGTCTATGCCCGCGGCGCCGACCAGCGGGCGGAGGACCGGTTCGAGTCGGTCGACGTCCTGGTCGCGACCCAGCCGATCGCGGCGGGCGAGACCGTCGAGGCGGCCCGGGCGGCCGACAAGATCGGCACCCGCTCGGTGGCGCTGCGCGACCGGCTCGACGGCGCGCTCACCTCGCTCGACGGCCACGCCGGCCAGGTGGCGCTGGTCCCGATCCAGCCCGGGGAGCAGCTGCTCCCGGCCAAGCTCGGGTCGAGCTCCGAGGCGGCTGCCCCGCTGCCCATCCCGCCCGGCCAGATGGCCGTCTCGGTGAACCTGACCGACGCGGCCCGGGTGTCCGGGTTCCTCAACCCCGGCTCGGAGGTCGCCGTCTTCCTCAACGGCGTCGACCAGCAGACCGGCCAGACGTTCACCCGGCTGCTCCTGTCCCGGGTGACCGTCCTCGGCGTCGGGTCGACCGCGCCCGTGGCGACCACGACGACCGACGACACCGGCGCCCAGACCGTCGAGCAGCTGCCACGCACGCTGCTGACGATCGCGGTGGACCAGAAGCAGGCGCAGAAGGTGCTGTTCGCCTCCTCGAACGGCGAGCTGGCCTTCGCGCTGCTGAACCCCGACAGCAAGGTGTCGTCCGGCAAGGGCGTGACCGCGCAGAACCTCTTCCGGTGACCTGAGATGCCCGTCGTCGTCGAGCCGGATCCCGTGATCGCCGCGAGGCTGCTCTCGGCGCTGCCGCCCGGCGCGCACGGCGTCGACTCGACCGACCGGCTCCAGGCCTGGGTCGGCGAGCACACCGAGGAGTACGTCGTGGTGCTCGGTCCGCGCCTCGGCCTCGAGGACGCCCTGGCCGCCTGCGAGGCGCTCCGGATCAGCCGCCCGACCGTCAGCGTGGTCGTCGTCCGGGACCAGTCAGACACCCCGATCGATGCCGTGCTGCTCACCCGGGCGATCAAGGCGGGGGCGCGCGACGTCGTACCGCACGACGACCTCGAGGCGGTGGCGGCGGCCGTCGGCCGCGCCCATCAGCTCTACGTGGCACTGCGCGGCCCCGACGGCGTCAGCCACCAGGGCCGCATCGTCACGGTCTTCTCGCCCAAGGGCGGGGTCGGCAAGACCACGATGGCGGTCAACCTGGCGCTCGCCCTGTCCGACGGCGGTGCCCGCCAGGTCTGCCTGGTGGACCTCGACCTCGCGTTCGGCGACGTCGCGATCACCCTGCAGCTGTTCCCCTCGCACACCGTCGAGCACGCGATCGGGTCCGAGGACACGCTCGACGCCGCGATGCTCGGCGCGCTGCTGACCCGCCACCAGGGCGCGGTCATGGTGCTCGCGGCGCCCAGCCAGCCCGACGTGCGGGAACGGATCACCCCGGCCCTGGTCACCCGGGTGCTGACCACCCTGCGCGAGACCTTCGACTTCGTCGTGGTCGACACGGCCCCGGCGTTCGACGAGACCACGCTCGCCGCCCTGGACGAGACCGACGAGTGCGTGGTCGTCGCCACCCTCGACGTACCGACCCTGAAGAACGTGCGGGTCGGCCTCGAGACCCTCGAGATGCTCGGCATCGCCCGCGGTCACCGGCACCTGCTGCTCAACCGCGCCGACGACGCCGTCGGGCTCGGCCCGGACAAGGTCGAGGCGATCCTCGGCCTGGCGGTGGCCGCCCAGGTGGCGACGTCGATCGACATCGCGGCCTCGACCAACGCGGGCACCCCGATCGTCAGCGGCAAGCCGGACCATCCCTCCAGTACGGCGATCCGGGCGCTCGCCGCGCTGCTCGCGGGGGCCCCGGCCGCCCCCGACAGGCACCCGGCCCACCCGACACCGCCGACCCCGACCCGCCGGTTCCGGCTCAGGAGGTGACCCAGTGAGCCTCGCCGACCGCCTCGCCGCGGCGCGCGCCGACGCCGCCGCGGAGGCACCCTCCGTGGACCCCGCAGCCGCGCTCCAGAGCTCGGCCGACCCGGCAGCCACCGACCCGGGTTCGGCACCGGCAGCTCCCGCCACGGCGGCGCCCGAGCCCGCCGCGGAGGCCGCACTGGGCCGGCGCCAGGCGCTGGCCGGCCGGCGCGACCGGATCGAGGAGGTCAAGGGCAGCGTGCACGCCGAGCTCCTCCAACAGCTCGGCCCCCAGCTCTACGACGCGGAGATGGACCAGGACGAGCTCGACCAACGGGTCCGGGCGGTGCTCGCCGAGGTGCTCGGCGCCGAGGACCGGCCGTTGAGCCACAGCGACCGGGCCCGGGTCACCCAGGAGATCAGCGACGACATCCTCGGCTACGGGCCGATCGAGCCGTTCCTGCGCGAGCCCACGGTCTCCGAGGTGATGGTCAACGGCGCGCACAGCATCTGGATCGAGCGGGCCGGGCGGATCGAGCCCACGGCGGCGCACTTCGTCGACGAGTCGCACCTGCGCCGCGTGATCGACAAGATCGTGTCGCGCATCGGGCGCCGCGTCGATGAGTCGAGCCCGATGGTCGACGCGCGGCTGCCCGACGGGAGCCGGGTGAACGCGGTGATCCCGCCGCTGGCGATCGACGGCTCGGCGCTCACCATCCGCAAGTTCGCCACCACGCCGCTGACCGCCGAGGACCTGGTCACGTTCGGCACGCTGAGCGAGCCCGCGCGGGACTTCCTCGCCGCCTGCGTCCGCGGTCGGCTGAACGTGATCGTCTCGGGCAGCACCGGCGCCGGGAAGACGACGACGCTCAACGTGCTCTCGTCGTTCATCCCCTCCGACGAGCGGATCGTGACCATCGAGGACGCCGCGGAGCTCCAGCTCGAGCAGGAGCACGTGGTCCGCCTGGAGTCGCGGCCGCCGAACATCGAGGGCCGCGGCGGCGTGGACACCCGCGACCTGGTCCGCAACGCGCTGCGGATGCGGCCGGACCGGATCGTGGTCGGCGAGGTCCGCGACGCCTCCGCACTGGACATGCTGCAGGCGATGAACACCGGCCACGACGGCTCGATCTGCACGGTGCACTCGAACGGCCCGCGCGACACGCTCGCCCGGATCGAGACCATGGTGCTGATGGCCGGCATGGACCTGCCGGTGCGGGCGATCCGCGAGCAGATGGCCTCGGCGGTGGACCTGATCGTGCACCAGACCCGGTTCAAGGACGGGTCCCGCCGGGTCACCCACATCACCGAGGTCGAGCGGATGGAGGGCGACGTCGTCACCCTCCAGGACGTCTTCGTCTTCGACCAGTCCCCCGGCTTCGACGCCGAGGGCCGCTCGTTGGGTCAGCTGGTGGCCAGCGGCCTGCGCCCCAAGCTGCTCGAGAAGCTCGCGCACGCGAACGTCACCGTCGACCCCTCGCTGTTCGTGGCGGGCCTGCGATGAACACCCCGCGGAGTCCCGAATGAACTGGCTCCTGGTCAGCGGTGCGGTCGCGGTCGGCCTGGGGCTGCTCACCGCGCTGCTGCTGCTCGCCGGCCCCGCTCGGTCGGC
Organism: Nocardioides sp. JS614; assembly: GCF_000015265.1. Classification (NCBI taxonomy): domain Bacteria; kingdom Bacillati; phylum Actinomycetota; class Actinomycetes; order Propionibacteriales; family Nocardioidaceae; genus Nocardioides; species Nocardioides sp. JS614. The sequence goes on from NC_008699.1 coordinate 3,320,619, forward strand.
GGAGCCGACGCCGGCGGAACGGGTGACGGCGTACGTCGGCGCGGCCGGCGACGGCGGCACGGCGATCCTGTCCGCCGGCCACCGCCCCGACGCGCTCGCCCAGGCGAGCGGTGCCGCCGCCCGGGTGCTGCGGAGCAACCGCGGGCTCGAGGACCGGATCCGGCACCGGCTCGAGGGAGCGGGCAGTCACCTCGAGTCCGCCGAATGGTTGCTGCTGCACACGGCGGTCTTCGTGCTCACCGGGCTGGTCGGGCTGCTGCTCGGCACCGGCAACGTGGTGCTGTTCGTGCTGTTCCTGGTCGTGGGCGCCGTCGGGCCGTGGCTCTACCTCGGCGTGCGCCGCGGACGGCGGCGCAAGGCGTTCAGCGCCGCCGTGCCGGAGACCCTGCAGCTGATGTCGGGGTCGCTCTCGGCGGGGCTGTCGCTCGCGCAGTCCGCCGAGACGGTCACCCGCGAAGGCGCCGACCCGGTCGCCGCGGAGTTCCGCCGGGCGCTCGTCGAGACCCGCCTCGGCGTGCCGCTGGAGGATGCGCTCGAGGGCGTCGCCGACCGGTTCGACAGCGCGGACCTGGCCTGGGCGGTGATGGCGATCCGGATCCAGCGCCAGGTGGGCGGCAACCTCGCGGAGCTGCTCGACACCGTCGCCGAGACGATGCGCGAGCGCGAGTACGTCCGGCGGCAGGTCGCGGCCCTGTCCGCCGAGGGCCGGCTCTCCGCCTGGGTGCTCGGCTCGCTGCCGGTGGCCTTCCTGACCTACCTCCTGCTGGTCAACCGCGAGTACGTGATGCCGCTGTTCGAGGACCCGCGCGGGATCGTGCTGCTCGCCGGGGCGGCGCTGTGGCTGGCGGTCGGGGCGTTCTGGATGAGTCGCCTGGTCCGGGTGGAGGTCTGAGATGCCGCTGCTCCTCGGTGCCCTGCTGCTCGCGGTCTCGGTCCTGCTGCTCGCCGCCGCCCTCGGGGAGGGCCGGGACGCCCGGGGCGTGGGCCGTTCGCTGGAGCTGGTCCGGGCCGCCTCGGCGTCGCCCGAGGTGGTGACCCGCGAGGCGGAGGTGCCGTTCGGCGAGCGGGTGCTCGACCCGCTCCGCGAGCGCACCCTGGGCCTCGGCCGCCGGCTCGCCGGCCACGAGGCCGCGGACCGGATCCGGCACCGGCTCGACCTGGCCGGGAACCCGCCCGGCTGGACCGTCGACCGCTACCTGACCGGGACGGTCCTGGGCGCGGCCCTGGGGCTGGTCGGTGCCGGCCTGCTCGGCCTGCTGCTGGAGCCGGCTACGCCGGTCCTCGTGCTGCTGCTCGCGGCCGGGCTCGTCCTCGGCTACTTCGGGCCGCGGTTGTACCTCTACCAGAAGAGCTACGACCGGTCCGAGCGGATCCGCCGGGCGCTGCCCGACGCGATCGACCTGCTCACGATCAGCGTCGAGGCCGGGCTCGGCTTCGACGCGGCCGTCCAGCAGGTCGCCCAGCACACCGAGGGGCCGCTCGCCGACGAGCTGTCCCGGGTGCTCCGGGAGATGCAGCTCGGGCAGAGCCGGTCGGCGGCGCTGCGCTCCCTGTCCGCCCGCACGACGGTGCCCGAGCTGCGCGGCTTCGTCGGCGCGATGGTGCAGGCCGACGCGCTCGGCATCCCGATCGCGCAGGTGCTGCGAGTCCAGTCCCGGGAGATCCGGGTCAAGCGCCGGCAGCACGCCGAGGAGCGCGCCCAGCAGGTGCCGGTGAAGATCACGGTCCCGCTGATCTTCTGCATCCTGCCGTGCCTGTTCGTGGTGGTGCTCGGGCCGGCGGTCCTCAACATCATGGACACGTTCTGATGGGCCGCGGCGACACGGCACGCGCACGCCGGGGCTGGCCCACGGTCCGGGTTGCGACCGGCGCCCGCCTGTGCGGCTTCCTGGCGCTGCTGGCGCCCGCCCTGTGGACCCGGGACACGACGGCGGTGCTGGCCCTGGTCGCCATCGGCGCGGCCTGGCTGCTCGGCGGGCTCGCCGAGCTCAACGCCGCCCTGCCGGCCTGGCTGACCACCGTGCTCGAGCCGCTCACGGTCGGGGTGGCGTGCGGCCTGGCCCTGCACACCTCGACCGCCGTGCTCGGCGCGCTCGCCATCGGCCCGGTGACCGCGGCCCTGCGGTCCGGAGCGGCCGGCGCCTCCCTCGCGATCGTCTCCGAGCTCGGCGCGCTGCTCGTGATCGCGGTCGGGTCGGGCCTGCCCGTCGAGGACGCCGAGGGTCTCGCGATCATGAGCTGGAGCGTGGTCGCGCTCGGCCTGGGCATGATCGCGACCTACCTGCACGCCGTGCTCCGGCGCGAGCCCGACCCGCTCGGGCCGTACCACGACGCCCAGGCCCTGATCCGGCAGCTGATCGACCTCTCCGACGAGTTCGGCACCGGGCTGGACCCCGCCGCCCTCGGCACCCGGCTGCTCGACGTCGTGCGGGACGAGCTGCCGGCCGAGGTGCTCACGGTCTACGTCGCGCCGATCCGGGACCTCTCCCCGCTCGTCACCTGGTCGCTGGGTCCTGGTCCCGAGAGCGATCCCCTCGAGGAGGTGGCGACCGCCTGCTGGTGGGCGGGAAGCCAGGTCGCCGACGGCCAGGGGTTCGCGTTCCCGCTCCACTCGGGTGGCTCGACCGTCGGGGTCGTGGCCGGGCAGCTGTCCGAGCGCGTCGACGCCGACGGCATCGGGCTCGACGACCGGATCCGCGCGCTGGGCGTGCGGCTCGCTGCGAGCGTCGTCCACCTCGACACCGCCCTGCTCTTCGAGGCACTGCGCGACCGGGCGACGGTGGGTGAGCGGCGGCGGCTGGCCCGCGAGATCCACGACGGCCTGGCCCAGGACATCGCCTCGCTCGGCTACCTCGTCGACGCCCTCGCCGCCGACCCCGGGACGCCCGCGCAGGCGGCCCGGATCGCCGGGCTCCGAGAACGGATCTCAGCGGTGGTGACCGAGGTGCGCGACTCCGTCGTCACCCTGCGCACCGGCGTCGGTGAGAGCGCCAGCCTGGGTGCGGCGCTGGGCGGTCTCGCCCGCCGGCTGACCGAGTCGTCGGGCGTTCCGGTGCACGTCACCCTGGACGAGCGGGAGACCCGGTTGCGACCCGAGGTCGAGGCGGAGCTGTTCCGGATCGCCCAGCAGGCGATGACCAACGCCGTCCAGCACGCCGCCGCCGGCTCGATCGACGTGCACTGCCGGGTGCGGCCGCCCGAGGCGGTGCTCACGGTCCGCGACGACGGCCGGGGGCTCGGACCGGCGCGCCCGGACTCGCAGGGCCTGGACATCATGCGCGAGCGGGCCGCGCTGATCGGCGGCCGGCTCGACGTCGACCGGCGACACCCGCACGGGACCAGCATCACGGTCCGGGTGCCGGCACCCACGACCACGCCGGTGGCCGCGACCCGAGAAGAGAGCGTGACCGCATGACCACCGTGCTCCTCGTCGACGACCACGAGCTGATCCGCAGCGGACTCGCGGCCGTCATCGACCTCGAGGACGACCTGACCGTCGTCGGGACGGCCGCGACGGTCGCCGCCGGCCTCGCCGCCATCGCGCAGCTGGCGCCCGACGTCGTCGTCGCCGACCTCCAGCTGCCCGACGGCACCGGCCTGGACATCGCCCGGGCGGTCCGCGGCGAGAACGACAGCACCGGTCTGGTGGTGCTCACCATGCATTCCGGCGACGACCAGATCTTCGCGGCGATGGAGGCCGGAGCGTCCGGGTTCGTCGGCAAGGAGGCCCCCGCCCAGGAGGTGGTCCGCACCATCCGGCACGCGGCCGTCTCGCCGCGCTCGTTCGTCTGCAGCGGCCTGGCCGAGGCCATGGTCCGCCGGGTGGGTGCCGGCACCGCCCGGCTCTCGGACCGCGAGCACGACGTGCTGCTGCTGCTCGCCGAGGGCCTCGGCACCGCCGCGATCGCCGAGCGGCTGTTCATGAGCGAATCGACGGCGAAGTCGCACCTGGGGCACATCTACCAGAAGCTCGGCGCCGCCAACCGCGCCCAGGCGCTGGTCACCGCGATGCGGATCGGGCTGCTCTCCAGCGTGCAGCCCGGGACCTAGGTCCCGGGACCTTGGTCCCGATCTTCCTGGCCCGACCGCACCCCGCGGACGATGTCCGATCGTCGCCCGTCTCTAGTCATTTGTGACTACCGACCCTGACGCGGTCGTCCGATCCGGATGGCCCGGGCCGCGACGCACGATGGCTCTCGAGGGGTGAGGGACTCCTCGGTCCTGTCTCGGGACCGATTGGGAGAGGGAGAACAACCATGCTGCAGTACCTGCAGATCCTGCTGGCCGGGCACCGCGCGAGGATGGACGAGCGCGGGGCCTCGGCCGTCGAATACGGCCTGCTGATCGGCGGCATCGCCGCTGTCATCGTCGTCCTGGTCTTCGCGCTTGGTGACCAGGTCAAGGAGCTGTTCACTGACACCTGCACGAGCGTCGAGGCGAAGACAACCGCACAGTGCTGACTTTGCACTAGAGCTGGGTGGCCGCGGACCGTGAGGTCCGCGGCCACTTTCGTGCTCAGGGCTACTCCCCCGCGAGCTGACGGGCGATGGCGATCCGGGTCAGCGTCGTGGGGTGCGAGCCGAACCACCACTGCGACCAGCCCGGGGGCGTGGGGTCGGCCAGCGAGTGCAGCGCGAGCTGGCGCTGGACGCCGATGAACGCGCCCGCGTCGTGGGTCGCCTCCAGGGCGTCGACGTCGGCGCGGGTCTCGATCTGCCGGCTGATCCCGTTCTCAACCGGGGTGGCCAGCACCGTGCCCAGCGCGACCAGCGCGAGCACCAGCGGCACCACGACCGGGTCGCCCATCACCAGGCCGCGGCGGCCGACGGCGCCGACGAGCAGCCCGAGCAGGCCGACGCCGAACACCGCCCCGGCCACCCCCAGCAGCGACCCGGTCAGCACGTCGTCGTGGCGGGCGTGCGCGAGCTCGTGGGCCACCACCGACAGCGCCTGGTCGCGCGGCACGTCCTCGACCAGGTTGTCGTAGAGCACCACCCGCCGGGTCCCGCCGAAGCCCGAGACGTAGGCGTTGAGGGTCGTCGTCCGCCGGGAGGCGTCCGCGACGAGCACGTCGTCGACCGGGACGTGCTCGCGGTCGGCGAGCGCGAGCACCTGGGTGCGCAGCGGACCCGCCTCGAGCGAGGTGAACGAGTTGAACAACGGCTCCACGACCACCGGGTAGACGAACGACCCGGCCAGCACCAGCACGCCCAGCACGCCGCCGGCCACCGCCGGCCAGGCGCAGCGCCAGCGGCGGGCGCACCCGACCAGGACCAGCAGCACGATCGAGGTCGCGACGATCCCGACCAGCTCGTTCTTGACCAGGTCCAGCGCGAACGCCGACCAGGCCTGGTGGCTCAGCCCACGGTCGAGCACCTCGCGGCGCAGCAGCACGGTGAACGGCAGGGTCAGCACCCGTCCGACCACCGCCAGCACGGCGACCGCCAGCACCACCCGGACCCACCACCAGCCGCGCAGCCGGGCGGCCAGCCGTCGGCCCCAGGGCCCGAAGCCGAGCGTGCAGGCCACCAGCACGGAGACCACCAGCGAGCTCCGGCTCCAGACCCGCGCCCACCGGGAGAAGTCCTCGGCCCGCTGGATCTCCGCGGTCGTGAAGACCGACCCGGCGTCCGCCGGCCCCGGCGTGCCGCCGGGCACCGGGTGCCACGGCACCAGCACGACGGCGAGCGCGACGAACGCCAGGGCGCCCAGCACGGCGACGATCAGCGCGACGCGGCGCTCGGGCGGGGTGCTCACCCCGCCGATTCTGACAGGGCCAGGTCGGACAGCTCGTCGCGCCACTGCTGGGTGAGCTCGCGCAGGCTGATGCCGAACGCCGACTCCAGCGCCGCCCCGACCGGCCGCCCCTCGTCGACGGCCCGGTAGAAGCCCACGAGGGCCTGCTGGCCGCCCTCCCGGGCCAGCAGCCGGCAGGCGAGCCAGGCGCTCTCGTACGTCGCCCCCAGGTGCGTGGCCCGGGTGCCGAACTCGGCCGCCCCCGGCAGGGCGCGTGGTGGACCGTTCCGCCGGACCTCCGCGATCACCTGGGCGGCCAACCGCGACACCGGCAGGCCGACGTCGCGCAGCGCGACGTAGTCGGCGAAACCCTCCAGCAGCCACAGCGGCATCTGACTGGTCCAGGCACCGGTCGCGACGTGGGTCGCCTCGTGGCTCATCACGACCTGCGCGCCCGTGGGCCGCAGCCCGCCGAAGACGTCGGGGTTGACGAAGACGTGGACCGGCGCGTCCGGCGCCAGGGAGCCGTCGGCCGACGTGGTGACCGCCGCGATCTGGTCGTAGGTGCCGGGATCGGCGTCCAGGACCCGGTCGAGCGCGGTGACCGACGCGGGGACCTCGACGACCAGGCCGCGGTCCCAGTGCGGCAGGACACGGCGTACGACGAGCACCGCGGCGCGCGCCCGCCGGGCGTAGCTGCCGGCCTCGGCGGCGGAGCCGTCGACCAGCACCAGGGTGCGTGCGCTGCGGCGCACCTGGAGCGGGCCGGCGAGCCACAACGGCGAGACCCGGTCGCCGCCGCCGAAGCCGGTCAGCGCGACCCGGTCACCGTCCTCACGCAGGTGCACCAGCAGCTCCGCCCGGGCCGGCGACCGGTCGAAGCCGTCGAACCGCCAGGTGGCATCGACCGCGGCGGTCCAGTCCCCGTCCGGCCCGAGCGCGCCCTCGGCGTCGACGTAGCGCAGGCTGAAGTCGCTGACACCGATCCGCTCCGCGTTGCCGACCGCGGCGGCGAGCAGGTCGGCGGCGGCCGGGTCGTCGGCGGGCGCGAGCGCGCGAGCCGCGTCACGGTCCCCGTCGTGGACCGCGCGCACGAAGTCCGCAAGCGTCTGGGCGGCCAGCCCCGGCGAGACGCTCTGCGTGACAGGTGCCGGCGTGGGCGCGACGTAGGTGTCGTCGTCGGTCACCCACCAGGCGACCAGGCCGCTCGCGAGGAGCAGGCACAGCGAAAGGCCGGCCACCCACCAGCGTGGGTGACCGGCCTGTCTGCCGTGCTCGGGGGTCTCGCTCACCTAGCGGCCGGGGTCAGCCGGGGCGGACCGCACCGGAGTAGGGCATCGAGAAGACGCTGGAGACGACGACCCCGGTGCTGGGGTTGGCCGCGTGGACGATCATGCCGTTGCCGATGTAGATGCCGACGTGGCTGATCGGGCTGTAGTAGAAGACCAGGTCGCCCGGCTGCAGGTCGCTCGACGCGATGTGCGGGCCCGAGCCGTACTGGGCGCTCGAGGAGTGCGGGAGCGCGACGCCGGCCTGCGCCCAGGCCATCATCGTGAGGCCGGAGCAGTCGAACGCGTTCGGTCCCGCGGCGCCGTACACGTAGGCGTCGCCGACCTGTGCCAGCGCGTACTGGACGGCGGCGGCGGCGCGGCCGGAGACCGGGACGTCGGAGGGGACCCGCAGGCTGCCGCGCGAGAGGATGTCCTCGCGCTCCTGGGCCTTGAGGTCGGAGAGCAGCGACTCGGCCGCCTCGAGATTCTTGTCGATGGTCGCCTTCTCGGCGGCCAGCTTCTTCTCCAGCGCCGCGACGTCGCCCGCGCGCTTCTCGGTGGCGTCGCTGCGGATGCCGAGGGCCTTGAGCTCGGTGGCGTAGTCGTCGAAGAGCTGCGACTGGAGGTCGTTGAACGCCGACATCGTCGAGAGCTGGGAGAGGAAGGCCTCGGGATCGTCGGAGACGACGACCTGGCCGACCGCGCTGAGGTTCTGCCCCTCGTACTGCCGGACGACGGAGTCCTGGACCTGCTGGCGGACCACGTCGAGACGGTCGTCCTGGCGCTCCTGGTCGGCGCGCAGCGAACCCAGGTCACGCTGCAGCTCCTTGAGCTCCAGCTTGGCGTCGTTGTACCGCTCCGAGGCCTGCTCGGCCTCGAGGTAGAGCCGGTCGACCCGCGCCTGGACGTCGTCGATGTCGGGCTCAGCCGAGGCCGGCGAGGAGGGCATGAAGCCGACAGCGGCGATGAGCGCGAAGCCGGTCAGGAGGGTGATCAGTCGGTTCCGGCCGTTCTGCACGAGCGGGCGCTCTCCTTGTACGTCGTACGCCTACCGGGTGAGCTGACGGGTTCGGGCACGACATTTGCCCTACGCCTCGAGAGGCGATTCACCCCAGGTGGCCCGAACCACCGATGGTTCCCCGGCTCCCGGGCCGGTGAACCGGTCCGAGACTCAGCGCGGCGACCGCGCGGATCCGAGTGATCCACTTCCACGGCCACCTGAGCGTCACACGTTAACGGCGGCGTCCAGCGGCGTCCAAGTTACCGGGCATGTCTCGGTGAATTTCTTGTCACGCCAGCCGGATCTTTACCCGAGATGGACCACAGAAGTCACGCCAGTCACAAGAGTCACAGAAGTCACAGCCTGGCCGCGTCGGGCTCACGCCGACTCCACCACCGGTGGGCCGTCGACGGGCTGGACGAGCCGCAGGGGCGGGACCAGGCCGCCGCGGGCCAGGACGTCGAGGGCGCGCCGGCCGTCGTCGTCGAAGGTGAGCTCGGGAGGCGGCCCGAGCAGCACGGTCACCACGCAGTCGTGGCAGTGCAGACCCCGCACCGTGCAGGTCTCGCAGTCGATTCGCGTCGTCATGTCAGGAACGGTCGCAGGGACCACCGACAGCGGCGCCGGGGAGCGCCACCTCCCGGCGTGTCGCGCGGACCAGGTGACTACCGGGTCAGGACCTCGACGAGCGCCTCGGACGAGATCACCCGGGCGCCACTGCGGGCGACGTCCTCGGCGACCGCCCGGTCACCGGTGACGACGACCACCACCCGGCCCTCGGGCTCGACGGCCACCAGGTCGCGGAGCACGTCGTCGGCGATCACCCCGCGCGGGCTGAAGAGCACCTTGACGCCCCGTGGCGTGTGCACCAGGGGACGGTGGTCGGTGTCCGCCGCGTCGAACACCACGGTCGTCTCTGCCCGGGTCCGGGCGACCAGGGGGGCGAGCGCGGTGACCAGGCGGTTGCGCTGCGCCTCGAGGGGTGTCGTCGGCCAGGCGGTCTTGGTCACGTTGTAGCCGTCGATGAGGAGCCGGGCCCGGGGCATCGCGAGGTACTGCTCGAGCAGCGCGGCGCTGGAGGTCCCGAGCGCGCCCGCCGCGCTCGGCTCCCGGGTCCCCGCCGCGGCCACGTCGGCCTCCACGCGGTCCCCGGGCGCCCCGGCGACCGGCGGCAGGGCCAGCTCGCGGCGCAGGCCCGCGGCCGCGTCGATCACGGTGTCGAGGAGCATCCGCGCGCGCAACGTGGCGTCGTCGCGCTCCGAGCGGGCGTCGCGCCGGCCCCGGGCGGCCTCCGCCTCGAGCCGCTCCAGCTGCCCGCGCAGCCGCCGGTTGTCCTTCTCCAGCACCGCACACCGCTCCGCAGCCAGGGCCTCCGCGGCCTGCTGCGCCTGGCCGGCCTCGTCGGCCGCCGCGCGCGCCTCGCGCTCGGCGGCCCGGGTGTCCCCGAGCTTGCGCCGCAACGCTGCGTTCTCGGTCTTGTACTCGCCGATCTCAGATCGGTGTGCGGCCCGCAGGTCGCGCAGCGTCTGCTCGGCGTCGGCGAGCCGGCCGCGCAGTCGCTCGAGCTCATGGTCGTCGGGGTCCGGCCGAGCGGGAGCGGAGCGCTCGGACATGCGTCGTACGGCGTCCTCCAGCTCGGTCTCCCACCCCTCGGCCCGGGTCAGCCACCGGTGCGCGGCCACCGCGGCCGCGTCGTCCTCGGCCGGGGCGGGCCGGGCGGCGACCTGGGTGCCGACCCGGGCCCGGAAGTCGTCGTCCGCTAGCGCCCCCGCGATCGCGGTCCCGCCCAGGCGCGCGCGGCGGGTCGGGGCGAAGCCCGCCACCCGGCGTACGGCGGCGGGCAGCCGGGGCACGTCCGGCAGCGCCTCCGCGGTCATCGCGACGACGCGAGCGCGGACAGGCTCCGGCAGCTCGGCGAGCGAGCGCAGCACGGGCTCGGTCACGGCCGGCCCGTCAGCTCGGCCCGGAGTCCGCGCCCGCCGGCTCCTCGACCGGGTGCCGCGACACCACCTCGATCGCGTCGGAGCGGCCGCACCAGCGACAGGTCACCGACTCCACCGCCTCGTCGCGGACCTCGGTCTGCTCGACGTCGTGGTCGCCGGCGAGGTCGAAGTGCCAGAACTCGGTGGTTCGCCGGGTGCGGGTGACGTCGAAGCGAGTGAGGTTGCCACAGCCGGAGCAGCGCCAGCGGTGACCGGCGTCGGGGATGTCGGGGGTCATCGCGCTCCTCTCCTGGCTCACGGGTTCTCGTACCGCTCGGGAGCACAGCCTATGCCCCGCACCCCGCGCGTCTCCCCGGGATTGTCGGTGCCCCGATCTAGCGTCACGTGCATGAGCAGCCGTGTCGGAGAGGCCGGCTCCCGCTGGGAGTCGCAGCGCAGCTTCGACGAGCTCGGCCGCCCGCTGCGCGACATCACCTTCTGCGTGGTCGACCTGGAGACCACCGGTGGCTCGGCCGAGGGCGGCGCGATGATCACCGAGATCGGCGCCGTCAAGGTGCGCGGCGGCGAGGTCCTCGGCGAGTTCCAGACGCTGGTCAACCCGCGCACCGAGATCCCGGCGTTCATCGCCGTCCTCACCGGCATCAGCAACTCGATGGTCGCCGACGCGCCCCCGGTCGAGGCCGCCCTCCCGGCGTTCCTGGAGTTCGCCGCCGGCAGCGTCCTGGTCGCCCACAACGCGCCCTTCGACGTCGGCTTCCTGCGCTACTTCGCCGAGCAGCAGGGCCGGCCGTGGCCCGGCTTCGAGGTGGTCGACACCGCCCGCCTCGCGCGGCGGGTGGTCAGCCGCGACGACGCCCCCAACTGCAAGCTGTCCTCCCTGGCGAAGGCGTTCGGCTCCACGACCACGCCCAACCACCGCGCGCTGTCCGACGCCCGGGCGACCGTCGACGTGCTGCACGGGCTGATGGAGCGGCTCGGCGGCGTCGGCGTGCACACGCTCGAGGAGCTCCAGACCTTCTCCTCCCGGGTCAGCTCCGCCCAGCGGCGCAAGCGGCACCTGGCCGAGGGTCTCCCCCACGCCCCGGGTGTGTACCTGTTCCGCGACGAGCAGGCCCAGGTGCTCTACGTCGGCACCTCCCGCGACCTGCGCACCCGCGTCCGGTCCTACTTCACCGCCTCCGAGACCCGGTCCCGGATGGGCGAGATGGTCGGCATCGCCACCGTGGTCGACGCCATCGAGTGCGCCACCGCGCTCGAGGCCGAGGTCCGCGAGCTTCGGCTGATCGCCGAGCACAAGCCGAAGTACAACCGGCGCTCGCGCAACCCCTCGAAGGTCCACTTCATCAAGCTCACCCGGGAGCCCTGGCCGCGGCTCTCGCTGGTGCGCCGGGTGCTCGACGACGACGCCGACTACCTCGGTCCGTTCTCGTCGAAGAAGACGGCCGAGAAGTGCCTGGCCGCGCTGCACGAGACGTTCCCCGTCCGGCAGTGCACCGACCGGCTGCCCGGCGACCCGGCCGCCGCCGGACGCGCGCCGTGCGTGCTGGCCGAGATGGGCCGCTGCCTGGCCCCGTGCGACGGCAGCGTCGACCACGCGACGTACGCCGCCGTCGTCCACCAGCTGCGCGACACGCTGCTGCGCCGCCCCGACGAGGTCGTCGAGACGATCAACGCCAAGATGGGGGCGCTGGCCGCCGACGAACGGTTCGAGGAGGCCGGCGTCCATCGCGACAGGCTGGCCGCCTTCGTCCGCGCCGCCGCGCGGACCCAGCGACTCTCCGCGCTCACCCGCTGCCCCGAGGTGGTCGCCGCCCGCCGCGAGGACGACCCGACCGGACCGGGCGGCCGGTGGGCGGTGCACGTCGTGCGCCACGGCCGGCTGGCCGCGGCCGGGGTGATCCCGGCCGGCGCCGACGCGCACGCGTACGTCGCCACCCTGCGCCTGTCCGCCGAGACGGTCGCCGCGGCGCCGGGCCCGGTGCCCGCGGCGAGCGCCGAGGAGACCGAGAGGATCCTGCGGTGGCTGGAGTCCCCGGGGATCCGCCTCGTCGACGTGGACGGCGAGTGGAGCTGCCCGGTGGCCGGCGCGACCCGCCACCTCGCGATCCACGACTCGGCCAACCAGTCACGGCTGTCGCTGGTGCCGTTCGCCGAGCGGCGGGTGCTCACCACCATGCATCAGCCGGTGCGCTGACGGCGGTACAGTCCGGGGCGTGATCACCGCCATCGTCTTCGTGAAGGCCGACGTCGCCCGGATCCCCGAGGTGGCCGAGGAGATCGCCGCCCTCGACGGCGTCAGCGAGGTCTACTCCGTCACCGGGCAGGTCGACCTCATCGCGCTGGTCCGGGTGCGCAACCACGAGGACGTCGCAGCGGTCGTGGCCGACCGGCTCAACAAGGTGCCGGGCGTGACCGAGACCGAGACCCACATCGCGTTCCGCACCTACTCCCGTCACGACCTCGAGTCGGCGTTCTCCCTCGGCCTGGACTGACTCCGGCCGTGGACTGGGTCAGCGACTACTGGCTCGACATCGTCGGCTGGGGCGGCAGCGCACTGCTCGTCTACTCGCTGCTGCAGGCGCGGGTGCTGCGGTTCCGCACCATCAACACCATCGGCTGTGTCGTGCTGATCTTCTTCAACGCGATGCTCAGCGTCTGGCCGATGGTGGGCATGAACGTCGTGCTCGCGGCGATCAACGTCTGGTTCATCGTGCGGCTGCTCGGCGAGCGCCACGACGAGGCGGTCTTCGACGTGCTCGAGGTCCAGCCCGACGACCAGTACCTGCGCCACGTCCTGCGCCTGCACGGTGAGGACATCCTGCGCTACCAGCCGGACTTCACGTGCGAGCCCGGAGACGGCCACGAGCACGCCTTCATCGTGATGAAGGGCGACGAGACCGTCGGTGTGGTCGTGCTGCGTCGAGACGGCGAGACGGCGCGGCTCCTGCTCGACTACGTCACGCCGCGGTACCGCGACTTCACGCCGGGCGAGTTCGTGTGGCGGCGCAGCGGGATGCTGAACGCGCTCGGCGTGCACCGGGTGACGACATCTCCCAACATGATCGGCGCCTACTACGACCACGTCGGGTTCCGCCGCGAGGGCCAGGAGTACGTCCTCGACGTCTGATCCGCGGCGGGCCTGCCCGCGTCCGATCAGCGCGCGGTCGCGGCGACCCAGCGGTCGAGCACCCGCGCAGCGGCGCCGCTGTCCAGCGACTCGCGGGCCCGCTCGACGCCCGCGACCAGCGCCTGGTCGGGGGCGCTGCCGGGCTCGTCGTACACCGCGAGGGCGGCGCCGGCGTTGAGCACGACGGCGTCACGCACCGCGCCGGTCTCACCGGCGAGCAGCCGCCGGACCACCTCGGCGTTGTGGGCGGCGTCCCCGCCGCGCAGCGCACCGGCCTCGGCCCGCGCGATGCCGAGGTCCGCCGGGTCGACGCTGGTCTCGCGGACCTCGCCGCCGTGCACCCACCACAGGCGGGACGTGGTGGTGGTCGTCAGCTCGTCGAGGCCGTCGTCACCGCGGAAGACCCACGCGTCGACGCCGCGCCGGGCGAAGACGCCCGCCATCACCGGCGCCATCCGTGGGTCCGCGCAGCCGATCGCTTGTGCGTGCGCGTGCGCCGGGTTGGTGAGCGGGCCGAGGAAGTTGAACGTGGTGCCGACGCCGAGCTCGCGCCGGGGCACCGCGGCGTACCGCATCGCCGGGTGGAACGCGGCGGCGAAGCAGAAGGTGATCCCGACCTCCGCGGCGATCTCGGCGAGCCGGGCGGCGGGCAGGTCGAGGCGGATGCCGAGGCTCTCCAGCACGTCGGCCGAGCCCGACTGGGAGGAGGCCGAGCGGTTGCCGTGCTTCACGACCCGCGCGCCGGCGCCCGCGGCGACGATCGCGGACATCGTGGAGATGTTCACCGACATCGAGCGGTCGCCACCGGTGCCGACGATGTCGAGCAGGCGGCCGGGCACCGAGATCGGGGTGGCCAAGGCGTACATGGTGTCGACGAGGCCACTGACCTCCTCGACGGTCTCACCCTTGGCCCGCAACGCGATGGCGAAGCCGGCGATCTGGGCGACGGTGGCCTCTCCCGAGAGGATCTCCCCCATCGCCCACGCAGTCTGATCGGCGCTGAGGTCCGAGCCGGCGACGAGCGCGCCGAGGACCTCCGGCCAGGTGCTCACGTGCTCGCGGGCACGTGCGAGCGGAGCAGCGACACCACCGTCTCGGCCAGCTGGATCGGGTCCAGCGGGTGGGGTACGGCGGCCTCGGCGCGCGACCAGGTCGCGAGCCAGGCGTCCTGGGGCCGGCCGGTCAGGACCACGATCGGCGGGCACTGGTAGATCTCGTCCTTGAGCTGCTTGGCGATGCCCATGCCGCCGGCGGGCACCGCTTCGCCGTCGAGGATCGCCAGGTCGATGCCACCGGCGTCGAGGTTCGAGATCACGACCGGCTCGGTCGCCACCTCGACGTACTCGACCTCGGGCAGGTCGGGGTGCGGGCGGCGGCCCAGCGCCACGATGACCTGCTGCCGGGTGTTCACGTCGTCGCTGTAGACCAGCACCCGCAGGGCGGTCCGCTGAGAGGTCGAGTCGGTCACGCCCGCGATGTTACTAGGGCGCGTCCGCTGGCGACTGGGCGTCCCCCGAAGCGGCCCGCTCCCGTGCCTCGAGCAGGTCCAGGCGCCGGTCCTCGCGCTTGGCCTCCTTCAGCGAGAAGCGCACCCACTGGGTGAACAGCGCGGCGAACAGCGCGAGCGCGACCAGGTCGCCCGAGCCCCACAGGATCCCGCCCGCCAGGTGCTGGTCCGCCGCCGGATCGGGCAGCCAGGCACCCATCGGCCCCCGGTGCAGGTCGGGGTACCACGATCCGCCGAGGAGCTCCTCCTGGCCCATGATCGTGACGCCGAGGAAGGCGTGGAACGGGAGCGTCATCACCACCAGCAGCATCCGGAACGGGTAGGCGACCCGTCCGGGCACCGGGTCGATGCCGAGGATCGGCCAGAAGAACAGCGCCCCGACCAGCACCAGGTGGACGTGCATCATCTCGTGCACGTAGGCCGAGTGCAGGCTCGCGGAGTACCAGCCGGTGAAGTAGAGCGCCCACGGCGAGACGATGTACAGCGCGAAGGTGAGGGGCGGAAAGGAGAGCACCTTCGCGACCCTCGAGTGCAGCACGGCGAGGAGCCACCGCCGGGGGCGGGCCGGCAGGGTGCGCAGCGCCAGCGTGACCGGGGCGCCCATCGCCAGCGCCATCGGCACCAGCATCGAGAGCACCATGTGCTGGACCATGTGCACGCTCAGCAGGGTCAGGTCGTAGGTCCCGAGGCCGGATGCGGTGGCGAACGCGAACGACCCCATGCCGAGCCCGACGAAGGCCAGCGTCCGGCCGATCGGCCAGTGGTCGCCGCGGCGGCGCAGGACCAGGGTCCCGTACAGATAGAGACCCGAGACCCAGATCGTGAGGACGAAGGACACTGGTTCGAGCGACCACCCGGTCAGGAGGCTTGCGGCAGTGAACCGGGGAAGGTCGCCGGTGGCCTCGAGGAGGGTCCCGACCGCGACGTGAAGCACGGTCCGAACTCTAGGACCATGCGACACGGCACCCCCGGGGTGCCCTCCTGCCCGAGTCACGACATAATGACGCCCGTGGCGACTGCAACCGCGATTCCGGCATCCCGTCTGCACGGGCACCACGACCGACCGAGCATGGTCAGCGTGGGCACGATCATCTGGCTCTCCAGCGAGCTGATGTTCTTCGCGGCGCTGTTCGCGTCGTACTTCACGATCCGCGCGGTGAGCCCCGACCTGTGGGCCGAGAACACCCAGCACCTCAACGTGCCGTTCGCCTCGGTGAACACCACGATCCTGGTGCTGTCCTCGCTCACCTGCCAGCTGGGTGTCTTCGCCGCCGAGCGCGGCCAGGTCGGTCGCACCGGCTCGATCCTCAACGTCCCCGGGTGGGGCCTGCGCGAGTGGTTCGTGCTGACCTACATCATGGGCGCGATCTTCATCGGCGGGCAGGCCACCGAGTACGCCGAGCTGATCCGCGAGAACATCACGATCCAGGACTCGGCCTACGGCACCATGTTCTACCTGACCACCGGCTTCCACGGTCTGCACGTGACCGGCGGTCTGATCGCCTTCCTCTTCGTCCTCGGCCGGACCTACGTGGCGCGCAAGTTCACCCACGAACAGGCCGTGAGCGCGATCGTCGTCTCCTACTACTGGCACTTCGTCGACGTGGTGTGGATCGGACTGTTCGCGACCATCTATCTCGTCCAGTAGTCCCGACCCGCAGACCGACCAATCGCAAGGACTGAATTGTGCGCCTCCTGAACCGCTCCGCCGGTCGCCTCTCACGGCACCGCCGCGGACCGCTCGCCGGCCTCGCCGTCGTGCTGCTCGGCCTGCTCATGACCGGTGGGCTCTACACCGTCTTCTCCCCGGCCCAGGCCGGCTCGGCGGCCGCCAGCGAGGAGCAGATCGCCAAGGGACGCGAGCTGTTCCTGGTCAGCTGCTCGTTCTGCCACGGCCAGAACGGTGAGGGCATCCGGACCCAGAACGGCAACCAGCTCGGCCCCTCGCTGGTCGGTGTCGGCGCCGCCGCGGTCGACTTCCAGGTCGGCACCGGCCGGATGCCGATGGCCCGGCCCGGCGCCCAGGTGCCGCGCAAGCCGGAGACGTTCAACGACGACGAGATCGCGGCGCTCGCGGCGTACGTCGCCTCGCTCGGCCCCGGCCCGGCGATCCCCGACGAGAGCGACTACAGCATCGAGGGCCTCTCCGACGAGGAGCGCCAGCAGGCGATCACCAACGGTGGCCAGATCTTCCTGACCAACTGCACCGCGTGCCACAACTTCGAGGGCTCCGGTGGCGCCATGCCGCGCGGCGGCTTCGCTCCGAAGATCCGCGGCGTCGAGCCCCGCTACATCTACGAGGCGCTGCTCACCGGCCCGCAGAACATGCCGAACTTCTCGAACGGCAACCTCTCCCCCGACGAGAAGCGCGACGTGATCGCGTACCTCGCCTCGCTCGAGGACATGCCCCAGTACGGCGGCTTCGGGCTCGGCGGCCTCGGCCCGGTCTCCGAGGGTGCTGCCGCCTGGGTGCTCGGCATCGGCTCCCTGGTCGGCGTGGCGGTCTGGATCGCGGCGCACACGACCCGCTCGACGAAGAAGAAGGTGGAGGCGTGAGCGAGAGCCACGACAAGGGGTTCGACAGCGGGCCCGGCCACGAGCTCGTGAACGTCCCGGACGAGACGGTCGTCAACGACCTCTACCCCGACCCGGGCCTCCCCGCGCACCAGTGGCGGCCCACCGACGTCGACCCGCGGGCCGAGAAGCGCGCCGAGCGCCAGGTCGCGACCCTGTTCGGGCTCTCGGCGATCTGCACGATCCTGCTCCTGGTCTCGTACTTCGTGTTCGACATCGGCGACGACCCCGACGTGGTCGGCGGCCTCGGCGCCTCGAACCTCTTCCTGGGCCTCTCCCTGGCCGGCGCGCTGCTGTTCATCGGCATCGGCGTCATCCAGTGGGCCCGCAAGCTGATGGCCGACCACGAGATCGTCGAGGACCGGCACCCGTCCGCGTCCTCTGCCGAGGACCGCGAGGCCACGCTCGCCGCGCTCAGCACCGGCCTGGAGGAGTCCGGCATCGGCCGGCGCCCGATGGTCCGCAACTCGCTGCTCGGGGCCGTGGGTCTCCTCGGCCTGCCCGCGATCGTGATGCTGCGCGACCTCGGCCCGACACCCAACCACGTCAAGAACACCCAGCCCTACCCCGGCGCCGGCCTGGAGAACACGATCTGGGAGAAGGGCATGCGGGTCGTGCGCGACGTGGTCGGCACGCCGATCCGTCCGGCCGACCTCCAGATCGGCGACCTGGTCAACGCCGAGCCCGAGGGCATCTTCAAGAGCCCCGAGGACGGCGAGCCGCTCGAGGGCCTCGCGCTCCAGGTCAACAAGTCCAAGGGCGCCGTGGTCGTCGTCCGGATGGAGCCCGACGAGATCACCCCTGGCGACGGCCGGGAGAACTGGTCGGTCGACGGCATCGTCTGCTACTCGAAGATCTGCACCCACGTGGGCTGCCCGATCTCGCTGTACGAGCGCACCACGCACCACCTGCTCTGCCCCTGCCACCAGTCGACCTTCGACCTGGCCGACTCGGCCAAGGTCGTGTTCGGCCCGGCCGCACGGCCGCTGCCCCAGCTGCCGCTGATGGTCGACGACGAGGGCTACCTCGTGGCGCAGAGCGGCTTCACCGAACCTGTGGGACCGAGCTTCTGGGAGCGTGGCTGATCATGGACACCAGCAAGGTCGCCAAGAGCAACGCCACCACCGCGGCGACGACCAAGGGCCCGAACCGGGCCGGCGCCGCCGCCTCGTGGGCCGATGAGCGCCTCGGCCTCGCCACCGCCATGAAGAAGAACCTGCGCAAGGTCTTCCCCGACCACTGGTCGTTCATGCTGGGCGAGATCGCGCTGTGGAGCTTCGTCGTCCTGCTCCTCACCGGCGTCTTCCTGACGCTCTGGTTCACCCCGAGCATGGGCGAGGTCCAGTACAACGGGTCCTACGACCAGCTGCGCGGCATCCACATGTCCGAGGCCTACGCCTCGAGCCTGCGGATCTCCTTCGACGTTCGCGGCGGTCTCCTGATGCGCCAGATGCACCACTGGGCGGCGATGCTGTTCGTCGCCTCGATGATGGTGCACCTGCTCCGCGTGTTCTTCACCGGCGCGTTCCGCAAGCCGCGCGAGCTGAACTGGGTCATCGGCTGCCTGCTGCTGATCCTCGGCACCCTCGAGGGCTTCACCGGCTACTCGCTCCCCGACGACCTGCTCTCCGGCACCGGCATCCGCGCGGCCGACGGCTTCGTCAAGGCGACCCCGGTGGTCGGCACCTACATGTCGTTCTTCATGTTCGGTGGCGAGTTCCCCGGTGAGTCGATCATCCCGCGCCTCTACATCGTGCACGTGCTGCTCATCCCCGGCCTGCTGCTGGCCCTGATCGCGGC
The DNA here is from genome assembly GCF_000015265.1 of Nocardioides sp. JS614. Classification (NCBI taxonomy): domain Bacteria; kingdom Bacillati; phylum Actinomycetota; class Actinomycetes; order Propionibacteriales; family Nocardioidaceae; genus Nocardioides; species Nocardioides sp. JS614. The sequence continues at coordinate 3,339,577 of NC_008699.1, forward strand.
CCACATGCTGCTGCTCGTCTACCACAAGCACACCCAGTGGCCCGGTCCCGGTCGCACCGAGAAGAACGTCGTGGGCTACCCGATGCTCCCGGTGTACGCCGCCAAGGCCGGCGGGTTCTTCTTCATCGTCTTCGGCGTCACCGCCCTGCTGGGTGCGCTGCTGACCATCAACCCGGTGTGGAAGTACGGCCCCTACGATCCGTCCAAGGTCACCGCGGGCTCCCAGCCCGACTGGTACATGGGCTGGCCGGACGGCGCGCTGCGGATCATGCCGGGCCTCGAGTCGCACTTCTGGGGCATCACGATCAGCTGGAACGTGATGCTGCCGATCCTGGTGCTGCCGATGGTGATGTTCACGATCCTGCTGCTGCTGCCGTTCCTGGACGCCTGGATCACCGGCGACAAGCGCGACCACCACCTGCTGGAGCGCCCGCGCAACGCCCCGACCCGGACCGCTCTGATGGTCGCGCTGATGACCATGTACGGCCTGTTCTGGATCGCCGGTGGCAACGACATCATCGCCATCAAGTTCCACGCGAGCATCAACCAGATCACCTACTTCCTGCGGGTCGCGGTGTTCGTCGGACCGGTGATCGCGTTCGTGGTGACCCGGCGCTGGTGCATCTCGCTGCAGCGCAAGGACAACGAGATGCTGCTGCACGGCTACGAGACCGGCATCATCATGCGCTCCGCGGAGGGTGGCTACTCCGAGCGGCACCTGCCGCTCCCGGACACCCGGGCCTACGCGATCGCCTCCCGCGACCGCGACCCGGTGGTGGCGGACCACGGGCACGCCGAGGACGCCAACGGCGTCCCCGCGCCGACCGGTGGTCGCATCCACGCGCTACGGCACCGGCTGCGCACGCTCTGGTACGCCGACAGCGTCCAGAAGCCGACCCCGGCCGAGCTCGAGGAGGGCCACCACCACGCCGAGCACGAGCACGAGCTCCAGGCGTCGGTGGAGGGCCACGCGGCCGACGGCCACCAGTTCGACGGGCACCACCTGGTCGAGGACGAGGGCCTGCGTCACCACTAGCGAGCTGTCTCCTGGCAGACGAGCAGCCCCGGCCACGGTCACCACGACCGGACCGGGGCTGCTTCGTTCTCGTCGGCTCACCGCCCCCGCCCGGCCCGCGCCCGCACCGCGCCCGGCCGCCCCGGGTCAGCTGAGGGCGGAGCCCTGGCGGTACTGCTGGAAGGACTCGTTCCAGTCGCCGTAGCCGTTGGTCAGCGTCATCGGCTTGTCGGTGCCGGTGTACTCGACGACGTCGCCACGGCGCGACATGGCGTAGAGCCAGGCGGCGTTGGCGGTGCTCAGCCCGGTGCAGCCGTGCGAGACGTTGGCGTAGCCCTGCGAGCCGACCGACCAGGGTGCGGCGTGGATGAACTCCCCGGAGTAGGTCACCCGCATCGCCCACTGGACATCGTCGATGTCGTAGGCCTCGGAGCTGCCGGCGGGGATGCCGATGGTCTCGGAGTTCATCCGCTTGACGGGGAACTTCTCGATGATCACCTTGACCCCGGAGCGGGTGGTGAAGCCCGGCTTCCCGGTGGTGGTCGGCAGCGTGCGCAGGAGCTTGCCGTTGCTGAACACCTTGAGCTGGTGCGTCTGCGCGTCGACCCGGTAGATGTGGGCGTCCCCGACGTGGAAGTCGAGCTCGCGACTCTCCTGGCCGTAGATCCCGTGTCCGGCAGACACGCTGTTGACGTCGATGTCGACGTGGACGTCGGTGCCGGCCTTCCAGTACGCCTTGGGTCGCCAGTGAGCCTCGGTGTCGCTGATCCAGTGCCAGGCACCCGGCTGGCTGGGCGCGGACGTGACCTGCATGTGCTTCTCGAACGACGCCTTGTCGCTGACGGGGAGGTCGAAGCTGACGATCACCGGCATGCCGACACCGACCGTCTCGCCGGCGAGCGGCGCCACGGAGGGGTAGGTCTGCTCGTCGAGCGTGAGGTCCTGGGTGCGGAACCTGGTGGTGCGACTGACCCGGGTGCCGTCGGTCTTCGCGGCGACCGTCGTCATGGTGTACGACGTGCCCGGCTCGAGCCGCCCGCTCGCCACCCAGCGGGTGCCGTCGGCCCGGACCTGCCCGGGAACCTTGCCAGCGGGCGAGGACACCGACACGGAGTCGATCGAGCCGCCCCTGGCCTCGACCGCGAGCTCTCGATCGACCGCGACATCGGTGGCACCCTTCTGGACGCTCGTCACCAGCCGCAGAGCGGGCACCTCGGCCGACGCCGATGCGCTGGGGCCGTCCCCCGCGAGCGCCGAGGCGCCGGGGAGGTCGTCGGACCGGCAGGCCGAGAGCGTCAGCGCAGCGGTGAGCGCGAGGGCTGCGGCCGCGCCCGAGCGCGGACGACTCTGGGACATGCTGGAACTCCCCGTGACGAGCGTGCGTGTGGTCCGACAACCAGCCTAACCGCCGGTCCCCACCGCACCGATTCGGCGCGCAGCGGTCAGTGGGCGTGCGCCCCGCGGTAGTACTCGAAGATCCAGCCGCTGAGCGCCACCGCGCCGAGCACCACGCCGATGATCACCAGCCACCAGGCGGCCAGCGCGACGGCGTACACGATGATCCCCAGGGTCAGCGCGCACCACAGCGGCCACCAGGAGTACGGCGGGAAGAACCCCAGCTCGCCCGCGCCGTCGGCGATCTCGCCGTCCTTGCGGTCCTCCGGGCGGGGGTCCATCTTCTTCGCGTGGAAGCCCAGGTAGAGCGTCACCATGCCGGCCAGCAGCGCCGTCATGGTCAGCGCGGACGTGCCGGTCCAGTCCGAGGACATGAACCAGTACGCCGGGCTGATCAGCCCGAAGAAGATGGTGACGATCCCGAAGATCCAGGCCTCGGACTTCATCAGGCGTTGCCCTCCGGGTCGGTGTTGCGGTCGCGGAGCATCTCCTCGCGGCCCTCCATGTCAGGTGCGTCGGCAGGTGCGCCCACCCGGGCGGCCTCGTTGTCCTCCAACTCGATCGCCGCGACCTCGGGGTGGTGCAGGTCGAACGCCGGCGACTCCGAGCGGATCCGCGGGATGGTCACGAAGTTGTGGCGCGGCGGCGGGCAGCTCGTGGCCCACTCCAGCGACCGGCCCCAGCCCCACGGGTCGTCCGTGGTGACCAGCGGCGAGCGACGCGAGATGTAGACGTTGTAGAGGAACGGCAGCGTGGAGGCGCCGAGCAGGAACGCGCCGATCGTCGACACCTGGTTGAGCGTCGTGAAGCCGTCGCCCGGCAGGTAGTCGGCGTAGCGCCGCGGCATGCCCTCGACGCCGAGCCAGTGCTGGACCAGGAACGTGGTGTGGAAGCCGATGAACAGCAGCCAGAAGTGGAGCCGGCCGAGCCGCTCGTCGAGCATCCGGCCGGTCATCTTCGGCCACCAGTAGTAGAAGCCGGCGAACATCGCGAACACGACGGTGCCGAAGACGACGTAGTGGAAGTGCGCGACCACGAAGTAGGAGTCGGAGACGTGGAAGTCCAGCGGCGGGCTGGCCAGGATCACGCCGGTCAGGCCGCCGAACAGGAACGTCGTCAAGAAGCCGATCGACCACAGCATCGGGGTGTCGAACGACAACGACCCGCCCCACATCGTGCCGATCCAGTTGAAGAACTTCACCCCGGTCGGTACGGCGATCAGGAAGGTCATGCCGGAGAAGAACGGCAGGTCCACGGCGCCGGTGACGAACATGTGGTGCGCCCACACGGCGACCGAGAGGACGGCGATGCCGAGGGTCGCGCCGACCAGGCCGATGTAGCCGAAGATCGGCTTGCGGCTGAACACCGGGAGGATCTCGGTCACGATGCCGAAGAACGGCAACGCGATGATGTACACCTCGGGGTGGCCGAAGAACCAGAACAGGTGCTGCCACAAGATGGCGCCGCCGTGCGAGGTGTCGAAGACGTGGGCGCCCAGCTGGCGGTCGGCCTCGAGCGAGAGCAGCGCGCCGGCGAGGACCGGGAAGACGATCAGTGCGAGCAGGCTGGTGACCAGCGTGTTCCACACGAAGATCGGCATCCGGAACATCGTCATGCCGGGCGCGCGCATGCAGATGATCGTGGTGATGAAGTTGACCGCGCCGAGGATGGTGCCGAGGCCGGCCATCCACAGGCCCATGATCCACAGGTCGCCGCCGACGCCCGGCGAGCGCACCGCGTCGGAGAGCGGGGTGTAGGCGAACCAGCCGAAGTCGGCCGCGCCGGAGGGCGTGAGGAAGCCGGACGCGGCGATCAGGCCGCCGAACAGGAACAGCCAGTAGCTGAGCATGTTCAGGCGCGGGAAGGCGACGTCGGGCGAGCCGATCTGCAACGGCATGATCACGTTGGCGAAGCCGAAGAACAGCGGCGTCGCGAACAGCAGCAGCATGATCGTGCCGTGCATCGTGAACAGCTGGTTGTAGACCTCGTCGTTCACGACCTGCATGCCCGGGTAGGCCAGCTCCGAGCGGATCAGCATGGCCATCAGGCCGCCGATCAGGAACCAGGCGAACGACGTGCCCAGGTAGAGCTTGCCGATCACCTTGTGATCGGTCGTCGTCATGATGCGCGCGAGCTGCTGACCCAGCGGCGGGCGTGCCGTGATGGTGGTCGACGGTGCAGCGGTGGCGGTCACTCCGCGCCCTCCTCGGACTGGTCGCCGGAGTCGAGTCCGGCCTGCGTGCTGGCGTACTCGCCGCCCAGCAGCGGCGCCTGCGACGTCGCACCGGCGTCCTGGAGCTGCTGGAGGTAGGTCTGGTAGTCGTCGGCGCTGACGACCTTGACGTTGAAGAGCATCCGCGAGTGGTAGACGCCGCAGAGCTCGAAGCACTTGCCGGCGTACTCGCCGATCCGGGTCGGGGTGATCTCGTAGTGGTTCACCCGGCCCGGGACCACGTCCATCTTCAGCAGGAACGCCGGGACGCTCAGGTCGTGGATCACGTCCGGGGAGTGGAGGTTGAAGCGGGTGGTCTCCCCCACCGGCAGCACCAGGGTCGGGATGTAGGAGCCGGTGCCGGCCTCGTGGACGTAGGAGGAGTACGCGAAGACGTCGTCGGTCGCGTCGTCGTTGGCCGACGCGTCCTGCTCACCGATGCCGTAGTTGAAGGTCCACGACCACTGCTGGCCGACGACCTCGATCGTGTTGTCGACCGGGAGGTCGTCGTCGAGGATGGCGTTCTGGACCTTGACCGTGTGCGCGAAGAAGACGATCACCATGATGATCGGCGCGATCGTGTAGAAGATCTCGAGCGGCAGGTTGTAGCGGGTCTGGACGGGGATCTCGTCCTCGCTGCGCCGGCGGAACCGCCAGATCGCGTAGAAGATCAGGCCCCACACGATGACACCGGTCACGAGCGCCGCGATCCAGGCGCCCTGCCACAGGTTGAGCACCTGCTCGCCCTGCTCCGACGCCGGGTCGGGCATCGCCAATCGCTTCCACTCGCCCTGGGTCTCGGACGAGCAGCCACCGAGGACCAGGACGCCCACGCCGATCGCTGCCAGGGCGGCCACCCGACGGGCGGTCCCGCGGCTGCCGGCGGCGCGCTTGGGGAGTTGCAGACTCAACACCTGAGCCTCTCTCTCAACGAACACGGATAAGCCGAACACTAGCGGAATCCCGGGACCTAAGACCCGGTGGGGCCCCCTGGTGCCACGCCGAGTCCCGGGACTTTGTACCCGGCCTGCCGGCCGCGGACGGGACGGATAGGTTCGGGCACGTGACCAGCGCAGACCCGGCGGGCGCTCCGCGGCGTCCGACCTATCTCGACTCGGCGTCCTCCGAGCCGCTCCACCCGGCGGCCCGGGACACCCTGCTCGCCGCGCTGGAGCGGGGGTACGCCGACCCGCGCCGGCTGCACGGCCCGGCCCGCGACGCCCGCCTCCTGCTCGACAACGCCCGCGCCGTGGTCGCCGAGTGTCTCGGGGTGCGCCCCGACGAGGTCACCTTCACGTCCTCGGGCACCGACGCCGTCCACCGCGGGCTCCTGGGCCTGGTGCGGGCCTCGCGCCGCGGCGACGGCGTCGCCTACTCCGCCGTCGAGCACTCCGCGGTGCTGCGGGCGGTGGCGTGGGGTGGCACCGGGCACGAGGTCGGCGCGCGGCCCGACGGGCGGGTCGACCCCGGGCTCCTCGCCGAGGCCGCGGCGGCCGACGGGGTCGGGGTCGTCGCCCTGCAGAGCGCCAACCACGAGGTCGGCACGGTCCAGCCGGTCGGCGAGCTCGAGCCCCGCGACGGCGTACCGGTCTTCGTCGACGCCTGCGCGTCCATGGGCCGGCTGCCACTCCCGGACGGTTGGAACGTGGCGGCCGGGTCCGCGCACAAGTGGGGCGGCCCGGCAGGGGTCGGGGTGCTGCTGGTGCGCAAGGGCACCCGATGGCTCAACCCGTTCCCCGGGGACGACCGGATCGACGAGCGCGCCGACGGGTTCGAGAACGTGCCCGCCGCCCTCGCCGCCGCGGCGGCGCTCCGGGCGGTCGTCGCCGAGCGGGCCACCGTCAACCCGCGCCAGCACGACCTGGTCGACCGGATCCGCGCCGCCGCGGCGAAGATCCCCGACGTCGAGGTCGTCGGCGACCCGGTCGACCGGCTCCCCCACCTGGTCACCTTCTCCTGCCTGTACGTCGACGGCGAGGCGCTGGTCACCGAGCTGGACCGGCGGGGGTACGGCGCGGCCAGCGGCTCGGCGTGCACCTCCTCGACCCTGACCCCGAGCCGGGTGCTCGAGGCGATGGGCGTGCTCACCCACGGCAACCTGCGGGTCTCCCTGACCCGGGACACCACCGAGCAGGACGTCGAGGGCTTCCTCGAGGTGCTGCCACAGGTGGTCCGCGACATCCGCGCCGAGGCCGGCCTGTGAACACGCCGGTCGACCTCGAGCTCGACTGTCGCGGGATGCGCTGCCCGCTGCCGGTCATCGAGCTCGGCAAGCGGATCGGGGAGGTCCCCGTGGGCGGCCTGGTCGCGGTCGTCGCCGACGACGTCGCCGCCCGCGCCGACGTCCCGGCGTGGTGCCGGATGCGCGAGCAGGAGTACGTCGGCGAGGAGGCGGCCGCGGACGGCACCCCCCGCTACCTGGTGCGGCGGGTCAGCCCACAGCCTTGAGGTGCGCGGCCACCTCGTCGGCCGCGGCCACACCGTAGGAGTGCTCGACCCGGGCCAGGAACTGGCTCGGCGTGAACGAGTACTCCTGGGTGCCGACCGTCTCCACGACGTACGCCGCGAGCACGCACCCGACCTGGGCGGACCGCTCGAGACCCACCCCCCAGGCGAGCGCCGCGAGGAAGCCCGCGCGGAAGGCGTCACCGACCCCGGTCGGCTCGACCGCGACCACGTCGCGGGCGGCCGGCAGCTCGATGGTCTCCTCGCCCGCCCGGCTGATGCGCACGCCGTTCTTGCCGAGCGTGGTGACCTGGAGGCCGACGTGGGCGAGGATCTCGTCGGCCGACCAGCCGGTCTTCTGCTCGATCATCGCGGACTCGTACTCGTTCGAGAACAGGATCGCCGCGCCGTCGATCAGGCTGCGGATGAGGACCCCGTCGCTGAAGGCCAGCTGCTGGCTCGGGTCGGCGATGAAGGGATAGCCCCGCTGGCGGCACTCCTCGGTGTGGCGCAGCATCCCGTCGGGATCGTCGGCGCCGACGAGGACGTAGTCGGGCTCCCCCACCCGCGTGACGATCGGACCCAGCTCGATCAGCCGGGCCTCGCTCATCGCTCCCGGGTAGAACGAGGCGATCTGGGCGCCGGTCGGGTCGGTCGTGCAGACGAACCGCGCCGTGTGCCGGGTCTCGGAGATCCGCACGTGGCCACAGTCGACGCCGTGCCGCTCCAGCCAGGAGCGGTAGTCGGCGAAGTCCTCGCCGGCCGCCCCGACGAGCACCGGCCGGACGCCGAGCTGACCGAGGCCGAAGCACATGTTGGCGGCCACGCCGCCGCGCCGGATCTCGAGGTCCTCGACCAGGAAGGACACCGAGAGCTTGTCCAGCTGCTCGACGACCAGCGAGTCGGCGAACCGGCCCTGGAAGCTCATCAGGTGGTCGGTGGCGATGGAGCCGGCGATCAGCAGCGACATGCCGCGAACACTACCCATCGGTACCGCTGCCGTTACCCATCAGGAGCGCGTAGCGTCGATCCCATGACCGACCAGCCGCGCAGCCCCCGACTCGCGTACGACGACCCCGCGACGACCGAGGAGATGTGCGCCGACTGCCGGGCGGTGGGCGAGAACCTCCACCTGGAGCGGGCCGTCCGCGCGGTCGCCCGCCCGGCCCCGTCGCTGTACTTCGAGGACTACCCCCGCGAGCTGCCCAAGCGCGAGATCGAGATCTCCGCGGCCGCCGCCCGCCTGGCCGGCGCCCTCAACCTCCAGCTCGACGGGGACTGACCCGACCTCGAGCAACAGATCAGCCCCGGACCCATGGGTCCGGGGCTGATCTGTCGTTCAGGTTGCAGCTCGTCAGTGGAAGCTGTCGCCGCAGGCGCAGGAGCCGCTGGCGTTGGGGTTGTCGATGGTGAAGCCCTGCTTCTCGATGGAGTCGACGAAGTCGATCATCGCGCCGTTGAGGTAGGGGACGCTCATCCGGTCGACGACGACGGAGACGCCGTCGAAGTCGGTGACGACGTCGCCGTCCAGGCTGCGCTCGTCGAAGAACAGCTGGTAGCGCAGGCCCGAACAGCCACCCGGCTGCACGGAGATGCGCAGCGCGAGGTCGTCGCGGCCCTCCTGCTCGAGAAGGCTCTTCACCTTGGTGGCCGCCACGGGGCTCAGGTTGATCTGGTCCGTGCGGTGCTCGGTGGTGGTCTCGACCTGCTCGGTCATCTGCGGTTCTCCCAAGGTCTGTGGAAGGTGTGTTACCGCCTCAATGGTCGCACACGCCCGGTTATTCCGGTCATCGACGTGAGTATTCCGGTCACTGACGTGACCAGGTTCTCGCGACCCGCTCGGCGAGGTCGGCCAGGGCGCCCGCCGGATCGGCGAAGGCCCGCTCCTCCCCCACCAGCTCCACGAGGGAGTACGCCGACTCGATGCCCAGCGCCCGCATCTCCCGGGAGCCGACCAGCACCTGCCCGGCCAAGGCCACGCACGGCCGCAGCGCCGCCTGGGCGATCTCGGCCACGCCGTAGGGCACCTTGCCGGACCGGCTGGAGAAGTCGAAGGCCCCCTCGCCGGTCACCACCAGGTCCGCGGCACGCGCCCGCTCGGCCAGCCGCACGGCGTCCGCGACCAGCCCGATCCCGGGCTCCCGGGTGCCGCCGAGGAGCAGCAGTGCGAAGCCCAGCCCGCCGGCCGCTCCCGCGCCCTTGTCCAGCGACCGACGCCGGTCGGTCGCGGCCGCGAGCTCCTCGAGCCACCCGTCGACGACCGGCAGCCGCTCCTCCGCCACGCCCTTCTGCGGGCCGTAGACCTTGGTGGCGCCGAACAGCCCGGTGAGCGGGTTATCCACGTCGGTCGCCGCGACCAGGGGCAGTGAGAAGGCCGGCAGCACCACCCGGGTGACGCCGGCCAGGCCCGCCGCCCCCTCGTCGAGCGGTCGGTCCGCGGTCGCGCCGAGCGCCGCCAGCAGGCCGGCGCCACCGTCGTTGGTGCCGCTCCCCCCGAGCCCGACGACCACCCGCTCCGCGCCCGCCCCGGCGGCCGCGAGGAGCAGCTCCCCGACGCCGTACGTCGTCGCCGACTCCGCGCCCTCGCGCCCGGTCAGGTGCACGCCGCACGCCTGCGCCGCCTCGACGTACGCCGTGCCCGCGGCGACCAGCACGGTGGCCGGCGTGGGCTCGCCGTGCGGGCCGCGGACCGTGACCGCCAGCAGCTCGCCGCCGAGCGCCGCGTGCAGCACGTCCACGAAGCCCGGGCCGCCGTCGGCCATCGGCGCGAGGTCCAGCTCGTCGCCCGGGGCCCGCCGGCGCCAGCCGGCCGCGATCGCGTCGGCCGCCTCGACGGCGGTGAGCGTTCCGGCGAACTTGTCGGGGGCGACCAGGATGCGCATGCGGCCATCCTGACGGACGAGTCCGGCACGCCCCGTCTAGGGTGCGGCCGTGGGCGACCTCAGGATCCGGCCGATGACCGCCGCCGACGTCCCCGCCGCGGAGCGGGTCAGCGACGAGGGGTTCTACGAGCTCGACGTGCGCAGCCGCCGCGACAGCTGGCCGGAGCCGGAGCGGCGGACCGATCCGCACCGCAAGGTCTGGATGGCGCGCACCCGGCACCTCGTGGGCACCGACCCGCGCGGCTGCTGGGTGGCCGAGGACGCGACCGGGATCGTCGGGATCGCGACCTCGTTCCGGCGCGAGTCGCTGTGGTGCCTGGCGACGTACGCCGTGCTCCCGCGCCGGCAGGGGCAGGGCATCGGCAAGCCGCTGCTCGCCGCGGCGCTCGACCACGGCCGCGGCTGCGTGCGCGGCATGCTCTCGGCGTCCGCCGACTCGCGTGCGGTGCGGATCTACTACCAGGCGGGCTTCGAGCTGCACCCACAGCTGTTCCTCACCGGCACCGTCGACCGCACCGCGATCCCGGCGGTCGACAAGGTCCGCGAGGGCTCCGCCTCCGACATCGAGCTGATGGACTCCCTCGACCGGCGGCTCCGCGGCGCCGGCCACGGACCGGACCACGAGCTGATGCTCTCGACCTGGCGGCTCCTGGTCTCCGACACCTCCACCGGCTCGGGCTACGCCTACCTCGACGAGCGTGGGCGCCTGGCCCTGCTCGCCGCGTCCAACCGGCGGACCGCGACCCGACTGCTCTGGACCGTGCTCGCCGACGGGCCGGACGAGACGTCGATCCACCACGTGACCGGCGCCAACCAGTGGGTCCTCGACGTCGGCCTGGCCGCGCGGCTGCGCCTGGACCAGGAGGGTTACCTCGGGCTGCGCGGGATGAAGCCGCCCACGCCGTACGTCCATCACGGTGCGCTGCTCTGAGCCCACCGCCGCGAGAATAGGATGTCCAGCATGACGATCGCCGACCTCCCACTCCTCCCGCTCGGCCGAGGCACCGACCTCACCAGCGAGCGTGGCGTGGAGTGTCCCGGCGACCTGCCCCCGGCGTCCGATCCCGCGCTCGTGGAACGTGCCCGCGCCGCCAAGGCGGCGCTCGGCGACCGGGTGTTCGTGCTCGGCCACCACTACCAGCGCGACGAGGTCATCCAGTTCGCCGACGTCACCGGCGACTCCTTCAAGCTCGCGCGCGAGGCCGCCGCCCGGCCCGACGCCGAGTACATCGTCTTCTGCGGCGTGCACTTCATGGCCGAGTCCGCGGACATCCTCACCGGCCCGAGCCAGCAGGTGATCCTGCCCGACCTCGCGGCCGGGTGCTCGATGGCCGACATGGCGCGGCTGACCCAGGTCGAGATGGCGTGGGACGCCCTGGCCGCCGCCGGCGTCGCCGACTCCGTCGTGCCGGTCACCTACATGAACTCCTCCGCCGACATCAAGGCGTTCTGCGGCCGCAACGGCGGCCTGGTCTGCACCTCGAGCAACGCCGAGGTGGCCCTCGAGTGGGCCTTCGAGCAGAAGGGCGGCGTCGAGGGCGACGCCAAGATCCTCTTCCTCCCCGACCAGCACCTCGGCCGCAACACCGCTGTGCTGAAGATGGGCCTGAGCGTCGACGACTGCGTGGTGTGGGACCCGTTCCGCCCGGGCGGCGGCCTCACCCCGGAGCAGCTGCGCGCCGCGAAGGTCATCCTGTGGCGGGGGCACTGCTCGGTCCACGGCAAGTTCTCCCCCGACGTCGTCGACGAGCTGCGCGCCACGATCCCCGGCGTGCAGATCCTGGTGCACCCCGAGTGCACCCACGAGCTCGTCCTCAAGGCCGACCTGGTCGGCTCGACCGAGTTCATCATCAAGACGATCGAGGCCGCCCCGTCCGGCTCGAGCTGGTCGATCGGCACCGAGCTCAATCTCGTCAAGCGGCTCTCGGCGGCCCACCCGGACAAGAACATCTCGTTCCTCGACAAGACCGTCTGCTACTGCTCGACGATGAACCGGATCGACCTGCCGCACCTCGTCTGGGCGCTCGAGTCCCTCGTCGCCGGCACCGTCGTCAACCGGATCGAGGTCGACCCCGAGACCGAGACCTGGGCGCTGCTCGCCCTCGAGCGGATGCTCGCGCTGCCGGGCAAGTCCCACAAGGACTGACCCCCGCGGGGCACCTAGTGTCTCGACAAGCTCGACCACCGGTGACGACGCTCGCTGCTCCACCACCGCCGGACCGATCCCGGGGCAGCTCGCGGCGCCGCGATCCTGCCGCCGGCGTACCAGGTCACAATCCCGGCCGAACTGCCCCGCGTTCGGGTCGCGACCCAGGCCCGTGCCGCGACCGTGCCTCGACGAGCTCGACCGGCGGCGGCTACAGCCCGGGGGCGCCCCAGACCGCGAGCCAGCGGCCCAGGTCGCGCTCCATCGGCAGCTCGGCGGCGAGGGTGTCGCGCACCTGGATCTCCAGGAGGTTGTCGCGCCGGCGCTCGCCGCCGGGCACGGGCGCGAACGCGTAGAAGGTGCCCTGCTTGTAGAGGTAGACCAACCCGACCCGCCGGCCGCTGGTGTCCGCGAACGGCACCAGGGAGCACAGCAGGCCGGAGCCGAAGTCCTGCGCCTCCAACGCCGTGTTGACCGCGTGCAGGTCGGTGCAGAGCCCCGCCATGTCGGCGGGGTCGCGGTGTGCGACCAGCCACGTGAAGCCGTACTCGTCGCGCGAGACCGCCACGTCGGGGGCGTCCGGGTCGGCGTCGAGGAGCGCGACGACGTCGTCCTGGGTCTGCTGGAAGGCCGCTCCCGTCGCGGCGCGGTAGCAGACCGAGCCCTCGCCGGTGGGGGTCAGCCCGATCGCCGTCTGCAGGGTGATCGCCGCGCTGGGCACGAGGAAGAGCGAGTCGAGGTTCGCGGCCTTGGGCCGGCTGCGGCCGGCGATGACGTCCCAGAAACCCATGCGGTCAGGCCGCCGGGCGGCCGAGCTCGGCCTGGATCTTGGCGAGCTGCTCGAGCCGCTGCTCGAGGGTCGGGTGGGTCGAGGTCAGGGTGCGCAGCGAGACGCCCTGGATCGCGGGGGCGAAGAAGAACGCGTTCATCGCGCTGGCCTGGCGCAGGTCGCGCTGCGGGATCTGGTTGATCTCGCCGGTGATCTTCTGCAGCGCGGAGGCCAGGGCCTGCGGCTTCATCGTGAGGTAGGCGCCGGCCCGGTCCGCCGACAGCTCGCGGTAGCGCGAGAGCAGCTTGAGTAGCAGGAAGCTGACGGCGTACGTCACCAGGCTGACCACCAGCACGACCAGCCACACCGGGAGCCCGCCGCTGTTGTTGTCGCGGCGGCCGCCACCGAAGAACGCGCCGTACTGCGAGCCGCGGGTGAGCATGCCCGCGACGATGCCGGCGCTCGAGGCGGCCGTCATCACCAGGACGTCGCGGTGGGCGACGTGCGAGAGCTCGTGGGCGAGCACGCCCTCGAGCTCCTCGGCGGAGAGCCGGCGCAGGATGCCGGTGGTGACCACCACGACCGAGCGCTGCGGGGACCGGCCGGTGGCGAACGCGTTGGGCAGATCGGTGTCGGCGACGCCGACGCGAGGCTTGGGCATGTCGGCGAGCGCGCAGAGCCGCTCGATCATGTCGTGCAGTTCCGGGGCCTGCTCGCGGCTGACCTCGCGGGCCCGCATCGCCTTCATCGCGACGGTGTCGGACTTGTACCACTGGAACCAGACGATCACGAGACCGACGACGCCGATGAGCACCCCGGCTCCCATGCCGAAGGAGCTCGCAAAGATCGTCCCGACGATCGCGATCAGCCCGACGAACAGGGCGCCGAGCAGGAACATCACCAGCGTCATCCGGGCGGTCAGCCCGGCGTCGCCGACGAAACGCGTGCGTGCCATGTGTCCATTCTCCCGGTGTCACCAAGTCGGTCTCACCAAGGACAACGGCCAGGGCTCAGGCCTGGTTCCCCTCGGTGGTCTCCTTCTCGCCCTCCGCTTGGAGGATCGCGCCGTCCTCGGCGGGCTCGATCGCCTGCGGCGCCGAGCCGGCCTTGAGCGCGGCGAGCTCGGCCTCGACGTCGGCCTGCGAGCTCAGCGCGTCCAGCTCGCGGGCGATGTCGTCGCCCGAGCTCACGGCGCTGACGTCGTCGAGGGCGCCGGAGGCGATCAGCTCGTCGATCGCGCCGGCCCGCGCCTGCATCTGCGCGGTCTTGTCCTCGGCGCGCTGGATCGCCGCGCCGACGTCGCCCATCTCGTCGCCGATGCCGGACATCGCCTCGTTGATCCGGGTCTGGGCCTCGGCGGCGGTGTAGGTCGCCTTGATCGTCTCCTTGCGGGTCCGGAAGGCCTCGACCTTGGCCTGCAGCCGCTGCTGGGCCAGGGTGAGCTTCTCCTCCTCGCCCTGGAGCTGAGCGTGCTGCGCCTTGAGGTCGTTGATCTGGGTGGTGAGCCCCGACTTGCGGGTCAGCGCCTCGCGGGCCAGGTCCTCGCGGTCCATCGCGATCGCCTTCTGGGCCTGGTCCTGGAGCTTGCCGGACTGCTGCTCGAGCTGGTTGATCTGCAGCTCCACGCGCTTGCGACTGGTCGCCACGTCGGCGACGCCGCGACGCACCTTGGAGAGCAGCTCCAGCTGGCGCTGGTAGCTGTAGTCGAGGGTCTCGCGCGGGTCCTCGGCACGGTCGAGGGCCTTGTTGGCCTTCGAGCGGAAGATCAGGCTGATGCGCTGCCACATACCCATGAGGACGGATCCCTCTCCAGTCAGTCGTCGGCGTACGCCGGTCGGTGCCCCAGCCTAGGCTCAATGCCAAGCTTCGGGGCAAGGACCCGCGACCGCGCCGGTAGTCTGGTCACCGACCAGACCACCGCTCCCATTCCTGTTAGGCCGGCCGTTGTTCCGTCGTACCAAGTCCGAGACCACCGCCCCCGAGCCCGCCGTCACCAAGGTCGGGGGCAAGGGCCGGCCGACGCCCACCCGGCGGGAGGCGGAGGCCGCCGCCCGGGCCCGCGCGAAGACGCCCCGCACCCGCAAGGAGCAGGCCGCCGCCCAGCGCGCCGCGCGCGCCGAGTCCAGCCGGTCGGTGCGCCAAGCGATGAAGGCCGGCGACGAGCGCTACTACCCCGCCCGCGACCGGGGACCCGAGCGCCGCTTCATCCGTGACTTCGTCGACAGCCGCTTCTCGCTGATCGAGCTGGTCATCCCGCTACTGCTGGTGACGATGGTGCTGGGCTACTCCGGCAACCGCCAGCTGGCCGCGATCGGCAACACGGTTCTGCTGGTCACCGTGCTGCTGGTCGTCCTCGACATGATCGTGCTGCGGTTCCGCGTGCGTCGCGAGGTGGCCCGCCGGTTCCCGGACAGCTCGACCAAGGGGCTGACCTACTACGCGATCACCCGGGCACTGCAGATGAAGTTCATGCGGCTGCCCAAGCCCCAGGTCAAGATCGGCCAGCGGCTCCCCGAGCACTACCGCTGACCTGACCGCTGAGGAGCGCTCGGCGAGGTCCGCGAGACGCTCGCCCTGCTCCTGGATCTGTAGACAGTGCCCGGTGGCCATCGGGCCGCGTGGGTCAGAGCAGGTCGCGGCGGCGCGGCGTCCTGGTCTGCTCCGGGTCGCGCTCGACGATCGGGTCGACCACGGCGTCGATCGCCTTCAGGGTGTCCTCGTCGAGGCGTACGCCGGCGGCCGCCACGTTGTCGGTGACCTGCTCGGGGCGGCTGGCGCCGATGATCGCGGCCGAGACGTTGTCGTTCTGGAGCACCCAGGCGACCGCGAGCTGGGCCATCGAGAGCCCCGCCTCCGCGGCGATCGGCTCGAGCAGCTGGACCCGTTCGAGCACGTCGTCCTGCAGCCAGCGGCCGATCATGGTCGCGCCGCCCTTGTCGTCAGTGGCGCGGGATCCCTCCGGCGGCGCCTGGCCGGGGAGGTACTTGCCGGTGAGCACGCCCTGCGCGATCGGCGACCAGACGACCTGGCCGATACCGAGCTCCACGCAGGTGGGCACGACCTCGGCCTCGATCACGCGCCAGAGCATGGAGTACTGCGGTTGGTTGGAGACCAGCGGGATCCTCAGCTCGCGGGCCAGCTCGTGAGCGGCGCGGATCTGCTCGGCGCGCCACTCCGAGACACCGATGTAGAGCGCCTTGCCCTGCCGCACGACGTCGGCGAACGCCTCCATCGTCTCCTCGAGCGGAGTCTCGTCGTCGTAGCGATGCGCCTGGTACAGGTCGACGTAGTCGGTGCCGAGCCGGCGCAGCGAGCCGTCGATCGACTCCATGATGTGCTTGCGCGAGAGGCCGTGGTCGTTGTGGCCGCCCGGCCCGGTCGGCCAGTACACCTTGGTGAAGATCTCCAGGCCCTCGCGGCGCTCGCCGGCGAGCGCCCGGCCGAGCACGGACTCGGCGGCGGTGTTGGCGTAGACGTCGGCGGTGTCGAAGGTGGTGATCCCCTCGTCCAGGGCCTGCCGCACGCAGGCGGTCGCGGCCTCCTCCTCCACCTGGGATCCGTGCGTGAGCCAGTTGCCGTACGCGATCTCCGAGATCCTGAGTCCACTGCTGCCGAGGGTGCGAGTCTGCATAGGACGACCCTAGGACCCCGGCGGTCAGCCGTCGTAGTCGAGGACCACCCGCTCGGAGGTGGGGTGGGACTGACAGGTGAGCACGTAGCCCCGGTCGATCTCGTCCGGCTCGAGCGCGTAGTTGGCGTCCATGGCGACGGTGCCCTCGACCAGCCGGGCGCGGCAGGTCCCGCAGACTCCCCCCTTGCAGGCGAACGGCAGGTCCGAGCGCACCCGCAGCGCAGCCTCGAGGACCGACACGCCGTCGGGCCGCAGGTCCAGGTCGGACGAGCGCCCGTCGAGGCGGACGGTCACCCGCGCCGCGCCCTCGGGTGACCCGTCGAGGACCGAGACCGGCGCCCGCTGCACGGGGTCGGCGTGGAAGAGCTCGCTGTGCACGGACGCGGGGTCCACCCCGAGGGTCGTGAGGGTCGCCCGCAGCTCGGTCACGAGCTGCTGCGGGCCGCACAGGTACCACTGGTCGACCTCCTCGGCCGGCATCAGCGCGGCCAGGATCCGTCGTAGGCGATCGCCGTCGAGGCGCCCGGAGAGCAGCTCCACCTCCTGCTGCTCCCGGGAGAGCACGTGCACGACCTGCAGGCGGGTCGGGAACAGGTCCTTGAGGTCGTGGACCTCGTCGAGGAACATCACCGACCGGTGCGTGCGGTTGGCGTAGAGCAGCAGCACCGAGGAGTGCGGCTCCTCCTCGAGGAGCGCCGCGACGATCGAGAGCACCGGGGTGATGCCGGAGCCGGCCGCGATCGCGACGTGGGTACGGCGAGCGCTGGGGTCGACCGCGGCCGTGAACCGGCCCGCCGGGGTCATCACCTCCAGGTCGTCCCCCACCCGCAGGCTCCCGAGGACGCCCTCGCTGAACGCGCCGCCGGGCAGCCGCTTCACGCCGATCCGCAGGACCCCCGAGGAGGGCGTGGTGCAGATGGAGTAGGACCGGCGCACGTCATCGCCCCCGCGGATGGAGACGTGCTGGCCCGGGGCGAAGGTGAACTCAGCGGCCAGCGGCGTCGGGACGTCGAAGGTGAGCGCGACCGCGTCGTCGGTGAGCTCGTCGATCGCCGCGACCCGCAGCGAGTGGAAGGTGGCCGGCACTCAGATCCGCCCCATCAGAGGGCCTTGAAGTGGTCGAACGGCTCCCGGCAGCTGCGACACACCCACAGCGACTTGCAGGCGGTCGACCCGAAGCGGCTCGACTCCCGGGTGTCCACCGACCCGCACTGTGGGCAGCGCACGCTCAGGGGCAGGCTCAGGGGCTGGCCCGGGAGGCCGGACGCCGGCCGGTCACCGGGCGGCGCGATGCCGTAGGCCGCCAGCTTCTCCTTGGCCTCCGCGGTCATCCAGTCGGTCGTCCACGCCGGCGCGAGCACGAACTCGACGTCCACGTGCAGGTAGCCGGCGGCGGTCAGGCTCTCGATCAGGTCGGCGCGGATGGTCTCCATCGCCGGGCACCCGGAGTACGTCGGAGTGATCTGGACGTGCACGCGGCCCTGGTCGTCCTCGGTCACGTCGCGCAGGATCCCGAGGTCGGCGATGGTCACCACCGGCAGCTCGGGATCCGGGACGTCGGCGGCGATCTTCCACGCGGGCCTCACCAGGTCGCCCCTGGGTGCGAGCGGTGCAGGTGCTGCATCTCGGCGAGCAGGTAGCCGAGCTCCTCGGTGTGCAGGCCATGCCGGCCGCCGCCGCGCGCCGGGGTGACGTCGGGCACCGTGAGGGTCGCCTGCCGGACCACGGACTCGATCGTGTGCAGGACGCCCGCACGCAGGCCGACGGGGTCGACGGCCACGCCGGATGCGACCAGCGCGGGGTCGACCGGGGTGAACAGCTCCTCGACGTAGGGCCACTCGGCGTCGAGCGCGGCCTGCATCCGCCGGTGCGAATCCTCGGTCCCGTCGCCGAGCCGCAGCACCCAGTGGCCGGCGTGGTCGAGGTGGTAGGCCACCTCCTTGACGGCCTTGCCGGCCACGGCGGCCAGCACCGGGTCGGTGCTGTGCACGAGGGCGGCGTACAGCTCGGCCTGCCAGGCGGAGAGCACCAGCAGCCGCGCCATCGCGACCCCGAAGTCGCTCTGCTGGCGCTCGACCAGCCACACGTTGCGGAACTCGCGCTCGTCGCGCAGGTAGGCGAGGTCGTCCTCGGTGCGGCCGGCGCCCTCGATGGTGGCGGCGTGCGCGAGCAGGCCCCGGGCCTGGCCGAGCTGGTCGAGGCCGATGTTGGCCAGCGCGACGTCCTCCTCGAGCTGCGGCGCCCGGCTGATCCACCAGCCGGTGCGCTGCGCGGCGACCAGCGCGTCGTCCGCGAGCCCGACCACGTAGTCGAGGTGCGCACTCACAGATGCTCGACCCCCTCGGGGATCTCGTAGAACGTCGGGTGCCGGTAGACCTTGTCGTCGGCCGGGTCGAAGAACGCGTCACGCTGCCCGGGCTCGGAGGCCACGATCTCGGCCGACGGCACCACCCACAGCGACACCCCCTCCTGGCGGCGCGTGTAGACGTCGCGCGCGTTGCGCAGTGCCAACTCCGCGTCGGGGGCATGGAGGGAGCCGACGTGGACGTGCGAGAGCCCTCGACGCGAGCGCACGAAGACCTCCCACAGCGGCCAGTCCCTCATGCGGCCCCCTCGCGCGCGGCCTGCTTGGCGGCGTACGCCGAGGCCGCCTCGCGGACCCAGGCGCCGTCCTCGTGCGCCTTGACCCGGTGGGCCATCCGTTGCGCGTTGCAGGGCCCGCGCCCCGAGATCACCTCGGTCAGCTCGGTGAAGTCGATCGCGCCGGAGTCGTAGTGGCCGCGCTCCTCGTTCCAGCGCAGCTCGGGGTCGGGCAGGGTCAGCCCGAGCGCCTCGGACTGCGGGACGGTCATGTCGATGAACCGCTGGCGCAGCTCGTCGTTGGAGAACCGCTTGATCCCCCAGGCCATCGACTGCGCGGAGTGGGGCGAGTCGGCGTCCGGCGGCCCGAACATCATCAGCGCCGGCCACCAGTACCGGTCGACCGCGTCCTGGGCCATCGCCTTCTGGGCGGGGGTCCCGTGGGAGAGCGTGTGGAGGATCTCGAAGCCCTGCCGCTGGTGGAAGGACTCCTCCTTGCAGACCCGGACCATGGCCCGGGCGTAGGGGCCGTAGGAGCAGCGGCACAGCGGGACCTGGTTGACGATCGCGGCACCGTCGACCAGCCAGCCGATCGCACCGACGTCGGCCCAGGTGAGGGTCGGGTAGTTGAAGATCGAGGAGTACTTCTGCCGGCCGGTGTGCAGCTCGTCGAGCAGATCCTCGCGGTCCACGCCGAGCGTCTCGGCCGCGGCGTACAGGTAGAGCCCGTGCCCGGCCTCGTCCTGCACCTTGGCCATCAGGATCGCCTTGCGGCGCAGGCTGGGCGCCCGGCTGATCCAGTTGCCCTCCGGCTGCATGCCGATGATCTCGGAGTGCGCGTGCTGGGCGATCTGGCGCACCAGCGTGCGGCGGTAGGCGTCGGGCATCTCGTCACGCGGCTCGACCCGGCCGTCGTCGGCCAGCAGCTCCTCGAAGGACACACCGGCAACCTACCATCGAGTGTTACAGATCACAGCCCACCGAACGCGCCGCCGTAACACCACAGAGGGGCTGTCAGGATGGCGGCATGAGCACCCCGGGCCCCACCGCCGACGTCTCGGTGCGCGTCGCCTGGGCCGACGACGCCCCGGCGATCGCCGAGCTCCAGCTGCGCACCTGGCGGGAGGTGTACGCCGACGTCCTCCCGGCCGACGCGCTCCCGGGGCCGGAGCAGGTCGAGCCGGCGGCAGCGGCCTGGCGGGCCTCGTTGAGCGCCCCCAAGGACGCCCGCAACCGGGTGCTCGTGGCGCTGGAGCGCAACCGGGTCGTCGGCCTGGCGGTCACGACCCCGGCCAGCGACCCCGACTGCGACCCGATCGCCGACGCCGAGCTGCGCGAGCTGGCCGTCGACCCTGCCGAGCGGGGGCGCGGCCACGGCTCCCGGCTGCTGCAGGCCGCGGTCGACACCATGCAGGCCGACCGGTTCACCCGGGCCGTGCTCTGGGCGGTCAGCACCGACGACGCCCTGCGCACCTTCCTCACCGAGGCGGGCTGGGCACCCGACACCGCCCACCGCGAGCTCGACCTCGACGGCGAGGGCACCACGCTGGTCAAGCAGGTTCGGCTGCACACGGCGATCTCTTAGATCGTTCCCCTTGAAATCCCCGGCAACGGGTGCACGATGGAGTTCCACTCCAGATCGGGGGCCACTCGTGTTCGGTCCACTCCCGCCGTTGCACCGCATGCTCGTCATCGCCACCGTCCTCGCGGTAGGCGTCGTCTCCGGGATCTGGATCGCACAGTTCGCCAGTGCACCCGCCGCTGCCGCGGCCGGCGCCGCGTGGGGCGCGCTGGCCGGACTGCTGCTGGGCTACGTGCTCCTGCACGACTTCCACCACCGTCCACGCGCGGTGCGGGTGCGCCGGCACTGACCCGGCGCCGACTACCGTCGGGGCGTGAGCGCCGCGCCTTCCGACCCTGCGCCCCCTGACGCCCTCGACCCCTCGACGCGGTCGTCGATCATCCGCGACAGCCTCGGCGTCGGTATCGCGACCGGTGCGTACGGCGTGGGGTTCGGCGCGATCTCGGTGGCCGCCGGGCTCTCGGTGGCCCAGACGTGCGCGCTGTCCTTGCTGGTCTTCACCGGCGCCAGCCAGTTCGCCCTGGTCGGCGTGGTCGCCGCCGGCGGCGCGCCACTGTCCGGCGCCCTGACCGCCCTGCTGCTCGGCACCCGCAACACCCTCTACGGTCTGCGGATGGCGCCCCTGCTCGCCTGGCGCGGCTGGCGTCGGGTGCTCGGCGCCCATGTCCTCATCGACGAGTCGACGGCGATGGCGGTGACCCGGGAGTCGAGGCCGGCGGCCCGCCTGGCGTTCACGTGGACCGGCGGCTCGATCTTCGTGCTCTGGAACGTCGCCACCGCCGCCGGGGCGGTGGCCGGCAACGCGCTCGGCGACCCGCGCACCTACGGCCTCGATGCGGCCGTCGGCGCCGCGTTCCTCGCCCTGCTCTGGCCGCGGCTGCACTCGCGCCGCAACCAGCTGGTCGGCGCGGCCGCCGCGGCGGTCGCCCTCGGCGTCGTACCACTGGTTCCGGCCGGGGTACCGGTGCTCGCCGCGGCGGCGGTGGCCCTGGTAGCGGGCGCGCTCGCGCGGGACCAGCGATGATGTGGGTGGCCGTGCTGGTCGCGGCGGCGGGCTGCTACCTGCTCAAGCTGGCCGGCCTCTCGGTGCCGCCCCGGGTCCTCGAGCGCCCGTTGGTCGAGCGGATCGCCGACCTCATCCCGGTGGCGCTGCTCTCGGCCCTGGTCGCCGTGCAGGTGATGGCCCGAGGGCACGAGCTCGTGATCGATGCTCGTGCCCTCGGGGTCATGGTGGCGGTGGTGCTGCTGCTGGTGCGGGCGCCGTTCCTGGTGGTGGTGTTCGGCGCCGCCCTGGCAGCAGCCCTGGTCCGCCTGGTGTTCTAGCCGGTTCTGCGGCTGGTTCTCCGGCTAGACCGGCTGGACCTCACCGAGAACCGCACGGACGTCGGCGGCCGAGCCCGCTTCCTCGAGCCGGCGCACCTGCTCGGGGTCGACGAACACCTCGGCGATCCGGCCGAGCAGCTTGAGGTGCTCGTTGCCCATCGCCGCGATGCCCACCACGTAGCGCACCGGCTTGCCGTTCCAGTCGATCGGCTCGGGGTAGCGGACGAAGGAGAGCGCCGTGCGGCTGACCTCGGTCTTCGCCTCGTTGGTGCCGTGCGGGATCGCCAGCAGGTTGCCCATCGCCGTGGAGACCGAGCCCTCGCGGGTGTGCATCGCCTCGACGTAGGCCCGGGTGGCGGCACCGCTCGCGAGCAGCAGCTCACCGGCGCGGGTGATGGCCGCGTCGCGCGACTCCCCCGCGGGCGCGTCCAGGACGATCGCGTCGTCGGCCAGGAGCCCACCGGCTAGAGCAGGCTCCTCTGCGTCGGCGGAGCCGACCGACGCCGGCGCCGC
Organism: Nocardioides sp. JS614; assembly: GCF_000015265.1. Classification (NCBI taxonomy): domain Bacteria; kingdom Bacillati; phylum Actinomycetota; class Actinomycetes; order Propionibacteriales; family Nocardioidaceae; genus Nocardioides; species Nocardioides sp. JS614. Next base: position 3,362,070 of record NC_008699.1, read on the forward strand.
GCCGCCGTTGCGCTCCCGGACCAGCTCGACGATCTCGTCGTACCGCGGGCTGCCCATGAAGTTCTCGACCGACACCTGGATCGCCGAGCCGGTCTTCAGCCGGGCGCGGTCGGTCAGGTCCTGGTGGGTGACGACCAGGTCGTAGCTGTCGGTGAGGTTCGCGATGGCCTTGTTGACCACGGTCACGTCGGTGAAGCCGGCGCCGTGGATCTTCTTGCGGAGCACCGAGGCGCCCATCGCCGAGGAGCCCATGCCGGCGTCGCAGGCGAACACGATGCTGGTGATCGCGCCGGAGTGCGCGGTCGAGGAGCCGACGAGCGAGGACGCGATGGACTTCTTGCCCTTCATCGCCTCCATGTTCGCGGTGGCACTGACCAGCTCGTCCTCGGCCTCGATCGTCTTGTCGGTCTTGAGCAGGATGGCCGCGACGAAGAACGACGCCGCCGCGCCGCCGAGGATCGACAGCGTGACACCGGTGAGGTTCCGCAGGTCGGTCGGCGCGGAGATGTAGACCGCGAACACCGAGCCCGGCGCTGCGGGAGAACGCAGACCGCTGGAGAAGATGACGTTGATCAGGATCTGGGTGAAGCCACCGGCGATCATCGCGAGGATCAGCTTGGGCTTCATCAGCACGAACGGGAAGTAGACCTCGTGGATACCGCCGAAGAAGTGGATGATCGCGGCGCCGGGCGCGGAGGCCTTGGCCAGCCCCTTGCCGAAGATGCTGTACGCGAGCAGCAGGCCGATACCGGCGGCCGGGTTGGCCTCGAGCAGGAACAGGATCGACTTGCCGCTGTCGGCGGACTCCGCGAGACCGAGCGGGGTCAGCACGCCGTGGTTGAGCGCGTTGTTGAGGAACAGCACCTTGGCGGGCTCGATCACGAACGAGGCGAACGGCAGCAGGTCGTGCTCGACCAGGAACTCGACGCCGTCGCCGAGCCGGTCCGAGATCCAGGTCAGGACGTCGCTGAGCGCGAAGAAGCCGAAGGTGGCGAGGATGCCACCCCAGATGCCGGCCGAGAAGTTGTCGACCAGCATCTCGAAGCCCGGCTTGATCTTGCCGTCCCACGTGCTGTCGATCTTCTTCATCGACCAGCCGGCCAGCGGGCCCATGATCATCGCGCCCATGAACATCGGGACGCTGGTGCCGGCGATGACGCCGAAGGTGGCGATCGCGCCGACCACGCCGCCGCGGACCAGGTCGTTGTAGACCATCTTGCCGCCGGTGTAGCCGATCAGCACCGGCAGCAGGTAGGTGATCATCGGGCCGACGATCCCGCCACCGGCGTAGTCTCCCCAGCCGCCGATATGAGCGACCCAGCTTCCCGGGCCGAGCCATCCGTGGTCGCCGCCGCCGAGGTTCAACCACCCGACCTCGATGAACATCGCGGTGATGAGGCCCCACGCGATGAACGCGCCGATGTTGGGCATCACCATGTTGGACAGGAACGTCCCGAAGCGTTGGACGTGGACGCGAGTCGAGGTTCGCTCGGCAGGTGTCTGCGTGGCTGTGGCCATGCTGCTCTTCCTCCTGAGGCTCCAGCCTGCGCAGGCTGGTCGGGCCTGGTCGTCGAGGGCCCGCACCGAAATGTGACGAGCGCCATGACGAATCTGTGATTGCCTGTATATCCCCGCGAAAAACGCCTCGTCAAGGGTCTAGAGCCACATGTTCACAGATAAACACAGATAAACGGTGCTACGGTGGGTGCCCCACCGACTTCCCGACAGGAGATGATCCATGAAGGCCCTGCGCTTCTACGCACCGGAGGACGTGCGACTGGAGGAGGTGCCGGAGCCGACGTGCGGCCCCGACGAGGTCAAGCTGAGGGTGCGCAACTGCTCGACGTGCGGCACCGACGTCAAGATCCTCCACAACGGCCACCAGAACCTCACTCCCCCGCGGACCATCGGCCACGAGATCGCCGGCGAGGTCGTCGAGGTCGGCGCCGACGTGAACGTGACGTACGGCTCGAGCTGGGCTGCCGGCGACCGTGTCCAGGTGATCGCCGCGGTGCCGTGCGGTGAGTGCTACGAGTGCCAGAAGGGCTGGATGGCCGTCTGCCAGAACCAGACTTCGATGGGCTACCAGTACGACGGCGGCTTCGCCGAGTACATGATCGTGCCCAGGCAGGTGCTCAAGGTCGACGGGCTCAACCGGATCCCCGACAACGTCGGGTACGACGAGGCCTCGGCGGCCGAGCCGTTCGCGTGCGCGATCAACGCCCAGGAGCTCCTCGGCATCGAGCCCGGCGACACCGTGGTCGTCTTCGGCGCCGGCCCGATCGGCTGCATGCACATCCGGATCGCCCGCGGTGTGCACCAGGCCGGCCCGGTCTACCTCGTCGACGTGAACGCCGACCGGCTGAAGATGTCGGCCGACGCCGTCCAGCCCGACGAGACGATCAACGCCGCCGAGGTCGATGTCGTCGCCCGAGTCATGGAGCTCACGGGCGGGCGCGGGGCGGACGTCGTGATCACCGCGACCGCCGCGAACATCACCCAGGAGCAGGCGATCTCGATGGCCGCCCGCAACGGTCGGATCTCGTTCTTCGGCGGCCTGCCGAAGACCAACCCGACGATCACCTGCGACTCCAACCTGGTGCACTACCGCCAGCTGCACATCCACGGTGCCAACGGCTCGGCCCCCGAGCACAACAAGCGTGCACTGGAGTACATCTCCACCGGCCAGGTCCCTGTCAAGGACCTGATCACCCGCCACATCCCCCTCTCCGACGTCCTCGACGCGTTCACCATCGTCCAGAACGGCGAAGCCATCAAGGTCACCGTCGAGCCCTGACCGACGAAGTCGGTCAGGGCGTGGCGACGGGGAGGTTGAGCAAGCCCCACGGCCGAGCCTGCGAGGCCGTGACGGGCGCGTCGAAACCCACCGCCGAGCGGAGGGTTGCCCGACGAAGTCGGTCAGGGCGTGGCGACGGGGAGGTTGAGCAAGCCCCACGGCCGAGCCTGCGAGGCCGTGACGGGCGCGTCGAAACCCACCGCCGAGCGGAGGGTTGCCCGACGAAGTCGGTCAGGGCGTGGCAACGGGGAGGTTGAGCAAGCCCCACGGCCGAGCCTGCGAGGCCGTGACGGGCGCGTCGAAACCCACCGCCGAGCGGAGGGGCCTGGCGCTGGTTGAGGTGCGAAGGCGCGCTAGCGCCTGAGCCTCGAAACCCCGCAAGCGAAGGCAGGGCGGCGACCACCACGGTCACCGCCCTGCGCATGCCCCGGGATCTCGACAAGCTCGATCACCGGAGTCCGAGCTCGGTCACCCGAGTCCGAGCTCGGTCACCGGGACCGTCAGTTGACGCTGACCGCGCTCCACGCGGCGGCCACGGCGTTCTGCTGCGCGCTGCCCGCGCCGTACAGGTCCCGCGCCGCGTTCAACGTGGCGGTGCGGGCGCCGGCGTAGCTGGTGCTGGAGGTCATGTAGACCGTGAGCGCGCGGTACCAGATCGCGCTCGCGGCGTCCCGGCCGATGCCGGTCACCGTCGAGCCGTTGCAGGTCGGGCTGTTGTGGGCGACGCCGCCGATGGTCTTGGCGCCCGAGCCCTCGGCGAGCAGGTAGAAGAAGTGGTTCCCGACGCCCGAGGAGTAGTGGACGTCGGCGCTCCCGACGGTCGACGACCAGCAGTTGAAGGAGCTGCCGTCCGAGGCCGGGTTGTCCATCCGCCGGAAGCCGAGGTGGTTCTTGAGGTCGAACTCCTCGCCGATCAGGTAGTCGCCCGGGTCGTTGGCGTTGGCGGCGAAGAACTCCACCATCGTGCCGAAGATGTCCGAGGTCGCCTCGTTGAGACCACCGGACTCGCCCGAGTAGGCCAGTCCGGCGGTGTTCTCGGTGACGCCGTGCGACATCTCGTGACCGGCCACGTCCAGCGAGACCAACGGTCCGTAGTTGGTCCCGTCGCCGTCGCCGTACGTCATCTTGGTGCCGTCCCAGAACGCGTTGACGTAGTTCTTGCCGTAGTGGACCCGGTTGTAGGAGCCGGCGCCGGTCCCGAAGATCCCGTTGCGCCCGTAGGTCGACTTGTAGAAGTCCCACGTCATGTTCGTGCCGTACTGCGCGTCCACGGCGGCCGACTCCCGGCTGCTCGTCGCGCCGTTGCCGAACAGGTTGTCCGGGCTGGTGAACAGGGTGCCGGTCTTGCAGTTGAAGCCGAAGTACTGGCAGCCGAGGGAGTCGCTCGCGTTGCCCATGTCGGTCGTGTAGGTGTTGCCCCGGGTCGGGTCCTTGAGCTGGTACGTCGAGCCCGACAGCGTCAGCTGCAGCGGCACGGTCCCGGAGTAGAGCGACTGGCCCGAGCCGTCCGCGGTCTGGATCTGCTGCTCGCGGCGGATCACCGCGCCGGTCCGGGCGTCGACGTACGTCGCCAGCCGGCTCGGCGTGCCGTCCTGCTGGGTGCCGCCGGTGATGACCTCCCACGCGAGCCGAGCAGTGCCGGTGGTCGCGTCGACGACCAGGCGGGTCGACTGCGTCTTCGCGCCGGTGGTGCCGCGCGTCGCCTTCGCCGGCGCGAGCGCCCGGACGGCCGCGGCGGCCTTCCCGACCGCCGGCGTCGTCGAGACGTGCACCTCGTTCTCGAGGGTCTGGCTCACCCCGCGCCACCCGCCCTGGGTACCGCGGTGGACGACCAGGTCCCCACCGAGCACGGGCAGGCCACGGTAGGTGCGGTCCATGCGGACGTGGGTGCTGCCGTCGGCGTCGGTCACGGTGTGGGTGACCGTGAACGCCGTTCCGTTGCTGGCCAGCGCCGCGCCCGGATGGGCGAGCAGGGCCTGGACCGCGTTCGGCCGCTCGGTCACGGCCTGGCTGGCGCCGGACTGGATGCCGACGGCGGTGAGAGCGAGAACCGCCGCCGTGGCGACGCCCGAGATTCTGCGCATGTGAGAGTCCTTCTTCATCGATGGGTGGGACTACGAAGGAGACGTAGCCTGCCAGCCACAACGAGATCGGGAAGCCGTTGCGATGTGCGGATTCCTGCAATGCAGGAACGTGCAGAAGCGGAGTTCTTCCGGCCGATCAGTCCAGGTCGAGGAAGTGTTCCAGTCCGACCGTGAGCCCCGGGTGGTCGGCGATCGAGCGCAGCCCGGTGAGCACGCCGGGGGCGAACGAGGCCCGATCCAGGGAGTCGTGCCGGATGGTGAGGGTCTCCCCCACCCCACCGAGGATCACCTCCTGGTGGGCGACCAGGCCGCGGATCCGCAGACCGTGGACGCGGATCCCGTCGACGTCCGCGCCGCGCGCGCCCTCGAGCGCCGTGGTGGTGGCGTCAGGCACCGGCCCGACACCGGCCTCGCGGCGCGCTGCCGCGATCAGCTCCGCCGTACGACGTGCCGTGCCGGACGGCGCGTCGGCCTTCGTCGGGTGGTGCAGCTCGACGACCTCGACCGACTCGAAGAACGGCGCCGCGACCGCGGCGAAGCGCATCATCAAGATCGCGCCGATCGAGAAGTTGGGCGCGACCAGGACACCGGTCCCCGGGGAGTCGGCGAGCCAGCCACGCAGCAGGTCGAGTCGGGCGTCGTCGAACCCGGTCGTGCCGACCACGGCGTGGATCCCGTGGTCGACGCAGAACTCGAGGTTGTCCATGACGACGTCGGGATGGGTGAAGTCGACGACCGCCTGGGCGCCGGAGGTCACCAGCGCGTCGATCTCGTCATCGGCGTCGACCTGCGCGACCAGCTCCAGGTCGTCGGCGGCGTCGACCGCACGGCAGACCTCGGAGCCGACCTTGCCGCGCGCGCCGAGCACACCCACCTTCATCACGCGGACAACCTACTAGGAGTGAGCACGGGTGAGCCGCTCCTCCACGCGGTGCTCGGCTTCTGGCAGTCTGTGGCCATGGCAGTGCAGACGATCCCGCCCCGGATCAGGTGGGCGGTGGACATCATGGACGTCCAGCCGTCCGACCACGTCCTGGAGATCGGCTGTGGGCCCGGCGCCGGCGCGGAGCTGATCTGCGAGCGGCTGGAGACCGGCAAGCTGTTCGCGATCGACCGCTCCGAGTCCGGGGTCGACCGCACCAAGCGGCGCTGCGCGCGCTTCATCGAGTCCGGACGGCTGACCGTGCGCCAGATCGACCTGGCCACGCTGCGAGTGCCGGTCAAGCGGCTGAACAAGGTGTTCGCGTTCAACGTCAACCTGTTCTGGGTGCGCTCCTGCGTCGACGAGGTGGCGCTGCTGCACGACCGGGTCGTCCCGGGCGGCGAGGTGTTCTTGTTCTACGAGGCCAGCCGGCCCGAACTGGTCCCGACGATCGTGAAGAAGGCCTCGGCCGCGCTGGCCGAGGGTGGCTTCCGGGTCTCGGTCGTGGACCAGAAGGCGCCACCGGTCGTGGGCATCATCGGACGCCGTTAGGATATTTCCTGAAGCGTTGCTTGCATTAGGTTATCTTCTAATGCACTCTGTTCTTCAGGGAGGAGCCTCATGTCGAGTGTGATCGTGCTGACGGTGGACCAGCGCGGCAGTCGCCACTCCGAGGACCGGATCCCCGCGGTGCTGACCCGCCTCGCTCCCCTGCCGACGCTGCTGGCGTTCGAGCGGACTGCCGGCGACGAGCTCCAGGGGGTCCTCGACGACCCGGACGCCGTCGCAGCCGCGCTCGGCGAGCTGCTGCGCGACGACACGTGGTACGTCGGCATCGGCGTGGGCCCGGTCGAGGAGCCGCTCCCGGACCACGCCCGGGCCGGCCGGGGCCCGGCGTACCTCCAGGCCCGCACGGCGGTCTCCGAGGCCAAGACCAGCCCCTGGCACGTGCGCGTGGTCGCCGACCACTGGGCCGGGCGCGCGCTCGAGACCACGCTCTGGCTGTGGGCCGCGGTGCTGGCCCGGCGCACCTCCCGCGGCTGGGAGGTCGCCGATCTCGTCGCGCAGGGCATGTCGTACGCCGAGGCCGGCACCCGCCTGGCCATCAGCCAGTCCGCGGTCAGCCAGCGCGCGCAGGCCGCGGGCATCGTCGAGGCCCGCCGCGCCGAGGAGCTCGCGGCGGTCCTTGCCCGGACCCTGTTGGAGGAGCGGCCGTGAGTGCTGAGAGCTGGGGAGCGCTGGTGCTCGTGCTGCTCGCCGCCGGACTCGTGTGCGCGGCCGCCGCCTGGGCCACCGCGGCGCGCCGGATCTGGGCGCCGGCGGCCCTGCTCCTGCTCCTGGCCGCGGGGGTCGTCGCCGCAGCCCCGCCAGACGTCGTGGTCGACGGCCGCGGCCTGACGACGGTGCTGGCGCTGCTCGGCGGCGCGCTCGCCGTCGCCGGCGGCGGACCGCTCACCGCCTTGGTCTTCGAGCTCGTCGACCGGCGGGAGACGCCGACGGAGTCGATGCAGACCGCGGGTCGCGTGCTGCGCGGCGGCGCCTGGATCGGCGCGCTGGAGCGCCTCGCGATCTTCTCCGCCCTGGTCGCCGGCTGGCCCGAGGGCCTCGCCGTCGTCCTCGCCGTCAAGGGCCTGGGCCGCTACCCCGAGCTGCGCGCCGCTGAGGACGGCGTCCGCACCGGCGCCGCCGAGCGCTTCATCATCGGCACCTTCACCAGCGTGCTGTGGGCCTGCGGCTGCGCCGGCGCCGTGCTGCTGGTGCGGTAGGAGTCCCACAGTCGCCGGCCCTCCGATGTCACATCCGCGGCCGCACCGGTGTCTCCATGGCATGACCACGACAACCACGGACCACGCGACCCGCATCCCCCCGGCCGAGATCACCGGCCTCAAGGGTGCCCTGATCAAGCGGATGATCGAGAAGAAGCTCGGCAAGGTCCCGACCGCGGTCGGGATCTACTGGCACAACCCCAAGGTGCTGTTCGCCACCTTCGGCCTCGGAGGCAAGCTGCAGAAGTGGGACGCCTGCGACGAGGGCCTGAAGTCCTTCGCCCACATGGCGGTCGCGTCGCTCGTCGGCTGCACGTGGTGCCTGGACTTCAACTACTTCGAGGCACACAACTCGGGACTGGACGTCGAGAAGGCGCGCCAGATCCCGCGGTGGCGCGAGACGGACGTCTTCACGTCGCTCGAGCGCGACGTCCTGGAGTACGCCGAGGCGATGAGCCAGACGCCGCCCACGGTCACCGACGAACTCGTGGACCGGCTGCACGCCGAGCTGGGTGCCGCCGCGGTCGTGGAGCTCACGTCGGTGATCTCGTTCGCGAACATGACCACGCGCGGCAACATCGCGCTCGGCATCGAGTCGGACGGGTTCGCCGCGGCGTGCGGCCTGAAGCCCCTCGCCGAGCGACCGCACGTAGCCTCTGCCTCATGAGCGAGGACCCCTTCGTCGCTCACCGCAGCCTGCTGTTCACCGTCGCCTACGAGATGCTCGGGTCGGTCGCCGACGCCGAGGACGTGGTGCAGGAGACCTGGCTGCGCTGGGCAGCCCTGCCCGCCGCCGACCGTGGTGAGGTCCGAGATCCCCGTGCCTACCTCGTGCGGATCGTCACCCGGCTCTCCCTCAACCGGCTGCGTACGCTCACCCGGCTGCGGGAGGAGTACGTCGGCGAGTGGCTCCCCGAGCCGCTGCTCACCAGCCCCGACGTCGCCGAGGACGTCGAGCTCGCGGAGAGCGTGTCGATCGCCATGCTCGCGGTCCTCGAGACACTGCTGCCGACCGAGCGTGCGGTCTTCGTGCTCCGGGAGGTCTTCGACGTGCCCTACGACGAGATCGCGGCGGCGTTGGACAAGTCCTCCGCTGCGGTGCGCCAGATCGCGTCCCGGGCCCGCAAGTACGTGGCGGCCCGCCGGCCCCGGACCTCGGTGAGCCGTGCGGAGCAGGAGCGGGTGGTCGAGCGGTTCCTCGCCGCCCTGACGACCGGCGACGTCGTGGGACTGCTCGACGTGCTCGCTCCGGACGTGCTCCTCGTGGGCGACGGCGGCGGCCTGGTCCCGACCGTCCCGAGTCCCGTGCGCGGGGCGGCCCGGCTCGCCCCGGTGATGGCCCGCTTCGCCGAGCTCGCGCCCGGCACGACGGCCGTCATCGTCGACCTCAACGGCGGCATCGCGGCGCGCATCGATCCCGGCGGCCAGAACGACACGGCCGTCTCGTTCGTCATCGAGGGCCACCGGATCGCGCAGATCTACGCGATCCGCAACCCCCACAAGCTCCAGCGCCTGGCAGAGGTGGCCGAGCTCCGACGGTGAGACCGGGCCGTGCCGTCCGGGCCGACGACCCCGGGGACCGACGCCTAAGCCGCTCCCGCCTCGTGCGGTCGCTCCGCGACCAGGGCGGCGTCGGTGATGGTCACCCCCGGACCCGTGACGACGGCGAAGAACACCGTCTGCCCCAGCACGACCTCGACCTCGGCCGGCTCGGGCCGGCCGTCGCTGATCAGGACGAGCGTCCCCTCGCCCAGGCGGGACTGCCAGGCGCGCAGCTCCTCCGCGTTGCGCGGCCTGGGGTCCTTGACCCGGACCACCCCGCGCAGGCCCGAGCCGTTCGCGTCGACGTACTCGTGCTCCCCCGGCGTCGTGAAGACGTGGGTGTAGCCGCACTCGTTGGTCAGGACGCTGCTGCCGAAGAACTCCTTCTGGCCGGCCACGGCGAACGGCCGGGCGGCCGCGTCGGGTGAGTTCCACACCACCATGTCGCCGGCCTCGACCGTCACGCGCTCCTGGTCGGGCACGAACCGGCCCGGGTCGACGGTGCGCTCGTCGCAGCAGTCGCCGTGGCGCTCCTTGACGAAGGACACGGTGACGGTCGTCTGGTGCATGTCGCGCTCCCGTTTCGAGGACGGCTCGCCGACCTCGACGACGTACGGGAAGTCGCCGCCGGCACCGGCGCCGCCGGCCGGGACCAGGGCGTAGGGGTAGGTGCCCGGCCTCATGAAGCGCTGGCCGTAGCAGTCGATGTTGCGCAGCGCGCGGCTGTCCAGGTACTCGGTCATGACAGTGCTCCTCAGGGCTGGATGTCGGCGAGGACGACCAGCTCGTCCTCGGGCGGGTTGTTCTGGACCTCGGCGCCGAGGCTCGTGACCGTCACGAACACGGCGGGGTCGAAGGGCCCGGAGGCGGGCAGCACCTCGAAGTGGGCGGGGACCTCGGTGATCGGGAACCGGGTGCCCGACACGAAGGGCGTGATGAGCGGCCCCAACAGTCCGGTCAGCCCGGCGATGCCGATCGCGGCGACGACGGCGCCGACGAGGACCGCCAGGAACGGCCCGATCAGCGGCACCCAGGCGACGGCCGCCGAGACCGCCAGGCCGATGGCGGCCAGGAGGGCGGCGGTCGACGCGCCGAACTGCAGGCTCGGCACGCCCTGGACGATGCCCTCCACCGTCCAGGCACCGGCGACGAGGCTCAGCGCCACGCCGAGGTCGACGGTGGTCAACACGTAGTCGCCGAAGGACACCGGCACCGTCACCGTCGGCCAGACGATGTCGATCTTCGGCGTGCACACGTCCCCGACGCAGGGGATGTGGACGCACACCTGCGGGATGTGGATGTCGGGGATGAAGTCCCCGATGTCGAGCTGGAAGCTCAGGTCGACGTGCCAGTCCAGTCTGAGGTCGGCGATCTCGACGGTGGCCGGGGCGATCAGGTCGACGGTCCCGTTGGACAGCGTCCCGGTCACGGCGTACGACACGGTGAACGGGCCGAGCGAGGAGGACCCGCTCGTGGACTGCGGCCCGAGCGCGGCGACCTCGGTGTCGAACAGCTGCTGGGCCGCGCCCTCGTCGATGGCGGCGATGATCTCTGACATGACTACCTCCTAGAAGTCGCCGCGGGCGAGGACCCGGTTGACGTCGATCAGGGGCCCCTGGGTCGGGGTCAGGGTGAACGCGCCCAGCTCGAGCGCGGTGACGGGGAGCGACAGGGTGGCGAGCACCGAGCGCAGCACCATCGTGAGCAGGCACTCGATCACCGACTCGAGCGCGTTGGGCTCGATGTCGACGATCTCGACCGAGTCGAGGGCGAACCCGATGGCCTGCTGCCCACCCGCCCAGGTGCTCACCAGGTGCCCGACGGCGAAGACGTCGAGCACGCAGCAGGTCGGATTGCGCGCCTTGCCCCAGTCGTCGCGGTCGTCGGGCCACAGCGGGTCGTCGCGGTCGTCGCGGTGGTCCGGGTCCTTGGGGTCGTGCTCGGGGTGGTCGTGGCCCTTCGGGTCCTCCCCCGGCGGCTCGTTGCGGCCGCGGGAGGCGCAGTCGACACACAGCCGGACCCTGGTCGACAGGCTGAACTGACCGGCCCCGAGGCTCAGCTCGGGCGGCAGCGCCACGTCCTGCTTGAACAGGTCCAGCACGGGGGTGCTCAGCCGTACCGACCACTGCAGCCCCGGGGACCCCGGGAACGGGATCGGGGCCATCTGGGTGGCCGAGACGCTGGAAGCGGGCACGAAGGCCGGCGATCCGTAGTCGAGCAGGTGTGGCCTGGTGGTGCACACCGCGGTGATGAGGTCGTTGAGCGCCGACTCCTCGACGGCGACGAAGACCTCGCTGGTTTCGGTGAGACTCATGGTTGTCCTCCCGGATCATCGGCCCTCCTGGGACGGGCCGTTGCTACCAGGAGTCACCGGGCGCGTCGGTGATACCGGATCCCCGTCGACCGGGAAGCGCATCCGCCTGGACAGCGCCGCGTCCGACTCGGCATCGAGGCGGCGGTGCAGCCGGTCGTCGATCGTGCGATCCAGCCGCCGGGCCGGCCTGGCTCGGGGCCACCTCGATCCGCTACGCCGGGCCGACCACCGCGAGGATCTCGGGCCGGGCGAAGACCTCGGCCGCGATCGACTGGACCTCTTCGAGCGTGACGCCGTCGATGCGGGCGATCACCTCGTCGATGCTCATCAACCGGTCGTGCACCAGCTCGGCCTTGCCGATGCGGGACATCCGGGACGCGGAGTCCTCGAGCCCCAGCACCAGCCCGCCCCGCAGCTGACCCTTGCCGCGGGCCAGCTCCTCGGCCGTGATGCCGGACTCGGCGACCTTGGCCAGCTCCTCGCGCACGACGGCGAGGACGTCGTCGAGCTTGTTCGGCAGGCAGCCGACCGACACGCCGACCAGTCCTGAGTCGGCGTGGTGGGTGGCGAAGGAGAAGACCGAGTACGCGAGCCCACGACGCTCGCGAACCTCCTGGAACAGCCGCGAGGAGGTGCCGCCGCCGAGGGCGGTGTTGAGCACGCCCAGGGCGAAGCGGCGGTCGTCGTCGCGGCGCAGGCCCTCCATGCCGAGGACCACGTTGACCTGCTCGAACGGCCGGGTCGTGGCGAGCACCCCGGGCCGGACCCGCTTGCGGGTGCCGTGCCGCGGCACCACCGGAGTGTCGCGCCCGTCGAGCCAGCCGTTGCGGGCGAACGCCGTACGGACCTGGCGCACCAGTTGGGCGTGGTCGACGTTCCCGGCGGCCGCGACCACGACGTTCGCGGGCCGGTAGTGACGCCGGTAGAAGCGGCGCACCTGGTCGCGGCTGAGCGAGCGGATCGAGCCGACGGTGCCGGCGATCGGCCGGCCGAGCGGGGTGTCTCCCCAGGCCTGCTCCGCGAACAGGTTGTGCACGACGTCGTCAGGATCGTCATCGTGCATGGCGATCTCGTCGAGGATCACGTCGCGCTCGGCCTCGACGTCCTCGGCGGTGAGCGTCGAGGCGGTGATCATGTCTCCGAGCACGTCCACGGCCAGCGGCAGGTCCTCGTCGAGCACCCGGGCGTGGAAGCAGGTGTACTCCTTCGCGGTGAACGCGTTGAACTCACCGCCCACCGCGTCCAGCGCCACCGAGATGTCCAGCGCCGAGCGCTCCGTCGTGCCCTTGAACAGCAGGTGCTCGAGGAAGTGCGAGCAGCCGTGCAGGCTGGGGCTCTCGTCGCGCGAGCCGACCCCCACCCACACGCCGATCGCCGCGGACCGGACGCCCGCCTGGTGCTCGCTGATCACCCGCAGTCCCGAGGGCAGGACCGTACGCCGCACCCGCGAGGTCACCTGGCCGTCGGCGTCGGTGGTCGTCTGCAGCGTGCGCGTCGTGCCCCGGGAAGACGGTGACCCGCCAGAGCTGCTCTGGCGGGTCACCGGTGAGGCTTCGGCCGACCGGGGCGTCACTCCTCCTCGGAGCCGGCCTCGGCGGTGTCGGAGTCGGCCTGGTCGCCCTCGACGACCGGGACCAGCGACAGCTTCCCGCGGTCGTCGATCTCGGCGATCTGGACCTGGATCTTCTGGCCGACCGAGACGACGTCCTCGACCGCGTCGACCCGCTTGCCGCCGGCCAGCGAGCGGAGCTTGCTGATGTGCAGCAGGCCGTCCTTGCCGGGCATCAGCGAGACGAACGCGCCGAAGTTGGTCGTCTTGACGACCGTGCCGAGGTAGCGCTCGCCGACCTCGGGCATGGTCGGGTTGGCGATCGCGTTGACGGCGTTCTTGGCCGCCTCGGCCGCCTCGCCGTTGGTCGCACCGATGTAGATCGTGCCGTCGTCCTCGATCGAGATCGACGCGCCGGTGTCGTCCTGGATCTGGTTGATGATCTTGCCCTTGGGGCCGATCACCTCGCCGATCTTGTCGACCGGGATCGTGATCGTGATGATCCGCGGGGCGTACGCCGACATCTCCTCGGGCTCGTCGATGGCCTCGGCCATCACGTCGAGGATGGTCAGGCGGGCGTCGCGCGCCTGGGTCAGCGCCTGGGCGAGGACCTCGGCCGGGATGCCGTCGAGCTTGGTGTCCAGCTGCAGCGCGGTGACGAACTCGCGGGTGCCGGCGACCTTGAAGTCCATGTCGCCGAACGCGTCCTCGGCACCGAGGATGTCGGTGAGGGCGACGTACTGGAGCTGGCCGTCGATCTCGCCGGAGACCAGGCCCATCGCGATGCCGGCGACCGGGGCCTTCAGCGGCACACCGGCCTGGAGCAGTGCGAGCGTGGACGCGCAGACCGAGCCCATCGAGGTCGAGCCGTTGGAGCCCATCGCCTCGGAGAGCTGGCGGATCGCGTAGGGGAACTCCTCGCGCGTGGGCAGCACCGGCAGCAGCGCCCGGCGCGCCAGCGCGCCGTGGCCGACCTCGCGGCGCTTCGGCGAGCCGACCCGGCCGGTCTCGCCGGTGGAGAACGGCGGGAAGACGTACTTGTGCATGTAACGGCGGTGCTTCTCCGGCGAGAGCGTGTCGAGCTGCTGCTCCATCTTGAGCATGTCCAGCGTCGTGACGCCCAGGATCTGGGTCTCCCCACGCTCGAACAGCGCCGAGCCGTGCACCCGCGGAATCACGCCGACCTCGGCGTGCAGCGGCCGGATGTCGGCCAGGCCGCGGCCGTCGATGCGGACCTTGTCGCGCAGGATGCTCTCCCGGACGACCTGCTTGTTGACCGAGCGGAACGCCGCGCCGATCTCCTTCTCACGGCCCTCGAACTGCTCGCCGAGCTTGGCCAGGACCTCGTCCTTGAGCTCGTCGGTGCGGTCGTTGCGCTCCTGCTTGTCGGCGATCTTCATCGCCGCGGCCAGCTCGGCCTTCACGGCCGCTTCGACCGCGTCGTACACGTCGTCCTCGTAGTCGAGGAAGACGGGGAAGTCCTGGACCGGCTTCGCCGCGACGTTCGCCAGCTCGACCTGCGCCTCGCAGAGCTGCTTGATGAACGGCTTGGCGGCGTCGAGACCGCCGGCCACGATCTCCTCGGTCGGCGCCTGGGTGCCGGAGCGGACCAGGTCCCAGGTCTGCTCGGTGGCCTCGGCCTCGACCATCATGATCGCGACGTCACCGGTCTCGGTGACGCGTCCGGCGACCACCATGTCGAACACGGCGTTCTCGAGCTGGCTGTGGGTCGGGAAGGCGACCCACTGGCCCTCGATCAGCGCCACGCGGACGCCGCCGACGGGGCCGGAGAACGGCAGGCCCGAGAGCTGGGTGGAGAGCGAGGCGGCGTTGATCGCGAGCACGTCGTACGGCGTGTCGGGGTTGAGCGCCATCACGGTGATGACGACCTGGACCTCGTTGCGCAGGCCCTTCTTGAAGGTCGGGCGCAGCGGCCGGTCGATGAGGCGGCAGGTGAGGATCGCGTCCTCGCCCGGACGGCCCTCGCTGCGGAAGAACGAGCCGGGGATCTTGCCCGCGGCGTACATCCGCTCCTCGACGTCGATGGTGAGCGGGAAGAAGTCGAAGTGGTCCTTCGGGTGCTTGCCGGCCGTGGTGGCCGACAGGAGCATGGTGTCCTCGTCGAGGTAGGCGGTCACGGCGCCGGCAGCCTGCCGGGCCAGTAGGCCGGTCTCGAACTTGACGGTGCGGGTGCCGAACTTGCCGTTGTCCAGAACGGTCTCGACGGCAGAGATCTCGGGGTCGGTCAAGGGTGTGTCCCTCTTCTGTCGCGGAGCGATCCGCGGCGTCCCGCTGCTGCGAGCCGGTCTTCGATCGAGGCCCGCAGATCTGCGCGGCAGAGCCGGCCGGATGCTGAGAGCCACTACCGAGGACCGAGCCAGAACGGGGCGGGTCGCTCCTGGGTGTTTTCAGATGTTGTTCACGGTGAATCTAGCCAAGTTCCTCCGAGAAGAGGAAACGCGCCGGCCGCCGCCCTGACTGAGCGGACGTCCGGCGCGTGTCCTGACAAGACGGAGTGCGCGTCGGCTATCGACGGAGCCCCAGACGCTCGACGATCGACCGGTAGCGCTCGATCTCGGTCTTCTGGAGGTAGTTGAGCAGCCGGCGGCGCTGGCCGACCAGCAGCAGGAGGCCACGACGGCTGTGGTGGTCGTGCTTGTGCTGCTTGAGGTGCTCGGTCAGGTGGCTGATCCGGTGGCTGAGCAGCGCGATCTGCACCTCGGGCGAGCCGGTGTCGCCCTCGGTCTTGGCGTACTCGGCGATGATCTTCTTCTTGGTCTCCGCGTCGGTACCGATCGACATGCGGGCTCCTTCCGGCCCTCTCGGGCTCTCTCGCTGCGCGGCGCGCCGGGGCCTGTTCACCCGGGCACTCTGGTTCCGCGGCCGTTGGACGGCAGGTCGCCTGCAGGCAGGCAACCGGAGAATCGTAGCGCGGGACCGCTGCGCCGGCCCAATCGAGCGGGCGATCATCGTGCGATGATCGTGCGATCATCTCAGCGTGACTCGGGCCCCTCGGACCATCCTCGCAGCCGCGGCGACCGCGGCCGCCCTCGCGGTGACCATGCTGATGGCGGCGCCCGCGCCCACGCAGGCACTGGAACAGCCCGGCACCCGCGGCCGCGCGTGGACGCCACCGTGGGCGCCGCTGGTGCCGGAACGTACGACGCAGGTCGTGCGCACGATCTCGAGCCACCAGTTCTGCCGCAAGGTGTGGTGCACGGTCACCCAGGCGTGGGAACGCGATGGCGACGGGCACTGGAGCAAGGCGCGCGAGTTCCGCTCGACGATCGGCCTGCGCGGGTGGGGCAAGCAGCGCGAGGGCGACAACCGCTCACCCGTCGGGGTCTATCGGATCAAGGTCACGTTCACGACCGGGTCGGAGAATCCCGGCGAGATGCCCTGGCGGCGCCGGCGGCCGACCTCGGTGGTCTCCTCCTCCGCCGGGCCGAACTACAACACCTGGCTCGAGGCCCGCGGGGTGACCAGCGGTGACCGGCCGTCGATGCGGTCCGGCTGGGTCGTCGACTACAACCGCGTCCGGCTGCGGCCCGGGGTCGGCCCGCGGCCGGTGCCGGGCAAGGGGAGCGGGATCTTCTACCACACCTCCAAGCCCGGCCACCGGTGGGCGCCGACGGCGGGCTGCACCCAGGTCGGGAACCCGCGCCAGATGCGCTGGCTGCTGACCTGGCTGCGCCCCGAGGCACGCCCGCGGATCGTCCAGGACCGGTGAGCGCCCGGGTCAGACGGCCGGCGGTACGTCGTCGCGGCGCTCACTGACCGTCCGACTCCCGTCGGCATGGGTCGTCACCGCGGTCGAGCGTCGCGCCCGGGCCAGCGTCGCCGCGGTCAGCACGAGTACCAGGGCGCCGGCGGCGGCAAGGATCCAGCCGACCATCGTCAGGTCGACGTTCGAGATGCTGTCGGTCACGGCCAGGGCCAGGATCAGGCCGAGGGCCAGGAGGAAGATTCCCAGTCCGTATCCCATGGTGGTTCCTTTCGCAGCGGCCCCGGTTGGGCCGTCACCTCCCCGTTTCCAACCGGCCCGACCCGGAAACGTCCCGGTCGGGACTGGCGGCCTAGCGCCTGCGGCGGGGGGTCGGTTTCCCCGGTGAACCGGGGAAACCGGAACTGTTGGGGCGAAACTTCGGGCCAGAAGTTCCAACATCCCCGGTGAACCGGGGAAACCGTCCTCAGCCCAGCAGCAGCGTGCGCACCGCGTCGCGGGCGGAGGCCGGGTCGGTGGCGGCGAGGGCGACCTCGGCGGCGTCCTCGCACAGGTCCATGGGGACCGTCGCGAGGCGGGCGCCGACGGGGCGCACGGCGGCCGCCGCCATCGACAGCGAGGTGACGCCCATCCCGACCAGGACACACGCCAGCAGCGGGTCGGCGGCGGCCTCGCCGCAGACGCCGACCGGCTTGCCGGCGTGGAAGCCGGCCTCGGCGGTGATCGCGATCAGCTGCAGCACGGCCGGCTGCCAGGGGTCGGTGAGGTGCGCCAGGTCGGTGGCCATCCGGTCGGCGGCCATCGTGTACTGGGTCAGGTCGTTGGTGCCGATCGAGAGGAAGTCGACGACCTCGAGCACCCGGTGCGCCAGCAGGGCGGCACTCGGGACCTCGATCATCACGCCGGCCTTCAGCCCGTGGGCGCGGACCTTGGTCGAGAACTCCGCGGCCTCGGCGACGGTGGCCACCATCGGCGCCATCACCCACGCCTCGGTGCCGGTGGCCGCGGCCGCCTTGGCGATGCCCTCGAGCTGGCGGTCGAGCAGGCCCGGGTTGTCGAAGGACAGCCGCAGCCCGCGCACGCCCAGCGCGGGGTTCTCCTCGCCGACATGGGTGGCGAACGCGACCGGCTTGTCCGAGCCGGCGTCCAGCGTGCGGACCACGACGTACCGCTCGTTGCCGAAGGCGCCGAGCACCTCGCCGTAGATGCTCGCCTGCTCCTCGACCGACGGCTCGTCCTGGCGGTTGAGGAAGCACAGCTCGGTGCGGAAGAGCCCGACCCCTTGCACGGGCGCGCTGCTCGCGGCGCGGGCGGACTCACCGTCGGCGACGTTCGCGAGGATCTTCACCGGTACGCCGTCGGCGGTCCCGCCCGGCCCGGACCACGAGGCGAGAGCGGCGCGCAGGGCGGCGTCCGCGGCGACCCGCTCCTGCGCCGTGGCGGGGTCGGGACCGAGCTCGACGGTGCCGGCGACCCCGTCGAGGAGCAGCGGGGTCCCGGCCGGGACGGCCATCGCCCCGTGGACCCCGACGACGCAGGGGATGCCGAGCTGGCGGGCGATGATCGCGGTGTGGCTGGTCGGCCCACCGCGCTCGGTCACCAGGCCGAGCACCACCGCCGGATGGAGACCGGCGGTATCAGAGGGCGCGAGGTCCTCGGCAAGCAGCACTGCGGGCGTCTCGGGCACGACCACACCGGGCTCGGGCTCGCCCACCAGCCGGGCCACGATCCGGCGCTCGATGTCGCGCAGGTCGGTGACCCGCTCGGCCATCAGCCCGCCCATGCCGGTGAACACGGTGACGAACTGCTCGACGCCGGCGTGGACCGCCGCGAGCAGGTCGTCCCCCGCGGACAGGTGCTTGCGCACCGCGCCCCGTAGCCCTTTGTCGCGGGCCAGGCCGGCGCTCGCGGTGAGCACCTCTGCCGCCGCCCCCGAGGCCTTCTCGGCCTTGCGCGCGAACCCGTCGGAGACCGACTGGGCGGCGCTCTCGTAGGTCTGCAGGGCGGTCTCGGGATCGAGGCCGGAGGGGTCGAACCGGGCGATCGCGTCCGGCGAGACCTCGGAGCGAACGAGCACGGCGGGCCCGTAGGCAACGGCAGGAACGACCGGGGTGCCGCGCAGCGTGGAACGAGCCTCAGGACTGGTGACCATGGTCACCAGTAAACGACCGCCGCCCTTGACAGTCAACACATTCGGGCGTAAAACCACAGATACAAAGATCGAGAGGAGCGGTACCGAGAATGTACGCCGAAGAGCGGCAACAGGCCATGGCCCAGCTCGTCGCCGAGCACGGGCGCCTGTCCGTCGCGGTCATCGCCGAGCAGTTCGACGTCACGACCGAGACCGTGCGCCGCGACCTCTCGACCCTGGAGCGGATGGGCCTGGTCCGCCGCGTCCACGGCGGCGCCGTGCCGGCGAGCTCGCTGGCCGTGATCGAGTCCGGCCTCGGCGAGCGCGACCAGGCCAACACCTCCCAGAAGGAGGCGATCGCGAAGGCTGCCCTCGAGCAGCTCCCTCCCCCGGGCGGCACCGTGCTGCTCGACGCCGGCTCGACCACCAGCCGGTTCGCGGTGTTGTTGCCGCGCGACCACCGGCTCACCGTGATCACCCACGCCGTCCCCGTGGCCGCCCGCCTGACCGGGATGCCGCAGATCGACCTCCACCTGCTGCCCGGGAGGGTCCGGTCGACCACCCAGGCGGCGGTCGGCGCAGACACCGTCACCGCCGTGCACAAGCTCAAGGTCGACGTGGCCTTCCTGGGCACCAACGGCATCTCGGTCGAGCACGGCCTCTCCACGCCCGACCACGACGAGGCCGCCGTCAAGCGCGCGATGGTGGGTGCGGCCCGCCGGGTGGTGTGCCTGACCGACTCCAGCAAGGCCGGCACCGACGCCGCGGTCCGGTTCGCCGCGCTCGCGGAGGTCGACGTACTCGTCACCGACGACCACCTGCCGGTCGGCGACCGCGTGGCGTTCGAGGTCGCGGGTGTCGAGGTCGTGACGGCGTGATCCTCACCCTCACCGCCAACCCGAGCCTGGACCGCACCGTCGTGCTGGCCGGGCGGCTGAAGCGCGGCAAGGTGATCCGGGCCGACTCGGTGATCTCCCAGGCCGGCGGCAAGGGCGTCAACATCGCCCGTGCCTGCATCGCCGCCGGGGTGCCCGCCATCGCCGTGCTCCCGGCCGCCAAGGACGACCCCTTCGTGCTCGAGCTGCTGGCCGCCGGCATCGACTGCCGCCCGGTGCACCACGACGGCTCGCTGCGCGTGAACATCACGATCACCGAGCCGGACGGCACCACCACGAAGCTCAACAGCCCCGGTCCCGAGCTCACCGAGCCCGTCCGGCGCGCCCTCGCCGACGCGCTGCGGCACCGGGCCGCCGCCGCGGACTGGGTGGTGCTCGCGGGCTCGCTGCCGCCGGGCGCCCCGCCCGAGTGGTACGCCGAGCTGGTGGTGCTGCTCCGCGAGTGCGGCGCCCGGGTGGCGGTCGACACCAGCGACGCGCCGCTGCGCGCCCTGGTCGACCGGCTGCCCACGGCGGCCCCGCACCTGATGAAGCCCAACGGCGAGGAGCTCGCCTCCTTCACGGGCGACGACCCCGAGCTCCTGGAGGCGGACCCGTACGCCGCAGCCAAGGCGGCGCGGACCCTCGTCGAGTCCGGGGTGGAGAGCGTGCTCGCCACGCTCGGTGCCCGCGGGGCAGTCCTCGTGACCGCCGACGGGGCCTGGCACGCCGCTCCTCCGCCGACCCCGGTGGTCAGCACGGTGGGAGCGGGCGACTCGAGCCTGTTCGGCTACCTGCTCGGCGAGCTCCGGGGCCACCGCCCGGAGGAACGTCTCGCCCTCGCGGTGGCCTACGGCAGCGCCGCCGCAGGACTTCCCGGCACGACCATGCCTCATCCCCACCAGGTCCGCCCCGATCTCGTCTCGGTGCGGGCCCTGGACCTCAGCGAAGGGTGACCCATGTCCGACCTCATCAACGCCGAGCTCGTCCGCCTCGATGCGGACCTCGGCGCCGACAAGCACACCGTGATCCGGGCGCTGGCCCGGATCGTCGGCGACGCCGGCCGCGCCGGCGACGCCGACCAGCTCGTGGCGGACGCGTTCGCCCGTGAGGCGACGTCCGCCACCGGCCTCCCGGGCGGGATCGCGATCCCGCACTGCCGCACGGCCGGCGTCGCGGAGCCCGTCCTGGCCTTCGCACGGCTCCAGCCCGCCGTGGACTTCGGTGCCAAAGACGGCCCGGCTGACCTGGTGTTCCTGATCGCCGCACCCACCGGCGGTGACAACACCCACCTCCAGCTGCTCACCAAGCTCGCCCGTGCCCTGGTGAAGCCCGCCTTCACCGACTCGCTGCGCGCGGCCGGGACCCCGGCAGAGGTGGCCGAGCTGGTCACCGGCGCGATCGGCGCTGCCCCGCAGCCGGCAGCCCCGGCAGCCCCGGCCGCCTCGGCCGCGCCGCGGCGGCTGGTCGCGGTCACCGCGTGCCCGACCGGGATCGCCCACACCTACATGGCCGCCGAGGCGCTCGAGGCCGCCGCAGCACGGGCCGGGGTGGACCTGCAGGTCGAGACCCAGGGCTCAGCCGGCGCGACGCCGCTGGACCCGGCCACGATCGCCGCGGCCGACGCCGTCATCTTCGCCGTCGACGTCGGCGTGCGCGACCGACACCGCTTCGCCGGCAAGCCCCTGGTCTCCTCGGGGGTCAAGCGCCCCTTCGACCAGGCCGACGCGATGATCGCCGAGGCCCTCCGGTACGCCGACGACCCGGACGCCCCGCGCGTCGAGGGCAGCGCGGCCGACGCCGCGACGACGTCTCGCTCGACCGCCGGCGAGAGCTGGGGCGCCCGGACCCGCCGGGTGCTGATGACCGGTGTGTCGTACATGATCCCGTTCGTCGCGGCCGGGGGTCTGCTCATCGCCCTGTCGTTCCTGCTCGGCGGCTACGAGATCGTCGGGCCCTACGGCGACATCGCCGTGAACAACACGCTCTTCGACCTGCCGGATCCCGACGCCCTCGGGCTCGAGCACGCGCTCCTGGGCTCCGGGCTCGCGGCCTACATCGGCGCGCTGTTCTTCATCATCGGCAAGACGGCCTTCATGCTCTTCATCCCGGCGCTCGCCGGCTACATCGCGTACGCGATCGCCGACCGGCCCGGCATCGCGCCCGGCTTCGTGATGGGCGGTCTGGCGGCGAACATCTTCAACGTGCAGAGCTCGGGTGACAGCCCCGTCTCGATTCCGGCGACCGGGTTCTTGGGCGCGATCATCGGCGGTGTGCTGGCCGGCCTGATCGCGCACTGGGTCGGCGGCCGGCAGGTCCCCGCCTGGATGCGCGGTCTGATGCCGGTGCTGATCATCCCGCTGGTCACCTCGATCGTCGCCGGCCTGTTGATGATCGTGGTGTTCGGCAAGCCGATCGGCTGGCTGATGGACCAGCTGAACGACGGCCTGAACTCGCTCAGCGGCAGCAGCGCGATGGTGCTCGGCGCCATCCTCGGCCTGATGATGGCCTTCGACATGGGCGGTCCGCTCAACAAGGTGGCCTACACCTTCGCCGCCACCGGCGTCGGCGGGGCAGCGCTCGCGAGCGACGCGCCGCAGCTGAAGATCATGGCTGCCGTGATGCTCGCCGGCATGGTCCCGCCGTTGGCGCTGGCCCTGGCCACCGTCGTCCGCCCCGGGCTGTTCAACCAGGCCGAGCGCGAGAACGGCAAGGCGGCCTGGGCCCTGGGCGCGAGCTTCATCACCGAGGGCGCGATCCCCTTCGCCGCGGCGGACCCGCTCCGCGTCATCCCGGCCATCATGTGCGGCAGCGCCGTCACCGGCGGCATCTCGATGGCCCTCGACGTCGGGGTGCGCGCGCCGCACGGCGGGATCTTCGTGCTCTTCGCCGTCAGCAACATCCTGGGCTACCTGATCGCGCTCGCGGTGGGCACCCTCGTCGGCGCCGCGGCCGTCATCGGCCTGAAGTCCCTCGGCAAGCCCGACCCCGACCTCGCCATCGGCTGACCCAGCCAACCAACCGTCCCGTCAAGGAGAACCATCCATGCTCACCAAGACCGTCGTCGTCGGATCCTCCGTCGGCCTGCATGCCCGGCCCGCCCAGCTCATCGCCCAGGCCGCCGAGGAGCTCGACAGCGAGGTGCTGATCGGCATCCCCGGTGGGGATCCCGTCGACGCGAGCTCCTCGCTGATGATCATGACGCTCGGGGCCGGACCCGGTGACCAGGTCGAGGTGTCCAGCGACGACCAGGCCGCTCTCGACACGATCGCCGCCCTCGTCGAGCAGGACCTCGACGCGTAGGGGTCAGGACCGCTCGCGCAGCGCCAGGTAGACCGCGCGCATGCCGACCGCGCGCTCCAGCTCGCGGGTGACCCCGGAGAAGAACTGGGCGCGGTAGGTCTCGTCGGTGACCGTGGAGACCGTCAGGTAGAGCCCGGAGAACGCCGCCAGGAAGACCGACACCTGGACCAGTGCCCGGGACTCGCTGAAGTCGTCCCCGGCCTGCCAGGCCTCGATCACCGGGCCGGTCATGATCAGGCCGCCGAAGACCATCAGGAACGCGAACACCGCCAGCGACAGCAGCAGCACCTGCACGACCTGGACGACCATCAGCACCAGGATCAGGTTCCAGCGTTCGAAGCCGGTGACCTCGGCGTACGCCGCGGGATCGGCGTCCGGGTCCTCGACCAGCTCCCGGCAGGTCTCCTCCAGCGGCGAGCCGGCGCAGGCCCGCAGCAGCAGCGCGTCGTCGACCGCGTCGTCGGCGCGGTCCACCTCCTCGGGCAGGCGCACGAGGAGGAACGCGACCGCGAGGAGCGCGAAGAGCAGGACCACCAGCCACAGCGAGCCGACGCTGAGGTTGCCACCGACCTGCCACATCTCGGTGTTGATGAACAGGAACGTGATCGCGAGCAGCAGCAGGGGCAGCGCGCGGGTCGTCATCGGCAGCAGCCGGCGCAGGCCCCCGAAGGTGCGCTTGAGGCCCCAGGCGACGATCTGGCGGGCGTGCAGCGCGGTCAGGGCGTACCAGACGGCCGCGGCCAGCCCCAGCGACACCAGCGTCGCCGGGGCCGCGCTGAACTGCCCCGAGACCCACGCGAGCGCCGCCCCGGCCGCCGCCGCCAGCAGGGCGACGAGGAGCAGCAGCGGCACGGTCCGGCGCAGCCGGAGCGCGTTGCGCACGTCCGCGCGGCGCTCGGGCACGAAGTAGGACAGCCCGTGCTGGAGGAACCACGCGTCCGCGGCCGCGATCGGCTCCGGGGGCGGGGGGACGGTCACGCCAGCAGCTCTCGGGCGCGGTCGACGTCGTCGTTCATCTGGGCCACGAGCTTGTCGATCGACTCGAAGGCGACCATGCCGCGCAGCCGGTCGACGAAGCTCACCTCGACCTCGACGCCGTAGAGGTCCAGGTCGGTCCGGTCGAGCACGTAGGCCTCGACCCGCCGGTCGCGGACGCCGTCGAAGGTCGGGTTGGTGCCGACGCTGATCGCGGCCGGGAACGTCTCACCGGTGTCCAGCCGGCGCAGCCGGCCGGCGTACACACCGTCGGGTGGCACCGCCGTGAGCTCGTCGGCCGGCACGTTCGCGGTCGGGAACCCGAGGTCGCGGCCGCGCTGGTCGCCACGGACCACGACGCCGCGCACGGCGTACGGCCGGCCGAGCGCCTCCGCCGCGCCCGCGACGTCGCCGGCGGCCAGGCTCATCCGGACGTACGTCGAGGACCAGACCTGCGGGCCACCGTCGAGTGCAATGCCCTCCGCCTCGAATCCGTGCCGCTCCCCCGCCTGGCGCAGGGTCGCGACATCTCCGGCGGCCTTGTTGCCGAACCGGAAGTTCGCGCCGACCACGACCACGGCCGCGTGCAGCGCATCGACGAGCACCCGCTCGACGAACTCCTCCGGTGTCCATGCGGCGACGCCCCGGTCGAACGGCAGCACCAGCACCGCGTCGGCGCCGGCGTCGGCCAGCAGCTCGGCGCGGATCTCCAGCGAGGTCAGCGTCGTGGGCGCGTGCTCGGGCCGCAGCACCGCCATCGGATGTGGCTCGAAGGTGACCGCGACGACGGTCAGCGACCGCTCGGCGGCCGTCTCGCGCGCCCGGTTGACGACGTGCCGGTGGCCGAGGTGGACCCCGTCGAAGTTGCCGATCACCACGGCGGTCGGCCCGAGGCCGGAGGGGACCTCCTCCAGGGAGCGCCAGATCTGCACCGGGGAAGCCTACCGAGCGCTCACACGAAGACCGCGACGGCCTTGGCCGCGCCGCCGCGCGGCTCGTAGAGCGCGAGGAACTCCCCGTCCGGGGCGAACACGGCGGTCAGGCCCGGGAGGTCGAGGTCCAGCGCCCGCCCGAAGCGGACGTCGGTGGCCTGGGCGTCATCGAGGTCGCGGCTCGCGAACGCCGCCCGCGCAGCCGCCGCGACCGGCAGCACCACGAGCTCCTCGCCGAGTTCGTCCAGGGTGTGCGCCACGTCCAGCCCGTAGGGGCCGACGGCGGTACGACGCAGCGCCGTCAGGTGGCCGCCCACGCCGAGGCGGGCGCCGAGGTCGCGGGCGATCGCGCGCACGTAGGTGCCGCTCGAGCAGCGCACCGCGACGTCGAGGTCGCAGGTGTCGCCGGCCGGTCGGACCTCGTGGACCACCAGTTCGTGGACCGTGACCGGGCGGGCCTCCAGCGCGACCTCCTCGCCCGCCCGGACCCGCTGGTAGGCGCGCTTGCCGTCGACCTTGATCGCCGACACCGCGGTCGGCACCTGCAGCAGGTCGCCCACGAACTCGGCGGCCGCCGCTCGGACGGTCGCCTCGTCCAGGCCCGCGGCCGACGCGGTCGCGGTCACCTCGCCCTCGGCGTCGTCGGTGCTCGTGGCGACACCGAGCCGGATGGTGGCGTCGTACGCCTTCTCGGTCAGCATCAGGTGCCCGAGCAGCCGGGTCGCCCGGTTGATCCCGAGCACGAGGACCCCGGTGGCCATCGGGTCGAGGGTGCCCGCGTGCCCGACCTTGCGGGTGCCGGTCAGGCGCCGCACCCGCGAGACGACGTCGTGCGAGGTCAGGCCGCCGGGCTTGTCGACGACGACCAGCCCGGCCTCACTCGTCGTCATCGACCCCGTCGAACTCGCCGGGTTCGCCGGAGTCGTCGGGCTCGTCGGCGTCGGCCGGACGCGGCTTCTTGTAGGGGTCGGCCTCGCCGGCGTACGCCGTGCCGCGCCCGGCTGCCAGCGCCTCGTCCTGCGCCTTCGCGCGGGCCAGCACCTCGTCGAGCTGGCGGGCGCTCTCAGGCAGCGCGTCGTGCACGAACTCCAGGGTCGGCGCGTGCCGCATCCCGAGCTGCTTGGCGACCTCGGAGCGCAGCAGGCCCTTGGCCGACTCCAGCGCGACCGCGCTGGCCGTACGGGCCGCCTCGTCGTCCTCTCCGAGGACCGTGTAGAAGATCGTGGCCTGCTGGCTGTCCCCCGAGACCCGGACGTCGGTGACGGTCACGAACCCGAGCCGCGGGTCCTTGATCCGTCGCTCCAGCATCTCCGCGACGACCACCTGGATCCGGTCGGCGATCTTGCGGATGCGTGGGTTGCTCATGTTCCTACCTTCACATAACGAACGGACAACACTCCCCGACGCCGCTTGGACGCCGGGGAGCGAAGCGAGCCGGCCCGCCGAACCGCGAGCGCAGCGAGCCTGGTTCGGCGGAACAAAGGGCAGCCCGGCGAAGCCGGACCGCGCCCTTGTTCCGCCGCAGGCGGAAGGGCCGTCAGGCCCTGGGGATCTCCCGCATCTCGAAGGCCTCGACGATGTCGCCTTCCTTGATGTCCTGGAAGTTGCGCAGCACGAGACCGCACTCGAAGCCCTCGCGGACCTCGGATGCATCGTCCTTCTCCCGCTTGAGCGAGGCCAGGTCGAGGTTGTCGGCGACGACGGCACCATCGCGGATCACGCGCACCTTGGCGTTGCGCCGGATCACGCCGCTGATGACCATGCAGCCCGCGATGTTGCCGACCTTGGACGAGCGGAAGATCGCGCGGATCTCCGCCTGGCCGAGGGTCGACTCCTCGAACTCCGGCTTGAGCATGCCCTTGAGCGCGGCCTCGATCTCCTCGATCGCCTGGTAGATCACCGTGTAGTAGCGGATCTCCACGCCCTCGCGGTCGGCGAGCTCGGTGGCCTTGCCCTGCGGGCGGACGTTGAAGCCGATGATGATCGCGTCGGACGCGGCCGCCAGGTCGACGTTGGTCTCGGTGATCGCACCGACACCGCGGTCGATGACCCGCAGGCTGACGTCGTCGCCGACGTCGATCTTCGCCAGCGCGTCCTCGAGCGCCTCGACCGAGCCGGACACGTCGCCCTTGAGGATGAGGTTGAGCTCCTGGCTCTCGCCCTTCTCCATGGAGGCCATGAAGTCCTCGAGGGTACGGCGCACGCGCCGCTTGGCCTGCATGGCGGCCCGCTCGCGGGCCTCACGCTTCTCGGCGATCTGGCGAGCCATCCGGTCGTCCTCGACCACGATGAAGTTCTGGCCGGCGCCGGGGACGGTGGACAGACCCAGCACCATGGCCGGACGCGACGGGGTCGCCTCGGTCAGCTCGTTGCCGTACTCGTCGAGCATCGCCCGGACGCGGCCGTGGGCCGGGCCCGCGACGATCGAGTCGCCGACGTGGAGCGTGCCGCGCTGGACCAGGATCGTGGCGACCGGGCCGCGACCGCGGTCCAGGTGCGCCTCGATGACCAGGCCCTGCGCATCCCGGTTGGGGTTGGCGCGCAGGTCGAGCGACGCGTCGGCGGTCAGCACGACGGCCTCGAGCAGCTTGTCGAGGTTGAGCTCGGACTTGGCCGACACGTCGACGAACATCGTGTCGCCGCCGTACTCCTCGGGCACCAGGCCGTACTCGGTCAGCTGGCCGCGGACCTTGGTCGGGTCCGCCTCCGGCTTGTCGATCTTGTTGACCGCGACCACGATCGGGACCCCGGCTGCCTTGGCGTGGTTGAGCGCCTCGACGGTCTGCGGCATCACGCCGTCGTCCGCCGCGACCACGAGGACCGCGATGTCCGAGGACTGCGAGCCGCGGGCACGCATGGCGGTGAACGCCTCGTGACCCGGGGTGTCGATGAAGGTGATCTTGCGGTCCTCACCGTCGACGTCGGTGTGCACCTGGTAGGCACCGATGTGCTGGGTGATGCCACCGGCCTCGCCCGAGGCGACGTTCGCGTGCCGCAGGGCGTCGAGGAGCTTGGTCTTTCCGTGGTCGACGTGACCCATCACGGTCACGACCGGCGGCCGCGCCTCGAAGTGCCCCTCGTCGTCCTCGTCGTCGGCGAACTCGATGTCGAAGGACTCGAGCAGCTCGCGGTCCTCGTCCTCGGGGGAGACGACCTCGACGACGTAGTTGAGCTCCTCGCCGAGCAGCTCGAGGGTCTCGTCGTTGACGGACTCGGTGGCCGTGACCATCTCGCCGAGGCTGAACAGCATCTGCACCAGCTGGGCCGGCTCGACGTTGATCCGCTCGGCGAAGTCGGTCAGGGAGGCGCCACGCGGCAGGCGCACGGTCTCACCGTTGCCCTTGCGGACGCGGATGCCGCCGATGGTCGGGGCCTCCATGGCCTCGAACTCCTGGCGACGCGCCCGCTTGGACTTGCGGCCGCGGCGCGAGGGGCCACCGGGGCGACCGAACGCACCCTGCGTCTGGCCGCGCTGGCCGGGACGGCCGCCGCCGGGGCGACCGCCACCGCTCGGCCCGAAGCCGCCACCGGGAGCGCCACCGCGGCCGGGGGCGCCGGTGCCGACGCCGCCGCGACCCGGAGCACCACCGCGGCCGGGGGCACCGCCCCGGCCGGGGGCGCCGGGACGAGCGGGGCCACGGCCACCGGGACCCGCGCCGAACGCGGACGGGGACTTCGGCATCATCGCCGGGTTGGGACGCGGCATGCCCGGGCGACCGGGGACGCCGCCCTCACGTGCGGCCGGCGGGCGCGGCGGACGGTTGTCGCCGGCGCCGGGAGCAGCGGGAGCGCCCGGGGCGGGCCGGCGACCCATGCCCTGGCTGGACGCGAACGGGTTGTTGCCGGGGCGCGGGGCACCTGGCCGGCCGACCGGGCGGGGCGCCGGCGCCTTCGGGGCAGCGGGCGCCGCGGAGGCAGCCGGTGCCTCCGGGGCCTCGGGGGCCTCGGGCTCGGCGGGCGGGGCCGGCTGCTCGGCCACGGGGGCCGGCTTCGGGCCGGGCTTGGGGGCCGCGGCCTTGGCGGCCGGTGCCTCCGCCTCGGCGGCGGCAGGCGCCTCGGCGGCGGCCGGCTCGGCGGCCGGCTCGGCTGCAAGCGCCTCGGGCTCCGCCGTGGCGGCAGCCTTCTTCGCCGGCGCCTTCTTGGCGGCCGGCTTCTCGGCCGGCGCCGCGGGAGCCGCGGACGCCTCGGCCTTCAGCTTCTCGCCGTACTCCTTGCGGAACCGCATCTCGGCGGGGAGCTCGACGGTGGAGCTCGCGGACTTGACGAACTCCCCCATCTCCTTGAACTTCTCGAGAACGAACTTGCTCTCGACTCCGAACTCCTTGGCGAGCTCGTGAACTCGGGTCTTAGCCACGCTTCTCCTTCTGGCCTGAGACCCGGGTCCAGTTCTGTGCTGGGGGGTGATTCAGACCGTTAGTGGTTGTGCAAACTCATCGCGAAGTACTCATCGAGTGCTCATGAGCTGCTGCTCCAGTCTCTGTCGGTCGATCGGGGGTGTGGTGCCGTGCCGTCTGCCGAGCCGAGGTACTCCCCCACCGGTGCACTGGAGAGCCCGGTCGTGACCCGGAGGGCCCGGCCGAACGCCTTCCGGCGCACCGCGAGGTCGTAACACTCCATGGTGGGGTGCAGGTGCGCTCCCCGCCCGGGTGCGGTGGCTGCCGGATCGGGTACGACGGCCGGGTGGCCGTGCGCATCCGAGCCGACGGTCACGCGGACCAGCTCGTTCTTCGCGGCCCGCTTCCGGCACCCGACACACGTCCGGACCGGGCCTGGCAGGCTGGAGGGTTCGGGGCATGCAGAAGGGATGTGTTCACGCGCCACTGGCGACAACCCTACCGCGATCGGGCCACCCTTATCGAACCGGGGACCCGTGGTGCCGCGATCCCGCCGCTCCTCAGGCGTCGCTGCCGGCTTCGGCCTCGTCGCTCCTGATATCGATGCGCCAGCCGGTGAGGCGGGCGGCCAGGCGGGCGTTCTGGCCCTCCTTGCCGATCGCGAGGGAGAGCTGGAAGTCCGGCACCACGACGCGCGCGGACTTCGCGGCCGCGTCGACGATCTCGACGGACGTGACCCGCGCCGGTGAGAGCGCGTGCGCGACCATCTCGGCGGGGTCCTCGGACCAGTCGACGATGTCGATCTTCTCGCCGTGCAGCTCGGACATCACCGCACGCACGCGCGAGCCCATCGGGCCGATGCAGGCGCCCTTGGCGTTCACCCCGGGCACGGTCGAGCGGACCGCGAGCTTGGTGCGGTGCCCGGCCTCGCGGGCGATCGCGGCGATCTCGACCGTGCCGTCGGCGATCTCGGGCACCTCCAGCGCGAACAGCTTCTTGACGAGGTTCGGGTGCGAGCGCGACAGCGTGATCTGCGGCCCGCGCATGCCCTTGCGGACCGACACGACCAGGCACTTGATCCGGGTGCCGTGGTCGTAGCGCTCCCCCGGCACCCGCTCGCCGACCGGCAGCAGCGCCTCGAGCTTGCCGAGGTCGACCATCACGTCGTCGGGGTTGCGGCCCTGCTGGATGATCCCCGAGATGATGTCGCCCTCCTTGCCGGAGAACTCACCGAACCGGACGTCGTCCTCGGCGTCGCGCAGCCGCTGGAGCATGATCTGCTTCGCCGTCGTCGCCGCGATCCGGCCGAACCCGGCCGGGGTGTCGTCGTACTCGCCGACGGCATTGCCCTCCTCGTCGACCTCCGAGGCGAGCACGGTCACGTGGCCGCTCTTGCGGTCCAGCACGACGCGCGCCTGCTCGTGCGCACCCGGCGACTTGTGGTACGCCGTGAGCAGGGCCTGCTCGATCGCCTCGACGAGCACGTCGAAGGAGATCTCCTTCTCCCGCTCGAGCATCCGCAGGATGCTCATGTCGATGTCCATCAGGCCTCCCCCGCCTCGTCGTCTCCGCCGTCGTCTCCGTCATCGCCCGGCCCGTCCGTGGGCCGGTTGAACTCGACCTGCACCAGCGCCTTCTTCACCTCGGCGTAGGCGACCTGCTGGCGCGTGCCGCCGACGTCGAGCGTGACCTGCTCCTCGTTGCTGTCGAGGATCCGTCCGGTGGCCGCCCGACCGTCGGCGAAGGCGACCTTCACCAGGCGGCCGGCGTTGCGCCGCCAGTGCCGGGGCAGGGTCAGCGGCCGGTCGACACCCCGCGAGGTGACCTCGAGCGTGTAGGGCTGCTCGCCCATCACCTCGGAGCCGTCGAGCACCCGGTTGACCTCGCGAGTCGCCTCGGCGACCTCGTCCAGCGTGACCCCGCCGTCCTTGTCGACGGCGACGCGCAGGATCCGCCGCTTGCCGGCGGGGGTGATCTCGACGGCCTCGATGTCGAGGCCCAGGGCACGCAGGGGGTCGTCGAGCTCGGCCTCGATCTGGCCCCGGGTGGCGTCCTGGTTGGCACTGCTCACGAGTGGGCGACCTCCTTGTGCTGTTGTTGATCGTCAACGATAGCGGCTGGCCGGTCTCGGTAGGGTCTTCGCCGTGCCCGCCGGTCCTCGTCTCGCCCGCCGCACGACGCTCGCCCTGTCCGTCGGTGCGGCCGTCGGCTCGGTGGTCGTCGCGGGCTGCGACGACGACTCCGGCGTGCCCGAGGGCGTCGGGCCCACCGCGACCCCCGATCCCGACCCCGACGTCGCGCTCGTGGAGCGGGTGCTCGACGAGCTCTCCGCGGCGCTGCGGCACGCGTCCTCGGCCGGCGCGGCGGGTCTGGTCGCGCTGCACCGGGCGCACATCGACGCGCTGGACGGGACGCCGGTCGGGTCGACGCCCGGCCGACCGGTCCCGGCCGGCGACCTGCGGCGCCGCGAGCGCCGGCTCCAGGGGCACCTGGTGGAGGCGGCCGTGGCCGCCGAGAGCGGTGCCCTGGCCGGGCTGCTGGCCTCGATGAGCGCCGCCGTCGCGCAGCGGCTGGCGGGCGAGGATGGCTGAGCTCGACGCGCTGCAGATCGCGCTGGCCGCCGAGCATGCAGCCGTCTACGTGTACGGCGCGCTCGGCGGCCGCACCTCACGGTCCGCGACCCCCGAGCTGTTCGCGTCGGTCGTCCGGGCGTACGACGCGCACCGGGCCCGGCGTGACCGGCTCACCGCCACGATCCTCGACGAGGGGGCCGAGCCGGTCGCCGCGGAGCCGGCGTACGAGCTGCCCCGCCTTGACACGCCCGCCCAGGTGGACCGGGCGGCGCTCGCCGTGGAGCGCGCCTGCGCGGCGACCTACGCCTACCTGGTGGAGCACACCGTGGGCGAGCAGCGGCGCAGCGCGGTCGGGGCGCTGAACGAAGCAGCGGTCCGCGAACTCGTCTTCCGGGGAACTCCCGAGATGTTCCCCGGAAGAGACGAGTACGCGGACCGCTGAGGCCTGGACGTGGCCGTTCGAGCGGATCCCGCCGGGATGTGGGGGGACTGGCGGGAGGACCGCTCTTGCAAAAGCATGCAACACGGCCGCCGGAAGCGCGACCGGACCCCAACCTCACGTTTTCGCATTGCACAAACCTGCAGAACCGCAGGTCAGAGCCACCCTGTGACGAGGTCTCCGATCTCGGCCAACCGGTGCGCGACCCCGTCCGGGACCCCCTCGGTGTGCCCGACCTGGTGGGGCGGGATCGCGCTGAGCGGGATGTGCACCGCCCGCATCCCTGCGTTCTGGGCGCCCCAGACGTCCTCGAACAGCCGGTCCCCGACGTACACGCAGCGGGCGGGATCGCTGACCCCGATCGCGTCCATCGCCGCACGGAAGGCCAGCGGCGAGGGCTTGGTCCACGCGATCTCGCTGGTGTAGACGTCGCCGTCGAGCAGCCGGTCGACGCCGTCGCGGCGGAACCACCTCTCGTGCCAGTCCCGCGGCCAGATCGTGTTCGAGAGCACGCCGACCTTCAGCCCGAGCTCGTGGAGCCGCTCGAAGAGCGGGCCGGCTTCGGGGTCGGTGAGCGTGTGCGGCTCCCAGAACTCGTAGTAGGCGGTGAGCAGCTCGGGGTCGTGCTCGAGCCCGGCCTCGGTGAACAGGTCCGCGACCGTCGCGCTCCGGTGCTCGTCGCGAGACCGGCCCCAGACCGCATCGCCGGCGGCGTGCAGACGCTCGCGGGAGACCTCGACGTCGTGGTCGGCGTTCACCACGGCCTGGGCGAGCGCCAGCGACTCCGCGTGGAAGTCGATGTCGTG
The DNA here is from genome assembly GCF_000015265.1 of Nocardioides sp. JS614. Lineage (NCBI taxonomy): Bacteria > Bacillati > Actinomycetota > Actinomycetes > Propionibacteriales > Nocardioidaceae > Nocardioides > Nocardioides sp. JS614. The sequence continues at coordinate 3,395,136 of NC_008699.1, forward strand.
CCAGGCCGTGAGCGTGCCGCCCCAGTCGAAGACGACCGCGTCGAGCGAGCCGGGGGCGTTCATGCCCTCACGATGGCGATCACCCGGTCGACCAGGTGGTCGGCCGGCACGTCCTGCCGCTGGCCGGTACGTCGGTCCTTGACCTCGATCGTGCCCGCGGCGAGGCCCTTGCCGACCACGACGATCGTCGGGACACCGATCAGCTCGGCGTCCTTGAACTTCACCCCCGGGCTGACCTTGGGCCGGTCGTCGTAGAGCACCTCGACACCCTGCTTGTCGAGCTCGTGCGCGATCCGCTCGGCCGCCGCGAAGACGTGCTCGTCCTTGCCGGTGGCGACGATGTGGACGTCGGCGGGCGCGACCTCCCGCGGCCAGGCCAGGCCCAGCTCGTCGTGGGTGCCCTCGGCGATGGCGGCCACGGCGCGCGAGGGCCCGATGCCGTAGGAGCCCATGGTCACCGTGACGAGCTTGCCCTGCTCGTCGAGGACCTTGAGGTCGAGGGCGTCGGCGTACTTGCGGCCGAGCTGGAAGATGTGGCCCATCTCGATGCCGCGGGCGGTCTCGAGGGTGCCGCCGTCGCCGCGCGGGCAGGGGTCGCCGTCGCGGACCTCGGCCACCTCGATCAGGCCGTCGCCGGAGAAGTCGCGGCCGGCCACCAGGTCGATGACATGGCTGCCGGCGGCGTCGGCTCCGGTCACCCAGCGGGTGCCCTCGACGACCCGTGGGTCGAGCAGGTAGCGCACGCCGGCCGGCTTCTTCTCCCCCAGCGCCCCGGGGCCGATGTAGCCCTTGGCCAGGGTCGGGCGGGCCGCGAAGTCCGCCTCGCCGAACGGCTCGAAGACGACGCCCTCGCCGAGGTGGGCCTCGAGCCGCTTGGCGTCGACCTCGCGGTCGCCGGGCAGGCCGACGGCCAGCGCCTCGGTGGCGCCGTCGGGGTGGTGGACCGAGAACACCACGTTCTTCAGGGTGTCCGACGCCGCCCAGGGGCGGTCCTCGCGGGGGAACCGCTCGTTGAGGTGGGCCACGAGCGTCTCGATCGTGGGCGTGTCGGGAGTCTGCTCGGCGTGGGCGGCGGGCGCGTCGTCGTACGGCACGGGCGGGATCGGCGGCGAGTGCACGGCCTCGACGTTCGCGGCGTAGTCGCACAACGTGCAGCGCACGTAGGTGTCCTCTCCGACGCTCGCCTTGGCGAGGAACTCCTCGGACTTCGACCCGCCCATCGCGCCGGACATCGCCTCGACGATGACGTACTCGAACCCGAGGCGGTCGAAGATCCGCACGTAGGCGTCGCGGTGCTTCTGGTAGCTCACGTCGAGGCCGGCGTCGTCGACGTCGAACGAGTAGGAGTCCTTCATCACGAACTCGCGCCCGCGCAGCAGCCCGGCGCGGGGTCGCGCCTCGTCGCGGTACTTCGTCTGGATCTGGTAGATCGAGAGCGGCAGGTCCTTGTAGGAGGAGTAGAGGTCCTTCACGACGAGCGTGAACATCTCCTCGTGGGTCGGGCCGAGGAGGTAGTCGGCGCCCTTGCGGTCCTGGAGCCGGAAGATGCCGTCGCCGTACTCCGTCCACCGGTTGGTCGCCTCGTAGGGCTCGCGCGGCAGCAGCGCCGGGAACAGCATCTCCTGGGCGCCGATCGCGTCCATCTCCTCGCGGATGACGTTCTCGATCTTGCGGAGCACCCTCAGGCCCAGCGGCAGCCAGGTGTAGATGCCGGGGGCGGCGCGGCGGATGTAGCCGGCGCGGACGAGCAGCCGGTGCGACGGCACCTCGGCGTCCGCGGGGTCCTCTCGCAGGGTCCGCACGAACAGGCTCGACATCCGCATGATCATCTCGGGGCCCCCGCGGAGGCGCGAGCGCAGCGAGCGGCTTCGTGGGGTGAGATCATGCGGAGAAGGCTACTTGTTCGGGACTGCAACCTTCGCCCGGGTTATGGCGTCTGGCGGGTATGAGGTCCTTCCTGCTCGCAGGTGCGGCGCTGCCCCTGGCCGCCTGTGCGTCGGACCGGTGACGGTTTCCCCGGTTCACCGGGGAAACCGGAACTGTTCGGCCGAAGTTTCGGGCCAGATGTTCCAACTTCCCCGGTTACCCGGGGAAACCGCCCGACGCCTGTCGCCCGCGGGGCCACTCGACCTGGCGCGTGCTTCCTCGTCCTCGCGAGCTCGGGCGAGGCGCGCTCAGAACATGACCGTGGCGAACCGGGCGGTCTCGCGGAAGCCGACCCGCTCGTAGGCCGCGCGCGCGGGAGCGTTCCACTCGTTGACGTAGAGCGACACGGATGGGGCGATCTCGCGGCGGACCAGGTCGACCACCGCGGCCATGCCAGCGGTCGCGAGTCCCTCGCCGCGCCGGTCCGGCGGGACGAAGACGCCCTGGACCTGGGCGGCGTAGGGCGTCGCGCAGGCGACCTCGGCCTTGAACACCAGCCGGCCTCCGTCGAACCGGGCGAAGGACCAACCCCGGTTGACCAGCTGGAGGACGCGGGCGCGGTACAGCTCAGCACCGCCGCCGTCCTCCGGCGAGATCCCGACCTCCTCGGTGTACATCGCGACGCAGGCCGGGTAGAGCTCGGCCAGGTCGGCCCGGACGGTACGGCGTACGAGCGGGTCCGGCTCGACCAACGGGGCCGCGGCGATCTCCAGGTGCGGCTGCTCCCAGCGGGTCTCCCGGGGCCGGCCCCAGGTCGGGGCGACGCCGTTCCAGAACTCCCGGACCGCCGCCTGCGGCCCGACGATGGTCGAGACGCTGCGGTTGCGGGTCAGCGCCCGCTCCGCGAACGCAGCGGCGTCGTCGGGGGTCGCCTCGACCGGGACCAGGTTCGCGCCGACGTGGCAGGCGGCGGCGAGCTCGCCGTCGTCGAAGCGGCCCCACATCTCGCCGCCCAGCCAACGCGGCTCGAGGTTCGTGGTCGTGGCGCGGTAGTCGACGAAGGCGTTCACGACCGGGCTCCTGCGCGCGAGCGCGAGGAACGCGTCGAGGTCGGCCGGCCCGAGCGGACGGACGCCGTGGCGGGTCGTGAGCACGGCCGAAGCCTACGTCGTGATCGGGCCGGCGACCCGTCAGATCCCGTCGATGACGGCGCGACGTCGCTCGTCCCGCTCGGCCTGGGTGATCAGCCCCTCCTCGAGGAGCCGGTCCAGCTCGCGCAGCCGCTCGCCCGCCGGCGGCACGGCCGGCGTCGGCGGCTGGGTGGGAGGTTGCGCGCCAGGCCGGGCGGGAGGCTGGCGCAGGTTGGCCGCGAGGTACGTCGCCTCGAAGCCGTCGTCGGTGAGCACGGTCATGATCGTGGCATCGTCCTCGTTCATGCCGGCCTCACGCGCCATCTTGCGGGCGGTGGAGATCTTCCAGGCCAGCACGAGCCCGCTGACCACCAGGCCGATCACGAACAGCGCGACCATCGCGCCCCCGATGCCGTCGCCGCCGGAGCCGAGCCCGCCGTCCTCGTAGCTGCGGTGCCAGCTGCCGTTGACGTAGGTGCAGGTCGGCAGCTCACCCTCGGCGTTCGTCCGGAAGCACCACGCCGGCGGGTTGCCGGGGTCGAGCACCGTGAGCAACGCGGTCCGCAGCATGGGCGACACCCTAGGACAGTCCGGGGACTACTGCTCCCAGCCGGAGTTGTAGACGTCGAGGCCGAACGTGTCGACGCCGGGGTCCCGGGCGTAGCCGAGCTTGGGCAGCCCGAAGATCTCCTCGATCGAGCCGAGCAGGGAGTAGTGGTTGTACGGCGTGGTGCTCCAGGTGCCCGGTTCGACGTACCTGGAGAGCACGAGCGCGCCGATCTTCCCCCCGCCGGGCCCGAAGATGCCGGGCATCGGGCTGTTCGCGGAGGTCGCGGGCCCGCAGCAGGCGGTGGCGTCGGTCTGCGGCCCGTCGGACTCGTCGGCGGTGATCACCAGCACGCCGTTCCTGCGGAACGCCGGGGACTGCAGGATCCGCGGCACCCACTTCCTCATCCACGCGTTGACGCTGCGCAGCCCGCCGGGCCGGCCGTCGGCACACGGCGCGTCGTGGCCGTCGTTGCACAGGTCGGGGGTGATGTAGACGAGGTTCGGCGTGGTGCGGAGGCGTGCCAGGTCGTCGGTGAGCCGACCGAGCCGCACCACGTGCGCCTTGCAGTACGCCGGATGGTCGGTGATCGAGCGGAAGTAGACGAACGGGTTGTGCCGCGCGGCGTAGTTGTGCTCCGCCGTCGCCCGCTGGGTCGGGTCCGGGGCGTCCCGCTCGGGGTGCTGGCAGGGCCGTTCCATGTCGTCCATGTAGCCGCGCCAGGTCAGCCCCTGGTCCGTGAGCTGGCCCGGCAGCGTCGGGACGTCGGCGGGGAACACGCACCCGGACCCGACCGCCTGGTCCGGCTCGACCGTGGTCACCCGGACGAACGTCGAGTAGGTCTGGCAGTCCGCCTGCATGTCGGGGTTCGGCCCCTGCCCCGAGATCTGCGCGACGTAGTTGGGCTGGGAGTTGTGCGCGGTGCCGTAGTACTTGTCGAGCAGGACGCCCTTGCGGCGCAGCGTCGTGGCGAGGTACGGCGCTGCGGACCCGGCGCCCCAGGTCCGGTCGTAGCCCTTGTTCTCGATGTTGATCACGAAGACGTGCCGGATCGGCGGGACGTAGGCAGCCGTGGCCGGCGTCCGCGTCGGTGCCCCGGTCGGGGCCCGGTCCGGCAGCGCGGCGCCCGCGGGCGGCAGCGCCAGCCCGAGGGCGAGCAGCCCGACGGGGACCAGCCATCGCCTCGCGCTCATCGGGGAAGCCTCCAGCCGAGGTCGCGCGCCAAGTGCTTAAGGGCCGCCCAGTCCGCGGACTTGGTCTCGTCGGGCGCGCAGCCCACCGGCGCGATGTCCGGGACGTCGTACGTCGAGGACGCGGTGTCCGGACCGCCGGCGAGGTCGAGCGCCTCAGCCATGTTGCGCGCGTAGCGGTCGCGCGGGGTCAGCGGCCGCAGCCCCCACCGCCACTCGATCATCCGGAGCACCGACGTGTGGTCGTAGACGTGGTGGGAGACGTGGCCGCGCCGGGCCAGCGGGGAGATCATCAGCGCCGGCACCCGGAACCCGCGCAGCGCCGTCTTCCTCGACACGTCCGGCGCGCGCCGCGGCCGGACGTGGTCGAAGAACCCGCCCCACTCGTCGTAGTTGATGACCAGCACCGTGCGCTCCCAGCCCGGGCCGGTGCGCACCGCGTCGTAGACCTGGTTGAGGAAGCTCTGGCCCGCGCGGATGTCGGCGAGCGGGTGGTCGTCGTTCGAGGTGCCGCCCTCCTCGTTGAGGAACCGCGGGTCGACGAAGGAGACCGCCGGCAGCGTGCCGGCGGCCGCGTCGAGCAGGAACGTCGCGAAGTGCTGGGAGATGTCGAGGTGCTTCTCGTACCAGAGCGCGGTGAAGGGGATGTCGCTGTAGTAGTAGGTGCCGCGGAGGCCCTTCTCGGCCAGCCGGTCCCAGATCGTCGGCAGCGTGGACCGGTCGGTGTTGTTGTGCAGCCGGTCGGTCTGCGCGGCGTGCTGGTAGAAGCGGTTGGGGTAGGTCTCGGCCATCACGGCCGAGAAGTAGCGGTCGAATACCGTCCAGTCCCGGGCCGCCCGCGCGTAGAACGAGAGGTCCTCGTCGGTGTAGTAGCCGATGGCGAGCAGGTCGTTGTTGCCCGACTTGAGGAAGCCGTCCAGCAACCCGTTGTTGAGCTGGATCCGGCCGCCTTCCCACGAGTGGTCGGGGTCCTCGAACCCGCAGCCGTCGTACGCCGTCAGCCGGTGCGTCGCGTGCCGCACGCCCTTGCGGTCCACGTAGCTGAGGCCGGCCTGCTTGCCGTCGGCGCCCGGGAGCCAGCCGAGGTAGTGGTCGAACGAGCGGTTCTCCATCATCACCACGACCACGTGCTCGATGCCGGACGCGTCCGGAGCCGGGAGCGGTGGCGGCGCGGCCGCGGCGGGCAGCAGCCGGGAGACGCCGGTGGCCGTCGCGAGGCCGGAGAGCGATGCCGCACCGATGAGCTGCCTGCGGGAGATCCTCACAGCCGCAGTGTGCGGTGCGACGGGCCTCCGCGTCACCACCCGAGCGGCGGTGTTCTCCGGCCGTTCAGCTGACGGTGACCGAGGCGCCGGCGCCGTCCACCGACTCCATGCCCTCCGCGATCCGCATGGCCTCCTCGATCAGGGTCTCCACGATCTTCGACTCCGGCACGGTCTTGATGACCTCGCCCCTGACGAAGATCTGGCCCTTCCCGTTGCCGGAGGCGACGCCGAGGTCGGCCTCGCGGGCCTCCCCCGGTCCGTTGACGACGCAGCCCATGACGGCCACCCGCAACGGCACCTCGAGCCCCTCGAGGCCGGCAGTCACCTGCTCGGCCAGCGTGTAGACGTCGACCTGGGCGCGACCGCAGGACGGGCAGGACACGATCTCGAGCTTGCGGGGCCGGAGGTTGAGCGACTGGAGGATCTGGATGCCGACCTTGACCTCCTCGACCGGCGGCGCGGACAGCGAGACCCGGATCGTGTCGCCGATGCCCTGCGAGAGAAGGGCGCCGAAGGCCGTGGCCGACTTGATCGTGCCCTGGAACGCCGGCCCCGCCTCGGTGACGCCGAGGTGGAGCGGCCAGTCCCCGCGCTCGGCGAGCATCTCGTAGGCGCGCACCATCACGACGGGGTCGTTGTGCTTGACCGAGATCTTGAAGTCGTGGAAGTCGTGCTCCTCGAACAGGCTGGCCTCCCACACCGCGGACTCGACCAGCGCCTCGGGCGTGGCCTTGCCGTACTTCTCGAGCAGCCGCTTGTCCAGGGAGCCGGCGTTGACGCCGATCCGGATGGAGGTGCCGCGGTCCTTGGCCGCGCGGGCGATCTCCTTGACCTGGTCGTCGAACTTGCGGATGTTGCCGGGGTTGACGCGGACCGCCGCGCAGCCGGCGTCGATCGCGGCGAACACGTACTTCGGCTGGAAGTGGATGTCGGCGATCACCGGGATCTGCGACTTCTGCGCGATCGCCGGCAGCGCGTCGGCGTCGTCCTGGCTGGGGCACGCCACCCGGACGATGTCGCACCCGGTCGCGGTGAGCTCGGCGATCTGCTGCAGGGTGCTGTTGACGTCCGAGGTCTGCGTGGTCGTCATCGACTGGACCGAGACCGGGTAGTCGCTGCCGACGCCGACCTTGCCGACCCGGATCTGGCGGGTCTTGCGGCGCGGCGCGAGCACCGGCGGGGGCGCTTCGGGCAGGCCGAGGCTGACGGCGGACGCGGGGGTGCTCATGGCTTCGATGTTAGGACCGGAACCTAGGAAACGAGGTGCAGGGGTACGACGAGGTCCCCGACGATCAGCACCACGCCCATGACGAGCAGCACCGCGGCGACGCCGTACGCGATCGGGAGCAGCTTGGCCACGTCGACGTAGCCGGGGTCGGGCCGGCCGCGGAGCCGGGCGAACCCACGACGGACGGCCTCCCAGAGCGCGCCCGCGATGTGGCCCCCGTCGAGCGGCAGCAGCGGGATGAAGTTGAACATCCCGATGAAGAAGTTGAACCCCGCGATCAGCGAGAGCAGGTAGACGGCCTTCTCGGCCACCGGGAAGTCCTGGTGGGACACGGTCTCGCCGGCGATCCGGCCGCCGCCGACGATGCTCACCGGGCTGTCGATGGAGCGTTCCTCCACACCCACGATCGCCTTCGCCACGCCCCACACCTTGACCGGGAGCGTGCCGAGCGCCTTGACCGTGACCACGGTCATCTCACCCATCTGGTCGAGGGTGTAGATCGGGCCGCCCGTGGTGGTCACCTCGTGGGTGGTCGGGGTGACGCCGAGGAAGCCGACCTGGTGCAGGGTCTCGTCGGTCGCGGAGGTCGGGCGCGCCTCGACGGTGGTGCTCGTGGTGCCGGTCATCGACTGGCCGTCGCGCTCGTAGCCGATGACCGCCTTGCCGTCGTCGTTTCCGCGGATCGCGCTGCGCAGCTGGTCCCAGCCGGTGATCGCCGTGCCGTTGAAGGTGGTGACCACGTCGCCGGGCCGCAGGCCCGCCTCGGCCGCCGGGCTGAGCGGGTCGGAGTCGGTGCATTCGCGCCCGCTCTCGGCGTACGGGATCACACACTGCGAGACCTCGTCGATCACCGGGGCGCCGGCGTCGGGCTCGGCCGTGCGCACGCCGTAGAGACCGAAGATGCCCCAGAAGATCGTGAACGCGATCAGCAGGTTGACCGTCGGCCCGCCCGCCATCACGACGACCTTCTTCCACCACGGCATCTTGTAGAAGAGGCGTTCGCTGTCCTCGGGCCGGATCGTCTCCCACTCCGCCGCGCGGGCGTCGGAGATGAGCTGGGTGAACATGCCGGTGTTGGACTTGCGCACCCGCACGACCTGGTTGCCGTCCGCGTCGACCGTGACCTCGTCGGCGATCTCCTCCGCGCCGGGCGGGAGCATGCCGACGATCTTCACGTAGCCGCCCAGCGGGATCGCCTTGACGCCCCACTCGGTCTCGCCGACCCGCTTGCTCCACACGGTCGGGCCGAAGCCGATGAAGTACTGCGTGACCTTCCCGCCGAACCGCTTCGCCGGGATCATGTGGCCGAGCTCGTGGAGGCCGATCGAGACCAGGATGGCGACCACGAAGATCACCACGCCCAGGAGGTAGAAGAGCGGTTCCACTGGTCAGTCCTCGATCTGGTCGGGCCGGAGGCGGGTGCGGGTGGCCTCGCGGGCCCAGGCGTCGGCGGCGAGGATGTCCTCGATCGTCACCTCCGAGGGTACGTCGTGCCGGCTGAGAACGGCCTGAACCGTGGGCACGATCTCGGTGAACGCCAGCGCGCCCGTGCGGAAGGCGTCGACGGCGACCTCGTTGGCGGCGTTGTAGACCGCCGGGGCGGTCCCGCCGCGCTGCCCCGCCTCGCGGGCCAGCGCCACGGCCGGGAACGCCGCGTCGTCGAGCGGGAAGAACTCCCAGGTCTCCGGCCGGCTCCAGTCGACCGGGGGCGCGGCGTCCGGCACCCGGTCCGGCCAGGACAGGCCGAGCGCGATCGGGATCAGCATGGTCGGCGGGCTGGCCTGCACCAGCGTCGAGCCGTCGACGAACTCGACCATCGAGTGCACGACGCTGGTCGGGTGCACCACGACCTCGATCCGGTCGAAGGGGATGCCGAACAGCAGGTGCGCCTCGATCACCTCCAACCCCTTGTTGACCAGGGTCGCCGAGTTGATGGTGATCACCGGGCCCATGTCCCAGGTCGGGTGCGCCATGGCCTGCGCGGGCGTCACGTCGGCCAGCTCCTCGCGGGTGCGGCCGCGGAACGGGCCGCCGCTCGCGGTCAGCACCAGCCGGCGTACCTCGTCGGCACGGCCGCCACGCAGGCACTGGGCGATCGCGCTGTGCTCGGAGTCGACCGGCACGATCTGGCCCGGCTTCGCACGCTCGAGCACCAGGGGGCCACCCATGATCAGCGACTCCTTGTTGGCCAACGCGAGCGTGTGCCCGGCGTCGAGGGCGGCCAGGGTCGGGCGCAGCCCGACCGCGCCGGTGATGCCGTTGAGGACGACGTCGCACGGCCGGGTGGCCGCCTCGACCGAGGCCTCCTCGCCCAGCCCGGAGAAGAGGTCGGGGTACGCCGGGGCGAACTCGGCCACCTGGCGCTCGAACAGCTCGGGGCTCGAGCCGCCGGCGGTCAACGCCACGACCCGGAACCGGTCCGGGTTGGCCCGCACGAGATCGAGCGCCTGGGTGCCGATCGACCCGGTGCTGCCGAGGATCGCGACGTCTCTGACCGGCCTGCTCACGCGTCCAGTCTCCCGCAGCGGGGACCGCGCGACGGAATCCGGGGCACCAGCCTTCGAAATCGTCGCCCTGACCCCCTCCCCGAGACGGATCCCGTCGGACTAGCCTCCTTCCTATGACCGAATCTGCTGTTGCCGCCGTAGGCGGCCCGACCCTCCCCCAGGAGCGCCGGGTCGTCACCGACATCCCCGGCCCCCGCTCGCTCGAACGCCTCGAGCGCAAGCGCGCCCACGTCGCCGACGGGGTGGGGACGATGCTCCCGGTGTTCGTCGAGGCGGCGGGCGGCGGCGTGCTCGTCGACGTCGACGGCAACTCGCTGATCGACCTCGGCTCGGGCATCGCGGTCACGACCGTCGGCAACGCCGCCCCGGCGGTGGCGCGCAACGTGCACGCCCAGGTCGACGCGTTCACGCACACCTGCTTCATGATCACGCCGTACGACGGCTACGTGGACGTCTGCGCCGCGCTGGCCGAGCTCACGCCCGGTGATCACGCGAAGAAGAGCGCGCTGTTCAACTCCGGGGCCGAGGCCGTCGAGAACGCGGTGAAGATCGCGCGCGTGGCGACCGGCAGGGACGCGGTCGTCGTCTTCGACCACGCCTACCACGGGCGGACCAACCTCACGATGGCGATGACGGCCAAGAACATGCCCTACAAGAACGGGTTCGGCCCGTTCGCCGGCGAGGTCTACCGGGCGCCGATGTCCTACCCGCTGCGCGACGGCCTGACCGGCGAGCAGGCCGCGGCCCGCGCGATCGACGTGATCGACAAGCAGGTAGGTGCCGCGAACCTGGCCTGCATCGTGATCGAGCCGATCCAGGGCGAGGGTGGCTTCGTGGTGCCGGCGCCCGGCTTCCTGCCCGCGCTCGCGCACTGGGCGCAGGCCAACGGCGTGGTCTTCGTCGCCGACGAGATCCAGTCCGGCTTCTGCCGCACCGGCGACTGGTTCGCCTGCGACCACGAGGGCGTCGTGCCGGACCTGGTCACCACCGCGAAGGGCATCGCCGGCGGGCTCCCGCTGGCCGCGGTCACCGGCCGCGCGGAGCTGATGGACGCGGTGCACGTCGGCGGTCTCGGCGGCACGTACGGCGGCAACCCGATCGCCTGCGCCGCCGCGCTCGGCTCGATCGAGGAGATGCGCGCGGGCCGGCTCGACGCCCGCGCCCGCGAGATCGGCGACCGCATGCGGGCGCGGCTCGAGGCCCTCGCGGCCGAGCACGCGGTGATCGCGGAGGTGCGCGGGCGGGGCGCGATGATGGCGATCGAGCTGTGCAAGCCCGGCACCACCGAGCCCGACCCGGTGCGCACCGCCGCGGTCTCGGCGTACTGCCACCAGCACGGCGTCGTCACCCTCACCTGCGGCACGTGGGGCAACGTGTTCCGGTTCCTGCCGCCGCTCTCGATCAGCGACGCGCTGCTCGACGAGGGCTTCGACGTGGTCGGGGAGGCGTTCGCCGCCACCGCGTGATGCCCGAGCATCACGGACCGGCACGCGGCTGACCGAGGGTGGCGTAGAGGTCCTCGAGGGTCGGCCACAACGAGTCGGCGCGGTCCCACGGGACGGCGTCGGTCGCGTAGTACCACCAGAAGTACCCGCCGACGAACCTCGGGCCGACCGCGTCCGCCAACCGGTCGTGCATCCCGATGTAGCGACGGGCGATCCGCTCCTTCTCCGCCGAGGTCGGGTCGCGGGGCAGTCCGTCGGCACGTCCTTGGGCGCCGAGCTCCCCGATCCCGACCTGGGCGTCGGGGAAGATCTCGCCCAGCGAGCGCAGCGTCGAGGCGAACTGCCCGGCGCTGGGGTGTGCTCGTGGTGAGCACGCCGTCTCGTAGAAGCTGAGCAGCACCAGGTCCACGCCGTGCCGCACCCTTCGCGGCAGCTGACGCGCGAACGGCAGCGTCGCCTCCCAGTCGTGGGCGTAGCAGTCCCGGCTGGGCCAGTAGTTGAGCGTGACGACCGAGCGCAGCCCCAGGTCGGCGTACTCGCCCTTGACCACGTCGTAGGCCGCCGCGACCTTGGCGTTGATCGACCGCGGCCGGCCCAGCCACTCGCCGTTCAGCTCGTTGCCGATCTCGTAGAGGTCCAGGCGGCTCCCGAAGCGGTGGACGAAGGCACGCGTCCGGTTCCGGTACTCGCGCACCGTGGTCCGGCGCACCGCGGTGGAGTCGAGGATCTCCCCCATCAGGTAGGAGTCGTCGTGCAGGCGACGCACGGCGCGCGTGTAGTGCGCCGGGCCGGCGCCGCGCTGGAACACGATCCGGGCAACGGGCCGACGACTGTGCCGGGCCAGTGCCTGCTCGATCTCGTCGAGGTGGCGCACCGACTCCAGCGTCACGCCCCGCAAGGGCACCACGGGCGACACCACCGGCGCCGGCGGGGTGCGGTCCTGGGGCCCGCTCGACGCGGGGCCGGTGCGGCCGCCGAGAGCGAGACCGGCCAGGACGAGCGCGACGAGGAGCCTCGGGATCACGACAGCATCCTGCCCGCCCGACCTCTCGACCCGCGTCAACTAGGGCTCGCGGAGTCGGTCCGGCACGCCGCCGCGCCGAATCAGCCTCCGCCGAGGCTCAGGCGAACGGGTCGGCCACCACCTTGTTGCCGTAGTTGTTCCAGAAGTTCTGCAGCACGTAGCCGTACTCGGACAAGTTCTGGTTGAACGGCTCGAGCATGGCGTTCGCCCACGGCTTCTTCCAGTCCGCCTGGAGCTCGCAGGCGAGCGCGAAGGTGGAGACGGGCTGCGCGCCGGCCTGCACCATCCGGGCGATCGCGGCGTCGGCCTCGTAGCGGTTCCAGGCGCCTGCGGCGTCGATCACCGGGTAGACCACATACCCGTCGTTCTGCAGCGAGAGGGTCGGGAACAGGGTGCAGGTGCCGATCGTGACCCCGGCCAGGATGACGTGGTCGCGGCCGGTCTCCTCGACGATCTTGTCGAAGGCGGCCCGGAAGGTCGGGTCCTCGTAGGCGTTGATGATGCCGGTCCGACGGATGATGGGGGTCTCGGGGAAGAGCTCCTTGATCTCCGGCAGCACGTCGCCGTTCTGCCAGTGCGCATTCGACGACGTGATCAGGGTGGGCAGCTCGAGGGCCTTCGCGACCCTCGCGAGGCCGACGATGTTGCTCTTGAGCTCCGCGGCGCTCGAGGTGTCGCGGGTGCTCGCGAGCAGGCCGATCTGGTGGTCGATCAGCAGCACCACGGAGTTCTCGACCGTCGGCTTGTCGTGTCCGAAGCGACCCGCGGCGCGGGCATCGGCAAGCGAGACCTTGTCAGGCAAGGCCTCGTCGGTGATCGCAGAGATGACGTCAGCAGGACGATCGGTCATGATCGCTCACTCTCGAAGAAGGTCCCATCGCTCCAGACACTCCGTTCCCGCCATCCACGCCGGTTGAGCGAGAGCAGGCGGCGACAGCGAACGGCTGGCCGTGGGACCGGGCTCGGCCGGGCTGCTGCGCCATCGATCGAGCATAGGGCGGCCGCTGGACCGGTGTCACCAGCCCACCGTCACCGCGCACCGGTGAGGCCCTCCGCGGTCGAGCCCGAGAGCCGCTGAGCCAGATAGATCGGGACTGCCGAGGCGAGCACCAGCACCGCGGCCACGACGTTCACGATCGGCGCCTGGTCCGGCCCGTCTCAACGATGCGTTGGAGGAGTACCACGAGAGCCCAGTGGAGCAGTACGGCGGACTCTCGCGGATGGTCAACCGCAACGACGCCGCCGTCCCCGCCGTGTTCATCGCCGGGCGCCGCGTGGTCGCCGACGGCGAGCCCACTCCCCTGTTGGGCCGCGAACGCACCGGCAGCTTCCTGCGGGCCGAGCAGGCCGCGACCGTCCCCACGGTGGCGGCCGCCCCGGCCGAGGCGGAGGTCGAGACCGCGCCCTGACCGGTACGGGCGGACCAGCTAGGCCGTCCGCGCCCTGTCGTACCCGCTCTCCAGGCGCCAACGACGATCATCGGGTAGAGCCCAGGGACATTCCGTAGCCCAGAATGGCGCGGGCCGAAGTCACACCCCCCGGGTCGTGTGCCTGAGAACGCGCTCTGGCGCGTGGTGGAGCACACGACCCGACCTGACCCAGCCGCAGATGAGTCACCAAGCCGCCTGCCGGACGTGCAGATCCGCTCGATCCTGCTGGGATGGACATTCATTGGCTGGATCGTCTCCCTGGAGATCGCGTGCACGGCTCACCAGGTCGCTCTCATCCAGCACCGAACCTGAGCAGGCGCCCAAGGAGTTCCGTCTATCCGCCGCCTGCGGGACGCACGGATCTGCCGACGACCGTGCGTCCAACTTCAGGCCCTGCTGGTCCGCATCACATTCACCAGAGCCGTGCGCATGGCTTCGTGCGCGAGCGGAGGCAGGTCGTCCGAACCGAACCATCCGATGTCGTCGTGCTCTTCAGGGGCAGTGTTTGTTGGAGTTCCTTGCCAGTCAGTGACCAGCCACGTGCTGAGGAGCACCGGTTGCTCCGCGCGCCCTGCGGTCAGCCGACATAGGTGGGACACCGAGGCCGTCGACACGGTCACGCCGAGCTCCTCCTGGAGCTCCCGCGTCAGCGCGCCCAGTTCGGTTTCGCCTGCCTCGACGACTCCCCCGGGCAGATCCCACACGTCCGGGTAGGCGATCTTGTTCGGGCTCCGATGCCCGAGCAGAACGCGATCTTCACTCATCAACGCGCCGACCACGACCTGAATCACGAGTCGATCACAGCACAGACAACCGACGTCAGAACCACCTACGCCACCTGGCGTTTGCGCCGTTGGCGAGGTGCGTCACTTCGACACGGTTGTGCATCAAGCAGTCGTAGTGACGACGGCGTTGCGTAAGAACGCGCGGGCCTCGCCTCGAACCACCCGGTCAGCGTTCAAGCTCTTCGACCGCACGCGAAACCAGGGTCTGCGCCCAACGCACTGCGTCACGCGCCTTGCGCGAGGACACGAGCGTCAGTCCGTAGTGCGCTTCGTCCTTGATGTCGATTAGGCGGCGGAACACCTGAGACAGCTTTGCTCCGTCGGGGGTCGCAGTGGCGAGGAGTCCGGAAGCCGTTCGATGGTCATCGCCGCGGTGAATCAGACCAAGTCGTCGAGCGCAGATCGCGTCGGACGCCGCGATGCCCGCGAGCACCGCAAGACCCGCCGCGACGCCAGGCATGGCGGCTGAATCATCATCGAGAACGAGACTGGCGACCTCGAGGTACGCGACGGCCGCTTGAGCCCGCGTCCGAGCATCCTCATTGTCGGCTGCACGGGTCCGCGGCGGCTTAGCCATCGGCTGAGTCCATGGTGGTCCAGATCGTGAGTCCGCGCGCCTTGACCAGCTCGACTCCGTCGCGACGGACATCGGACAGCAGAGGCTGATACTCCTGAGGCGGATGGCGCCATTCATAGAAGGAGAGGTCGACGATCTGCAGTGGGTTGCCGGTCCAGCGCTCGACCCGGTCGTGCAGATCGGCAAGTTGGCTCTCCCAACGCTTGTCCGCATCTCGATCAGTGGCGCTCAGAGTCACGGCGCCTGCTCCGTCCGCAACCTGACTTCGGATGTCGCTGCGGATGCTCTTCGGCCTCGTCTCACCAGGAAACACCTGGTGGACGACGAGCAGGTCGATGTCGCTGTCGACACCTCCATCACCTCGCGCCGCAGAGCCGAAGACTGCGGCGTAGAGCGGGCGGACCTTCCATGACTTCAACTCGGTCCGGAACCGCTCCCACAGGTCGAGCCTGAGCCCTGCCAAGAGCACCGCGACCTGAGCAGCGACATGGTCGCGATTGAGTTCGTGGACCTGGTTTCGTCCCATCAAGGTGGCCCGGACCGTGCCCTGCTCCACGAGTCGCGCGAGGCTTCGCCGGACACCGATCTCGGACCCTCGCGCCACCTCCGCCGCGACCTGGCCCACCGTCAACGGCCGGCCAGCAGTAGCTAGGACAGCCAGCACGGGACCGTCGAGAGTTGGCACCACGGCTCGCGTCGGATCAGATAGGTCCATATCTAATAGTATAAGTCCGGCTCTTCTTGGATACCCAACCTGAGTCGTGCCACCGGACGACCAGGCGCCGTTCGTCATCGCGACGACCGCGACGCCGGGACACACACCCTGGAGCTGCCGTACCTCGCGACCGTCTATGCGCAGGTGCTCGGCGAGCCGATGCGGGAGTGGACCTCGGCGACGCAGCCCGGAGCGGCGTTCACCGCCGCCCTCGATCGCCACGGCGTCGGGGTGGAACAGGGCCGGTACGGCGCAGCCTGGACGACCGGCCCGGCGCGGCGCGCCGCCGACCTCGATCTGGTGCGCGGCTGGCTCGCCGACGAGCGGCCCCCGACGATGCTGCACCGCGCCGCTCCGTGGGGGCCGGTGCCGATCTTCGGTCCGCGACCGGTTCGACGCGTAGCTAGGCCGAGCGGCTCCGGTTCCAGACCGAGCAGGCGAAGGTCTGCGTCTTCACCACCGTCGCCTCGATCAGCCTGCACGCCGGCGAGACCCTCGCCGACGGCCGCCAGGCGAGCACCGAGCCGCGGGTGGGCGTCTTCCACCAGGCGCGCTTCTCCGGCATCGCAGGCCGGCAGGTGACCGGGCGCACCCACCGCGACCGCCAGGTCTCGCCGTGGCACATCGCGTACGCCGAGGGCACGGTCGAGGAGCAGGTCGGCCGGGTGATGGTGGAGCGGATCGCCGCGGCCTCCGAGACGGTCGGCAGCGACACGACGGGCCTCGCCGATCTCGCCCAGCTGCTCGGAGCCGACTGGCTGCCGTCGACCACGCTGACCGAGGACGACACCTGACCCGGGCTCGACTCAGGTGAGCGGCACCCGGCGCGCCCAGCGGACCTCGCCGTCGTCGTCGGTGCGCACCATGGCCAGCAGCAGGTCGTCCTCGGGCCGGTCGGTCGCGAGCTCGGGGCGGGGCAGGAAGAACGCCAGGACGCCCTCCCCCTCCGCCGTCGCCGAGAGCAGCAATCCCTCGGCGGTGTCCGTGTAGCTGCCGTCGGGGTGGTGCCGCGCCGCGGTGCGGGCGAGCCACGGGTAGTGCTCCGCCAGTGCGCCGTAGGAGCCGGCCCAGCTGGGGCCGGACGCGCCGTCGGCGTCCCAGGACGCGATGGCCCCCAGAGGCTTCGGCGGGGACAGTCGCTGGTCGAGCAGCACGAACACGTAGGACCCGTCGGGGTCCGGCGTGCCACTCCAGGAGACCTGGAGGACGAACGACTGCCGCGCCCGCGAGTCGGCCGGCTCGGCCGGCACTCCGGCCGCGGCGAGCGCGTCCGGGTAGCCCGCACTGGTCGTCGCCTCGATCTGCGCACTCACGGTCACGCCGTCGCCGCCGTGCGCCCACTCGTCGTCACGTTCTCGATCGCGCGTCCAGGCGGCCGCCCCCACCAGGAGGGCCACCACCACCAGCGCCGCCAGGCCGACGAGCAGCGCTCGTCGCCGTCCGTCCCGAGATACCCCCGCCTTCTCGCTCACCGGCCCACCGTAGGTGGACCGGCGAGCACGCGTCACCTAGCGCTCACCTGGCGCCGGTCAGCCCCTCCGCGGTCGAGCCGGAGAGCCGCTGGGCGAGGTAGATCGGGACCGCCGAGGCGAGCACCAGCACGGCGGCCACGACGTTCACGATCGGCGCCTGGTTGGGCCGGAACAGGTTCTGCAGGATCCAGATCGGCAGGGTCTGGTCCTGGGGGCTCGAGGTGAACGTCGTCACCACGATCTCGTCGAAGGAGAGCCCGAAGGACAGCAGCCCGCCGGCGAGCAGCGCCGAGCGCAGCATCGGGAACGTGACCAGCCGGAACGTCGTCCACCGCCCGGCGCCCAGGTCCATCGAGGCCTGCTCGAAGTTCGTCCCGAGCCGCTGGAAGCGGGCCTGCACGTTGTTGAACACGGTGACGATGCAGAACGTCGCGTGCGCGATCACGATCGTCCAGATGCTCAGCTGGATCCCGAAGATGGTGCGGAAGCCGTTCTGGAACGCCAGGCCGGTCACGATCCCCGGCAGCGCGATCGGCAGGATGATCAGCAGCGACACGACGTTGCGGCCGAAGAAGCGGGTCCGCCGCAGCCCCATCGCCGCGAGCGTTCCGAGCACCAGCGCGATCGTGGTCGCGACCAGCGCCACCTGGATGCTGGTGAAGAGCGCCTCCCGGGCGCCCGTGCTCTCCGCGGCCACCTTCCACCAGTGCAGCGTGAGGCTCGGCGGCGGCCAGCCGAAGGTGTTGTCACTGTTGAAGGAGTTGACCAGAACCAGCAGCAGCGGGATGTAGACGATCGCCAGCACCACGGCTGTGAAGCCCGCGAGCGAGCGGCGCAGGCCACGGGACATCGCCATCGACGTGCTCGAGGGCCGGCCCATCACAGGTTCTCCAGCGCGCCGGTACGGCGGACGGCGGCGAGGTAGGCGAGCATCACGACGATCGGCACCGTCGCCACCGCTGCGGCGAACGGCAGGTTGTTGGCCGCGCCCTGGTTGTCGTAGACGACGTTGCCGAGCAGTTGGCTGGTGCCGCCCACGATCTTGACCGCGATGTAGTCGCCCATCGACAGCGAGAACGTGAAGATCGAGCCCGCGACGATCGCCGGGAAGGCCATCGGGACCACCACCCGGCGCAGGGTCGTCCAGGCGCCGGCGCCCAGGTCCGCGGACGCCTCGAAGAGCGAGTCGGGCAGCCGCTCGAGCCCGGCGTACACCGGCAGGATCATGTAGGGCAGCCACAGGTAGGCGAGCGTGATGATCACGCCGGGCAGGCCGTAGCCCGGCGTGTGCAGCCCGAACGGCGCGGCGATCCAGGCGATCGGGCCGTCCGCGGAGAGCATGCCGCGCCACGCGTAGGCCTTCACCAGGTACGACGCCCACAGCGGCGTCAGCACCGAGATCACCAGGATCCGCTGCATCCGTGGTGAGGCGACCTTGGCCATGTACAGCGCGATCGGGAACGCCAGCAGCGCGTCGACGACGGTCACCAGCGCCGCGATGCCGATCGTGCGCAAGGTGATCGTCCGGTAGACGTCGACCGTGAAGAGGGTCTTGAAGTTCTCCAGGGTCCACGAGCGCTCGATGTGGCCGGTGAAGTCGTTCTGGGTCCACAGCGAGGCGATGAGGAGAGCCGCCAGGGCCCCCAGGTAGGCCACTCCCAGCCACAGCATCGGTGGCGTCAGGAGCAGGCCCACCCGGAGGCCCGGGCGACGGTCGAGGACGGTCAACTCACCCCTTGATCTCGGTCCACGCGGTGGTCCACTGGCCGTAGTCGGTGCACGTCACGTCCGTGCGGCCGTCCAGGCACTGCTCGATCGGCGTGGTCCAGTAGTGGATCTGCGCCGCGTAGTCGGCGTCGGTCACGTGGTAGGTGTCGCAGAAGCCCTCCGAGGTCAGGTCGCACGCCTTCACGTTGGCCGGCGCCTCGCCGAAGTACTCCGCGACCGCGGCCTGCGCCTTCGGGCTGGTGATGTAGTCCATCCAGAGATAGCCACAGTTGGGGTTCGGCGCCTTCGAGCTGATCATCCAGGTGTCCGACCAGCCGGTCGAGCCCTCCTCGGGCAGGACGGCCTCGACCGAGTCGCCGATCGTCGACGCGATGACCTGCCACGTCGTGCCGATCACCGAGTCGCCGCTCTTGAACGCCGCGACCTCCTTGAGGTAGTCCGACCAGTACTCCGAGACGTTCGCCTTCTGCGCCTTGAGCAGGTCGACGGCCGCGGCGAGCTGGTCCTCGTCGAGCGCGTACGGGTCCTTGATCCCGAGGTCGGGCTGCGTCTTCATCAGGTACAGCGCGGCGTCGGCGATGTAGATCGGCGAGTCGTACGCCGTGACCTTGCCGGCGTACTCCGACGCGCCGTCGAAGACCGCACCCCAGCTGGTCGGTGCCGGGCTGACGACGTCCTTGGTGTACATCAGCAGGTTGGCGCCCCAGCCGTGCGGCACGCCGTACATCTGGCCACCGACGGAGTTGAACTGCTGGTCCTTCAGGAAGTCCGCGATGTCGCCGTAGTTGGTGAGCAGGTCGGTGTTGACGGGCGCCACGTCGCCACCCGCGATCAGGCGCAACGTCGCATCGCCGGACGCCGAGACCACGTCGTACTCGCCGGTCTTCATCAGCTGCACGGCCTCGTCGGAGGTCGCGAAGTACTTCACGTTCGCCTGGCAGCCGCTCTCCTTCTCGAACGGCGTGACCCAGTCGATCGACTTGTCGGTCGACCCGTCCTCGGCGTAGCCGGGCCAGGCCAGGATGCTCACCTGTCCCTCCGGGTCGCCGATCGCCTCGGCCATCGGCACGTCGGGGGCGGTGAAGCCACCCTGCTTCTCGCCGGCCTTCGCTCCGCCTCCGTCGCCGTCTCCCGAGCTCGTGCCGCAGGCGGAGGCGGCGAGTGCGAGCACGCTCGCGCAGGCCACGGCCGCCAGCCGCGTGGATCCGATCCGTCTCATGCTGTCTCCTCCTCAGGGGACGCCGCTGGGTCGGGGGAACCCAGGGACACCAGGTGGTCACGACGCCACGTGACGACGACGCGCTGGTCGCGTCGTTCGAGCGCGGCGTCGATCGAGGTGTCGGTGTTCGGGTGCGACACCGTCACCGTGGGGCCGGCCTCGAGCTCGACGACCGACATCGTGGACGCCCCGAGATAGACGACCTCGCGCACCACGCCGGGAGCCGTCACCAGACCCGGCTCGCGAGCGGGTTCGGCGACCAGCTGCAGCTTCTCGGGCCGGATCACGAACGGGCCCGGCTCCCCGACCAGGTCACGTGCGACGTCACCCTGGAGCAGGTTGGAGGTGCCGACGAAGCCAGCGACGAACGCGCTGGCCGGCCGCTCGTAGAGCTCGACGGGGCTCGCGAGCTGCTCGATGCGGCCCTCGTTGAAGACCGCGATGCGGTCGCTCATCGTGAGCGCCTCCTCCTGGTCGTGGGTGACGAAGACGAACGTGATCCCGACCTCGCGCTGGATCTCCTTCAGCTCGATCTGCATCTCGCGGCGCAGCTTGAGGTCCAGGGCGCCCAGCGGCTCGTCGAGGAGCAGCACCTGCGGCCGGTTCACCAGCGCGCGGGCCAGCGCGACACGTTGCCGCTGCCCGCCGGAGAGCTGGTGCGGCCGGCGCTCGGCGTACCCCTCGAGGCGCATGGTCGCCAGCGCCTGCTCGGCGCGGCGGCGGCGTTCGGCACCGGGGACCTTCTTCACCCGCAGCCCGTACTCGACGTTCTGGCGGACGCTGAGGTGAGGGAAGATCGCGTAGTCCTGGAAGACCGTGTTGACGTCGCGGGCGAACGGCGGCCGCCGGGTCACGTCCTCGCCGCCGAGCATGATCACTCCCGCGCTGGGCTCCTCGAAGCCGGCGATCAGGCGCAAGACAGTGGTCTTCCCCGAGCCGGAGGGACCGAGCATGGAGAAGAACTCGCCGTCGGCGATGTCGAGGTCCAGATCGTCCACCGCGCGCACGTCACCGAAGTACTTGCTCAGCCCCCGCACGGAGATCGCCGTCGCCATAGGTGGCAACGTAGCGGTGCTGCGCCACGCATTTCCATCGTCTCAGGGCTAGATCGCAACGATTTAGTACGTCGTTATCGCCTTGTGACTTCGGTTTACGACACTCCTCCCCGGTGTAGACAACCTCGGGACCGGCTCCGGCGTCCCACGGTCGAGAGGTGGACGGGAGGTGATCGGGGGTGCGCCGGATCCCCGTGCTGGTCGTGGTGCTGGTGCTGGTCGCGCTGCTGCTCGGCGGAGTGCCGGCTGTCGCCGCACCGGGCGGGGACCGTCCGATCGGGCCCTGCTCGCGCGGGCTGGTTGCCCTCACCTTCGACGACGGGCCGTCGACGGCCGTGACGCCCCGGCTGGCTCACCGGCTGGACCGGCTCGGAGTGCCGGCGACCTTCTTCGTGGTCGGCACCCGGGTGGCCGCCCACCCCGAGCTGGCGCGGCGCCTCTCCGAGGCCGGCTTCGCGATCGGCAACCACACCTGGGAGCACACCGACCTGACCGGGCAGACCGGCGGCCAGATCCGCCGCGCGCTGCAGCGGACCCGGCACGCCCTGATCGAGGCGGGCGTGCCGGCGCCGACGCTCGTCCGGCCGCCGTACGGCGCCGTCGACGGCCGGGTCCGGCGGGTGCTCGCGGCCGTCGGCTACACACCGGTGCTCTGGACCATCGACTCGCGCGACTGGTCGGGCGGCACCCCGCGGCAGATCGCCAGACGCGTGCTCACCGCGGTGCGCCCGCACCGGACGAACATCGTGCTCCAGCACGACGGCGTCACCCACTCCCCCGCCACACTCCGGGCGATCCCTCGTGAGGTGCAGGCGTTGCGCGAGCGCGGCTTCTGCTTCGCCGCCCTCGGCCCCGACGGCCGACCGACGCCCCCGGTCCCGGTCGCCAGCGTGTCCGCGGACCGGCCGCGGGTCACCGAGGGCGGCCGCGTGCGGCTCACCGTCCGCCTCGACCGGCCGACCAGCCGGGAGACGACGGCGCTCGTCGCGGCGGGTGGCTCGGCGAGCGGAACGGACTTCGAGATGACGACGCGCCGGGTCCGCTTCGGCGTCGGTGACCAGGTCGCCCATCTGTGGCTGCGGACCCGCCAGGACGACATCGACGAGGTCCGTGAGGAGGTGGATCTCAAGGTGTTCGGAGGCCGCGGGGTCCAGCCCGCGCTGGTCTGGCAGGCCGGGGTGTCCATCGCCGACGACGATCCGCCGCCGGTGGCGCGCCTCGTCGATGCCACGGTCACTGCTGCACCCCTGCTCGCCACCGGTGCGAGCGTGCGGGTCCGCCTCGACCGGGCCAGTGGCCGTCCGGTGCGGGTGCAGGTGCGCTCGCCGCTCGGTCGCGGTGGCGTCGTCGTCGCAGCCGGCAGCCGGACCGCGACCCTGACCCTCACCGTCCCGCCCGGCGCCCCACGCGACGGGGTCCACGACCTGCCCGTGCGGATCGTGGGGGCCACCCACGCGAGGGCGGGGGCCGGCGCGGTGCTCACGGTGCGTCCGCCCCGCCAGAGCCGCGCCGAGGCGATCGCCGCCGCCGTGGCCGCCGTCCGCTGGCCGGTGGCCACCGTGCCTCGCATCTTCTAGCGGCTGTGGCGGCGCCGTGGCGACCCGTCGCCGGCTTGCGGTCCGCGGTGGTCGCGGTTCTCGGCAGCGGCGGGGCGGTGGGCGCCGGGTCGCGGGCCCTCTCGCAGGTCACCGACCGCCGCCTGCCGGGCTGGGTCTCGCTACTCGACGACCGAGAGGATTCGTTGGTCGAGTAGCGAGCGCCAGCGAGCGTATTGAGACCCCGAGGGTCAAGGCAGGGCCCCGACCACCGGCAGCCCCCTCTCGCGACCCCAAGATTTTACTTTCGGATCTCCCGGAACCCTGTGGAACAAGGGGTTCTGGGCCTCTGACTGTCGGTGGCCGGTGCTTGGGTTGGACACATGGCAGCCCTGCCCCTCGAGCACCCCGACCCGGAGTCCACCGACTCCGCGGCCGGGGTCCTGGCTGCCCTCGAGATCACCCAGTCCGCGCTGGAGCGCAACGAGATCGACAAGTTCGCTCTCGCGGTGGAGTGGGCGATCGCGCACCCGATCACCTCGGTCGCCGACATCGCCACCGTCGAGGGCACCGAAGGCGAGGTCGCGATCGCCGGGACGGGTGCCCCGCTGGTGGCAGAGTTCTGTGTCGCCGACTTCGCCGCCGCGATCGGGATCACCACCGACGCGGGCCGGGCCTACCTGGGGGACGCGGTCGAGGTCTGCTACCGGCTCCCCCGACTGTGGGCCCAGGTCATGGGCGGGCGGGTGCCGGTGTGGAAGGCCCGCCGGATCGCCGCCCACACCCACTCCCTCTCCTTCGAGGGCGCCGCCTGTGTGGACCGGCACCTGGCCCCGATCGCGCACCGGGTCTCCTACGCCCAGATCGACCGCACCGTCGAAGCCGCCCGCGCCCTGCACGACCCCGCCCAGGCCGAACAACGCCGCCGCGAGGCCGCCGACGGCCGGTTCTGCGACATCGACACCACCCAGGTCGGCCTCCAGGGCACCATGACCGTGCGCGGCGAGCTCGACCTGGCCGACGCCCTCGACCTCGACCAGGCCCTCCAACACGGCGCCCAACAACTCGCCGACCTCGGCTGCACCGAGACCCTCGACGTCCGCCGCGCCCTGGCCGTCGGCGCCCTGGCCCGCGGCGACCTCCCCCTCGGACTCCACACCCACCCCGCCACCCACACCGAGGCGGAGCCGGTCCGGCCTCAGCGGTCCCGGCGGGGCCGCGGGCTGATGCTGTACGCGCACCTGACCGACGACGCGGTCCGCGGCCTGCTCGCCACCGTGGAGAACACCCGCTCGCAGGTCCTGGTCGGGCAGGTCGCGAGCTGGTGCGCCACCGCGACCGGCCCGGTCACGATCCGGCCCGTCCTGGACCTGCACGAACACCTGCAGGTCCCCGGCTACCGGCCCTCCCCACGGCTACGCGAACAAGTCCTCCTCACCCACCCCACCTGCGTCTTCCCCCACTGCACCAGACCATCACGCTCCTGCGACCTCGACCACGTCATCCCCTGGGCCGAGGGCGGCCCCACCTGCTCCTGCAACCTGGTCCCCGCCTGCCGGTTCCACCACCGGCTCCGCACCCACGGCGACTGGCGCCTCCACCGCGTCGGCGAACGACTCTTCGTCTGGACCAGCCCCCACGGCCGCACCTACACCCGACATCTGTGACCACCCGACCCCGCCGGCCACGGCCGACGGGGCCAGCCCCATGCCCCGGTGCCGGTTCCCTGCGCCCTGCCTTGGCTACCGGGGTCTCGACCCCCAGGCCCCCAGGGGGCCTTCGCCGCTCGCCCAACAGCGCACCCCCGGTGATCGAGCCTGTCGAGATCCCCGCCGCCCGCGCAGGGCCGCGACCACGATGCCGGCGCCGGCACCTTGCTGCGGCCCGCCCGGAACCACCCCCGCCGTCGGGCCGTCCCATCGGCGTGCGTGCCTCTTCCTCGGCGCTCGTCCTCGCAATGGCTACTGCGCTGGTGACAGGCGGCTGCGGAACCCCCACCGCCGCCGGCCCGTCGGTACACGCTGGTGAGGCCTCCTCCCACGCCGGCGAGGTCTGCCCGCCCAGGCTGCCCATCGGAGAGGACCCGGGCGGACACGGCTTCGGGACCGAGTCCGCGGCGCAGGAGCTTCCGTCCCTTCTCAACCCGGAGACAGCCTGGGTGTGTCGCTACGACACCATGATGGCGGGACGAGCACCGGGCGGCGGCGCCCGCTACTCCTGGGACCGCGCCGGACCGGCGCGGCTGTTGGACGCCGCGACCACGGCGGAACTCGCCGATGCTGTCGACGACCTCACTCTCCTCGAGGGCGAGCAGGCATGCACCGCCGACCTCGGGCCCCGGTGGATGATCGTCTACGACCACGGCGGCGACCTGACCGGCATGGTTGTGGACGACTACGGCTGTCACGACGTACGCCTGACCGACGAGCCGTTCTCGACCGCACCCGGCGCCTCCGGGCAGGAGGGCACGGTCGAAGGCATCCTGGGCGGCGGCGCCGACCTCCTCGACCGACTGGGCCTGGGCTCAGGCAAGTGACGTCGGCCCGCTCAGAGCTCCTTGATCCCCCAGGGGCTGCCGTACTCGGTCAGCAGGTCGAGGAACGGGACCGCGTCGAAGGCCTCCGGCCCGAGCACGCCCACGCCCTGCCACGTGCCACGCGACAGCAGCTCAAGGGCGATGACCGGGTTGATCGCGGTCTGCCAGACCACGCACTGGTGGCCGTACTCGCGCATCGTCCACTCGTTGTCGACCACGTGGTAGAGGTACGTCGAGCGTTCGGCCCCGTCCTTGCCACGCCCCGTCACCCACACCCCGGCGCAGGTCTTGCCGGTCATCCGCGGGCCGACCGTCGCCGGGTCCGGGAGCACCGCCGCGACCACGTCGCGCGGGCTCACCTCGACGCCCTTGACCCGCACCTTCTCGGTGCTGTCGAGGCCCAGGGTGTGCAGCACCTCGAGGATGTTGATGAAGTCGTTTCCCAGCCCGTACTTGAACGTCGCGCGCTTGCAGTCGATCCAGCGCGGCATGAGGAGGACCTCCTCGTGCTCGACGTTCACGCACTCGACCGGTCCGATGCCGTCCGGGAAGTCGAACACCTCCGGCTCGCTGAACGGCGCGGTGGTGTGCCACTCACCTGCCCCGGAACCATCACCGGCCCAGATCACCGGCGGGTTGAGGCACTCCTCGATCGTGGTCCACATCGAGAACGACGGCGCGAAGATCTCGTTGCCATCCTCGTCGGTGACCACCAGGTTCGCGCCGTCGCGGGTCCCGAGCTCGTCGATCTCGCTGAACAGGTGGTCGGCGGCGTACCGCGCGAACACGTCGGAAAGCCCCGGCTCGACGCCGATCCCGACGAGCGCCAGGCGGCCGGCCGACTCCCACTCCCGCTCATGAGCGAACTGCTCGTCGCCGAGCTTCACGCCGGTCTTCTCGTACGGCGCGGTCGGGTGCGGCCTCGACAGCGACATCGCCATGTCGAGGTAGTCCGCGCCCGCCTCGAACGCGCCGCCGAAGACCGACATGTCGAACACCGGGTCGACCGCGTTCATCACGTGCGTGATCCGGTGCTCGCGACACAGCGCCGCGACCGCGTCCGCCGACGACGCGTCGAGCTGGGCGGCGACGTACCGCTCGTCGGTGGCGGCGGCCCGCTCCGCCCGCTCGAGGGAGTAGTCCGACACCACGATCGTCTCGAAGAAGTCGCGCCGTGCCGCGATGGCGCACAACGCAGCACCGACGCCACCCGCACCGACAAGCAGGATCCTCACGACCTAAGCCCTCCCACCGACAGCGATACGAACGCTCACACCCCGTACGTCCTCACCTCCCGACCGTCGAGCCCAGGAGCGGGGCGTGCGAGGAGCGAAGCGACGAGTGCAGAAAGACATCCCCCAGTCAGGATCCGATATAGGACATGACGTGCTTAATGCGGGTGTAGTCCTCGAGGCCGTACATCGACAGGTCCTTGCCGTAGCCCGAGTGCTTGAACCCGCCGTGCGGCATCTCGCTGATGAACGGAATGTGGGTGTTGATCCACACCACGCCGAAGTCGAGCCCGCGGGACATCCGCATGGCGCGCGCGTGGTCCTTGGTCCACACACTGGAGGACAGGCCGTACTCCACCCCGTTGGCCCAGCGCAGCGCCTCCGCCTCGTCGGTGAACCGCTGGACCGTCATCACCGGGCCGAAGATCTCGGTCTGGATCTGCTCGTCGTCCTGGCGCAGGCCGGAGAGCACGGTCGGCTCGTAGAAGTAGCCGACGCTGCCGTGGCGGGCGCCGCCGGTCTCGACGCTCGCGTGGTCGGGGAGCCGGTCCACCATGCCGGAGACCCGGTCGAACTGGTTCTGGTTGTTGAGCGGTCCGAAGTAGGTGTCCTCGTTGGTCGGGTCACCGGTCGGCATGCCCTTCGCGGCCTCGGTGAGCGCCGCCACGAAGTCGTCGTGGACGCCCGCGCCCGCCAGCACCCGGGTGGCGGCGGTGCAGTCCTGGCCGGCGTTGAACAGGCCGGCGCCGGCGATGCCCTCGGCGGCCTTCTCGATGTCCGCGTCGTCGAAGACGATCACCGGGGCCTTGCCGCCGAGCTCGAGGTGCACGCGCTTGAGGTCGTGGGAGGCCGACTCCGCGACCTCCATGCCGGCGCGCACCGATCCGGTGATCGCGACCATCTGCGGCGTCGGGTGCGCAACCAGCGCCCGACCGGTGTCGCGGTCGCCGGTGACGACGTTGAGCACGCCCGGCGGCAGGAACTCCTGGGCGATCTCGGCCAGCAGCGTGGAGCTCGCCGGCGTCGTGTCGCTGGGCTTCAGCACGATCGTGTTGCCGCCGGCGAGGGCCGGGGCGATCTTCCAGATCATCATCAGCAACGGGTAGTTCCACGGCGTCACCTGGCCGACCACGCCGACCGGTTCGCGCCGGATCCACGACGTGTGGTCGGTCATGTACTCCCCGGCCGACCGACCCTCCAGCACCCGGGCGGCGCCGGCGAAGAACCGGAAGTGATCGGAGGCGTACGGCATCTCCTCGGACATCGTCAGGCCGATCGGCTTGCCCGTGTCCTTGCACTCGACGGCGTTGATCTCCTCCACCCGCGCCTCGATCGCGTCGGCGATCTTGAGCAGCGCCTCCGAGCGCTCCTTGGGCGTCGTGCTGCCCCAGGACTCGAACGCCGCCGCGGCCGCGGCGTACGCCCGGTCGACGTCCTCGGCACCCGACCGGGGCGCCTGGGCGTACACCTCGCCGGTGGTCGGGTCGACGATGTCGTAGGTCTCCCCCGAGGCGCTGTCGACGAGCTGTCCGTTGATGACGTTCTTGAAGGTCTGGTCGGCCATGCACGGAGCCTAGTGACCCGGCTACGGAATCTGTAGGCCTTGACCGCAAATCAAAACGGAATCAGTCGTCCAATAGGGCTCAGGCGGTGTGGACAGGTGCTCCGTCGACCCACGTCGACACGACGCGCGCGGCGCCGATCTCCTCGGGCGCGCCCGTGAACGGGTCCCGGTCGAGGACCACCAGGTCGGCGACCGCTCCCGGTCGCAGGACCCCGGCGGCCGGCTCGTCCCGCGGGCCGCGGTGGTTGGCCCAGGCACTGCCCGAGGTGTACGCCGCGAACGCGGTCTCGAGCGCCAGCGCCTGACCGGGAAGGAACGGCTCCCGCTCGCTGCCGGGCTCGACGCGCGTCACCGCGACCTGGACCGCCGGCAGCGGGTCGGGGGTGCTCACCGGCCAGTCGCTCCCAGCCACCAGCATGGTCCCCGCACGGTGCAGGTCGCCGAACGGGTACTGCCGGGTGGCCCGCTCGGGGCCGAGGACGGGCAGGGTCAGGTCGACCATCTGGTCGTCGAGGCAGGCCCAGAGCATCTGTAGGTTCGCGGCCACACCGAGCGTGGCGAAGCGGCGTACGTCGTCGGGGTGCACGACTTGGACGTGCGCGATCTGGTGGCGATGTGCCGGATCGGTGCCCTCGAACGCGTCGAGCGCCTCCCGCACGCCGCGATCGCCGATCGCGTGCACGTGCACCTGGAAGTCTGCGGCGTCCAGCGCGGCGACGGCCGCCCGGAGCCCGTCCGGGTCGACGAAGGAGTGGCCGGCGTTGCCGGTGGGGTGGCCGCAGCGGTCGAGGTAGGGCGCCAGCATCGCGGCCGTGCCGTTCTCCGCCACACCGTCCTGCATGATCTTGACCGTGGCCGCCCGGAACCGGCCACCGCTCATCGCCTCCCGCCGCGCGACGAGGTCGGCGACCTGCTCGACGCCCCGGCTGCGCTCCCACCACAACGCGCCGACGACGTGCGAGCGCAGGTCGCCGTCCGCGGCGGCGGTCGTGTACGTCGAGGCGACGTCGTCCATGCCCGAGTAGGCGCCGACGATCGCGTCCTGCCAGGAGGTGACCCCGACCGAGTGGAGGTAGGCCTGGCCCGCCAGCAGCGCGGCGTAGTAGTCGGCCTCGCTCACCGGCGGCAGATGGCGGGCGACCAGCGCGGTCGCGCCCTCGTGGAGGGTGCCGTTGGGCCGGCCGTCCGGGCCTCGCTCGATCCGCCCGTCGGGTGGGTCCGGTGTGCGCGCGTCCACCCCGGCGATCTCGAGGGCGCGGGTGTTGACCCACGCGCCGTGGTGGTCGCGGTTGGGCAAGAACACCGGCCGGTCCGGCACCACGCGGTCGAGGTCGGCCGCCGTCGGGGTGCCGCCCGGGAACGCGGGCATCGCCCAGCCGCCACCGAGGATCCACTCGGCCGCGGGATGCTCCGCGGCGTACGACGCGATCGCCGTGAGGTACTCCTCCGGGGTCGAGAGCTCGGACAGGTCGCAGCGCAGCCGTTCCAACCCGCCCTGGACGGGGTGCACATGCGCGTCGACGAAGCCGGGCGCGAGGAACGCGACGTCGACCACGGTGGTCGAGGCCCGAGCGACGCGAGCCTCGAAACCGCCTTCACGGACGTCGACGATCCGCCCGTCTGCGACCAGCACGTCCGTCCGCCCGACGTGCCGGTGCCCGTCGAAGGCACCCGCAGCGCGGAAGATCGTGCGCACTCAGCGACCTTCCAGCAGCGGGCCGGCCGGATCGTGCGAGATGCCGTGGCGGCGGGCCGCCAGGCCGGAGAGGGCCTCGAGGCAGACCCGGTTGGCGAGGTACGCGGTGATCTCGGCGTGGTCGTACGGCGGGGACACCTCGACCACGTCGATGCCGGCGACCGGGAGCTCGCGACAGATCCGGCGGACCGCGTCCAGGAGCTGGCGGCTGGAGAGCCCACCGGGCTCCGGCGTGCCGGTGCCGGGTGCGTGGCCGGGGTCGCACACGTCGATGTCGACGGAGAGGAAGACCGCATCGCACTCGTCGAGGGCGATCTCGAAGGCCTCGTCCAGGCACTCCTCGAGGCCGCGCCGGCCGATCTCGGTCATCTCGTAGGAGCGCATGTGCTGCGCCGCCATCCAGTCGAGCGTCTCGGGGCCGGGCCAGTAGCCGCGCAGCCCCATCTGGAGGAACCGGTCCCCGCGCAGCGCGCCCGACTCGATCAGCCGGCGCATCGGCTGGCCGTGGCGATAGAGCGACCCGAACTCGATGTGGCCGGTGTCGGCGTGCGCGTCGAAGTGGATCATCGAGACCCGGCCGAAGCCGAGGTGGCGGGCCACCCCGGTCGCATCGGGGAGCGCGATCGAGTGGTCGCCGCCGAGGACCAGCGGGACGGCACCGGAGCGAGCGACGGCGTAGACGGCCTCCTCGAGGTTGCCGAGGGCCCGGGTGATGTCTCCGGGCGGCATCTCGACGTCGCCCGCATCGACCACCCGCAGGTCGCGCAGGGCGTCGACCCGCAGCGCGAGGTGCGGCCGCGATCCGTCCTGGGGCAGGTAGTCGGTCTGCCGGATCGCGCTGGGCCCGAACCGGGTGCCGGGCCGGTGCGAGGTGCCGCCGTCGAACGGCGCACCGAGGACGACCACGTCGGCGGCGGCCAGCCCGTCGGCGTCGTCGAGGTCGATCGGGTCGACCCCGAGGAAGGTGATGTCGGGACCGAACTGGGCGCCGTACCGGGTCATGGGAAGTTCCTACCACGGCGGCACTACCCTTCGGATTCCGCGTCGATCAAGGCCGCACACAACTGATTCACTTGCCAGATCACGGTTCCACAGAGCATCATGGGCTCATGCACCCGGACTACGACCACCTCCAGCGGGCCGCCAAGGACCACCTGTGGATGCACTTCACACGCCACTCGTCCTACGCCGAGGCCGACGTGCCGATCATCGTGCGGGGCGAGGGTGCCTACATCTACGACGCCAAGGGCAAGCGCTACCTGGACGGGCTCGGCGGGCTCTTCGTCAGCCAGCTCGGCCACGGTCGCACCGAGCTGGCCGAGGCCGCGGCCGCGCAGGCCCGTGAGCTGGCCTTCCACCCGCTGTGGTCCTACGCCCACCCGAACGCGATCCTGCTCGCGGAGCGGATCGCCGGCTACGCGCCCGGCGAGCTCAACCGGGTCTTCTTCACCAGCGGCGGCGGCGAGTCCGTCGAGTCCGCGTGGAAGCTGGCCAAGAACTACTTCAAGCTCACCGGCAAACCGCTGAAGCACAAGGTGATCAGCCGCGCCATCGCCTACCACGGCACCACCCAGGGCGCGCTGTCCATCACGGGGCTCCCGCCGCTGAAGCAGCAGTTCGAGCCCCTGGTGCCCTCGACGTTCCGGGTGCCGAACACCAACATCTACCGCGCGCCCCTCCACGGCGAGGACCCGGAGGCGTTCGGCCGCTGGGCCGCCGACCAGATCGCGGTCGCGATCGAGAACGAGGGCCCCGACACCGTCGCGGCCGTGTTCTTGGAGCCGGTGCAGAACTCCGGCGGCTGCTTCCCGCCGCCGCCGGGCTACTTCCAGCGGGTGCGGGAGATCTGCGACGAGTACGACGTGCTGCTGGTCTCGGACGAGGTGATCTGCGCCTTCGGCCGGCTCGGGCACATGTTCGGCGCCGAACGTTACGGCTACCAGCCGGACATCATCACGTGCGCCAAGGGCATCACCTCGGGCTATGCGCCGCTGGGCGCGATGATCGCCAGCGACCGGCTGATGGAGCCGTTCCTGCGCGACGCGCAGATGTTCGCGCACGGCTACACCTTCGGCGGCCACCCCGTCTCGACCGCGGTCGCGCTGAAGAACCTCGAGATCTTCGAGGAGGAGAAGGTCCTCGAGCACGTCCGCTCGAACGAGGCGGCGTTCCGCTCCACCCTGGAGCGCCTGCACGACCTGCCGATCGTCGGCGACGTCCGCGGGGACGGCTACTTCTACGGGATCGAGCTGGTCAAGGACAAGACCACCAAGGAGTCCTTCACCGACGAGGAGTGCGAGCGGCTGCTCTACGGGTTCGTGTCCAAGCAGCTGTTCGCCGAGGGGTTGTACTGCCGAGCCGACGACCGCGGCGACCCGGTCATCCAGCTCTCTCCCCCGCTGATCTGCGAGCAGTCGCACTTCGACGAGATGGAGCAGATCCTGCGCGTGGTCCTCGACAAGGCGGGCACGCTGGTCTGACGGCGTCCAGCGCCTGCCGGTCGGTCAGCCCAGGCCGACCGACCGACGGCGCCGCCACAGCTCGCCGGCGACCACGAAGACGAACGACACCAGGAACATGATCGACCCCACGACGAACAGCTGCGGCGGGAAGTCCTTCAGCTTGCTGCCGTAGACGAAGATCGGGAAGGTGACCGACTGGCCGGCCGTGAAGTTCGAGACGATGAAGTCGTCGAAGGACAGCGAGAAGGACAGCAGCGCCGCCGCGACGATGCCCGGCATCGCCAGCGGCAGGGTGACCAGCCGGAAGGTCTGCCACTCGTTCGCGTAGAGGTCCATCGCCGCCTGCTCCAACCGGGCGTCCATGCCGACGAGC
Organism: Nocardioides sp. JS614; assembly: GCF_000015265.1. Taxonomy (NCBI): domain Bacteria; kingdom Bacillati; phylum Actinomycetota; class Actinomycetes; order Propionibacteriales; family Nocardioidaceae; genus Nocardioides; species Nocardioides sp. JS614. The sequence goes on from NC_008699.1 coordinate 3,427,717, forward strand.
CTCGCCTTGACGGTCACGACCACGAACGACAGGCAGAACAGCACGTGGGCGATCACGAGCGTGGCGAAGCCGAGGGCGCCGTCCATCCCGATCGAGACGAACATCGCCAGCAACGAGGACCCCATGACGACCTCCGGGGTCGCCATCGGCAGGAAGATCAGGAGGTTCGACGCCGCCCGGCCCCGGAAGGAGTGCCGCACCAGGGCGAACGCCATCAGCGTGCCCAGCACGGTGGCCAGCACGGTGGCGGTCAGGCTCACGGCGATGCTCAGCTGGAGTGAGTCGCACAGGCCCTCGGGCTCGCAGATCGAGGTCCAGTTGCTCCAGGTGAACGACTCGAACTCCGCGGTCGCGGAGCGTCCGGTGGGTTGGTTGAACGACAGCGCGAAGATGTAGCCGATCGGTACGAACATGTAGACGAGCACCAGGATCCCGATGAACAGGACCATGTGATCGGCCAGCCAGCGGCCGACCGGCGGCCGGTCGCGGCCGCTGCGCCTGGTGCGGCTGGGGGCGGGCAGCTGCGTGCTCGTGGCCATCAGACCAGCTCCTCGGTGCCGGCCCGCCGGACATAGACGACGACCATCACGACGACGATCGCCATCAAGGTCAGCGACAGGCTGGCCGCCAGCGGGTAGTTGTGCTCGGTGAGGAACGCCGCCTGGATCCGGTTGCCGACCATGTACTGCTTCGGGGTCCCCAGCAGCTCGGCGTTGATGTAGTCGCCGCTGGCCGGGATGAAGGTGAGCAGCGTGCCGGAGACGACACCGGGCAACGACAGTGGGAAGGTCACCTTCCGGAAGCCGGTGAAGGGGCTCGAGTACAGGTCGCCGGCAGCCTCGATCAGCCGGTAGTCCACCTTGCTCAGCGAGGCGTAGAGCGGCAGCGTCATGAACGGCATGAAGTTGTAGATCAGGCCCGCGATCACCGCGACCGGCGTCGCCAGCAGCCGCCCGTCGTCGGGCAGCACCCAGATGGTCTGCAAGAAGCTGGTGACCGGACCCTGGTCGGACAGGATGGTGCGCCACGACAGCGTCCGCAGCAGGAAGCTGGTGAAGAACGGCGCGATCACCAGGACCAGCATGACGTTGCGCCAGCGGCCCGCCCTGAACGCGATGGCGTAGGCCAGCGGGTAGCTCAAGGTCAGGCAGACGAGAGTCGCGATGCCGGCGTACAGGAAGGACCGCGCGAAGAGGTTCCACGTCTCCCTGACGGCGTCGGCGTAGTTGGCCACGTGCCAGGTCATCGCGTAGCCCTGCTCGTAGGAGCCGCTCGGGTCGTAGAGCGAGGTGAAGAAGAGCTGGACGGTGGGGAAGAGGAAGAACACGGCCAGCCACAGCATGCCCGGGACCAGCAGCAGCCAGCCCCACCCGCGGCGCCGGCCCGACTCCGCGACCGGCTGCGGACCCACGGGTGCCGGCGCTGCGCTCACTCCTTGTCCTCCGGCGTCATCAGGCCGGCCTGGGCATCCTGATCGGCGTCGAGCAGGAACGTGTGCTCGGGCGCCCACAGCAGGTCCACCTCGTCACCGTTGCGGAAGGCAGGGCGCCGCCCGGTGTTCTGCTCGAACACCATCAGCTCCTGCCCCCAGGCGGTCGCGACGAGGTACTGCGTGCTGACCCCGACGAAGCTGACGTCGCTGACCCGGCCACCGGTGAGGGCGTTGACCCCAGCGTGGTCCTCGGTGCCGGCCTCGGCGATGAGCACCTTCTCCGGCCGGACCCCGAGCCAGGCGCTCCGCCCGGCGGTGTGCGAGCGCGACGCCGCCAACCGGAGCTTCTGGCCGTGGCAGTCGACGACGACGTCGGCACCCGTCGCGTCGATGACCTCGGCCCGGACGAGGTTCGACTGGCCGAGGAAGTTGGCGACGAACGTCGTCACCGGGTTCTCGTACAGGTCCGCCGGCGCGCCCATCTGCTCGATCACCCCGTGGTTCATCACGGCGATGGTGTCGGCCATCGTCATGGCCTCCTCCTGGTCGTGCGTGACGTGCACGAAGGTGACCTCGATCTCGGTCTGGATCCGCTTGAGCTCGATCTGCATCTGCCGGCGCAGCTTGAGGTCCAGCGCGCCCAGCGGCTCGTCGAGCAGCAGCACGCCCGGCTCGTTGATCAGGGCCCGGCCGAGGGCGACCCGCTGCTGCTGGCCGCCCGAGAGCTGGCCCGGCTTGCGGTCCCCGTAGCCGCCGAGCTCGACGAGCTCGAGCATGTCACGGGTCTTCTGCTGGTAGTCCTTCACGCCGCGGCGCCGCAGCCCGAACGCGACGTTCTCGGAGATCGTCAGGTGCGGGAACAGCGCGTAGGACTGGAAGACCGTGTTGACCGGCCGCTTGTAGGGACGCAGGTGCGTGATGTCGTCCTCGCCGATCCGCACCCGGCCTGCGGTCGGGTCCTCCAACCCGGCCACCATCCGCAGCGTGGTGGTCTTGCCGCACCCCGACGGCCCGAGGAGAGCGAAGAACGAGCCGTTCGGCACCGTCAGCGACAGGTCGTCGACCGCGACGAAGTCCCCGAAGCGCTTGGTCAGGTTCTCCAGCCTCAGGTCCGCGTTGCGCTCAGCCACCCATCACCTCGTTGAACCGGCGCTGGTAGTCGCGCTCCTGGGTGTCACTCAGCGGCATGAACTGGTGGCCCGACTCCATGGTCTTGGCATCGGGGAAGATGAAGTCGCTCTTGGCTGCGGACTTGTCGAACTGCGCGATCTCCTGCTGGGCACCCTTGACCGGGCAGAGGTAGTAGTTCCAGGCAGCGAGCTTCGCGGCGTTGACCGGGTCGTAGTAGTAGTTCATCAGCTCCTCGACGTTCGACTTGTGCGCCGCCTTGTTCGGCACCAGCATGTTGTCGGTCCAGATCGCGAAGCCCTCACTGGGCGGGACGTACTTGAACTTCCCGCCGCCGAGCAGGTTGATGACGTCGCCGCTCCACGCCTCGCAGGCGACGATGTCGCCCGACTTCATGTCGTCGACGTAGTCGTTGCCGGTGAACCTGCGCACCTGGCCGCTGTCGACGTAGCCCTGGAGACTGTCGATCGCGGCGGAGAACTCGTCGTCGGTGAAGTCCGCCGGGTTGCTGCCGTTCAGGAGCAGCATGAACAGCATCGTGTCCCGCATCTCGCTGAGCAGGTCGATCTTGCCCTTGAGGTCCGGGCGGGTGAGCAGCTCCTCGAAGCTCGAGACGGGGTCGGTGAGCTCGGCGTTGTAGCAGATGCCGGTCATGCCGCTCTGCCACGGCACGCTGTAGTCGCGGTTCGGGTCCCAGCTGGGCGACTTCAGGGAGTCGATCAGGTTCGCGTCGACGTTGGGCAGGTTGGCGTGGTCGAGCTTCTGGATCCAGCCGAGCTCGATCATCCGCGCGGCCATGTAGTCGGTCACGACGAAGACATCACGGTCCGTGGGCCGGCAGTCCTGCAGCTGGGGCGACACCTTGGCGAAGAACTGCTCGTTGTCGTTGACGTCGCCGTTCTTGTAGTCGACGGTGATGCCGGTCTGCTGCTGGAACTTCGAGAGCGTGGAGTCCGGCTTCTTGACGGGGTCGATGTAACCGATCCAGTTGGCGAACGTGATCGTCTTCTCATCAGCGCTGAGGTCGGTGCTCGTGCAGGAGCCGGCGTCGACCTTCGCGCCCTCGGTGCCGCAGGCCGAGAGCAGCCCCGGCGCCCCCACCGCGAGCGCCGTCAGCGAGGCTCCGCGGAGGAAGGACCGCCGCCCCATCCCGGACATCGCCCACGGGGGAACGCCGCCACCGGCCCGCGCCAGGGCCGCCAACCTCGCTGAGTCCGACATCCCACTACCTCCCGGAAGTTCAAAGCGCCTGTGAGTGTGGATAGTTGCAGAGCAACCGCCTCGCGACAAGTGAAACCGTTGAGTTGAAACATTGTCGCAACGAAAACCTTAGAAACGATCGGTGGCGAACATCGGGGCCGGCTGACAGTATGCGTCCCGTGGCGAGAACACCCAGACCAGCACGGCCGGCAGTCCACCTCGATGACGTCTCCAAGGCGATCATCGAACAGCTCCAGCAGGACGGCCGGCGCTCCTACGCCGCGATCGGCAAGGTGGTCGGGCTGTCCGAGGCCGCCGTCCGGCAGCGGGTGCAACGGCTGATCGAGGGTGGCGTCATGCAGGTCGTCGCCGTCACCGACCCGCTCGAGCTCGGCTTCGCGCGGCAGGCGATGGTCGGCATCCGGGTCACCGGGCAGCTCGAGCCGGTCGCGGAGGCGATCGGCGCGCTCGAGGAGGTCGACTACGTCGTCGTGACCGCGGGCTCCTACGACCTGCTGGTGGAGGTCGTCTGCGAGAGTGACGAGCACCTGCTCGAGCTGATCTCCGACCGGATCCGCACGATCGACGGCGTCGCGACGACGGAGACGTTCATGTACCTCAGCCTGCGCAAGCAGACGTACTCGTGGGGTGTGCGCTGAATCCTCCGACCGACCCGCACTGGGAGCGCCTGTCGCTGTGGCACGACACGGTCGACGGCGGCTGGGCCCCCCGCCCCGCGCTGTCCGACGACGTCGACGCCGATGTCGCGATCGTCGGCGCGGGCTTCACCGGGCTCTGGACCGCCTACTACCTCGCCGAGGCGGATCCGACGCTGCGGATCGTGGTGCTCGAGGCCGAGACGGCGGGCTTCGGGGCGTCGGGACGCAACGGCGGCTGGTGCTCGGCGCTGTTCCCGGCCTCGCTGCCGACGCTGGCCGGCCTCGCGGACCGCGACGGTGCGCTCGCTCAGCACCGCGCGATGCGCGAGACCGTCGACGAGGTGGTCAAGGTCGCCGCCGCCGAGGGCATCGACGCGCACGTCGCCAAGGGCGGCACGATCTCGCTGGCCCGCAGCCGTGCCCAGTGGCGCCGGGCCCGGGCCGAGGTCGCCGAGGCGCGGCGCTGGGACCGCGACGAGGACGACCTGCGGCTGCTCGACCGGACCGAGGCCACCGCCGTGCTGCGGGGCAGCCGGACCGTCGGGGCGACGTACACCCCCGACTGCGCGGCCATCCACCCGGCCCGGCTGGTGCGCGGCCTGGCGCAGGCCGTCGAGCGGCGCGGCGTGACCATCCACGAGCGCACCCGGGTGCGCTCGATCGGCCCGGGCCGCGCGCACACCGCGGACGGTGACGTGCGTGCGGCGACCGTGGTGCGCGCGACCGAGGGCTACACCGCGTCGCTGCGCGGTGAGGAGCGCACCCTGGTGCCGGTGTACTCCCTGATCATCGCGACCGAGCCGCTGTCGCCCTCGACCTGGGCGGAGATCGGGCTGGCGCGACGCGAGACGTTCACCGACCACCGGCACCTGATCGTCTACGGCCAGCGCACCGCGGACGACCGGTTGGTGTTCGGCGGCCGCGGCGCGCCGTACCACCTCGGGTCGCGGATCCGCCCGGAGTACGACCGCGACGAGGCGGTCTTCGCGCGGCTCTACGCGACGCTGGTCGACCTCTTCCCGATGCTCGCCGGCACCCGGGTCACCCACGCCTGGGGCGGCGCACTCGGCATCCCCCGGGACTGGTGCGCCTCGGTCGGGCTGGACCGCGGGACCGGGCTGGCCTGGGCCGGCGGGTACGTCGGCGACGGGGTGAGCACCACCAACCTCGCCGGCCGCACCCTGCGCGACCTCGTGCTCGACCGGGACACCGAGCTCACCCGGCTGCCCTGGGTCGGCCATCGCTCGCCGGCCTGGGAGCGCGAGCCGCTGCGCTGGCTGGGCATCAACGTCGGCCTGCGGGCGATGACCCTCGCCGACGCGGAGGAGTCCGTCACCCGGCTGCCGAGCGTCGTGGCCCGGGTGGTCTCGCCGCTGCTGGGCTGATCACCCGAGTCCGTTGGCCGCCGTGTCCGCCGGCTTGGTCGTCGAGCGCACCCAGGCGTCGAAGAACCCGCCCAGGTCCTGGCCGCTGACCTGCTCGGCGAGAGCCTGGAACTGCGCGGTGTTGCCGGTGCTGCCCGCACGCTCGAGCGCCCACTGCCGGGTCAGGGTGGTGAAGTCGGCGTCACCGATCCGGTTGCGCAGCGCCGCCAGCGCCATGCCCCCACGCTGGTACACGAAGGGAGCGAAGATCCAGCTCACGCAGTCCTCGCGGCCCGGGCACGGGTCCGCGACCTCGTGGCTCCAGAACGCGTCGTCGGCATCCGACTGGTACGCCTCGCGCAACCACGCGTCCGTCGTCGGCCCGCCGTGCTGCTCGCTGTAGTACTGCTCGAAGTACGTCGCCCAGCCCTCGTTGAGCCAGATGTCGGTCCAGCCCTCGACCGCGACCGAGTCCCCGAACCACTGGTGGGCGAGCTCGTGCACCACCGTCTTCACCGCGCCGGGGCCGTCGCCCATCCACGGATAGGTCGGCCGGGTCTGGTTCTCGAGCGCGAAGCCGACCGGGAGGGCCGTGGTCAGCCCGCCGGTCGTGGTGAACGGGTAGTCGCCGACCTGCCGCTCGAGCCACCGCAGCAGCCGCGGCGTCTTCTTCATCAGCCCCATCGCCACCTGTCGCTGGGCGGGGCTCAGCTGCTTCGAGACCGCCGAGTACCAGGGCCGGCCGAGGCTGTCACCGCGCTCGACCTCGAACCGGCCGGCGGCGAAGAACGCCAGGTACGGCACCATCGGTTCCCGCGCCTGCCAGGTCGTGGTCGCCAGCCGGCCGTGCACCTCCCGACCGACCAGGCGGCCGCCGGCGATGACCTGGTTCTCCTTCGGGACCGTGATGCTGATCCGGATGTGCGCCCGGTCGAGCGGGTGGTCGTTGGCCGGGAACCACCACGGCGCCATGTGCGGCTGGTTCATCGCGACGACCTCGCGCTCGCCAGCCAGCCAGTTGCCCTCGCCCTCGTAGGAGTACGCCGAGGGCCACCCGGCGTACCGCACCACCACGCGCACGGTCTCGCCCACCGCGACCGGGCGCTTCACGACCAGCTCGTGATGCGTCTTCTCGAAGGCGGCGTCGCGGCCGTCGACGGTGACGGAGCGGACCGGGAGCAGGAGGTCGAGGTTGAAGCTCGACAGCGACTCGGTCGCGCGCACGGTCACCGTGGTCCATCCGGACAGGTGCCGGTCGCCGAAGCGGTAGCGGTCGTGGACGTCGTAGCGCAGCACGTCGATGCCGCCGTTGCCGTCCAGCGGGAAGTACGGGTCGCCGATGCCGGCTGCGCCCGCGGGAGCTGCGGCACGGGCCCCGGCCGGCTCGGCGGAGGTGGACGGACCGGTCAGGGCGAGGGCACCGGTGAGCGCCAGGACAGCGGCCAGTGCGGCGGTCGGGAGGGCGATGGGACGGGTGGCCACGCGAGCAACCTAGTGGACGGGCGGACTGTCGGTGGCCTCGACGGGTGCCGGGCCGGCGCATATTCGGTTGCGGTGCCGCAACCGCCGCGGCGATACTCGACCGAGCCGTCCGGCAGCAGCAGCCGGGTGCCCGATCGAGGGGAGCGTGACATGTCGACGACTGCCCTTGGCCTGTCCGCAGACCACGACCTCTCGATCTCCTGGAGCACCCACCGCGATGTCTCACGACTTCACGCAGCACACGCACGACCTCTCTGACTCCGACCCGTCCGATCTCGACGCGGCCTTCGTCTTCGACTTCACCACGTACGACGAGCCCGAGGACGACACCCAGCGCTGGTCGACCTGGCTCAGCGTCGAGCCGCTCTGCCGCGGCCCGGAGCCCCGCCCCGACTGGGTGGTGACCTCCCAGGCCGCCGTCGACACCGAGCTCGGCATCCTCAAGACCGGCAAGGAGGCCGACGCGTTCCTGCTCGAGCGCTCGGTCCCCGGCAGCCCGCCCCCGGACCGAGGCGGCCTCGGGCAGTCGGTCGTCATGGTGGCGAAGCGCTACCGCAGCAACGAGCACCGCACCTTCCACCGCGCGGCGGCCTACACCGAGGGCCGCAGCGTGAAGCGGTCCCGCGACCAGCGGGCGCTCAAGCGCAAGAGCACCTGGGGCAAGGTCGTCGCCAGCAGCGAGTGGGCCGTCTCCGAGTGGGACGCGCTCAAGCGGTGCTGGTCGCTCGGGCTTCCGGTCCCCTACCCCGTCCAGATCGACGGCACGGAGATCCTGATGGAGTGGATCACCGACGACGACGGCGAGAGCGCGCCGCGGCTCGCCCAGACCCGGCCGGAGCGCGACCTGCTGGCGTCGTACTTCGACCAGCTGCGCGAGGTGCTCGCGACGATGGTCGGCAACGGGATCGTGCACGGTGACCTGTCGGCGTACAACCTGCTCGCCGCCGGCGAGCGGCTGGTCGTCATCGACCTGCCGCAGATCGTGGACCTGGTCGGCAACACCAACGGCCTGGACTTCCTGATGCGCGACTGCGCGAACGTCTGTGGCTGGTTCCGGTCCCGCGGGCTCGCCGTCGACGAGCAGGACCTCTTCGCCGAGCTGATGACCCATGCGTTCTAGCGGGTTCTAGGTTGACTGTGTGAAACGCACCCGCGGCCGCGTCGTCAACGTCGAGACCCTGGCGGAGCTCGACGACCGGCTGGCCGCGGGTGCGACCACGCTGCGAGGGTGGCGGATCCGCGAGGTCGACCTGTCCGGCCGGCACGACGCGCTGGCCCGGGTCCGGCTCGCCGGGGCGACGTTCCTCGGGTGCACGTTCGCCCCGGGTGACGAGGCGATGGTGCGGGCGGCCGGCGCCCTGGTGCTCCCGGCGACACCGGAGACGCCCGTCGACACGGCACGGGAGGCGCTCTACACGCCGGAGGAGCTGTACGACGACCTCGACTACCCCGGGTCGCTCGACGCGCGCGCCTACGCCTGGTCGCAACGGCCGTCGACCCGCGAGAAGGCCCTGGCCCGCGCACTCCACGACCACGCGATCGACCTCGCGCTGGAGTCCTGGATCGAGGGCCGCCACCTGGTCGGCGTGATGGGCCGGCACACGGCGGATCGCGGCGACCCGACGTTCACCGAGGCCGCCCGACTGGGCTCCGCGCTCGGTGCGACCCGCGTGGTCGCGACCGGGGGCGGACCGGGAGCGATGGAGGCGGCGAACCTCGGCGCCTGGCTGGCGCACCGGCCCGACGCGCTGGAGGAGGCGCTGTCGATGCTGACCGCGGTCCCGTCGTACCGGCCCTCGATCGGAGCCTGGGCCGAACGCGCCTTCGAGGTCCTCGCCCGGTTCCCGGACGGCGTCGAGTCGCTCGGGATCCCCACCTGGCACTACGGGCACGAGCCGCCGAACGTCTTCGCGACCGCGATCGCGAAGTACTTCCGCAACTCCACCCGCGAGGCCACCCTGCTCGAGATCTGTGACGCCGGCATCGTGTTCCTGCCCGGCGCCGGCGGTACCGTGCAAGAGGTCTTCCAGGACGCGTGTGAGAACTACTACGCCGACGAGTCCTCGATCGCGCCGATGGTGCTGGTCGGGGCCCGATACTGGACCGAGGACCTACCGGCCTGGCCGCTGCTGAGCCGGCTCGCCCGCGGTCGGCCGATGGCGGACCACATCCATCTCGTCGACTCCTGGCAGGAGGCGGCGAACCTGTTCGTTTCGGGGACGTGAGCGGCGGCCCGAGCCTAGATTGACGCGGTGCAGATCTCTCGCCGCGACCTCCTCCGTTCCGCCGCCGCAGCCGGTGGCGTCGCCGCTCTGGGCGGACTCGGCGGCCTGTCCGCCGAGGCCGTCGCCGGCACTGTCAGCCGATCGGGCACTCCGGGGGTCACCCGAAGTGTGGTCCTGGGCAAGGGGCGTCCCGGGGTCGGCGGATACCGACCGGTCGTCGCGCGGCCCGGCGAGGGCTCGTTCGTGCGAACAACCCTGGCCGATGCACGCGCTGGGCGGGCCGCCCGCCGTCAGGGCCTCGTTGCATTCGCCCAGGTCAGTGATGTACACATCGTGGACACCGAGTCGCCGATGCGGGTCGAGAACGCGGAGGCGTTCAGCAGCTCGGCGTACCGCCCGCAGGAGTTCCTGACCCTGCATGTCGCGGAGGCCATGGTCCAGGGCATCAATGCACTGCAGGCTGGCCCCGTGACCGGAACTGCACTCTCGTTCGTCTTGCAGACCGGCGACAACGCCGACAACGCGCAGTACAACGAGGTGCGCTGGAACATCGACGTCCTCGACGGCGGCCCGATCCAGCCGGACTCCGGGGACCACACCAAGACCGAGAGCGTCGCAGACTCCCTCGACCCGGCGTTGTACGACGTGATGTTCTGGCACCCGGAGGGCACCCCCGAGGGGAAGACCGACGACGACGCGCGCGCGAAGTACGGCTTCCCCATGATCCCGGGCCTGCTGGACAAGGCCCGGGCGCCGTTCGAGGCCACCGGCCTGGACCTGCCGTGGTACAGCGTGATGGGCAACCACGACAAGCTCGTGCAGGGCAACAACCACCCGACGGCGAGCGACCTGGCCCGCGCGACCGGCGACAGGAAGACCGTCGGCGTCAAGAGCCGCATCGTCACCCCCGACCCGGACCGCCGTCAGCTCAGCACCGCCGAGATCGTCGAGGAGCACTTCACGACCACCGCCCTGCCGGGGCCGGTCGGGCACGGATACACCGAGCAGAACCGCAGCGACGGCACCGCCTACTACACCTTCGACCGCGGTCGGATCCGGTTCGTGGTGATGGACACCGTCAACGCCAACGGCGGCGACGAGGGCTCGCTGAGCCAGACGCAGTTCGCCTGGATCAAGGACCTGATCGCGGCCTCGCGGCGTAAGCTGCTGGTGTTCTCCAGCCACCACCCCTCCTGGAGCATGGTCAACGAGCTAACCGGCGACGTCGACCCCGGCCCGCGCGTGCTCGGCACCGCACTGGTCAGGGAGCTGCTCGAGCACGACAACGTGATCGCCTGGGTCAACGGCCACACGCACAGCAACAAGATCAAGGCGCACCGACGCGTCGAGGGCGTGGGCAAGGACAAACACGTCGTCGGTGGGTTCTGGGAGATCAACACCGCCTCGCACATCGACTGGCCACAGCAGGGCCGGATCGTGGAGATCGCGGACAACCAGGACGGGACTCTCTCCATCTTCACGACGCTGCTGGATCACGCCGCGCCGGTGGCGTGGGACGCTGCGCGGCTGGGCGAGCCGCTCCAGCTGGCCGCGCTGTCACGCGAGCTCGCCGCCAACGACTGGCAGGAGCGAGACAACCAGCGGCACGGCAAGCCGTCCTCGCGCAATACCGAGCTGTTGGTGCGGGCCCCGCGCTTCCTGCGGTAGCCCGGGCGGCCGTCACCCCCGGATCACGCGGCGCGGCGGTGGGTGGCGCGCGCCGCGATCACGTCGCGGTAGTGGTGGACCAGCGCGTCGTTGACGCCGTCCCAGGACCGGCCGGCCACGCTGCGGCGCGCCGCGAGCCCCATCCGGCGACGAAACAGCCGGTCCGAGGCGAGAGCGTCGACGTACGACCTCAGCTCCGCGCGGCTGCCGGGCTCGTAGAGGAAGCCGGCCACGCCGTCGGCGACCACGTCGACCGGGCCACCGGCCCGCGGCGCCACCACCGGCACCCCGGAGGCCAGCGCCTCTTGAGCGGACTGGCAGTAGGTCTCGTGGCGACCGGTGTGCACGAACATGTCGAGCGACGCGTAGGCGCGGCTCAGGTCGTCACCGTGCAGGACGCCGAGGAACCTCGCGTCGGGGAGCAGCGAGCGCAGCCGCGGCGCCTCAGGCCCTCCGCCGACGATGACCAGTCGGTAGCGCGCGTCACCCGCGAGACACGTGAGCAGGTCGAGCTCCTTCTCGGCGGCCAGCCTGCCGACGTACCCGATCAGCAGCCGCCCCTCGGGTGCGAGCTGCTGGCGCAGCTCTACAGAGCGGTGGACAGGGTGGAACTGCTGGAGGTCCACGCCACGGGGCCACAGCGCCGTCGCGTGGATCCCGAGGTCGGCGAGCTGGCGCAGGCTGGTCGACGAGGGGGCGAGCGTGCGGTCGACGCCCTGGTGGATCCGGCGGGTCAGGTAGGCCATCGCCCGCTGGCCGCCGGCGATGTCGTAGCGCTCGGCGAAGCCGACCAGGTCGGTCTGGTAGATCGCAACCGTCGGGATGCCGAGCTCCTCGGCGGCACGCACGGCCTGGTGGCCGAGCGTGGCCGGCGAGGCGACGTGCACGACGTCGGGACGGAACCGCACCATCACCGCCCGGAGCCGGGCCCGTGTCTCCAGCCCGATCCGGAAGTCGCGGTAGAACGGCAGGCTCGCGCCGCGCGCCCGGGTGACGGGGAAGCCGGCGTACGTCGCCGGCCCCGTCGGCGCCACCAGCTCGGCCGGGTGCCCCTCGGCAGCAAGGTGGTCGAGGACGCGGCGCACCGAGTTGGTGACCCCGTTGACCTGGGGCAGGAACGACTCGGCGACGACGAGCACGCGGAGCCGGTCGGTCGGAGCAGTCGGGAGCTCGTGGGGTTCGGTGTGGTGCCGGCGCAGTCGCATGGTGCGTCCTTCGGGAGACGGTGTCCATCCGTCTCGGACCCTGCCGACCGGCGCGGAACGCGCGCCGATGCCGACGCGAACGCCACGTGAATGGTGGCGGTCAGGCCTCGGTCGCAGCGAGCTGCCCGCAGGCTCCGTCGATCTCACGGCCGCGGGTGTCGCGCACCGTGGTCGGGATCGCCTTCGCCTCGAGCCGGCGCACGAACTCGCGCTCGTCGGCCGGGTCGGACGCGGTCCACTTCGAGCCGGGCGTCGGGTTCAACGGGATCAGGTTGACGTGCACCCAGCCCCAGTCGCCATAGCCGCGGAGCACGTCACCCAGCAGGTCGGCCCGCCAGGCCTGGTCGTTGATCCCGCGCATCATGGCGTACTCGATGGAGACGCGCCGCTTGGTGACCTTGGCGTAGTTCCACGCGGCCTCGACGGTCTCCGCGACCGAGAACCGGGTGTTGATCGGGACCAGCTCGTTGCGCAGCTCGTCGTCGGGGGCGTGCAGGGAGAGCGCCAGCGTCACCGGGATGCCCTCGTCGGCGAGCTGACGCATCCGCGGCACCAGCCCGACGGTGGAGACGGTGACGCCGCGCGCGCTCATCCCGAGCCCGTCCGGCGCCGGGTCGGTGAGCCGGCGGACGGCTCCGAGCACGGCCTTGTAGTTGGCCAGCGGCTCGCCCATGCCCATGAACACGACGTTGGAGACCCGTCCCGGACCGCCGGGCACCTCGCCGCGGGCGAGCGACCGGGCGCCGGCCACCACCTGCTCGACGATCTCCGCGGTGGACATGTTCCGCTGCAGACCACCCTGGCCGGTCGCGCAGAACGGGCAGGCCATGCCACAGCCGGCTTGGCTGGACACGCACATCGTGGCCCGGTCGGGGTAGCGCATCAGCACCGACTCGACGAGGGCGCCGTCGAAGAGGCGCCACAGCGTCTTGCGGGTGGTGCCGCGGTCGGCCTCCATCGTCCGCAGCGGCGTCATCAGTCCGGGCAGCAGCCCGGCCACCAGCTCGGCGCGCTGGCCGGCGGGCAGGTCGGTCATCTGGTCGGGATCGTCGACGAGCCGCGAGAAGTAGTGGGTGGAGAGCTGCTTGGCCCGGAAGCCGGGCAGCCCGAGCTCCTTGGCGTACGCCGTGCGCTCGTCCGGCGCGAGGTCGGCGAGGTGCCGCGGCGGCTTCTTGCGACCGCGCGGCTCGTCGAAGACCAGGGGCAGGGAGGTGCGCTCGGAGTCGGACATCAGACCTCGATCATCCCATCCGGGTGGGCGGCCGGGCGATTCGCCGACGCGCACCGCCACGGTCGGTTCAGCTCTGGTAGGTGACCATGAACCAGAGGACCACGGCGCTCACGCCTCCGACGACGAGGGCGGTCACGCCCATCCCGACCAGCATGTACTTCCCGAACCGCCGGGTGCGCGGGGCGATCACCAGCCCGATGGGGACTGCGAGCGTCACCAGCACCAGCGGGAACAGGTCCTCGGCGGTGTGGTACTCGAAGATCCAGCCCAGGATCGCGGCGAACAGGCCGGGCACGACGATCACGAACGCCAGGCCGGTGAAGAAGCCGACGAGCGACGTGAACGTCGGGTGGTCGCGGTGCCACCAGTCCGGCTGGCGCTCGCCGGCAGTGGCCTGTTCGTCGGTGGACATCACGACGACTGTACGGCCGGATCGACCTCGATGACGTCCGGCATGCCGAGCGGCCTGACGAGCATCAGTAGACCAAGTAGTGCAGCAGCAGCCAGATCGGCGCGATCGTGGCGAGCAGGGAGTCGAGGCGGTCCATCAGGCCGCCGTGGCCGGGGATCACCTGACTCATGTCCTTGATGCCGAGGTCGCGCTTGATCACCGACTCACAGAGGTCGCCCAGGGTGGCCATCACCACGGCGATCAGGCCGAGCAGCAGCCCGACCCACCAGTCGCCCTCGAGCAGGTAGACGACCAGCGCCCAGCCTGCCGCCAGGCAGAAGACCACGGATCCGGCGAAGCCCTCCCAGGACTTCTTCGGTGAGATCACCGGCGCCATCGGGTGCCGGCCGAAGAGCACCCCGGCGGCGTACCCACCGGTGTCCGAAGCGACGGTGACCAGGACGAACGCCACGATCCCCTGCACGCCCGCGTCGTCGAGGCCGGCCGCGTTGACGCCGCCGCCCTCCGCGAGCAGCAGCGCGACGAACGACCCCAGGAACGGCACGTACACGAGGCTGAACACCGAGGCCGTGGCGTTCTGGACGTAGCCGTCGACCCCTCGCTGCAGCAGCCAGAGCATGATCACGAGTGCCGCCACCGCGGTGGCGGCGACCAACGCCGGCGCCCCCCAGAAGTAGGCGACCGCGATCATGACGACACCACCGACCATCAGCGGCTGCTCGGGCAGGTCGATGCCCAAGGCACGGAAGCCGCGGTGCAGCTCCCAGATCGCGACCACGACCGCCACGGCGACGATCACCATGAAGGCGGTCTTCCAGAACAGCAGCGAGAGCGCGATCGCGCCCAGCAGCACGATCGCGGACCCGACCGCCGCGGGCAGGTTGCGGCCCGCCCGACCGTGATCCTTCAGCGGCGGGCCCGAGCCGGACGGCACGGACGAGGGGACGGGAGGCTGGGTCGCCGGCGGCATCCCGGACGGAGCGTCGGACATGGCTTGTCGAGTGCTCAGACCTCGAGCAGCTCGGCCTCCTTGTGCTTGAGCATCTCGTCGATGGCGTCGGTGTGCTTCTTGGTCAGGCCGTCGAGGCGCTTCTCGGCCCCGGTCAGGTCGTCCTGGCCGACCTCGCCGTCCTTCTCGAGGCGCTCGAGGTGCTGCTTGGCGGTACGCCGCAGGTTGCGGACCGCCACCCGGCCCTCCTCGGCCTTGTGCCGGGAGATCTTGATGTACTCCTTGCGGCGCTCCTCGGTGAGCTCCGGGAACACGCAGCGGATCACCTTGCCGTCGTCGGCCGGGTTGACGCCCAGGTCGGAGTCGCGGATCGCCTTGAGGATGTTGTGCATCGCGCCCTGGTCGTACGGTGCGATCAGGATGATCCGCGCCTCAGGGGCGGTGAACGAGGCGAGCTGCTGGAGCGGCGTCGGCGAGCCGTAGTAGTCGACGACGATCTTGTTGAACATGCTCGGGTTGACCCGGCCGGCGCGGATCGCCGCGAACTCCTCGCGCGTCGCCTCGACCGACTTGTCCATCTTGCCGTCGGCCTCGTTGAGGATGTCGTTGATCACGGGTACTCCTAGCGTCGCTGGTAGGTGCTCAGGACCGGGCGATCAGCCCGCGGTCACGAGCGTGCCAATCCTCTCACCCTGCACGACGCGCAGGATGTTGCCCTCCGGCTCCATGCCGAACACCACCATCGGGAGCTTGTTCTCCCCACAGAGCGCGAACGCGGTCTGGTCCATGATCCTCAAGCCCCGCGCGATGGCCTCGTCGTAGGTGAGGTCGTCGAACTTGGTCGCGGTCGGGTCCTTGTGGGGGTCGGCGGTGTAGACGCCGTCGACCCCGTTCTTGGCCACGAGCACGACGTCGCACCGGCTCTCCAGCGCCCGCTGCACCGCGACCGTGTCGGTGGAGAAGAAGGGCATGCCCATGCCGGCGCCGAAGATCACGACGCGACCCTTCTCCATGTGCCGGATCGCCCGCCGTGGGATGTAGGGCTCTGCGACCTGGCCCATGGTGATGGCGGTCTGCACGCGAGTCTCGACACCCAGCTTCTCCAGGAAGTCCTGGAGGGCCAGGCAGTTCATCACGATGCCGAGCATGCCCATGTAGTCCGCACGGACGCGGTCCATGCCGCGCTGCTGGAGCTCCGCGCCGCGGAAGAAGTTGCCGCCGCCGGTCACGATCGCGATCTGCACCCCGGCGTTCACGACGGCGGCGATCTCGCGGGCCACCGTCTGGACGACGTCAGGGTCGACGCCGACCTTGCCCCCGCCGAACATCTCGCCCGACAGCTTGAGCAGGACGCGCTTGTATCCGGTCACGGGCGGCTCCTTCGTGGGGCAGGAAGCGAGAAGGCCGGTCCGATGATCAGGGTCGCTGTCATCGAACCGGCCTCCTCGATTGGTCTGGGCTAGAACCTATCTGCTCACGCGCCGACCTCGAAACGGGCGAACCGCTTCACGGTGGTGCCGGCCTCGTCCAGGACGGCCTTGACGCTCTTCTTGCTCTCGGTGACCGACGGCTGCTCGAGCAGCACGACGTCCTTGAAGAACCCGTTGAGCCGGCCCTCGGTGATCTTGGCGATCGCCTGCTCGGGCTTGCCCTCCTCACGAGAGGTCGCCTCGGCGATCTCCCGCTCCTTGGCGACCCGGTCCCCGGGGACCTCCTCGCGGGTGAGGTACTGCGGCCGCATGGCCGCGATCTGCATCGCGGCACCCCGGGCGCCGGCCTCGGCGCCGTCGTACTCGACGAGCACGCCGACCGCGGGCGGCAGGTCGGCCGCACGCTTGTGCATGTAGGCCACGACCGGGCCGTCGAAGTAGGCCACCCGGCCGAGCTCGATCTTCTCGCCGATGGTGATCGCGAGGTTCTCGACGACCTCGCCGACGGTCTTGTCGCCGAGCCGGACAGCCTTGAGGGCCTCCACGTCGCCGGCCTTGGCCTCGTCGGCCGCGTCGGCGATCTGCTGGGCGGCGGCGACGAAGTCGTCACCCTTGGCGACGAAGTCGGTCTCGCAGTTGAGCTCGACCAGGGCGCCACCGGAGGTGGCGACCAGGCCGTTCGAGGCCTCGCGCTCGGCACCGCGCTCGGCCATCTTCTTGCCGAGCTTGATGCGGATCAGCTCGGCGGCCTTCTCGAAGTCGCCGTCGGCCTCCTCGAGCGCCTTCTTGCAGTCCATCATGCCGGCGCCGGTGAGCTCACGGAGCTTCTTGACGTCGGCGGCGGAGATGTTCGCCATGGTCCTTCTTCCTCGAAGTGTCGGCAGGTTGTCGTCAGTGCTGCGGCAGCGGGCGGGGCCCGATCAGGCCTCGGCGTCGGCGGCCGGCTGCTCGGTGGCAGGCTCGGCCGCCTCGCTGACCGCTGCAGCCTCGCTGGCCGCACCGGTCGACTCCGCGGCAGGGGTCTCCTCGGTGGCGGCACCGCCGGTCGCGTCGACCGCGGCCTGCTCGGCCTCGCCGCCCAGCAGCTCGCGCTCCCACTCGGCCAACGGCTCCTCGGCGCCCACGGCCTCGGCGCCCTCGCCGGCCTTGACGCCCGAGCGGGCGATCAGGCCCTCCGCGACGGCGTCGGCGACCACGCGGGTCAGCAGGCCGACCGCGCGGATCGCGTCGTCGTTGCCCGGGATCGGGAAGTCGACCAGGTCGGGGTCGCAGTTGGAGTCCAGGATGCCGATGATCGGGATGCGCAGCTTGCGCGCCTCCTCGACCGCCAGGTGCTCCTTGTTGGTGTCGACGATCCAGACGGCGGAGGGGGTCCGCGTCATCTCGCGGATGCCGCCGAGCGACTTGTTCAGCTTGTCGCGCTCGCGGCGCATCTGCAGCAGCTCCTTCTTGGTGCGGCTGCTGCCGGCCACGTCGTCGAAGTCGATCTCGTCGAGCTCCTTGAGGCGGTTGATCCGCTGGTGCACCGTCGAGAAGTTCGTGAGCATGCCGCCGAGCCAGCGCTGGTTGACGTACGGCATGCCGACCCGGGTCGCCTGCTCGGCGATCGCCTCCTGGGCCTGCTTCTTGGTGCCGACGAACATGATCGTGCCGCCCTTGGCCACCGTCTCCTTGACGAAGGCGTAGGACCGGTCGATGTAGGCCAACGACTGCTGCAGGTCGATGATGTAGATGCCGTTGCGCTCGGTCATGATGAAGCGCTTCATCTTCGGGTTCCAGCGACGGGTCTGGTGCCCGAAGTGCACGCCGCTCTCGAGAAGCTGGCGCATGGTCACGACTGCCATGTGAATCTCCTGTTGTGTCGGGCCCACCGCCGTTCGCGCCCGGCCTTCGAACAGGCCGGACCGGGGCGGTCCCAGTCGTAGTTTTCAGTTGCTGCACCCGACGGGTGTCGGCTGCCCTGACGCTGCGCGCAACCCGACCGTCCGGTCGCCCGGACGGACTGAGGGTCGTCGCCCACGGGTGGTCGGGACCTCGGAGTTCCAGGGCCCGTCGCGGTCTGCGAGCGTGCGAAGTCAATCCACAAGGATTGCGTCGATCAGCCTAGTCGACGCCGGGGCGGGGCCGCCAATCCGGGGAGGCTCCGGGCCCGGCCCGGTCACCGCGCACAGGCCCGCCTCGGACCGGGTCGTCCCCAGGAGGCCACGGGCCGGTCGCGGCGGGCGCGTCGAGGGCGCAGGGTCGACCCATGGCCAGCCGACCCACCGCCCGCCACGTCGTCCCGACCCTCCTACTGGGTCTGGTGCTGGTCCTGCTCGCCGCGCCGCCCGCCTCGGCGGGCGAGACCGACCCGGTCGGCGTGTGGCCGTTGCTGCCCGCACCCTCGGTCGTCGCCGGGCTCGACCCGCCCGATGACCCGTGGGGCGCCGGGCACCGTGGCGTCGACCTGCTCGGCTCGCCGGGTCAACCGGTCCGCGCCGCACTGCCGGGCCGGGTCACCTGGGCCGGGCCGCTGGCCGGGCGCGGTGTGGTGGTCGTGGACCACGGCGCGACCCGCACGACCTACGAGCCCGTCGACGCCTCGGTCGGCGTGGGCGCGACGATCGCGGCAGGCGATCGGATCGGCCGGCTCTCGGCCGTCGGGTCGCACTGCCCGCCACGGGCGTGCCTGCACTGGGGATGGATCCGCGGTGACACCTACCTCGACCCACTGCGGCTCGTCGGCGCCGGACCGGTGCGACTGTTGCCGCTCTGGCGCGACGAGCCGGTCGGCCGCGGCGCCGTCGCGTCGCCGTGGCGTCCGCCGTCGCTGGTGTACGCCGGCTGGGTCGCGCCGATGGCGCTATGGGCCCGTCCTCAGGCTCTGGGGTGTGCCTGCTGGTAGGCCCGCCGCAGCCGCTCGGTGCTGACGTGGGTGTAGATCTGGGTGGTCGCAAGCGAGGCGTGGCCGAGCAGCTCCTGCACCGAGCGCAGGTCGGCGCCGCCCTCGAGCAGGTGCGTGGCGGCGGTGTGCCGCAACCCGTGCGGGCCGATGTCGGGCGCGCCCGGCACCTCCGCGATGCGCCGGTGCACGACCGTGCGGACCGCGCGCTGGTCGATGCGGCGGCCGCGGGCGCCGAGGAACAGCGCGGCGCCGCTCCCCTCGACCGCGAGCAGCGGCCGGCCGTGCTTGAGCCAGAAGTCCACGGCGCGGGCGGCGGGCCGCCCGAACGGAACGGTCCGCTCCTTGCGGCCCTTGCCGAGCACCCGGACCACGTTGCGCTCGCGGTCCAGGTCGTCGATGTCGAGGCCGACGAGCTCTCCCACCCGGATGCCGGTCGCGTAGAGCAGCTCGAGCATCGCCACGTCGCGCAGACCGACCGGGCTGCCGTCGTCGGCGTGCTCGACCGCCGCGCGGACCAGGTCGGCCGCTTCGTCGGTGCGCAGCACCGGTGGCAGCGTCCGGTGCGCCTTGGGCGCACCGAGGCTCGCGCCGGCGTCCAGCGGAGTGCGGCCGGTGCGAGCCAGCCAGGCGGTGAACACCCGCGCTGCGGTAGCCCGACGGGCGAGGGTGGTCCGGGAGCGGCCCATGGTCTGCTGCTTGGCCAGCCAGCTCCGCAGGGTCCGCAGGTCGAGGTCGCCGGGCTCGGTCTGGCCGAGCCGGCTGGCATGCTCCAGGAGCCCGGCCACATCCCCGATGTACGCACGCACCGTGTGCTCGGACAGGTCCCGCTCGGCGGCGAGGTGACGCTCGTAGTCGCCGAGCGCCCGGGCCATCGCCTCGGGAAGCCGCGCCGACTGCTCCTCCTCGCTCACGCCCCGAGTCTAGGAAGGAGGCCGGGCGCTACTGGTGAGCCAGTGCGGCGAGCCGCCAACCGCCCGGGACCTGCTCGGCGAGGCCGCGCTCGGCGAGCGCGACGAGCACCTTGCGGGCTTCGGTGAGACCGAGGCCGGCGGTGCGGGCGATCGATGTCTCGGGGGCCGCTTGGGCCACCGGCACCGCGTCGAGCACCTGCCGCTGGCGGGTGGTGAGTCGGTCGCGGGACCGGACCGGGCCGCGCGGCTCGGCGGCGAGGTGCTGGCCCGTGGCACTGACCACCTCGAGCACGTCCGCGCCCGAGGTCACCAGGACGGCGGCCTGGGAGCGGATCAGGTGGTGCACGCCCTCCGACGGCGCGCTGGTCACCGGCCCGGGCACGCCGAGCACGTGCCGGTTGAGGCGGGTGGCCCAGTTCGCCGTGTTGAGCGCGCCGCTGCGCGCCGCGGCCTCCACGACCACGGTGCCGACGCTCAGCGCGGCGATCAGCCGGTTGCGCGCGAGGAACCGGAGCTGGGTCGGCGACCAGCCCGGCAGCGCCTCGGACACGACCGCACCGTGGCCGGCGATGTATTCGATCAGCTCTCGGTGTGCGGCGGGATAGCACCGGTCGGCGCCGCACGCGAGCACCGCCACCGTCGACCCGCCGCCGACGAGCGCCCCGCGGTGCGCGGCCTGGTCGATCCCGTAGGCGGCACCGGAGACGACGGCGCGGTCGACGGCCGCGATCGCAGCCGCGAGGTCGGTGGCGACCTCGGCGCCGTAGGTCGTGGCGGACCGGGACCCGACGACGGCGACGGACCCGGCGAGGTCGTCGAGCCGGGCCGGGCCGCGCACCCACAGGCCGAGTGGGGCGCCGCCGCGGTTCTGCAGTGGAGCGGCCGTGGCCAGGTCGTCGAGCTGGGTCGGCCACTCCTCGTCTCCCGGGACGACGAAGCGCAGGCCTCGGTCGGCTGCCCGGGCCAGGGTCCGCTGCGGGTCCTCGGCCGCGCGGCGCGCGTCGGGATCGGTCTGGAGCTCCTCGAGCGTGTGCCCGGTCAGCAGCAGCTCGTGGACCGCGGCTGGCCCGAGCCGGGTGACCCAGTCCAGGAGCCGGGGGTCGCCGGGCTCACCGAGCGCCGACAGCGCGACCCGAAGCAGGCGGTCCTCCTCGGACGCGCTCATCCGACCCGCTCCAGCATCGACAGCAGCAGGAGGTCGCCGGTGCGGAGGCGCAGCGCGGTGTCGACCTCGTCGAGACCGGGCTGGTCGAGGTGTCGCAGGTCGGCGACCGTCCAGGCGAGCCGGTGGACACGGGTGGCGCCGCGCCGGCTCAACCGCCCGTTGTAGAGCTGGTCGTCGACCGCCTTCTGGCCGGCCTTGGTCAACGGCCAGCGCTCCCGCAGCACCGGGCCGGGCGCATGCCCGTTGAGCCGCCAGCTCTCCTCGGCGTACCGCTCGGCCTGGCGAGCACGGGCCGCGACCACCCGCTCGCGGACCTGGGCCGTCGACTCCGGCGGCGCGAGATCGGCGAGCGCGTCGCGCTTCCGCAGGGGCGGCAGGTGCCGCACGATGTCGACCCGGTCCGTCACCGGCCCGGTGACCTTGTTGCGGTAGGCGCGGCGCTGCACCTCGCGACAGCTGCAGTTGTTGATCCGCACGTCTGCGCTGTAGTCGCCGCACGGGCACGGGTTGGCCGCGAGGACGACCATGCATCGCGCCGGGAGGGTCACCGACTCGTCGCGTCGGGCGACCGTGACGTCGCCGTTCTCGAGCGGCTGCCGCAGCGCCTCGATGACGTCGGAGTGGAAGAGCGGGAACTCGTCCAGGAAGAGGACCCCGGAGTGGGCCTTGCTGACCTCGCCGGGGCGGACGATGCCGAGGCCGCCGCCGATCAGGCTGGCCTTGCTGGCATCGTGGTGCGGCGCCGAGAACGGCGGTCTGGTCGGGAAGCCCGCGGCCGGGTCGAGGATGCCGGCTAGGGAGTGGATCGCGCTCAGCTCCACCGACTCGGCGTGGGTCAGGTCCGGGAGGATGCCGGCGATCCGCTCGGCGAGACTCGTCTTGCCGCACCCCTTAGGCCCCGACATCAGCAGATGGTGTCCGCCTGCGGCCGCCACCTCGACGGCGTAGCGGGCGTCGTCGATGCCGACCAGGTCGGCCAGGTCGAGCTCATCGAGCCGCTCCTGGCCGCGCCACGCGAGGAGCTGGGCGCCCGACATCGGCGCCACCGGTGGCGCGTCGGGTGGCTCCTCGTCACGGAGCACGGCGACCACCTGGCTCAACGAGCGCACCCCGATCACGCTCAGGTCCGGCACCATCGCGGCCTCGGCGACGTGCGGCTCGGGCACGAACACGGCCCGGATGCCGCGCGCGGCGGCGGCGAGGGCCATCGGCAGGACTCCCGCGGCAGAGCGCAGGTTGCCGTCCAGGGTGAGCTCGCCGATGAAGGCGGTGCCCTCGAGGGACCGGGCCGGCACGCTGCCGGCGGCCGCGAGGACCGAGACCGCGATGGCCAAGTCGAAGTGGGTGCCGCTCTTGGCCAGGTCGGCCGGCGAGAGCAGGATCGTGATCCGCCGGGTCGCGGGCCAGTCGAGCTCGCTGTTGATGATCGCCATCCGGCACCGGTCGCGGGACTCGCTGACCATCGTGTCGGCCCGGCCGACCATGGTGACGCCGACCTGACCGGGCGAGACGTCGGACTGGACGTCGATGAGGTGGCCCACGGCGCCGTGCAGCGAGACGGTGTGGGCGGTCGCGAAGGGCATCAGCCGATCCCCCGCACGTGGTCGACGACCGAGGATCCGCGGCGCGGCCGGACGATGCCGACCAGGTCGATCCGGATGTCCCGCACCGCGACGCCCCGGTCCTGGACCCAGCGCGACGCCAGCCGGCGCAGCCGGGCGACCTTGATGTCGGTGACGGCCTCGTGCGGGGTGCCGTAGCGCAGGCTGCTGCGGGTCTTGACCTCGCACACCACCAGGACGTCGCCGTCACGTAGGACCAGGTCGATCTCTCCCGCCTCACAGCGCCAGTTGCGCTCGAGCAGGACCATGCCCTGCCCCACCAGGTGGCGCGCGGCGAGGGTCTCGCCGTAGGCGCCCAGCGCCTGCTTGATCGCGGCCGCAGCCGAACTCGTCATGTTCTCGACCTCCTGCGCAGGAGCCTCCCCGGCAGCACGGACGAAGCGGGCCTGCGATCGGCGTCCTTGTGGACGACCGGGATCGGAGGCGGGCTGTGGACGCCGGGCGGGCCGGACGGCCCGGCCAGGCCAGGCCAGGCCAGGCCTGGGTACCGTTCACGCATGACCCCCGTGTTCACCCGTGACCGGGTCACGTGGGTCATGTACGTCGTGCTCGGCTGGTTCGCCTACCTCCAGGCCGCCCCGGGTCTCGTCGTCCCGCACCTGCGCGACGAGCTCGACCTGAGCTACTCCACCGGCGGCCTCCACGTCGCGGCGTTCGCGGCCGGGAGCATGGCGGCCGGCATCCTCACCGCGCCGTTGGAGACAGCCGTCGGCAGACGCCTCCTGCTGTGGACCGCCGCCACGCTGCTCGGAGCCGGGACGGTCGGCTTGACCGCCGGCACCGCCGCTGCGGTGACCATCGGGTCCGTGCTGGTGATGGGCCTCGGCGGCGGGCTGCTCATCGTGACCCTGCAGGCCGTGCTCTCCGACCAGCACGGCGACTTCCGCACCATCGCGCTGACCGAGGCGAACGTCTCCGCCAGCGTCGCCTACGTGGTCCTCATCGGCGCTCTCTCGCTGACCGCGGCGCTCGGACTGGGCTGGCGTACGGCGCTGCTGGCCTCGCTGGCCGTGCCGGTGCTGCTGTGGTGGCGCAACCGGGGGCTCGTCCTCGAGACCCCGCCGCCGTCAGCCACGGCGACCGGCCGCCTCCCGCGGGCGTTCTGGGTCGCGGCCGGGATCCTGGTGTGCACGACGGCGGCGGAGTGGTGCATCACCGGCTGGGGGTCGAGCTTCGTCGAGGAGGCCGTCGACGTCTCGGCGGATCGTGCGGTCTCGCTGATGATCGGCTACTTCGGCGGCGTCCTCGTCGGCCGGGTGGTCGGCAGCCGTCTGGCCCGGCGTACGGACCCCGCCCGCCTGCTCGCGGCCGCGCTCGTGGTCAGCACCGTCGGCTTCGTCGCGCTGTGGCCGGCGACCACGGCGGTGCAGGCCGTCGCCGGCCTCGCGCTGATCGGGCTCGGAATCGGCAACCTGTTCCCGATGGGCATGTCGCTCGCCGTCTCGTTGGCACCCGACCGGGCGGTGCTCGCCAGTGGCCGGGCGGTCACCGCGACCTCGTTCGCGGTGCTCCTCGCGCCCCTCACGGTCGGCGCGGTCGCCGACGCCACCTCTCTCAAGACGGCCATGGTCGCCGTCCCGGTGTTCCTCGCCCTGGCGGCCGCCGGGCTTGCCGTCGTGGCGCGGGTCGGCACTCCGGTGCGGATCCCGTCCTGAGGGGCCGGTCGAGCGGGTGGGGCGGGTCAGCCGCGGAGCGCGACGTCTCCGCAGGACGGCCGCGGCACGGCAAAGACGTCGGCGCCGGCGATGCGGGCGCCGGCGAGCTTCGCCAGCGGCCCGGCCAGCGCGGAGTTGAGCTGGCCGACCGTCACGTTCGCGGCGACGGTCGCGGTGGCCAGCACCGTGTTCACCGCGGCTTGGACCGTCGGATAGGCGGAGAGCTTCGCGCTGGTGGTGACGCCCGCGAGGGTGACCTCGACGTCCGCGTCCGGGTCGGCGGTCGGGGTCGTCAGGCCGGCGAGGACCACCCCGGAGCCGAAGGTCTTGGCAGTGTCGTAGTCGTCCGGCGGGTGCCGGAACTGGACGGTCGTCGCCGGAGTGGTGCTCGGTCCGCTCGAGGTCGTCGTCGGGGTGGTCACGTCGACCGTCACCGTCGCCAGCCCGACGTCCACGGTGGCGGTCACCCGGATGCTGGCGGTGAGCGACACGCTCGAGGCGAGCGCGGAGCTGACCTGGACGTCGATGCCCTCGGCGTTGGTGAGCGCGGTCGCGTCGCCGCAGGTGATGTCGGTGAGAAGGCCCTCGGCGCTGGCCAGGACCAGGCCGGTGGTGATCGTGGTGCGGGCGGCGAACTGGGTGAGCAGGAGGTCGACCGAGATGTCCGCGAGGGTCCCGCTCACGGCCGTCGACGCCTGACCGCTGCGCGCCTCGGCGACGCCCTCGGCGCCGCACGCGAGCGTCGGCTGGTTCCCGACGTCCAACGTGCTGCTCGAGACCGTGCCCAGGCTGGGCAACAGCAGGCCGAGCCCGGGCATGGTCAGCACGTGGCTGCCGTTGGCCGCGAACGCGGCGGCGGTGACGACGTCGAGCACGTTGAGCGACGCACCGAGGGCGGCGGAGTCTCCGGTCGCGATGCTCAGCAGGTCGGCGAACCCGATCGTCGTCGGTCCGATGGCGTCGACGGCGATGGCCTGCAGCGCCGACACGGCGACCGCGTCGCCGCCGTTGTTCTGCAGCGCGGTCGCGCTCGCGCTGAGCACGTTGGCGACCGTCAGCCCGTCCAGCGCCATCAGCTCGTCGAACGACCCGACAGCCAGGGAGTCGACACCGACGAGGTCCATGACGCTCACGCCGGCGCCGGCGAGAGCCTGGTACGACGCCAGGCTGAGGTTGACGGACGTGCCGAGCAGCCCAGTGAGGAGCGTGTTGAGCAGGGTCGCGTCCTCCGTGCTGACCCCGGCCGCGTAGGAGCCGAGGCGGAAGCAGGCCGACGGGCTCGGCTGGGCCACCGCGGTCCGCACGGCGCCACCCGATCCGGTCGCGAACGCGAAGTCGACCGAGCCCTCGGCCTGGACCCACACGGCGTTCGGCACCTCGGTTCCGCTGTAGGCCTTCACGGCGCCGCCGGAGGTCTCCAGCAGGCCGGTCGCGGCGTCGAGGTGGACGAGCTTGTAGGTCACCACGGGCGCGTCCCCGAGGGTGTCCCTGTTGCGGGCCACGCTGCGGCCCAGCTCGGTGGAGATGGTCGGGAAGCCGTTGTAGCCGGCCTCGATCTGGGCCGCGGTGCGGCCGTTGACGAGTCGGGAGAGGTCGAGGGCGACGACGTCGGCGAGGGCCTGCATGTCCCGGCGCACGACGCGCTGCATTCCCAGGTCGACGGCGAACGCGGCCATTGCGATCAGCAGCGTGAGCGTCACCGCGACGAACGGGACAACGGCCCCCCGCTCGTCGCGCTGGCGCCTCATCCGCTGACCTGGGCCACCGCGTCGTACCGCAGGTGGTCGGGCAGCACGGCGCCGAGCCCGGGGACGCTGGGCAGCAGCGGGTGGTCGGCGTACTCGTAGTCCAGCGACGCCGTCACGCACTCCTTGGTGCCGTCGTTGGCGCACGCTGCCGTGAGGACCGAGCAGGAGCCGACGGCGGTGGTCCCCTTCAGCAGGCTGGAGCCCGCTGCGGTGCCCTGGCACGTGACGCCGTAGGAGTCGAGCGCCTCGTTGACGGCGTCGAGCGCGGCCTGCTGCTTGTCCGCGGCGGCCGGCAGCGCCGACACTGCCGCCGCCCGCGCTCCCTCGGCGGCGCCCTGGCTCAGCGCCTGGCGGAAGCTGAGCATGTAGCCGTAGCTGATGATGCCGAAGACCAGCAGCAGCAGGATCGGGGCGACCAGCGCGAACTCGACCGCGGCGGCGCCACGCTCACGCCCGCCGGCGCGCACACGGCGTCGCCGTGCCTCCCCACCGGCCATCGCTCACCTCGGTGTCAGACGGCGGTCCCCACGGCCGCCGAACCACAGGCTATGTGGCGTAGACCACGTCGGCGGCCGATTCGGCGGAACTGGTCTGGTCCGGCCGGAGCGCGGTCAGGCCTTCGGCGGGTCGATCTCGGAGGGGCTGAGCTCCTCGACGTTGACGTCCTTGAACGTGAGCACCTTGACGTTCTTGGCGAAGCGGGCCGGGCGGTACATGTCCCAGACCCACGCGTCGCTCATCGAGACCTCGAAGAACACGTCGCCGGCCTCGGTGCGGGCCTTCACGTCGACCTGGTTGCAGAGGTAGAAGCGGCGGTCGGTCTCGACGACGTACTTGAAGATGCCGACCACGTCGCGGTACTCGCGGTAGAGGGTCAGCTCCATCTCGGTCTCGTACTTCTCGAGATCCTCGGCGCTCATCTCGTTCCCTCCGTGACCTCGACCAGCTCGACCGCTTCCTCACCATTCTGCACGGGATCCAGCGGCTCGAGCCCCGCGGCCCGCCGGACGTTGACGAAGCGCATCCGGTGGATCGGCGAGGGTCCGTGCGCGGTGAGCGCGGCGCTGTGCACCTCGGTGATGTAGCCCTTGTGGGTCTTGAAGTCGTACGCCGGCCAGGACGCGTCGAGCTCGGTCATGATCCGGTCCCGGGTGACCTTCGCGAGGACCGAGGCCGCGGAGATGCACGCGGCCACCCGGTCGCCCTTCCACACCGCGAGGCCGGGGACACCGAGGCCGTCGACCGGGAACCCGTCGGTCAGGACGTACGCCGGCGGCAGGTCGAGCAGCGCCACCGCCCGCCGCAGGGCCTCGACGTTGGCCACGTGCATGCCGAGCCGGTCGCACTCCTCGTGCGAGACCACGACGACCGACCAGGAGACCGCCCGGCGCACGATCTGCTCGTAGCAACGCTCCCGCGCCCGCTCGGTGAGCAGCTTGGAGTCCGCGAGGCCGGGGACGATGCCGGCCTTGCCGGGAGGCAGGATGGCGGCGCCGGCGACCAGCGGCCCGGCGCAGGCGCCACGGCCGGCCTCGTCGACGCCGGCGATCGGCTCGATCCCGTGCCGGCGCAGGGCCCGCTCGTAGCCGTACAGGCCGGCGTCCTTGCGGATCGTGGATCCGCGGGGCAGCTCGCTCATGGCGCTGGCTCGGTCACGGCGCTAGGACGGGTCGGGCACGCCCGCGAAGGTGTCGGGACGATGCAGGAACTTGAAGTGATCACTGGGCCAGAGCAGCACGAACACCTTGCCGACCACGTCACCGACGTCGACGTACGGGTTCTTGGTGCAGTCGGTCTCGCTCGGCTTGCACATGTGGAAGGAGGAGTCGGCGGAGTTGTTGCGGTTGTCGCCCATCACGAAGATGTGGCCCGCCGGGATGGGCCCGATCTCCCAGTCCTTGTCGCAGCCGTCGACCATCGGGCCGTAGCACTCCGCCCCGTCGAGCCGCGCGTAGTCCTTCTCGTCGAGCGGCTGGCCGTTGACCTCGATCCGGCCCCGGACGTCGCAGCAGGAGACGGTGTCGCCCGCGACCCCGATGACCCGCTTCACCAGGTGGCCGCCGGAGGGGTAGAGGCCCACCTTGGACAGCAGCTTCGCGACCCCGTTGGTCGGCCCGGCCGACTCCTCGGCGGTCAGCCAGCCGCCCGGGTCCTTGAACACGACGACGTCCCCGCGCTCGGGGCCGCCGCCGAACCAGTAGGACACCTTCTGTACCAGGATCCGGTCGTTCTTGACCAGACCGGGCTCCATCGACTGCGACGGGATGTAGAAGGCCTGGACGAACAGCGCCTTGATGACGATCGCCAGCACGACGGCGATGCCGAGGAGCAGGATCGTCTCCTGCCAGACCGGCAGGTGCTTCTTCTTGGCGGGCTTCGAGGCGGGTGCCGGGGAGTGCGAAGACCGCGCTCCGGTCTCGTCGGGTTCGGCGACGGACGTGGAGTCGCGGTCTTCGGAAGTCACGCGGGAAGCGTAGTCAGGCTGCCTGAGAAATCTCGCTCAGGCCTCGCGGCGCTCCTTGATCTTCGCCTTCTTGCCGCGCAGGTTGCGCAGGTAGTAGAGCTTCGCGCGGCGGACGTCACCGCGGGTCACGACCTCGATCTGCTCGAAGATCGGGGAGTGCAGCGGGAAGGTCCGCTCGACACCGACGCCGAAGGAGACCTTGCGGACGGTGAAGCTGCGACCCACACCGGAGCCCTGGAGGCGGATGACGACGCCCTGGAAGATCTGGACGCGAGACCGGTTGCCCTCGACGACCTTCACGTGCACCTTGACGGTGTCGCCCGAACGGAAGTCGGGGAGGTCGGTGCGCTTGGTGGCGTTGCCGAGCTCGGCGATGACGTTGCTCATGTCTCTCCTCGCGAGTGCCACAGGTCAGCCGCGGTATCGGAACCGTTCACTTGTGGGCCCAGTCCGTGCTGGCCGGCGGCGCCATGTTCCCCCTGTGGCAGGAACCGGTGCGGAGCCCCGGCGGACATGTCCTCCGGGCGATCCTTGTTTGGCCGACTGGGCCGAGGAGCCAGTCTGCCACAGCTCCGTCAGCGCCGGGAAATCCGCTTGGTCATCCGGACCACCCCCGGCTCGACCTCGCCGCGCAGACGGTAGCCCGCCTTCTTGTACATCCGCTGGTTGCGGGCGCTGCCCGCGCCCGTGAACAGCGCGTACGTCGTGGCCTCGGGCGGCGCCAAGGCCTCGATGCGGGTCAACAGCGTGCGGCCGAGCCCGCGACCGGCGAGGTCCGGCGCGACCATCAG
This sequence comes from Nocardioides sp. JS614, assembly GCF_000015265.1. NCBI lineage: Bacteria > Bacillati > Actinomycetota > Actinomycetes > Propionibacteriales > Nocardioidaceae > Nocardioides > Nocardioides sp. JS614. The sequence goes on from NC_008699.1 coordinate 3,457,342, forward strand.
CCGGCCGACCTCCCAGGTCTGCTCGTCCAGGGACGCCCGCACCGCCCCGACCAGCCGACCCCCGGCCCGCGCCACCAGCACCGTGTCCCGGTCCAGCCAGGCCGCCAGGTCCTCCAGGGACTCGTGCAGCGCCGGGATCCGCACACCCGGGTTGGCGTGCAGCTCCTGCACCCAGCAGGCCAGCTGGAGCACGTACAGCTCCCCCGCGTCGGCCGGCTCGGCCGCGCGCACCTCGACACCGTCCAGCACCACCGAGGGGTGGAGGAGGTCGGGCCGGCGCTCGGCGGTCCGGCGTACGGCCTGGTCGTGGCGCCAGGCCGCGATGGCGGCGTGGTCGCCCGACAGCAGCACGGGAGGTACGGCGCGTCCGCGCCAGGACCCGGGCTTGGTGTAGACGGGGTACTCCAGCAGGCCGCCCTCGTGGGACTCCTCGAGGAGCGACTCGGCGTTGCCCATGAACCCGGGCACCAGCCGCACGACCGCCTCGGTGATCGCGAGCGCGGCGACCTCGCCTCCGTTGAGCACGTAGTCGCCCAGTGAGATCTCGCGCAGCTCGGCGCGCTCGGCGACCTCCTCCAGGACCCGCTGGTCGATCCCCTCGTAGCGACCGCAGGCGAAGACCAGCCGCTCCCGCGTGGCGAGCTCGCGCGCGACCTCCTGGGTGAACGGCTGCCCCGACGGGGTGGTGACCACGACGGTCGCGCCGTCTCCGTCGAGCACGCCGAGCGCGTCGAGGGCCTCGCCCCACGGCTCGGGCTTCATCACCATGCCGGCGCCGCCGCCGTACGGGGTGTCGTCGACCGTGCGGTGCCGGTCGTGGGTCCAGGCGCGCAGGTCGTGGACCCGGACGTCGATCAGGCCCTTCTCGCGCGCCTTCCCGGCCAGCGAGAGCTCCAGGGGCGCGAGGTACTCGGGGAAGATCGAGACGATGTCGATGCGCACTAGTGCTCGTCGTCCTCGGGCAGCGGCGTGACCAGGCCGGGACGGTCCGCGATGACCACGCGACGGCCGGCGAGGTCGACCTCGGGGACCAGTGCCTTGACGAACGGCACGAGCGCGTCGCGGCCATCGGGGGTGCGCACGGTGAGCAGGTCCTGGGCGCCGCCGTGGACCAGTCCGGTGACCGAGCCGAGCGCGGCGCCGGAGACGTCGTACGCCGCGAGGCCGACCAGCTGGTGGTCGTAGTACTCGTCGGGGTCGTCCGGGGCGGCGTCCGCGGGGACGGTCGCGTGCAGGAGGATGCCGCGCGCCGCCTCCGCGGCGGTGCGGTCGGCGACCTCCTCGAAGGCGACCAGCAGCGTCGACTGGTGCCAGCGGGCGGACCGCACGGTGACCCTGCGCAGCCGGGAGGCGGACCCCGCCGGCGGCTCGGCGCGCAGGACCGCGCCGGGCGCGAACCGCCGTTCGGGCTCGTCCGTGCGCACGTCGAGGGTGAGCTCCCCCCGGATGCCGTGCGGCTTGCCGATCCGTCCCACCAGGACCTCGATGGTCTCCACGCGGTCAGGGTAGGGGGTAGGCCCCCTCCAGCCCGACCAGGCGTCGGAACCCGGGCAGCCCCTCGACCTCGAGGGGGGCGCCACGGACCAGGTCGTCGGGTGAGAGCACCAGCTGCTGGTTGACCGCGAGCTCACCGGGTCGCCGCTCCAGGCGCCGGCGGCCGTTGTCGCGGTAGCCGAGCTTGCGCGAGACCGCCAGCGAGGCCGGGTTGTCGAGGAAGGCCCCCGAGGTCACCTCGGTCGCCCCCAGGTGGTCGAAGGCGAACGTGCAGACCGCCTGGCGCATCAGCGTGCCGATCCCCCGGCCCTGGTGCGCGCGGCCCAGCCAGGACCCGGTCTCGCCGCTGCGGGTGACGAGGAAGTCGCGGGTGCGGAAGCCCTGGCAGCCGACCAGGACGCCGTCGTACCGCACCCCGAGCTCGAGCGCCCAGGACGCGACGGAGTAGTCGGCCCGGTTGCGCCAGTGGTAGCTCGCCGTGCTCCGCGCGAGCACACCGGGCGGGGCGTCGGTCCACGGCACGTAGAAGGGCATCTGCTCGGGTGGGTGGACACCGCGCTGCGCCAGCTCACACAGCCCGAGCAGGTCCTCGTCGGTGATCCCGCGCAGCTCGAGCGGACCGGCGGTGATGTGCAGCCCGAGCACCGGGTGCAGGTCGGCGAGCGTGAGAGTCATGGCTCGAGCCAACCGACCCCGCTCGCCGGACGCAACCGCGGGACGAGACCCGGCCCCGGAGACGCGGAACGGGCGCCGCCCCCGTGGGGACGGCGCCCGTACGTGCTCGCGTGGCTCGTACCGCTATCGACGACGGTCCACGTCGACGAAGTCGATGCGGGCCCCGCCGCGGCCGGCGAGCGCGGAGATCACCGTGCGGAACGCCGTGGCCGTGCGGCCGCTGCGGCCGATGACCTTCCCGAGGTCATCGGGGTGCACCCGGACCTCGAGGATGGAGCCGCGACGCAGCTGCTTGTCCCGGACGCTCACGTCGTCGGGGTGGTCGACGACGCCGCGCACCAGGTGCTCGAGCGCCTCGGCGAGCATGGCGCTCAGGACTCCGCCTTGCCCGTGTCGCCGGTGCCCTCGGCGGCCTCGGCCGCCTCGGCCGCGACCTCGGGGGTCTCATCGGCGGGCACCGGAGCGGGAGCCTCAGCCTCAGCCGGAGCCTCGGCAGGAGCAGCCTCGGCCTCCTCGGGCTTGGCCTCCGCCTTCTTCTTCGGCGCGGCCTTCTTGGTCACGGCGTCGCCCTTGGGCTCGCTCGCGGCCTCCTTGAGGGCCTCGTTGAAGATCTCCAGCTTGTCGCGCTTGGGCTCGGCGACCTTGAGGGTGCCCTCCTGGCCGGAGGTGCCCTTGAACTTCTGCAGGTCGCCGGTGATCTTGAGGATCTTCGCGACCGCCTCGGTCGGCTGGGCGCCGACTCCGAGCCAGTACTGCGCCCGGTCGGAGACGACGTCGATGTACGACGGGTGCTCCTTGGGGTGGTACTTGCCGATCTCCTCGATCACCCGGCCGTCGCGCTTCTGGCGGGCGTCGACGACGACGATGCGGTACTGCGGCACCCGGACCTTGCCCAGGCGCTTCAAACGGATCTTGACGGCCACGTCTGTGGTGTCTCCTCGGAAGTTGTGTGTGGGTGAAGGGCACCGGGACCAGGTGGGGAAAGCACCGGCCGGGACCTTCGATGGGCTCTGCGGCGACCGGATGAGAGGGGCCGGGCGCGCAGGACTCAGCCGCCAAGTCTGCCAGACGGCGTCCGCGGGGCGAAAATCGGGCAGAGTCGTCCCATGAGCTGGCCCACGCCATCCTACGGACCGCCGCCGCCCGCCAAGCCACGGCCCAGCGCCTGGTGGTTCGGACTCGGGATCGCCCTGCTGGTGGCCGCGGTCGGCGCGGGGATCGGCCTGTTCGTGTGGACCCTGTCCGCGTTCGTGCACACCGACGTCGAGGTGCCTCGCGACGGTGCGCCGCACGCGGTCGAGCTGGCCTCCGACGGGGAGCAGATGCTGTGGAACTTCGACGGCGACTCCGTGCCGGCGTGCACGGTGGCAGACCGAGAGACCGGCGAGTCGGTCCCGTTGCGAGCGCCGGGCGGGGAGTTCCGCCGCGGCGCGGGTCCGGTCGGCGACTGGGTCGGCGCCTGGCGATTCGACCCGGCGTCCGAGCACGTCGAGGTCACCTGCAGCCGGACCGGTTCGGGCCCGGGATCCCTGGTCGAGATCGGTCCCGCGCCGCGCATCGGCAGCTTCGTGCTCGGGCTGCTGGCCACGATCTTCGTGCCCCTGCTGCTCGGTCTCGCCGGGGTCGCCGTGCTGCTCGTCACCGGCATCCTGTGGTCGCTCCGCCCGGCGCGGGGCCGCTGACAACCAACCTCCGGCAGGTCGCGTCCCACCGGTGTGACCCCCTCCCAGCGCCACCCGTGGCTGAAGCCGGCGGCCGTGCTCGCCCACCGGGGCCGGTCTCCTACTCGGTCGAGGCGCGAGCCGAGCGCTTCGAGCAGGGCGAGGACGGGCTGGTGCGCCGCAGCAACGAGATCTGGCGGACCGTCCACGGCCGGCACACCGGGGCAGTCCTCGGCGAGGAGCTGATCCGGCGCAACCGCGCCGTGGTGAAGTACGCCTCTCCGGGCCGCTTGCCTGGCCGATCGGCTGACGGGGCCGCCCTTCGGGGGCGATACTCCATGCCGTGTCGGAAGTCTCGGTCACCCAGCCAGTAGCCCTCGTCATCGACGATGATCAAGACACCGTCGACCTGCTGGAGGTGCTGCTGAGCCAGGCCGGCTTCGGAGTCGTCACCGCGACCAACGGGCCCGACGGTATCGCGCTCGCCCTCGAGCACCGCCCCGCGCTGGCGACCATCGACGTCACGATGCCCGAGATGGACGGCCTGGAGGTGACCCGGCGGGTTCGGGAGGCGACGCCCACCTACATCGTCATCATCAGCAGCCGGTCCCAGGAGCACGACGTGCTGGCGGGCTTCGACGCCGGCGCCGACGACTACATCCCCAAGCCGATCCGCCCGCGCGAGCTGCAGGCCCGTCTGGCCGCGGTCGCCCGCCGGCCCATCGCCTCGGTGACGGGCGGGCCCACCGCCACGGCGTGGGCACCGGCCGCCGAGGACGCCGCTCGGTCGGAGTACCTGCGGCTGGTCGTCTCCGGAGAGGCGGTCGGCTTCGACCACGAGGACGAGGCCGAGGGCCAGGACGGCCGCGACGGGATGCTCGAGCTGGGCATGCGCTTCGTCGGCAGCTGGATCGAGTTCCACGGCCTGCGGATCAACCCGGCTCGTGACCTGCTCGTCATCGACGACCTGATCGTCGACGCGCTGCCGGAGCAGATCAAGCTGATCGAGACGATGCTGTACGCCGGCACGCTGACCTTGACCGCCCGCCAGCTCGCACTCCGCTACCGCGGCGAGAGCGAGGAGGCACCCACCAGGGGCCCCGAGCAGGACCGGAAGTGGTTCGACGCGGAGATCCCCAAGCTGCTCATCCAGATCGGCGACGACGCCGTGTGGCCGCGCTGGTTCCGCGTGAACCAGGGCACGTTGCAGCTCGTGGACCGGCGGGTCTGAGGGACGGCTCAGGCGACGACCCGCCCGCGCAGCACCACCCGCGCCGGGCTCAGCAGCACGGAGAGATCCACGAGCGGGTCGGCGTCGTAGACGACGAAGTCCGCGGGTGCGCCCTCGTCGAGGCCGGCGTTCCAGCCCAGCCACTCCCGGGCGCGCCACGAGGCGGCGCCGAGCGCGTACTCGGCCGGCAGCCCGAGGGCGGTCATCGCGATCACCTCGCCGGCCAGGTTGCCGTGCCTGCTGACCCCGCCGTTGTCCGACCCGGCGTAGAGCGCGACGCCCGCGTCGTACGCCGCCATCAGCGTGGCCCGGCGGCGCAGGAACAGGTCGGTCATCGTGCGGGCGTAGTCGGGGAACTTCCCCCGCGCCGACCAGGCGTACTCCGGGAACTTCTCGGTCTGCATCACCGTCGGCACGAGCGCCACCCCGCGCTCGACCATCAGCGCGAGGTGGGACTCGTCGAGGCCGGTGCCGTGCTCGACGCAGTCGATCCCGGCCTCGAGCAGGCCTCTGAGCACGTCACGGCCGAAGCAGTGCGCGGTCACCCTGGCACCGTGGTCGTGAGCCACCGCGATGGCCTCGGCGAACGTCTCGCGCGGGAAGGACGGCATCAGGTCGCCGTCGTCGCGCGAGATCCAGTCGCCGACCAGCTTGACCCACCCGTCCCCGCGCCGCGCCTGCTCGGCGACGTGCGCCGACAGCTCGCCGGGCTCGACCTCGTGTGCATAGTTGCGCAGGTATCGCCGGGTGCGCGCGAGGTGCCGGCCGGCGCGGATGAGCCGCGGCAGGTCGTCGCGCTCCTGGACCCACCGGGTGTCGACGGGCGAGCCGCAGTCGCGGATCAGCAGCGTGCCACCGTCGCGATCCTCCAGGGCCTGCTGCTCGGTCTCGTCGTCGCTGATCGGCCCGTCCTCCCCCAACCCGAGGTGGCAGTGGGCGTCCACCAGGCCGGGCACGATCCAGCCGTCGGCGGCGTGCTCCGAGCCGGCCGTCGGCTGGTAGGTCACCCGGCCGTCGCGGACGTAGAAGGTCCGGGGCTCTCCGTCCGGTAGCACGGGTCCCGAGAACCGCAGCGCGGGTGTCGACGCAGCCATGCCCCGGACGCTACCGGTCAAGTGGGGTGCGTCCGGGGCAGGGCCCCCGCTGGTCCGTGGTCAGCGGGTGCGCAGGCCGTAGCCGAAGCGGTAGAGCGGGTCGTAGCCGGGGTCGCCGACGTTGATCGGCTCCTGGTCGACCGTACGCGGCCAGCTCACGGGCAGCCTGCCGGTGAAGGGACGGTTCCCGAACAGCACGTCGGCCACCCCCGCACCCTCGCTGCCGGGCAGCCAGGAGGCGACGAGCGCGTCGATGTCGCGCAGCAGGGCGGGCGGGATCTCCAGGGGCCGGCCGGAGACGACCACGACGGTGCAGGACGCGGCGCGGTCGCAGACCTGCTGCACGGCGCGGGTGTCGGCGTCCGAGAGCCGCATGGTCTGCGCGGGGCGCGGGACCCCGTGGTCGCCCGGGTCGTAGGCCCACTGGGGCCCACCGACGTCGCCGAAGCCCTCGGCGTACGGCGTCTCCCCGACCACGACGATCCCCGCCGCCCGGCGGGGCACCCGGGCACTGGCGTCCTCGCTGAACACCACGTCGCCACGAGCCGCCTGCTCGATCCCGTCGAAGATCGTGGTGCCGGGCACCACGTTGGTCGAGCCGCCTTGCCAGGTCAGCGTCCAGCCGCCGGCCTGGTTGCCGATGTTGTCGGCGTTGCTGCCGGCGACGTACACGTCCCGCATGCCGCGCAGCGGCAGCGTGTGCCGCCGGTTGCGCAGCAGGACCTGGCTCTCGGCCGCGGCGCGGCGGGCGAGGCGGTGGTGGGCCGCGCTGCCGATGTCGGCCAGGTGGGTGCGGTCGGTGAAGGGGTGCTCGAAGAGCCCGAGCTCGAACTTCGCGGTCAGGATCCGGGAGACGGCGTCGTCGATCCGTGTCATCGACACCTCCCCCGCGTCGACGAGCTCGGTGAGCGTGGGGATGAACTCGTCCCAGCCGCTCGGGTTGTTCGGCGCCTGGATCGGCTCCATGAACATGTCGATGCCGGCGTTCACGGACGCCTTCACCTGGTCGGCGTAGGTGCCGGGCAGCTGCCGGATGCCGCGCCAGTCGGAGATCACGAACCCGTCGAAGCCCTGCTCCTGCTTGAGCCAGCCGGTGATCAGCTCGGCGTTGCCGTGCATCTTGACGGCGTCGTCGGTGCTCCCGCCGTTGAAGTCGGTGCTGGAGAAGGACGGCATCACCGAGCCGACGTGGTGCTCGGCGACGGCTGGGACGTACGGCGCGAGCGCGAGCCGGTCGAACTCCTCGCGGGTCACCCGGTCGACCCCCTGGTCGATCGGGTACGCGCCGGTGCCGGCCGCGGCGGCGTCGTAGCTGGTCAGGCCGTCGCCGGCGAAGTGCTTCGCGGTCGCGAGCACTCGGTCCGGCTCGTCGAGCCGGCCCGGCGCGCCCTGGAATCCGTCGATCGCGGTCTCCATGGACTCCACCAGCGCCGGGGTCTCACCGAAGCTCTCGTACGTGCGACCCCAGCGGTCGTCGCGGGCCACGCAGACGCACGGCGCGAACACCCACTGCGGTCCGCTCGCGCGGGTCTCCTCGGCGGTCACGTGGGCGATCCGCTCCACCAGCCCGGGGTCGCGGGTCGCACCGAGACCGATGTTGTGGGGGAAGACCGTCGCGCCGAGCAGGTTGCCGTGACCGTGGACCGAGTCCACGCCGTACAGCAGCGGGATGCCCAGCGGCGTCGCCAGCGCCGCCTGCTGGTAGCGGTCGACCATGTCCGCCCACGCCTCCGGTGTGTTCGGGTCGGGGACAGACCCGCCGCCGGAGAGCACGCTGCCGAGCCGGGCCTCGGTGATCAGTGCCGGGTCGGCGTCCACGTCGGCACGCTCGGCCTGGGTCATCTGGCCGATCTTCTCCGCCAGCGACATCCGGCCGAGCAGGTCGGCGACCCGCTCGGCGACCGGCAGGCTCGGGTCCTGGTACGGCGCCGCCTCGTCGCCGTCGGCCGGCACCTGGACCTGCAGCAGGGCCGCGGTGACCGCGCCGGCGGCCAGGACGGCCAGGAGCGCGGGCCGTCGCCGGCGGCGGGGCGAGTGGCGCAGGCGGCGTGGCCGCCGTACCGGAGGTGAGGTGGGGTCGCTGGACGTGCTGAACATGGGAGGTCTCCTTGCCCGATCAAGAAGTGCTGCGCGAGACCCAACGTAGGAAGGCCAATACTCCGAGTCAATGCGGAAAGATCCGCTGTCCCGGCCTTGTTTGTTCTTCTTCCGGACGAATGCGGCCTAGGCTCGGACGACATGGCGACCTCCAGCTCCCTCGAGCGCCTCCGGGACACCAACCGGCGCTCGATCACCTCGCTGCTCGCGGCCGAGGGGCCGATGAGCCGCGCCGATCTGGTGCGCGGCACCGGGCTGTCGCGGACCACGGTCTCCAGCCTGGTGGGCGACCTGATCACGAGCGGGCACATCGTCGAGACCGCGGACCGCGGCCGCCCGCACAAGGGCGGCAGCGGCCGGCCGCCGCTCCTGGTCGCGCTCAGCACGCCCGGCGGCGGCGTGGCCGGCGTGGACATCGGCCACCGGCACGTCCGGGTCGCCGTCGCCGACCGGGTGGGCACGGTGCTGGCCGAGGAGACCGCCGACCTGGACGTCGACGAGGACGGGGCGGCCGCGCTGGACCGGGCCGCCCGGATGGTCCGGCACGAGCTGCGCGGCGCCGGGCTGGAGCTCGGCGACCTGCATGCGGTCGGCATGTGCGTGCCTGCTCCCCTCGACCGGCGCTCGGCGAGCATCCGCACCGGCATCCTGCCCGGCTGGCGCGAGCTCTCCCCCGCCGAGGAGCTGCACCGGCGCCTGGGGGTTGCGGTGTTCGCCGACAACGACGCGAACCTCGGCGCCCTGGCCGAGCTCGGGCAGGGCGCGGCGCGCGGCGCCGGGGACCTCGTCTACGTCAAGGTCGCCAGCGGCCTCGGCGCCGGCATCGTGCTGGGCGGCCGGCTGCACCGGGGCGCCAGCGGCATCGCCGGGGAGCTGGGGCACGTCCAGGTCGACGAGGACGGGCAGGTCTGCCGCTGTGGGAACCGCGGCTGCCTCGAGACCCTGGTGTCCGCGCCGCGCCTGCTGGCGCTGCTGCAGCCGGCGTACGACGAGCCGCTCTCGGGCGAGCGGATCCTCGCACTGGACGAGGCCGGCGATGCCGGGGTGCGCCGGGTGCTCAGCGACGCGGGTCGTGCCATCGGGCGCGCGCTCGCCGACCTGTGCAACAACCTGAACCCGGAGGTCGTGGTCGTGGGCGGCTCACTCGGACGCTCGACGTCGTTGGCGGACGGCATCCGCGCCGCCGTCGACCGCTACGCCCAGCCCGAGACCGCCGCGGCGGTCCGCGTGGTCCCGGGTGCCCTGGGCGACCGCGCCGAGCTCGTCGGTGCGGTGTCGTTGGCGATCGCCCGGGTCAGCGTCTGACCGGGCGCCCAGCGTGCTGGCTAGATCTGGTCGAGAAGCCAGGACGGGCCGAGCGCGACCGCGCCGACCCCCTGGACCCTGGCCTGGAGCATCCGGTCGGCCGTGACGACCGCCACCCGGTCGCCGCGCTCGGCGGCGGCGCGGGCCTGCTCGAGGATCGTGTCGTCGCCGTGCCCCTTGGCGTGCACGGTCCGGACGTGGCCGTCGCGGCCGGCGCGGACACCGGCCTTGGCGGCACCCTCGAGGACCAGCACCACCTCGTCGTACGACGGGTCCGCGACCAGCAGCCGCTCGTGCAGCCGGCGGGCCGCTCCGGCCCGGTCCTTCCACCAGCCGTCCGGTCTGCTACCCACCACATTCGCGGCGCCGACCACGAGGACCGAGGTCACCGGAGCCACCTGCGGGCACCGCGAGCCAAGCTCGCCCGCCGAACCGCGAGCGCAGCGAGCCTGGTTGGGCGGAACGAAGGAGCGGGGAGCGAAGCGACCACGACGCAGTTCCTAGTCGCGCGTCGAACCGCGAGCGCAGCGAGCCTGGTTCGGCGGAACGAAAGGGCGGGGAGCGAAGCGACCACGACGCAGTTCCTAGTCGCGTAGCGACTATTTGAGGAACTTGGAGAAGTCCTTGGGCAGGTTGAGGGCGGCCGCCGCCTTCTCATAGTCCAGCTCCTCCCCGTCGGGGGTCCCGAACGGGTTGGCGGGCGCGCCCTGGGCCTTCTCCTTCGCGGCCGCGGCCTGCTGGGCTGCCTTGGCAGGGTTGCCGGAGACCCGCTTGCCCCCCTTGCCCTTCTTCGGGGCCTGCTTGGCCTTGGCTCGCTTGCCCATCCCCGGCATCCCGGCCATCCCGGGCATCCCCGGCATCCCGCCGCCCTTGGCCAGCGACATCATCATCTTGCGGGCCTCGAAGAACCGGTCCACGAGCTGGTTGACGTCGGAGACCTGGCGTCCCGAGCCTCGCGCGATGCGGGCCCGGCGGGAGCCGTCGATGATCTTCGGGTTCGCCCGCTCGGCCGGAGTCATCGACTGGATGATCGCCTGGATCCGGTCGATCTCGCGCTCATCGAAGTTCTCCAGCTGCTCGCGGAACTGCCCCATCCCGGGAAGCATCCCCATGATCTTCGACATCGAGCCGAGCTTGCGGACCTGCTGCATCTGCTCGAGGAAGTCGTCGAGGGTGAACTCGCCGCCCTGCCCGGTGAGCTTGGCCGCGGCCTTCGCGGCCTGCTCCTGGTCGAAGGCCTTCTCGGCCTGCTCGATCAGGGTCATCACGTCACCCATGTCGAGGATCCGCGAGGCCATCCGGTCGGGGTGGAAGAGGTCGAAGTCGGTGAGCTTCTCGCCGGCCGACGCGAACATCACCGGCTTGCCGGTGATCGAGGCGATCGACAGCGCGGCGCCACCGCGGGCGTCACCGTCGAGCTTGGTGAGCACCACGCCGTCGTACCCGACGCCGTCGAGGAACGCCTGCGCCGTCACGACGGCGTCCTGGCCGATCATCGCGTCGACGACGAAGAGCACCTCGTCGGGCTGGACCGCGTCGCGGATGTCCGCGGCCTGTTGCATCATCTCGGCGTCGACGCCGAGGCGGCCGGCGGTGTCGACGATGACCACGTCGTGGAGGGTGCGCTTGGCCTCCTCGATCGAGGCCCGGGCCACGCCGACCGGGTCCCCGACGCCGTTCCCGGGCTCGGGCGCGAAGACGGGTACGCCGGCGCGTTCGCCGTTGACCTGGAGCTGGTTGACCGCGTTCGGGCGCTGGAGGTCGGCGGCGACCAGCAGCGGGCTCTTGCCCTGCTCCTTGAGCCAGAGCGCGAGCTTGGCCGCCAGCGTCGTCTTGCCGGCGCCCTGGAGGCCGGCGAGCATGATGACCGTCGGGCCGGTCTTGGCGTAGCGCAGCCGCCGAGCCTCCCCGCCGAGGATCGCCACGAGCTCCTCGTTGACGATCTTGACGACCTGCTGGGCCGGGTTCAGCGCCTGGCTGACCTCCTCGCCGCGAGCGCGCTCCTTGACGGCGCCGACGAACTCCTTGACCACCGGCAGCGCGACGTCGGCCTCGAGCAGGGCGATCCGGATCTCGCGCGCGGTGGCGTCGATGTCGGCCTCGGAGAGCCGACCCTTCCCCCGGAGGTTCTTGAAGGTGTCGGCGAGCCGGTCGGAGAGTGTGGCGAACAAGGGTGCGTCCTACGGGCTTGGCGGCTGATCTGGCGGGTTCAGCCTAGACGGCGGCCCCGCAGGCGGGCGCATCGTCCCCGGGCCGGGCCGCCTCAGGAGTCCCACAGGTTTCACCTGGCGGCCGAAACCCGCACGCCTCACCCCGACCCGCTGAGTGCGGCGCGGACGGCGTGGGCGGCCTCGGCGGCCCGCTGGTCGGTGAGGACGCCGGCGGCCGACTCCTGGAGGTAGAACACGTCCACGGCCTGGGGCCCCAGGGTGTCCACGTGCGCGGAGCGCACCGCCACGTCGAGCCCGGCCAGCGCCGCGCAGACCCGGTGGATCACCCCGAGCTGGTCGGCGGCGCGCACCTCCAGCACCGTGGCCTGCTCGGATGCCTCCGGCCGCACCGCGACCGACGGCTCGAGCGACCCGGCCGCGCCGACGCCGCGGAGCCGGCGGGCGACGTCGACCTTGCCCTCGGCCACCGCCGCCAACCGCTCCCGCAGGACCGCCGCGTCGAGGTCGGGCACCCCGACCTCCCAGACCGAGACGGCGTACCGGTCCTGCGACCACGCCCGCGCCGCGCGCACCGGGATCCGCTGGAGGGCGAGCGCGGCGGCCACGTCGGCCAGGAGGCCGACCCGGTCGGGTGCGATCACCGTGACCCGGGAGCCGTCGGTCGCCGGCACGACCACGACCGAGGTCGAGCCGCGGCGTACGGCGCGCGGCACCTCGACCTCCTCGACGGCGACCGCCGGCGGCGGTTGGTGCGGGTCGAGGACCGCCCGGGTCCGGCGGGCCAGGTCGTGGACCAGCCCGGCGCGCCACGACGACCACGCCTTGGGTGCGGTCGCCCGGGCATCGGCCTCGGTGAGGGCGACCAGCAGGTCCAGCGCCTCCCCGCCGCCGAGGCGGGACGCGACCCGTTCGGCGGTGGCCGGGTCGTCGGGATCACGCGTGGTCGCGGTCTCCGCCAGCAGCAGGTGCCAGCGCACCAGCCGGGTCACGAGGTCGACGGCGTCGGGCGCGAAGCCCATCCGCTCGGCGATGTCGCGGGCGATCGGCTCCCCCGCGACGCTGTGCTCGGTCAGGCCGCCCTTGCCGATGTCGTGGAGCAGCGCGGCCACCATCAGCACGTCGGGCCGCGCCACCGAGCGGATCAGCGCGGACGCCGCCACGCAGGTCTCGACCACGTGCCGGTCCACCGTGAACCGGTGGATCGCGGAGGCGTGCGGCAACAGCCGGATCCGCTCCCACTCCGGCAGGAACCGCTCGAGCGCGCCGGTCTCCTCCAGCGTCTCCCACACCCCCCGCAGGCCGCGCCCGGAGGCGAGCATCCGCACCAGGAGCTGGCGAGCCTCGTCCGGCCACGGCGCCGGCATCGGCGCGCACTCGCGGACCAGGCGCGCGGCCGTGGCGGGCGCCAGGACCACGTCGTTCTCGGCGGCGGCCGCCGCCGCGCGCAGCAGCAGCACCGGGTCCTCGGCGGGTCGCGCCCGGTTGTCGAGCACCACCTCGCCCGACGAGAGCGCGACCCCGGGCGCCAGCCGGGTGAGCTCGGGCCTCCGGGCGCCCCGGTAGGACGCGGGGCGGGCCAGCACCGCCTCCACACGTCGCCACGTCAGGTGCGAGAGGTGGGCGGTCCGGCGGCCGAGCTCGCGCACGTGGACCTGCGCGGCGCGGGCGTCGGGCAGGTCGAGCCGGTGCGCGACGTCGCTCCACAGCTCCGGCGCGATCCGGTCGGTGCCCCGCCCGGCGGTCTCGTGCACCACGTCCCGGACGTCGAGGAGCGCGAGGCGGGTGCGCTCGAGCTCGCCGTGCGGGACATCGACCAGCCAGGTGGCGACCAGCGCCTTGAGCACGGTGGCGTCGCGCAGCCCGCCCTCGGCCTCCTTGAGGTCCGGCACCGAGAGGTGGGCGAGCTCGCCCGCGAGCTCATGGCGCGCTCGCACCAGCTCGCGCAGCTCCGGGAGCCGCTCCCGGGCATGGCGGCGCCAGTGCGCGAGCATCGTGGTGCGCAGCCGCAGCGTCAGCCCCGGGTCGCCGGCCAGGTGGCGGACGTCGAGCAGCCCGAGGACCACCTTCAGGTCTGCCTCCGCGGCCGTGAGCATCTCCGGCAGCGTCCGCACCGCGTGGTCCAGCTTGGCGCCAGAGTCCCAGACCGGATACCAGACCTGCTCGGCGACCGAGCGCACGTCCACGCCCTCGTCGGAGACGAGCACGACGTCGAGGTCGGAGTACGGCGCGAGCTCGGAGCGGCCGTAGCCGCCGACCGCCACCAGGGCGGCACCGGCCTCGGGGCCGCCGTACGCCCCGTAGGCCCGCGCGCAGAGGACGTCGGCCTCGGCCGCACGCAGGGCTCTGTCGTCGGCAGTCAGGGCGCCACCTCCTGGGGGCGATCATGCCCCGGCCGGGCAGCGGCCCGGCTCCTCCGTGGGGAGCCGGGCCGCGGCGCGGTCACAGGGCGGCGTCGTCCCGGTCGCCGGTGCGGACCCGGACGACGGTGTCGATCGGGCTGACCCAGACCTTGCCGTCGCCGATCCGCCCGGTCTGCGCGGTCTTGACGATGATCCCGACGACGTCGTCGGCGTCGTCGTCGGCGACCACGATCTCGATCCGGACCTTGGGCACCAGCGCGATGTCGTACTCCGCGCCTCGGTAGACCTCGGTGTGGCCCTTCTGCCGGCCGTAGCCGCTGACCTCGCTGACGGTCATGCCGGTCACGCCGAAGGCCTCGAGCGCCTCACGGACGTCCTCCCACTTGTGCGGCTTGATCACCGCGGTCACGAGCCTCATGCGTTCACCCCTTCGGTGACAGTGTTCTTGACCAGGACGGAGGCGGGCGCGTTCGCGCTGCCGCCGAGACCACTGTGCAGGTCGTACGCCGTCTCACCGTGCTGGTCGAAGTCGACCCCCTCGACCTCGGCCTCGTCCGGGATCCGCCAGCCGATCGTGAGCTTGATGGCGTACGCGATGATCGTCGTCGCGACCGCCGACCAGACGATCGCGATGAGGGCGGCCATCGCCTGGTCGCCGAGAGAGCCGAAGCCGCCGCCGTAGAACAGGCCGTCGATGCCGCCCGGGGCGTCCGAGGACGAGACCAGGCCGATCAGCACCGTCCCGATGACGCCACCGACCAGGTGGACGCCCACCACGTCCAGCGAGTCGTCCAGGCCGACCTTGTACTTCAGGCCCACCGCCCAGGCGCAGGCGGCGCCGGCGACCGCGCCGATCAGGATCGCGCCGGGCAGCTCCACCGCGCCGCACGACGGCGTGATGGCGACCAGGCCGGCGACGATGCCCGAC
Organism: Nocardioides sp. JS614; assembly: GCF_000015265.1. Taxonomy (NCBI): domain Bacteria; kingdom Bacillati; phylum Actinomycetota; class Actinomycetes; order Propionibacteriales; family Nocardioidaceae; genus Nocardioides; species Nocardioides sp. JS614. The sequence continues at coordinate 3,472,358 of NC_008699.1, forward strand.
GCGGCACCGAGCGAGGTGGCCTTGCCGTGCAGGAGCCGCTCGACGAGGAGCCAGCCGAGCATCGCGGCGCAGGTCGCGATCGTGGTGTTGAGGAACGTCACCCCGGTCTCGGAGTAGAACTGCGCGATGTTCTCCTCGTCGGTCGACCCGGTGAAGACGATCGAGCCGACGTTGAACCCGTACCAGCCGAACCACAGCAGGCCCGCCCCGATCATCGTCAGGGTCAGGTTGTGCGGGCGCATCGGCTCCTTGCCGAACCCGATCCGCTTGCCGATCACCAGCGCGAGCACGAGCCCGGCGACGCCGGCGTTGATGTGGACGACCGTGCCGCCGGCGTAGTCCTGGGCCCCGAAGTGCTCGGAGATGAAGCCGCCGCCCCAGACCATGTGCCCGATCGGGAAGTAGCTGAGCGTGACCCACAGGGGCAGGAACACGACCCAGGAGGAGAGCTTGACGCGGTCCGCGATGGCGCCGGAGATGAGCGCCGCGGTGATCGCGGCGAACGTCATCTGGAACATCACCGCGAGATAGCCGTCGGGCGTCACGTCGTTGAGGCCGAAGAGGTCGAACGGGTTGGCGAACAGGCCACCCACGTCGTTCGGGCCGAAGGTCATCGACCAGCCCCACAGCACGTAGACGATGGCGACCACGGCCATCGCGACGTACGACATCATCATCATGTTCAGCACGGACTTCGAGCGGCTCATGCCGCCGTAGAACAGAGCCAGTGCGGGAACGGTCATCATCAGGACGAGGGCTGTCGCCACGAGCATGAAGGCGTAGTAGCCGTCCACGGAACCTCCAGGGATCACGTCTCGGGAGGGCGGCTCCGGCGGCGACGACGATGTCGACCGGGCCCCGCCCCATTGGTGAGAACCCTGTGGTCGGGAGGTTTCGACGTACGCCGCGCCATGTTGCGTCGGTGCAACGAGTCCCAGCCGGGTGTTACTTCGGTGTTACAGGAACCTCAACGTCGTTGCCACCGGCCCGGATCAGCCCAGCAGCGCGTCGACGAAGGCGCCGGCGTCGAAGGGTGCGAGGTCGTCGGCGCCCTCGCCGAGGCCGACCAGCTTGACGGGTACGCCGAGCTCGCGCTGCACCTGGACGACGATGCCGCCCTTCGCTGAGCCGTCCAGCTTGGTCAGCACGATGCCGGTCACGTTGACGACCTCGCTGAAGACCCGCGCCTGGATCAGCCCGTTCTGGCCGGTCGTCGCGTCGAGGACGAGCAGCACCTCGGTGACCGGCGCCTGCTTCTCGATCACCCGCTTGACCTTGCCGAGCTCGTCCATCAGGCCGGCCTTGTTCTGCAGCCGGCCAGCGGTGTCGACGATCACCGTGTCCGCCTTGGTCTCGACGCCCTCCTTGACGGCCTCGAAGGCCACGCTGGCGGGGTCGGTGCCCTCGGGCCCGCGCACGACGTCGACGCCGACCCGCTCGCCCCACGTCGCGAGCTGCTCGACCGCGGCGGCCCGGAACGTGTCGGCGGCACCGAGCACCACACTGCGGTCCTCGGCGACGAGGATCCGCGAGATCTTGCCGACGGTGGTGGTCTTGCCGGAGCCGTTGACGCCGACCACCAGCACCACGCCGGGCATCCCGTCGAGGCCGCTGACGTGCAGTCGCCGGTCCATGTCCGGGTCGACCAGCGCCAGCAGCTCCTCGCGCAGCACCCCCCGGGCGTCCTCCGGGGCGCCCTCCACGCGCAGCCGGGTGCGCAGCCGCTCGACCAGCTCCTGGGTCGGGCCGACGCCCACGTCGGCGGTGAGCAGGGTGTCCTCGATCGACTCCCAGGTGTCCTCGTCGAGCCGGTCCCGCGACAGCAGTGCCAGGAGGCCGCGGCCGAGCCCGCCCTGCGAGCCGGCCAGCCGCTGGCGCAGCCGCACCAGGCGGGACGCGGTCCCCTCCGGCTTCTCGAGGACCGGGGCGGTCGCGCCCGCGGGCGCCTCGGCCGGGGCCTGTGCGGGGGCCTCGGCCTCCTCCGGAGGAGCGAGTACGTCGGTGCTGGTGCCCCGGAGCGGCTCGGGCTTGCGCCGGCCGCTCACCACCAGCCCGGTGACCGTCGCCACCAGTCCGATCGCGACGACGGCGATGGCGAGGATCAGGATGACCACGGTGTCCATGGCGCCAATCCAATCAGAGGGCCGAGCAGGGCGGGTCGGTCAGGAGGTGCGGTGCCGCCGCTCGTCGACGGCCGCCACCGGCGCCTCCTCGAACGAGTCCCGGAACCGGGAGCGATCGTCGATGCCGTGCTCCTCGGGCACGATCGTGGGCGCCGCGTCGACAGCCCGGGCCATCGCCTCGCCCAGCCAGGGGGCGGCCGGCACGTCCTCGCCGCGGTGCGGGTAGGCGACGTAGACCACCACCAGCCCGGCCAGCACGAGGATCAGGATCATCACGACGACGACGGGCAACACCGCGGCACACCTCCGAGACCGAGCACAGGACGGGGACACGTGCGACGTACCCCGGGACCCACCGTCCCACACGCCTGGGCACCGGCTCGCGTCAGGTGCGCAGGAGGGGCGCGACGGCGGCCCGGATGACGTCCGGGACCGGGGTGACGGGTCGCGCCGGGTCGGTGTTGTCGACGTACACGTGCACGAACCGGCCCTCGGCCGCGGCCCCGTCCCCCGGCCCCTGGAACAGCCCGACCCGGTAGACCACCGACGAGGTCCCGATCCGGTCGACCACCACCCCGAGGTCGACGGGCTCGGGGTAGCCGACCTCGGCGAAGTAGCGGCAGGACACCTCGGCGACCACGCCGATCGCCGGCAGGTCGCGGATGTCGACGCCGGTCGCGGTGGCCAGGTGGTTGTTGACCACGGTGTCGATCAGCTCGAAGTAGCGCGCGTTGTTCATGTGGCCGTAGACGTCGATGTCCGCCCAGCGCGTGGTGGCCTGCTCCCAGTGGACGTACGCCGACCGGGTCGGCCGGGCCGGCCGGTCCTCGGGCACTAGGCGGACTCCGCGTCGCGCAGCCGCTGGCTGATCACCGCGGACACGCCGTCGCCACGCATGGTGACGCCGTACAGCGCGTCTCCGACCTCCATGGTCCGCTTCTGGTGGGTGATGACGAGCAGCTGGGAGGTCTCCCGCAGCTCCTCGTAGATCTCCAGCAGCCGGCCCAGGTTGGTGTCGTCGAGCGCGGCCTCGACCTCGTCGAGGATGTAGAACGGCGAGGGCCGGGCCTTGAACAGCGCGACCAGGAACGCGACCGCGACGAGCGACCGCTCGCCACCGGAGAGCAGCGAGAGCCGCTTGACCTTCTTGCCGGGCGGCCGGGCCTCGACCTCGACGCCGGTGGCCAGCATGTCGCTGGGGTCGGTGAGGACCAGGCGGCCCTCGCCGCCCGGGAACAGCCGCGCGAAGGTCGCGTCGAAGGCCTTGCTCACGTCGGCGTACGCCTCGGTGAAGACCTGCTCGACGCGCTGGTCGACCTCGCGGACGATGTCGAGGAGGTCCTTGCGGGTCTTCTTGAGGTCCTCGAGCTGCTCGGTGAGGAACTTGTGCCGCTCCTCCATCGCGGAGTACTCCTCGAGCGCGAGCGGGTTCACCTTGCCGAGCATGGCGAGCGCCCGCTCGGCGGCCCGCAGCCGCTTCTGCTGCTCCTCGCGCACGAACGGGACCGGCTCGGGCGGCTCCTGGCCCTCCTCGAGCTCACCGGCGAACGGCACCAGCTGGTCCGGCCCGTACTCGCCGACCAGGGCGTCCGCGTCCAGGCCGAGCTCCTCGAGCGCGCGCTCCTCGAGCTGCTCGATGCGCATCCGCTGCTGGGTGCGGGCCATCTCGTCGCGGTGGACGGAGTTGACCAGCTCGTCGTGCTCCTGGTCGAGGCGGCGCAGCGTCGAGCGGACCGCGAGCAGCTCCTGCTCGCGGCCGGCGCGGGCCTGCTCGACTGCGGTGCGCGCCTCGGTCGCGCGGTGCACGGAGACCTCGAGCCGGGCCAGCACGTAGCCGACGGCATGCCCGACCGCCTCGGCCGCGCGGCCCTCGCGGACCAGTCGCTCGCGACGCTCGGCGGCCCGGGCGCGGGCCTCGCGCTCGGCCTGGGCCGAGCGGACCATCGCGTCGGCGCGGCCGTGCAGGGCGCGGGAGCGCTCCTCGGAGGTCCGCAGCGCGAGCCGCATGTCCATCTCGGCCTGGCGCGCGGCGCGAGCCTCCTCGACCAGCCGCTCGCGCACCGAGGTGTCCGGCTCCTCGTCGGGCGCCTCCTCCGCGGTGGCGAGCCGGGTCTCCAGGTCCGCGAGGCCCGCGACCGCATGGACCCGGGCCTCCTCGGCCTTCTCGATGGCCTGCGCCAGGCGGTCGGCCTCGCCGCGGGCGGCACGGGCCTGCGAGCCGTACTGGCCGAGCTCCTCGGCGACCGCGGCGAGGGTGGCGTCGGACTCGTGCAGCTTGGCCAGCGCGACGTCGACGCGCTTCTGCGCCTCCAGCCGCTCGCTCTCCAGCCGAGACATGTCGAAGCCGAGCCGCTCGGAGGACGCGATCGCCTCGGCGAGCTGGGCGGCGGCCTCGTCGACGGCCGCCTGGACCTCGATCAGGCTGGGCTGGCTCGAGGAGCCGCCGGAGGCGAAGTGGGCCCCGAGCACGTCCCCCTCGCGGGTGACGGCGGTGACGTCGGGCAGCTCGGCGACCAGTCCGCGCGCCACGGTCAGGTCGTCGACGACCGCGACCTTGAACAGCAGCCGGGTGAGCGCGGGGCGCAGGGCGTCGGGGCAGTCGACGACGTCGACGGCGTACGACGCGTGCCCGGGCAGGGCCGGCCAGTCGCGGTCGGCTCCGTCGACGAGGGCAGGCCCGCCGCCCAGCATCATGCCGGCGCGCCCGAGGTCGTCGTCCTTGAGGTGGCCGATCGCCCGGACCGCGGCGTCGGCATCGGCGACCGCGACCGCGTCCGCCGCCGACCCGAGGGCCTGCGCGACCGCGGCCTCGAAGCCGCTGTGCACCGTGAGCAGCGCGGCGACCGAGCCGAGCAGCCCGGAGACCGACTCGGTGGCGGCGAGCAGGGCGCCGGCGCCGTCCTTGCGGTTGAGGCCCATCTCGAGGGCGTCCTTGCGGGCGGCCAGGGCGGTGCGGTCCCGGTCGGCCTGCAGCGCCTCGTCGCGGGCCTTGGCGAGCCGCTCCTCGATGTCGTCGAGCGCGCCGACCGCGGCCTCGTGCTCGGCGTCCAGGCCCTCCTCGCCGGCGTCCAGGCCGGCGACCTTGGTCTCCAGGGAGGTGAAGTCCCGCTGGGCACGCTCGGCGCGGGCGACCGCCTCCTCGCGGGCCAGCCGGAGCCGGCCGACCTCCTCGTCGGCGGCCGCGGCCCGGGACTTCAGCGCGTTGACCTGGCCGTGCAACCGGGCCAGGCCCTCGCGGCGGTCGGCGGCGGCCCGCTGGAGGCCGGCGATGCGGCGCTCCTCCTCGGCGGCGGCGTCCTCGGCGGTGCGCCGGGCGCTCACGGCCTGCTCGAGCGCGCCCCGGTGCTGCTCGACCTCGGCCGCGATCCGGCGCTCCTGCTCGCGCACCTGCTCGGCGTCGGCCTCGAGCTGCTCGGGGTCGCGGCCGGACCGGGCCTCCTCGACGTCGGCGGTGCCGGCGGCGTTGCGGACCCGCTCGGCCGCGAGCGACTGGGTGCCGCGCAGTCGCTCGCGCAGTCCGGAGAGCGCGAACCAGGTCTCCTGGGCGCGCGAGAGCGCTGGCAGGTCCTCGCGCAGCGCGGCCTCCAGCGCGGCCTCGGCCTCCCGGGCCTGCGCGATCTCGGCCTCCACCTGCTCCCGGCGCTCGACGAGGATCGACTCGTCGGCGAGCTCTTGCTGCAGCGAGGAGCGGGCGGCGACCAGGTCGTCGGCGACCAGACGCGCCCGGGCGTCGCGCACGTCGGCCTGGACGCCGGCGGCCTTGCGGGCCACCTCGGCCTGCCGGCCCAGCGGCTTGAGCTGGCGCCGGATCTCGGTGAGCAGGTCGCCGAGGCGGGTCAGGTTGCCCTCGGTGGAGTCGAGCTTGCGCAGCGCCTTCTCCTTGCGCTTGCGGTGCTTGAGGACGCCCGCGGCCTCCTCGATGAAGCCGCGGCGGTCCTCGGGGGTGGCGTGCAGGATCGAGTCGAGCTGGCCCTGCCCGACGATCACGTGCATCTCGCGGCCGATGCCGCTGTCGGAGAGCAGCTCCTGGACGTCCAGCAGCCGGCACGGCTGGGAGTTGATGGCGTACTCCGAGCCGCCGCTACGGAACATCGTGCGGCTGATGGTGACCTCGGCGTACTCGATCGGCAGCGCGCCGTCGGAGTTGTCGATCGTCAGCAGCACCTCGGCGCGGCCCAGCGGCGGACGGCCGGAGGTGCCGGCGAAGATGACGTCCTCCATCTTGCCGCCGCGCAGCGACTTGGCGCCCTGCTCGCCCATCACCCACGCCAGAGCGTCGACCACGTTGGACTTGCCCGAGCCGTTCGGGCCCACGATGCAGGTGATGCCGGGCTCGAGCTGGAGCGTGGTCGAGGAGGCGAAGGACTTGAACCCCTTGAGGGTCAGGCTCTTCAGGTACAACGTCTGGCTCCCAGCGGTCGGTGAGGCGGTTCGTCGGCAGTTCTCGGCAGTTCCGTCGGCTGAGGACGAAGGACCGGGACGACCTGTGACAGCGCAGCATCATCGCAGTCGGCCTGAGGGGGAAGCTCAGCGCGGCTCACGATACCGGCAAGGCCCCCTCCGCCGTGGCATCCCGGCTCGGCCGTGTCCGGGACGGATAGTCCCTGACGTTTGCGCGGTCTGGGAGCGCTCCCACGCCCACAAACGTCAGGGACTATCGTTCGGATGTCAGGCGTGGGCCAGCGCGTCGCGGAGCGCCGCCAGCACCAGGAGCACGGCGTCGGGGCGGGCGTTGTGGCCCATCAACCCGATCCGCCACACGGTGCTCGCGTACGCCCCGGCACCGGCGCCGATCTCGACGTCGTGGGTGTCGAGCAGGTAGCGGCGCACCGCCGCCGAGTCCACGCCGTCGGGCACCTTGACCGTGGTGAGCTCGGGCAGCCGGTGGCCCTCCGCGGCGAACAGCTCGAGCCCGAGCTCCTCCAGCCCGGCCTGGAGCTGGCGGCCGGCGGCCTCGTGCCGGGCCCAGACCGTCTCCAGGCCCTCGTCCAGGATCCGGGCCAGGCCGGCGTGCAGGCTCGCGACCATCGCCACCGGCGCCGTGTGGTGGTAGGTCCGGCCGCCGGACCCGCTGGCCTCGCCGACGTAGCCGCCGAGCAGGCCGAGGTCGAGGTACCACGACCGCGGCTTCTCGACCCGGCGGCCGAACGCACGGTCGTTGATCGTGAACGGCGCGAGGCCCGGCGCCACGCCCAGGCACTTCTGGGTGCCGGCGTAGCCGATGTCCACGCCCCAGTCGTCGGCGCGCAGCTCGATGCCGCCGATGCTGGTCACGGCGTCGACGAGCAGCAGCGCATCGCCCTTGCCGGCACCCAGGGCGGCGATGTCGGAGCGTACGCCGGTCGAGGTCTCGGCGTGCACCGCCGCGATGATCGCCGGGGCGGGGTGCGCCGCCAGGACCCGCTCGACGTCGATCGGCTGGCCCCACTCGTGCTCGACGGCGACGACCTCGGCGCCGCAGCGGGCGGCCACGTCGCACATCCGCTGCCCGAACAGGCCGTTGACGGCGACCACGACGACGTCGCCGGGGTGCACGGTGTTCACGAACGCCGCCTCCATGCCGGCCGAGCCGGTCGCCGAGAGCGGCAGCGTGCGGGCGTTGCCCGTGCCCCACACCTCGCGGAGCATCTCGCAGGTCTCGTCCATCACCGCCAGGAAGGCCGGGTCGAGGTGGCCGAGCAGGGGCGCGGCCAGGGCGAGCGTCGCCTCCGGATAGGCGTTCGAGGGGCCCGGACCGAACAGGTGACGCTCGTGGATGCGCGCAGGAGGAGTCATGCGCCCGACGTTACTGAGCGTGTCCCTTTCGCGGACCCGCCGGCTCCCCTTGACCCGCCGCACCTCACGGTGCGGTGGGTTCTTGGTTGCCTTCCAGCCGCCGGCACGCCTTGGTGCTGGTCTGATGCTGGTTCCGACCCAGGGCCCCTTCGTGGTGCGGGGTGGCGGTCGGCTCTACGGCCCGGCTCATCCAGGCGCGGACAGAAGCTGCTCTGTCAGGCGGCCGCGGGTAGCGGCGGAGAAGTCTGGGTGTCCTGCCCGTAGCGGGCGAGGTTGATGGCGGCGTTCAGGTCGCGGTCGATGACCAGGCCGCAGCCGGAGCACCCGTACGTGCGGTCCGACAGTGTCAGGTCGGGGTCGATGTTGCCGCAGCCGGAGCACGTCTTCGAGGACGGGAACCACCGGTCCGCGACGATCAGCTCGGTGCCGTACCAGGCCGTCTTGTAGGCGACTTGCCTGCGGAACTCTCCGAACGCCGCGTCCGAGACATGCCGCGCCAACGACCGGATCTGGAGCATCCCTGCTGCGTTCAGGTCCTCGATCGTCACGCTGACGTACGCCCGTGCGAGCTCCGTGGTGATCCGGTGCAGCAGGTATTTGCGGATGGCGGCGACACGTCCGTGCATCTTGCCCAGGCGTCGTGCTGCCTTCGCTCGGCCACCAGATCCCTTCTTGGTTCTCGAGTAGGCCTGGTCGGCGAGCCTGAGGCGTGCCTGGGCGTGCTGCAGCGCTTTCACCCCCTCGTGCGCCTGCAGCTGGCGTCCGTGCTCGTCGGCGACGACCGCGAGTGTCTTCACGCCGAGGTCAACACCGACCCGGGCCGGGTGTCGGTCGGGGGCGGTGCGGCACTGGTGGTGGAACTCGGCTGCGACGCCGGTGATGGAGACGACCCAGCGCCCGCGCTCGTAGCGGAACGACGCCGCGTACGCGTGGAACCGGCCGCGGTCGAGCATCTTCGCGAGACGGCCGGTGTGCTCGTGGACCCGGAGCTCGCCGAGCTTGGGGAACCGCATCGTGCGCGGTCCGGTCGGCCGCACCGGCGGAGCCTCGCCCTCGGTGTACTTGGAGCGGAGCCGGAACGCCGGGGTGGTCTTGTGCCGGGACTTGAACCGCGGGAACCCGGCCGCCTTGCCCGCACGGGTGCCCTTCTTCGAGTCGGTCCAGTTCTGCAACGCCTGCGCAGCGTTCACGCTGGCGGTCTCGAACACGTCGGCCGAGACCTCACCGCGCCAGGTCAGCCCGCGGGTGCCGTCGTCGTTGACGTGCGCGGACGGGTCGCGACCGTCCTTCCACCGGTTCATGTGGTTGATGAGGGAAACCTTCGACCACGACTGCCCCGGGGTCAGGCCCGCGTCCGCGACGCCGTACGACCTCTCCGCAGCGCGCTGGTCCAGGTTGGCCTTCACCCGGGCGATCTGGTGGTTGAACGCCATCCTGGAAGCCCCAGCGTGCGCGAGGAGTTGCTGGTGCTGGTCCCGGGTTGGGTCGAGGGTGAACCGCACTGTCATCGCGCGCGTCAACGGAACCCCGGCGTGCGAGACCAGCGGAGGTGTCTCCGCCTTCTCGCGCTTCAGCGTCGCTGTCTTCGGCACGCCCGCATGGTGCCGGACTGCGCCGACATCGCACACAGCGCCGAAGGCGTGGTGTCCGGGTTCGCCCTCCGACGAGACCGATCGTGCCTGCCGGGTTCCCGCGCGGCAGTAGCCGGAACCGGTGCGACCTGGCTCGGGCAGCCTGGTGTCCGCGGATGTGACGCCGCGGTGACGGTGCGGAGCGCTGCTGAGACCTTCGAAAGATCATGAACCGGCCTCCAGCGTCCGCCATCAGTCCTACCGTCGCCTCGGTCGCTCGCGCCGCTTGGCGAAGTCGTTCGAGAACACCACTGCGTCCGCGACCGGATGGCTCCAGGTCGCCTGTATCGCCACCACCTTGCGCCACCTGTCCCACGAGCGGGCTCGCCACCGTGGAGTCGTCGTCGGAGCGTGAGGCGCCGACTGTGAACAGCCGAATGCGCCCAAACTGCGAGACTCGCGGGCAACATTGACACCGTGAACACGCCCCCGGCCGTCGTCGAGAAGCTGGCCGGCAATCTCGGTTCACTGGGTTGGGTGACAGATCTGCTTGTCGGTGGATCAGCTGCCACCGGCGACTACCGCACAGGGGTAAGCGATCTCGACCTCGTCGCTTTGACCGATGGACCGATCGATGCGGAACGCCGGGCAGTGATCGCCGCCATCCACCGTCATCTGGACGCCACCGCGACTGCGGGGACCAACCTTGGCTGCGCCTACGTCGCGATCTCGGCCCTGTCCGACCCGGCCGCAAGGCATCCGATCTGGACTCACGGCGAACTCGTCGAACGCACTCTTTCCGGGATCGTCAGAGCAGAGCTCGTTCGGTCGGGATTCGCAGTCTTCGGGCGCCCACCCCAACAGGTACTGCCGCGCATGAGCGACGATGACGTGCGCCGCGCCGCGCAAGCCGAGCTAACCGGCTACTGGGCAACGGCAGCACGCCACCCATGGTGGTGGCTGAACCCATCCATCGCCGACCTTGGCCTGACCTCCATGGCGCGCGGCCGCCACGCACTTGCGACCGGCAGCCTCATCACCAAGACCTCGGCAATCGACTCCGCCCAGGCGCCCGAGTGGCTTCGCGCTGACCTCCATGCTCGGCGGAACGGAGAACCTGTGCGATCCCCGCGCCTGCGCACCGCCTGGATCGCTTGGCGCGACGCACGCCGGACTACCGCCGCCGCCCGGCGATGGCGTCCCCAGCGGTGACGACGACGTCGTTCATCGACGCGCTCCGCGGACACTCATCGGCAACCTCGGCAACCTCGGCAACCTCGGCAACGGTGTGCCCAGCGCGCCGGCGGTCAATAGCGACACACCCGGTTAGAGCACGGCCCCCGGGTTCAGGATCCCGAGCGGGTCGAGGGCGTCCTTGACCCGGCGGGTCAGCGCCATCACGTCCGGGCCCAGCTGGTCCGGGAGGGCGCCCTTCTTCGCCCGGCCCACGCCGTGCTCGCCGGTGATCGTGCCGCCGAGTCCGATGGCGACCCGCATGATGTCGGCGAACGCCGCCCGGGCCCGCCGCTCGGAGTCGGCGTCGGCGGGGTCGTAGACGATGATCGGGTGGGTGTTGCCGTCGCCGGCGTGGGCGACGACCGGGATCTCCACGCGGTGCTCGGCGGCCACGGCCGCGATCGCTGCGAGCAGCGCCGGCAGCTGGGGCACCGGGGCACCGACGTCCTCGAGCAGCAGCGCGCCGCGGGCCTCGATCGCGGGGAACGCCGCGCGGCGGGCCGCCACGAACAGCTCCCCCTCCTCGGGATCGTCGGTCACGAAGACCGCGGTCGCGCCCGCGCCCTCGCAGGCCGCGCGCATGGCCTCGACCTCGACGGCCCGGGCCGCGGCGGGGGCGTCGGACTGGGCCACCAGCAGCGCGCCGGCGGCGCGGTCCAGACCCATCGGCTTGTAGTCCTCGACCGCGTTGATCGAGGCCCGGTCCATCAGCTCCATCATCGAGGGCCGCAGCCGCCGCCCGACCGCGAGCACGGCCCGGGCGGCGCCGTCGACGTCGGCGAAGGTCGCGACCAGCGTCGAGCGCGCCTCCTGCGCCGGCACCAGCCGCAGCACCGCCCGGGTCACGACGCCGAGGGTCCCCTCGCTGCCGACGAAGAGCTTCAGCAGGCTCAGTCCCGCGACGTCCTTGATCCGGCGACCGCCGAGCGTGACCAGGGTGCCGTCCGCGAGCACCACGTCCAGGCCGAGCACGTAGTCGGTGGTGACGCCGTACTTCACGCAGCACAGGCCGCCGGCGTTGGTGGCCACGTTGCCACCGATCGAGCAGATCTCGTACGACGAGGGGTCGGGCGGGTACCACAGCCCGTGCTCGGCCGCGGCCGCCTTGACCTCGGCGTTGAGGGCGCCCGGCTCGACGACCGCCACCCGGCAGTCGACGTCGATCTCGACGGCGCGCATCCGCTCCAGGCTGAGCACCAGGCCGCCATCGACGGCCGTCGAGCCACCGGACAGGCCGCTGCCCGCGCCGCGTGGCACGAGCGGCACCCGGTGCTCGGCCGCCCACCGCACCGCGGTCTGCACCTGGCCGGCATCCTCGGCCCGCACGACGGCCAGCGGGGTGCCGGCGGCCGGGTCGCGGGACCAGTCGAAGCGGTACTTCTCCATGGCGTCGCCGTCGGTCACGACGACGCCGGCCGGGAGCGCCTCGAGCAGGTCGGTCAACGCGTGCATGGGTTCATGCAACCACCTCAGGCCCCCGCCGGCTGCCCCTGCTCGTCGGCGTGCGCGATGTGGACCAGCTGGCCCCAGATCAGCACGACGAAGACCGCGGAGCCGGCGAACGCGAACCAGAACGGCGCGGTCACGCCCCAGTGCTGGGCGAGACCACCACCGATGCCGGAGCCGATGACCAGGCCGCCGAACACGCCGACCAGGTTGACGCTGCCGACCCGGCCCTGCAGCTCGCCGGGCACGGCGCGCTGCCGGACGGTGGTCGACGTCGTGCCCCAGATGAAGGCGTGGGCGCCGAAGACGAAGAAGATCGCCATCGCCACCGCCGGCCGCGTCGTGAGGGCGAGCGCCAGGTGGGTGAAGGTCTCGAAGACCAGGCCCGCTCGCATGATGTTGGCGAGGCTGACCCGGCGGGTGATCCAGCCGTAGGCGAGGGTTCCGATCAGGCCGCCGATCGCTGACACCGTGGTCAGCAGCCCGAAGCCGACTTCCCCCATCCCGAGCCGCTGGGTGGCGTAGAGGACCAGGATCGACCAGGCCGCGCCGAAGGTGATGTTGAAGACGAAGATCGTCAGCACCAGGGTGCGTACGGCGGCGTTGTGCAGCACCCAGCGGAACGCCTCGACCACGTCCTGGCGCAGCTGCGGCCGCTCGTCGCGGGACCGCCCGTGCGGCGGCAGCGCGATCTGCGCGGCGAGCAGCGCGCCGAGCGCCACCACCACCGCCTGCGCGACGAACGGCACGGCGTGCCCGGCGGCGAACAGGGCCGCGCCGATCGGCGGGCCGGCGAGCTGGTTGACGGTGATGAAGCCGGTGGTCAGCCGGGCATTGGCGACGCCGAGGTCGTCGCGGTGCACCAGCATCGGCAGCAGCGTCGACGCGGTGTTGTCGGCGAACACCTCCGCGGTGCCGAGCAGGAACATCGTGACGAGCACCAGCGTGATCGTGACCAGGTCGGTCGCGATCGCGAGCGTGAGGAGCACCAGGACGACGGCGCGCAACAGGTCGACCGTCACCACGATCAGCCGGCGGTCGAGGCGGTCGGCGAGCGCCCCGGCGTACAGCCCGAACAGCAGCGGCGGCAGCCACTGGAGCAGCGCCGCGAGCGCGACGAGGAACGGGTCGTGGGTCTGGGACGCCACCAGCAGGGGCCCGGCGGCGAGGGCCAGTCCGTCGCCGAGGTTGCTCACCCAGGACGACGCGAGCAGCCACCGGAACCCGGTGCCGAGCCGGCGGGGTGCGACGATCTCGGCCAGGCTGGTCACAAGGGCCAGACACTAGCCTCCGAGGGTCGCCCCGGGCATCCGATTTGCGCGTCGGCGTACGGCGAGCGCCAGGGCCAGCGCCAGCCCGAGCAGGCCGGCCGGCAGCACGCTGTCGCTGGCCCGGGCGGCGGTGCCGCGGGTGGGCACGGCCGCCGAGGACGGCAGCGCGCCGATCCCGTCGCCGGGCACGTCGACGGCGTAGACGTCCAGGCCGCGCACCAGGTCGATCGAGTAGACGACGTTGCTGGTCGCACCCGTCCGACGGCCGTCGGCGCCGTAGACCGGGACCCACATCGCGTCCCAGACCTCCGAGCCCGGCCACAGGGCGTGCCCGAACGGCTCGAGGTGCCGCGGGTCGCGGGCGTCGATGAGCTGGGTGCCGCCGCCGTAGAAGCCGACGGCGACGATCCCGTCCCGGTCGTCGAACCAGTGCGACGAGCAGAACGCGCCCTGCGGGAGCGGGTAGCTGCCCAGGTCCGCCAGCTCCACCTTGTCCAGCGGCACGATCCCGCCGCGGCGGCCGTCGAGCCGCTTGACCCACCAGGTCTGGAACGAGCCGGCCTGGGTGCAGTCGGTCTGCTCGTAGTCCTCCTCGGTGGCCAGCAGCACGTTGCCGTGGGCGAACGAGGGCCGGCTGCCCGGCTTGAAGGCCTGCGCGTTCGGCCGGAACGAGTTGTGCAGGATGAAGTCGTTCCACCCCGGGTGCTCGGGGTCGGTGCCACGGCCGGCGCGGCCCGTGGTCGTGAGCAGCCGCGGCCGCGCGGGCCGCGAGGCGTCCCACATCGAGGCGCCGCCCCAGCCGGTGTGGGTGCCGATGCCGGCGGCGTCGAAGTTCCACTTGTGACCGGCGGTCGGCGACGCCGCCGGCTGGACGCCGGGCGTGCCACGGTCGGTGTCGACCTCGTGGGGGGCGTCGAGGTCGCGCAGGTCGAGGATCGAGAAGTGCCCGCCGTCGCCGGCGGTGTAGACGAATGTGCAGTCGGTGGCGTCGACGCAGGTCACGGTGTGGGTGCTGGTGGTCGCCGGGGCGCGCGACGCGATCCGCGGCGCGGCCGGGTCGGTGACGTCGACGACGATGAGCTCCCCGCCGCCGACGTTCACGTGCTGGGGGTCGCCGGGCGAGGCCTGCACGGCGTCCACGCCGATCAGCGCGAACCGGCGGATGCCGTCGGGGGTACGCCGCTCGCCGCAGTTCATCGCCTCGTTCTCGAACTGCGCGCTCGGCAGCACGCCGGTCAGCTGCGGGTGGGCGGCGTCGCTGACGTCCCAGACGCGGACCGAGTCCAAGCCGCTGGTCACCAGCAGGGGGGCGGTGCGCAGGAAGCAGCCCGAGATCCCGACCTGGGAGGGGAACCCGCCCAGGTGGGTGACGTTCGGGCTGGTGAGGACGCCCCCGAGCGGGTTGTCGTCCTCGGCGGACGCCGGCGCGGACCCGAGGCCGATGGCCAGGGTCGCCCAGGTCGCGACGACGAGGGTCAGCGCCGCGGCGGTCCGGGTCGCGGTGGTGAGAGGTCGCATGACGGGCTAACGACGTGGTGTCGCTGCCGTCACGTGGGTCAGGCGGGCTGCATCTCCTGCAGGGACTCGTGCTCGAGGTCGAGCATGGTGACCGCCTGCGCGGCGGTCAGCTTGTCGTTCTCCTCGCTGAGGCGGAGGACGAGTGCCTCCAGCTCGCGCACGCGCGTACGCAGCCGGTGGTTCTCGGCTACGAGGTTGGCGGGCGTCCGCAGGTCGCTGTTCATGTATCCGATCAGCGCCTTGGCCATGGACAAAGCCTTCCGGGTGGTGGGGAGGGTCCGCGATGGCGGGCCGTCTTCAAGAGTCCCACTCGCGAGCCTCCGGGTCAATTCGCTCAGTCCGGGACCCGCACCCGCGAGGAGGCCGCCCGACGTCTCCTGGGCGCCGGCTGGCACACCGGGCAGAAGTACGACGACCGATTCATGAACGCGACCCTCCGGATCGGCGTGCCGCAGCGCTCGCACGCCTCGCCCTCGCGCCCGTACGCGTGCAGCGAGCGGTCGAAGTAGCCCGACTCGCCGTTGACGTTGACGTAGAGCGCGTCGAAGGAGGTGCCGCCCTCCCCCAGCGCCGCGAGCATCACCTCGCGCGCGTGGGCGAGGAGCTCACGGACCCGGGTCGCGGTGAGCCGGTCGCCCGGGCGCTCGCCGTGGATCCGCGCGCGCCACAGCGCCTCGTCGGCGTAGATGTTGCCGACCCCGGAGATCAGGTTCTGGTCCAGGAGCTGTCGCTTGACCCCCGACGTACGCCGGCGCACCCGGCGCACGAAGTCGTCGTCGTCGAACTCGGGATCGAGCGGGTCACGGGCGATGTGCGCGATCTCGGGCGGCAGGTCCGCGCCGCCCGCCGAGACCGACAGACCGCCGAACATCCGCTGGTCGACGAACCGCAGCTCCCTGCCCTCGTCGGCGCCCTCGAGCGCGAGCCGCACGCGCAGGTGCCGCTCGTCGGGGGCATCGGGCGGCTGGACGAGCAGCTGGCCGCTCATGCCCAGGTGGCCGAGCAGCGCGTCGCCGTTGTCCAGCGGCAGCCAGAGGTACTTGCCGCGTCGGCGGGCCGCCTCGATGCGGCGGCCGGTCAGCGCGGCGGCGAAGCCGGCCGGGCCGCGCAGGTCGCGGCGCACCGGCCGCGGGTGCAGCACGTCGACGCGGGCGATCGTGGCGCCGAGCACGTGCCGCTCGAGGCCGGCGCGCACCACTTCGACCTCGGGCAGCTCCGGCAAGTCGTGCCTCGGGTCAGCTCTTGTGGGCGGAGTGGGCGGCCGCGTCCACGGCTGGGTCGTCGACGCCGAGGTCGGAGGCGATCTCGCCGTACGCCGTCTCCGCGGCGGCCTGCTCGGCCTCCTTCTTGGAGCGGCCCACGCCGTTGCCGTACAGGCCCTCGCCCACGCGGACCTGGGCGGTGAACGTCTTCATGTGGTCGGGGCCGTCGTCCTCGATGACGTACTCGGGGACGCCGAGGCCGTGCTCGGCGGACAGCTCCTGCAGGGAGGTCTTCCAGTCGAGGCCCGCCCCGAGCGCGGACGCGGCCTCGATCAGCGGGTCGAACAGGCGGTGCACCACGACCGCGGAGGTGGTGAAGCCGCCGCTGAGGTGCACAGCGCCGATCACGGCCTCGACGGTGTCGGAGAGGATCGAGGCCTTGTGGCGGCCACCCGTCGACTCCTCGCCGCGCCCGAGCTTGACGTGCTCGCCCACCCCGATCCGGCGGCCGACCTCGGCCAGCGCGCGGGCGTTGACGACTGCGGCGCGCAGCTTGGCCAGCCGGCCCTCGGAGAGGTCCGGGTGCTTGAGGTAGAGCGTCTCGGTGACCACCACGCCGAGCACGGAGTCCCCGAGGAACTCCAGTCGCTCGTTGGTGGGCAACCCGCCGTTCTCGTAGGCGAACGAACGGTGCGTGAGGGCGCGCTCGAGCAGCTCGGGGTCCAGCGTGGGATCCCCGAGTGCCGCTCGGAGCTCTGCGTAGTTGGTCAGCGGACCGGTCGGATCAGAGGACCTGACGACGGTCGGCGCGCGCGCCGTACTGGCCGCACTGGCCGCACGCGCGGTGCGGCAGGTGCTTGGCACCGCAGGCGGGGTTCGCGCAGGTCACCAGGGTCGGGGCGACGGCCTTCCAGGCCGAACGACGGTGACGCGTGTTGCTGCGCGACATCTTCCGCTTCGGGACAGCCACTGTTCTCTCCTCTACCAAGACCGGTTGTCCGGCCGACGGGATGCTACTCGGGTGCTTCGGGGTCCTGCTGGAGCTCGGCCAGACCTGCCCACCGCGGATCGACCGGCTCCTCGTGCACGTGTCCGGGCGCCTCGGCCAGGCGCACCCCACATTCGGGGCACAAGCCGGGACAGTCGTCGGTGCACAAGGGCTGGAACGGCAGTGCGAGCACCACCGCGTCCCGCAGCAGCGGCTCGAGATTGATCAGGTCGCCCTCGAGCATGCTGACCTCGTCGTCCTCCTCGGAGGAGTAGTCCTGGTCGTCGTACACGAACAGCTCCTGGAACCGGACCTCGATCTCGTCGGTGATCGGCTCCAGGCACCGCGCGCACTCACCGGCGAGCTCGGCCGAGGCCGAACCGGTGACCAACACACCCTCCATGACCGCTTCCAGCCGCAGGTCGAGGTCGACCGGCGAGCCTTCCGGGACACGGAGGACTTCGATGCCCAGATCTGCCGGTGCCGGAACCGTCCGCTTCTCCTGACGCTGGGACCCCGGGCGGCGGCCGAGCTCGCGGGTATCGAGCACGAGCGGCGCTCTCGGGTCCAGGCGGTTCAGGGGTCTACTTCCGGGTCCGGGCACGAACAGATCGTCCGAAAGCGTACCGGGGACCGGTCGGGACGGGCAAAACCGGCGGCCGTCAGCCCGCGGCGAGCCGGGCCTGCAGCCGCCCGTGCACCGCCGGCGGCACCAACGCGGAGACGTCCCCGCCCAGCGAGGCCACCTCCTTGACCAGGCTGGAGGAGACGTAGCCCCACGACGCGTGCGTGGTGAGGAACACGGTCTCCACCCCGGTCAGGTGCGCGTTCATCTGGGCCATCGGCAGCTCGTACTCGTAGTCGTTGCCGCCCCGCAGCCCCTTGACGATCGCCTGGGCGTCGATGTCACGGCAGAAGTCGACGATCAGGCCGGTGAAGCCCATCACGGTCACGTTCGGGAGGTCCGCGCACACCTCGCGCAGCATCTCGAGACGCTCCTCGGGGTCGAAGAGCCGCGACTTGGACACGTTCGTTCCGGTCGCCACGACCAGCTCGTCGAAGATCGCGGCCGCCCGCCGGACGATGTCGAGATGACCGTTGGTCACCGGGTCGAACGAACCGGGGCACACCGCGCGGGTCATGGCGGGAGGCTACCGCCTCCCGGCCGCCGTCGGCTGATCCGGCGGCCGGCCCTCCTGGGCGTACCAGAGCGTCGTCTCGCCGTAGCGCTTGTGGCGGGTGCCGGACAGGCCGGCCGGCCAGCTCGGCTCCGGGCTCCGCGAGGACCGCTCGACGACCACCAGCGCCCCGGCGGCCAGCCAGCCGTGCGCGACCAGCAGCGCGAGGTCGCCGCCGAGGGCGGCGTCCTCGAGGGGATAGGGCGGGTCCAGGAACACGACGTCGTACGGCGCCGCCGCGCCCCGGGCCAGCACCGTGGCGACCGACGCGGCCACGACGTCCGCGCCGGCGAACCCGAGCGTGCGGGCGTTGTCCGAGACGAGGGCGGCGGTGCGGCGGTCGGACTCCACCAGGGTGACGGCCTCGGCGCCGCGCGACCACGCCTCCAGGCCGACCGCCCCGGACCCGGCGTACAGGTCGAGGACGCGGAGCCCGTGCAGCGAGCCGCACCACGACTCGATCGCGGAGAACAGCGCCTCGCGCACCCGGTCGCTGGTCGGCCGGGTGGCGGCCCCCCGGGGCGTGTTGATCCGGCGGCCGCCTGCCCGGCCTCCGATGATCCGGGTCACGGGGCGCTCACGACCGCTCGATGAAGTCGGACTGCACGGACTCCTCCATCGCGGCCACCGCGGCCGCCAGGTCGGCCGTGCCCGCGAGATCGGGATCGGCCTCGAGCAGGTCCAGGGCCGCTCCCCTGGCCTCGACGATCGTCTTCTCGTCGCGGAGCACCCGGAGGTCGTGCAGGCTGGAGCGGTAGCCGGACTGGGACCGGCCCAGCACGTCGCCCTCGCGACGCTGCTCGAGGTCGACCCGGCTCAGCTCGAAGCCGTCGGTAGTGGCGGCGACGGCGGCGAGCCGCTCGCGCGCCGGCGTCTCCTGCTCGGCCCAGGACACCAGGAGGCAGATGCCGGGGTGGCCGCCGCGGCCGACCCGGCCGCGCAGCTGATGGAGCTGGGAGACCCCGAACCGGTCCGCGTCGAGCAGCACCATCGCGGTGGCGTTCGCGACGTCGACGCCGACCTCGATCACGGTCGTGGACACCAGCACGTCAACGCCACCCGCGGCGAAGGCACGCATCACGGCGTCCTTGTCCTCCGGCGCCATCTTGCCGTGCAGCCGCTCGACCCGCAGACCTGCCAGCGGGCCGTCGGCGAGCTGGGCGGCCACCTCCTCGACGGCGTTCAGCGTCACCGATGCCCCCGGCGGCGCGAGGATGTTGCCGTCCTCGTCGAGGTCGACGTAGATGGACTGGGCGTCGGTCTCCCCCTGCTCGGACTCGTCGCCGGTGATGCGGGGGCACACGACGTAGGCCTGACGCCCCTTGTCGACCTCCTCGCGCACCCGCTCCCAGACCCGGGGCAGCCAGTGCGGCTGCTCGGCCAGCGGGACGACGTTGGTCTGGATCGGCGCGCGCCCCGCAGGCAGCTCGGTGAGCGTCGAGGTCTCGAGGTCGCCGAAGACCGTCATCGCGACCGTGCGCGGGATCGGCGTCGCGGTCATAACCAGGACGTGCGGCGGGGTGCCGGCCTTGTCGGTGAGCGCGGCGCGCTGCTCGACGCCGAAGCGGTGCTGCTCGTCGACCACGACCAGGCCGAGGTCGGCGAAGGCCACCTTCTCCTCCAGCAGGGCGTGGGTGCCGATCACGATGCCGGCCTCGCCGCTGGCCAGCCGCGACATCGGCGCGGTGCGCTGGGCCTTGGTCATCGATCCGGTGAGCAGCTCGACATTCGTGGCCTCGGCCGCGCCACCGAGCATGCCGCCGCCGGCGAGGTCGCCGAGCATCGCGGTGATCGATCGGTGGTGCTGCTGAGCGAGCACCTCGGTCGGCGCCAGGAGCGCCGCCTGGCCGCCGGAGTCGACGACCCGGAGCATGGCGCGGAGCGCGACCAGGGTCTTGCCGGAGCCGACCTCGCCCTGGAGGAGCCGGTTCATCGGGTGCGGCTGGGCCAGGTCGGCCTCGATCTCGGCACCGATCTCGCGCTGCCCGGCGGTCAGCTCGAACGGCAGCCGCGCGTCGAAGGCGGCGAGCAGACCGCCGTCCTCGCCGGTGCGGGCCCGGGCCCCGAGCTCGCGCACCGCGCGGCGGCGCCGGGCCAGCACGAGCTGGGTGACGAGCGCCTCCTCGAACCGGAACCGCCGTTGTGCGCTGGTGATCTGAGCCCGGTCGTCCGGGTTGTGGATGTGCCGCAGCGCGGTGCGCACGTCGAGCAGCCCGTGGCGTTCCCGCACCTCCGGCGGCACCAGGTCGGGCACGTCGTCGACCATCGTCAGTGCGAACGCGACCGCCCGCTGGAGGTCCCAGGAGTCGACGCCCTTGGTGAGCGGGTAGATCGGGTAGAGCTCCCCGATGGCGTCCAGCGACAGCTGGGCGGCGTCCTCGTCCGGCGTACCGAAGAGCACCACCTGCGGGTGCGTCAGCTGCCAGTTGCCGCGGAAGCTGCTCACCTTGCCGACGAAGATGCCGCGCCGGCCGACCGGCATCCGCTTCTCCTGCTGCCACTCCCCCATGTGCCTGGTCTTGGCGAACATCGAGATGCGGAACGACGGGCCGTCGGTGCGCACGGTCACGTCCACGCGGTACGCCGGCCGATGGGTGCGGCGGTCCTCGTAGGTGTTCAGCTTGCTGGAGGTGATCTGGCCGACGACCGTGAGCAGCTCGCCCTCGTGGAGCTCGTCGATGCGGGTCAGCTCGCCGGTCTTGACGTAGCGCCGCGGGAAGTGGCGCAGCAGGTCCCCGACCGTGCGCAGGCCGAGCCGCTCCTCGATGGCCTTGCGCTTCTTCTTGTGGTCGCCGAGCACGGCGACCACGGGCGTGTCGAGGCTGATCACCGGCGCCTCCTACTCCACCGACATGAGGAGCGGGTAGCGCTCCTGGCCACCGTCGTACACCACGACGTCGACGGCGGGGTGGTGCTCCTCGACGTAGCCCGCGCACCGGGTCGCGAGGGAGCCCTCGGCGTCCTCGGCCCCCGCCACGATCGTGACGAGCTCGCCACCACCGCCGAGCAGGCGGTCGAGCACCTCGACGGCGACGGCGTACAGGTCGCTGCCCACCACGGCGAAGTCGCCGGCGATCACGCCCAGGGCGTCGCCGGTCTCGCAGGGCCCGGCCATCGTCATCGCCTGCTTGGCCGCGATCGTGACCGCCCCCTGACGGGCGTGGCGCGCGGTGGCGGTCATCTCGAGCACGTCCTGCTCGAACGAGCGACCGGGCTCGTGGACGGCGACCGCCGCCAGGCCCGTCACCTGGGCCTGCGTCGGGATCACCGCGACCCGGACCGCACCGTCCGCGTCAGCCTCGGCCGTGCTCGCCGCGATCTGCGCGACCCGCACCGAGTCGTGGTCGTTGGGCAGCACGATGACCTCGGAGGCGCCGCATGCGGTGATCGCCTCGAGCAGCTGACCCGTCGAGGGTCGGCGCCCCGGGCCGCCGGGCACGACGACCGCGCCCGCCTCCTCGAACAGCGCGGCGAGCCCGGGCCCGGCCGCGACGGCCACGACCCGGCGGCCGTCGCGGGCGGCGGTGCGGCCGCGGACCGCGGCGATCTGCTCGGCGAAGTGGGTGACCCGCACCCGGTGCGGCCGGCCGGCGGCGATGCCCGCCTCGATCGCGGCGCCGACGTCGTCGACGTGCACGTGCACGTTCCAGAGGCCCTCGCCACCGACGACGACCAGGGAGTCGCCGAGCCCGCCGAGCGCGGTTCGCAGGCCCGGGATCGCGGCGTCGTCGGCGTCCAGGAGGTACATCACCTCGTAGGAGGGTCCGTCCGGGGTCAGGTCGCCGGTCTTCGCCGCGGTGGGGATCGGGATGTGATGGCTGCCGAACGGCGCGGTGACCGGCACCGGGCGGCGGCCCGTGAGCACCGTCTCGGCCGCGTCGAGGATCACGCTCACGCCCCGCCCGCCGGCGTCGACGACCCCCGCCTCGCGGAGCACGGGCAGCTGCTCCGGGGTGTGCGCCAGGGCCTCGCGGGCGGCTGCCGCGGCGGCCGTGAACACGTCTCGGGCCCGGCAGCCGGGGTCCCGGGCGATCTCGGTCGCGGCCTCGGAGGCGGCCCGGGTGACGGTGAGCATGGTGCCCTCGACCGGGATCCCGACAGCGGCGTAGCTGGCCTCGGTCGCCCGGTGCAGCGCGTCGGCCATCACCAGCGCGTTGCGCTCCCCCGGCTCGGCGCTCCCGATCCGCCGCGCGATCGCGCCGAGCATCTCGCTGAGGATCACCCCGGAGTTGCCGCGGGCGCCGAGCAGCGCGCCCCGGCTGAACGCGGCGAGCGCCGTACCCAGGTCGGAGGCCGGGTCTCCCCCGGTCGCCTCGCGCACGGCGTCGCGGGCCGCCGAGACCGTGAGGTACATGTTGGTGCCGGTGTCGCCGTCGGGGACCGGGTAGACGTTGAGCGCGTCGATCTCCTCGCGGGCGTCGGCCAGCGCGTCGGTGGCGATGTCGACGAATCGCAGCACCACCTCCAACGTGATGGCGCCGCTGCGGGGAGTTTCCATCGCCGTCCTCGATCGTGGAGACTGCTCCGAGGTCCTGCTCGGGCTGGTGAGTCCCACAGGTTAGTGGCAGCCGCTCGATTTCCGGGTGCCCGGGGCCATCGGATACTCTTGTGCGGTTGCCCGCTGAGCGGGCGCCCCCTTGCTAACCGGTTTCACACCCTCGATCGTTTAAGGAGCACACGGTGGCTGCCGTCTGCGACATCTGCGCCAAGAAGCCCGGCTTCGGCAACAACCGTCCGTGGTCGCGCAAGATCACCAAGCGCCGCTTCGACCCGAACATCCAGCGCGTCCGGGCCACCGTCAACGGCACCCCCAAGCGCCTCAACGTGTGCACCGGCTGCCTGAAGGCCGGGAAGGTCACGCGCTAGCGGTCGCGGCGAAGCCGCCATCGCTGGCGAGCAGGCCGCCACCCCTCGGGGTGGCGGCCTTTTCGTTTGCCTCAGAAGTGCGTCCAGCCGGTGGGGCCGTCGTACGCGGCGCCGTCGACGGTGACCCCCTCGCCCGCGGCGGCGGCGCCGATGACCGACCAGCCGTCGGGGACCGACGCGACGTCCGGGAAGGTGGCGAGCAGCGCGTGGTCGTCGCCGCCGCCGAGGATGAACTGGATCGGGTCGGCCCCGATCGCCGCGCCGACCGCGTGCAGCGGCTCGGGGACGTCGAACGCGGCCGCGTGCACGTCGATGGCCACCCCGGAGTCGGCCGCGATGTGGCCCGCGTCGGCGAGCAGCCCGTCGGAGACGTCGATCATCGCCGTGGCACCGGCCTCGGCGGCGGTCCGGCCGGCGTCGTACGGCGGCTCCGGGCGACGGTAGGCCTCCACGAGGACCCGGGGTGAGCGGAAGCCCCGCCCGAGCACCGCGAGACCGCCGGCGGCCCAGCCCTGGCGACCGCAGATCGCGAGGACGTCGCCCGGCCGCGCGCCGGAGCGCAGCACCGGCGACTCGGTGCAGGCGCCGAGCACGGTGACGGCGACCACGATCTCGTCGGCCCGGGTCACGTCACCGCCCACGACGCTGGCGCCCACCAGGTCGCACTCGGCGGCGAACCCACGCGCGAAGTCCAGGGCCCACTGCGCGGGCAGGTCCGCCGGCGCGGCCAGTCCGATCGTCAGCGACGTGGCTCGGCCGCCCATCGCGTTGACGTCGGAGAGGTTCTGCGCGGCCGCGCGGTGCCCGACGTCGGCGGCCGCGGCCCACTCGCGCCGGAAGTGGCGGCCCTCGACCATCAGGTCGGTCGAGACGACCACGTGGCCGGTCCGCACCCGGAGCACCGCGGCGTCGTCGCCGGGGCCCACCAGGACCTGCTCCCCCTGGGGGAACAGGTCCACGAGTGCGCGGATCAGGCCGAACTCGCCGGCATCGGCCAGCGTCGCGTCAGGGGGGAACGACATGGACCCATCCCACCAGATGCGGGCAGGGGTACCGCGCGGTAGGTTGGCGTGGCACAACGCCAGCAGAACCAGATCACCCGTTCCAGATCCCAGGGAGAGCTCGATGGTCGTCCAGGCGTACATCCTGATCCAGACCGATGTCGGCAAGGCCGCCGAGGTGGCCGCCGCCATTGCCCAGGTCAAGGGCGTGACCCTCGCCGAGGACGTCACCGGCCCCTACGACGTGATCGTGCGCGCCGAGGCCCGCAACGTCGACGAGCTCGGCAAGCTCGTCGTCTCCAAGGTGCAGAACCTCGAGGGCATCACCCGCACGTTGACCTGCCCGGTCGTCCACATCTGAGGCGTCCGCCCGGTGCCCACCACCGGACGCCGCCGACGCCCCGGGTCCCCACGGATCCGGGGCGTCGTCGCGTGCACGGCCCTCGCGGCGGCGGCGCCGCTGCTGACGGCCTGCTCGGCCGGCCCGGTCGAGATCGACGCAGGCCGGCTGAAGCCCGCGGACCAGCGCGCCTGCCGTGACCTGGTCGCCGACCTGCCCGCCACGCTCGCCGGCCTGGACGCCCGCGAGCTGTCCGGCGACACCGAGTACGGCGCGGCCTGGGGCGACCCGGCGATCGTGCTCACCTGTGGCGTCGGCACACCTGAGGAGTTCGACGAGTTCTCCGCGTGCACGGAGGTCTCCGGGGTGGGCTGGTTCGTCCCGCCGGAGCAGGAGAAGGAGCAGGACTCCGACGTGCTCCTGACGGCCGTGGGCTACACGCCGCTGGTCTCGCTGCTGGTGCCGGCCGACCAGCGGGGAGCGCCGTCGGCCGACGCACTCGCCTCGTTGGCGCGGCCGGTGCGCGAGCACCTCACCCTGCGCGACGAGTGCCGGTGATCGTGGGTGGGGCGCGGCCGACGCAGGGTCAGCGCAGCCCGGTGTCGCGCCGCAACGCGAGCTGGATCAACCGGTCCACGAGCGCCGGGTAGTCCAGGCCCGAGGCCGCCCACATCCGCGGGAACATCGAGGTCGGCGTGAAGCCCGGCATCGTGTTGATCTCGTTGACCACGAGCCGCTCACCGGGGAGCACGAAGAAGTCGACCCGGGCCAGGCCCTCGCAGCCGACCGCCTCGAAGGCGCGCACGGACAGCTCCCGGACCTGGCGGACCAGCGCCTCGGGCAGGTCGGCCGGCACGTCCAGCTCGGTGTGCTCCTCCGGCAGGTACTTCGCGGCGAAGTCGTAGAACTCGTGCGCACCGGAGATCCGGATCTCGGCGGGCACGCTGGTCTCCGGGGTCCCGTCGACGGCCTGCAGCACGCCGCACTCGACCTCCCGGGCGTCGATCGCCGCCGTCTCGACCAGCACCTTCGGGTCGTGCTCGAAGGCCAGCTCGATCGCGCCGTCGAGCTCGGTCGCGTCGTGGACCTTGGAGATGCCGAGGCTCGAGCCGCCCCGCGCGGGCTTGACGAACAGCGGGTAGCCGATCTCGTCGGCGCGAGCGCGGCAGCCGGCGGCGTCACGCGCCCACTCACGGGTGGTCACGGTCACCGACGGCAGCACCGGCAGGCCGGCGGCGGCCAGCACCACCTTCATGTACGCCTTGTCCATGCTCACCGCGGACGCGAGCACCCCGGCGCCGACGTACCGGACACCGGCCATCTCGAGCAGGCCCTGGATGGTGCCGTCCTCGCCCCACGGACCGTGCAGCAGCGGGAACACCACGTCCACCTCCCCCAGCGCGCGCGGGGGCTGTGCCGGCTCGGTGACGACCAGGCTCGTCGATGCGGTGTCCGGGGCCAGCGCGATCGCCGCGCGTTCGCCGTCGACGTGGGGCAGCCGGTCGGGGCCCTCGATGCGCAGCCGCTCGGGGTCGCCCGACTCCAGCACCCAGCGGCCGTCGGTGGCGATGCCGATCGGGACGACGTCGTACGCCGCCCGGTCGATCGCGGCCAGCACGCTGCCGGCCGTGACGCACGAGATCGCGTGCTCGCTGGACTTGCCGCCGAAGACGACGGCGACCCGGGGTCGGCGGCTGGACTCGTTCATCGGGCCCGACCCTATCCGTCTAGCGTGGTCCCATGAGCAGCGCCTCGCGGGACCTGAAGCCGGCCACGATCGCCGTCACCTCCGGCCGGCCGGAACGCGAGCCGGACCGCCCGCTGAACGAGCCGATCACGATGACCTCGACGTACGTCGCCGGCGGCGCGGTCGAGTACGGCCGCTTCGGCAATCCGACCTGGACGGCGTTCGAGGACACGCTCGGGGCGCTGGAGGGCGGGCGCGCGCTGGCGTTCTCCTCCGGGATGGGCGCCGTGACCACGGTCCTCGACCTGGTGGCCCTCGACGGGCTGGTCGTCGCGCCGGCGCACGCCTACAACGGCACCCTGCTCCAGCTCGGCGACCTCGAGAGTCGGGGTCGGGTGCGCACGAAGCTGGTCGACATCAGCGACACCGAGGCCGTCGTCGCCGCCTGCGAGGACGCGGCGCTGGTGTGGCTGGAGTCGCCCACCAACCCCGCTCTCGAGCTCGCCGACATCCCGACGATCAGCGCGGCGGCCCGCGCGGCCGGGGCGTACGTCGTGGTCGACAACACGTTCGCGACGCCGATCCTCCAGCAGCCGCTCACCCTGGGAGCCGACCTCGTCGTGCACTCGGTGACCAAGTACCTCGCCGGCCACAGCGACGTCTTGATGGGTGCCGTCGTCACCGGCGACGACGAGCTGTACGCCGTCCTCAAGGGCCGGCGCGACCTGCTCGGGGCGACGCCGGGCACGCTGGAGGCCTGGCTGGCGCTGCGCGGCCTGCGCACCCTGCACCTGCGCGTCGAGCGCGCCCAGGCCAACGCCGCCGAGCTGGTCCGGCGTCTCTCCGGGCACCCGGCCGTCGCCGAGGTGCGCTACCCCGGCTTCGGGGGGATCGTGGGGATGGTGCTCGCCGGCGGCGCCCCTGCCGGGGACCTGGTCACCCGCAGCATCCGGCTCTGGGTGCACGCGACCTCGCTCGGCGGCGTCGAGTCGACGTTCGAGCGCCGCCGCCGCTGGAAGGCGGAGCCGCCGTCGATCCCGGACGGGCTGGTGCGGATGTCGGTCGGCGTCGAGGACGTCGACGACCTGTGGGAGGACCTGCGGCAGGCACTCGACATGCTGGGCCGAGGCTGAGGCCCCAGGCATCTCACGCGTCGCGCTCGTTCCTCGCGCGCCGCTGCTCAGTCAGTCTCGGCCTTGGTGTCGCGGGCGATGAAGGAGTCCATCATCTCCTGCGCGGTCATCCGGCCGTCGACCACGGCGGTGACGTGGTGGGCGATGGGCGCGTCCACGCCGGTGCGCTCGGCGAGGGCGAGCAGCGAGGCGCAGGACTTGGCGCCCTCGGCGACCTGCCGGGTGGTGGCGTAGATCTCGGCCGCCGTCATCCCCTGGCCAAGCTTCTCCCCGAACGTGCGGTTGCGGGACAGCGGTGAGGAGCAGGTGGCGACCAGGTCGCCGAGGCCGGCCAGCCCCATCAGGGTCATCGGGTTCGCGCCGAGCGCGGTGGCGAGCCGGGCGGTCTCGGCCAGGCCGCGGGTGATCACCGACGCGGTCGTGTTGTCGCCGAAGCCCAGGCCGACGGCCATGCCGACCGACAGCGCGACGACGTTCTTGTAGGCGCCCCCGACCTCGCAGCCGAGGACGTCGACGCTCGTGTACGGCCGGAACGCCGGCGAGTGGATCCGTGCCTGCAGCTGCCGGGCGACCTCCTCGTGCTCGCAGGCGACCACGGACGCGGCTGGCTCGCGGCGGGCGATCTCCTTGGCGAGGTTGGGCCCGCTGATCACCGCGATCCGCTCCGGTCCGGCGCCGGTCACCTCCGCGATCACCTGGCTCATCCGCTCGAGGGTGCCGAGCTCGACGCCCTTCATCAGCGACACGAGCACCGCGTTCGGCTCGACGTAGGGCGCCCACTCGCTCAGGTTGGCCCGCAGCGACTGCGACGGGGTGGCGAGCACGACCAGGTCGGCGCCGTGCAGCGCCTTCTCGACGTCGTGGGTCGCGGACACCTGCGGCGGCAGCTCCACCCCGGGGAGGTACTCGGGGTTCTCCCGCTGCTCGGTGATCGCCGCGGCAACCTCCTCGCGGCGGGCCCAGAGCGTGACGTCGTTGCCGGCGTCGGCGAGCACGATCGAGAACGCGGTGCCCCACGACCCGGCGCTGAACACCGCGACCTTGCCGGCGCTCATGCGCTCTCCTCGGGGGCCCGCTTCCGGGGGCTGCGGCTCGTGGTCCCCTTCGGCTCCTTGTTGGGGTTGCCGATCTGGCGCACGCCGGCCTTGCGCATGTCGAACCGCTCGGCCGGGGCGGTCTCGCCACGGACCTCCTCGACCAGGCCCGTGATCGCGGCCATGATCCGGTCGGTCGCCTGCTGCACGACGGCGGTGGTCTGCGGCTGGCCGAGCAGGTCGGTCAGGTCGACGGGGGGGCCGACCCGCATCTGGATCCGCTTGCGCGGGAACAGGTCCGGCAACTTCCCGTACGGCGCGAGCAGCTGCTGCGCGCCCCACTGCCCGACCGGGATCACCGGGCACCCGGTGGCCAGCGCGATGCGGGCGGCACCGGACTTGCCGGTCATCGGCCAGCCACCGGGGTCGCGGGTGATCGTGCCCTCGGGATAGACCACGACGCACTCGCCGCGGCGCACGGCGTCGACGGCCGCTTCGTACGCGCCCGCGGCGTTCGTGGTCAACCGCTCGACCGGGATCTGTCCGGCCGCGGTGAAGAAGAAGGCGCCGGCACGGCTCTTGAACAGCCCTGACTTCGCGAGGTAGCGCGGCAGCCGGCCGTGGTCGTACACCAGGTGCGCGGCGGTGAGCGGGTCGACGTGCGAGACGTGGTTGAGCGCGAGGATGAACCCACCGGATTCGGGGATGTTCTCGCCGCCGACCCACTCGCGGGTGGTGGTGGCCAGCAGCAGCGGCTTGATCACGGGGACCGCGAGGTTCCACGCCCATCCGCGCTTCTGCTGGAGCTTGCGTACCGTCACGGACGCAGGTTACTCGGTCGGTGCGCTCCGACCCGTCGCACCGCAGGGTGCCGCGCCGCACCTCCGGGGAGACCTGACAGGATCGGGGCGATGTCCGAGCAGACGCCCGATCAGCTCTACGCCGCGCTGGTGCCGGTGAAGCCCCCGGCCGTCGGTAAGTCGCGCCTCGCCGGCCTCGGCACGCAGGCCCGGCGGGCGCTGGCGGAGGCCTTCGCGCTGGACACCGTCGCCGCGTGCCTCGATGCGGCTCGGGTCGGCCGCGTGCTGGTGGTCACCGACGACGTGCGGGTGTCCGCGGCCGTCGCGGCGCTCGGAGCCGACGCCGTCCCGGACGGTGTCAGCGGTGCGCTCAACGGGACCCTGCGACAGGCGGCAGCCGAGGCATCCCGGCGCTGGCCCGGGCTGCGACCGGTGGCATTGTGCGCCGATCTGCCGGCGCTGCGCGCCACGGACCTCGACGAGACACTGGCCCGGGCCCGGACGCAACACCCGTGGTTCGTGCCCGACGCGGACGGCGTCGGGACCACGATGTACGCCGCGGCCCACGGCGAGTTCGACCCGCGGTTCGGCCCGGGGTCGCGAGCCGCGCACCTCGATGCCGGGGCGCTGGAGCTCGCGGACGTCGCCGCGTCGGTCCGCCGCGACGTCGACGACCTCGACGATCTGCGGGCCGCCGTCGCCCTCGGCGTCGGGCCGCACACCGTGGCCGTGCTGCCCGAGCTGTGACGACGGCCCGGACGTGACGACGGGCCGCCACCCGTGAGGATGGCGGCCCGTCGCTCCGTGGTGCGGTGTCAGGCCTTCTTGGCGGTCTTCTTCGCCGGAGCCTTCTTGGCCGGAGCCTTCTTGGCCGGTGCCTTCTTGGCGGGCGCCTTCTTGGCGACGGCCTTGGTGGCGGTCTTCTTCGCCGGAGCCTTCTTCGCTGCCGGTGCCTTCTTGGCCGGAGCCTTCTTGGCGGGCGCCTTCTTGGCGACGGCCTTGGTGGCCGTCTTCTTCGCCGGAGCCGACTTCGCCGCCGTCTTCTTGGCGGGCGCCGCCTTCTTGGCCGGAGCCGCCTTCTTGGCGGCCGCCGTGGCCTTCTTCGCCGCCGCAGGGGCGGCGGCGAGGGTCAGCTTCGGGAGCTTCTTGGCACCCGAGACGACGTTCTTGAGGTCCGCTCCGGCCGTGAACTTCGGCACCGCCGTCTTCTTGGCCTTGATCCGCGCTCCGGTCTGCGGGTTCCGCACCCAGCGCGCCTCACGGACCCGCTTCTCGAACGACCCGAAGCCCGTGATGGCGACCTTCTCGCCCTTCGCGACCTCTCGGGTGATCGTGTCCAGCACGGACTCGAGAGCGTGGGCCGCGGCCTTGCGGTTCCCCTCGTAACGCGCGGCCAGCGCGTCGATGAACTCTGACTTGTTCACTGTCTTCCCTTCCAATGAACGACAAGTGGTCGAGCCCGTGCTCGACTTTCTTCAACGCACGCTAGGTATTCGCGGCGCCAGTCACAATCACCACCGCGCGTTTTTCGGCGTGTTTTTCGGATTCTCCTGGCGCCGGAATCCGGTCAGCAGAGCGGGATTGCGGTTATGGAAAGGGCGAATCCCCAAGCCTGCTTGGGGATTCGCCCTTCTCGAATGTTCTCGTGGCGCCGTCAGTGCGCGTGGATCGTCGCCGGCCTCCAGCTCGGTCGGGTCGCCTCGTACGACGCGATCGCGTCGGCGTGCCCGAGCGTGATGCCGATGTCGTCGAGCCCTTCGAGCAGCCGCCAGCGGGTGTAGTCGTCGATGTCGAAGGAGGCCTCGATCGCGTCGACCCCCTCGCCCGCCCGGACGGTCCGCGACTCCAGGTCGACGGTCACGGCCGTGCCAGGGTGCTCGTCGAGCAGGTCCCAGATCTTCTGGACGACCGACTCGTCGACCTGCGCGGCCAGCAGCCCCGCCTTGCCGGAGTTGCCGCGGAAGATGTCGGCGAACCGCGGGGAGATCACGACCTTGAAGCCGTAGTTCTGCAGCGCCCACACGGCGTGCTCGCGCGACGAACCGGTGCCGAAGTCCGGCCCGGCCACGAGGACCGAGGCCCCGGCGTACCCCTCGTTGTTGAGCACGAAGCTCGGGTCGTTGCGCCAGGCCGCAAACAGCCCGTCCTCGAAGCCGGTGCGGGTGACCCGCTTGAGGTAGACGGCCGGGATGATCTGGTCGGTGTCGACGTTGCTGCGCCGCAGCGGGATCCCGACGCCGGTGTGGGTGGTGAACTTGTCCATCTCAGTTGCTCCC
Source organism: Nocardioides sp. JS614 (assembly GCF_000015265.1). Taxonomy (NCBI): domain Bacteria; kingdom Bacillati; phylum Actinomycetota; class Actinomycetes; order Propionibacteriales; family Nocardioidaceae; genus Nocardioides; species Nocardioides sp. JS614. Next base: position 3,503,803 of record NC_008699.1, read on the forward strand.
AACGGGCTCGAGGTCGGCGGGCGAGGACAGGGTGCCGCGGATCGCGGTCGCGGCGGCGACCGGCACCGACACGAGGTGGGTGCGGCCGCCCTTGCCCTGGCGGCCCTCGAAGTTGCGGTTGGACGTCGAGGCGCTGCGCTCACCGGGCTGCAGGGTGTCGGGGTTCATGCCCAGGCACATCGAGCAGCCCGCGCCGCGCCACTCGCCGCCGGCCTCCTTGAAGATCACGTCGAGGCCCTCGTCCTGGGCCTGGAGACGCACGCGCACCGAGCCCGGTACGACGAGCAGCCGGGTGGACTTGTCGACCTGGCGGCCCTTGATGATCTCCGCGGCCGCGCGCAGGTCCTCGATCCGGCCGTTGGTGCACGAGCCGATGAAGACGGTGTCGACCTTGATGTCGCGCATCGGCGTGCCGGCCTCGAGGCCCATGTACTCGCATGCCTTCTCAGCGGCGATCCGGTCCGAGGGGTCGTCGTACTGCGCCGGGTCCGGAACGCTGCCCCCGAGCGGCACGCCCTGGCCGGGATTGGTGCCCCAGGTGACGAACGGCGTCATCGTGCTCGCGTCGAGCACGATCTCCTTGTCGAACGTCGCGTCCGCGTCGGTGACCAGCGTCTTCCAGTGCGCAACGGCGGCGTCCCAGTCGGCGCCCTTCGGCGCCTCCGGCCGGCCCTCGATGTAGTCGAACGTCGTCTGGTCGGGGGCGATCAGGCCGGCCTTGGCCCCCCACTCGATGGACATGTTGCAGACGGTCATCCGGCCCTCCATCGAGAGCTCCTCGATGGCCGGGCCGCGGTACTCGACGATGTAGCCCTGCCCGCCACCGGTGCCCGTGTGGGCGATCAGGGTCAGCACCAGGTCCTTCGCGGTCACGCCGTCGGGCAGGCTGCCCTCGACCGTGACGGCCATCGTCTTCGGCTTGGCCTGCGGCAGCGTCTGCGTGGCGAGGACGTGCTCGACCTCCGAGGTGCCGATCCCGAACGCGATCGCGCCGAATGCTCCGTGCGTGCTGGTGTGGCTGTCGCCGCACACGATCGTCATCCCGGGCTGGGTCAGCCCGAGCTGCGGGCCGACGACGTGCACGATGCCCTGCTCGACGTCGCCGAGGGGGTGCAGCCGGACTCCGAACTCCGCGGCGTTGCGGCGCAGCGTGTCGACCTGGGTCTTCGAGACCGGGTCGGCGATGGGCTTGTCCCAGTCGAGGGTGGGGACGTTGTGGTCCTCGGTGGCCAGCGTGAGGTCCGGGCGACGCACGGTGCGGCCGGCGAGCCGGAGGCCGTCGAAGGCCTGCGGGGAGGTGACCTCGTGGATCAGGTGCAGGTCGATGTAGAGGAGGTCCGGCTCCCCCGGTGTCGACCGGACGACATGCTCGTCCCAGACCTTCTCGGCCAAGGTCCTGCCCATGGCGCTCTCCCTCGTGAGCTCACGGTGCCCGCCCGGATCGGCGACACCTCGTTCGACAACATCACAGATCCTAGCGCTTGCATCCCATGATCTGAGACGCCAGTATTGCTATATGGACAATTCCAGCGGAGTGGGCGTCCTCGACAAGGCCGCCCTCGTGCTCACCGCCCTCGAGTCCGGCCCGGCCACGCTGGCGGGCCTGGTCGCCGCCACCGGACTGGCCCGGCCGACCGCACACCGGCTGGCCGTGGCGCTCGAGCACCACCGCCTGGTCGCCCGCGACATGCAGGGCCGGTTCGTGCTCGGCCCCCGCCTCGCCGAGCTGTCCGCCGCTGCCGGCGAGGATCGTCTGCTCGCCACCGCCGGACCGGTCCTCGCGCGGCTGCGCGACATCACCGGCGAGTCCGCCCAGCTGTGGCGCCGCCAGGGCGAGCATCGCGTGTGCGTGGCCGCCGCCGAGCGCCCCAGCGGCCTGCGGGACACGATCCCGGTCGGCTCGCAGCTGACCATGCGGGCCGGGTCGGCCGCCCAGATCCTGCTGGCCTGGGAGGACCCCGAGCGGATGCACCGGGGCCTGCAGAACGCCGCCTTCTCCGCCGCCGCACTCTCCGGGATCCGGCGTCGCGGCTGGGCCCAGTCGGTCGGCGAGCGCGAGCAGGGCGTGGCGTCCGTCTCCGCGCCCGTCCGCTCCCCCGGCGGCAAGGTGATCGCCGCCGTCTCCGTCTCCGGCCCGCTCGAGCGGCTCTCCCGCCAGCCCGGCCGGATGCACGCGCCCGCGGTCCTCGCCGCCGCCGAGCGGCTCAGCGAGTCCCTACGGCGAGCCGCCGCGGAGTAGCGGATCGGGCTCGGTCGTCCGGGCCATCGCTGTCCCGACTGCTCCGTCGCGCTCGACCTGCGCTCAGAACAGCGCATCCTGCTCGAGCTCGAGGAGCAGCTGCTTGCGCGGCAGGCCGCCGGCGTAGCCGGTCAGGGTGCCGTTGGCGCCGATGATCCGGTGGCACGGGATCACGATCGGGATCGGGTTGCGGCCGTTCGCCAGGCCGACGGCGCGCGAGGCCGCGTTGGTCATGCCGAGGCGGTGGGCGATCTCGCCGTACGACGCGGTCTCGCCCCACCCGACGCCGAGCAGCTCGTGCCAGACCCGCTGCTGGAACGCGCTGCCGGCAGGGGCGAGCGGCAGGTCGAACTCCTTGAGGTCGCGGTCGAAGTACGCACGCAGCTGCCGGGCGGCCTCGACGAGGAGCGGGTGGTCGTCGCCGCGGTCGCCGCGCGGCCGCCCGTCGTTGTCGCGGAACGGCGAGAACTCGATCGCGGTGATCGCGCCGTTGTGCTCGACGAGCCGCAGCTCACCGACGGGTGAGTCCATCACGGTCCACATCTCAGTTCTCCTTGCTGAGGGTCTGCCAGAGGTACACCTGCGCGTAGGAGCGCCAGGGCGACCAACGCCGAGCGAGGTCCGCCGCCGTCGACGGGTCCCGCCCGAGGCCGGTGAGCGCGTTGCGGATGCCGACGTCGGTCGGCAGGAAGACGTCCGGATCGCCGAGCGCCCGGAGCGCGATGTAGTCGGCCGTCCACGGCCCGATCCCGGGGATGGCCAGCAGCGCCCGGCGTACGTCCCCGCGGTCGGGACCGCGGTCCAGCGCGATGTCCCCGGAGGCGACGGCGTGGCACAGTGCGATCAGCGCCCGGCCGCGGGAGCGCGGCATCGGCAGCTCCTCGGGCGCCAGCCCGGCCAACACGTCGGGGTCCGGGAACAGGTGGGTGAGCGTGCCGTCGGGTCGCGTCACCGGGCGTCCGTGCTGCGCGACGAGCCGCGCCGCGAGGGTGCGGGCCCGGGCCACGCTGACCTGCTGGCCGAGCACAGCGCGGACCGCGATCTCGTGGCCGTCGACGTGGCCGGGCACCCGCAGGCCCGGCCGGGCCCGCACGAGCGGCCCGATGACGGGATCGCCCGTGAAGGCGTCGGCGACGGCCACCGGGTCGCAGTCGGCGTCCAGCAGCCGGCGCACCCGCTCGGTGGCGGCGGCGGTGTCGCGGAGGTCGTCGAGCACGAACGTGGCGGTCGCGAACGCCGTCAGCCCGGACTGGACGACGTCGGGCACCTGCAGCCGGACGGTGCCGGTGCCATGCGGCAGGGCGAGCGTCCGCGCGTACCAGTCCGCGCCCGCCGCTTCGACGCCCGGCACGGCGCGGGTGGCGAGGAAGCCGAGCAGCGCCGACCCGTGGTACGGCGTCCGCACGGCCAACCGCATCGTGACGGTGCCGGTGGCGGCGCGGCCGCCGCGCCGCCCGCGCAGGTCGGTCGGGGACGCGTCGTACACCTCGCGGATCGTGTCGTTGAACTGCCGGACGCTGGAGAAGCCGGAGGCGAACGCGGCATCTGCGTAGGTCAGCTCGGTCGTCTCGATGAGCACGCGTGCGGTCTGCGCCCGCTTGGCCCGCGCCAACGCCAGTGGGCCGGCGCCGAGCTCGGCGGTGAGGATCCGGGTGAGGTGGCGGGGGGTGTAGCCGACCCGGCGGGCCAGCCCGTCGACGCCCTCCCGGTCCACGACACCGTCGGCGATCAGCCGCATCGCCCGGCCGGCGGCGGTGGCCGCGACGTCCCAGTCCGGGCTGCCGGGCGTGGCGTCCGGCAGGCAGCGCTTGCAGGCGCGGAAGCCCGCGGCCTGCGCGGAGGCCGCGCTCGGGTGGAACGTGACGTTCTGGTACGCCGGGGTCCGGGCCGGGCACGAGGGCCGGCAGTAGATCCCCGTGGTGCGGACCGCGGTGTAGAAGACGCCGTCGAACCGGCGGTCGCGCGACTTGACGGCGCGATAGCAGGACTCGCGGTCCAGCCGATCGTCGCGCGTCTCGGTGCCGGTCATGGGACCATCCTGACCGACGCCACCGACCACATCTGGCGGGAATCGGACACGACCGTCAGCCTAGTGGCGCGTCTCGGAAGTTGTTGAACGGTTGGCGTTCTCAGGGTGGGTGCATCGCAAGGCGCCGGCGCGCCGCCATACCCGCTCGTCTCGCAAGCGTCGGCAACGCAGCGAGGTGCGTGCCATGTGGGCGCGAAGCGCCCAAGAACTTCTGGGACGCGGCACTGGGACAAGGCGGTCCGCCGACGCGCACGTACGCTGGACGTCCGTGGATCTCGGGAATCCTCTGGAAGGATCCCCGACGTGCCCGACGCGCCGCCCCCTCATCACCATCGCCGCACCATCCTGCGGGTCATCCTGGTCGCCGAGCTGGTGATGGCGGTGGTGACCGGGGCGACGGTCGTGTTCGCCTATCGCCACCTCAACGGCAACATCGAGACGCTGCCGACGATCCAGCACCTCGTCGAGCCGCCCGCGGACGTGGCCGACGAGCCGCGCCAGCCGATCAACGTGCTCGTGATGGGCTCGGACACCCGCGCCTGCGACGGGTGCGGCATCGACCAGGAGGCCGGCGAGGGCGGCTCGGACACGACGATCCTGCTGCACGTCTCGGCCGACCGAGAGCAGACCTACGGGCTGAGCCTGGCGCGCGACACGATGGTCAGCCGGCCTGCGTGCGAGGTGGACGGCGAGACCGTTCCCGCGGAGGACCCGGTCATCTTCAACGAGGCGTTCGCGGTCGGTGGTCCGCTGTGCACCGTGCTCCAGGTCGAGCACGTGACGGGCATCCACATCGATCACACCGTCGTCGTGAACTTCGCGGGGTTCGAGGACATGGTCGACGCCGTGCACGGCGTGGAGGTCTGCGTCCCCAAGCCGGTCGACGCCTACGGCATCCATCTCGAGGCCGGACGCCAGCTCGTGACCGGCCGCGACGCGCTCGGCTACGTGCGCGAGCGGCACGTGCTCTCCCCCAACTCCGACCTCGGCCGGATGAAGCGCCAGCAGGCGTTCATCGCGTCGATGGTCAAGCGGGTGATGTCCGCCGACACGCTCACGATGCCGAACCGGCTCTACAACTTCCTCGACGCCGCGACCAAGTCGATCCAGGTCGACAAGGACCTCGCGAGCCTCGGCAAGCTGGTCGACCTGGCCCAGCAGTTCAAGGGCGCGGACCTGAAGAAGATCAAGTTCGTGACCGTGCCGGTCGAGGAGTACCCCGCCGACCCCAACCGGCTCCAGTTCGCCCCGGACGCGAAGCAGCTGTGGGAGCTGATCCAGCACGACCAGCCGCTCGGCAAGTTCGCCAAGGGCGCGATCTCGGCCGACGACAAGGTCGGCGACCTCGGCGGCGACCCGAACGACCCGGACGCGAAGGAACGGCTCGCCAACGGGCTGTGCGCCTGACGGTTGGGCGGCCCGGGGCGGTCCCAGCCGCGCCCTGCGCTCACCCTCGGGCCGGGACCGGCGTGCGGGTTCGAGCACGCCACACGCGCGCGACGGCCAGTGCGGCGATGATGTCCCAGATCCCCCACCAGGCGGCGACCAGCGCCATCCCGCCGAGGCCGTCGAAGAAGCTGAACACCAGCAGCAGGCCCAGCCCGGCGTTGCGCACGCCGACCTCGAACGTCATCGCCTTCGTCGCGTCGCCGGGCAGCCGGAACACCCGGGCGATCGCGTAGCCGAGGCCGAGCGCGAGCGCGTCGTGGAGGAGGACCGCGATCGCGACCACGCCGATCCAGGTGAGGAAGAGGTCGAAGTTCTTCGCGAGCGCCAGCAGGATCAGCAGCCCCAGGGCCGCGAACGCGAGCGGGCCCACGACCTTCCCGGAGCGGGAGGCGACCCGGGGCCACAGGTGGGCCGCCGTGATGCCGAGCACGAACGGGAGGCCGATCACCACGAGGACCTCGATCAGCATGTCGACCACGTCGAGGTCGATCGAGCGCATCATCGGGCCGCCGGTCGGGTGCAGGTTGCCCCAGAGCGCGAAGTTGAGCGGCATCAGCACGATCGCGAGCAGGTTGCTGACCGCCGTCATCGACACCGACAGCGCGACGTCGCCGCGGGCCTGGTGGGTCACGATGTTGGAGACGTTGCCCGGCGGGCAGCACGCGACCAGGATCATGCCGAGTGCGACCGACCCGCCCACCCCGAGCAGCAGGGTGAGCACGAACGTGATGGCCGGCAGGATCAGGAACTGCGCGCCCACGCCAACGGCGATCGCCTTCGGCCGCCGCGCCGCCCGCCTGAAGTCGTCGAGGGTCGTGTCGAGCGCGATGCCGAACAGGATGCAGGCGATGATGACGCGCAGCAGCATCCGGGAGCTCTCGTCGAACGCGATCTTGATGTCGTCGACGTTGTCGGCCATCGCGACCAGGGACAGCAACGGGTCATTCACGGGTTCTCTCCTGTCCCGGCGCGCAGCCGACGGGTCATCAGGCGGGTGTAGGTCCGAGGGGCGTGCCTGCTCACCGCCCAGGCCAGGCGGGCCGTGCGACCCACGAGGACGACGTCGCGCCGTCCCTCGGCCGCATCGACGATGGCGTCGGCCACCTGCTCCGGCGTGAGCTCGGCGCCGGCGGTCGTGCGACGGTCGTACCCGGCCTGGTCGGCCACCCCCATGCCGCCGGTGACGAACGTCGGGTGCACGACCACGACGCGCACCCCTTGGGCAGCCAGCTCGGGACGCAGCGCGGTGAACAGGCCGGTGACCGCGTTCTTGGCGGCGACGTACGCCGGGCGGCCGAGCACGGGCGCGAAGCCCGCCACCGACCCCACCAGCACCACGGTGCCCCGGGCCCGCCGCAACGCCGGCAACGCGGCCAGCAGCGGCCCCACGGCCGAGAAGTGGGTGCCGTCCATGACCCGCCGGTGGGTGGCGAGATCGTGGTCGTCGACGGTCCCGATCGCGGACAGGCCGGCGCAGAGCACGAGCAGGTCCAGCCGCGGCAGGTCGCCCAGCGCCGCGCGGACCGCGTCCTCGTCGGCGAGGTCGCAGACCCGGGTGTGCGGACCGGGTGCCAGGTCGAGCCCCTGCACGGCGTACCCGCGCTCGATCAGCCGGTCGACGACGTGCCGGCCGATCCGGCCGCTCGCGCCGGTCACCATCGCCACCCCCGCCGATCCGGTCGCCACGTCAGCCCCGTCCCGACCGGCCCTGGCGGAAGACCTCGTAGGTCTCGCGGGTCGTCAGGGTCGGGAGCCCCGGGAAGTCGCGGCGCAGCCGGCTGTTGTCGAGCACCGGGCGGTGCAGCAGGAACTCCACCTGCTCGGGGCCGTAGCGGCCGACCCCGAGCCGCTTCATCGCGGCCAGCGCGGTCCGCACGACCACGGCCGGCACCGCCACGACGCGGGTGCCCTCCACCGCGGCGATGTCGCGCAGCGTCATCACGCCGTCGCCCGCGAGGTTGTAGGTCCCGGTGCGCCGGGCCAGCACGCCGGCCACGACGATGTCGGCCACGTCCTCGTCCCAGATGAACGTGAACGGACCGTCGGTCTCGGCGAGCGTCATCACGATCCGCCCCGTGAAGAGCGCGGTGATCTGGTTGTCGGTGTGCGCGCCGAGGATGGTCCCCGGACGCAGCACCAGCTGCCCGAGCTCGGGATGCAGCCGACGGGCCCCCGCGAGCAGCGCCTCGACGGCGGCCTTGTGCCGGGAGTACGCGAACTCGTCGCTGCCGGGGACCGGGTGGTCCTCGGTGAGCAGGCGGCCGTCGTTGCGGGCGAGATAGCCGTACGCCGCGCCCGAGCTGGTCACGGTCAGGTGCCCGACGCCCGCAGCCAGGCAGCCGTCGACCACGCGCTGGGTGCCGCCGACCTCGATGTCCTCGAGCTCCGCCTCGGACATCCCCTTGGGGGGCTCCACGATCGCCGCGAGGTGCACCACCGCGTCGACCTCGTGCTCACCCATCAGAAGCGCCAGGTCGAGCCCACGCAGGTCTGCGGTCACGTAGGTGACCCCGGGGACGGGGTCGCGCGCGTCACGAACGTCGACCGACACGGTCCCGATCCCCCGGTCGGCCAGCCGGCGCACGACGAGGGAGCCGAGGTAGCCGGTGCCACCGGTCACGAGGACGGTCATCGCGGGTCAGCCCTTCGGCTCCTGGTGCATCTTCTTGAACGCTTGCAGGCCCGGCGCCCAGAGGTGCTCGACCTGGTCGACGTGCACCTGCACCACGGCGGCGCGGCCGCAGTCGCGGGCCCGCTCCAGCGCGGCCGGCAGGTCGGCCGAGTCGGTCACCAGCTCGCCGTGGGCTCCCATCGCCTCGCCCATCAGGTCGTAGCGGCAGGGCGCGAAGTCGGCGTACACGATCTGGTCCGCCGGCAGCGTGGTGTTGGTCAGCATCTTGTGCGCCACCGTCGCGATCGGGCGGGCCTGGATCTGCTGGCTCATCTTGACCATGCCCCACGCGCCGTCGACCAGGACCACGTAGACGATGGGCAGCCCGAGGCGCACCGCGCTCTCGACCTCGGTCGGGTGCATGCCGAACGCACCGTCGCCGATGAGCACGCAGACCCGCTGGTCGGGCGCCGCGACCGCGGCGCCGAGGGCCTGGCCCATGCCGGCGCCGAGCATGCCGAACTTGTACGTCGACAGGATGGTCCGCGGCACGTCGGCCGAGTGGTGGAAGTTCGACCACACGACCGTGTTGCCGCCGTCGAAGACCCACACGGTGTCGTCGGGCATCACCTGCTGCGCGACCGACGGCACGTGACCGGGGTGGACCGGGCTCCCGGGCTTGACCGCCTTGGCGAGCTTCGCCCGCTCGTCGGCGACCTTGCCGCGCCACACCTCGAGCCGGTCCCGGCGCGCGGCCAGCCCCGGGACCGTCCGCCGCTCCACCGCGTCGGCCAGGGCCCGGAGCGCCTCGCGGGCGTCGGCCAGGATCGCCAGGCTGACCGGCTTGTTGACACCCAGCCGCTCGTCGTCGACGTCGACCTGGATCGTCCTCTGCAGCGCCGGCGGCGCCCAGTTCGGCGCCTTGCCCCACCAGTCGGTCTCCCCCAGCCGGCTGCCGACGACCAGTGCCACGTCGGCGGCGTTGCGGACCTCGTCGTTGACGCCCAGTGCCGTCATCGGGATGGCCTCGGGCCGGGCCTCCGACAGTGCGCCGCGGGCCGCCCAGCTGGTGGTCACCGGTGCGGCGAGCAGGCCGGCCAGCCGCGCGAGCTCGGCTTCCGCGCCGGCGTGGTAGACCCCGGAGCCGGCGTGGATCATCGGCCACTCGGCCTCGACGAGCAGCTGCGCGGCCTTCTCGACGAGGACCGGGTCGGGCTGCAGCGGCGTCGTACGCCGGTAGGACTCCGGCGCCCGCACCGCCCCGGCGTCGAGGCCGGTCGGCTGGTTGACGATGTTCTCGGGGACGTCGACGTGCACCACGCCCGGCCGGCCGCTGAAGCTCACCCGCAGCGCCCGCCGCAGGATCTCGGGCAGTCGGTCGGCGCTCGGCACGTGGCAGGACCACTTGGCCATCGGCGCCGTCACGGCGGTCTGGTCGAAGTTCTGGTAGGTGCCGCCGCGGTCGGGGTGGGTGATGCCGACCCGCCGGCCGCTGGTGATCAGCAGGATCCGGTTGCCCTCGCCCTGCTCGACGGCGACGCCGGGCAGCACGTTCGCGACGCCGGGGCCGTTGGAGGCCATGCAGACCCCGAGCCGTCCGCTGACCCGGGCGTAGGCGCCCGCCATGTGCGCCGCGGCCGCCTCGTGGCGCGGGGAGTGCAGCGTGATGCCCTCGTCGCCCAGCGCCCGGTAGAGCCCGAAGTACGTGCCGTCGATGATCCCGAACACCTGGTCGACCGCCTCGGCCGCCAGCATCTTGGCGATCAGCTGACCACCGGTCAGGCCCTTGGCCATGACTCCTCCTCTTGTGGCTGTGCCCACAAGATAGGGGTCGCTCACGGCTGCCGTACTGTTCCTCCGCCTCAGAAGTCCCCTTCCGTTGTGACGCGCCACAATCCAGACTGTCCCCGTGTCCAAGTGGGATTCCATCGCCGACCTCATCGAGCGGGTGGTCGCCGCGCCCGACCTGATCGACGACGTCGTCGAGGAGGTGCGCGCGTCGATCCGCGAGATCTCCGGCCTCGAGGCCTCCGACGTCGCCCGGCACACGCGGGCCCTGCTGGCCGCCGCGACCCGGGCGATCGCCTCCCGGCGCGGACCGACCGAGGCCGAGCTGTCCTTCGTCGAGGACCTCGCCGTCACCCGGGCCCGGCAGGGCGTGCCCATCCATGCCGTGCTCTCGGCCATCCACGTCGCCGAGCGCCGGATCTGGGCGCGCGCCAAGGTCGCGGCCGCGCAGTCGGGCGTGGAGCCGGCGCTGGTCCTGGACGCCCGTGAGCTCTACGACGACTGGGCGCAGGAGGTGCGGGCGCGGCTGCTCCAGGCGCACCGCACCGTCGAGGCGACCGAGCGCGCGATCGACACCGATGCCGACACGGTACGGCGGCTCCTCCAGGGCGGCTCCGCAGCGTCACTGGCCGCCGCCGCGGCGGGGCTGCCCGCCACCGGCGTGCACGTCCTCGTGGCACCGCACCCCGACCTGGCCGGCCTCACCGCCGCCGTACGCCGGGCCCGGGTCGGCGTCGTCACCGACACCGAGGCCGAGACCATCGCCGTGGTCGGCCGGCTGCCCGGCGGGCTCGCGGGCGCCCCGGGCCCGGTGGGCGTCGCCGGACCGGGCCGGCCGGAGGAGGCCGCGACCCTGCGGCGGCTGGCGGCGGCGGCCGCACGGGCCGCGCAGGCGCGGGGGCGCACCGGCACCGTCGGCGTGGCCGAGGTCGCCACCCTCGCCGCCCAGCAGGACCGCGGCGACCTCGCCGCGCTGCTCGTCGAGCGCCACGCCGCGGCCGTCGACGGCCTCGGCCGGGTCGCCGACCACACCGTGGCGACCGTGCGGGCCTGGCTCCAGTGCGGCTGCGACGCGGAGCGAGCCGCGCGCGCGGAGTACGTGCACGCGAACACCGTGCGCAACCGGGTCGCCGCGCTCACCGCGGCGACCGGGTTGGACCCCCGCGACCCGTTCCAGGCCGTCGACCTGTGGTGGCTGTGCGTCACCTGGCAGGCGCGGCGCACCTGACCGGCACAGCCGGTCGCCTGTCGCCCTGGCGCGGGTCAGCGACGCCGAGCCAGCAGGCTGATGCTCCGCACGCCGTAGGTCGCGGTCGCGCCGGCGGCTCGCTCGGAGACGAACCGGTAGTCGTTCTCGCGGACCGTCTCCACGGCGAATCCGGCCGCCCCGATCAGCGCCAGGTAGTCGTCGCGCTGGGCGGCGCCCCCGATGCACGCGGCCCACAGCGAGGCGTCACACGTCACGCCGTCGGGGAGCCGGGTGGCGGTGACGATGTCGGCGAGCGCCAGGCGCCCGCCGGGCCGCAGGGCGGCGGCAGCGGAAGCGAACACCGCGGGCTTGTCCGGGGACAGGTTCACCACGCCGTTGGAGATCACGACGTCGATGGACCCTGGCACGACCGGTGGGTGCTCGATGTAGGCCTCCAGGAACGAGGCGTGGGCGAGCCCGGCCGACTCCGCGAGCCTGGTCGCCTTCGCGAGCTGGGCCGCGGTCATGTCGACCCCGACGACGGCGCCGCCCGGTCCGGTGGCGACGGCGGCCAGGAGGCTGTCGGTCCCGGAGCCGCTGCCGAGGTCCAGCACGGCCTCGCCGGGCGTGATCGCGGCGAGGTCGAGGAAGTAGCCGACGCCGGCGAACGAGTCGATCGCCTCCGCGGGGATGGCGTCCAGGTCCGGCGCGGGGTAGCCGAGGTGCTCGGCCAGCCGCCGCCCGGTCTCGAAGTGGAACTCGCGCTCCGGCGTGAGCGCGACCTCCTCGTACATCGCCTTGACGCGCGCCTCGAGCTCGGTCGTGTCGAGCCGGCGCGTCGCCGGGGTCGTCGGGGTGGCCATGTCAGTAGCTGAACGTCGTGGCCGGCTCGTCGCCGATCCAGGTCCACATCGGGATGGTGCCGTTGATCTCCGCCCCAGGAACGAGGTCGTCGGGATCGATCCGGCGGGCATTCACGCAGATCGGGCAGACGTAGTACCGGCCACCCGCGGCGTCGTACCGCTTGACCAGCTCCTCGATCGAGGGGCAGCCGTCGCAGGCGACCCCGACGGCGACCCCCGGGACCGCCAGGCGGACCGCCTCCTTGGTCAGGAACATCAGGGTCTCGCGGCCGGTCTCCGCAGCGCCGACCGCGACGAGGAACGCGACGACGACCTTCTCCGGATCCTCCAGGCCGGTGGTGAGGCTGATGACTGCTTTGCTCATGACGGACTCCCTTGCATCGGGCTTGCATCGCGGCGGATCGAGTGCCACGACGCTAGGCGCGCCGACGGGAGGTGTCGTCGGGCGAACACCCGACAAATGGCGAGATCGCCTCAGCCTCGATCCACCGATTTGCGGCGTCGCGAGCGTCACCAGATGGGTGCGCTGGCAAGGCGTCCGGCGCGAAGGCATACCAGGGCGTCTATCGAGCGTCGGCAACGCAGCCAGCGTGCCCAGATGGTGGCGCGCAGCAGGCGGAAATCGGTGGATCGAGGCTCAGGTCGCGAGCGGGTCGAGGAGGCCGTTGCGCAGGGCGAACAAGGTCGCCGTCGAGCGCGAGCACGCGCCGGTCTTGGCGTAGATCCGCTCGATGTGCGTGGCCGCGGTCTTGCGGGACACCCCGAGGCGCGCCGCGACCTCGTTGGTCGCCACGCCGCGCGCGATCAGGACCAGGACCTCGACCTCGCGCTGGGTCAGCCCGGCGGGTCCGGCGACCCTGCGTCGGCCGCCTGCTCCTGCGGCGGAGAGGACCGCATCGGTGGCGTCGACGTCCAGACGGCCGGCGCGCACCTCGCTGCGGAGCTCCGTTGCAGCGTCCTTCACCGACTTCGGCGGCCGCCCGACCCGGGGTTCGGTCAGCGTGCGCAAGGCGCAGGCCGCCGCCAGGACCCGGCCCGCCATCGGGATCGACGCCCCGCTCGCGCCCCGGTGGTAGCCGCTGCCGTCCATCCGCTCGTTCGTGTACGACGCGATCGCGCCGATCCTGGCGAGTGGCGCCGGCTGCGCCAGCACCCGCTCGGTGTAGTACGAGCTGACCCGGACCCGTTCCCACTCCGTCGCGGACAGGGCACCCGGCTTGTCCAGGATCGTCGACGGGACACCGTGGAGCCCGATGTCGTGCAGGTACCCGGCTCGTCGCGACGCGGCCACGTCCACGGCCGGAAGGCCGAGGCACGACGCGGCCGACCCGGCGAGCTCGGCGACGCCACTGGAGTGGCCGGCGCGGTTCGGTGAGCGCAGGTCGGTGAAGTCGGCGAGCGCTGCCAGCGCCTCGTCGAGCTCGGGCCCGGACAGGCAGCGCCGCAGGGCGGGCTCGTCGGCGAGCATGCCACGGAGGTCGTCGTCCTCGCCGAGAGCAGGCAGGACTTCTGGTGCGATCTCGCAGAAGGCGTCGGCGAGAGCCGGGTCGAACTGCCGTCCTCGGCGCTCCCGCGCGACCCGGACCGCGGCCTCCACGCCGCCGTTGCGGTGGTACACCTCGGTGATGTCGCCGACGTGGAAGAGCCGGACCCAGGGCGACAGGTCCTCCCCGCCGACGTGCGGCGGGACGCCCTGGCCGTCCCAGCGCGCGAAGAACTGCCGCACCGCCGCCGACACGGCGTCGTCGAGACCGAGCCGCTCGGCCAGTGTGGACGTGATCAGGCAGTGGGCCTGGATGCCGCGCATGACGCGGCGACCGCCGGTGGCCAGGAGCGTGGCGACCACCCTCGCGCGCGCCGTCGCCGAGGCGCCGGCCCCCGCGTGGCCCAGGAAGAAGCGGTACGCCGCCATTCCCCCGAGGTCGACGTCGTAGCTGTCGGAGCGGAAGGAGATGTCGTCCCCGAAGGTGGCCGCGACCTCCGGTGCGTCCGCGACGCAGCCCACCCACGAGAGCATCGCGACGTAGAACAGGGCCGCCTGCTCGCCATCGGGGAGTCCGACGTGGGTGCCGAGTCGGGCGGCGATCCGCCACGATCGGAGCAGGTGCTCCATCGGCTGGCCGAGGCCGAGGTCGGTCGCCAGCGAGTACGCGGCCAACAGCTCCGCCAGCGTCACGCCCGAGTCGTCGGCCTCCCGCTCCACGACGCTCAGCGTACGGCGCCCAGGCGGGCGCGGCCATCCACGACGAGAGGACGGGTGCGGGTGACGCCGGGGTGCCCTCGCCGCGGCCTCCGGTGTCGTCGTGGCGGCGCGCAAGTACGAAGCGCTGGAGCGGCCAGCCGGACAGTCGCAGACTGTGGGCATGCGGACCGTCGGGGTCGAGGAGGAGTTCCTCTTGGTCGACGCCGACCGGAGTCGGCCGATCCCCGCTGCGAGTCGGGCGCTCCGGGTCGCCACCGAGTGGGGTGTCGCCGGGGGCCAGGTCGGGGCAGGAGCGCTGGTCCACGAGCTGCAGGAGCAGCAGCTCGAGATCTACACGGCCCCCCAGGTCCGGATGGCGTCGCTCGAGACCGAGCTGCGGGCCTGGCGGGCCGCCGCCGCCGCGGCCGCGGCCGCGGTCGGCGCGCGGCTGGTGGCGAGTGCGACTTCCCCCGTCGCGGTCGAGCCGCACCGGGTGCGGAGCCCGCGCTACGACCGGATGGCCGAGCGGTTCGGGATCGTCACCGACGAGCAGCTCACCTGCGGCTGTCACGTGCACGTCGCGGTGGGCTCGACGGCCGAGGCCGTGGGCGTCCTGGACCGGATCCGGGTCTGGCTGCCGGCGCTGCTCGCCCTCAGCGCCAACTCCCCGTTCTGGCAGGGCCGGGACACCGGCTACGCGAGCTTCCGGATCCAGGCGCTCGGTCGGTGGCCGCTGTCCGGCCCGACGGAGCTGTTCGGGACCGCGGCGGCCTACCAGGAGCTGGTCGAGCGGGTACTGGCCGCCCAGGTCGTCCTCGACCAGGGGATGTTGTACTTCGACGCCCGCGCGTCGCATCGCTTCCCCACCGTGGAGATCCGGGTGGCGGACGTCTGTCTCGACGTGCGCGACACGGTGCTGATCGCCGCCCTCTGTCGCGCGCTCGTCGAGACCAGCGCCGCGCGCTGGGCGGCCGGCGAAGCACCGCCGCAGGTGCCCGCCGTGCTGCTGCGGCTGGCCACCTGGCACGCCTCCAGGTGGGGCGTCAGCGCTGATCTCCTCGATCCGATGACCGCACGCCCGCTCCCCGCCGCCGAGGTCGTCGGCCGGCTCGTCGAGCATGCCCGCCCGGCCCTGCGCCGCAGCGGGGACGACGGCCTGGTCGCCGACGGGATCGCCCGGATCCTCGAGCACGGGAACGGGGCGACCTGGCAGCGCGACGTGTTCGCCGGGTCCGGCCGCCTCGACGAGGTGGTCTCCGCGCTGGCCCTCGTCACGAGCGGTGGTGCGTGACCTCCGTCAAGCCTTCGGCTCCGCCGCCACCGTGGCCGCCTGCAGCGCCGGCTGCACGACACCGTCCCGGATCAACCACTCGTCATCGATGCGGAGCGATCCCCGACATCCACCGTCGCTGCCCCGCAGGTCCTTCACGATGTCCCAGTGGAGGGAGGAGGAGTTCACTCCACCGCACTCCGGGTAGGCGCGACCGGGCGCGATGTGCACGGTGCCGAGGATCTTCTCGTCGATGAGGAGGTCGCCGGTCATCAACGTCAGCGCCGCATTCGTTCCGATCCCGAGTTCCCCGAGGCGTCGGGCCCCGTCGTCCGCATCGAGCAGCTCGCGGACGAAGTCGACGCCGGCCGCGGCCCGCTCGGAAACGATGCGCCCGCCTTCGAACTCGAACTCCAGGTCACGGATGAGGACGCCACCGAAGGACAGCGTGCCGTCGAAACGGATCCGACCGTTCACCGCCGTCTCGACCGGCGCGGTCGCGATCTCCCCGTCGGGCCAGTTCGCGTTGCCTGCGAACGGAACCCAGGTCCGACTCTCCAGGCCGAGCTCCAGCACGCCCCACTCATCCTCGATGACGGCCATCCGCGCGCCGGCGAGCCGGTCGCACAGCGCCTGCATCCGCCGACCGGCGTCGGCCCAGTCGGCGTCGAACGACGCGGCCCACTCGCGCAGCATGGCGCTGGCGTCCAGCCCCATGGCATCGGCCCACTCGGCGGTCGGGACACGGACGAGTGCCCAGCGGGTGTTCTGCCACCGCATGGTCGAGACCACGCCTCGGCCGCGTCGCAGTGCTGCGATCCGTCCGGGGTCGGCGTCGACGACGGGCTGGGACATCGCGCGGAAGGAGACGTGGACGTCCGACCACCCCATCGCCGCGGACTCGAGCGGCATCGGCGACTGCAGCACCGCCACGTCCGCCCACCGAAGAGCGCTCGCGTCGAAGCGCTCGTCCGGTGCCAGCACCTGCACCACCGCTCCGCGCTGCCACCCCTCGTCGACGAACGCGGCAACGGCATCCATCACCGATGAGCCGGTGACGAACACCGACACCCGGTCGCCCCTCGACAGCGATACGCCGTCGGCCACCAGCCGGCCGATCTTGGCCCAGTCCACCGTGCTCATCCCGCCACCTCCTCGACCCGATTCCGTCGGGACGTGTTCCAAGGCGCCAGCGTCCGGTACAGCGCGACGAACGCCTCGTGGTCGGAGCGGAGCTGCGCCGCGTGGCCAGCGTCGGGCTCGACCGTGCCCGTCGACGACCACCACCCGGCGCCGGCGGACAGGTCGGGGACCCCACCGACGGCGAGCGCCGCGAGGAACGCGTCGCCGTACGCCGCTCCGGGCGAGTCGGCGATCTGCTGCCTCAGGCCGGTGACCGTCGAGACCGTGCCGGTGATGATGCGGTTCTTCGTCGCACCGCCGATCGCCACGACTCGGTCGATGGGGACCCCCGCCCGGAGGTAGGTGAGGATCGCCTCCGCGACGGCGTGCCCGGCGCCCTCGAGCACCGCGCGGGCGATGTCCGAGCGGGTGTGCTCCAGTCCCAGGCCGACCACCGCAGCGCGACTGTCCGGGTCCTGGAAGGGAGTGCGCTCGCCGGAGAGGTGGGGCAGCGCGAGGACGCCACGAGCTCCGGGCGGCGAGCCCTCGGCGAGCTCGAGCAGGCGACCGAACGTCACGGAGTCCTCGTCGTCGGTGATGCCGAGCACGTCGGAGATCCAGCGTGTCGCCGTGCCCGTCGCCGCCGTGCCTGCCGCGAGCACGTACCTGTCCTGGAACACGTACGGCGCCGACCACAGGTCCGGGTGGGTGATCGGGCTCGAGCCGACGCGGATGAAGTACCCGCTCGACCCGTACATGGCCATGAGGGACCCCTCGGAGACGACCCCCGCGGCGACTGCCTCGGCCGGCGCGTCGGTCGTCCCGACGATGACGGGTGTCCCCACCGGTAGTCCCGTCTCCGCGGACGCTCGCTCGTGCACGGTCCCGGCGATCGTCGTCGTCCACTCCAGCCGTGGGAGCCGATCGCTGGTGACGACGTCCTCGCATCCCGCGAGGTTCCACTGCGCCTCCCGGAGGTCGTAGAGAGGGTGGAAGTAGCCGGCGGTGGCGTGGTCCATGACCACCGCGCCGGTGAGCTTCGCGACGAGCCAGGTCTGGCTGGTCATGAACCAACGCGCGCGGGCCCAGGCCTGCGGCTCCTGGTCCCTGATCCACGCGATCTTCGGACCGGCCGACTGGCTCGTCAGCGGGTTACCGCACCGCCGGAAGATCTCCGCGGCACCGAGCCGGTCCGTCAGGTCCTCGATCTGCGCGGTGGCGCGCGTGTCCACCCCGTAGAGGATCGCGGGACGCACGGGCGACAGATCGTCGTCGACTGCCACCACACACGGTCCGATGGCGCTCACCGCGGCCGCCTGGAGATCCCGCGCCCGAGGGTGCTTCATCAGCTCGGACGCGACCGCAGCGAGATCCGCCCACCAGTCGGTTTCCGGGTGGTGCTCGACGTGGCCGGGCCGCGGTGTTGAGATGCCGTGTCGCCGCCGGGCCAGCGCAAGGACCTCACCGTCCGCATCGACGAGGACACCCTTGGTCTCGAAGGTGCCGATATCGATACCGATGAACGTCATCAGCGCAGCTCCCTGACGACCCCCATGAGCTCCGCGACGCGCGCGGCGTCGACGTCGTTCGTGAACTTCCCCTCGCGCTTGAACCAGGTACCCACGATGGCGCCGTCGGCGTACTGCAGGCTCTCGGCGACCGTGTCCGGGCGAACGCCCGTGTTGACGAACACGGGGACGTCGCCGGCGTTCTCCTTGACGATCTTGAGGGTCGGAGTGTCGGTCGCCGCTCCTGCCGTGAGGCCGGAGACGCACAGGCCGTCGGGGGCGCCGTTGAAGACCGTCGAGCGGGTCATCCGGTCGAGTTCTCGACCCGCGACGTACGTGGCGCCCTCCGGGACGATGTTGTACAGCAGCCGGACGCCACCTGCTCCGACCTGGGCGCGGTGACGGGCGGCACGGCCGACGTCCGTGTTCCACATGCCGAAGTCGGAGGCGTAGACCCCGGTGAACACCTCACGCACGAATGCCGCGCCGGTGGCCATCGCGAGGTCGATCGATGCGACGCCGTCCCAGAGCACGTTCACACCGAACGGAACCTGGATCTCCGAGATGAGCTCGCCGATGGTCCGCGCCATCGTGATCGCCGTGATCGGCTCGGTGCGGGTGAGGTACGGGAGGCTGAACTCGTTCGAGATCAGGATGCCGTCGACACCACCGGTTTGCAGGGCGTCGATCTCCTGGCGGGCGTGGGCGAGGATCTTGTCCATCCCGCCCGCCGCGTCGTATCCAGGGTCTCCGGGAAGTGCCGGCAGATGGCACATTCCCACGATCGGCTTGGGTACGTCGAAGACCTCGTGCAACCAGTTGCTCATGGGTGGTGCGGTTCCTCTCCTGTGGATGCGGGTGGCCGTGGTCTGTCCGGCACGGCCAAGGGGGCGAGCATCAGGAGGACGGCCCATCGACGCGCGACCATGCCTCGACGAATCTCTGGAAGGCCGTCGCGCCCGGGTCGGCGAGACCGATGCTGCGCTCCTGGAGCCATGAGGCGCGCCCCCTGCGTGACTGGAGGCTCCGGGTCTCCTCGACCGCGCGAGCGGCGGCGTCGACGACGGCGGCCGCGGCCTGCCCGGAGTCGCTCGCCGACCGCAGCGTCTCGGCGGCGGCGTGGATGCCATCGAGGATGGTCTTGTCACCCACCTGCGTCTTGCCCCGTTGGGCGATGCTGTTCGCGGCTGCGGCGGCGAACTCGGCCGCCTCGGGCAGGCCGATGTCGTCCTTGCCCTCCCAGGTACGCGATCCCGCGAGCAGTGCTCCCGCGACCAACGCTGCCATCGTGGACGGGTTGGCGTTGGCGAAGGCCTTGGCGCAGGTGCGCGCGATCTCCGTGGGCGTGGCGTCGTCGGCCAGCTGGTCGAGCTCGGCGACCACGGCGTGGGAGCCGGCGGTGATCGTGATGCCGAGGTCACCGTCCCCGAGCGCCTGGTCGAGGTCGCGCAGCTCGTCCGCGGACTCCGTGAGGATCTCCAGGCTGCGCCGGATGTGGTCGTTGAGGTCCTTGGCGTTCACGGGTCAGCGCTCCTGGAAGAAGGGGGAGAGTGCCGGGGCGTTCAGCAGCTCCAGCCGTGCGTCATCGAGCTCCAGCAACGAGATCGACGCGCCAGCCATCTCGAGGCTCGTGGCGTACTCGCCGACGTACCTCTTGACAATCTCGATACCGCGCTCGGCGAGGAGCTGGTGGGCGCGTCGGTAGAGGAGGTAGAGCTCCTCGAGCGGCGTCGCACCGAGCCCGTTGACCAGGATCGCGACCCGCGCCCCCTCACGGAGCGACAGGTCACCCACGAGGGCCTCGACGAAGTCGGTCGCGATCTCGTCGGCGGTCTCCAACGGACCGCGTCGTGACCCGGGCTCGCCGTGGATGCCGATGCCGATCTCCATCTGACCGTCCGGCAGTTCGAAGCTGGGCTTGCCGGTGGTCGGCAGGATCGTCGGCGCCAGACCGATCCCGATGGTCGCGGTGTGCGCGACAACGTCCTCGGCAATCGCGGCGACCCGCTCGAGAGAGTCTCCACGCTCGGCAGCGGCGCCCGCGGCCTTGTACGCGAAGAAGATGCCCGCGACGCCCCGACGCTCGTGCTCGTTGTCCTTCGGCTGGCTTGCGACGTCGTCCCGGCCGACGACCGTCATGGTCGGGACCCCCTCGAGGTCGGCGAGATCAGCGGCGAGGTCGAAGTTGAGCACGTCTCCGCCGTAGTTGCCGTACAGGTAGAGGACGCCGGCACCTCCGTCGACGGCCATGGTCGCTTGGAAGATCTGGTCAGAGCTGGGTGAGCTGAACACGTTGCCGATCGCCACACCGGAGCACAGCCCCCTACCGACGTACCCCTTGAACAGCGGCAGGTGACCCGAGCCACCGCCGGTGACGATGCCGACCTGTCCGGCAACCGGCGCATCGGCCCGCACCATGACTCGCACGTCGTCCCCCGGCGTCTTCACCAGGTCCGGATGGGCCAGCAGGATCCCCTCGACGAACTCGTCGACGAAGTTCTCCGGGGCGTTGATGATCTTCCGCATGGCATTCGGTCCGTTCACTTGTCGGGCGCTGTGGAGGATGGTTGCGGGTCGGTCACGACGGGCACGGGTCGGCTCGGCTTCCTGAAGCTGAACTGGTCGAGCACCATGACGCCGATGAGGATGACCCCTTGGGCGATGGCGTACTCGTAGGCGGAGAGCCGCAGGGCGGTGAAGCCGCTCGACACCACCTGAAGGGTCAGCGTGGCGAGCACGACGCCGAGCACGGTCGCGAAGCCGCCCATCGGGTTGGTCCCACCGAGGACGACGATGACGATGACGAGGAGGACGTAGCTCGATCCGTAGTCAGCGCTGGCGGACGGGTTCCGGCTCAGGAACAGCAGACCTGCGATCGAGGAGAGCAGGCCGCTGATGACGTAGGTCATCATCAGCGTGGTCCGGTCGCTGATGCCGGAGTAGCGTGCCGCCACCGGGTTTGCGCCCTCGAGCTGGATCTTCCGCCCGATCGGGGTGCGGTTGATCAGCACCGCGAGCAGTGCCGCTGCGGCGAGCAGGATGACCAGCAGCACGGGCACCCCGAGGACGGCCGTTCGTCCGACCGTCCGGAGCGCCGACGGCGCTCCGGAGATGGTGACGCCTCCGGTCCACACGAGCGCCAGGCCGTTGAAGAGCTGCATGGTGCCGAGCGTGACCAGGATCGGCGTGATCCGCGCGATGCTGATCAGCAGCCCGTTGACGGTCCCCAGCACCAGACCCACGGCGAGCCCGACGAGCAGGATCAGGGGCGTCATCGACTCCGCGGCCGACGAGCCCTGCGCCTCCGCGATCGCGGTGTAGAGCGAGGAGACGGTGATGGCCGTGCCGTTGGCGATAGCCACTACCGACAGATCGATCCCACCGGTCAGCATCGCGATCATCACGGCGAGGGCGAGCAGCCCGATCTCCGGAGTGCCGATGGCGATGTTGGTGAGGTTGACCGAGTTGAGGAAGATTCCGGGCCGCAAGAAGGCGAACACGGCAAACGTGGCCACGAGCAGCAGCGCCATCCGGCCGACGCCGCGCGAGACATGGATCCGGACAAGCGCCGCCGACCATGCAGCGCCCGCCCGCTCGTTGAGCTCGGACATCGAGTCGCGCAGATTCTGGTTCACGTGGCGGCCTCCTTCGGTGCAACCACGACCGGTCGCCGACGACCACGGCTCGCGCCGAGAGCCTGCACGCTGACTCCGAGCAGCAGGAGCACGCCGACCGTGGCACGTTGCCACGTGCTGGGGATGCCCAGCAGTACCAGGTTGTTGTTGATGAGCTGGACCAGGACGACTCCGAGCACCGTTCCCAGCACGGACCCGCGGCCGCCGAAGATCGACGCGCCGCCCAGCACGACGGCCGCGATGATGTCCAGCTCGATGCCGACCAGGCTCTGTGGATTGGCGTTCCTGCCGAGGATCACGAAGGTCAGGCCTCCGAAGGCCGCGAGCGAGCCGACCAGGACGTAGAGCCACACCTGGGTGCGGACGACCCGGATGCCGACCCGACGGGCCGCCTCCGTGTCACCGCCGATCGCGTAGATGCTGCGACCGAACATGGTCCTCTTCAGCATCAACGCGATGAGCACGGTGACGATGGCCACCGGGATGATCATGAAGTGCAGGTAGCCGCCGCCGCTCACCTCGACCAGGTGGGCTCCGGACAGGTCGTTGATCGGGGTCGGCAGGTCGGCCGACGCGATGTACACCGAGCCGATGTAGGCGATGAGCACGCCCTTGAAGATGCTCTGCGTCCCGAGCGTGACGATCAGAGTCGGGAGCCTGAACCGGGCGATGACCACCCCGTTGAGGAGCCCGAGAAGTCCCCCGACTGTCATGGCGATGATGAAGACGACGACGGGGCTGGGGTCGAGCCCCGCCTCGAGCAACCACTTGACAGTCGCGTAGGCGGCGAAGATGGCGATCGCCGGGAACGAGACGTCAATCCCCCCGGAGATCAACACGAGGAGCACCCCGAGGGCGAAGACGAGGGGGACCATCGAGCTGCGCACCAGGGCGAAGAACGTGCTCGGGCTGAAGAAGGCCGGACTGGCCAGCGCCATCGCCACGACCACGACGATGATGACCGCGACGAGCAGGCCTTCGTTGTTGGGTCCCCGCAGCCGTGCGAGCTTGCCGCTCAAGCCGCCATCCTTCGCTCGATCTCGTGTGCGTCGATGTCGTCACCCACGAACTCGGCGCTGATCCGGCCGTCATGGACGACCAGCACCCGGTGACAACTCGTGACCAGCTCTGGGATGTCGTCGGAGATGACGATCACCCCCATCCCCCCGGCGGCCTGTTCGCGCAGGATGTTGATGATCTCTTCCTTGGAGCCGATGTCGACGCCGACCGTCGGCCCGTTGAGGATGAGGATCGCCGGCCGCCGGTCGAGCCACTTGGCGAGCACCACGCGCTGCGCGTTCCCCCCGGAGAGACTCCGCACGACCGCGCCCACGTTGGGCGCCTGGATCCGCAGCCGCGCGAACAGACTGGCGATGGATCCCCGGATCTTGCCCCGGTCGAGCAGCCCGGCCCGCGTGCGATAGGAATCGAGCGACGACGCGATGATGTTGTCCGCGATGGAGACATCCAGGAACAGGCCCTGAGTGAGCCGATCCTCGGGGACGTAGCCGATGCCGGCACGGACGGCGTCGCGGATCGACCGGATGCTGCGACGCTCCCCGGAAACGGTGATCGTCCCCGAGTCCGCGGCATGAACACCGAACAGTGCCTCGGCGATCTCGGATCGACCTGAGCCCAGGAGTCCGGTGATGCCCAGGATCTCTCCTGCCTTGAGCGTGAAGCTCACGTCCTGGAACCCAGCCTCGCGGCTGAGGTTCTCGACCTGGAGCAGGACCGGCGCATCCGCGTCCAGCGTGCTCACCTTCCGCTCCTCGTGGATCTCGCGACCGGTCATGGCCCGGGCGATCTTGCGTGAGTCGTAGTCGGTCGCCGGCCCGGATTCGACCAGCTCACCGTTGCGGAGCACCGTGACCCGCTGCGAGATCCGCAGCACCTCGTCGAGCTTGTGGCTGACGAACATCACCGCGACGCCGTGCTCCTGAAGTTGGCGGACGATCCGGAAGAGCCGATCGACCTCGGTGTGGGTGAGCGCCGTCGTCGGCTCGTCCATGATCAGGACCTTGGCGTCGTTGACCAACGCGCGGCAGATGGCAATGAGTTGGCGGTCGGCGACCGAGAGGTCGGCGACGTCCGCCTGGAGGTCGAGCCGCAGGCCGAGGTCGTCGACGACCCGTTGAGCGGCAGCGAACATGCGTGACCGCGAAGAGAACGTACGCCGCTCCGCGAGCTCGCTGAGCATCGCGATGTTCTCGGCCGCGCTGAGGTTGGGGAACAGGGAGAAGTCCTGGTAGATCACCTGGATGCCGCTGAGGATCGCGTCGTTGGGGGCCAGGTGACGACGCACCGTCCCGTCGATCGCGATCGTGCCCGCGTCCGGCTTCTCGACACCGCTGATGATCTTGATGAGAGTCGACTTGCCGCTTCCGTTCTCACCCGCGAGGCAGTGAACCTCACCGGGGACGAGCGACAGCGAGACCCGCTTGAGCGCGTGGACGCCGCCGTAGACCTTGGTGACATCGCGGACTTCCAACACGGGTGCCACGGGTGTGGTCATCCTGCCGCCTCCCTTCGATGCTCCGACGTGACCGGGTGGGCCTGCAGGTCAGGCCCACCCGGCACGGAGATCGGTGTACTAGAAGTCGTACTCGTCCATGTTCTCGACGTCGACCGCGACCCCTGCGTTGCCGGCGAACGCGTTGTCAGCACCGTCGAGCTTCACGAGCGACTCGTACCCGGGGACCCCCAGGTCGGTACCTTCCTCGATCGTTCCGCCCTCAGCGAGGATCTTCGCGACGGCCAGCTGTGCCTTGCCCGCCATAGCCGGGTCCCAGAAGAAGATCTTGTCGATGGCTCCACTCTCGAGGTAGCCACCCGCGACGGACGGGATGCTGGTGCCCATCACGCAGACGCTGTCGGTCTTCCCTGCCTCCTCGACGGCACGAGCGATGCCCACGACGTCGGTGCCGGCCGAGCCCTGGAAGCCCTTGATGTCCGGGTACTTCGAGAGGAGCTCCTTCGCCTTGTTGTAGGCAACCTCCTCGTTCTCCTCCGACTCGATCGGGTCCTCTACCCGCGTCATGCCGGGGAAGTCCGCCTGCTGCTTCTCATAGGCGCCCTTGACCCACTCCGAGTGAGATCCGTTGGTCAGCCGCCCGACGAACTGGACGTATTCGCCTTCGCCGCCCGTGCACTCGCCGAGGTTCTCCATGATCTGCGCGCCGTAGGCCGTGTTCTCGAAGCCCTCGATGTCGATGTCGACGTTCTTGATGCCGACGGCCTCGTGGCTGACGACGATGATTCCCGCATCGCGGGCCTGGCCCAGAACGCTCTCCAGGCCGGCAAGGTCGTTCGGCACGACCGAGATGGCGGTGGGCTTCTGTGCGATGAGGTCCTGGATGATCGCGACCTGGCCCTCGTTCGTGGCCTCGGACGGGCCCTCTTCACGTGCGTCGAGCCCGGTCTCGGAGGCCCACTCCTTGACGCCCACCTCCATGCGGTCGAACCAGCCGATGCCGGTCGCCTTCACGACGACGACGTAGGCACCGTCGCC
This sequence comes from Nocardioides sp. JS614, assembly GCF_000015265.1. Lineage (NCBI taxonomy): Bacteria > Bacillati > Actinomycetota > Actinomycetes > Propionibacteriales > Nocardioidaceae > Nocardioides > Nocardioides sp. JS614. Next base: position 3,529,199 of record NC_008699.1, read on the forward strand.
TCCGGACGCGCTGGAACCGGCCGCCCCGGGGTTGTCGTCGGATCCACTGTCATCGACCGAACTGCACGCCGCGAGCGCCAACGCGAGCGCGCCGACGATGGCTCCACGGGCAAGTCTGCTGTGCCTCATGCGGTTACTCCCCTTTTGAATGAGCACGATGCGCCGTTGCGGCAGCGCGACGGCAGCCGCGCATCACGGTAGGGAGACCCGCGCACTCTGTCAACAGAATCTCGCAAGAATTGTCTCTAAATTGCGCAATCATCTGCGTGATATCGCGCATACCGTGCGCTAGGCTGCCCGCTGAGCGAAAGGGGCCCCTCCATGTCACGGCAGGCGGAGACCGTCGAGCTGCTGCTCGAACGGGGATTCGTTTCGGTCGCGGACCTGGCCAAGCACTTCGACGTGACCGAGTCCACGGTCCGGCGGACCCTGGCGCAGCTCGAGGCGCGCGACCTGGTCCAGCGCACCCATGGCGGGGCGCTGCCGGTGCGGCAGACCGAGGCACCCACCGATCTCAAGCAGACCCTGCACCAGGCCGAGAAGAGGGCCATCGGCAAGGCCATGGCCCAGCGGATCCTGCCGGGCCAGACGGTCCTGCTCGACAGCGGGTCGACGACCCTCGAGGTCGCCCGGCACCTGGAGGCCCGCCAGCTGACCGTGGTCACCAACGACCTGCTGATCGGCAAGGTCATCGCCGAGCGGCAGAACGCGCACCTCGTGTTCATCGGAGGCGAGCTCTTGCCGAACCTCTACACGATGTGGGGACCGACGTCGGTCCAACAGCTGCAGAACCTCCGGGTCAACCTTGCCGTCTTCGGCGCGGACACGGTGACGGCCGACGGGATCTACAACACCACGAGCTACGAGCTGGAGGTCAAGCGCACGATGCGGTCGATCGCGGCGGAGGCATTTCTCGTGGCTGACAGCTCGAAGTTCGGCAGAGAGGCGTTGTTCAAGGTCTTCGACTTCGATGCCTTCACCGCCGGCATCACCGATGACCTCATGGCCCCGATGCGGGCGGCGCAGTTCCCCGTGCCGCTCATCCGGGCCAAGGTGTAGCCGGGGCGCCGTACCCCGGCCCAGCAGTGGCGGCCGCACACCTGCGTGGCCACCACTGCTGGATCTCGAGTGCCATCTGCTGGCAGAGGCGGAGAAGCCTGTCGTCGAGGTGGCCTGAGGCCACCGCGGGCTCTACTCCGTCGAGTTGTACAGCACGCCTCGCGAACGCAGCTCGCCGTTGGCCAGCCGAGTCAACGCATCCTCGGCCTGAGCCATCGGGAAGCGCTCGACGACCGTGCGGATCTTGCCTTCCGCGGCGAGCTGCAGGACAGCTCGCATCTGTTCGCGGTTGCCCAAGATCGAGCCCTTGATCGTCTGACCCTTGTTGAAGTGGAACTCCTCGACGTTGATCGGCACCCCGTTCACGAGGGTGCCGCCCCACTTGAGGGTTCGCATCGCCTGTGCAGTGACCTCGTCGGATCCGGCGAAGGTCAAGACGGCGTCGGCGGTGTCCGCGATGAGGTCGAGAGCATCCTGATCGGTGGAGTCGACCGTGCGCGCGGCGCCGAGCTCTTTCGCGACCTCCAGGTGGGCCGGCGTCCGGCCCACCGCCACGACCTCGGCCCCGGTCAACACCGCCATCTGGACGGCCATGTGACCGACGCCCCCGAGACCGAAGACGGCCACGACATCTCCCGGCCCTACATCGATCTTGTCGAGGGCCCCATAGGCAGTGATCCCGGGGCAGAACAACGGCGCGGCATCGATCAGGTCGAGCGACTCCGGGATCCGGTAGGTGTGCTCGGCAAACGAGAGCATGTACTCCGCGTATCCGCCGTCGACGTGTTCCCCGGTGATGATCCGCTCGTGGCACAACTGCTCCCGGCCGGTCGTGCAGAACTCGCATTCGCCGCAGGTCCACCATAGCGGCTGCACACCCACGGGGTCACCGACCTCGAATCCCTCGACGCCTGCACCGATCGCGGCGACCCGGCCGGTGACCTCGTGCCCCGGGATGATCGGGCTGATTGCCGGAACCCCGCCCTCGACCCAGTCCCCCTCGATCATGTGGAGGTTCGACCGGCAGACTCCGCAGCCTGCCACCTTGACCAGCAGCTGGCCTCGGCTCGGTTCGGGACGGTCGACATCGGTCCAGAGGAGTGGATGGTGCGAGAGGTGGGCGGGGGTCGTGAGCTGGTTCGCGTGCATCGTTATCACAACGAGGACTATATTGCCCAGCCCGTGCGGCGCTGACGGCGCGATCACTCATGAACACCGGGGCCGCGGACTCATCCCCACGCGCGGAGTTCGACGGTCTACTTCCGCTTCCCGTGCGGCCGGGCAACGGTGGCCGTCAGGACCGGATACGCCACGGCGGCTTGGGCGTCGACGATGCCGTGGCCGTAGCTGCTCGTGAACACTCCAGTGCCGAGTCCCGGCGTGCGGGCGGTATCGACCAGGGCGTCGTGGACGTTGGCCGCCGTGCGTCCCTGGGCGTAGAGCAACGCCGCCACCCCTGCGACGTGCGGAGTCGCCATCGAGGTGCCCGCGTAGTAGTCGTAGTCCTGCTGGCCGCAGGCCGCCGACCCGGTGCCGACGGGCACCGTGGACACGATGTCGTCCGCGCAGGCCACCAGGCCGGCACCACCGGGCGCGGCCACGGCGTCGACGTCGGGCTTGATCGCCCCGTTGGAGTACCACGCCGGCGTCTCGTCGCGAGTCGTCGAGGTCACGCACAGGGCACCGGCCTCGAAGGACGGGGTGTCGCAGACCGGGAAGCTCTCGTTGCCTGCGGCGGCCACCACGAGCACGCCCTGGGCGGCGGCGTAGGCGATCGCCTCGGTGACGGCCGTGTCCAGTCCGGTGAGGCTGAGAGCCTGACCACCCGGGACGGCACCGAGGCTCAGGTTGACGACGCTGGCGCCATGGTCGACGGCGTACCGGATCCCGTTGGCGATGTCTCCGAAGGAGCCGCTGCCGTCCTCGAGCGCCTTGATCGGCATCACCTTGGCGTCCCGGGCGACACCCGCGACCCCGAGGCCGTTGTCGGCGGCCGCGGCCACGATGCCACTGACGTGGGTGCCGTGGCTGTCGGCGGGCTGGGCCGCACCGTCCATGCCGACCCAACTACCGTCACCGCAGTAGCTCTGCTTGGGTCCGCAGCCGACGGTGGTGATGCCCGGGACCAGCTGGCCCTGCAGGTCAGGGTGGTTCAGGTCGACGCCGGAGTCGACGACCGCGACCACGACCCCGGACCCGGTCGTCGTTGCCCAGGCGGCCTCGGCCCGGACCTGGTCGAGACCCCACTGCTGCGAGCGCAGCGGATCGTTGGTCACGGCGCCGGCGGGGCCGCCGACGAGGATGGTGGCGACGACGACGGTCAGGACCGCGCCGAGGATGTTGATGATCGTGCGCAGAGGCATGCGAGAACTCCCGAGTGAGTGGATGTGCGATCCAACGAGCCTCCTGCTCGCAGGTCACGCGGCCTTCACCGTGCGAGCGTCACCGCAAGCCGCTGCCGGGCCCACGCCCAGTCGACGCGCTCCTGCTCGAGCCGGATGTGCTCACCGAGGCGGTCGGTGACGAGATCGTCGTACAGGTCTCGCTCCGCGTCGCTCAGCCGGGTCAGCCGGGTCAGCCGGGACCTGGCCGGCCGGTCCTCGCGCACCCAGCGGTCCCGGTGGGCGAGCAGCGTCTCTCGGTCCATGAGCAGTGACCGACTGTGCGGCAGCCAGGCACGCAGCCGCCAGGCGGCGTGCCGCTCCCGCAGCGCGTCGACTGTCTCGTGGTCCACGGCGACACCTTCCTGTCACGTTCGAGGGCCAGCCTAGGCAAGCGCACCGACAGCCTCCTCGGCGACGCGCCAAGCTGATGTAGCACGAAGTGCTACCGTGTGAACATGAGCCCGCAACCCGAGATCAGCCAGCGCGACCTGCGGCTGCGGTCGAAGGAGATCATGGACTCCGTCGAGCGCGGGCAGGCCTTCACGGTCACCCGCGACGGGCACCAGATCGGGGAGCTCATCCCCCTGCGGAGGCGGCGCACGTTCGTCTCGCGGGCGACCTTCCTCGCCCCGGGCGGCACGAGCACGATCGATCCCGAGCGGCTCCAGTCCGACCTGGACGCGATGATCGACAACGACGTCACCGACCCCTACGCGGTCCGGCATGCCGACTGAGCACGCCCGCGCCCTGATCGACACGAACATCGTCATCCTGCGGGACCGGCTCGCGCCGGAGGACCTGCCCGACGAGATGTCGATCAGCGCCGTGACGCTCGCCGAGCTGTCGGCGGGCCCGCACGCCGTGGTCGGCGACGATCCCCGAGCCCGTGCCGAGCGCGGACGCCGCACCGCGATCCTGCAGCGCACCGAGAGCGAGTTCGAGCCGCTCGCGTTCGACGCGGCCGCTGCGCGCGTCTACGGCCAGCTCAGCGGCGCGGTGCGGGCCCACGGCCGGACACCCCGCCGCCGGCACGCCGACCTCCAGATCGCGGCAACCGCCGTCGCGAACGGACTGGCTCTCTACACGACCAACCCGGACGACTACGCCGGACTCGACGACTGGCTCACCGTCGTGTCCGTGGCCCGACCGTCATAGCGACGCCGAGCGTCCGAGCGACCCCTTGCCGCCCTCGCAGCAATGGCTACTGTGAGGTCAACCCCGAGCAGGAGTCGCCGTGCCCACCTGCGTCAGCGCCCATGTCCTCCGTGAGCCCCAGGGCTCGTTCGAGCTCGTCGACGGGATCGAGCTCGCCGACCCGCGTCCCGGTGAGGTTCTCGTCCGTTACACCTCGACGGGGTTGTGCCACACCGACCTGTTCGCGCGCGACGTCTTCCACCACCCCGACTTCCCGCCGGCCATCTACGGCCACGAAGGCACGGGCGTGGTGGAGCAGGTGGGACCGGGCGTCACCGACGTCGCCGAGGGCGACCGCGTGATGGCCTCCTACACGTCGTGCGGCCAGTGCCGGACCTGCCTCACCGGCCGGCCGTTCAACTGCGAGCGCTTCAACGACGTCAACTTCGCTCTCGCCCGCGGCGACGGCTCCTACAAGGACCTGCAGCTGCAGGTGTACCGGGTTCGCGGGGCCGACCTCGACCGCCCTCCTCTGGCGGACCAGCAGTACGGCGCGGCCCAGCACTCGTCGGAGTCCTGATCGACTCCGGGCCAGCCGGAAGCCGCTCGTCAGGTGGTAGATGCCGAAGGAGTCTCGAGCACATGAGTCAGGACCGCAGGAACGCACGCTGGCAACGCGCCTGGGACAAGCATGCGGGCCACTACGACAAGGAGATGGGGTTCTGGGACCGTCACCTCTTCCGGGACAGCCGGTCCTGGGTCTGTGGGCGTGCCCGCGGCGACGTCCTCGAGGTCGCCGTCGGCACCGGCCTGAACCTCGGCGAGTACCCGATGGACGTGGCGCTGACCGGGATCGACCGCTCCCCGGCCATGCTGTCGATCGCGCGCGAGCGAGCGACGGACCTGCGCCGGGACGTCAGGCTCGAGGAGGCGGACGCCGCGCGCCTGCCCTTCCCCGACGCCAGGTTCGACACCGTGGTCTGTACCTACGGCCTCTGCGCGATCCCGGATCACCGGGCGGCGCTCGCGGAGATGGTGCGGGTCCTGAAGCCGGCGGGTCGGCTCCTGCTGTCCGATCACGTCGTGGCCACCAACCCCGTCGGGCGCGGGGCGCAATGGCTCCTCGAGCTGGCCACGGTGCCACTCCAGGGCGAGCACTTCCGGCGCCGACCCGCCGAGCTGCTCGCCGACCTTCCCGTCCGAGTCGAGGTGCGTGATCGGTTCGGTCCGGCCGGCATGGTCGAGCGGATCGCGGCCACCAGGCTCACCGGCTGAGCAAGCGCGAGGCGACCAGTTCACCGGCCGACATCGAAGACCTCGCAGCACACCGCAGCCTGGCCCTTGGGGTAGTTGAGGCATAAACTAGGGCACCCGGCGGCTACGTCGCCGACGGTCTTCGGAGGTGGTCTTGTGGACGTCGTCTTCCTGGTCGGCCGGATCTTGTTCGCCTTCCTGTTCCTCGGATCCGCTGTCGGGCACCTGACCAAGAGTGCTGACATGGGCGGCTACGCCAGCTCCAAGGGCGTCCCGGCAGCCAGGATCATGGTGCTCGGCACCGGCGTACAGCTGGTTGTCGGTGCGCTCATGGTGCTTTTCGGCGTCTGGGGCGACCTCGGCGCCCTGCTGCTGGCACTGTTCCTGTTCGGCGCGGCATTCCTGATGCACGCGTATTGGAAGGAGAGCGAGCCGATGGGCAAACAGATGGAGATGATCCAGTTCAACAAGGACATCGCCCTCGCCGGAGCCGCTCTCGCGTTCTTCTGGGTGTTCCAGAACGGAGTGGACCTGACCCTCACCGACGGACTGTTCTCCTGACGGCAGGCAGCCTCGGCTCACGGCGACTCACTGCGTGGTGAAGGCGATCTGGTCGGTGATCGGCAGCGGCACCGAGTCTCCGGTGGTGAGCAGGAGGTCGATCGAGCCCTGCAGCAGGTAGCTGCACTTGGGCAGCGACGCGATCGTGACCGGGTTGTCGGCACTGTCGAGCAGGGTGTTGACGGTGCCGAAGAAGTCCTGGGCGATCGGCGGGAGGGGATAGTGGTACGGCCCGCCCGGCCCCGTGACGGTCAACGACATGCTCCCCAGGTCGGGGTGCGCGGCGGTGTAGTTCACGTTGAGCGCGTTGGTGATCCGCGCGCAGCCGTGGCCGATGAGCTCCTGGACGTCCAGACTGATCACCCCGAGCTGGCCGTCGACCCGCGTGGGCACCCACGACCCGTGCTTCTGCACCTGGTCGTAGGTCGTGTTGGCCAGCGCGACCCGTTCGGCGATCCCGGCCTGCACCTGGGTGGCCGGCTGGCCGGCGACGCGCACCACCATCCGCAGAGCCACGTACTCGTCGGCTGCGAGGCCGGCGGGAGCGGTGCTCTGCCCGGCCACGATGCCGGCCAGGTCGTGGGTCTGCGCCGAGATGCTCGCGCTGTCGAGGCCGAGCAGGTTGTTGTTCGGCACGAAGAGGCCGGTGGTCAAGCTGTTGTCCTGCGGTACGGCGATCCAGCCGTCCGCGTCCGGAGCCACCGCGACCTCGTCGGGCCCGTTCGCACCCAACACCACCACCCTCTTGGTCTCCACCGGCGGGAAGGACCCGGTCAGGCGCTGCCACGTACCGATCTGCATCGCGTTCATGAGGGCCGGGCGTACGGGCTGCCAGCCAGCCCCGGCGTCGAACTCGAAGCGGTACTCCGCCGGCTGACCGCTGAAGAGCCGTCCGAGGACCCCGTTGAGCCGCAGGCCCGCGTAGAACGCCCGGTCGTCGCCGAGCGTGTGGCCGGTGCCACCAGGCGCGCTGTCGAATCCGGTGAGAGTCTTGTAGCTGCCGATGTGGTCGAACCAGGGGTAGGGCTGGTCGGTGCCTGGCGGCACGTCCTCGACGCACAGATCGACGCAGAAGCACGGTCCGACGTTCTCCCGATCGGGCTGGCGGCCACGCGAGCGCGGCTCGTGGAGGAGTACGCCGGTGGGTCCGTCGACCCAGAAGTACACATCCGGCCCCGCGACCAGCTCGATGTTGATGGACGGCGACCATGGTGTCCGCCGGAACGCGTCGGCGGTGTAGTCGATGCGGAAGTGGCCGCTCGTGTCGGTGACCGCGCTGCCCAGCGGGTCGTCCTGGAGCCAGTCGACGTCGAACGCGCTGACCTTCACGCCGGGCACCGCGATCGCGGAGTCACACACGCGCACGTGCCCGCAGATCGACCACCAGCCGAGCCGCCCCCGGAGGCCGCACCAGATCCGGTGCGGGATGTCGTAGGACCAGGCCGCCACGAAGCCGTCCTCGACCGGCCGCCACTGCGGAGCCAGTGTGGTCAACGTGAACGACAGCGGCTTGGGCGGCACCTTGTGGCCGGTCATGGTGCCGCAGAAGATGTCGACGTCGAACGCCTCGCCGTCGTACCGCTCGGCGAGCTCGACCCGGAAGAGGCCGTCCTCGCCGATCACCGCCTCGCCGAGGAAGTCATCGGCCCGAGTATCAGCCACCGAGGCCTCGAGCACGATCGCGGTGTGCTTCGGATCGGCAGCAGCATCGCTGCTGATCGTGATGCTCGTGCTACGAACCAGGCGGACGGTCGCCCCGACCAGCGGTTCGGAACAGTCGTCGCAGAGAAGGCCGATCAGCCGGCCCGTGAACAGGTGGGACATCGTGTGCTCCTCGAGACAAGCCAGGCCCGCGGTGAGCCGTGGCGACTTGGAGGAGCGCCTCGGCGGCTCGTCTGATACGCCGGCTCCGGCTCGACCGACCGGATCGCCCAGGAGCTCACCGCCGCCGGGCTGCGGCTCGAGGGTTGGCGGCACGCAACAAAGCCCCAGCAGGAGCGGCTGGGGCTACGGAAGTCACTGAAACTGCAGGCCAAAGCGGCAATTCGTGGTTGACCGTCGTTGGTCGTTGTGAGCTGTTTCTGGACCCTCGTGTTGCCCCCGTGTTGCCCGAGAGCAAGATCCGGAGCCCGAGGGGCATAGCAGAAACTGCTATAGTATGGGTATGACCAGTCGGAGCGACGTGCTGCGCAACGTGATGCTAGAGACGAGCACCACACAGTCCGACTTGTCCCGGCTCAGCGGCGTGCGCCAGCCGAGCATCAGCGGCTTCCTCTCCGGCAATGTCGACATCAGCGACGACATGCTCGACCGGCTGTTGTCCTGCATGGGCTTTCGCCTTGAGGTCGTACGTCGCCCCGTTGTCCCCGAGCTGACTCGCTCCGAACGCCGCTCATGGCAACTGCACCGGCGGCTCTCGACGCTCCTGAACCGCGAAAGCTTCAAGGAGTGGCGGCCGACGATCGAGCACAACCTCGACCGTCTCGGCAACCGGGTGACTGGGCAGCCGCACGAGCGGAATCTGGAGCGCTGGCGGCAGCTCGTCGACCGTGGCGACGTTCCCGGCATGCACCGCATCCTCACGGGTCTCGACCGAGACTCGATCGAGATGCGCGAGGTCTCCCCCATGTCCGGCCTGCTCCCTGACGACCAGCGGCGCGAAGTCCTGCACCTGGCTAGCTGATGCGCCGAGACCAGCTGGAGCACGCCATCCGCACGGCCTGCCAGATCATCCAGCAGCCCGAGGTCATCGTGGTCGGCTCGCAAGCGATTCTCGGGACGTACGACGAGTCACAACTCCCTGACGCGGCCACGATGTCGATCGAGGTCGACATCCTCCCCATCGCCGACACCAATGCCGAGGCCGCGCGGTTGGCCGACCTCATCGAAAGTGTCGCCGGCGAGCTCTCGCCGTTCGAGGAGTTGCACGGCTTCAGCATTGACGGCGTTGACCTCCAGACGGCCGTACTCCCTGACGGCTGGCGCGATCGACTGGTCAAGGTGCAGAACGCCAACACGGCAGCCCCGGCCGGCGAGCCACGGTTCACAGGCTTGTGCCTCGACAAGGAAGACCTGTGCGTCGCCAAGCTGGTCGCCTTCCGCGACAAGGACCGCAACTTCGTCGCCGCGCTGCTCAAAGCGAACCTTGTCGACGCCGACCTCATCGCCGAGCGCCTGTCCACAGTCCCGCCCAAACACGCAACGGCAGTCGAGCAGGGCCTGACCTGGCTGACTTCGACGCGCTAGACCGGCCCGCAACGTGGCCCACGGGGTCAACCTCCCACGAGTCGGCAAGCACGAGCACCGCTACCTGACCCACGAGCAGGCCGACGACCGCGCCACCGCGACCGGCTACCCAGCCGATCCAAGCAAGCACAGCAGCCTCGACACCCGCACCAACGAGACCTACCGGCTGGTCGTGTTGTTCCTCGCCTACACGGGAGTGCGGTTCGGCGAGATGGCTGCGCTCCGGGTCGCCCTGCTCGACCTGCGCCGCAGCCGCGCCGTCATGGTCGAGTCCGTGACCCCAGTGCAGGGCCACGGGCTCGTCTGGGGCAGCACCAAGACCCACCAGCGCCGCGAGGTGCCGATCCCCCGGTTCCTGGCCGCCGAGCTTTCCCAGCACGTCATGGGCAAGCAGCCGGACGACCTCGTCTTCGCCGGTATCCGGAACGGCCAGCCGCTGCGGGTCAGCACGTTCCGTACGGCGTTCAGCGCGGCGGCGAGGACGATCGGCGTACTCGACCTGCACCCGCACCGCTCCGGCACACCGCCGCCAGCCTGGCGATCGCCAGCGGCGCCGACGTGAAGGTCGTCCAGCAGATGCTCGGCCACAGCTCGGCGACCATGACGCTCGACACCTACGGCCATCTCTTCGAAGACCGGCTCGACGAAGTCGCCAGTGCTCTCGACGCCGCCCGCGAGGCGGCTCAGCAGCGCCGGGACGACCTGCGAGCGTTGCCCCCGTGTTGCCCCAGTGTTGCCCGAGCTCGGTTTCGTCGAAAATGACGAAGAGGCCCCGTCCAGCGTCTCCGCTGGTCAGGGCCCCTCTTCCAACTGGTACCCCCGACCGGATTCGAACCGGCGCTACCGCCTTGAGAGGGCGGCGTGCTAGGCCGCTACACAACGGGGGCTGGTGCTCTGCGAGCAACCCGAGAACCTTATCGGAGCGGGGTGTTCGCACAAAATCGCGGCCCGCCGGCGAACCTTCGGGACCGCGACCTCGCTGGGATACTAGGACTCGAACCTAGACTAACTGGACCAGAACCAGTCGTGCTGCCAATTACACCATATCCCACTGACTTACTTGTTTTATGCCCTTCCGCCGAGGCGGTCGGGCACGGTGGAGAACATTACACGCGACCTCTCGGAGCGACCAATTCGCCTGGCCCTGCAGGGGTTTCGGTGGTGCTGCGCAGGCCGAGCCGGCGGGCGAGGAGCATCACGAGCGCCAGGTAGACCAGCGACTGGGTGAGGGTCACCGGGATCGACCACCAACTGTCGCCGGTCGGGTTCAGCGTGGACGCCATGTCACCGAACGCGAGCGCCAGGCCGAACGCGAGCCAGTTGTTGAGGACGTGCATCGCGATGCCGGCCTCGAGACCGCCGGTGAGCACGACGAGCAGTCCGGCCACCAGCCCGAAGGCGAACCGGTCGAAGAAGACCGGCGCGCTCTGGGCGCCGTGGGCGAGCGCGAACAGCAGCGCCGGGAAGAGTACGGCGGCCCACGCGCGGCCGAACAGCCCGCCGAAGGCCTGGGTGAGGTAGCCGCGGAACGCGTACTCCTCCCCCGCGGCCTGGAGCGGGGTGAGCAGCACCACGACGATCAGGAAGTCCCGCGTCGTCGAGGTGAAGTCGTTGAGCTGGCCGCTGATCTCGGTGCCCTCACCCTGCGACGGCACGACCGCGGACACGACGAGCGTCGCGAGCAGCGCGGCGACCGACAGCCCGAAGCACGCGAGGAACCAGCCCCAGCGCAGCCGGGGGCGCACGGACGCGAGCCAACCCGGGCGCAGGCCGTGCAGCGCCCGGGTCAGCAGCCACGCCACCGGGATCGCGCAGGCGAGCACCACGTTGAGGTAGGCGAGCCCGAGCGGCGTCGGGTCGTCGAGGTCGAGCAGCCGGTCGACGCCGTCGACCACGTCGCGGCCGGCGAGCGCGAGGCCGAGGGCGAACGGCAGCTGGACGATCACCGGGATCACGACGAGGAACGCGAGCCCCAGGCCGAGGACCCCGACGACCGGGCGCCACGAGCCGCGGCGGCCGCCCCGGTGGACGAGGTGGTACGGCAGCGGGGCCCGAACCGGAGCCGGCTCGACCGCCGGCTGCGCCCCGTGCTCAGCCAAGAGCGCTCCGCAGCCGGGCCAGCGATCGGTCGCGGCCGAGCAGCTCCATCGACTCGAACAGCGGCGGCGAGACCCGGCGCCCGGTCACGGCGACCCGGACCGGACCGAACGCGTTGCGCGGCTTGACCCCCATCGCCTCGACGAGCTCGGCCTGCAGCGCGTCCTGGATGGCGCCCGTCGACCACTCCCCGACTCGCTCGAGCGCGTCGAGGGCGCGGCGTACGACGGCCCGCCCGTCGTCGTTGAGCAGCTTCTCCGCGTCGGCCTCGTCCCGCGTGAACGACTCCTCGTCGACGAACAGGAAGCCGAGCATGTCCACGGACTCGGTGAGCTTGTTGATCCGCTCGGCCACCAGCGGCATGGCCAGCTCGAGCAGCTGGGTGTCCGCGGGGTTGACCGGGTCGGACAGCACGCCGGCGCCCTTGAGGAACGGGAGCACCCGCTCGGTCATGACGTCGAGGGAGAGCAGCCGCATGTGCGCGGCGTTGATCGCCTCGGCCTTCTTCATGTCGAAGCGTGCGGGGTTGGGGTTCACGTCGGCGATGTCGAACGCCGCGACCATCTCCTCCATCGAGAAGACGTCACGGTCGGCGGCGATCGCCCAGCCCAGCAGGGCCAGGTAGTTGAGCAGGCCCTCCGGCAGGAAGCCCTGGTCGCGGTAGGCCAGCGCGTGCGCCTCCGGGTCCCGCTTGGACAGCTTCTTGTTGCCCTCGCCCATGACGTAGGGCAGGTGGCCGAACTCCGGCGTCGCCTTCGCGATGCCGAGCTCCTCGAGCGCGGCGTACAGCGCGATCTGGCGCGGCGTGCTGGAGAGCAGGTCCTCGCCACGCAGCACGTGGGTGATCTCCATGTACGCGTCGTCGACGGGGTTGACCAGGGTGTAGAGCGGATCGCCGTTGGCGCGGCACAGCGCGTAGTCGGGCACGAACCGGGTCTCGAACGTGACGTCGCCGCGCACCAGGTCGTGCCAGGTGATCGACCCGTCGGGCATCCGGAACCGGACGACCGGTCGCCGGCCCTCGGCCTCGAACGCGGCGCGCTGCTCGGTGGACAGGTCGCGGCAGAAGCCGTCGTACCCCATCACCTTCGAGCCGGAGGCCTTGCGGCGCGCGTCCACCTCCTCGTTCGTGCAGAAGCAGTCGTAGGTGTACGACGACTCCGCGAGGCGGGCCAGCGCGTCGCGGTAGATGTCGCCGCGCTCGCTCTGGAAGTACGGCGCGTGCGGCCCGCCGACCTCCGGGCCCTCGTCCCAGTCCAGGCCGAGCCAGCGCATCAGGTCGATGATCGCGTCGTAGGACTCCTGGGTGCTGCGCTCCCGGTCGGTGTCCTCGATGCGGAACACGAAGGTGCCGTGGTGGTGCCGCGCGAACGCCCAGTTGAAGAGCGCGGTGCGGACCAGGCCGACGTGCGGGCTCCCGGTCGGGCTGGGCGCCATCCGGACGCGAACGGTCTTCGGCTGGTTGTTCACCGCTGGGTCACCTTGCCTTGACGGGGTTCGTGAGAGTGCCGAGTCCGGCGATCGAGACCTCGACCTCGTCGCCGACGTCCATGGGGCCGACGCCCTCGGGGGTGCCGGTGAGGATGACGTCACCGGGGAGCAGCGTCATCACGCTGGACACGTACGCGATCAGGGTCGGGATGTCGAAGATCAGGTCCTTGGTCGAGCCGTCCTGGACCAGGTCGCCGTTCAGGTGCGTCTGGACGCTGCGGCCCTCCGCGAAGTCGTGCGGGTCGAGGTCGGTCTCGATCCACGGCCCCAGCGGGCAGAACGAGTCGAAGCCCTTGGCCCGGGTGAACTGCACGTCGCTGCGCTGCAGGTCCCGCGCGGTCACGTCGTTGCCGATCGTGTAGCCGTGGATCACGTCGGTGGCCTGCTCGGGAGGTACGTCGCGGCAGATCCGGCCGATCACGACGGCGAGCTCGCCCTCGTAGTGCAGGTTCTGCGTCTGCGGCGGGTAGAAGATCGGGTCGCCCGGGCCGATCACGCTGGTGTTCGGCTTGAGGAACATCAGCGGCTCGGTGGGTAGGTCGTTGCCCAGCTCCGCCGCGTGCGCCGCGTAGTTGCGGCCGATCCCGACGACCTTGCTGCGCGGCAGCACCGGCGCGAGCAGTCGCACGTCCTCGAGCCGGTGCTCCTGGTCGAGCAGCTTGACGCCGACGTAGAGCGGGTCGCCGGCCAGGGCCACGACGACGCTGTCGGGGTCCGGCTGCCCGAACTCGTCGAGCTCGCCCGTGACCACGCCGTACAACGGGTCTTCGCCCGTGGTGAACCTTGCGATGCGCACTAGGGGAGCCTACCGAGCGGGCGCGCGGGCTCAGGGCGCCAGGTGCACGACCTCCACGAGCTGGTCGCGGATCTGCGCGGCGGTCCACGGGAAGCGCACCCACTGCTCGTTCGAGAACATCTCGGTCTGGTCGTCCGACCAGCGGGACGTCGGGTCCTCGTACTGGCTGTAGGTGAGGATCGTGCGCGCGTCGACGCCGGTCCGGCCCCGGAAGGCGACCGCCTGGAGGTACGACGAGCCGCGGGTGACCGGGTCGAGGACCGGGTCGCCGAGCGTGCTGCTGACCGCGTTCGCGTCGCCGGACAGGTCGCCGAGGCCGCCGCCGAGCGGCCAGCCGGCGGAGCCCCGGTCGCCCGAGCGATGGAGCTCGCCGTACGTCTTGGTCAGGCCGGCGTCGCGGTCGGTGACCAGCGCGATCGCCGCGGCCAGCGCGTCGACGACGGGCTGCGCGGTCGACAGCGTGCGCGGCGTCGTCAGCGGGTGGGCGGGCGAGAACGGCACCTCCCAGAGGCCGACGTCGCGCTGGTCCGCGAGCCGGACGAACTCCTGGAAGATCGCGGCGCCGGCCGAGGAGGTCGCGTCCGAGCGGCCGTCCCAGTCGTGCAGCAGCCGGCAGGCGGCGACCAGGCCGGTGGCGTCGCAGACCCGGTCGAGCCGACCGCCGACCCGGGCCACCTCGGCGGCGTACACCCGGTTGGCGTGCTCGTGCGCCGCCAGCGTGCGCGGCGTCTCCTTCCCGACCTCCAACCGGTCGCGCACGTAGGCCATCACGACCTTCGTGCGCATGGTCCGCTCACAGTCCTCGCAGCCGATGATCCGCGGGTAGCCGGTCAGCCGCACCTCGTCGTTGGGCAGCCAGTAGGAGTCGTTGGCGTTCATCACCCAGTCGCGGCGGACGACCTCGGGCAGGTGCGAGGGGCCGAGGATGCCGGGGCGCTGGGCATCCTCGTCGGTGCCCCACGCACAGCCCGTGCTGGCCCGGGTGCCGTCGAGCCCGGGGAGCCCGGCGACGCTGAAGATCAGCCGGCCGGCCGGGGTCATGCACCGGCGCGCGAGGGCGTCGGTGACGTGCGGGGTGACCGCGTGGTCGGCGTACAGGACGTCGCCGGCGCGGTCGGCGGCGACCGTGTTGACCCACGGCATGCCGCCGCCCCGGTCCTGGCGGCGCAGCAGGTTGCGCACCGAGCTCGCCATGTTCATCGCCAGGAAGGTGTCGAAGGTGCGCAGGTGCTCGGCGTTCGCGTCGCGGAACGCCCAGAAGCTGCCCTTGGTCCAGCCCATGAACAGGCTCGGTGCGTTGAGGACGTAGCCCTGCGGCGTCCGCCAGAGGGTGCGGGTCACGGTCTCGACCCCGGCGTCGGTCCGGACCTGCACGTCGACGTCGCGCCGCTCGAGCTCGGCGGTGCCGCCGTCGGCGGTCCGGTAGCTGGTGGGGGTGTCGGCGGTCGTGTACTGGTACGGCGTGAACCGGAAGCCGGTCGACACGGTGTGGCTCCACGCCACGTCCTTGTTGAAGCCGATGTTGATCGCCGGGAAGCCGGTCAGCGCGCCGCCGGCGACGTCCAGCTTGCCCGGGACGGTCAGGTGCATCTGGGTGAAGCGGTACCGGCCGAGCCAGGGGAAGTGCGGGTTGCCGAGGATCATCCCGCGGCGGGTGGAGGTGTCCTCGCCGCCGACCGCGGTGGCGTTCGACCCGAACTCGGCGTCGGGCTCGAGCGCCTCACGCAGCTCCGCCCGCGTCGGCCTCGCGGTGGGCTTCACGCCGGCGGCCGGCGGCGCCGCGTCGGCGATCTGCGGGAGCAGGCGGGTCGTGGAGGAGATCAGCTGCGCGAGGTAGAAGGCGTACCAGACGTCGGTGGTCGTGACGTCGGGCGCGATCCACGCCTCGTCCGCACAGGCCGGGTCGGTGATCTCGTGCTCGGCCAGCCAGGCGTTGATGCCGGCGGTCTCGGCGGCCACCATCGCCTTCGCCCGACCACTGGGGCCGGCGACCGGGTCGGCGAGGAGCTGCTCCACGACCTCGCGGTCGCGCAGGTCGGTGACCAGCGTGTCCCACTCGAGGTTCGTGGCCGAGCCGCCGACGTTGTCCTTGTAGGTGGCGTCCGGGCCCTCGTAGAGGGAGCGCTGCCCGCGCGCGGTGAGCAGCGTGTCCATCAGGTTGCACGTCGCCTCGGCCGTGGTGATCCAGCCGGCGCCGTACGCCATGCCCGGCAGGGTGTTCGACCGGATGTGCGGGATGCCGTGCTCGGTGATCCGGATCGTCACGTCGTACGCCGGCGCCTTCGCCGCCCGTGTGGCCGCGACGGGGGCGGCCTCGGCGGAGGTCGCGGCCGCGGAGAGCGGTGCGAGCAGGAGCAGGGTGGCCAGGGCGGCCCCGGCGCGAGTGGTCTTCGGCTGCACGGCCGAAACCTAGCTCCCGCGCGCGGCGCCGGCAGCGGATCGCCACACCGGTCTCGACCGGGTCTACACCGGCACCAGGGGCTCGTGATCTCCGTCCGGGAGCTCGACGACGATCGGCAGACCGGCGCGGATCTGACCGCCACGCTCGACGACGGCCATGACCCCGGCCTTGCGCACGATCCCGACGCCGTCGACCGACTCGGCCCCTCCGGTCGCGCCGAGCGCCACGTCCGAGCTCGACGCGCGGCCGTCGATCCGGGCGACGACGACCTTGAGCAGCCCGGCGGAGAGGTCGTCGATCTGGCGGCACGGGTTGCGCAGGCCGGTCACGCGCAGGACCGCGTCGCCGATGTGCAGGCGGGTCCCGGTGGGCAGGCGCAGCAGGTCGAGACCGCCGGTGAGGATGTTCTCGCCGAGCCCACCGGCGCCCACGTCATGGCCGGCGGCCCGGGCCTCCTCGAGGAGCTCCTGGTGGATCAGGTGCACCTGGCGCAGGTTCGGCTGGTTCGGGTCGCGCCGGACCCGGGAGCGGTGCTGCACGAGCGTGCCCGCGTGGGCGTCCCCGGCGACGCCCATGCCCTCGACGAGGGTGATCGACTCCTGCGGGATCTTGCTGAACCGATGGGTCTCGTCGCGGGCGACGGCGACGACGACCGATCCGACCACGCTGGGATGCTACGCGCGTCATAGCCTCGTGGCGTGCAGTGGCTGGAGCGCGGGGAGTGGGAAGCGAGGGCGACGGCCCACCGCGAGCGGCTCCTCCCCTACGTCGAGCCGCACCTCGAGCGCAGACGACGGGGCACCAAGCATCCGGTCCACGACTTCCTCTTCACCTACTACGGCTTCCGGCCGGCACAGCTGCTCCGGTGGCACCCCGGCTTCGGAGTCGCCCTCGAGGACGCGCCCGAGCATGCGGGCCTCAGGGGCTACGCCCGGGTCGTGTGCCCGAGCACGCGCCATGGCGCGTCCTCAGGCACACGACCCGACGCCGCCGCGGTGACCGAGCAGCACGTGGCCTCCCAGCGGCCGTTGCTGGAGGCGCTGCGGCGCCTGCTGCGTGCGACCGAGGCGCGGCCGGCGAACTTCGGCTGCTTCGGCCTGCACGAGTGGGCGATGGTCTACCGGCTCTCCGAGGACGAGACCCGGCACGCCGCCTGGCCCCTGCGCCTCGGCGCGGCCGGCACCGACGCGGTCGTGGAATCGCACCGGATCGCCTGCTCGCACTTCGACGCCTACCGGTTCTTCACCCCCGCAGCCACGCCGCTCAACACGCTGCGACCCACGTCGGCCGACCGCCCGGCGTACGAGCAGCCCGGCTGCCTGCACGCGGGCATGGACCTCTACAAGCACGCCTTCCGGCTCACCCCGATGATCAGCTCCGACCTGGTCGCCGACTGCTTCGAGCTGGCGTGGGACATCCGGGGGCTCGACATGCGGGCCGCGCCGTACGACCTGACGGGGCTCGACGAGCGCGCCTTCGAGCCGGTGCGGATCGAGACGGCCGCCGGCAAGGCGGAGTACGCCGAGGCGCAGCGCGGCTTCGCCGAGCGGGCCGCCCCGCTGCGCGCGCGGCTGGTCGCCGAGTGCGAGCGGCTGCTCGCGGCCGAGTGATCGCTCAGACCTTCCGAGGCACGTTGCCGGTGAGGCTGAACATCCAGCGCATCGCCTTGTGCCCGCCGTCGGCGGTCGGGCCGAACATGCACGGGCAGCCGCCGGGGATCACGGTGACCCCGTGCTCGCGCCCGTACGCCGTCGCGGCGTCCGAGACGCTCCCGGCGCCCGGGCCGCGGTGCATCCAGACGTGCGTGATGCCGAGGTCGACGCACTCGTGCATCGTCTCCTCGGCCGTCGACGGACGGGTGCCGATCACGACCGCCTCGACCCCGCCGGGCACGGACCTCAGGTCCGGGAAGCAGGCGTCGCCCTCGACGCGGTCGGCGTTCGGGTTGATCGCGACGACGTCGTACCCGCGCTCCCGCAGCCGCTGGTAGACCATGTTCGCGCCGTGGCCCTTCGGCGCGTGGGACACGCCCGTGACGGCGATCCGGTTGTGGGCGAGGAACTCGGTTGCGGCTTCCTTCATGGTGACCACGAGACCGATGCTCGTCGCCGCCGGGCCGACCGGCCAGGGCCAAAGGGCCCGCCACGATGACCTTCGACCCTGGGTCCTCCCGAGGCCCCGACCTAGCGTCGAGGGCGTGGGAATGCCCGTACCGAAGTGTCCGATCCGCCCCGGCGACGCGTGCACCCTGTGCCACCCCGGCGCGCACGGGCCGGAGGACTGCGGCCTGGTGTGGCTGGTGATGGGCGACCCCGAGCTGCGCGAGCGGCTCGCCGAGATCCGTCGCGAGGCTGCCGCCGGCTGACCCCGGGCCCACCTGTCATGTGGGGATCCGGGTTCGCCGAAACGGCTCCTGGAACGGCCGCCCGCTCCTACCCTGACCTGACACACGCCAGTCGAGGTCCGGGGGTTCGGTCATGTTCAAGCAGGTTCAGGTCGCGTTCGTCACCGCCGCCCTGGTGGCGGCTCCGCTCGTGGTCGGGATCGCCGGACCAGCCGAGGCCGCGGGCAAGTACTACGCCAACTGCGACTCGCTGCACCGTGACTACCGGCACGGCGTGGCGAAGAGCGCGGGCGCTGCCGCGAAGCAGGTGCGCGACGGGTACGGCCGCCCGGCGTACGGGAAGCAGGCGCGCGCCGTCTACGCGACCAACAGCTCCCGCCTCGACCGCGACAAGGACGGCACCGCCTGCGAGGCCTGAGCCGCGCTCGCGCGGCCGTTGTCCGTAGCTCGCCCTACGGTGTCGGCATGGCAGAGATCGTGCTGTTCCACCACGTCCAGGGTCTGACCGACGGGGTGCGGGCCTTCGCCGACGACCTCCGCGCCGGCGGGCACACCGTGCACACACCCGACCTCTTCGAGGGCCAGGTCACGACGTCGATCGAGGACGGCATGGCGCTGCGGGGCGACATCGGCGGCGACGTCCTCGACGAGCGTGCGGACCGAGCGGTCGCGGACCTCCCGGCGAGTCTCGTGTACGCCGGGTTCTCCTTCGGGGTCGGCGCGGCCCAGCGGCTGGCGCAGACCCGGCCGGGGGCGCGCGGGGCGCTCCTCTACGAGGCGTGCTACCCGATCACGGGCGAGTGGGCGTTCGGGCCGTGGCCGGACCGGCTGCCGGTCCAGGTGCACGGCATGGACGCCGACGACTTCTTCGCGCTCGAGGGCGACCTCGACGCCGCTCGCGAGCTGGTCGCGACCGCCAACCGGGGCGCGGGCGAGGGCGTCGGCGAGCTGTTCGTCTACCCCGGTGACCGACACCTGTTCGCCGACCGCTCCCTGCCGTCGTACGACGCGGACGCGGCGGCGCTGCTGCTCGAGCGGACCCGCGCCTTCCTCGACCGGCTCGGCTGAGGGGCGATGCACCCCGGCCACTCGGTGCTGCAGGTCCCGGTCCCGCAGCTGGAGTACTTCGTCCGCGCACGGACCGAGCACTACGACCCGTCCTACCTCTCCGCGGACACCGCCCACGTGCACGCCCACGTGACCGCGCTCGGTCCGTTCGTGGCCGAGCTGACCTCCGACGTCGACCGGCGGGTCGCGGCGATCGCGGCCGAGACGCCGGCCTTCGACTTCGTGCTCGAGCGGGTCGGGCGCTTCGCCGACGGCATCATCCACCTGGTGCCCGAGCCCGACGAGCCGTTCCGCAAGCTGACCGCCCGGCTGGCGGCCGAGTTCCCCGAGCACCCGCCGTACGCCGGCCGCTACGCCGACGTCGCGCCGCACCTCACCCTCGACCTGCTCTCCCCCGACGTCACCGAGGCCTCCACGCTCGCCCTGCTCGACGGGGTGCTGCCGGCTCGGTGCCGGGCGACCCGGCTCGATCTCGCGTGGTACCAGCCGCACGCGACCGGCGTCCTGCAGTCGTGGCGGCTAGCGTGAGCCGCATGCGCCTCGGACGCCTCGCCGCACCCCTCCTCGCCCTGGCCCTGGTCGCCACGCTGACCACGGCGGCCGACGCCCGGGACGATCGCTGGGTCTTCTACACCAAGGACAAGACCTACTACACCTCCCCGTGGTTCCAGGGCGCGCACCGGATCATGATCCCGTTCGGCTGCACCCGCGCCCCGTACTACTCCCCCGACCCGCGCTGCCGCGACGACCGCGGGTTCCACCACGGCATCGACGTCGCGATGCCCTGCGGGACGCCGCTCTACGCCCGGTTCCGGCTCCGGGTGCTCCCGCACGACTCGCTGGGGTCGGCGTACGGCGACAACCCGGTGCTGCTGCGCAACCGCAAGAAGGGCTTCGACCTGGTCATCGGCCACACCCGCAGGGTCTACGTGCGACCCGGCGACATGGTCAAGAGGGGCACCATGTTCGCCCGCGCCAACGACCGCGGTGCACCCGACGGATGCCACCTCCACTTCGAGAAGCGCGCGGTCCAGGGCGGCCTCTCGACGGCGGTCAAGCCGCGCCGGCTGCTCGCGCTGACCCCCAGGGAGAAGTCGTGAGCGAGGAGCGGGTGCTGCGCGCCTTCCTGACCGACGACGGCAGGCTGCACACCATCCCCGCCAAGCACGCCAAGCTGCTGGTCGTGCTCGACCACCTCGCCCAGCGCTTCGAGCCCGGCGAGCGCTACCCCGAGGCGGAGGTCAACGCGGTGCTGCAGGAGTTCCACCCAGACCACGCCGCGCTGCGCCGGTACCTCGTCGAGAACGGCTTCCTCACCCGCGAGGACGCCGTGTACTGGCGCAGCGGCGGGACGGTCGAGGTATGAGCGAGGACCTCCGCGACCTGGACTGGTACGCCGAGGACCTCGGCGCGGTCTCCTACGCCGGCGCCACATTCACCGACGTCGACCTGACCGAGTGCACCACCAAGGGCGCGACCTTCGAGAGCTGCACCTTCCACAACTGCCGCTTCAACTCCTCCACCCACATCGCGACCGCCTTCGTGGGCTGCGACTTCCGCCGCACCAGCTTCTTCGACGCGATGCTCGACGGGTGCAAGCTCACGGGCTCGACGTTCGCCCAATGCGTGCTGCGGCCGCTGTCCGTGCGCGGCGGCCAGTGGCTCGGCGTCTCGATGCGGGGCACCAACCTCTCCGGCCTGGTGCTCGACGACCTCGACCTGCGCGAGGCGGACCTGTCGATGTGCGACCTCACCGCCAGCTCGCTGCGCGGCGCCCGGCTCGCCGGGGCGACCCTGCGCGAGACGGTCCTGACCGAGGCGGACCTGCGCGGCGCCGATCTCGCCGGCGTCGACCTCAGGGTCGCCACCCTGCGCGGCACCAGGCTGGACCTCGCCGGCGCCGTCCAGCTCGCCGAGCAGCACGGCGCGCTCGTCGAGCCGTAGCCCGGCCGGTCAGCCCACGCGCTGGCGCAACCTGATCCCGTCCAGCACGAGCCCGAGCCCGAGCGCGAAGTCGGAGGTCTCGCGCGGCTGGTCGTCGATGGCGCCCGCGGACCCGGCCTGCAGGTGGGTCTGCTCGTCGGTCGCGTGGCCGAAGACGAAGTGCAGCAGCGTGCGCGCGGCCGTCGGCACCAGCACCGGGTCCAGCCCACCCTCGCGAAGGGCCACGACCAGCTCGTCGTACGGCGCCGCCGCGCCCAGCCCGAAGGAGTACGCCGTGGCCACCAGCTCGGCGCCGTCGCGGTAGGCCAGCATCGCGTCGCGCAGCTCGCCGCAGACCGCGGCGACCCGGTCGTCCCATGCGTCCGGCCGGGGCCCGCTCGGCCCGCGCGCCAGCACCTCGTCGGCGACCGCGGCCAGCAGGGTCTGCTTGTTCGCGAAGTGGTGGTAGAGCGCGCTCGGCTGCACGCCGAGCTCCGCGCCGAGCCGCCGCATGGTCAGGTCCGCGAGCCCGTAGGCGTCCAGGACCCCGACCGCCCGGTCGACGACGTCCGCGCGGTGGTAGCGCATGTCACACCTCTCCTGGTCTCCTGGAGGCGAACACCCGTTGACCGCCCCTGTCACGAACCCTAACCTGAACACCGTTCACCTGACCACCGTTCAGGTACGTGACCGAAGGATCAGAGCATGACGATGGCCGAGACCGCCGACAGCACGACCGACAGCTCCGCCGCCGACGCCCCGGCCCGGCGCCACCGCTCCACGACGACCGATATCGCCCTGATCGCGGCGTTCGCCGCGCTGATCTCCGCCTGCGCCTACATCGGCGGCATCCCGGTCGGCGGCGGCCAGGTCGCGATCACCCTCCAGACCTTCGGGGTGATGCTCGCCGGCGCCCTCCTCGGCCCGTGGCGCGGCTTCCTCTCCGTCGCGCTCTACCTCGCCCTCGGCGCCGCCGGCCTGCCGGTGTTCTCCGAGCACAGCTCGGGTCTCGGCACCTTCAGCAGCGCGAGCGCCGGCTACCTCTGGTCGTTCCCGGTGGCCGCCCTGCTCACCGGCCTCCTGGTCCAGTACGCCGCCCGCAGCTACCGCACCAGCGCCCTCGCGGTCTTCCTGTGCGCGGTCCCCGGCATGGTGCTCAACCACGTCGCCGGCGTGGTGGGCATGAAGCTGTTCTTCGACATCTCCTGGCCCACCGCCTTCACCTACGACGCGCCGTTCTGGCTCGGGGACACCATCAAGATCCTGGTCGTCGCGCTGGTGGCCGCCGAGGTGCACCGCGCGTTCCCCCAGCTGCTGCGGCGGCGCTGACGTCCGTGCCGATCCAGTTCGACGCCGCCGGCCTCACGATCGAGGCACCCGACGGGGAGCGGGTGGTCCTCGAGCCGACGTCGGTGGAGCTCGTCGAGCAGCGGATCGGGATCATCGGCGCGAACGGGTCGGGCAAGTCCACCCTGGCCCGGATGATCAACGGCCTGGTCGTCCCCTCGACCGGCCGGGTGCGCGTCGACGGATACGACGTCGCCGGTCAGGGCCGCGAGGTCCGGCGCCGGGTCGGCTTCTGCTTCACCGACCCGGCGGCCCAGCTGGTGATGCCGACCTGCGTCGAGGACGTCGAGCTGTCGCTGCGGCGCACGGTCAAGGACGCCCGGGCCCGGCACGACCGCGCGCTCGAGGTGCTCGGGCGCCACGGCCTCGCGGAGCACGCGGACGTGAGCGTGCACGCGCTCTCCGGCGGCCAGAAGCAGCTGCTCGCGCTCGCCGGGGTGCTCGCGGTCGAGCCGGCGGTGCTGGTCGCCGACGAGCCCACCACGCTGCTCGACCTGGCCAACACCCGCCGGGTCGCGGACCTGCTGTTCGGCCTGGACCAGCAGCTGGTGCTGGTCACCCACGACCTCGACCTGGCCCGCCGCTGCGACCGGGTGCTGGTGGTGGCCGACGCCGCGGTGCGGTACGACGGGCCCGCCGACGCCGCGGTCGACCACTACCTGGCGAGCGTGACGGCGTGAGCAACCCGCTGCTCGTCGGCGTCTACCAGCCCGGCACCAGCGTGCTGCACCGACTCCCGGTCGGGGCCAAGATCGGCGGCCTGGCCGTGCTGTCGCTGACGATCGTGCTGGTGCGCGACGCGCGGGCCGCGGTCGTCCTCCTGGCGGTCGCGCTGGCCCTGGCGGTCCTGGGCCGGGTCGGCCTGCGAATGCTGGCCCGGACCACCCGGGCGGTGCTGATCGTCGCGGTCATCGCGGCCGCACTGCAGTGGTGGGTCAGCGGGCCCGCGAAGGCGGTGGAGACCCTCCTCGACCTGATCTCGCTGGCCCTGGCGGCGATCGCCGTCTCAGCCACGACGCCGGTCAACGCGATCCTCGACGCCCTGGTCCGCTGGATCTCGCCGCTGCGCCGGGTCGGCGTCGACCCGGACCGGGTCGCGCTCACCATCGGCCTGGCCATCCAGGCACTGCCCGGCACGGTCGCCCTGGCGCTGGAGACCCGGGATGCCGCCCGGGCCCGCGGACTGGGCCGCCACCCGCGCGCCTACCTCACGCCGTTCGTGATCCGGGTGGTCGCGCGCGCCCACGAGACCGGTGACGCACTGCACGCCCGGGGCGTCGGGGACGACTGACGCCCCCGGCTGGACATCACGGCTGGCAGCGCTAGGACTCGCGGCTGCGCACCTTCACGCAGCACAACCCCTCCTCGGGGTCGAGCACCGCGTCCAGGGACTGACAGCCCAGCCCCTCGATGACGCCGTTGACCAGGCCGAGGTTCATGCCGCACACCAGCTCGACGTGGTCGCGGGCGAGCCGGTCGAAGGGACAGTTGGACAGGCTGAGGGTGTCGCCGTCCTGGTGCGGCTCGTAGCCGTGCTCGGCCAGCACCGCCGCCGTCCGCTCCAGGTCGTCGCCGGCGCTCACCTCGCTGGCGGCGGCCATCACCTGGCCGCGGGCCTCGGCCACGGCCAGGACCGAGTCCTGGACCGAGGAGCCCGCGCGGGCCGCCTCGTCGATCGCGGTGGCGAGCACGTCGCCGGCCAGGTCGTAGTGCCGCTCCGGCAGCGAGACGGACACCTCGCGGTCCGCCCGACGGTAGAGCTTCGAGGGACGACCGGCGCCCGGGCCCGACCGACCGGAGAGCCGTCGGTACTCGACCTCGAGGAGGCCCTCGTCGACGAGCCGGTCGAGGTGGAACTTCGCCGAGTGCAGCGGCAGCTCGCAGGCCGCGGCGGCCTGCTCGCGGCTGATCGGCTCGGCCTGGGCCGCGGCGTACAGGTAGAGGGCGCGGCGGGCCGGCTCCATCAGTGCTCCGACCCCGCTGACGGCGGTCACGAAGTCCTCGTTCACCGGCCTCCTCCTCACTCGCTCTGCGTCGCGGCGGATTGATCCTATCTCTAGCGGATCAATCCATTGACAAAAGAACATACCCTCTCTAACGTCGCATTTACAGTCCTTTAGAACGGAGCATGGCGATGACCCACACACCCGATACCGGCACGCGCACGAGCGACGTGACCACAACTGCCCTCGACCCCGGTGCCCACCGCGCCTACCTGCTGCTGCGCACCGTGTTCACCATCGCCCCCATCGCGTTCGGCCTCGACAAGTTCCTCGGCTGGCTGACCGACTGGGACGACTACCTCGCCCCCTGGATCAACGACATCGTGCCCGGTTCGGCGCACGACGCGATGCTGATGGTCGGCGTCATCGAGGTCGTCGCCGGCGTCCTCGTGGCGCTCGCCCCCCGCCTCGGCGGGTACGTCGTCGCGCTGTGGCTGGCCGGCATCATCGTCGACCTGGTGTCGATGCAGGACTACTACGACATCGCGCTGCGTGACTTCGGCCTGTTCGTCGCGGCCCTGGCGCTGGCCCAGCTCGCCGCCACCCACGCCCGCAAGGGCGGACTCTGGTGAGCCAGCTGGTGACCCAGCCGTTGAACCAGCCGTTGAGCCACGCCGCCAGCGAGGCCCGGGCCCGCTGGCGGCCGCGGGTCTCGCAGCCCGCGGCCGAGGTCGACCTGGTCGCGGCCGAGAGTGCCGCCAGCGACCTGCTGCGCGCCCTCGGCCTGGACATCGAGACCGACGAGATGGTCGAGACCCCGCGCCGGCTGGTGGCGGCGTACCACGAGCTGCTCACCGGCCCCGACGTCGACCTGACGACCTTCCCCAACACCGAGGGCTACGATGAATTGGTGCTGGTGGCCAACATCCCCGTGCGCTCGGTGTGCGAACACCACATGCTGCCCTTCGTGGGTGTCGCCCACGTCGGCTACCTGCCCGACGAGCGGATCCTGGGACTCTCGAAGTTCGCTCGACTCGTCGAGCTCGTCGCCCGCCGTCCGCAGACCCAGGAGCGGCTGACCACCGAGGTCGCCGATCACCTGACCACGCACCTCCAGCCGCGTGGCGTCGGCGTCGTCATCGAGGCCGAGCACACCTGCATGAGCCTGCGCGGCGTGCGCGCCCAGGGCACCCGCACGGTCACCTCCGCGCTGCGCGGGACCCTGCGGGACCACGCCGCCCGCGCCGAGTTCCTGTCGCTGGCCCGCGAGCAGGGGGCCCGGCCGTGAGTGGACGAATCGTCATCGTCGGCGGCGGTCTTGCCGCTGGGACCGCCGCCGCGGCTCTTCGCGACGCGGGGTACGACGGCGACGTCGTGCTCCACGCCGCGGAGCCGCACCTGCCCTACGAGCGTCCGCCGCTGTCCAAGGGTTACCTCGCCGGGGACGCCGAGGCCGACAGCATGCTCGTCCACCCGGCGTCCTGGTATGCCGAGAACGACGTCGAGGTGCGCACCGGCTCCCGGGTCGAGCGGATCGACGCCGACGGCCACACGGTCACCGCCGGTGGGGCGACCGAGTCCTTCGACCGACTGCTGATCGCCACCGGCGCCTCCCCGCGCCACCTGGCCGTCGCGGACGAGAGCGGCGCGCCGGTCGCCTACCTGCGCACCCGCGAGGACAGCGACCGGCTCCGCTCGGTGCTGTCCCCCGGCCACCGGATCGCGATCCTCGGTGGCGGCTTCCTCGGTCTCGAGGTCGCCGCGGCGGCCCGCACCGCCGGGGCGGACGTCACCGTGCTCGAGGCGCTCGACCAGCCGCTGCTGCGGGTGCTCGGCCCCGAGATGGGCGCGATGTTCGCCGACCTGCACCGCGAGCACGGCGTGGACCTGCGCCTGGGCGCCAAGGTCACCGGCTTCGACGGCGACGGGCGCACGGCGCGGCTCACCGTGGAGGGCTCCCCCGACGTCGATGCCGACCTGCTCGTCATCGGCATCGGCGCCAGCCCCGACGTCGCCCTCGCGGAGGCGGCCGGTCTGGCGGTCGACAACGGCATCCTGGTCGACGAGCGGATGCGCGCCTCACGCCCGGACATCTACGCCGCGGGCGACGCGGCCCGGGCCCACCACCCCGTGCTGGGACGGTCGATCCGGGTCGAGCACTGGGACAACGCCATCCGCCAGGGGCGGGTCGCCGGGCGCGCCATGGCCGGCGACGAGGATGCGGTGGCGACCGACCTGCCGTACTTCTTCACCGACCAGTACGACCTCGGCATGGAGTACGTCGGCGACGTCGGCCCGGAGGGCTACGACGAGGTGGTGATCCAGGGCGACCTCGCGAAGCGGGTCTTCAAGGCCTTCTGGGTCGCGGGCGGCAAGGTCGTCGCGGCGATGCAGGCCAACGACTGGGACGCCAGCGACTCGCTGCGCCCGGCCATCGGGAAGAGCCTGGCCGAGATCTCGTAGGTCACCCGGAGTAGGGGATCTCGGAGCGCCACCCGTCCTCGTCCTGGCGGGCGGCGGCGAGGATCGCCTCGGCGACCCGGTCGGGCGTGAACGGGCCCTCCTTCGCCAGCGTGCCGCGCACCGTGACCGAGACCGCGCGGATGCCGTCGGGTGCCAGGGTGGCGTCGAGGCTGTGCACGAGGTTGCGCAGGCCGGCCTTCTGCACGCCGAGCGAGGCGGCCCGGTGCCACGGCTTGTCGGCGGCCATGCTGCCGGTGGCGGTGACGCGGCCGCCGGCGGACAGGAACGGTCGGGCCGCCTGGACCGCGACCAGGAGCGCGCCGACCCCGAGCGTGACGTCCTCGAGCAGCTCGGGGACGGTCAGCTCCAGCGGGTCCTTCTCCCGGAACGCGCTGGGGTTGAAGTGCAGCACGTCGATCCGCCCCGTGTGCTCGCCGATCCGCCGGATCGCGGCGCCGGCGGCCTCGGCGTCGGTGATGTCGACGACCGCGTGGCCGACGGTGGCGCCGAGCTCCTCGAGCTCGTCGGCGAGCCGCTGCAGCTGCTCCTCGTCGATGCCGAGGAGGCCGGCGTCGTACCCGTCCCGGGCGAACGCGCGCGCCACCGACCCACTCACGCCCGGGCCTGCACCCACCACCACGATCACCGGTCTGCTCATGGGCTCACCCTAGGCTCACCACACGTCGCCGTCGCGCCAGTCGCACGTGATCGGGCCGTCCAGGTCGACGCCGCTCGCCCCGGGTAGGACGTAGATCGACCCGTCGTCGTCCGGCGTGGGCACCGGCCCGTCGAGGGTCAGGACGGAGGAGGGACCGCGCCACAGCGACCAGCCGCGAGCGCGGTAGAGCGGGACACCACGTGCCGAAGCACTCAGCGCGAGCAGGTCGTACGCCGGCGCCAGGTCCTCCAGCGCCGTCATCACCGCCGACCCGAGTCCCCGGCGTTGCACGTCGGGGCGGACGGCGACGGCCTCGACGTACCCGCAGTGCAGCGGGTGCCCGCCCTGGAGCAGGCGCCTCGGCACCACCGACCCGTGGGCGAGCACGCGGCCCTCCTCGACAGCCAGGGCATGCACACCGCCGAGGGCGTGGGACCAGTCGTGATCGCTGAAGTCGGTGAAGGCGGCGTCCAGCAGCGCCCGCGTCTCGACCAGCTCGACCGCCGACAGCTCGTCGGTGCCGCAGCGGACGATCACGCCGTCACCATCCCGGCGGCCGCCGGTCCGACCACGGTGCGGCCGCCTCCACCTGGGCCGACAGGGCGAGCAGCAGCTCCTCCTCGGCCGGGCGCGCGGCCAGCATCACCCCGACCGGCAGGCCGCCGGCGGTCCAGTGCAGGGGCAGCGAGATCGCCGGCATGCCGGTGACGTTCCAGGCGGAGGTCCACGGCGTGAACTCCTTCTGCGCCGAGAAGTCCGCCGCCGGGTCGCCGTCGTCGCGCATCGCCCCCACCGGCACCGGCGGGGCGGCCAGGGTCGGGGTGAGGACGGCGTCGTACGGCGCGAGCGCGGTCAGCGCGTCTGCAGCGTGGCGGCGCATCGCGCCGATCGCCAGGCCGAACTCCGGCCCGTTCACCTCCCGGCCGGCCGCCGCGAGCCAACGGGTCAGCGGCCGCAGCAGGTGCTCACGCTCGGGCGGAACCACCGAGAGCGCGGTCAGCACCGCCCAGCAGACCTCGAAGACCGGGACCGCCTCGGGAGGCAGCGGGGCCGGCACGTCGACGACCTCGTGGCCCAGCGACTCCAGCAGCCGGGAGGCGTCCTCCCATGCCTGCACGCAGTCGGGGTCCACGGCGACCTCGGCGATGACGGGCTCGATGAACCGGGCGATCCGCAGCCGGCCCGGGTCGCGGTCGCAGGAGGCGAGGAAGGACTCGGTGGGGGCCGGCGCCCAGGACGGATCCCCGGCGCGACGGCCCGCGAGCACGTCGAGCAGCGCGGCCGCGTCGCGGACGGTCCGGGCGATCGGCCCGGCGGTCGCCAGACCCACCGGGTCGCCGTACATGGGGTAGCCGCTGATCCGGCCGCGGCTCGGCTTCAGCCCGACCAGGCCGCAGCACGAGGCCGGGATCCGGATCGAGCCGCCGCCGTCGGACCCCTGCGCCACCGGCACCAGCCCCGCGGCGACCGCCGCGGCTGCGCCGCCCGAGGAGCCGCCGGCGGTCCGGGTCCGGTCCCAGGGCGTGACCGCGGGCGGGGCGACGTCCGGCTCGGTGTAGCAGGGCGAGCCGAACTCGGGGGTGTTGGTCTTCCCGAGGCTGACCATCCCCGCGGCCTCGATCGAGATCGTGACGCCGTCGGAGACGTCGGGGACGAAGTCCGCGAAGGCCGCCGAGCCGAACGTGGTACGCACCCCCGCGGTCAGGTTCAGGTCCTTGATCGCGGTCGGTACGCCGAACAGCGGCGACTCGCCGGGCCCGGACAAGAACGCCTCCTCGGTCAGCGCGCTCGCGCGGTCGCGGGCCCGGTCGGGGGTGAGCGTGACGAACGCGCCGACCGTGTCGAGACGGTCGGCGCGTTCGAGGTAGTGATCGGTGAGCTCGAGGGGCGAGACCTCGCCCCGGCGCAC
This sequence comes from Nocardioides sp. JS614, assembly GCF_000015265.1. Taxonomy (NCBI): domain Bacteria; kingdom Bacillati; phylum Actinomycetota; class Actinomycetes; order Propionibacteriales; family Nocardioidaceae; genus Nocardioides; species Nocardioides sp. JS614. The sequence goes on from NC_008699.1 coordinate 3,559,277, forward strand.
CAGGTCGCCCTGCTCGAGCCCGGTCAGGTCATGGAGTTCGGCCACGACCCGACGCTAGCGCCTCGGAGCGCACGAGGATCGGGCCGCGGGTCAGGCCGCGGCGCCCGCGGCGACGTCGTACTCGGCCAGCGCGCGGACCGCGCCGTGCAGGCGGGCCAGCACGTCGGGGTCGGTGAGCACGTCGACCTCGGCCGCGGACTGGGAGACCGTGATGTCCTCGACGACGACGGCGCCGGCGATCCGCGCGGACCGGGCCGCGTCGGCGTGCGCCCACTTGCCGCCGTACGGCGTCGGGGTGGTGCCGACCACGCCGAACGGCTTGCCGACCATCGCGCCCTCGCCGTAGGGGCGGGAGAGCCAGTCGATGGCGTTGTTGAGCACGGCCGGCATGGTGCCGTTGTACTCGGGGGTCACGGCCAGCACGCGGTCCGCGCGGCCGATCCGCTCGCGCAGCGCGGCCGCGCCGGCGGGAAGGTCGGTGGGGTTGTCGAGGTCCTCGTTGTAGAACGGCACGTCTGCGAGACCCTCGACGATGTCGACGGTGACGCCCAGCGGTGCCTGGTCGCGGAGGATCTCGGCGAGCTTGCGGTTGACGGAGTCGGTGCGGAGGCTGCCGACGAGCACGGCGATGGTGTTGGTCATGGGAGCCAAAACGGACTGCGGTCCGTTTTCTATTCCCGGGCGCCGGAATCCGGTCGTCCCTAGGCTGTGCCGGTCATGTCCGAGCTGTCCGAGCCGCGCCTCCTCCCCCTCCTCAGCGAGCCGCCCGTCGAGCGCCGCGACGCCGCGCGCAACCGCGAGGCGCTGCTCGTCGCCGCCCGGGGGCTGGTCGCGCGGTGCGGTGCGGATCGGGTGACGATGGACGCCGTGGCCGCGGCGGCCGGCGTCGGCAAGGGCACCGTGTTCCGCCGGTTCGAGTCCCGCGAGGGCCTGATGGCCGCCGTGCTCAACCACTCCGAGACGGAGTGGCAGGGGCAGGTGATGTCCGGCCCACCGCCGCTCGGGCCGGGCGCGGACCCGTGGGACCGGCTGCTGGCCTTCGGCCGGACCCGCCTCGAGACGACCCTGCTCCACGCCGAGCTGATCCGGGAGGCCGGGCGGGCGGCGATCCGCGCGGCCGGCGCTTACTCGTTCACCGCCACCCACGTGCGCTACCTGCTGCACGAGCTCGGGGTCACCGGCGACCTGCCCCTGCTCGCCGTCGCCCTGCTCGCGCCGCTGGAGCTGCCCATCCTCGAGCAGCAGGTCGAGATCGAGGGTTTCCCGGTCGACCGGCTCTACGAGGGCTGGGTCGACCTGGCGCGGCGGATCGTGGGGCAGGGCGCGTCCGGCTGACCCCTGCGGCATCGGGGCTCGGGACGTCATACGGATGGTGGAAGGGGCAACACTGTCCGCATGACGTCCTGCGGCGCCGCGTGATCAGGGTCGAGCGCCGGCCGTCCGGTCGCGTCGCTGCCGCCGGGCGGTTAGCAGGGCCTGCAGGAGGAGCATGTTCAGCAGCGCGGCGGCGGTCAGCGCGAGGATGCCGAGCACGTCGGCGGTGACCGCGAACCAGTCGGCGAGGTCGCCGCTCGTCGACGTCGTGCACTCCCCTGCGGTCGTGCACGAAGACGACCCGCTGCTGCTCGACGGGTTGGCACCCGGCACCTGAGCCAGCAGGCCGTACGCGAGGTAGTAGGCCGGGACGGCGGCGAGGCTCGACGGCACCGCCAGGAGCGCGGCGACCAGGATCACCGCCGTCGAGTCGGTGAGGAACCCGTCGCCCGCCACCACGAGCACGACCATCACGTAGGCCCACTGCGCGGGATGGAGGTGCCCGATCCGGCTGATGATCGGCATGCACCCATCATCCACTCGGTCAGTCGGCCGTCACCCGCAGCGTCGCGAGCGTGGGGTCGGCGGCGTAGGCGACGCGGACGCCGGCGTGGCGCGCGTGCTCGAGCGCGTCGAGGGTCTGGTCGGTGACCAGCTCGCCCGGGGCGAGCACCGGGATGCCGGGCGGGTACGGCGCGACCAGCTCGGCGCTGACCCGGCCGACGGCCCGGTCGAGCGGGACGGGCTGCGCCGCGGCGAAGTAGGCCTGCCGCGGGGGCAGCGCGGCGACCGGCTCGACGCGGTAGGCGGCGGGGCCCACGACCGGACGTGCCGGGCCGCGGCGCCGCTCGACCGACTCCACGATCACGTCCGTGAGCATCCCGATCGTGTCCGCGGTGTCGGCGAGCGAGACGATCGCGACCAGGACGTCCCGATCGGCGGACTCGACCGGCAGCCCACGCGCCAGGAGGTCCCGCTCGACGGCGTTGCCGTCGGCGCCCGTGGCCGACAAGACGATCGTCAGCTTCAACGGGTCGACGTCGGGGCCGTCGAGGACGGCGACCGCCTCGACGGCGCGCAGCCGCTCCCGGGCCCGCGCCGTCGCCGCGATCGCGTTGCCCAGGAGCTCCTCGCCGTCGCGCTCGAGCAGGGCGCGAGCGGCATCGGTGCTGGCGAGGATGGCGCCGGCCGGGCTGGTCGTCGCGGTCGCCTCGACCCCAGCGTCGAGGCGCGCGGCGTCGACGCGCCCGGTGCGCGCGAGGACCAGCGCGGCCTGGCTCCAGGCGGGCAGCGTCTTGTGCGCGCTGGTGACCATCACGTCCGCCCCCAGCTGCAGCGGGTGGCGCGGCAGGTCGGAGTGGAAGCCGAAGTGCGCCGCCCAGGCTGCGTCGACCACCAGCGGCACCCCGTGCTCGTGGGCGGCGTCCGCCAGCCCGGCCACGTCGCCGACGGTGCCGACGTACGACGGGTCGCCGACGAAGACGGCCCGCGCGCCCGGATGGTCCGCCAGCGCCCGCCGTACCGTCTCGGGCGCGACACCGAGCGGCAGCCCGGTGGCCGCGTCGACCTCGGGCCGCACCCAGACCGGCACCAGCCCGGCGAGCACCAGGCCGAGCAGGAGCGAGCGGTGCAGGGTGCGGCTGACGATCACCGTGTCGCCGTCGCCCGCGACCGCGAGCGCGACTGCCTGGTTGGCGTGGGTGGCGCCGCCGGTGGAGAACCGGCACCAGTCCGCTCCCCACAGCCGCGCGGCGCGGGCCTCCGCCTGTGCGAGCACGCCCGTGGCGAGCTTCATCGTGTCGAGACCCGCGTACAGCGGCACGTCGCCGGCGACCACGTCGCCGACCAGGTCGGTGCGCTGCTTGTGGCCGGGGATGGTGAACGGCGTGACCGGATGCTCCTGGAAGCGGAGCCAGGCGTCGAGGAGTGGCGCGTGCTCCCGCAGGCCGCGGGGGTCAGTCGGCATCGGGCCGCCAGTCACCCAGCACCGTGGTCAGCGCCGTCGCCAGCGCGCGGACCTGGCGCAGGTCGACCCACTCGTCGACGGCGTGCATCCCGCCGCCGGAGGGACCGCACACCAGCGTCGGGCAGATCTCCTGCCACAGCGGCGCCTCCATCCAGTACGGCGCGTCGAAGCTCGACCCCGCGCCGAGTTCGGCTCCCAGCCGGCGCGCGAGGCCTGCCGCCGGGCCGTGGTCGTCGAGGCGCCAGCCCTCGCGATGGGTGAGCAGCTCGGCCTCGGCCTGCCACTCGGGCTCGAGCAGCCCGCGCACCAGCGCGAGCGCGTCGGCGCTCGAGCGATCGGGCGGGGTCCGCAGCTCCACGAGGCACTCGGCCCGGTCGGGCACCACGAACGCCGACGAGCCGCCGGACGCCAGCGTCACCAGCAGCTCGCCCCCGTCCGCACGGACGGAGTCCGCCCGCAGGTCGACGGCGTGCAGTAGGCGCCCGAGATGGGTGATCGCGTTGCTGCCGAGCCCGGCCTGCGAGCTGTGCGCGGCGCGGCCCGCGAACGTGACGCGGACCAGCGCGAACCCCCGCAGCGAGCGGCACAGGACACCATCCGTGGGTTCGGCGATCAGGCACGCGTCGGGCCGGACGCCGAGCCCGGGGAGCGCGGCGATCACCGCCTCGCTGCCGAGGCTGGCGTCCTCCTCGTCGGCGACCAGGGCGAGCACCGGGCGCACCGGGGCGCCCGCGGCGACCAGGTGCTCGGCGGCGGCCACGATGGCGGCGACACCGCCCTTCATGTCGGCCGCGCCGCGCCCCATCAGCCGGTCCCCGTCGATGCGCGGCGTGAACGGCTCCGGCATGCCGGCCACGCCCACGGTGTCGACGTGCCCGTTGAGCACGACCGTCGGCCATTCCTCCGGGCCGGGCGGCACCGCCACCAGGCTCGGCCGGTCCTCGGGCCCGGCCGCCGGCACCATCGTCGTGGCGAAGCCCGCGGCCGCGAGCCGCGCCTCCAGGTGCTCCACGATCCGCGGCTCCCCGGCCGCGCCCGGCACCAGCGCCGGGTTGACGCTGTCGATCCCGACCAGCTCCGCCAGCAGCTCGACGGCCGCGGTCTCCAGTTCGCTCACGCCCCGAGCCTAGGGACCGGGCTCAGGCCTCGTGCTTGCGCAACCCGAACGTGAGCCCGTCGACCAGCGCCCCCCACGACGCCTCGATGACGTTGGCGCCGACCCCGACGGTGACCCAGGAGGTCTCGCCGTCACTCGTCTCGATCAGCACCCGGGTGATCGCGTCGGTGCCGTGCCCCTGGTCGAGGATCCGGACCTTGTAGTCGATCAGCTCGAACTTCGCGACCTGCGGGTAGGCCTGGACGATCGCCTCACGCAGCGCGTGGTCGAGGGCGTTGACCGGGCCGTTGCCCTCCCCGGTGACGACGTACCGGACGCCCCCGGCCTTGAGCTTCACCGTGGCCTCGGAGACCGCCTCCTCCCCGGCACTGCGCTTGGCGAGGGTCTCGGTGATCACCCGCCACGACTCGACGTCGAAGTACGACGGGCGCTGCCCCTCGACCTCCTCGATCAGCAGCAGCTCGAAGGAGGCGTCGGCCGCCTCGAACGTGAACCCACGACTCTCGAGCACCTTGACCCGCTCGGTGATCCGGGCGACGAGGTCGCGATCGCCGGAGAGGTCGAAACCGAGCTCGCGTCCCTTGAGCTCGATCGAGGCCCGGCCGGCCATGTCGGAGACCAGCAGCCGCATGTCGTTGCCGACGCCGGCGGGGTCCATGTGCTGGTAGAGGTTCGGGTCCACCTTGATCGCGCTGGCGTGCAGCCCGGCCTTGTGGGTGAACGCGGAGCTGCCGACGTACGGCTGCCGCGATGCCGGCGGGAAGTTCGTGACCTCGGCGACCGCGTGCGCGATCCGGGTGGCCTCGGTGAGCAGGCCCGGGGGCAGCACCTGCCGGTCCAGCTTGAGCTCGAGGTTGGCGACCACCGCGAGCAGGTCGGCGTTCCCGGTGCGCTCGCCGTACCCGTTGATCGTGCCCTGGACATGGGTCGCGCCGGCGTCGACGGCGGCCAGCGTGTTGGCGACCGCGCAGCCGGTGTCGTTGTGGCAGTGGATGCCGACCCGCACCTGGGCGTTCTCGCGCACGTCGTGGACGACATCGCTCACCCAGCCGGGCAGCATCCCGCCGTTGGTGTCGCACAGCGCGATCACCTCGGCGCCCGCGTCGTACGCCGTGCGCAGCACCTCGAGCGCGTAGTCGCGGTTGGCCCGGTAGCCGTCGAAGAAGTGCTCGGCGTCGAGGAAGACCGTCTGCCCCTCGGCGCGCAGGTGGCTGACGGTGTCGCGGATCATGGCGAGGTTCTCCTCGAGCGTGGTCCGCAGCGCGAGCTCGACGTGCCGGTCGTAGGACTTGGCCACCACCGTGACCACGCTCGCGCCGCTGTCGCGCAGCGCCGCGACCAGTGGGTCGTCGGCCGCTTTGACGCCCGCGCGCCGGGTGGCGCCGAACGCCGCGAGCCGCGCGTGCTGGAGGTCGAGCTCGGCGGCGGCGCGGCGGAAGAACTCGGTGTCCTTCGGGTTCGCGCCCGGCCAGCCGCCCTCGATGTAGCCGACGCCCAGCCCGTCGAGCTGCCGCGCGATCGACAGCTTGTCGGTGACGGAGAGGTTGAGCCCCTCCTGCTGGGCGCCGTCGCGCAGGGTGGTGTCGTAGACGTGGAAGGCGCCGTGCAGGTCCATCGCTGACTCTTTCGGGTTCGAGCAACAAAAAAACCCCTCGGGAACGAGAGGTCGGCGCGTCGGGCGCCCCGTGACTTCCGGGGCTGCGACGCGCTAGGAAATGATGATCTCGCTGGAGATCGCCAGGTGCTGCATGGCGACCATGGTGCCACGCTCGCCGGCTCCAGGGGAGGACTTCTCGGCATGCGGGCGTCCGTCGGCCGGCGTCCAGGTGGTGCCGGTGAGATCCGCGCGGAACCCGAGACCGGCGGCCACGGCGAGCACCAGGAGCAGTGCGATCACCCACCGGCGGGGGTCGGCGGCCAGCGGGTTGACCACGCGCGAGACCGGGCCCCGGACCCGGGAACCGCCCGGCCCGAGCCACAGCGACACGGTCAGCGCGGTGCCGCAGACGAACAGCGCGAGCGCGAGCCCGGTGGCGACGGCGTAGCAGACCAGCGCCGCCGCCACCGCCAGTCCGACGCTCCACAGCGCCAGCAGCAGGGTCCCCGGCAGCGACTGCACGAGGTGCCAGGGAGTGGCGACGAGCAGCTGCACGCCGTCGTACCACTTGCGCCCGCGGTACTCCCGGCGCTGGTCGCGTGCCGAGCCGGCCAGCGACCCGCTGCGCAGCAGCCAGACCGTGACCAGCAGCAGCGCGAGCGTGATCCAGGGGAACGCGGCGGAGCCGGTCCCGGCGGTCAGGGCCAGGCCGACGAGGAGCAGCCCCCGGCGCAGCCGCTCTCCGAGCGACACCGCGGGCGCCGCGGGCACGGGGGCGTCGTACGACGTCAGCGCCAGCGTGTACGGCTCGGCGCTGTTGTGCCCGGGCCAGACGTCCGTCTCGTCGTCCGCGGCAGCCTGGGCGGCGAGCGCGAGCGGGACCGTGTAGGGGTCGTGCGGCGGCGCGGTCGGCGGCAGCGTGCGCGGCTCGCCGGGCCGGGTGGTCAGCGGCCGCAGCCAGGCCAGGATCTGCTCGAGGCTCGGGCGCTCCCTCGGGTCGGGGTCCAGCGCCGCGGCCACCACCTGATGCAGGTCGTGCGGGAGCCCGTCGAGGTCGAACTGGCCGCGCCGGACCCGGTCCATGATCGCCATCGACGGGCCCCGGCCGAACGGCGGGTGCCCGGTACCGGCGTACGCGACGGTCGCCGCCCAGGAGTGCACGTCGGAGGCCACGGTCGCGTCCTCGCCGTACAGGATCTCGGGCGCGAGGTAGCCCGGCGTGCCCAGCAGCCAGCCGGTGTGGGTGAGCTTGGGGTCGTCGGCGACCCGGGCCAGGCCGAAGTCGATGAGGATCGGGGTGCGGCCCTCCATCAGCACGTTCGAGGGCTTGACGTCGCGGTGGAGGACGCCGACCGCGTGCACCGAGGCGATGCCCTCGGCCAGGCAGGAGGCCAGCCAGAGCAGGTCGGCACCGGTGATCGCCCCCTCCTCGACCACGTGGTCGTGCAGGGACAGGCCGGGGACGTAGCGGGTGGCGACGTAGGGCACCTCGGCCCACGGGTCGGCGTCGACGATCTCGGCGACCCACTGGCTGCGCACCCGGCTCAGCGAGCCGACCTCGCGAGCCAGGCGCCGCCGCGCCTCCTCGTCGCCGACGATGTGCGGGCGCAGCACCTTGAGCGCGACCCGCTCGCCGGCCTCGCGGCGGGCCAGGTGGACCACGCCCATCCCACCCTCGCCCAGCCGGGCGAGCAGCGTGTAGCCGCCGACCGAGCGCCGCGGCGGCGACGGCTGGGGAGTGGTCGTCACGCGCCGAGGCTACCCGCGGAAGAGCCCGCGGACCGGCATCCGAGGGACCCGGTCGCGCGAGCGCGTCCAGATCTTCAGTAAGGTAAGCCTTACCTGCTTTACTTGCGAGGATCCCGTTGACGTCGACACCGCCGGCCCCGGTGGCCGCCGTGCGCCGGCCGGCCTCGCCACGTCCCGCACGCGCGGCCCGCCCGGGCCGGGGGAGGGCGCCTTCCCGGTGACGATCACGCACAGGTACGGCGCGACCACGATCGAGTCCGCGGCGCAGCGGGCGCGGTGTTGATCGACCTGAACGCCGACCCACAGGTCGCCGAGATCTTCGCGGGCTCCCCGGCGTACGACGAGGGCCGGTGGGTCGACATCACCGACGCCGACGGCTCGCTCTACGTGGCGCACAGCTTCGTCACGCCGCTGAGCATCCCGTACCTGCTGGACCGGTACGTGCCCCAGCTCGTCGCGGCCGCCGACGGCGACCCGTCCACGGAGCCGCCCGCGGCGAAGGCCTGATCAGACGATCCGGTGCATCCAGCCGAACGTGTCCTCGGCGCGGCCGTACTGGATGTCGACCAGGGCCTGCCGGACCCGCATGGTGAGGTCGGTGCTCGCGGGGGCGGGCGCCGACCCGCCGTCCCACTTCAGCTCGCCGACCGGGGTGACGACGGCGGCGGTGCCGCAGGCGAAGATCTCCACGATCCGGCCGCTGCGCACGCCCTCGCGCCACTCGTCGATGGAGAACCGGCGCTCCTCGACCTGGTGGCCGAGCTTGCCGGCCAGCTCGATGATGCTGGAGCGGGTGATCCCCTCGAGGATGGTGCCGGTCTCGGGGGTGACGATGGTGCCGTCGTCGTGGACGAAGTACATGTTCATGCCGCCGAGCTCCTCGACGTACTGCCCCTCCTGGGCATCGAGGAACACGACCTGGTCGCAGCCCTGGGCGCTCGCCTGCTGCTGCGCGACCAGCGAGCTGGCGTAGTTGCCGCCGGTCTTCGCCGCGCCCATGCCGCCGCGGCCGGCGCGGGTGTACTCGTCGGTCAGCCACAGCGTGACCGGCTTGACGCCGCCCTTGAAGTAGGCGCCGGCCGGGCTCGCGATCACCATGAACGTGACGTGCTGGGCCGGCCGCACGCCCAAGAACGCCTCCGAGGCGAACATGAACGGGCGCACGTAGAGGCTCTTCTCCCCCGCCGGGTCGGGGACCCAGCGCTGGTCGGCGGTCACGAGCGCGTCGACCGCCTGGACGTAGTCGGCGACGTCGAGCTCGGGCAGCGCGAGCCGCCGGCTCGAGCGCATCATGCGCGCGGCGTTCTCCTCGGGCCGGAACGACCAGATCGACCCGTCCGCGTGCCGGTAGGCCTTCATGCCCTCGAAGATCTCCTGCGCGTAGTGCAGGACCGCGGTCGCGGGGTCGAGCGTGAGCGGCCCGTACGGCTCGATGCGCCCGGCGTGCCAGCCGGCGTCCGGGGCCCACTCGACCGTGAGCATGTGGTCGGTGAAGTGCAGGCCGAAGCCGGGGTTGGCGAGGATCTCGGCGAGGCGCTCGTCGGAGACCGCGGCGCTCGACGGGGTGGTGCTGATCTCCATGGGGGACAACTTAGTAGGCCTTCCAACGAAATGGGCGGGGCGGGAGGCCTCGGAGATGCGCCGGGTTCGGCTGCTGGCAGCCCATCCCCGCACGACACGCCGAGGCACGCCGGCGTGTCGTGCGGGTTTCGGCTGCCGACAGCCGAATCCCGCAGCCCGCCGGCTAGCCGGCTACTCGGGCGGCGATCGCCTCACCGACGTCGGCGGTACGCCGGGCCGCGCCCGGCTCGCGCGCGGCGAGATCGGCGATCGCCGCGGTCTCGATGACCGCGGCCGCGTCGGCGTACCCGAGGTGGTCGAGCAGCAGGGACGCGGAGAGGATCGCGGCGGTGGGGTCGGCCTTCTGCTGGCCCGCGATGTCGGGTGCCGAACCGTGCACCGGCTCGAACATGGACGGCGCGGTCCGGTCGGGGTTGACGTTGCCGGAGGCCGCCAGGCCGATGCCGCCGGTGATCGCGGCGGCGAGGTCGGTGATGATGTCGCCGAAGAGGTTGTCGGTGACGATCACGTCGAAGCGTGCGGGGTCGGTGGTCATGAAGATCATCGCCGCGTCGATGTGCATGTAGTCGACGCTGACCTCGGGGTACTCCGCCGCCACCTGCTGGGTGATCCGCCACCACACGGCACCGGCGTTGACGAGCACGTTGGTCTTGTGGACCAGGGTCAGCTTCTTGCGCGGCCGGCGCTGGGCGCGCGCGAACGCGTCGCGGACGACGCGCTCGACGCCGAAGGCGGTGTTCACCGAGACCTCGGTGGCGATCTCGTGCGGGGTGCCGACGCGCAGGGCGCCACCGTTGCCCGTGTACGGGCCCTCGGTGCCCTCGCGGACCACCACGAAGTCGACCTCTCCAGGGTTGGCGAGGGGCGACGCGACACCCGGGAAGATCCGGGACGGCCGCAGGTTGACGTAGTGGTCGAGCTCGAAGCGCAGCCGCAGCAGCAGCCCGCGCTCCAGGATGCCGGGCGGCAGGTTCGGGTCGTTCGGCTTGCCACCGACCGCGCCGAGCAGGATCGCGTCGTGCTCACGGATCTCCTCGAGCACGGAGTCGGGCAGCACCTCGCCGGTCGCGAGGTAGCGCTCGGCGCCGAGGTCGTACCGCGTCTGCTCGAACTTCACGCCGGCCGGGGACGCGACCTCGAGCACCTTCAGGGCCTCGGCGGTCACCTCCGGCCCGATGCCGTCGCCGGGGATGACGGCGAGGCGCAGGGAGCCGGACGTTCCAGTGTGGGTGGTGGTCATGCGGCCGAGGCTAGTTGTCGTCCGGGCGCTCGCCGCCGTTGTCCCGCAGGTCGAGCGAGGCCTGGACGGCCGCGGTGACGTTCTCGTAGCTGCGCGGGTTGTCGGGGTGGTGGCTGGCGGGACCCCAGTCGGGGTACATGTCGTACATCGGTCTGTTCTCTCTCGTGTGCTCTTCAGGTGGATGGGTAGCCGTGCGGTCCCGATACACCTGAGACGAAGATGGCCCGGCGCCGGACGCGCGGTCTGCTCGTGGGTCGCACGAGCCGAGGGAGAACCATCAGGATGCGGATCACGCCGTACTGCTGGGGCGGGCCTCGCGCGGAGACATCTTCGACTCAGATGTACCGAGAGACCGTGCAACGCCGAACTCCGCGGCGAGGTGGCCTCTCTTAAGAAGCCTCGCCGCGGCGCTCAATAAGTACGAAGACGCTCCGCATGGTGCGACCACCGTAGAGCACGGCACCGCGACCGGTCTCGACATTCCGCAGAGTGTTCGACATGCGAGACAACAGTCCCGCAATGAAAGACTCCCCCCATGAGCGCCCCGCCCGAGCTTCCCGACGTGGTGTCCCGCGCGTTCGACGTCTCCCGCAAGGCGGGCTACGCGTCGTTCTGCCGCAACGAGACCGGCCGGCTGCTGGCCGCACTGGCGGCCACCCGCGACGGCGTGATGGCGGAGTTCGGCACCGGCTGCGGGGTCGGTACGGCGTGGCTGCGCTCGGGTGTGCGGGGCGAGGCCCGGATCGTCACCGCCGAGCTGGACGCGAAGCTCGCCGACGCCGCGGCCGAGATCTTCGTCGACGACCCGCAGGTCGAGGTGCTCTCGGCCGACTGGGCGACGCTGTTGGACAAGGGCCCGTTCTCGCTGCTGTTCCTCGACTCCGGCGAGCCCACCGAGGTGGGCGTCGACTCCGTCGCGGACCTGGTGGAGCCGGGCGGGATCGTCGTGCTCGACGACTTCACGCCATGCGAGATGTGGCCACCGATCGCCTACGGTCGGGTCGACACGCTGCGCGAGCAGTGGCTGACCGACGATCGGTTCACCGCGGTCGAGGTGATGGTCGCCCCTGACGCCTCGGCCCTGATCGCCACCCGACGCTGAGCCTCCTCGACCCAGCTCCGAACCGGAGGTGGTTGCCGATCGAGGCGCCCCGCGGGACGATCGGGAGGCACAGCGCCGCTTCGCGCACTCGGTGCAAGCAGCGCCGAAGGGCCAGGTGAGCTCGGATGTCGAACCAGAACTTCACCAACGAGGTGTGGAAGGGCTTGAGCGGCGGAGACCGCCGCAGCTCAGCCGGACGCGCTCCGAAGGCCCCCGGGGCCCCGCACGACCCGGATCGGCCGGACGGGGGCCGCGGGAAGTGGTCGGTGCTGCTGTCGCGGTGGTTCGGCCGCCGCTCGGACTGATCAGCGCCGCAGGACGCTGACGCAGAACGACGAGTCGTCCTGCCACGGGCGCAGGTCCCAGGTGGCGAACCGCTGCTCGAGCCGCAGGCCGGCGCCGGGCAGCGTCGCGTCCAGGTCGGCCGGGGTGAAGCCGGTGCCGGTGCGGCACCCGACGACGAGGAACCCGTCGGTCTTGAGATGCGCCGCGACCCGCTCGATCACCGCCGCCCGGTGGTCCTCGGTCACGAAGTCCATGACGTTGCCGGCGATCAGCGCGCCGTCGAAGGGCTCGGCCTCCCCCGCGGCGGCCAGGTCGAGGGTCGCCAGGTCGCCGACCAGCCAGGCCACGCCCGGGTAGTCCTCGCGCGCCGCCTCGATCAGCGTCGGGTCGATGTCGACGCCGACGACGTCGTGGCCGAGCTGCGCCAGGTGCCCGCCGTGCCGGCCCGGGCCGCAGCCGGCGTCCAGCAGCCGGGCGCCGCGCGGCGCCAGGACGTCGGTCAGGCGGGACTCGCCCTGGAGGTCCTGGCCGCTGGCGGCCATCGCCCGGAACCTTCCGACGTACCACTCGGAGTGGGCGCTGTCGGACAGTCCGGGCCAGGTGGAGTGCGGCGAGGTCGACACCGCCTCATCCTCCCACGAGGGCCCTACCCGGCGACGACTCAGGAGGTCGCCGAGCGCACCAGCGCAGCGACCCGGTCAGCGACCTCGGGGGTCCAGCGGGTGATCGCGAAGACGGTCGGCCACAGGTCGCCGTCGTCGAGCCGCGCGGCGCCCTCGAAGCCCAAGGTGGAATAGCGCTCGCCGAACTTGCCGGCGTTCTTGAAGAACAGCACGACCTTGCCGTCCGCGTTGGCGTAGGCGGGCATGCCGTACCAGGTCTTCGGCGCCAGGTCGGGGGCGTGCTCGGTCACCGTGACGTGCACTCGCTCGGCGAGCGCCCGGTCCTCGGGCGTCATCTTCTCGATCGCGTCGAGGACCTGCTGCAGGCCGTCGGCGAGCTTGGCGCCCTTCTTGCCCGCGGCCCGCAGCTCGGCGGCGCGCTCCTTCATCGCGGCCCGCTCCGCGGCGCTGAAGCCCGTGGCCCCGTCGGTCTCCGTGGACACTGTCGGTCTCCTTCCGTCCGGCCGGCACCGTGCCGGCGACATCAGGAAACCTAGTTCGAAGCCAGCACGATCGCTTCTTGATTCCTGACCGGCAGCTCGACGGTGAAGGTCGGCAGCCAGAGCTGGGTGAGCGGCCCGATCGCCAGCGCATAGAGCACGGTGCCGACGCCGAGGGTGCCGCCGAGCAGCAGGCCGACCACGACGACGCCGAGCTCGAGCCCGGTGCGCACCAGGCGCAGCGAGCGGCCGGTACGCCGGGCCAGGCCGGTCATCAGCCCGTCGCGTGGCCCGCGGCCGAGCTGGGCGCCGATGTAGAGCGCGGTGGCCAGGCCGCAGAGCAGCACGCCGCCGATCGTCAGGCCGATCCGCAGCACCAGCCCGTCGGGCCGCTCGAGCAGGGCCAGGGTCGCGTCGGCGGAGAAGCCGATGACCAGGGCGTTGGAGATGGTGCCGAGGCCCGGCACCTCGCGCAGCGGGATCCACGCGAGCAGCACCACGAAGCTCATCACGACCACGGCCTGGCCGAGCGTGAGCGGCACGTGGCGGATCAGCCCGGAGTGCAGCACGTCCCACGGAGCGAGGCCGAGGTCGCCGCGGACCATCAGGGCCAGGGAGACGCCGTAGGCCACGAGCCCGAGGAAGAGCTGGGGCAGGCGGCGGGCCAACCGGCCGGCGCGCAGCTGGGCGATCGGGCCGAGGTCGGTGAGGCCCCGCGGGGCGGTGGCGATCTGGGTCACCGGACCAGTCTGACCCAGATTGGCCTTCTCAGAAATAGCCAATCGTGCGAGAGTGGCCTGTATGAACCGCACCGTGAGCGCCGGCCGGGTGGCCGCCCTGGTCGGCGACTTCGACCGCTCCCCCGCCTACGCCGGCCTCGCCGACGCCCTGGTCCTGCTGATCGGCGACGGCCGGATCGCGCTGGACACCCGGCTGCCGAGCGAGCGGGAGCTGACCGAGGCGCTCGGGCTCTCGCGCACCACCGTGACCCGGGCGTACACCGCGCTGCGGGAGGCGGGGTACGCCGAGGCGCGACGCGGCTCGGGCACGTTCACGCGGGTGCCGGGCGGGCCGGCGCGCGCACACGACCGGGCCCTGCTGCCGCGGCCCGGCGACGACGAGGCGATCGACCTGAACTGCGCGGCGCCGTCCGCCCCGGCGGGCCTGGCGAAGGCGTACGCCGAGGCCGCGGCCGAGCTGCCGGCGTACCTCGGCGGCCACGGCTACTTCCCCGCCGGGCTCCCCCAGCTCCAGCAGGCGATCGCGGCGACGTACGAGGCGCGCGGCCTGCCGACCGCGCCCGACCAGATCATGGTCACGCCCGGCGCGCTGTCGGCGGCGTCGATCGTGGCGCAGGCGTTCACCTCGCCCGGCGACCGGGTGCTGGTGGAGTCGCCGGTGTACCCGAACGCGATCGACGCGCTGCGGCACGGCGGCGCCCGCCTCACGCCGGTGCCGGTCGACCCCGAGGGCTGGGACCTCCCCGCCGTCGGCGCCGCGCTGCGGCAGACGGCACCGCGGCTGGCCTACCTGATCGCGGACTTCCAGAACCCCACCGGCCACCTGATGACCGAGGCGCAGCGCGAGGAGTACGCCGGCCACCTGCGCCGGGCGCACACCACCGCGATCGTCGACGAGGCCCACCAGTGGCTCCCGCTCGAGGGCCAGGACATGCCGCGCCCGTTCGCGGCGTACGCCCCCGACACGATCACGATCGGCAGCGCCAGCAAGGGCTTCTGGGGCGGCCTGCGGCTGGGCTGGATGCGGGTCCCACCCGGCCGGATGGACCGGCTCACCCAGGCCCGGGTGAGCATGGACCTCGGCGCCCCGGTGATGGAGCAACTGGTGCTGGTCCGGCTGCTCGCCGAGGCCGACGAGGTGCTCGCCGCGAACCGGGCGCGGCTCCGTGCCCAGCGCGACGCGCTGGTCGCGGCGGTGCGTGCGCAGCTCCCCGAGTGGACGTTCCGCGTGCCGTCCGGCGGGTTGGCGCTGTGGTGCCGGCTCCCCGCCGCCTCGGGCTCGGCGGTCGCGGCCGAGGCCGAACGCCTGGGCGTCATCATCCCGCCCGGCCCGGTCTTCGCCGTCGAGGGCGGTCTCGACCGGTTCGTGCGGATCCCGTGGACGCGGCCGGCCGAGGACCTCGTCGACGGTGTCGCCCGGCTGGCCGAGGCCTGGGCCGTGGTGCGCGAGCGGCCGGCGTCCGGGCCGGGTGTGTCCGGGCGGGTGATGGTGGCCTGAGCAGCAGGCCGCTGCCGTCAGGACTCGTCGCGTGCGTCGACGGAGGCGTGCGATCCGAGGTTGTCCAGCACGGCATCCGCGGCCTCGCGCATGGCTCGTGCCTGGGCGGGTGTCAGCGCGGAGAAGAAGAGCTCGCGGACCCGGGCGACGTGGGTGGGGGCCGCGGCTCGGATGGCCGCGCGGCCGGTCTCCGTGAGGCACATGAGCGGCGCCCGCTGGTCGTCGGCGCACGCGTCGCGCCGGACGTAGCCGCGCTGCTCCATGCGTCCGATGTGGTGGGCCAGGCGGCTCTTCTCCCAGCGCAGCTCGCACCGGAGCTCGCGTGCGCGGAGGACCCCGTCCGGCGCCTCGGAGAGGATGGCGAGGACCTCGTAGTCGGAGATGGACAGCTCGGAGTCGGCCTTGAGGGCCTGGGCCAGGGCGGCGGTCAGCTGGGTGTGCATCCGCAGGACGCTGCGCCAGGTGTGCTGCTCGTCCTCGGTCAGCCAGTCACTCATGGCGGCCGGTGCCGCGCGCGTCGGCCACGAGCTCCTTGACGGCCGGGGCGACCTCGGCGGCGAAGGCCTGGGTCAGCGCGGTGTCGTCGGAGGCGAGGATGAAGCCGCTGGTGCCGTACGTGAGCGCCACGTCGGTGAGCTCCTCGGCCCACTGGCTGGGCGGGCCCTGGAGGAAGCCGCGGCGCTGGGCCGCGAACTGTCCGCCGATGTTGAGGAAGCGGCGTACGTCGCTCGGCTCGCGGCCGGAGGTGAGCGCGGCCTCGTCGATGTGTCGGTTCATCTCGGTCAGCTCCGGTAGGCCGTTCTGGAGGTACTGGATCGACGGGAGCCAGCCATCCGCGGCACGCCCCACCAGGCGCAGGATGCGGGGTTTGTAGGCGCCGACCCAGATGCCGACCGGGTGCGCGGGGGCCGGGCCGCGCTTGGCGCCGTGGACGTCGTAGTGCCGGCCGCGCACGGACAGGACGCCGGGGTCGCTGGTGTTCCAGACGGCGCGGATGATCGCGATCGCCTCCTCGAGCGCCTCGATGGACTCCCCTGGCGTACGCCGGGGGCCGCCCATGCCGACGACGCCGTCCCAGAAGGCCCCGGCACCGATGCCCAGCTCGATCCGGCCGCCGCTGAGCAGGTCGAGCGTGGCGATGGCGCGGGCGAGGACGGCTGGGGGCCGCAGCGGGAGGTTGGTGACGTTCGCCGAGAGGTGGATCCGCTCGGTGCGGGCGGCGGCGTAGGCGAGCAGGGTCGAGGTGTCGTGGAACTTCGCCACGTACGGGTGGTCCTGGAAGGTGACCAGGTCCAGCCCGGCGCGGTCGGCGACGACGGCCTGCTCGACGGCGTGGTGGACGGGGTGGTTGGTCGGGGTCACGAAGGTGCCGAAGATCAGGTCGTGGCCGTAGTCGGTGCTCGTGCTGCTGTTCATGAGGCGGTCCTGGTGTCGTGGGTGGGGGCGATGTTGAAGTTGTCCTGGAACAGGTTGTGCGGGTCGACCTCCGCCTTGAGCCGGCGCAACCGGTCCAGGGTGGCCGGCGGGAACGCATCGGCGATCCGGTCCGGGTGACGGTCGCTCTCGAAGCTCAGGTAGAGGCCGTCGGAGTGGCGGCGTACCGGCTCGAACCAGCGGTCCAGGCGCTGGGCGTTGCCGCCCATCACGGCGAGGGCGAAGTTGGCGTCGCGATGGGCGTACGCGGTGGCGTCCGGCGCGACGTCCGCCACGGCCCCGCCGACGGTGCGGATCTGGTACCAGTGGGACGCTCCGCTCCGGATCAGGTCGGCGGACGCGGAGGCGAAGGCCGGGGTGATCTCGCGGGTGAACGCCGACCGGGAGACCGGTTCGCCGTACCCGTTGTGGGGGGTCTCGGGGAACATGTTCATGACGGCCGCGTACGGCGCGATCACGACCTGCTGCTGCACCAGCGGCGCGATCTCGGCGAACGGCTGGAGCTGGCCGACGATCACCTCGGGGTCGGCGGAGTCGACCATCGCCATCACCTGCGCGACGCCCTGGCCGAGGATCAGGAACGGCGTCGTCTCGCGTGGCGTCTCGGCGACGACCCGGGCGAACCCCTCGAGGTACGCCGCCGGGTCGGGGGCCTGGAAGGCGAGCTGGGCCCAGCCCACCTCGGCGACCTCGTCGACGACGAACTCGAACGCGACCGCGATCCCGAAGTTCGCCCCGGCGCCGCGGACCGCCCAGAACAGCTCGGCGTTCTCGGTCGCGCTGGCCCGCACGAGGCTGCCGTCGGCGAGCACCATCTCGACCGCTCGCAGGTGGTCGATGGTCAGGCCGTGCTTGCGGGAGAGGAACCCGATCCCGCCCGCGGTGGCGAGCCCGCCGACGCCCACCCCGCCGTAGTCACCGGAGCTGAGCGCCCAGCCGTGGGGCTGCAGCGCCGTGGCGACGTCGCGCCAGCGGGCGCCGGGCCCGATCCGCACCAGCCGGGCTGCCTCGTCCAGCACGGTGACGTCGTCGAGCGCGCCGACGTCGATGACCAGGCCGCCGTCGTTGGTCGAGCGGCCGCTGATCCCGTGCCCGCCGCTGCGGATCCCCAGGGGCAGATGCCGGTGCACGCGGGCGAAGCCCACGGCGCTGGCCACCGCCGCGGCGGTGCGGGGCCGCAGCACCAGGCCGGGGTTGCCGCCGCGCAGGTACGTCGAGCGCACCTTGGCGAACGCGGCGTCGCCGGGCTCGACGGCGGTCTCGGCCAGCTCGTCGGGGACGTCGTCATAGGAGATGTCCGGTCGGCGCCGCGCCCGAACGTCGGCGCGTCGCACCTGCCGCGACGAGAGGGCACCCGGTGGCAGCGCGCGCTCGGCGCCGTCGCGGACCGCAGGGGCGACCGTGTCGATGAAGGTGCGCAGCAGGGGCTCGTCCTCGGTCCCGACGCGGAGCAGCACGGAGCTCACGCCGTGGTCGACCACCAGTGCGGTCAGGGCGTCCGCGTCGGGCAGGTCACCGGGGGCGAGTGCCACGGACCGTCGTACCTCGCGGACGTCGCGGCCGGCATCGACCGCGGCCCGGTCCAGCACCGCGCTCAGCGCCGCGAGTCCCTCGACGCCGACCTCGTCGAGGTCCACGACCCACCCGTCGGCGAGCCGGCCGGCCAGGGCGGCGGCGGTGGAGTCCGACCCGTGCAGCCACAGCGGGACGGCGAGCTCCAGACCAGGACCTGGCTCGGCATCGGCGAGACGGTGGCGGGTCCCGGCCGAGCTGACCCGAGGTCGGGAGGTGTCCAGCAGCGAACGGACCACCGCCACGGCCTCCTCGAGCGCGTCGAGATTCGCAGCCGCCGACTCCGATCCGAGCAGCAGCAGGGCCCGGCCACCCGACAGCAGCTGGAGGCTCCCCGCGCCTCGCGCGACGATGGACGCCGGTCGCGCCGTGGCGTCCAGCCGCGATGCGGCGACCTGGGCCCTGCTGGTCCGTGCGGCCGCCCACGCCGCGAGGGTCGAGGCGTCCGCACCGCCCCGGTCCGGGAAGGTCACGAGGTCGTAGCCGAGGTCCTCGACCAGCACCGCCAGCGCGACCGCGTCCTCCGGCGCCTCGCCGGCTCCGGTGACCTCGACGCCGAACCCGATCCGATGGCCGTAGTTCGTCACCGTGATCCTCCGAGCACCCACTTGGTTGACATGTCAACCAAGGTATCGCGCGCAGGTTGATGTATCAACCTGCCTCGTGGCACGCCGCACCGCGCACGGCCTAGCTTCACTAGCATCCGGGCATGGACCTTCGCGACCGGATCGGCTTGGAGCACCCGGTCGTGCAGGCCGGGATGGGCGGCGGGGTCGCCGGTGGGCCACTGGCCGGAGCCGTCTCGGCCGCCGGCGCCCTCGGCACGGTCGGGATCATGGCGCCCGGGCGGTTCGCCGACGCCTTACGCGACGCGCGCCGAAGGGCACCGGGGAAGCCGGTGGCGGCCAACCTGCTGACGCCCTTCACCCGGCAGGCACACGTCGATGCATGCATCGAGCTCGGTGCCGCACTGGTGGTCTTCCACGGCGGCCTGCCCGGCCGGTGGTTGAGGCCGCTGCAGGCGGCCGGATCGCCGGTGTTCGCCACCGTCGGCACGGCGCAGGAGGCCCGGGCGGCGCTGGCCGCCGGGGTCGACGGGCTCGTCGTGCAAGGTCTCGAGGCCGGCGGGCACCTGGTCGGCGTGGAGCCGCTCGCAGCAGCACTCCCCCGGGTCCTGGACGTCGCCGGTGACAAGGTCCCCGTCCTGGCGGCCGGCGGCGTGGCCGACTCGGCCGACGTACGACGACTGCTCGAGAGCGGCGCCAGCGCCGCGGTCGCCGGAACCCGCTTCCTGCTCACCGACGAGTCCGCAGCGCACCCTGTCTACAAGGAGCGCGTACTGGCCGCAGACCGCACCATGGTCACCATGCTCTTCGGCGTCGGCTGGCCGATGCGGCACCGGGTCGCGCCCAACGCGGCGACCGAACGGTGGTGCACCCGCGACGACCTCGATCCTCACTGGGTCCGACAGATCGCGCGCTCCACCGCCATCGCCGGTCGCGTCCTGCCCCTGTCCGCCCTGGACCCGCTGACGGCCCGTCAGCGCGTGAACATCCCGCTGTTCACCCCCGCACTCCCCCTGGCCGGCATGCCCGCCGAGAGCGTGGACCGCACCGCGCTGTACGCCGGCGAGACCCTGCACCGGATCGACACGATCATCCCCGCAGGAGAGGCCGTCGCCGAGCTCGTTCGATGAGCGCTTGGAGCCGCGTCCGAGGTGGCGCGCTCCGCCGCCTGGACGGAGGGCATCGCGCCCAGTTAGGCGCGGACCGAAGTCACACCCCACGGGTCGTGTGCCTGAGAACGCGCTCTGGCGCGTGGTGGAGCACACGACCCGACCTGACCCAGCCGCAGGCGAGGACCTGGCCCGGGCACTCCGAGAGCGGAAGCCGTTCCGGCGGTTCAGAGACCGGATGTACGACCGGCACCCCGAGCTGATCTCGCCATGGCAGGCCTTGCGGAACGCTCGGGGTCGCCGCCGGGCCGCCTCGCACCTCGACGGTCGTCCTGGCCCGGTGCTCACTGTCGACCGCGGCGCTCCCAGGCCCACAGCCCGACGGCCAACGCAGCCCGGTCGGCGAAGATCCGCGGATCCGTACCGGTCAGGTCGCCGATGCGCTTGAGCCGGTGGCGCAGCGAGTTGGGGTGGAGGTGCAGGTCGCGTGCGGTCTGCCCGATCGACCCGTTTCCGTGGAGGAACGCGCGGAGGGTCGGCACGAACGCGGTCCCATGATCGCGGTCGTGCTCGGCCAGCGGGACCAACAGCGTCTCGGCGAACGGCCGCAGCCGGTCCGTCGGCTGCTGCTCGAGGAGGCCATCGAAGCTCACCAGGTCCCGGTGGGTCGCCGGCGCACCCCGGCGACGGGAGAGGTCAAGTGCCGCGAGCGCAGCCGGCAGCGCTGACGCGACATCGCCGAGCACGCACGACGCCGCGACCCCGCAGGGCAGGGAGCTGTCGACCGCGACCCCCAGCACGACGTCACCGTCGCCGCTCAGGCTCACACAGGCGCCGCTCGAGCCCTCGAGCCCGGGGAGATCGGCGAGCAGCGCGGCTCCCAGGGCGCCGGCGACCAGAGCCGCGGCCTTCTCGGGCCAGGCGGCGACGACCATCCGACCGTCCGGGTCGAGCCCGGCCGCGCACAGCGCCTCACGCAGGCCCTCGGGGTCGGCCTTGCCCACGGCGACCAGGCGCAGCAGTCGGCCGGCCTCGGCCCGACGGTGGGCGAGGGCGAGGTCCTCCTCGTGCCGGCGTACCGCCAGCACGGAGCCGACGTGGCGCAGCATCGAGGACGACGGCGGTACGTCGGCCGCCCCGGACGGCTCCCAGCCGAGCACCCCGTCGCGGTAGGCGAGCTGACCGCCGAGCTCGGCGGTCACGATCGCGAGCAGCTCGTCCAGCGACCGGTCGGCGGCCATCGCGTCGAGCAGCTGGGCGGACAGCTGGTGGACCTGCCGCTCCCCCGCGGTGCGCGCCTCCGCGCGCCGGTCGGCGAGCAGCTCGGTGATCGCCTGGAACGGGACCGCGGCGGGCACCTCGAGCAGCGGGAGCCCGCGCTCCCGGCACGCAGCGACCAGCTCGACCGGGACCTGCTCGGTGACGTCCCCGACGCCATAGCCCACCGCGCACGCCCCCGCTTCGAGCAGACGACCGACGAACACCGGCCACTGCGCGGGGTCCTCCGCCAGGGAACTGCCCACCGTGAGCACCAGCTCCCCGCCCTGCAGGTAGGGCCGGGGGTCCACCAGCTCGGTGGGATGGGCCCAGCGGATCACCGCATCGATCACGGCACCGGCGCTCAGCAGCCGGAGACCGAGACCGGGCACGGTCAACAGGTCGCGCACGGTCACTGTGCCCACCGGGGCCCTCCGGGCCGGTGCAGCCGAGATGTTGCCGGTCACCCTCGCAGCCTAGGGCCGGCGACCGTTGTGCGAGTCCACATCCGGACACCCGCCCCGTTGGCACTTCGGCCGAAGTTGTGGCCCTCCATCTTGTCCGCGGGGTGACCTGGCTCTCATCCTGTCCGCGACCCCGAGGAGGATCCACGCATGCCGACCGAGCAGATCCGGACCGAAGACGTCCACTCCGACCATCGACTCAAGCGCGAGTTCACGCTGTGGTCCGCGTTCGCGTTCGCGTTCGCGTTCATCTCACCGATCGTCGCGCTGTACGGCATCTTCGGCCTCGCCTACAGCACGGCCGGCCCCTCGTTCTGGTGGAACTTCCTGATCGTCTTCGGCGGCCAGCTCCTGGTCGCGATGGTGTTCGCCGAGCTCGTCTCGCGCTGGCCGATCGAGGGCTCGATCTACCAGTGGTCCAGGAAGCTGCTCGGACAGGGCTACGGCTGGTCGGCGGGCTGGGTCTACATGTGGACCCTGGTGGTCGCGATGTCGGCGGTGTCCATGTTCGCGGCGGGCTTCGTCGGCAACGTGTTCGGCTGGGACCTGAGCGCGGGCGAGCAGGCGATGGTGGCCTGGGTGATCCTGATGCTCGGTACGGCGGCCAACATCGCCGGCCGACTGGTGCTGCGGGTCCTGATGACCAGCAGCATCATCGCCGAGATCATCGGCTCGATCGGCCTCGGCATGTGGCTGATCCTCTTCCACCGCGAGAACTCGTTCTCCAGCCTGACCGACGGGTTCGGTGACCCTGGCTACCTCAGCCTCTCCGGGCCGTTCCTGGTGTCCATGGCCTTCGTGGGCTGGTCGTTCGTCGGCTTCGAGAGCGCCGGCTCGATCGCCGAGGAGGTCCACCACCCGCGCCGGAACCTGCCCAAGGCGGTGATCTTCTCGATCGGCTTCATCGCCCTCATCGTGATGTTCTCCGCGCTCGCGATCATCCTCGCCATCCCCGAGGACGTCGCCGTCAACAGCGCGGACCCCGTCTACGACACGCTCGCCTTCCAGCTCGGGTCGGGCCCGGCCAAGCTCGCCGAGATCTTGTTCACGGTGGGCTTCCTGGCCTCGTTCCTGGCGCTGCAGACCTCGGCCTCGCGGCTGATCTGGTCCTACGCACGCGACCGGGCGCTCCCGGCGCCGCGGCTGTTGGCCAAGCTGACCAAGGTCCAGAAGCAGCCGGTGTCCGCCCTGCTGGTCGCCACCACCATCGGTACCGTGGTCATCGTGCTGAGCCAGCTCGCTCCGGACTTCTACACGCTGATGCTCAACTTCACCTCGGGCGGCTTCTACCTGGCCTTCCTGTTCCCCCTCGCCGGCAACCTGCTGGTCCGGCTCCGCGGTGACTGGCAGCCCGGGCCGTTCAGCCTCGGGCGCTGGAGCATGGTGGTCTCGGTGGCCGCGGTGCTGTGGGCCACCTTCCAGTTCCTCAACATCGCCTGGCCGCGCAACTTCTACCCGGACACCCCGTTCCTCAACTGGTCGGTCGCACTCGCCGTGGTCGGGCTCGCCCTCGTCGGCGCGGCGATCTATGCCGCGCGGCGCGGCGAGATCACGACGTTCCCGACGTTCGAGGTCGACGACCCGGAGGACGACGCGGAGACCCGCGACTACCTCGCCGCCGAGTCGGCGGTCGCGGTCGACGAGACTCGCACGCTGGACGGCGTGTGAGCGGGGGCGGAGCCTCCGGGACCGACTCGCGGCCACGGGTCGCGATCGTCACCGGCGCCGCGAGCGGCATCGGAGCCGCCGTCGCAGCCGAGCTGACCGACCGCGACTGGCAGGTGGCCGGGTTCGACCTGCGTCCGTCGGGGTGGGACGTCAGCCAGGTCGTCGACGTCGCGGACGCGGGAGCGGTGCGGGACGCGGTCGCCCGCGTCGAGCTCGAGCTGGGGCCGGTGGAGGCCGTGGTCTCCGCGGCCGGCCACTACGCGATGGTCGACTTCGGCGACATCACCCCGACGGAGTGGAGGACCATGCTGCGCGTCCATCTCGGTGGCCTCGTGCACCTCGCCCGTGCGGTGCTGCCGCGGATGACCGAGCAGCGGCGGGGCAGCATCGTCGCCGTGACCTCCGAGCTGGCCATCGGCGGCGGGGATCGCGATGCCCACTACGCCGCAGCCAAGGGGGCGATCGTCGGGCTGGTCCGCAGCCTCGCCGCCGAGGTCGCCGCCACCGGCGTGCGGGTCAACGCCGTCGCGCCCGGGCCCACAGACACGCCCCTGATCGGGCCCGACTCCCCGTGGCGCGACCCGGACTACCTGGCCAGGATCCCGCTTCGACGGCTCGTCGCGCCCGGCGAGGTCGCTCGTACCGTGGCGTACCTGGTCGAGGAGGCCACGTTCATGACCGGTGAGATCCTGTCACCGAACGCCGGGGCGGTGATCTGATGGCCGGCTCCCAGCATCCGCTCGCCGGCCGGGTCGCCCTCGTGACCGGGGCGGGCCAGGGCATCGGGCGGGCTGTCGCCGAGCGGCTTTCCCGCGACGGCGCCACCGTCGCCGTCAACGACATCGCCCACGACGCGCGGATGGACGCGGTGGTCGCCGCGACCGGCGGCGTCGCCGCCCCCGCCGACGTGTCGGACCGCGAAGCGGTCTTCGCGCGGGTCGACGACCTCACGCGGAACGTCGGCCCCGTCGACGTGCTCGTCCTCAACCATGCCTACATGACCATGGGCGCCCTCGTCGACCACGACCTCGAGGACTGGTGGCGGGTCGTCGACACCAACCTCGGGGGTGCCTTCCACCTGATCCAGGCCGTGCTGCCCGGCATGCTGCGCGCCCGGTTCGGACGGATCGTCATCGTGTCCTCGGAGTGGGGGGTGATCGGCTGGCCGCAGGCGACGGCGTACGCCGCGTCCAAGGCCGGGCTGATCTCCCTGACCAAGACCCTCGGACGAGAACTCGCGCCGCAGGGGGTCATCGTCAACGCGGTGGCCCCGGGCGTCATCGACACCCCCCAGCTCGAGGTCGACGCCCGGGCCGCGGGCGTCACCCGCGACCACATCGTCGCGGAGTACGCCCAGGGCATCCCGATGCGCCGCGTCGGGCAACCCGACGAGATCGCGGCCACCGTGGCGCTGCTCGCCGACCCACGGATCTCCGCCTTCGTGGGACAGGTCCTGCAGGTCAACGGCGGGTCGACCCGCTCCCGGGCCTGAGCGCTCGGACACAGCGCGGCCCAACGAAAACGCAACGAGAAGAAGGAGCCCCATGCACGAGCCTCGGGTCAACGACGGCGGCACCGTCGGGCCGGTCGACGGTCTGCAGGTCCCCCGGTTCGCGGGGCACAGCACGTTCGCCAGGCTGCCACGCCTGGAGGACGTGGAGACCTTCGACGTGGCCGTGGTCGGCGTGCCCTTCGACTCCGGTGTCACCTACCGTCCCGGCGCACGCTTCGGCCCGTCCCACATCCGCCAGGGATCACGCCTGCTGCGGCCGTACAACCCCGCGCTCGACGTCTCCCCGTTCGCCGGGGTCCAGGTGGTCGACGCCGGCGACATCGCCGCCAACCCGTTCTCCATCGAGGACGGGCTCGAGCAGATCGAGGCGGGGGTGCGAGAGCTGTCGGCCGACGGGCGCAACGTCGTCCTCCTGGGTGGTGACCACACGGTCACGCTCCCGGCGCTGCGTGCCCTCAAGGCACAGCACGGGCCGATCGCGCTGGTGCACTTCGACGCCCACCTCGACACGTGGGACACCTACTTCGACGCACCGTTCACGCACGGGACGCCGTTCCGGCGTGCCTGGCAGGAGGGCCTGCTCGACGCCGACCACACCATGCACGTGGGGATCCGCGGGTCGCTGTACTCCAAGGACGACCTCGCCGATGATGCCTCCATGGGCTTCTCGATCGTGCCCGCACGCGACCTGGACCGCCTCGGCGCGGACCGGGTGGTGGAGATGGTCCGCGAACGGGTCGGGGACGCGCCGGTCTACATCTCGATCGACATCGACGTGCTCGACCCCGGCTTCGCGCCGGGCACCGGCACTCCCGAAGCCGGTGGCCTGACCAGCCGCGAGCTGCTCGCGATGGTGCGCGGGTTCGCCGGCGCGCACGTCGTCGGCGCCGACGTCGTCGAGGTGTCCCCGCCCTACGACCACGCGGAGATCACCGCCATCGCTGCGGCGAACCTGGCCTACGAGTACTGCTCGGTCTTCGCCTGGAACCGCCGGTGACCGCCGCGCAGCCGGGACCCGTGCCGGCCGGTCCGATCACCTGGCCGAGCGGATCGAGCGCCGCCGCCGCGTTCTGCTTCGACGTCGATGCCGAGTCCGCCGTCCTCCACGCCGCCCCGTCGACCGCCGACCGGCCCGGAGTGATGAGCCACCAGTCCTACGGACCGCTCGTCGGGGTGCCGCGGATCCTCGAGATCCTCGACCGGCACAGCGTGCCCGCGACGTTCTTCGCACCCGGGTACACCGCCGAGCGCTATCCGGGCGTGGTGCGGGACATCGTCGCCGCGGGCCACGAGGTGGCGCACCACGGCTACCTGCACGAGACCCTCGAAGGGGTCGCCCCCGAGACCGAGGCGGCGTACCTCGACCGCGGGCTGGCGGCCCTGGAACGCGTGGCCGGCGTCCGGCCGGTGGGTTATCGCGCGCCGATGTGGGAGCCGACCTGGGCCACTGCACGGCTGCTCGCCGAGCGCGGCTTCCTCTACGACTCCAGCCTGATGGACGCCGACGTCCCCTACGAGCTCGCGGTCTCGGGGGTGGCTGGGGTGCCGTCGATCGTGGAGATCCCGATCCAGTGGGCGCTCGACGACTGGGAGCAGTACTGCTTCATTCCCGGCGTCTCCGGGGAGGGCCTGATCGAGAGCCCCGCCAAGGCACAGGAGCTGTGGAGCCTCGAACTCGACGCGATGCGCTCGGTCGGTGGATGCTTCGCGCTCACCAACCACCCGTTCCTCACCGGCCGCCCGTCGCGGGCGCGCGCGCTCGAGCGGGTCGTCGAGCAGGCCGTGCAGTACGGCGACGTCTGGATCGCGCCGCTGCGCCGGATCGCCGAGCACGTCCGCACTCTCGGCCTCGCGCCGCGTACTCTGACGCGGCCGGTCCTGGACCCTCAGTAGCCCAGACCGTGGCCGAGCTCGAAGAGCTCGCCGGTGCCGTTGGGGCCGGGGATCGCGACCGGCAGCCGGCCGGTCGGCTCGACCTCGCCGAACAGCACCCGGACCAGCGACTCGACCTGGGCCGCGGTGTAGCCGTAGGTGTCCAGCACCGTCGGCGCCGAGGGGAACGAGGCGACGTCGTACGGGTTGCGCACGGCGGCGACCACGACCGGCCTACCCGTTTCGAGCAGGGCGCGCACCAGCCGGGTCTGCGCGGCCGCGGCGTTGGTCGGTGCCCCGGTCGACGCGTCGACGGCGTACGCGTTGTTCGTCGTCACGACGACCAGGTCGGCGTCCTGCGCCGCCGCGACGGCGTCCTCGATCGCCGCGTCCGAGGGCGTGGTGCCGGACTCGAGGACCTGCGTCGTGGCGCCGCGGGTGCCGAGCGCCGTCGCGAGCGTCTGCGTCGTCGTCGCGCCCCACCCGGCGACCAGGACCTGCCGCGGCCCGGCGGTCAGCGGCAGCAGCCCGGCGTCGTTCTTGAGCAGCGTCGTCGTGCGGTCGGTGATCGCCTGCGCGGTCGCGAGGTGCGTCGGGGCGCCCACGATCCCCGCCGCCGCGGCCCGGTCGACGTACGGGTCGCCGAAGAGCCCGCGCTCGTACTTGTGCAGCAGGATCCGGTACACCGACTCGTTGAGCCGCTCCCTGCTGATCTGCCCGCTGCGCACCGCCTTCAGCACCGCGCGGTACGCCGTGTCCATCTCGGGCGGGATCAGCAGCTGGTCGGCGCCGGCGAGCAGCGCCCGCACCGGCGCCACGTCGGGCGGGTACGTCGCCGTCGCGCCACCCATGTCCAGCGCGTCGGTCACGATCAGCCCGTCGAAGCCCAGCTCGCGGCGCAGCAGCCCGGTGAGGATCTTCCGCGACATCGTCGCGGGGACACCCGGGTCGATCGCCGGCAGCACGACGTGCGCGGTCATGATCGTGTCGACCCCGGCGGCGATCGCTGCACGGAACGGCGGCAGGTCGATCTCCTCCAGCTGCGACCGCGTGTGCGTCACCTCGGGCAGCCCGAAGTGGCTGTCCACGCCCGTGTCCCCGTGTCCCGGGAAGTGCTTCGCGACCGCGGAGACTCCGCCGCGGTGGAAGCCGCGGACCTGGGCGGCGACCAGGTCGGAGACCAGCGCCGGGTCGGAGCCGATGGACCTGATCCCGATCACCGGGTTGTTCGGGTTCACGTTCACGTCCGCGACCGGCGCGTAGTCCTGCGTCACCCCGACCGCCGCGAGCTCGGCGCCGATCACGGTCGCCGAGCGGCGGGCGTCCGCCGCCGACCCTCCGGTCCCGAGCGCGCCCGCACCGAGCGCCATGTTCCCCGGCAGCTGCGTGGCTCCCGACGCCGCGCCGAAGCGCGCCACGAGGGCACCGCCCTCCTGGTCGACCGAGATCTGCAGCGGGATCCCGCCCGGCAGCGCCCGCGCCGCGGCCTGCAGCCCGTTCGACAGCCTGGCCACCTGCTCCGGCGTACCGATGTTGTCGTCCCCGTTGCGGGTGGTGAAGTAGATGACCCCGCCGGGCTGGTACTTCGCGATCGCCTGGGCCGGGGTGTCGACGCCGTACAGCCTCTGGTTGACCGCCTTCGCCGCGTCGCTCACGTCGTTGGCGTCACGACCGGCGACCTCGATCACGAACAGCTGCCCGACCTTCTGCTTGCGCGTCAGCTGCGCCAGCGCGGTGCGCGCCCGGTCGTACGACGGGCCGGCGGCGGCTCGGTCCCCGACAGCGGCGGTCGCCGGGGGTGGCGACAAGGTCGGCCCGAACGCTGCGGCGAGCAGCAGGATCAAGCCCGCACCGAGGGTCCGGACGGCGGTCCTGCGGCGACGGGTGGCGGCGCTCGGCCGGGCTGGCATGGGGGCGACGCTAACGCGAGAACGCGGGCCGCGGGCTCGAATCGGGTGCGCCGACCAAGCAGTCCGGCCCGGCGTGGCGCGAAGTCAGACCAGGTCGACCGCGCGCACCGAGATCGCATCGATCGCGTGCTGCATCTCGGCGAGCACCTCGGCGGGGATGGCGGTGTCGACCGACAGCGCGACCAGGGCCCGGCCGCCCTTGGCGTCGCGGGCGACCTGCATGCCGGCGATGTTGATGCCGGCGTCCCCGATGATCACGCCGACGGTGCCGACCATGCCGGGCCGGTCCTCGTAGGTGAGGAACGCGAGGTGCTCGGTGGGCTCGAGGTCGACGTCGAAGCCGTTGACCTCGACCAGCCGCTCCTTCTGGT
This sequence comes from Nocardioides sp. JS614, assembly GCF_000015265.1. Classification (NCBI taxonomy): domain Bacteria; kingdom Bacillati; phylum Actinomycetota; class Actinomycetes; order Propionibacteriales; family Nocardioidaceae; genus Nocardioides; species Nocardioides sp. JS614. The sequence continues at coordinate 3,588,304 of NC_008699.1, forward strand.
TGATCCCGATCAGGGTGCCGCTGACCGAGACCTGCTCGCCGTCGGCGAGGGTGCCGCGGATCGTGATCAGGTTGCGGTGGTCGGGGCTCTCCGGGTCGGCGACCAGGCGTACGGCGGTGCCGCGCTCGGCGGCGAGCAGCGGCGCGTTCACGTAGGAGACCTGGTCCTCGACGATGTCGGTGAAGATCCCCTTGAGGGCCGCCAGCTCGAGCACCTTGACGTCGTAGTCGGTGATCTCGCCGCGCACCTCGACGTCGATCGACAGCGCGACCTCGCCGGCCACGGCGGTGAACACCCGGCCGAGCTTCTCGGTGAGCGGGATGCCAGGGCGCACGTCCTCGGCGATCACACCGCCCTGCACGTTGACCGCGTCGGGGACCAGCTCGCCGGACAGCGCGAGCCGCACCGACTTCGCGACCGCGATGCCGGCCTTCTCCTGCGCCTCGTCGGTGGAGGCGCCGAGGTGCGGCGTGGCGACGACGTTCTCGAGCTCGAACAGCGGGCTGTCGGTGCACGGCTCCTGCGCGAACACGTCGAGCCCGGCCGCCGCGACCCGGCCCTCCTTGAGGGCGGCATAGAGGGCGGCCTCCTCGACGATGCCGCCGCGCGCGGCGTTGACCAGCACCAGCGAGGGCTTGACCTTCGCGAGCTGGTCGGCGCCGATCAGGCCGACGGTCTCGGGGGTCTTGGGCAGGTGCACGGACATGAAGTCGGCCTCGGCCAGCAGCGTGTCGAGGTCGACCAGCCGCACGCCCATCTGCGCGGCCCGGCCAGCCTGCACGTACGGGTCGTACGCCACGATCTTCATGCCGAAGGCGCTCAGCCGCTGCGCGACCAGGACGCCGATCCGACCCAGGCCGACGATGCCGACGGTCTTCTCGTAGAGCTCGGTGCCGGTGTAGCGGGCCCGCTTCCACTCGCCGTTCTTCAGCGCGGCGTGGGCCGGCGAGATGTGCCGGGCGGCGGCGAGCATCAGCGCGACCGCGAGCTCGGCGGCGGAGACGATGTTGGAGGTCGGGGCGTTGACGACCATCACGCCCGCCTGGGTCGCCGCGCGCACGTCGACGTTGTCCAGGCCCACACCGGCCCGGGCGATGACCTTGAGCCGGCGGGCCGCGGCGAGCGCCTCGGCGTCGACCTTGGTCGCGGACCGCACCAGGATCGCGTCCGCCTCGGGGAGCGCGGCCAGCAGCTCGCCGCGATCCGCGCCGTCGCAGTACCGGATCTCGAAGTCCGGTCCGAGTGCCTCGACGGTCGCCGGACTGAGCTCCTCGGCGATGAGTACGACGGGCCGGTCGGCGGGCGTGGCGGCGGGCATGGTCACAGCGTGGAGTCCTCGCGGAAGAGGGGTGGTGTCTCGATCGGCGCACGACGCTGTGCTGCATCTCGCACTCTACCCGACCGCGCCGAAGTATTCGGTCGCGTCCGCGGATGCGCCGTACCTATCCTGGGCGTCGTCCCAGCCCCTCCTCATCGGCAGGTCCACTTGAAGCTCTGAGGTCGCCGCCCCCCACGCCACCTCTTCTGGAGCTTCTCCATGCCCGCACCCCTCTCTGTCATCAGCGCGTCCGGCCTCGGCTTCGCCTGGCCCGACGGCACCCCGGTCCTCGCCGGCCTCGACCTGCTGGTCGGGCCCGGCCGCTCCGGCCTGGTCGGCGTCAACGGCGCCGGGAAGTCCACCCTGCTGCGCCTGGTCGCCGGCGCCCTGCAACCGACCGCCGGCCAGGTCCGGGTCGCCGGCGAGGTCGGCTACCTCCCTCAGGACCTGACCCTCGACGTCGCGCAGCCGGTCGACGACTTCCTCGGCATCGGCGCGGTGCGCCGCGCGGTCCGCGCCGTCGAGGGTGGCGCGGTCGAGGAGGCCCTCTTCGACACGATCGGCGACGACTGGGACGCCGAGGACCGCGCGGTCGTCGAGCTCGGCCGCCTCGGCCTGCCGGCGGACGTCCTGGACCGGCGGCTCGGCCAGCTCTCCGGTGGCGAGGTCACCCAGCTCGGCCTGGCCGGGCTACTGCTGCGCCGCCCCGACGTGCTGCTGCTCGACGAGCCGACCAACAACCTCGACGCCGACGCCCGCGGCCGGCTCTACGACGTGGTCGACGGCTGGTCGCGCTCGCTGCTGGTGGTCAGCCACGACCGGCAGCTGCTCGAGCGGATGGACCGGATCGGCGACCTGCGCGACGGTGCCGTGCGATGGTACGGCGGGGGCTACTCCTCCTACGCCGCGCAGGTCCGCGCCGAGCAGGACGCGGCCCGGCAGGCGGTCACGACCGCGCGCTCCGACGTACGCCGTCAGCGCACCGAGCGGGTCGCGGCCGAGCGGATGCTCGCCACCCGCAAGCGGGTCGCCAAGAAGGCCGAGCTCACCACCGGGCTCGGCAAGGCGGTCGTCAACGCCAAGCGGCAGCAGGCCGAGGAGTCCGCCGCCCGGCACCGCCGGGTGCAGGACGACCGGGTCGAGCGGGCCCGCGAGCGGCTCAGCGCGGCCGAGGCGCGGCTGCGGGAGGACCGGGAGATCCGCATCGACCTGCCCGGCACCGAGGTGCCCCGCGGCCGGGTGGTGCTGGAGGGCGGCGCCGTACCGATCAACGGCCCGGACCGGATCGGGCTGGTCGGCCCGAACGGGTCGGGCAAGACCACGCTGCTCGGAACCCTGGTCGAGCGGGCCCGGGTGCCGGTCGGGCTGCTCCCCCAGCGTCTCGATCTCCTCGACGACGACGGGAGCGTCTACGACAACGTGAAGCGGCGGGCACCCGAGGCGCCGGCCAACGAGGTGCGCGCCCGGCTGGCCCGGTTCCTGTTCCGCGGCGCCGCGGCCGACCGCAGGGCCGGCGACCTGTCCGGCGGCGAGCGGTTCCGCGCGACGCTGGCGGCGCTGCTGCTGGCCGACCCGGCCCCGCAGCTGCTTCTGCTCGACGAGCCGACCAACAACCTCGACTTCGCGTCGTACGACGCGCTGGTCTCGGCGCTCGCGTCCTACCGCGGCGCCCTCGTGGTCGCCAGCCACGACCGGGCGTTCCTCGAGGACATCGGCGTGGACCGGGTGGTCGACCTCGCAGACCCCGGTGCACAGGAGGCCGCAGGCTGAAAGTCAGTGGAACAGCGCCTGCCCGACGTACTCCCCCGGGGCGGCGCCGGGAGGTGCGGCGAACAGGGCGGAGCCGGTGACCTCGAGGTACTCCATCATCGCGTCGGACTTGGCCATCTTGTTCTGGATCGGGATGAAGTGGGTGTCCGGGTCGCGCACGAACGCGATGAAGAACAGCCCGGCGTCCAGGCCGTCGACGAAGTTGTAGCCGCGGCGCAGCATCCGGGCGCCGTGGTTGAAGTCGGGGTGCACCACCCGGACGTGGGAGTCGCGTGGGATGACCGGGCCGTCGCTGCCGGGCATCGTGAAGTCCGGCTCGCTGAACTCGCGGCCGCCCGAGAGCGGCGCGCCGGTGTCCTTGGTCCGGGGGGTGCGCATCGGGGAGCGGGATCCTTCGCGGGTCAGCGGCTGGCGGGCGCGGCGGGTGCCGGGTCCGTCGCCGGGGCGGGAGCAGCAGTGGGGGCCGCGACGTTGCGGCCACGGACGCCACGCACGAACAACGCCATCGTGGGGACGACGTACAGCGTCCAGACGACGGCCTCGAGCACGGTGGTGACCGGGGAGAAGTTGACGACGCCCTTGAGGAGTGCGGCGTACCAGGTCGACGGGTCGATCGCGCCGGACACGTCCCAGGCGATGGTGTGCAGGCCGGGGAGGAGGCCGGCCTCCTGCAGGTCGTGGACGCCGTAGGACAGGACGCCGGCGGCGACCACGATCAGGAAGCCGCCCGTCCAGGCGAAGAACCGGCTCAGGTTGATCGAGATCGCGCCGCGGAAGAGCAGGTAGCCGAGCGCGACGGCGGTCGCGATGCCGAGTCCGGCGCCGAGCAGCGGCTGCCAGGTGGCGCCGCTCTCGCGGGTCACGGCCTCGGTCGCCGACCAGAGGAACAGTGCGGTCTCGAGGCCCTCGCGGCCGACCGCGAGGACGGCCACCAGGACCAGCGCGATCCAGCCGCCCTCGGCGGCCTTGTCGATCTGGCCGCGCAGCTCGCCGCTCAACGTGCGCGCGGCGCGGGCCATCCAGAAGATCATCCAGGTGACCAGGCCGACGGCGACGATCGACAGGGTGCCGCCGATCGCCTCCTGGGCCTCGAAGGTCAGGCCGCGCGGGCCGTAGAACAGGGCGAAGCCGAAGGCCAGCGAGACCCCGACGGCGAGCGCGACGCCCGCCCAGATCCGGGGCAGCAGCCCACGCCGCTCGGACTTGACCAGGTAGGCGACCAGGATGCTGACGACCAGCGCCGCCTCGAGGCCCTCACGGAGACCGATCAGGTAGTTCGCGAACACGAAGCCCGAGCATACGCCTCGGACTTAGGTTTGCCTAACCTCATCTCGCAGGCTCAGATGGCGCAGCCGTCCGGGCCGCACGCCTCGGCGTCGCCGCCGACGGTCTGGAGCACCGGGTGGGACTCGGTCCAGGCCTGCTCGAGGACCTGGCTGAACACCCCGGCCGGCTGGGCGCCGGAGACGCCGTACTTCTGGTCCACGACGAAGAACGGCACGCCGGTCGCGCCGTACGCCCGGGCCTGGGCGATGTCGGCCTCGACCGCGTCGGCGTACTCGGTCCCGGCGAGCACCTCGCGCACCCGGGCCTCCTCCAGCCCGGCCGCGTCGGCCACCTCGGTGAGCACGTCGTGGTCGCCGACGTTGCGCGCGTCGAGGAAGTACGCCGCGAGCAGCGCCTCCTTCAGCTCCCGCTGGAGCGCCGCGCCCCCGGTCTCGAGGGCGAGGTGCAGGACGCGGTGGGCGTCGACGGTGTTGGTGTGCACGGTCTCGAAGATCCTGAACGCCAGGCCCTCCTCGGCGGCCAGGTCGACCAGCTGCTGCTGCATCTGGCGCATCTCGGCCTCGCTGCGGCCGTACTTGCGGGCGATGACCGGGGTGCTCAGCTCCTGCCCGTGGGCCGGGGCGCTCGGGTCGAGCTCGAAGGACCGGTAGACGACCTCCACCTGATCGGCGTGCTCGAAGCCGGCCAGGGCGGTCTCCAGCCGCCGCTTCCCGACGTAGCACCACGGACAGACGACGTCACTCCAGATCTCGATGCGCATATCTGGTTGAACGCGCAACGAGGCCGGCGCATTCCGCCGGCCTCGTCACGGGTGGTTCAGCGGGTGGCGGTGCCCTCGGTGTAGTCGGAGTCGTGCGACTTCACCCAGGCCATCAGCTTGCGCAGCTCGCGGCCGGTCTGCTCGATCGGGTGCTGCTCACCCTTCTTGCGCAGCTCGTTGAACTCCGGCGAGCCGGCATCCATGTCGTCGATGAAGCGCTTGGCGAAGGAGCCGTTCTTGATGTCGGCGAGGACGCCCTCCATGTTCCTCTTCACCTCCGGGGTGATCACCCGCGGGCCGGAGACGTAGTCGCCGTACTCGGCGGTGTCGGAGACCGACCAGCGCTGCTTGGCGATGCCACCCTCGTACATCAGGTCGACGATCAGCTTGAGCTCGTGGAGGCACTCGAAGTAGGCGACCTCGGGCTGGTAGCCGGCCTCGGTGAGGACCTCGAAGCCGTACATGACCAGCTGCGAGGCGCCGCCGCAGAGCACGGCCTGCTCGCCGAACAGGTCGGTCTCGGTCTCCTCGGTGAAGGTGGTCTTGATGCCGCCGGCGCGCAGCCCGCCGATCGCCTTCGCGTAGGACAGCGCGAGGTCCCAGGTGCCGCCGGACGGGTCCTTCTCGACCGCGACCAGGACCGGGACGCCCCGGCCGTCGACGTACTCGCGGCGCACCAGGTGGCCCGGGCCCTTCGGCGCGACCATGAACACGTTCACGCCCTCGGGCGGGGTGATGTAGCCGAACCGGATGTTGAAGCCGTGCCCGAACACCAGGGTGTCGCCCTCGGTGATGTTCGGCTCGATCTCCTCGGCGTACAGCTTCCGCTGGTGCTGGTCGGGGGCGAGGATGACGATGACGTCGGCCTCCTCCGCGGCCTCGGCCGGGGTGAGCACCCGCAGCCCCTCGGCCTCGGCCTTGGCCCGGCTCTTGGAGTCCGGCTGCAGGCCGACGCGGACGTCGACGCCCGAGTCGCGCAGCGACAGCGCGTGGGCGTGGCCCTGGCTGCCGTAGCCGATGACGGCCACGTTCTTGCCCTGGATCAGGGACAGGTCGGCGTCGTCGTCGTAGAACATCTCAGCCACGGGGGCTTCTCCTTCGTGTTGGGCCTTCGTGTTGGGTGTGGTGCTTCAAACCGCAGCGGGCGGGGCGGGGATGGCGACCGGGCGCAGGCTGCGCTCGGAGATGGAACGGGAGCCGCGCCCGATCGCGACCATGCCGGACTGCACGAGCTCGCGGATGCCGAACGGCTCGAGCACCCGGAGCAGGTCCGAGAGCTTGTCGGCGTTGCCGACCGCCTGGATCGTGATCGCGTCCGGGGCCACGTCGACGACCTTGGCACGGAACAGCTGGACGGCGTCGAGGACCTGGCCGCGGGTCTCCGCGTCGGCCTTGACCTTGACCAGCAGCAGCTCGCGCTTGACCGAGGCGGCGCTGTCGAGCTCGACGATCTTGATCACCTCGACCAGCTTGTTCAGCTGCTTGGTGACCTGCTCGAGCGGGGAATCCTCGACGTTGACCACGATCGTCATCCGGGAGACCTCCGGGTGCTCGGTCGGGCCCACCGCGAGCGAGTCGATGTTGAAGCCGCGACGGCTGAACAGGCCCGCGATCCGGGCGAGGACGCCGGGCTTGTTCTCCACCAGGACGGACAGGGTGTGTCGGGTGTTGGCGGAGGTCGTCACGGCCGGAGCTCCAGATCTGCGTCGTCGTCGAACTTCGGGGCCAGGTTGCGGGCGTACTTGATCTCGTCGTTGCTGGTGCCGGCGGCGACCATCGGCCAGACCATCGCGTCGCGGTGCACCCGGAAGTCCACCACGACGGGGGCGTCGTCGATCTCCATCGCCTTGCGGATCGTGGCGTCCACGTCGTCCGGGCTGTCGCAGGACAGGCCCACGCAGCCGTAGGCGTCGGCCAGCTTGACGAAGTCTGGGACCCGCTTGGAGTGCAGATCGGTGTTGGAGTAGCGCTCGTTGTAGAACAGCGTCTGCCACTGCCGGACCATGCCCAGCGACTCGTTGTTGATGATCGCGACCTTGATCGGGATGTCGTTGATCGCGCAGGTGGCGAGCTCCTGGTTGGTCATCTGGAAGCACCCGTCGCCGTCGATCGACCACACGGTCGCGTCGGGGCGGCCGACCTTGGCGCCCATCGCGGCGGGCACGGAGAAGCCCATGGTGCCCAGTCCGCCGGAGTTGATCCAGGTGTTCGGGTTCTCGTAGCCGACGAAGTGCGCGGCCCACATCTGGTGCTGGCCGACGCCGGCGCAGTAGATGGCCTCCGGGCCGGCGATCGCGCCGAGCCGCTCGAGGACGTACTGCGGGGCCAGGCCGCCGTCGGTGGGGGCGTCGTACCCGAGCGGGTACTTCTTCTTCACCCCGGCCAGGAAGTCCACCCAGGCCTCGTAGTCGCCGGTGTGACCGGCGTCGGCCTCGGCCTTGAGGGCGACGACCAGGTCGCTGATCACCTCCCGACAGTCGCCGACGATCGGGACGTCGACCGCGCGGTTCTTGCCGATCTCGGCCGGGTCGATGTCGGCGTGGATGACCCGGGCGCCGGGGGCGAACGAGTCGAGCTTGCCGGTCACCCGGTCGTCGAAGCGGGCGCCCAGGCTGATGATCAGGTCGCTGCGCTGCAGGCCCGCCACGGCGGCGACCGTGCCGTGCATGCCGGGCATGCCGAGGTGCTGCGGGTGGCTGTCGGGGAACGCCCCCCGGGCCATCAGGGTCGTCACCACCGGGATGCCGGTGAGCTCCGCGAGCACACGCAGCTCCTTCGAGGCGCCGGCCCGGATCGTGCCGCCGCCGACGTAGAGCACCGGTCGGCGCGACTCCAGCATCAGCTTGGCGGCCTCGCGGATCTGCTTGGAGTGCGGCCTGGTCACGGGTCGGTAGCCGGGAAGCGCGAGCTCGGTGGGCCACGCGAAGTCGGTCGCCGCCTGCAGCGCCGACTTGGCGACGTCGACGAGCACCGGGCCCGGGCGGCCGGTCGAGGCGATGTGGAAGGCCTCGGCGATCGTGCGCGGGATCTCGGCGGGGTCGGTGACCAGGAAGTTGTGCTTGGTGATCGGCATCGTGATGCCGCGGATGTCGGCCTCCTGGAAGGCGTCGGTGCCGATCTGGGCGGCGCCGACCTGGCCGGTGACCGCCACGATCGGCACCGAGTCCATGTGCGCGTCGGCGAGCGGCGTGACCAGGTTGGTCGCACCCGGACCGGAGGTGGCCATGCAGACCCCGACCCGGCCGGTGGCGGCGGCGTACCCCTGGGCGGCGTGGCCGGCGCCCTGCTCGTGGCGGACCAGGATGTGCCGGATCGAGGAGTCCATCAGCGGGTCGTACGCCGGGAGGATGGCGCCGCCCGGGATTCCGAAGATGTGCTCGGTGCCCACTGCCTCCAGCGACCTGACCAGGCTCTGGGCCCCTGTCATCTGCTCGCTCATCGTTGTCTGTCCTGTCTCGCTACCTGGTGCCGTGCCCTGCCCAACAAAAAACCCCTCGGCCCGGGTGGGCGGCGAGGGGTGACGTGTGCGCTGCGGTCGTGTCGACTCAGCTCACACGTCGCGTGCGTACAAGAATGCCGTTGCGCATGGGGCCCACGCTAGCGGCACCGGCCTCCCGCCCGCATCCGAGTGTGACAGGCGTCCCAGCATCCGGGACGCCGGTCTCACTCTCCGGCGGTCTCCCGCCCATCAGCGGTGCAGACGCAGACCTTGTTGCCGTGGGCGTCGGCGAGCACCCAGAACGCCGGGACCGCGTCCTCGCTGACCAGGCGGCCGCCGGCCGCGACCGCCGCGGCCACCCGCTCCTCGGCCACCTCGCGCGGGACGACGATGTCGAGGTGGAAGCGCTGCTGGACCTCACCGGTCGCGTCGGGGGCCTCCTGGAACCACAGCGTGTTGTTGCGGCCGCCGGGGTCCATGACCTCCGGCCAGTCCTGGTTGTCCTGGTAGCCGAGCACGGCCCGCCAGAACGGCTTGACCGCCCCGGCGTCCGGGACGTCGAGGGCCAGCTCGAGGGTGGAGACGTCCCGGGGCGCCGACTCGACACCGAGCTCGGCCGCGATCTCGGAGATGCGCCGGGCCAGGTCGACGTCGCGGCTGGTGACGCCGTGCACGTCGTGGCTCTGGAGGTCGACGTCGACCTGGGGGTAGGTCAGCACCACGTCGGGGTGGTGGTTGGCCGCCTCGGCCGCCTCGGTGATCCGGGTGACCAGCTCGAGCCCTTTCGTGAAGCTGCCGGTCTCGAACCGGGCGTGCAGCTTCATGAGGAAGAACCGCCAGTCGTCCAGCCCCTCGGCCTGGACCTGGGGGAACCTGAGCACCTGCTTGGGGTCTGTCACGGGAGCACCACCTGTCCGATCGGTCCGGGGTTGAAGGCGATCTCCCAGCGGTATCCGTCGGGGTCGCCGAAGTAACCGGTGTAGCCGCCCCAGTCGCGCTCGACCGCCTCGTGCACCGGGTCGGCGCCCGCCGCCCGCGCGGTCGCCAGCACCGCGTCGACCTCGTCGTGCGTCGGGACGTTGTGGGAGAGCGTCAGCGGGGCGACACCCGGCCCGCGGGCGATCTTGCCGACCTCCTGCTCGAACGCGGTGTCGGCCCAGAGCGAGAACACGAGGCGGTCCCCCGCCTGGATCATCAGCACCTCACCGGGCACGAGGAGCGCCGCCTCCCACCCCAGGCCGTCGAGGTAGAACCTGCGGCTCGCGTCGAGGTCGCGCACGGCCAGGGTCACGAAGCTGATCCGCTGGTCCACCTCGTCACCATGGCACAGCCTGTCTAGTCTCGGAACATGTCCGAGCGCGCGGGGATCGATCCGTCGGTGCCACCCAGTGGGACCGGGTGCATGGAGTGCGAGGCCACGGGCGGGTGGTGGGTGCATCTGCGCCGGTGCGCGCAGTGCGGCCACGTCGGGTGCTGCGACTCCTCTCCCGCCCAGCACGCCACCGCCCACTTCCGCGAGACCGGGCATCCGGTGATCCGCAGCTTCGAGCCGGGCGAGGAGTGGTTCTGGGACTACACCACGGAGGAGGGCTTCGCCGGCCCCGAGCTCGCCCCGCCCCTGTCCCATCCCACCGACCAGACCGTCCCCGGCCCGGCCGACCGGGTGCCTGCCGACTGGGAGGACCGCATCCGCTAGACGGCCGGCTCGCGGCGGCGGTTTCCCCGGTGAACCGGGGAAACCGGAACTGTTGGGCCGAAACTTCGGCCGAGAGGTTCCGGCTTTGCCTGAGAAGTCCTGGGCTCAGGCCTCGAGGACCTCGCGCACCGCCTCGAGGCCGGCCCGCACCTCGGCGAACGACGTGGACAGCGGCGACAGCCCGATCCGCAGCCCGTGCGGGTCGCGGTAGTCGGGGATCACGTCGCGCTCCCACAGCGCGGCGGTGACCTCGCGCATCCGCGGGTGGTTGAGCGTCACGTGGCTGCCGCGCTGCGCGGGGTCGCGCGGCGAGCCCAGCACCACGCCGAGCGGGGCGAGCAGCTCGTCGGCGACGTCGACGGCGTACGACGTGAGCGCCACCGACTTGGCGCGCACCGCGTCCATGCCGACCTCCGCGATCAGGCCGAGCATGTCCTGGAGGGCCAGCATCCCGACGATCGGCGGGGTGCCGGAGAGGAACCGGCGCACCCCGGCGGCCGGGGCGTACGACGGCCCCATGAGGAACGGGTCCGCGGCGCCCATCCAGCCCTGGATCGGCTGGGTCAGCTCGCCGAGGTGCCGCTGCGCGACGTAGGCGAACGCCGGGGAGCCGGGGCCGCCGTTGAGGTACTTGTAGGTGCAGCCGACCGCCAGGTCCACGCCGGCGGCGTCCAGCGCCAACGGCACCGACGCCACCGAGTGGCACAGGTCCCACAGCACCAGTGCCCCCGCGTCCTGGGCGATCCGGGTCAGCGCCGGCAGGTCGGCGAGCCAGGCCGAGCGGTACGCGACGTGCGAGAGCACGACCAGCGCGGTCTGCGGTCCGACGGCCTCGGCGAGCAGGTCGACGGTGACGCCCGCGGCCGGGTCCACGTCGATCCACCGCAGCGTCAGCCCGCACTCCTGCGCGACCCCCGCGGCGACGTACCGGTCGGTCGGGAAGTTGTCGCGGTCGATGACGATCTCGGTGCGCCCCGGCCGGTCGGCGACGGCCGCGCGCATCAGCTTGTAGAGCAGCACCGTCGTCGAGTCGCCGACGACGGTCTGGCCCGGGGCCGCGCCGAGGACCACCCGGCCGAGGTCGTCCCCGATCATCTGCGGCAGCTCGAACCACCGCTCGTCCCACCCGCGGATCAGTCGGCCACCCCACTCCTGCTCCACGAACGCCGCGAGCCGCGGGCCGGTCGCCGCCAGCGGCCGGCCCAGCGAGTTGCCGTCGAAGTAGACGAGCGGCTCGGCGGCGCCGACGAAGCGGGCGCGGTACGACGCGAGCGGGTCCGCGGCGTCGAGCCGCTCGGGGGGCTCGGTCACGGCCGGGTCGCTGTCAGGTCGCGGACCTCGGCATACCGGGCCCGCACCTGTGGGGTCGGCTCGACCTCGGTGGCGACCACGTCAGCGAGCGGCCACGCGGGTGGCTCGGCGGCCCCCGAGAGCACCCAGGCGGCTTGGCGGGCGGCACCGCGGGCGACGTACTCCCCCGGCTGCGGGACGGTCACCGGGAGCCCGAGCACGGCCGAGGCGATCTCGCGCACGGCGCGCGAGCGGGCGGCCCCGCCGACCAGGATGATCCGTTCGACCGGGGTGCCGAGCGCCCGGACGGCGTCCACCGCGTCGGCCAGGCCGCAGAGCATGCCCTCGACCGCGGCGCGGGCAAGATGCGCCGGGTCGGTGGTCTCCAGCCGCATGCCGTGCAGGGCCCCGGTGGCGTCGGGGCGGTTCGGGGTGCGCTCGCCCTCGAGGTAGGGCACCAGCACCATGCCGCCGGCACCGGCCGGTGCGGAGAGCGCGAGCTCGGAGAACTCGCTGTGGTCCACGCGGAGGATCCGCTCGGCGGCCGCGAGCACCCGCGCGGCGTTCATGGTCGCGACCAGCGGCAGGAACCGGCCGGTGGCGTCGGCGAACCCGGCGACGGCGCCGGAGACGTCGCCGACGGGCTGCTCCGCGACCGCGCAGGCCACCCCGGAGGTGCCGATCGAGACGATGACGTCGCCCGCGACGGCTCCCAGGCCGAGCGCGCTCGCCGCGTTGTCGCCGGTGCCGGGGCCGAGCAGCTGGCCGGCCGGCGTCCGGCCGGCGACCTCGGCCGGGCCGAGCACCCGCGGGAGGACCACGTCGCGGCCCAGGCCGAGCTCGAGGAGATCGCGGCGGTACTGCCCCGTCGACGGCGACCAGTAGCCGGTGCCGCTGGCATCGCCACGGTCCGTCACCAGCGCGTCCAGCGAGGGCGCGCCGGCCAGCTTCCAGGTCAGCCAGTCGTGCGGCAGGCAGACGGCCGCCGTGCGGGCGGCGTTGTCCGGCTCGTGGCGGGCCAGCCAGCGCAGCTTGGTGACGGTGAACGACGCGACCGGCACCAGGCCGACGGCGTCGACCCAGGCGCCGGGTCCGCCGAGCTCCTCGATCAGGTCCAGCGCCGCCTGCGCGGAGCGGGTGTCGTTCCAGAGCAGTGCCGGGCGCACCACCGCGCCCTGCTCGTCGAGGCAGACCATGCCGTGCTGCTGCCCGCCGACGGCGATCGCCTCGACCTCGTCGAGCCCGCCGGCGGCCGCACTCGCCCGCTCGAAGGCGACCCACCAGGCGTCCGGGTGCACCTCGGTGCCGTCGGGGTGGGGGGCCGCGCCGCTGCGGACGAGCTCCCCGCTCTCCGCGTCGCAGACGACGACCTTGCAGGACTGGGTGGAGGTGTCGACCCCCGCGACGAGTGGCACGACGCCGAGGTTAGTCCGAGGCTCGGTGCTCTGAGTGGGAACGTGCCCATAGGGTTGGCACGTGCGTGATCCGGCCGGCCAGAACCTGGTCCTCTCCCATGGTCCGTACCGGGCCGAGGTCGTCACCGTCGGCGCCGGTCTCCGGTCGCTCTCGTACGACGGGCGTCCGCTGGTGGCCGGCTATCCCGCCGGCGAGATGTGCCCAGACTACCGCGGCTGGGTGCTGATGCCCTGGCCGAACCGGGTCGGCGACGGCGCGTACGAGTTCGCCGGCCGGCGCCTACAGCTGCCGCTGACCGAGCCCGAGCGCGGCAACGCCCTGCACGGCTTCGCGGGCTGGGCGGAGTGGACGCTCGCCAACCACGACGACAACCACGCCGCGCTGCGGCTCGCCCTGGTCCCGCGGACCGGGTACCCCTTCCCGCTCGACCTGGCGGTCGACTACGACCTCACCGACGCCGGGCTGCGGGTCACCCTCGCGGCCACCAACGCCGGCGGCACGGTCGCGCCGTACGGCACCGGGCACCACCCGTACTTCACCTTCGACCGGCCGGTCGACGAGCTCACCCTGCGGATCCCGGCGACCACGTGGTGCCCGATGGACGAGCGCGGCCTCGCCGGCCCGGCGCGGCCGGTGGCCGGCACGGCCTACGACTTCCGCGACGGCCGGCTCGTCGGCGACGCCGTGATCGACCACCCGTTCGGCGGTCTGACCGACCGGGTCGTCACGATCGCCGACCCGGACGGACACGCCGTGACGCTCACCCTCGACGACGGCTTCGACTGGGTGCACGTGTTCACCTCCGACACCCACGACCCGCCGCGCCGCTCGCTGGCCGTCGAGCCGACCACCTGCCCGCCGGACGCGTTCCGCACCGGCGTCGACCTGGTCGTGCTCGAGCCCGGCGAGACCCATCGGGCCTCGTTCACCATCACTGGAAGCTGACGAACCGCACCCGGGGCCGCAGCGCGAAGACCTCGCGCGGACCCATCCGGTGGACGTCCTCGTCGTAGAAGAGCTTGAAGCCCATGGTGAACCGCCGCGGCCGGGCGACGTGGTGGTACGTCGCGCGCTTCTGGCGCCGGGTCCCGAAGCCGTCGACATGCTGGACCATCGCGAAGCCGGGCCAGCCAGGCCGAGGTGCGGTTGACCTCGGCGGCCCGGACCCGACCGACGGTGCGGGCCGGCACCTGGTGCGGGCCCATCCGCCACTCGGGGTCCAGTGCCAGGCCGACCCACGGGTCGCGCAGCGCCCACGCCCAGCGCTTCGCCACCTCGAGGAACCCGGAGCGCCCGGGCTGCAGGTCGAGCAGGAGCAGCGCCTGGTTGCGGTGCGCGGCGCGCAGGTAGGTCTCGACGACCGAGCGCGGGATGTCATGGCTGTGGTCGCCGTCGGGCCCGGGGTGGCCGTCGGCGACGGTCACGATCAGCTCGTAGACGTGGCGTACCGGTCGTTCGGGGCCGGCGAACGGCCGGGCGACCCGACGCAGCCGCCGGTGCATCGTGTCCGGGTCGCTCTCGCCCAGCACACCCATCGACGCGGTCTGGCCGGTGCCGTAGTAGGCGACCAGGACGTGGTTGCCGCCGAAGATGCGCGTGCCGCCGTCGGGGAGGGCCGTGGGCGGGTCCGGGTCCGGCTCCGGGTCCTGACCTTCGGGGTCGTCGCCCTGCGTCGGTGCGGGGGTCTCGACATCGGTCGGCGCCGGGGCGCCGTCCTGCTCGACCAACGGATCGGAAGGCTCGACCACCGCCGGGGTTGGGGCGTCGGACGACCGGGCGCCCTCCTGGCCGACGCCCCAGGCGATGACGAGGAGACCGACGATCAGCAGCAGCACCAGGAAGAGGATTCGGTCCCCGCTGGTCGGGCTGCTGCGGTCCGCGCCCGACTGGACTTCGGGGGGCGCAGAAGACCGAGCGGCAGCCGTTGCGCACCGGCAAGCTGAACGGGTGCAGGACGCAATCGGGTAGCCGCGATCGCCGCCGTTGCGTTCGCGGGCCATCCGGACAGCCCCTCCCGCGTCCCGGGTTCGGAGACCACGAGGAATGGCTGCCGAGGTCTGGCCGGCGATGAGGGGTATCGGCCGCTGTCAGGTCACGGTGCCGCGGTGTAGGTATCACCCTCGACGTAGACCGAGGAGCCCAGCTCCAGGAACTGCGCCGACTTCTCGGCCATGCCTGAGGTGACGTAGTCGCGTACGTCCTGGCTGATGCGCATCGAGCAGAACTTCGGGCCGCACATGGAGCAGAAGTGCGCCGTCTTGCTGGCCTCGGCCGGGAGCGTCTCGTCGTGGAAGGACTCGGCGGTGTGCGGGTCGAGGGAGAGGGCGAACTGGTCGTGCCAGCGGAACTCGAAGCGGGCCTTGGACAAGGCGTCGTCCCAGTCGCGGGCTCCGGGGTGGCCCTTGGCGACGTCGGCGGCGTGCGCGGAGAGCTTGTAGGTGATCACGCCGGTCTTGACGTCGTCGCGGTTCGGCAGTCCGAGGTGCTCCTTGGGGGTGACGTAGCAGAGCATGGCGGTGCCGTGCATGGCGATGGCCGCCGCGCCGATCGCGGAGGTGATGTGGTCGTAGCCGGGTGCGATGTCGGTGGCCAGCGGGCCGAGGGTGTAGAACGGGGCGCCGTGGCACCAGTCCTGCTGCAGGACGACGTTCTCCTCGACCAGGTTGAGCGGCACGTGCCCAGGTCCTTCCACCATCACCTGGACGTCGTGCTCCCAGGCACGCTGGGTGAGCTCGGCCAGGGTACGCAGCTCGGAGAGCTGCGCCTCGTCGTTCGCATCGGCTGTGCAACCGGGGCGCAGGCCGTCGCCGAGCGAGAAGGACACGTCGTAGCGTGCGAAGATCTCGCACAGCTCGTCGAAGTGCGTGTAGAGGAAGTTCTCCTGGTGGTGCGCCAGGCACCAGCCGGCCATGATCGACCCGCCGCGGGAGACGATCCCGGTGATGCGCTGCGCGGTCAGTGGCACGTAGCGCAGCAGCACCCCGGCATGGATGGTCATGTAGTCCACGCCCTGTTCGCACTGCTCGATGACGGTGTCTCGGAAGATCTCCCAGGTCAGCCGGCTGGCGTCGCCGTCGACCTTCTCCAGGGCCTGGTAGATCGGGACGGTCCCGATCGGGACCGGTGAGTTGCGGATGATCCATTCCCGGGTGGTGTGGATGTCGTCGCCGGTGGACAGGTCCATGACGGTGTCGGCACCCCAGGTGACCGCCCAGGTGAGCTTGTCGACCTCCTCGGCGATCGAGCTGGTGACCGCGGAATTGCCGATGTTGGCGTTCACCTTGACCAGGAACCGGCGCCCGATGATCATCGGCTCGGCCTCGGGGTGGTTGAGGTTGGCGGGGATGATCGCGCGCCCGGCGGCGACCTCGGAGCGGACCAGGTCGACGTTGCAGCCCTCGCGGATCGCGACGTACTCCATCTCCGGGGTCACCACGCCCTGCCGGGCGTAGTGCATCTGGGTGACGGTGCTGGTACCGCGCCGCGGCCGGCTTCTGGTCCCTCGCCACTGGTCGCGTGCCTCGCCCCGTCGGATGGCGGCCCTGCCGTTGTCGAGCAGCTGGGTCTCCCGGCCGGCGTACTCCTCGGTGTCGCCGCGCTGGGCGATCCAGTCAGCGCGCAGGGGCGGCAGCCCGACCTCGGGGTCGCTGCCGGGTCCCGCAGTGGCGTACCGGTCGAACGTCTCGCCGTTGGTGAGCGCGACCCGGGTGAAGGGCACGCGGATGTCGGCGCGCGATCCGGTGCGGTGGACGGTGCTGTGGCTCGGGTGGATCTGCATCACGCCTCCTGTGGGGATGGGTTCGTCGTGGGATGGGCAAAGGTGTGGGCGACGGGGCCGCGACCGCGGCCCAGGCGCCAGCCGGCGCTGCGGCGCAGTGCGGCCGCGACGAAGGCTTGGGCTGACCGGGTCGCGGCGGGGAGCGCCTCTCCCCGGGCGAGGTGGACGGCGAGGGCGGCGGAGAACGTGCAGCCGGTGCCGTGGTCGTTGGTGGTCGGTACGCCGGGGTGCTCGAGCACGTGCGCGCGGCCCCGGTCATCGACGACGAAGTCGCGGCACCAGTCGGACTCGGGGTCGCCGCCGGTGAGCACGACCGCGGGGCCGAGCGCCTGGAGGGCCCGCGCCACGTGCTCGAGCGGCTCCTCCGAGCCGGCACCGGCGAGCCGGCGTGCCTCGGCGAGGTTGGGGGTGACGACGGTGCAGCGCGGGAGGATGTGGTCGCGGTAGGCGGCGACGAGGGCGTCGTCGGCGAGCACCGAACCGCTCGTGGTGCGCAGGACGGGGTCGACCACGAGCGGCAGGCCCGGCGGCAGGTCCGCGACTACCCCGGCGATCTCGGCGGAGCCGAGCATGCCAGCCTTGGCGACCGCGACCGGCAGGTCGTCGAGGACCGCGTCGACCTGGGCCCGCACGTGGTCGGCGGAGAGGTGGACCACGGCGTGCACGCCGGTGGTGTCCTGCGCGGTGACGGCGGTGACGGCGCACGTCCCGTGCGCGCCCAGTGCCGCGAACGTCGCCAGGTCGGCGGCGACTCCGGCGGCACCGCCGGAGTCGGTGCCCGCCACGGTGAGGGCGACCAGGGGGCTTCTCATCGGGCCTCCCCCAGCACGCGCTCGACGACGTCGGCCGGGTCGGGGGCGCGCATGACGGCACCCATGACGGCGACCCCGTGGGCGCCGGCTGCCCGCATCGCGGCGGCGTTCTGGACCTTGACCCCGCCGAGGGCGAAGACCGGCACCTCGCCGGCGAGCGCAACCGCGCGGCGTACGCCGTCCTCCCCGAGGATGGGGCCGTAGCCCGGCTTGGAGGCGGAGGCCGCGACTGGCGAGATCGTCAGGTACGACGCGCCGCCGGCGACCGCGCGGCGTATCTCGTGGTCGTCGTGGCACGAGCGGCCGTGGAAGGGCGCGGCACCGGCGTCGTGCGGGCTCTGGGCGGCGGCGAGGTGCACCGCCGCGGCGCCGGGGAGCCAGGTGCGCGCGAGGATCACGGTGACGCCGGTGGCGCCGAGCGCGCGGGCGAGCGCTTGCCGCTCCTGCCCGGGCAGGTCGAGCTCCCGGAGCAGAACGGCCTCGAGACCGGCCGCGACGCAGTCGGCGAGCGCGCCGACGAGGTCGCGCCCGGCAGGGAGCTGGTGACGGTCGGTGAGGACCAGCAGCCGCGGCAGGTCGACCCCCGTCACGTCCCCACCCGTCCGGCCATCGGGCTCGACGCGCGAGCGGTGGTGAGCCGGGGGATGCGACCGGCCCCGCGTGCCAACTCACCGGCCTCGACCGCGGCCCGCAACGCCGCCGCCATCTGGGCCGGGCGGTCCGCGCGCGTGATCGCCGTCGCCACCAGCACGGCATCGCACCCCAGCTCCATCGCCAACGCAGCGTCGCTCGCGGTGCCGATCCCGGCGTCCAGCACCACGGGAACCGTGACGGCGGCGCACACGGCCTCGACGGCGCGCGGGTCGTCGATGCCGCGACCGGTGCCGATGGGCGAGCCGAGCGGCATGACGGCCGCGCACCCGACGTCGGCCAAGCGTCGCGCGAGGACCGGGTCGGCGGTCGTATAGGGCAACACCGTGAATCCCTGCTGCACCAGCGTCTCGGCCGCGTCGAGCAGCTCGACGGCGTCGGGCATCAGGCTGGTCTCGTCGCCGATGACCTCGAGCTTGACCCAGTCGGTCTGGAGGGCCTCGCGCGCCAGCTGCGCGGTCAGGATCGCCTCGCGAGCGCTGTGGCATCCGGCCGTGTTGGGCAGGATCCGCACGCCCTTCACGCGGAGGGTGTCCAGCAGCCCGCCGCTGCTGGTGTCGGAGGTGCGACGGATCGACACCGTGACCAGGCCCGGGGCGGCGGCGTCGACGACCTCGGAGACCGCGCTGATGTTCGTCAGCCCGCCGGTGCCGATCCACAGCCGGCTCGGGAGGTCGATGCCCGCGATCCGCATCCGGCTCACCCGCCCTGGTGCGCGGTGACGACCTCGACCGCATCCTTCTCCGACAACCGGGTCGACTCCCACGATGCTGCGGGCACGATGGCCCCGTTGAGCGCTGCCGCGCATCCGCGGGCCGACGGAAGCAGGTCCTGCAGGGTCGCGCCCTCCTCCACGACGTGCGGCTGGCCGTTGAGCTTGATCCTCATGAGATGGGGTCCTTCCAGTGGTCGGTGGGGGAATCGGTCCGGTGCGGGCCGAAGCGGCTCGGCGCGAACGGACGCGCGACAGCGGGGACGTCGCCGTTCTCGACGTGAGCCCGGATCACCTGGGCGGTCAGCGGCGCGAGCAGCACGCCGCCGCGGTAGTGCCCGACGGCCAGCACCTGCCGGACCGCTCCTGGCCCGTCGGTGACCCCGAGCAGTGGTCCGTTGTCGGGGGTGCCGGGGCGATGCCGGGCGGTGATCTCGACGACGTCGGAGCTCTCCAGCCCGGGCACCAGGGTGCGCGCGGCGTGCAGCAGTCGCACCACCGCGCCGAGCGTCGCCACCGGTTCCGAGGCATGCTCCTCCTCAGTGGCACCCACGACGACCTCGCCGCCCGCCCGCGGCACGACGTACACCGCCTCGCCGTGCACCCGCGCGCGCAGCACCCGGGACGGCCGGTCGATCACCCGCAGCCGGATCGTCTCCCCGCGGACCGGCCGGACCTGCGGCACCAGGCTCCGGGCCTCGGCACCGGTCGCGATGACCACCGCGTCGCACGGGAACTCGATCCCGTCCGCGAAGCGGACTCCACCGTCGATCGCCGACGCCCGGGCCCGGACCACCCGTTCACCCAGCAGGCGTAGCAGGGCCTCAGCGACCAGCCGCGGGTTGACGTTGTGGTCCTCGGGGACGAGCACCGCGCCTGCGACCCGAGACAAGGTGGGCTCGTCCGACCGTGCCTCGCGCCGGTCGAGCTCCCGGAAGGCGATCCCCTCGGTCGAGAGCACCTCGAGCGTGCGCCGCACCTGCTGAAGGTCGTCATGGTCCTGGCCGATCAGCAACGTGCCCTCGGTGCGCAGGTCGACGTCCACGCCGGAGACGGCCCGCAGTCGAGCCGCGTACGCCGGCCACAGTCGCGCAGAGGCCACGCCGAGCCGCAGCAGGTCCGTCTCGCCGTGCCAGGCCTCACCGGCCGGTGCGAGCATCCCGGCCGCCGCCCGGGTCGCGCCACCAGCCGGGTCGGGGTCGAACACCCGCACGTCGTGCTTCGCGCGGACCAGTTCCTCCGCGCAGGCCAGACCGACGATGCCGGCCCCGATCACCGCCACCCTCATGCGAGCGCGACGGCGCCGACGAGTTCCCTCGCGGCCAGTCCGGGCTGAGGTGATCGGCAGATGGCCGAGGCCACCGCGATCCCGTAGGCCCCGGCCGCCATCACCTCGGGCGCGCGCTCGGCGTTGATGCCAGAGATCGCGATCGCCGGCAGGACTCGCGCCGCATCACGCAGCGCGTCCAACCCGATCGGGTCCGGGAGACCACTCTTCGTGGTCGTGGCGTAGACCGGTCCAACGCCTATGTAGTCGGCGCCCTGGGCCCTCGCCTCACGGGCCTGGTCGGCGTTCCGGCAGGTGCCGCCGACGAGGAAGCCTTGCGGTGCCAGGCGTCTGGCCTCGGCGACCGCGAGGTCATCACGGCCGAGATGGACGCCTTGCGCTCCCGCAATGAGCGCGATGTCGACGCGGTCGTTCACGATCACCGCCGCCGAGGTCCCCGCAAGGCGGTCCACGAGGGCGCGGGTGAACGCAACCACCTCTCGGTCGGACACCGACTTCGCACGCACCTGGACGGCGTCGACGCCCTCACGGACGACGGCCTCCAGCAGGGTGATCGCCCTGTCGCCGTACGACGAGAAGTCGGTGATGCAATGAATGCGGGGTAACACGTCGCTCCTCACTTCCTTCGCCGGCATTACCCGGATCAGGTTCGACGGTCGGAGCGGCTCCAGCCCCATCTCAGCCCGATGCCTCGGGCTCCCGTGTGGAATGCCACGACCGTAGCAGCCGTGCAAGCTCTCTCGGAAGGGACCCGCAAGCAGGGCGATGCCGAGGACCACGCCATCTTCGTCGGCGGCGGCGCCACCCGCGACGGGGTGATCGACGCCTGCCTGGCGGCGCTCCGGCCGGCGGCCGGCTGATGGTGCCCGGTGTGACGCTCGAGACCGAGATGCTGCTCGGGCAGCTGTACCGGGAGCACGGCGGCGAGCTGACCCGAGTCTCGGTCGAGACCAGCGCACCAGTCGGCGCCTTCACCGGGTGGACTCCGGCACGTACCGCCACACAGTGGGCATTGACGCGCTGACGCCGTACCTCTCCTCATGCAGGGCACTCGCCAACGGCGAGCGGTGCCGCCAGCCGTAGCGCTCCAGGTCAGGAACGTCCGGTAGCTCCGAGACGGTGCCGACGCAGAGCCAGGCTACCGGCCGTACGTGCTCCGGCATGCCGACGAGATCGCGCAAGAACTCCTCGCGGTAGAAACTGACCCACCCCACCCCGAGGCCCTCGGCGGTCGCGGCGAGCCAGAGGTTCTGGATGGCGCAGACCACCGAGTAGAGCCCGGCGTCGGCGATGGCATGCCGACCGAGCACCCTCGGCCCGCCGCGAGTCGGGTCGTAGCCGACCACGATCCCGAGCCGCGAGTCGCGGATCCCTTCGACCTTGATCCGCGAGAACGTCTCGGCGCGCTCGCCGCTGAGCGTCGCCGCGAACGTGTCCCGCTCGTGCGCGACGTGGTCGGCGAACGCGCTGAGCGTGTCCGGCGAGCGGACCAGGACGAAATCCCACGGTTGGCTCATCCCGACACTCGGGGCACAGTGAGCCGCCGACAACAGCCGCTCCAGCACCTCGGCGGCCAACGGCTCACCTGTGAACTCTCGGCGAGTGTCACGACGACGGTTGATGACGTCGTAGAACTCCATCACAGCCCCCGATCGTCGCGTCGCTTCGAGGTCCGGTCGCGGGCCGCGTCGTAGAGATAGGACTCGCCGCCCTCGCCGGCCAGTGCCCAGCCGACCAGGATCACGGCCGCCTGGCGCAGCCCTGCCGCCTCCACCACCTCCGAGATGGTTGCCACCGTGCCGCGCAGCACCTGTTCTGCGGGCTGGCTGGCGCGGTAGACGACGGCCACCGGGCAGTCGCCGCCGTACTCCGGTTCGAGCTCGGCCATGAGCGGCCGCACCCGCGTGATCGCCAGATGCAGCACGAGCGTCGAGCGAGTCGTGGCGAACGCCGCCAGCGACTCGGACTCCGGCATCACGGTAGAGCGAGCCTGGGCGCGGGTCAGCACCACCGACTGGGCCACCAGCGGCACCGTCAGCTCGCTGCCGACCAGCGCAGCAGCGGCGGCGTAGGCCGGCACCCCGGGCGTCACCGACCAGGCAACACCAGCAGCATCGAGCCGGCAGGTCTGCTCGTGCAGCGCGGAATAGAGCGACGGATCGCCGGACGTCAGCCGCACCACCGCCTGGCCCGCGCCGGCTGCACGGACCATTTGGGCGACCATCGTGTCGAGGTCGAGGTCTTGGGTGTCGACGAGCTCTGCGCCCGGGCCGACGTGGGCCAGGACCTCGGGATCGAGGTAGGTGCCGGGATAGAGCACCAGGTCCGCCTGCGCCAGCAGGCGAGTCGCGCGCACGGTCAGCAGGTCGGCCGCGCCGGGTCCGGCGCCGACGAAGTGGACGGCAGCACTCACCGCACGTACCTCGGCGTCCACACGCCGGCGCGGCTCACCCGTGTCCTCTCGGCACCCACGATCAGCAGGCACTTCATGTCGATCGTCTCCGGGTCCAGGTCGGCCAGCGTCGTGACGGTCAGCGACTCCTCGTCGCGCCCGACGTCGCGCCCGACGATGACCACGGTCTCGGGCTTGCGATGCTCCAGCAGGACACGGTGGGCGGTGGCAATCTGCTCGGTCCGGGAGCGGGGGGCCGGGTTGTCGATCGCCAGCACGAGGTCGGCGTCGGCGATGGCGCGGAGGCGCCGTTCCACGACCTCCCACGGCTCGAGCCTGTCGGAGAGCGAGACAACGGCGAAGTCTGCCCCAATGGGCGCACCGGCACGGGCGGCCACCGCCTGCACGGCGCTGACCCCCGGCAGCACCCGAATCTGGACGCCGGCGTACGTCGGATCCTCAGCCGCCTCGAAGACGGCCGCTGCCATCCCGAACACACCGGCGTCGCCGCCAGAGACGACCGCGACCCGCTCCCCCGATCCGGCCAGGTCGAGCGCGACCCGAGCCCGGTCGACCTCGACGGTGTTGCCTGACGCGTGGCGGGTGATTCCGGCACGCTGCGCGACGCGAGCCACGCACGGGGCGTAGCCGACCACGTGATTGACCTCGCCCAGAGCCGCCGACGCTTCTGGCGTGAGCCAGTGGTCGGGGCCGAGGCCGACGACCAGGAGTTCAGCGGTCCGCCCGTCGGGTGCCGCGACCGATGCGCTGGGCTCCGCCTCGCGAGCGCGCAGCCGCTGAGCGGTCTGCCGGTCGGCCGTGTCACCCGGGACGACGATCAGGGAGAAGTAGGGCACCGAGTCCGGATCGACCTCGGCTACAGGCAGCCACCGCTCCTCGGACTGCGACGCCCGCTCGACGTACCAGGCGCCCTCGAGCCGCCCCGCCTGCGCCAGCGCGGAGCGCACGGCTGGAAAGTTCCGGCCGAGCTTCATGATGACGGCGGCCTCTGTGTCCGCCAGCCGCCTCGCGAGCTCCGGCTCGGGCAAGGTTCCGGGCAGGACGGTCAGGACATCTGTCTGTCGAACCAACGGGCCCGAGCTGCCAGCGATCGCCGCCGTCGCCGCCGCGAAGGCGGGCACGCCCGGCACCACCTCAATCGGGTAGATCTCCTTGAACCGGTCGTGGAGATACATCGACGAGCCGTAGAAGAGGGGATCGCCCTCCGAGAGCAGGACCACGTCGCGCCCCGCGTCGAGGTGAGCCGACAGCCGTACCGCGCAGGACTCGTAGAAGTCGGTCATCGCCCCGACATACCCACCGGGATGGTCGGTGGTGCCGGTGGTGACCGGATAGCGCAACTCCTCCTCGATCACCTCGGCTGGAATGATGCCGCCGGCAATGCGACGCGCGTGGGACTTCGTCTTCACCCCAGCGTGGTACGCAACGACGTCAGCCGCGCCGATGATCCGAGCGGCCTTGAGCGTCATGAGCTCCGGGTCGCCGGGGCCGATGCCGACGACCGTCAAACGGCCGGTGCCTTTCGGGGCCCCCGCGGCGCCCGGAGCGGAGCGAGGACGACGTGGGGTGGTGCTCACTCTGCCTCCTGGGCGAGTGCATTGAGGGCTGACGAGGTCATCGCCGATCCCCCGCGGCGGCCACGGACGGTGGCGGCGAGCTTCTCGGCATCGGCCGGCACGGCCCGCAGGCCGGCCTCTCGCCGGATGGTGGCGAAGGAATCGACATAGATGGCGGGTCCGGAGTCCACGTACTCGGAGCGGCGCTTCGGCCTGCGCAGGTCGGTCATCTGCTCTCCTCGGGAATGAGCACGCCACGCCACGGCGTGACGACCACGTCACCGACTGCTGCGGTCAGGTCATCGATGGCTTGGCGGCCGAGGCCGGCCTTGGGAACCTCGATATGCCGGCCACCCGGCACCGGGCCGAATGGCAACGACTTGGCCGATTCCGGGAGCCCGGGATCGGGGCCTCTCGGTTCGACGAGAGGCTCAGCCAACTCCGACACGTGCCAAGCCGCAGTCGGTCCGCGCCCTCGGCGTACGACGAACTCATGCGCCAGCTCGGCGATCCGCCCTGCCGCCTCCGCGAGCGGCACAGTCGCCCCCCACCCGGTCCCGATCCGTAGCTGAGCCCAGGTCGAGCCAAGCGCAACCAGCCCAAGGTCGCAGCTGCGAGCCAGGAGATCGCCGCGTCCGTCGTCGAGCACGAACAAGAACCGGCCCGGCAGTGCCGGGAGCTCTGGGTCAGCGCACAACCGGTCGTCCAGCTCACGTGCAACCACCCGGAGGTCGGCCTGCCCCCCGACCAAGCCGGTCTGCGGGGAAACCATCACATTGCGGACCAGCTCGTGGGTCCTGGTCGGCACGAGGCCCGTTCGCTCGAGGGCGGCGTCGACGCTGAGAATCACTGAGGACCGGAGATCAGTGGCGCAATTGTTGACTGGCTATCGCGGGTCTTCTTGGGCGGTATCTGGACCTCGTGTTGCCCCAGTGTTGCCCGAGCCCTCCGATGGATCCAGGCGAGTTCCAGACCTCGCAGCTCCCGCTGCGCAACCCTGCTGAACTCTGGAGGCGTCAACGCACTGACCCCGGCCGGGATCGTTCCGAGGAGCGGGAGGTTGGTGACGCGTGGAAGGTCGTCGAGGTTGCAGCGTTCAGCAAGTCCTGCGTCGCTCGGCCAGGAGCCGATGATGATGCCATCGACGACGTGTCCGCGAGTCCTGATGGCGGCGCTGGTGAGCTCTGTGTGGTTGAGGGTGCCGAGGCCGGCGCCGACGACGACGACAAAGGACACCTCGACGGATGAGATGGCCGGGTCGACGAAAGCGCCCGGGGGGCCCGGGGGGTGGTCGCGAAGGTCGTCGGCGAGGTCGAGGACGGTGCCGCCATTGGTGTCGAGGCGGACGAGCAGGCCGCCGGCGCCTTCAACCAGCACGAGGTCGTGGGATCGGGCGAGAGCGCGGATCCGAGCGGCGTGGACGGCGATGGGCGGGATCTCCACGCCGGCGCGTCGGGCGGCGGTATCCGGAGCGAGCGGCTCGGCCAGGACGGTGTACTGGTGGACGTCGATGCCGGTGAGTCGGCGGATGACTGCCGCGTCGGGGGTGTCGTCGGTGGTGCCGGTCTGAACGGGCTTGACCACGGCGACCCGTTCTCGGTGGCCGAGCGCGCGAGCGGCGAGGGCCGCGGTCGCAATGGTCTTCCCGACGCCGGTGTTGGTGCCGGTGACGATGACGATCCGGCCGGTCATGACCGGGCCCTGCGGGTGACGCTGTGAAGGGCTTGCGTGGCTCGTTGCCAGTCCTCGGGGGCCATGCCGGCGCTGGCGGTGATCCGGAGCCGGGAGATCCCGTCTGGTACTGAGGGTGGTCGGAAGCAGCCGACCCGCACGCCGCCTGTGAGCAGCTCGGCCTGGGCGGCGAGGGCATCCGAAGGTGAGGGCATCGGCACCGACAGCACTGCGCCTGCCGGCGCGGGGACGTCGAGGAGGCCGGCCAGGGCGGTGACGCGGGCGTGGACAGTGGCGGCCAGTTGGGGGTGGATTCGGGTGATCCGCGTCGCGGTCAGGGCAGCGGCGGTGGCGGCGGGGTTGAGGCCGGTGTCGAAGATGAAGGGGCGGGCGGTGTTGATCAGGTGCTCGATCAGCGCGGTGGTGCCCAGGATCGCGCCGCCTTGGCTGCCAAGGCTCTTGGAGAGGGTGGCGGTCACGATCACGTCGGGTCGGTCGGCCAGGCCACATGCCTTGACGAGTCCGGGTCCGTGCACTCCGAGCGCGTGGGCCTCGTCGACCAGCAGCCAGGCGCCATGGCCCGCGCAGGCGTCGGCGAGGTCGACCAGAGGGGCGCGGTCGCCGAGGACGGAGTAGACCGACTCGGCCAGCACGAGCGTCCGCCGGCCGGGGTGCGCGGTGAGCGCGGCCCGGACCGCGGTCACGTCGTTGTGGGGGACCACGGTGAGTCGGGCGCTCGAGAGCCGGACGGCGTCGATGAGGGACGCGTGGATGTGGGCGTCAGAGATGATGTGCGCGTCGCGGT
Source organism: Nocardioides sp. JS614 (assembly GCF_000015265.1). Taxonomy (NCBI): domain Bacteria; kingdom Bacillati; phylum Actinomycetota; class Actinomycetes; order Propionibacteriales; family Nocardioidaceae; genus Nocardioides; species Nocardioides sp. JS614. The sequence continues at coordinate 3,614,966 of NC_008699.1, forward strand.
CGGCGAGCGCGGTGACGGCGGCGAGGTTGGCGTGGTAACCGGTCGAAAGCACGAGAGCGGCCGGCTGTCCGAGCCAGTCGGCGAGCTCGGCCTCGAGGTCGGTGTGCAGGGTCAGGGTGCCCGTGACCAGCCGGGACGCGGTCGCTCCGGCGCCCCAGCGCAGGGCCGCGGCGGCCGCGGCGCGACGGACCTGGGGATGGTGGCTGAGCCCGAGGTAGTCGTTGCTGGCGAGGTCGAGGACCGTCTCGTGCGGTCGACGGGGATGAAGGCGCCGGACCAACCCGGCCTCCTCACGGTCGGCGGCCCGGCCCGTGAGCCAGTCCTCCCATGTGATCGAGTCGCCCAGAGGGCTCATCGAGGGTCGGACCCGGTCGTGGGGTCCTCGGGGCTGTAGGTCACCGGTCGGCACGGCGCCGGCGCTGACAACGGGTCGGCCGGCGGAACATTCGTCCCAGGTGGGTTCGCTCATCAGGCGACCGCGGCGGCGTGGGCGATGGCGGCGCATATGTGGGCGGCGTCAGCCTGTTGGGTGGGGTAGGGCGGCATTGTGTAGACCAGGTCGCGGAACGGGCGCAGCCAGACCCCCTCGGCGAGGGCGGCGTCGGTGGCTTTGGCGACGTCGACTTCGTGGTCGAGCTGGACGACGCCGACCGCCCCGAGGACCCGAACATCGGCAATGCCGGGGGCGGCACGCAGCGGCTCGAGCCCGGTGGTCAGGGCGGCGTGGAGACGCCGTACGTCGGCGCCCCAGTCGCGGGTCTGGAGCAGGTCCAGGCTCGCCAGGGCGACCGCGCAGGCCAGCGGGTTGCCCATGAAGGTGGGGCCGTGCATCAGCACCCCAGACTCGCTGCCGGAGATGCCGTGGGCGATCTCGGCGGTGGCGAGGACCGCTGCGAGGGTGAGGTAGCCGCCGGTCAGTGCCTTGCCCAGGCACAAGATGTCCGGGGTGACGTGGTCGCTGACGAACAGGTGGCCGGTGCGGCCGAAGCCGGTGGCGATCTCGTCGAAGACCAGCACCAGGTCGTGCTCGTCCGCGATCTCGCGCAGGATGCGCAGGCAGGCGGCGTCGTAGACGTGCATGCCGCCGGCGCCCTGGAGTAGGGGCTCGATGATGATGCCGGCCAACTCGCGGGCGTGGGTGGCGGCCAGGCGGCGGACACCGTCGGCCCACCCGTCCACGTCGCCGCCCGGGCCGGGGGGCCGGTCGGCGAACACCTGGGAGTGGTGGACGGCGGCGAACATGGCGTGCATCCCGCCGATCGGATCGCACACGCTCATGCACCCGAAGGTGTCGCCGTGGTAGCCGCCACGCACAGTCAGCAGCCGGGTCCGCTCCGGCCGACCGACGCCGCGCTGGTACTGGAGCACCATCTTGATCGCGACCTCCACGCTCACCGACCCGGAGTCAGCGAGGAACACGTGCTGCAGCGCATCCGGGGTGATCGCGACCAGCCGCTGGGCCAGCCGAATGGCGGGGGCGTGGGTGAGGCCGCCGAACATCACGTGGCTCATGCGCTGCGACTGTGCCACGAGTGCGGCGTCGAGCTCGGGGACTCGGTACCCGTGGATCGCCGACCACCACGAAGACATGCCGTCGATGACCTGGGACCCGTCGGCCATGGTCAGGCGTACGCCGTGGGCGCCGGTCACCAGCCGCACCGGGGTCGGGTCCGTCATCGAGGCGTACGGATGCCACACGTGCGCCCGGTCGAACGCCAGCAGCCCTGCGAGCGTGGTCCGCTCGGCCGGTTCGGCGACGAGGGCGGTGCTCACGCGTTGGCCGGCACGTCGGTTCCGGCGCCACGGCGGCGGATCGCCGGATCCGGGGCGGACCCCGCAACGGAGGTGCCGCCGGCAATGTCGTGGGCTGTCTGGGCGCGGTGGGCCGCAGTGGCCGTGCCGGCGGGTTTGGCCTCCGCGCCGAGGATGGCGAACCCGTTGTCGCGCAGCATCTCCAGGTCGGCGCGCGCGTCCTGGCCCTCGGAAGTGAGGTAGTCGCCGAGGAAGATGGAGTTCGCGACATGCAGGGCGAGGGCCTGCAGCGACCGCAGGTGCATCTCGCGGCCGCCGGCGATGCGGATCTCGGTATCGGGACACACGAATCGTGTCATCGCCAGGATCTGCACGCACCGGATCGGCGTGAGCTCGAAAGTGCGCTCGCTGGGGGTGCCGTCGAACGGCATCAGGAAGTTCACCGGGATCGAGTCCGCGCCCAGAGCCTTGAGCGCGAACAGCGCCTCGACCAGCTGCTCGTCGGTCTCGCCGAGTCCGGCGATCAATCCCGAGCACGGCGAGAGCCCAGCGGCCGCCGCCTTCTCGATGGTGTCCACTCGATCGGAGTAGGAGTGGGTCGAGACAATGGTGTCGTGGTGGGATTCGGCGGTGTTGATGTTGTGGTTGTAGGCGTCCACTCCGGCTGCCCGGAGCCGCTCGGCCTGCCCGTCCTTCAGCAACCCTAGACAGGCGCAGATCTCGACGCCGGGCTGCTCACCCTTCAGTTCCTGGGCCATCGCTGCGACCCGGTCCACGTCCCGGTCCGACGGGCCACGGCCCGAGGACACCAGGCACACCCGCGTCGCCCCGCCTCGCAGGCCGGCACCGGCCTGCTCCAGGACCTCCTCGGACGAGAGCCAGTTGTACTTGAGGATCGGCGCCCGGGATCCCAGCGCCTGGCTGCAGTAATGGCAGTCCTCCGGACAGAGCCCGGACTTCAGGTTCACCAGGTAGTTGACCTTCACCGTGTTGCCGAAGCGCGCGCGGCGCAGCCGACCCGCTGCCGCAACCACGTGGAGCAGGTCCTTCTCGTCGGCGCGTAGCACCGCCAACGCGTCGGCGGGCGTCGCGTCACCTCCGGCAAGGATGCGGTCCGCCAGGTGATCGAAGGATGTCTGCATCCAGCCTCCTCGACGAGATCCTGAACAGCGTTCAGGTGAACAGCGTTCAGGTGAACAGCGTTCAGGTGAACAGCGTTCAGGTGAACAGCGTTCAGGTTAGCGGGCGGACCGATGCGGCACAAGCGGGGCGAGCCTCGCATCAGCGACGGCGGCGCAGGACCGGAACAACTTCTTCCGCGGCGCACCGGCCCTGCCCGGGTTCGAGTGGATCCCCGAGCGCCTGCGCGAGCAGCCGGTCCTCATGATGCCGATGATCTGGGCAGGTGACCCTGTCGAGGGTGAGCGCCAGATCGGCGCCAAGATGGACCTGCTCGGCGATCTGGTGACGGTGGCCACGGGCGGAGTGATGCCGTACGTCGTGCTGCAGAGCCTCTTCGACGAGGTCTTCGCCCACGGTCGTCGGCACTACGCGAAGGCCGGCTTCCTGGTGGAGCTGCCGGACGAGGTCCTGGACACGATGATCGAGGCGATGCATCGGCTCCCCCACCACGCCTCGCAGATCGAACTGATGCGACTCGGTGGAGCGGTCGCACGCGTTCCCGAGGACGCGACCGCCTTCCCGCATCGCAAGGCCGACTGGCCGTTCAACCTGATCGGCCTGTGGGACGAGGCCGACCAGGACCCGGAGGTTCGGCAGTGGGTGCGCGATCTGTACGACCGCCTCGAACCGTTCGCGACCGGCGGCACCTACGTGAACTACGCGGGTGGCGAGGAGACCGGCGGTGCGAGGTCGGCCTACGGCGACGGCGTCGGCGGCCGCACCTGGGACCGCCTGGTCGAGCTGAAGCAGAAGTACGACCCCGAGAACCTGTTCCGCTTCAACGCTAATCTGGCCCTGACCACGGCGTGATCGACCCTGGTTCAGGAGTGTCGTGATGCCCAAGATCTTGGAGATCGTCCCGGTTCCCGTACCCGAGGAGGCCTTGGCCGGCTTCCATGACATGGTCCCGACGCGGGCGATCTTCCCCGGCTTCGAGACCACGTTCGTCGCCACGCGCGCTGGCGCCGCCAACGCGATCGACAGCCCGTACGAGCAGACCCTGTGTGATGCCTTCGTCCTGGACGCCGGGTGCCGGGCAGAGGAGGAGGGGTACGACGCCGTCTGTGTGAACTCGATGAGCGACTCCGCGCTCTCCGCGCTCAGGTCTCGTCTGACCATCCCCGTGGTGGCGCCGAGCCAGGCGTCGATGCTGGCGGCGTGCCTCCTCGGCAGGACGTTCTCGGTGATCACCATGTGGCCGAACTGGCATTCGCTGTACCGCAAGGTCGCAGCCGAGCAGGGGCTGACCGGTCGCCTCGCGTCGATCCGAGACATCGGGGTCCGTCCCGACGCGGAGCAGTTGCTCGCGGGAAAAGAGGACTTCGTCTTCGATGTCCTGGAAGGAGCCTGCCGGGCCGCGATCGACGAGGACGGGGCCGATGTCCTCATCCTCGGTTCGACAACCATGCACCAGAGTCACGCGTACCTGAGTGAGCACCTCGAGGTGCCGGTGCTCAACCCGGGCGTCATCGCCTACAAGGCTGCCGAAACGCTGGTGCTCCTGGGCCTGTCGCACAGCAAGGTGGCGTACCCGTCCCCCGAGACGATCCAAGACGACCTCCTGCGCTCGGTCCCGGCGACGTTTGCACGGTGAGCGTGACCGCGCTCCGGCCGCGCCTCGGCATCGCCGGGTCACGTGGGCGGCCGGCCACCACGTGCCACGAGCTCGATGCGATGCAGGTGCCGTGCCGTCCGACCCCCGGACCGCAAGAGAGGCCGCTTGCAGACGGTGGCGGTCGCGGACCGGTCAAATAGCGAACCATGACGGTCATCGACGCCGCCCACGTCGCGGCCGCGAGGTGTTGCGCGACCAGTACCAGCAACCCCGACCCGCGCCGGACCCTCACGACGAGCCTGCGCGGGACCTGGCCGACTACCACGGGGCCTCATCGACGGCGGCCTGACCGACGGCGCTATCGACGATGAGGAGGTGGCCAGGATCCTGCATGAGGATCCCGATCGGCCGCGCCGGGGTCGTGGTCGCGTCGGTCGCCTACTGGCCCGCTGGCTTCCGCTAGGTGCCGGGACTGTGCCGCTGGGGTCGGTTCGGCGTACGTGTCGGCGAAGGCGGCGTTCCACAGAGGTGGCTGTCATGGTGAGCACGTCCGTGTCGGCACCGGCCGCAACCAGGAGGTCAGCGATCGCCTTGCCGACCGACTCGAAGAGCGGAATGGCCCTCCACCGTCCACTGGCTCGCCCCGCCGCCACACCGAGCAGAACAGGATCTGCGCTGATCCGCCGCAGCTCCACGACCGCCTCGTCGATCGGGATTGCGCTGCGGATCGCTCGGCGTGCGATCTCCTCCAGAGTGGCGATCTGCCGCCTCTCCCGGGCGAGCAACCTCATTGCAAGCGCCCCAGCCGCATCGCTGGTCACGCCTCAACGACGTTCGCGGTCAAAGCCGTCACCCGCAACCGCTCGATCTCCATCAGCGCCCCGATCCGGGAGACGTAGCCGCCGTTACGCGCCATCACCTCACCGTCCCAGTCGCGCAGCACCCAGTGATGCTCGCCATCTTGCTCATAGACCTCGAACAGGCCTGCCATCTTCAGCACGTCCCGGCCCGCCTCGCCGGGGTCGACCGCGTCTCGTGGTCGCCGCGGTCGGACAGCCCGTCCGTTACCGTCAGCGAGTTCTCGACGCGCTCCCCCCAGACCCGCGCCGTCCCGAACTGAAGCAGCCTCGCCCCCAGAACCGCCCGCACCTTCCCCGGGAGGACATGATCGAACGGGGTCGGCCCGCTCGCTGCCACGGTTGCTGCATGGGTCGCGTTCATGGCGTCCTCTCAACAGACGTGTCCGGATGACCGTTCAGGAACGGGCCCCTGGCCCACCGGTTCTGCACGCAGATCCGGTGGGCCAGGAGCTGCTCGCCAGCCGCCTGAGGAAGGAAGGGAGGGGGCGACCGGCTCGCCCTTGCTGCCAGCGGAAACAGATCTCGCCGATCCCACGCCAGCCCGCCGAACGTTAGGGAGCCCGCCACGCGTGGTCGCCATGACCGACGAGTAAGAGACCCACGTCACACCGTCAGCAGGCGTCCGGAGAACGGCGATCTTCCTGCAAGCCCCAGCTGCCCAGAGGTCGTTCTCGCCAGCCGGCCATCCGGGGCGCAGGAGTTTCTCCACCTATCGGAACCCACGGAAGAGTCGACGCCGACGGCGGCCACCTAGAACGGTCTAGACCACACCCCTCGAACTTCCCCCAACACTTCACCGAGACTGGCACGCGGCACAGCTTGGGCGAGGACTGAAGTCCCGAGCTGGACACAGGATGCTGCGATTGGTGGCCAGCCTTCGAAGCGTGCCGGCGGTATCTGCTTCACCCGGGTTCGTGAGCAGATTGCGCGAGCACGTGACGGCCGAGGTCTTCGCCACGGTCATAGACCGGACCGACCAGACCGGACTTGACGAGACCGGATTTGATGAGTCCGGCCCCACTCGCGAACGGTTCACCCTGCCGGATGGCTGCTCGTTGCAGTCTCACGCACAGGACGTGGCCGCGGACCAGGCCGCCGCACAAGAAGCACGCCGCGCTTCGCGATCGCCTCCTGGTTCGGAACCTGGGCAAGCGCAATCTCCCCAGCATGTAAGGAATGCACGCCTTACGGTGGGCCCGCATTCGACGTTCGCCACCGGCTTGGGCCTCGGTCGCAGCAGGTCACTCCTCGAGCGGAACGACGATGGGCGTCCCGGTGACGGGATCGTCCACGGTCAGGCAGGCGACGCCGAAGACCTCTGACATGAGTTCGGGGGTCACGATGTCGCGGGGCCGGCCCGAGGCATCGGTCCCCTGTCTGCCCGGCGGGCGACTCAGCCGGTGATGGCGCCGTGCGCGGCGGACTGGACGATCTTGGCGTACTTGCCGAGCACCCCGCGGGTGTACTTGGGCGGATTCGGCTCCCAGCCGACCTTGCGGCGCTCCCACTCGGCCTCGGCATCGGGACCGACGACCTCCACCTCGAGCAGCCGGTTGGCGACGTCGAGGGTGATCTGGTCGCCGTCGCGGACGAACGCGATCGGGCCGCCGTCGACGGCCTCGGGGGCGATGTGGCCCACGCACAGGCCCGTCGTACCACCGGAGAACCTGCCGTCGGTGATCAGCAAGACGTCCTTGCCGAGGCCGGCGCCCTTGATCGCGCCGGTGATCGCGAGCATCTCGCGCATGCCGGGGCCACCCTTCGGGCCCTCGTAGCGGATCACCACGACGTCGCGGGGCTGGATCTGCCCGGCCTCGAGGGCGTCCATCGCGGCCCGCTCGCCGTCGAAGACGCGGGCGGTGCCGGTGAACACGGAGTCGTCGAAGCCGGCCGTCTTGACCACGGCGCCCTCGGGAGCGAGCGAGCCCTTGAGGATCGTGAGCCCACCGGTCTTGTGGATCGGCCGGTCCAGCTTGCGGATCACCTCGTCATCGAGCTCCGGCGGGGCCAGCTCGGCGAGGTTCTCGGCCAGGGTCTTGCCGGTGACGGTGAGCGCGTCGCCGTGCATCAGACCGGCGTCGAGCAGTGCCTTCATCACGACGGGGATGCCGCCGATCTTGTCGACGTCGTTCATGACGTACTTGCCGAACGGTTTGAGGTCGCCGAGGTGCGGCACCTTGTCACCGATCCGGTTGAAGTCGTCGATGGTGAGGTCGACGTCGGCCTCACGAGCCATCGCGAGCAGGTGGAGCACGGCGTTGGTCGAGCCGCCGAGCGCCATCGCGACCGTGATCGCGTTCTCGAACGCCGCGCGAGTCATGATCTGGCGGGCCGTGATGCCCTGGCGCAACAGGTTGACCACGGCCTCCCCCGAGCGGTGCGCGAAGCCGTCGCGTCGGCGATCGACCGCCGGCGGGGCCGCCGAGCCGGGGAGCGACATGCCGATCGCCTCGGCGATGGAGGCCATCGTGTTCGCGGTGTACATGCCGCCGCAGGCGCCCTCGCCCGGACAGATGGCCCGCTCGATCCGGTCCACCTCGTCGCGGCTGATCTTGCCGGCCAGGCACGCCCCGACGGCCTCGAACGCGTCGATGATCGTGACGTCGTTGCCGTCCACCTGCCCGGGCATCGTCGAGCCGGCGTAGAGGAACACGCTGGCCAGGTCGAGGCGGGCGGCGGCCATCATCATGCCCGGCAGCGACTTGTCGCAGCCGGCGAGCAGCACCGAGCCGTCCAGGCGCTCGGCCATCATCACGGTCTCGACCGAGTCGGCGATCACCTCGCGGGAGACCAGCGAGAAGTGCATGCCCTCGTGGCCCATGGAGATGCCGTCGGAGACCGAGATGGTGCCGAACTCCAGCGGGTAGCCGCCGGCCGCGTGCACGCCGTTCTTCACGGCCTTGGCGAGCCGGTCCAGGGACAGGTTGCACGGGGTGATCTCGTTCCAGCTCGAGCCCACGCCGATCTGCGGCTTCGCGAAGTCCTCGTCGCCCATGCCTACCGCCCGCAGCATGCCGCGCGCGGCGGCCTTCTCCAGGCCGTCGGTGACGTCGCGGGAGCGGGGCTTGATGTCGGGGCGGGAGGTGGGCTCGGTCATGGGCCCAGGGTATTCGCCGGAAGGGGTGGGGCGCCGCCCGGCCCGACTCCCGAGAAGCCCTAGCCTTCTCGTGTGAGTCCCGTGCGTTCGGTGAGCTGGCCAAGGTACGACGCGGTGCTGTTCGACCTGGACGGTGTGGTGACGCCCACCGCCGAGGTCCACATGCGCGCCTGGTCGGACATGTTCAACGCGTTCCTGTCCGCCTACGACGGGCCCGGGGACGCCGCGCCGTACACCGAGGTCGACTACTTCGCCCACGTCGACGGCAAGCCGCGGTACGACGGGGTCCGCGACTTCCTGTCCTCGCGCGGCATCGCGCTGCCCGAGGGGACGCCGGCCGACCCGGCGTCGGCCGACACCGTCTGCGGCCTCGGCAACCGCAAGAACGATGCGTTCAACGTCGTGCTCGAGCGCGACGGGGTCGCGGCGTACCCGGGCTCGCTCCTGCTGCTGGACCACCTCGAGCAGCTCCGCCTCCCCCTGGGGGTCGTGTCGTCGTCGGCGAACGCACCGGCGGTCCTGGAGGCGGCCGGCATCGCCGGCCGGTTCGGCACCGTGATGAGCGGCACGGTGGCCCACGAGCGCGGGCTGCCCGGCAAGCCGGCGCCGGACACCTTCCTCGCCGCCGCTCAGGACCTCGGCGCATCGGCCGATCGGACCGTGGTGCTGGAGGATGCGGTGTCGGGGGTGCGCGCGGGCGCCGCCGGGGGGTTCGGACTGGTGATCGGCGTCGACCGGGGCGCCGGTCCCGAGACGCTCGCCGCTGCGGGCGCCGACGTCGTCGTCTCCGACCTGGCCGAGCTGGTGCCGGGCGCGGGTGACCTCGCGTGATGGCGCACAGCCACGCCATGAGCGCCGACCCGCTCGACCGGGGCCGGTTCCCCGCCGACCCGTGGGCGCTGGTCGAGACCGGCTACCGCCCCGACGACCTGGGCGTGACCGAGACGCTCTTCGCGGTCGGGAACGGCTACCTCGGCATGCGCGGCAATCCCGAGGAGGGCCGCCCGTCGTACGCCCACGGGACGTTCGTGAACGGCTTCCACGAGACCTGGCCGATCCGGCATGCGGAGTCGGCGTTCGGCTTCGCGCGCACCGGCCAGACCATCGTGAACGCGCCGGACACCAAGGTCCTCAAGATCTACGTCGACGACGAGCCGCTCACCTTCGGCACTGCCGACCTCGAGCACTACGAGCGCCGGCTCGACTTCCGCGACGGCATCCTGCGTCGCCACCTGATCTGGCGTACCCCGTCGGGCAAGCGGGTCCGGATCGACTCCACCCGGATGGTCTCGATGTCGCAGCGGCACCTCGCCGTGATGACCCTCGAGGTCGAGATGCTGAGCGGCGACGCCCCCGTGGTGATCTCCTCGCAGATCCTGAACCGGCAGGACGGCCTGGACGAGTACCGCGCGGTGCACCCGGTGCCCGGCGACGTGGTCGACCCGCGCCGCGCGGCGGCGTTCGGCGAGCGGGTGCTGCTGCCTCGACTCAGCTACGCCACCGACGACCGGATGGGGCTGGCCTACCAGTGCGCCCACTCCGGGATGACGATCGCGGTGGCCGCCGACCACGTCCTGCACACCACCGACGTGCACGAGGCGTTGCCGCGCTGCACCGACGACCAGGCCAAGACGGTGATCCGGGTCGACGCGACCCGGGGCACGACGATGCGGCTGGAGAAGACGGTCGCCTACCACACCTCCCGGGTCGCCCCGGTCCGCGAGCTCTCCGACCGCTGCGACCGCACCCTCGACCGGGCCCGGAGGCACGGGGTCGAGCACTACCTGGCCGACCAGCGCGACTGGTTCTCCGACTTCTGGGACAGCGCCGACGTGGAGATCGCCGGCAGCACCCCCGAGCACCGCGCGCTGCAGCAGGCGACCCGTTTCAACCTGTTCAGCCTCGCCCAGGCCACCGGCCGCATCGACGGGCTCGGCGTACCGGCGAAGGGTGTGACCGGCTCCGGCTACGAGGGCCACTACTTCTGGGACACCGAGATCTACGTGGTCCCGTTCCTCAGCTACACCCGCCCGGAGGTGGCGCGCAACGCGCTGCACTTCCGGTCGGTCATGCTGCCCGCGGCCCGCGAGCGGGCCCGCGAGATGGCGCAGAGCGGCGCGATGTACCCCTGGCGCACCATCAACGGTGAAGAGGCCTCGGCGTACTACGCCGCGGGGTCTGCGCAGGTGCACATCGACGCGGACATCGCCTACGCGCTGGTGAAGTACGTCCGGGCGACCGGTGACTACGGCTTCTTGATCCGCGAGGGCATCGACATCCTGGTCGAGACCGCCCGGATGTGGGCGGACCTCGGGTTCTGGCGCAGCAACGGCGGGCCCACGTTCCACATCCACGGCGTCACCGGTCCGGACGAGTACACGACCGTCGTCAACAACAACCTGTTCACGAACGTGATGGCCCGGTTCAACCTCGAGCAGGCCGTCGAGTCGCTGGAGCGGATCCGTGCCTACCACCCCGACGACTACGTGCGCGTGGTCGCCCGGCTGCGCGTGGACCCCGACGAGGTCGCTGAGTGGCGTGCCTGTGCGAAGGGCATGACGATCCCGTACGACGAGGGGCTCGGCATTCACCCGCAGGACGACTACTTCCTCGACCGCGAGGTGTGGGACCTGTCCCGCACGCCGGCCGAGCTGCGCCCGCTGCTGCTGCACTACCACCCACTGGTGATCTACCGGTTCCAGGTGCTCAAGCAGGCCGACGTCGTGCTGGCGCTGCTGCTCCAGGGCGACCGCTTCACGCTCGAGGAGAAGCGCGCCGACTTCGAGTACTACGACCCGATCACCACCGGCGACTCCACGCTGTCGGCGGTCGTGCAGTCGGTGATCGCCGCCGAGGTGGGCTACCACGAGGCGGCGCTGCACTACTTCCACGAGTCGCTCTACGTCGACCTCGCGAACCTGCACGGCAACACCGTCGACGGGCTGCACATCGCCTCGACCGGCGGGGTATGGAACGCACTGGTCTTCGGTTTCGGTGGCATGCGCGACCACGGGGGGCGGCTCAGCTTCGACCCGCGGCTTCCGGTCAGCTGGCCGGGTCTGACGTTCCGGATCTGCTGGCATGGCTCGCGGATCCTCGTCGAGATCACCGAGGACCGGGTGGTGTTCACGGTCACGGCCGCGGGCGAGGAGGCGGTGCCGCTGACCGTGCGCGGCACGGAGTACGTCCTGACCGCGGACGCTCCCCTGGTCGTCGACCTGCCCGACCAGGGCGACCGGATCGACGGGCTGCTCGGCGAGCACCCGATCATCGGCGGCACCCGCGCCGACGGCAGCACGATCACCGCCGGCGTCCCCGACCCGATCCTGCCCCCCGAGGAGAGCGACGCGACCGGCGAGCTGCCGGCGTACGTCGACCCGCCCCCGCCGCTGCCGACCCAGGGCTGATCGCCAGCACGCCGACCACACCGACCAGGACGCCGACGAGCACCTTGACGACCAGCACCGTGTCGATCGGGGCCCAGTCCGCCTCGGGCGGTGGGGTCGCGAAGAGGTAGACCAGCCGGTTGACCAGGACCGTGAGAGCGTCGAAGACGACGAGGGCGCCCGAGCCGATCCAGGTGAGTGCGGCGGGCAGCCAGAGCGCCCGCTCGCGGCCCCATCGGCCGGCGAGACCGAGCACCCCGGCCGCGGCGACGAGGGCGCCCGCCGCGCGCGCCGCCTGCATCCCGGCGGTGTCGTGGGCCCGGGCGTCGGAGAGCCCGGCGGAGCCACCGGCCGCCCAGTAGACGCAGACGAGGGCCACGGCCACCGCCACGACGGCGGCGAGCGCGGCGAGCCGGCCGAGGCGGGCCTGCTGCGCCGGTGGCAGCGCGACGACCTCGCCGGTGCGCCTGTTCAGCAGGCCGCCCCAGCGGGCGCGGACGTGACAGCCGAACGCCACGGCCAGGGCAACCCCCTGGACCGCGAAGGACGCATAGACGAGCACGTACACCCAGGGGGCGATGCCGCCCAGCTCGGTGCCGGAGTCCTGCGCCGCCGTCGAGGTGAGCACGGTCAGTGCCGAGCCGACGACGACCTGGAACAGCAGGCCGGTCCCGACCCACACCGGGAGGAGCAGGATCCAGGCCGGCACCCTCCGCGACGACGGCCGGACCAGCGCCAGCACCAGGACCACCGCCACGAGCTGGACGGCGGCCATCACCGCGTTCCCGGCGACCCACCCGCCGCTGTGCAGCACCGACCGGTCGGTGAGACCCACCGGCTGGTCGAGGGTCCAGGCCACCTTCAGGAACAGGTAGGGCAGGCACGCCGCCGCCGACACCCAGGCCGCGACCGTGCCGAGCCGACCGACCCCGGCGGCCGGCTGCGAGACCTGCACGTCGGCCATCCCCAGCGCTCCCCAGCCCCGCTCTACGCCTCCGCGAGACCGGGCGCCACCGTCGAAGGTCCCCGAGGGAGCGGCAGTTCTACCTACCGGGGCCTCAAGGCTGCTCGGCGACCCCCTTGAGCCGGGCCAGCCCCTTGTCGAAGTCCTTGCCGACCATCTTGTCCATCGGCAGCAGCCGGCCGACCAGGCCCCACAGGCCCTTCGGCTCCCCGCGCATCCGCCACTCGACGTGGGTGCCGGGCGCGCCACCGACCTGGGTGGGGGTGAAGGTGAACGCGACCGGGTTGACGGCGGCGAACGGCTTCTGGAAGACCAGCTGGATGTCGATCCGCTCGGGCGTCGATCCGGTGATCTCCATGCTACCGGCGCCGGCCTTGCGGTTGCCGCGCCAGGCGTAGTGGGCACCGACGCCGGCATCCGGCCCGGTGTAGGTGCGTTCCAGCGCGGGGTCCAGGTCCTCCCACGGCGACCAGGTGGTCCACTCCTGGAAGTCGTCGACCAGGGCGTGCACCCGGGCCGGGTCCGCCGCGATGTCGGTCGTGCGGACGACGTCGTAACCACCCATGTCGTGTCCTCCTGGGTCTCGGGTCACCGTCTCAGATCGCGGCGGCGCGGACCACCATCACGTCGGGCAGGTCGCAGACGACCTGGCGCCAGGTCTCGCCCTCGTCGGCCGAGCCCCAGACGGCGCCGTTGCGGGCACCGAAGTAGAGCCCGGGGCGGTCGTGGTCGTCGGCGCACATCGCGTCGCGCATCACCGCGACGTAGAACCCGTCCGGCAGGCCGGCGCCGAGCTCCTCCCACGTCCCCCCGGCATCGCGCGAGCGCCACACCCGGGCCCTGCCGCCGGGCGGATAGCGACCGTCGCCGCTGCCGTTCGGGAAGACGAAGACGGTGTCGGGATCGTGCGGGTGCACGACGATCGCGAACCCGAAGTCCGAGGGCAGGCCGTCGGCGATGTAGGTCCAGGTGCCGCCGTGGTCGTCGGAGCGGTAGACGCCGCCGTGGTTCTGCAGGAACAGCCGCTCCGGGCGCGAGGGGTGGCGGGCGATCTTGTGGACGCACTGGCCGAACTCGGGGAACTGCTGGCCCTCGGGCAGGAACTCGGCGCGGATGCCCTGGTTGCGCGGCGCCCAGGACGCGCCGCCATCACTGGTCTGGTAGACGCCGCCGGTCGAGATCGCCGCGGTGAGCGACATCGGATCGGTGGGGTGCGGCAGCACGGTGTGGAAGGCCTGGCCGCCGAACCCGGCGCCCCACTCCGCTCGGTGGGGGTGGTCCCACAGTCCGCGCACCAGCTCGAACGTCTCGCCGCGGTCGCCCGAGCGCCAGACGGCACCGGGCTCGGTGCCGGCGTACACGACGCCGTCCTCGACCCCGGGCCCGAGCTGCCAGACCCGCTCGACGGTCGCGTCGGTGCCCTCGGGGAAGCGGATCGCACCGCCGGCGGTCTCCTGCCAGGTCGCGCCCAGGTCGTCCGAGCGTCGGACCTGGGGTCCCAGCCAGCTCGAGGACGCGCCGGCGAGCAGCCGCGGCGGGTCCGAGCGGGTGTCCACCAGGCAGGAGTAGACCTCCTCCATGTTGCAGTGCGGACCGGTGAACTCCCAGTCCGTGCGCGCTTCGTCGGAGGTGCCGAGCCAGAGGCCCTTGCGGGTCCCGACCATCAACAGGGTCCGATCAGCCATCTCCACTCCCAACGTCGCCGGCATCGCCTGAGCCCAGGGTGCACCCACCCGGGGACAACCTTCTAGATTGACCGGGTGACCGACCCGAACTCATCGCGCGGGCTGGTCTCCCCCGTCTCACCGATCTGGCTGGTGCTGATCGGCATCCTGTCGGTGCAGTTCGGCGCCGGCGTCGCCAAGAGCCTGTTCGACGAGGTCGCGCCGACCACCCTCGTGTGGCTGCGGCTGGTCACCAGCGCGGTCGTGCTGCTCGCGCTCGCGCGGCCGGTGCTGCGCGGCCGGTCCCGGGCGGACTGGCTGGTGGTGCTCGGGTTCGGCGCCAGCCTCGGGGTGATGAACTGGGCGATCTACCAGGCGTTCGCGCGGATCCCGCTCGGGGTCGCGGTGACCCTCGAGTTCGTCGGCCCGCTCACCCTCGCCGTGCTCGGCTCCCGCCGCGCCCGCGACCTGCTGTGGGTGCTGCTCGCGGCCATCGGGGTCGCGCTGCTCGGCCTACGCGACGGCGACCTGACCCTGGCGGGCGTGCTGTTCGCGTTGCTCGCCGGCGCCATGTGGGCGTCGTACATCCTGTTGAGCGCGCAGACCGGGCGCCGATGGCCCGGCTTCGACGGGCTCGCCCTCGCCTCGGTGGTCGCGACCGCGCTGCTGACGCCCTTCGCCGTCGGGGTCGGCGGGTCGGACCTGCTGGACCCGCGGATCCTCGCGCTCGGCGCGGTCGTCGGCCTGCTCAGCTCGGTGGTCCCCTACAGCTGCGAGCTGGTCGCGCTCCGCTCGCTGCGGCCCTCGGTGTTCTCGGTGCTGATGAGCCTGGAGCCCGCCGCCGCGGCGCTCGCCGGCATCGTCGTCCTCGACGAGCTGCTCAGCGCCGAGCAGTGGATCGCCCTGGTGTGCGTGGTCATCGCCTCGGTCGGCGCCACCCGCTCCGCACCGACGGCGGCACCGGCACCGGACTGAGACAGCCGCCAGCGAGTTCACAGAACCGTCACACAGCGTTGACGCGGGCGCATCCAACGGTCCTTAATGTGGAGCGCACCACTGCTCGGGAGTGCCTCACGGGAGCCGCCATGAACCTCGCCGCCCACCTGCTGCGCCGCACGTACGACCGGTCGATCGCGAGGATGCGGCGCTGGCCGGTCGAGTCCCAGCTCGGGGCCCGCCGCAACGCGATGGTCGCCGCCACCGCGCTCGCCCAGCAGCGCGCGGAGCGCGACGAGGTCGAGGAGTTCCTGGCGGCCCACCGGCAGCCCCCGGCGGCCGCGGTCGCGGCCCGGGCGGCGCAGGGCTGAGCCGGTCCCGGGGGTCGACCGGGCCCGACGGTGCAGAATCGGGCCCATGTCCGCGAACCCCGCCAGCGCCGTCCCGGCGCCGACCCTCGCGTTCCACGAGGTGCGCTCCGACGATGGCACCCGACTGCGCGCCTGGACCAACGACCCGGACGGCACCATGCCCGGCCCGACCGTCGTGCTGTGCAACGGCCTCGGCACGAGCGCGTGGGCCTGGCCGGCATTCCTCGACCCGGACTGCGGCGTCCGCGTGGTCTCGTGGAACCACCGCGGGACCGGCGGCTCCGACCGCCCGGCCGACCCCGACCACGTCGGCATCGAGGCGTTCGCCGAGGACGGCCTCTCGGTCATGGACCACTTCGGCATCGACCGCGCGGTCCTGGTCGGCTGGTCGATGGGCGTCAACACGATGTACGAGCTGGCGGTGCGCCACCCCGAGCGGATCAGCGGCCTGTTCGCGGTCGCGGGGGTGCCGGGCGACACGTTCGCGACGATGTTGCGCCCGCTGCGGGTGCCGCGCTTCGCCGCGAAGGCGCTGGCGGTGAACATCGCGCGGGTCCTCAAGTACGGCGGGCACCTGGTCACGCCACTGTCCACCCGGCTGCCGGTGGGCCGGCGCACCATCGACGTGCTCAGCCACAGCGGGTTCATGTTCCCCGTCGCCGACCCCGAGCTCGCGCGGCGGGCGATCGCCGCGTTCCTCGAGACGCCGGTCGAGTGGTACTTCCACGTCGCGCTGCACACCGCCCAGCACCCGCGCGTGTCGCTGAGCCGGATCCGAGTGCCCGCGGCGTTCGTCGCCGGCACCTTCGACCTGCTCGCCGGCACCCATGCGATGGCCAGTGCGGCCGCCCGCATCGACGGGGCCACCTACACCGAGCTGCGCGGCAGCCACTTCGTGCAGATGGAGCACCCCGAGCGCGTGCACACCCTCCTGCTGGAGTTCCTGCGTAGGGTCGGGTGACATGCGACGCGCGGCAGCCGTGGCCGGCACCGCCGCCCTCACCGCGGTGCTGCTGACCGCGTGCAGCGGCGGCGAGGAGCCCGCCGACAGCGGCGATCCCGGGGACACCGTCACCGCGACCCCGCAGTCGAGCGCTCCCGCCACCGAGCCCTCCAAGCCGACCGGTGACAACACCCCCCAGGTCGACGACGGCCCGGCTCGGGTCGTCGGCACGATCGCGACCGGGCTCGCCGCCCCCTGGGGCGTGGCCTTCCTGCCGGACGGCGACGCCGTCGTCACCGAGCGCGACACCCGGCGGGTGCTGCTGCTCGAGGCGCCGTCGTACGACGTGCGCGAGATCGGCCTGATCGACGCCGCCGTGTCCAACGGCGACACCGGTGGTGAGGCGGGCCTGCTCGGCGTGGCCGTCTCACCGGACTTCGCGCGCGACCGGACCCTGTTCTTCTACCTGAGCACGGCCGCGGACAACCGGATCGTCAAGGCGCGCCTCGAGCACGGTCGGCTCGGCCCGCTGACCGTGATCCTCGACGGGATCCCGGTCGGGGGGATCCACGACGGCGGCCGGCTGGCGTTCGGGCCGGACGGCTACCTGTACGCCTCCACGGGCGAGACCGGCCAGGGCGACCTCGCGCAGGACAGGAGCACGCTCGCCGGCAAGATCCTGCGGATCACCGCCGACGGCGACCCGGCGCCCGGCAACCCGTTCCCGGGCTCGGCGATCTGGTCCTTCGGGCACCGCAACGTCCAGGGCCTGGCCTTCGACGACGCCGACCGGCTCTGGGCCTCGGAGTTCGGCGACCAGACCTTCGACGAGCTGAACCTGATCCGGCCGGGCCGCAACTACGGGTGGCCGATCGTCGAGGGGCGCGGCGGCCGGAGCGGCCTCGTGGACCCGCAGGTCGTGTGGTCGACCGACGTCGCGTCGCCATCCGGCCTGGCCTGGCTGGACGGGCAGCTCTGGCTCGCATCGCTGCGCGGCGAGCGGCTGTGGCGGGTCGACGTCCACGGCGACCACGCGAGCCACCCGGTCGACTTCTTCGTCGGTCAGTACGGCCGGATGCGCACCGTGGTCGTCACCCCGGAGGGCCGGCTGTGGGTCACGACCAGCAACCGGGACGGCCGCGGCGACCCGGGACCGAAGGACGACCGGATCCTGCTCATCGAGCCGTGACGGTCACCGAGCCGGTCACGGTCGCCCGGCGCGCCGCCCGGCGCAGCGTGGTGAGCACCGCGGGGCCGAGCACGACGATCGCGACCGCGTTGGTGACGGCCCGGACCGTGTCCCAGCTGCCCGTGGAGGTCAGCAGCGTGTAGACGAGGAAGCGGTGCAGGTTGTCCAGGACCGGCGCACCGGCCACGTAAGACAGCGACCCGGCATGCCCCGCGACCTCGATGCCGGTCAGGAACGGCCAGCCCGACAGGTTCATGAACAGCCCGAACAGGTACGCCGCGGCCACGCCGTACGCCGCCAGCATCGCGATCTCGGCCCGTCCGGTGACCCGCCGCGGGAGCAGCCCGGCCCCCATCCCGACCCAGGCGGCGCACAGCATCTGGTAGGGCAGCCAGGGTCCGACCCCGGCGGTCATGAGCGCCGACGCGAACAGCGACGTGCAGCCGAGGACGAACCCGAAGCCGGCGCCGAACACCCGCCCGGCCAGGATCAGCAGGAAGAACGTCAGCTCGACGCCGGCCGTGCCCGGCGAGATCCCGCGGAGGATGGCGTTGACGGCGCTGAGCACGCCGAGCACCGCGAGCACCCGCGGGTCCAGCCCGCCCTCGTTGAGCTCGGCCAGCACCACCGCGAGCACCACCGGGAGCAGCGCGACGAACACGAACGGCGGATCGACGCGCGCCCCCTCGGGGACCCTCAGCAGCAGCGGCCAACAGAGCATCATCAGCCCGGCCGCCGAGGCGACCGCGAGCACGGCGCCCGAGCGCGGCGCGATCCGGACCGCGGGCGCGCCCGCACGCCCGGTCACGAGGCGCTCGCCTGCTCGGCGAGGCGGCGGACCACCTCGTCGACCCGCAGCCAGGGCGGGCCGAGCACCTTGGTCACCTGCGGGGCGAACGACGGCGACTCGGCGACCACCCGGCGCACCGGGCCGGACGAGACGACCTCGCCCTCGGCGAGCACGAGCACGTCGTCGGCGACCTGGGCCACGAACTCGACGTCGTGGGTGGCGACCAGGACCGCACGGCCCTCGGCCGCGAGCCCGCGCAGCACGCCGGCCAGCACCCGCTTGGCGGCGTAGTCCAGGCCGCGGGTGGGCTCGTCCAGCAGGAGCACCCGCGGGCGCGCGCTGAGCACGATCGCGAGCACCAGCGCGAGCCGCTGGCCCTCGGAGAGGTCCCGCGGGTGCTGGGTCGCGGGGATGCCCGGCACCAGCTGCTCGAGCAGCTGCCGGCACGCCCCGGTGCCGCCGTCGGCCGCGGCGCACTCCTCGGCGACCGTCTCGAGGTAGAGCAGGTCGGCGGCGTTCTGCGGGACCAGCCCGACCAGGGCCCGCCGGCCGGCCGCCGTCAGCTGCGCCGGGTCGGTGCCGTCGACGCTCACCCGGCCGCCCGAGCGGGGGCCGCTGCCCTGCAGGGCCCAGATCAGCGAAGACTTCCCGGACCCGTTGCGGCCCATCAGGGCGGTGACCCGGCCGCCGCCGAGCGCGAGGTCGACGTCGCGCACCGCGACGGTCTCGCCGTGGACGACCGCGAGTCGGCGTACGGCGACGGCCGGCTCCGGCGCGGGCTCCTCGACCTCCGGCAGGCTGCCGAGCCGCTGGGCCAGGCCGCGGGCCAGGCGGCGGGCGTCGCGGACGTTCAGCGGCAGCGGCCGCCAACCGGCGGCCCGGCCGAGCTCGACGATCGGGGGCGCCACCGGCGAGGTGACCAGCAGCTCGCCGGGCTCGCCGACGTGGACCCGGCCGGCGCCACCGAGCAGGCACATCCGGTCCGCGAACGGCACCACCCGCTCGAGGCGGTGCTCGGCCACCAGCACCGAGACGCCGAGGTCGTGGACGAGCCGGGTGAGGGTGGCCAGCACCTCCTCGGCCGCGGTGGGGTCGAGCGCGGAGGTCGGCTCGTCGAGCACCAGGAGCCGCGGGTGCATGGTGAGCACCGAGCCGATCGCCACCCGCTGCTGCTGGCCGCCGGACAGCGTGCGCAGGTCGCGGCCGCGCAGGTCCGCGATCCCGAGCAGGTCGAGGGTCTCCTCCACCCGGCGGCGCATCGTGTCGGGCGGCAGCCCGAGCTGCTCCATGCCGTAGGCGAGCTCCTCCTCGACCGTGTCGGTGACGAAGCCCGCAGCCGGGTTCTGGCCGACGTAGCCGATCCGGTGCGCGCGCTCCCGCGGCGGCGTGCGCACGATGCTCACGCCGTCGAGCAGCACGTCGCCGCTCAGGGTGCCGCCGGTGAAGCGCGGCACCAGCCCGGTCACCACGCCGAGCAGCGTCGACTTGCCGGCGCCGGTCGGCCCGGAGACGAGGACCAGCTCCCCCTCGTCGATGACCAGGTCCACGTCCGCGAGCACCGGCGGGCCGTCGCCGTAGGCGAAGCCGATGTCGCGTAGCTCGATCACGCGGCCACCCCCTGCGGCTCGTCCCGGCGCGCCGGCGTGCCGGCGACCGGCCGGGCGGGCGGTGGCGAGCAGAGCGCGCCCCCGAGCGCGAGGACCGCAGCCAGCAGCGCCGTCGCGCTCACCGGCGGGACCGCGTCCAGGGCGGGGTAGGCGACCGCGGGCTGGTGGTGGTCGAACCACCACCCGGCGGCACCGACGACCACGCCCGACGCCGCGACCGCCAGCTCGGGCCAGCGCCAGTGGTCCGGGCGGTAGCGGGTGCGCTCCACCCGTCGGCCGGCGCTGAGCAGCCCCGCGCCCGCCGTGAGCGTCCCGAGCGCCAGCATCGGCAGCGCCAGGTAGCGGGGGGCGGTGGTGTCGAGCACCGCGTAGGTGCCCACGCAGATGCCGCCGAGGCCGGTCAGCATGAGCGCTCCCGTCGTACGTCGTTGGGCGCGGGTGAGGCTGGTGGCCCGGCCGTAGCCACGGGTGTCCATGCCCGCGGCGAGGGCGAGCGAGCGCTCGAGGGCGTCCTCGAGCACGGGCACCAGGAACCGTCGGAGCCGGCCGATCCGCGCGGTCTCGCCCTCGCGCAGGCGCTGCGCGGCGCGCACCCGGCGGACGCTGTCGGCAAACTGGGGCAGCACGCTGACCGCGACCACGAGCGCGGTGCCGATCTCGTAGAGAGCCGGTGGCACCGAGCGGAGCAGCCGCTTGGGGTTGGCCAGGGAGTTCGCGGCGCCGACGCAGATCACAATGGTGGCCAGCCGCAGCCCGTCGTACGCCGCGGCGAGCAGCGCCTGGGCGTGCACCGGCCCCAGCAAGGTGATGCCGGCGACCCAGTCGGGCAGCGGGATCTCGGGCAGGTCGAGCAGCACCGGACCGCCGGCCCAGCCGCCGAAGACCACCCGGAAGGCCACCCGGATCACCACGATCGCGACGCCCAGCCAGACGTAGAGGACGAACGAGCGCGCCCACGGCTGGTCGGAGCGTCGCAGCGACACCGCCGTCGCCGCGACGCCCACGAGCAGCAGCAGGACCAGCGGGTTGGTCGTGAACGACGCCGACACCGCGAGCCCGATCGCCCACAGCCACCAGGCCACGGGGTGCAGGTCGCGGTGCCGGCGCACGTTCGGGCTCACGGCCGCCGGGCTCCCCTGCGTCGGCGGACCAGCGTCGTGCCCCCAGCCGCACCGAAGAGCAGCGCGATCACCGCCGGGGCGACCCAGGCGGGCAGCCCGCCGTCGTCGGGATCGGCCGGGTCCGAGGTCGCGGCGGTGAGCGCGGGCGACTCACTCGGCGCCGCGGAACCGGTCGTCGTCGGTGACCCGCTCGCCGTCGTCGTCGGCGACCCGCTCGGCTTCCGTTCGTGCCTGCCGGGCTTCGTCGTCGCCGTGGCCGACCCGATCGGCGTGGCCGAGGTGGCCGTGCCCGGCTGACCGGGCGACGTTGCGCCCGATCCGGAGGGCGCCGACGAGCCCGCGTGGCCGGGTCCCTGGGTCGATGCCTGCGTGGGCGTCGCGGTGGCGGTGGGGTGCGGCGTCGGGCTGCTGCCTGGGGGCGTGCTGTCGCCGCCCCCCTGCCAGGAGAACCCGACGTACCCACCGTCCGGGACGTGCTGGCCGCCGGCGCCGCTGGTGGCATAGGTCCACCGCCCGGACTTGCCGTCGGACCAGTACAGGCCCCAGTAGGCGTCGGCGGGTGGCGTGTTCACGCACGGGTTGTCGGCGGGCTTGCCGGACACCCGGCAGACGAAGCCCGGCTGGCGCTGGACGTAGTCCAGCGGGAAGCCGGCGGCGGGGAACAGCTCGGCCGCGGTCTGCCCGCCGCCGTCGGCCACGCAGGCGGTCTGCACGCCGCCACCGAGCTCGTGGAAGTCGACGACCACGGTGACGCCGTCCGCGGAGGAGCAGCCGGCCGCGGCCACGGGGGCGGCGGGGAGGCCGGCGTACGCCGCCGCGGCCAGGGTGGCCGCGGCGACGATCCGAGACAGCACGCCCACGTCAGCGGGTGACGGTGAAGGAGGCCTGACCCTTGCGGTCCTTGAACTCGCCTCGGGCCTTCACGGTCGCGGTCCCGACCTGCTTCTCGGGCGCGCGGAACGCGACGCGGAACACACCGTTCCGGTCGGCCTGGCCGGCCGTCGCCGCGCCGGAAGCGCTGCGCTTGCCGGATGGCCAGGTGATCGCGACCCTTGCCAGCTCGCCGGGGGCGAGCCCGCGGACCTTGACGACCTGCCGGTCACCGGTCGCGACCCGCTTGCTCCGCAGCGCGACCTTCAGGGTCTTCGCGCCGAGCGCGTGGATCCGCGCGTCGCCGATCTCGCCGCCGGAGTTGGCGACCGTGACGGTGCTCCTGCCGGCCTGCGCGGGGACCCGGAGCTTCAGCAGGCCCTCGCCGAGCGGGTTCGCCCACCCGAGGACCGACTGCTCGCCGAGCATCGCGCACAGCGCCTCGCCGGGCGCCGCGTCGGTCACGCCGACCGCGGTGGTGCCGCCGGCCTTCACGTAGCCGGGCGCGTAGAGGACGTTGGGCGCGCCCGGACCGGTCTGGGCGGCGGCCAGGCCGGTCAGCGCCTGGGTGGTCGCGCGTAGTGACTGGTCACCGAGCGCCGCATCCATCGGGCCGCCCTGGGCGGCCTTGCGAGCCGCGTTGTCGTACAGGACCGCGCCGGCGTCGGCGGCGTCGTAGTACACGCAGTTGGCGACGTTCGTCACCTGGTGCGCACGCAGCCAGGCCGCGGCCTTGACGGCGGCGGCGGTCTCGCCGGAGACCAGCAGCGCGCTCGCCGCCCCGCCCGTGCTGTTGGCGTTGACCGTCGCGATGTCGGCGCTCGAGCCGAAGCCGCCGTTGGCCTTCTGGTGCGCCACGAGCCACGCGACGGCATCGGCGACGTGCGCGGCCACGTCGGTGTCGTCGAGCTGGCCCTGGAGCGCCTGGATCGCGAGCGCCGTGGCATCGACGCTCGGCTTCCCGCTGCCGCCGTCGCACGTCTGGTCGGCGGCACCGACGTCGGCGAAGTCCTGACGGAAGTAGCCCGCCGAGCACTGCTGGGCGAGCAGGAAGTCGGTGACCGCGTCGGTCTTCGTGCTGGCCGCGGCGTCCAGGCCCTGGGCGGCGAACGCCTGGCCGAGCACGTTCGCGTAGTCGGCGGCGTACTGGACGCTCGGGTCCCAGTCGTCCTGGATCCGGCCGGTGTTCGCGCCGGCGGCCGACACCCGACCCTCGAGGTCGGTGACGAGGTCGCGCCCGCCGTACGACCCGGGGTCGTCGCCCGCGGCCTGGGCGAGGACCAGCGCCTTCGCGGTCCCTCCGGCCGAGAGGTTCGTTCCGTAGCCGGGCGCGACGTAGGCGTCGATGTGGCCGGCGATCGCGTCGCTGATGCTGTCGACGACCGAGGCCGGTGCGCCCACGCTGTCAAGCGCCAGGCCGGCGTCGATCGTGAGGCCGTAGTCGTCGAAGTCGTACTGCTGGTTGTGGGCGATCCAGCCGGTGGCCTGGAGCTTGCCGACCAGCCAGGTGCCGGCGTCGCTCGCCGGGCCGGCGTCGATGGCGGCGTGCGCCGGCGACGAGATCGCCGTCAGCGCGGTGAGAGAGAGTGCCGGGACCGCCAAGGCGGCAGCCGTCCGACGCAGGAGGTGCTGCATGGTGTTCCTTCCCGCTGCGGCAGCGGGAGGCGATCGGGGTAGGTCCCGGAGGCCACCCGCTGCTTTCCTCGACAGCGTGTGATCAGGACGCGTCGCATCGGGTGCTCCGGCTCGCCCCCGACCCTGGCTGGTCGGGAGGCCTACGGTTGCGGGTCAGCGCCGGACTCGGACCGGCTTCCCCCGCTGCGGGCGTGATGAATGTGTGGAGTTGTGCGAGCGCAGCATATCCCCCACCGCCCCACCCTCATCTCGAGTCCACGGAGCGGGTTCCGCGCCCGATCGATACGCCGAGTCGGGCTCTCCTGTCGTTTGTGTGGGTCATGTTCGGCCCGGTAGTGCGGGTGTGTGGCCGCTGAGGGTGAGCATCAGGAGGCTGATCAGGGCGTCGGGGTCCTTGATGCCGAACGCGATCCGGTTGCGGAGTCGGATGCGGGTGTTGACCGATTCGCTGATCGCGTTGGAGAGGCCGTGCTCGATCGCGGCCAGGATCGGGCCGCGTTGCTCGGCGACCATGCGGGCGAGGTCGACAAACTGGGCGATACGACATCGCCGTGCCGAGCGGCACCAGGCGTCGATCGCGATGCGGGCTTCGGCGGCCGGCAGTCGCAGGACGGCGCGGAGGCCTTCCTTGAGTTGGTAGGCCCGCCACAGTCGGGGGTCGGTCTTGGCGATCCAGTCCAGTCGGGCCTGCTGGTGGGTGGTGAGGTTCTCGGGGTTCTTCCACAGCGCGTACCGCGAACGGGTCAAGATCCGCAGCCGCTGGTAGGCGGGGAACTCCTCCTGGACGTCGGCGGGTGCGCGGCCGCGGCCGCGGGAGTTGGCCCGGGCGATCCGACGGGTCTCGCGCCAGACCTCGAGCCGGACCTCGCCGAGGGCGTCGTTGGCCCACTTCACCACGTGGAAGGGATCGGCGACCCGGACCGCCTGCGGGCAGTTCTTAGCCGTCGACTTGGCGATGTAGGGCGCGGCGTCGGCGCTGATGTGGGTGATCTGTGCGCACCGGTGCGGCCCAAGGGCATCGAAGAACGACTGGACGGTCGCGGTGGTGTTGCCCTTGCCGACCCACACCAAACGACCGGTGTCGTGATTGACGACCGCGAGCAGGTAACGCTGATGACGGCGCCAGGACACCTCGTCGATCCCGATCCGGGTCAACCCGTCGAGCAAGTCGACCCGGGCGGCGATCTGGTTCCAGACCCGGGTCAAGATCCCGCTCACGGTGCGCCACGACACCCGCATCAGCTCAGCCACCGTGGACAGCGAGGTCTTGGTGACCAGCCAGGCGACCTGATCCTCGAACGCGTGCGTCGCCCGGGCTCGATGGCGAGCCCAGGGCACGTGCGCGACGACCACGCCATGCGCGCGGCACCGCACCCGTGGCGAGTCGGCTTCCAGGTAGACCCGCACAGTGGCGCTATCCAGGGCACGCCACCGCCGCCGACCGCGCCCAGCGTCGTACCCGGCCGCCGGCGCGCGACACCGCCCACACCGGCCCCGGCGACGCGCCATCGGCCGAACAGCGACCACGAGCACCCGTTCATCGCGATCGAGCTCGACACCCTCGATCACGGTGTCTTCGAGCCCGAGCAGGCACCGCCATAGGCTGACATCACGCACGCCGCTCTCCTTGACGCCGGTTCTGGTTCCTAGACAGCTCCAAAACCTAGGCAGAGAGCGGCGTGCGCCCGTCTACGGCACGCTCAACCCACCCACACATTCAGCAGGAGAGCCCGAGTCGGCGCAACATGCCCACCTTCTCCACACCCGCGGCGGGCGAAGCGAGCAAGACGCGCCGACTCGACCCTCCTGAGCGAGCAAGACACGCCGACTCGACCCTCCTGAGCGAGCAAGACGCGCCGACTCGACCCGGCTAGGCGAGCTTCTCCAGGATCAGCTCGCGGACCCGGGCGGCATCGGCCTGGCCGCGCATCTCCTTCATCACCGCGCCGATCAGGGCACCGGCGGCGGCGACCTTGCCGTCGCGGATCTTGTCCGCGACGTCCGGGTTCGCAGCGATCGCGCTGTCCACCGCCGCGGACAGGGCGCCCTCGTCGGAGACGATCGCCAGGCCGCGGGCCGCCACGATCTCGTCGGGGCTGCCCTCGCCGGCGAGCAGCCCGTCGAAGACCTGGCGCGCCAGCTTGTCGTTGAGCTTCCCCTCGTCGACCAGCACCTGGACCCGCGCGACGTCGACCGGGGTGACCCCGAGCTCGCCGACCTCGACACCGGCCTCGTTGGCGCGGCGGGCCATCTCGCCCAGCCACCACTTGCGGGCGGCCTGGGGCGAGGCGCCCGCCGCGATCGTCTCCTCGACGATCAGCAGCGCACCCGCACCGACGGTGTCGCGCATCTCGAGGTCGGAGAAGCCCCACTCCGCCTGCAGCCGGGCGCGCTTCTGGGTCGGGTTCTCGGGCAGCGTGCCGCGCAACTCCTCCACCCAGGCGCGGGTCGGAGCGACCGGCACCAGGTCGGGCTCGGGGAAGTAGCGGTAGTCCTCCGCGTCGGACTTCTCCCGGCCGCTCGTGGTGACGCCGGTGTCCTCGTGCCAGTGCCGGGTCTCCTGGAGGATCGGCCGCCCGGCGTCCAGGACGCCGGCGTGGCGGGACATCTCGTAGCGGACCGCGCGCTCGACCGAGCGCAGCGAGTTGACGTTCTTGGTCTCGGTGCGGGTCCCGAGCGTCCCCGAGTCCTTGGGTGAGAGCGACAGGTTCACGTCGGCGCGGATCGACCCCTGGTCCATCCGCGCGTCGGAGACCCCGAGCGCGATGATCAGGTCGCGCAGCTGCGCGACGTACGCGCGGGCGACCTCCGGCGCCTTCGCGCCGGCGCCGACGATCGGCTTGGTGACGATCTCGATGAGCGGGATGCCGGCCCGGTTGTAGTCGACCAGCGAGTGGTCGGCGCCGTGGATGCGGCCGGTCGCGCCACCGACGTGCAGCGACTTGCCGGTGTCCTCCTCCATGTGCGCCCGCTCGATCTCGACCCGGAACGTCTCGCCGTCCACATCGACGTCCATGTAGCCCTCGAAGCAGATCGGCTCGTCGTACTGCGAGGTCTGGAAGTTCTTCGGCATGTCCGGGTAGAAGTAGTTCTTCCGCGCGAACCGGCACCACTCGGCGATCTCGCAGTTCAGCGCCAGCCCGATCCGGATCGCCGACTCGACCGCCTTGCCGTTGACGACCGGCATCGCCCCGGGCAGGCCCAGGCAGGTCGGGCAGACCTGGGTGTTGGGCTCGGCGCCGAACTCGGTCGGGCAGCCGCAGAACATCTTCGAGGCGGTGTTCAGCTCGACGTGGACCTCCAGGCCCATCGCCGGGTCGTAGGAGGCCAGGACGTCGTCGAAGGCGACGAGGGTCTCGGTCACGGGCGTGCTCCTTCCAGAGCGGGGGCCTTGTCGAGCAGGGGTCCACCCCACTGGTCGTGGAGCAGCGCCTCGAGGGCGGCGCCGACGCGGTAGCAGCGGTCGTCGGCGAGCGCGGGCGCCAGGATCTGGAAGCCCGCGGGCAGGCCGTCCTCATCGGCAAGGCCGCTGGGGACCGAGATGCCGGGCACGCCGGCGAGGTTGGCCGGGATCGTCGCGAGGTCGTTGAGGTACATCGCGAGCGGGTCGTCGAGCTTCTCCCCGAGCTTGAACGCCGTCGTCGGGGCGGTCGGCGAGACCAGCACGTCGGCCTTCGCGAACGCGGCGTCGAAGTCGCGCGAGATCAGCGTGCGCACCTTCTGCGCCTGGCCGTAGTAGGCGTCGTAGTAGCCGCTGGAGAGGGCGTAGGTGCCGAGGATGATCCGGCGCTTGACCTCCGGGCCGAAGCCGGCGTCGCGGGTCGCGCGCATCACCTCCTCGGCGCTCGCGTCGGGACGGCCCTCGGGCCAGACCCGCAGGCCGTAGCGCATCGCGTCGAACTTCGCGAGGTTGCTCGACGCCTCGGCCGGCAGGATCAGGTAGTAGGTCGCCAGGGCGTGCACGAACGTCGGGCACGAGACCTCGACGACCTCGGCGCCGGCCTTGACCAGCAGGTCCACCGACTCCTGGAAGCGGGCCATCACGCCCGGCTGCCACCCGTCGCCGGCGAGCTCGGTGATCACGCCGACCCGCAGCCCCGAGAGGTCGCCGGTGGCGCCGAGCCGGGCGGCTTCGACCAGGGACGGCAGCGGCTGGTCGATGCTGGTGGAGTCTCGCGGGTCGTGGCCGCCGATGACCTCGTGCAGCAGCGCGGAGTCGAGCACGGTCCGGGTCACCGGGCCGACCTGGTCCAGCGAGTTCGCGAGCGCGACCAGGCCGTAGCGCGACACCCCGCCGTAGGTCGGCTTGACGCCGACCGTGCCGGTCACGGCGCCGGGCTGGCGGATCGAGCCGCCGGTGTCGGTGCCGAGCGCCAGCGGCGCCTCGAACGCGGCAACCGCCGCCGCCGAGCCTCCGCCGGAGCCGCCGGGGATCCGGTCCAGGTCCCACGGGTTGTGCGTGGGGCCGTACGCGGAGTGCTCGGTCGAGGAGCCCATCGCGAACTCGTCCATGTTGGTCTTGCCGAGGATCGGCAGGCCGGCGGCGCGCAGCCTCGCGACCGCGGTGGCGTCGTACGGCGGGATCCAGCCCTCGAGGATCTTCGAGCCGCAGGTCGTGGGCAGGCCCTCGGTGGCCAGCACGTCCTTGACGGCGATCGGCACGCCGTCCAGCGGGGAGAGCGGGGTGCCGGCCGCGCGGCGGGCGTCGGACTCGGCCGCCTGCGCGAGCGCCCCCTCGGCGTCGACGTGGAGGAACGCGTGCACCGCGCCGTCGACGGCGGCGATGCGGTCCAGGTGCGTCCGGGTGACCTCGGCCGAGGTGGTCTCGCCCGCGGCGAGCGCGTCGGCGATCTCGGCGGCGGTGCGGCGGATGATCGACATCAGGCCTCCTCGCCCAGGATCCGCGGCACCGAGAAGCGCTGCTGCTCGACCTCGGGGGCGCCCGACAGCGCCTGCTCCGGGGTCAGTCCGGGCACCACGACGTCCTCGCGGAAGACGTTGGTCAGCGGCAGCGCGTGCGAGGTCGGCGGGACCTCGGCGCCGGCGACGCCGCTGATCGAGGCGACCGACTCGAGGATGACGCTCAGCTGCGGTGCGAGCTGGTCGAGCTCGGCGTCGGACAGGTCGATCCGGGCGAGGTTCGCCAGGTGCGCGACCTCGTCACGAGTGATCTCAGGCATGGTGTCCATCCTAGGAGAGAAGGTCTGCGGGCCCGCCGCTGGCTGCTAGCGTCCCGTCCGTCACGAGTACTGGCGCGAAGCCCCGGCTGGCCAGTCGGCAACCCTCCTCCGCGGCGGGGTGCCCCGGGTGAGGACACGGCCGACTGCGACCGCAGCCGGCAAGCGCGGACTCGGCGACCCGGGTCCCTGACCCGACGGATGTGCCCACATGCCCACGAACACTCGCACCTCGGCCCAGGCCCGGGCCGCTCGGACCCGCCCACTGGCCCGCCTGGTCGGTGCGGACCAGCAGGTGCCGCTGGTGACCGGCGGCCCGGTCCGCTACGCGAACCTGGACATCGCCGCCAGCGCCCCCGCGCTCCAGTCCGTGGCGGACCGGGTCGCGGAGTTCCTGCCGTTCTACTCCAGCGTGCACCGCGGCGCCGGCTACGCCTCGGCCGTGAGCACCGCGGCCTACGAGACCGCACGCCGCACCATCGGTGCGTTCGTGGGCGCGCGGGGCGACGACGTCGTGCAGGTCGTCCGGAACACCACCGACGCGCTCAACCTGCTCGCCACCGCCGTCCCCGGCGATGTCGTGCACCTCGACGTCGAGCACCACGCCAACCTGCTGCCCTGGCAGGGCCTGGGCCGGCGCGCCCGTGCGGTCACCGCGCGAGAGACGGTCGCCGCCACCCTCGCTGCGGTCGAGGCCGAGCTCCACCGGGCGCCCGCCGCACTGCTCGCCGTGACCGGCGCGTCGAACGTGACCGGCGAGATCCTGCCGCTCGCGGACCTGGTCGGGATCGCGCACCGCGCCGGCGCGCGGATCGCCGTCGACGGCGCCCAGCTGGTCCCCCACCACCGGGTGCACCTGGAGCGGCTGGGCGTCGACTACCTCGCGTTCTCGGGGCACAAGCTGTACGCGCCGTACGGCGCCGGCGTGCTCGTCGGCCGCCGCGACTGGCTGGACGCGGCGCCGCCGTACCTCGCCGGCGGCGGGGCGGTGCGCAGCGTCTCGCTCGAGCACACCTCCTGGGCCGACGCTCCGGCCCGGCACGAGGCCGGCACCCCCAACGTCGTCGGCGCCGTCGCGCTGGCGGCGGCCTGTGAGGCGATCGCCGCCCTCCCCGACAGCGAGCTCCGGATCCACGAGGAAGGGCTGCGCGACCGACTGCTCAACGCACTCGAGTTCCTCGAGGTGCCCACCCTGCACCTGTGGCGCGGCCAGGTCGAGGCGATCGGCGTCGTCACGTTCACCGTCGCCGGCTACGACGCCGAGCTGGTCGCGCAGTACCTGTCCGCCGAGCACGGGGTCGGCGTGCGGGACGGACGCTTCTGCGCCCACCCGCTGCTGGAGCGCCTCAACGGCGGCCGCACCGCGGTCCGGGCGAGCCTGGGGCTGGGCTCCACCACCGAGGACGTCGACCGCCTGGTCATCGGGATCGCCCGGCTGGTCGCGCAGGGACCGGCTTGGACGTACGACGCCCAGGGCAGGCCCGCCCCCGACCCGCGTCCGCTCCCGCCCTGGGTCACCGAGGCCGGTCCGGGCGCCGCCTGCGCGTAGCCGCGGAGCAGGCTTAGGTCTGGTAGGTGTGGTCGAGCAGGTGTCGGGCCCGCTCGGCGTCGCCCGGACGCGGGCAGGCGACCAGCAGCCGCTCGGGCGTCTCCTCGACGGCGACGAACCCGGCGCTCCGCAGGACGCCCATCAGGACGGCCGGGTCGCGGCCCGGCGGGACTGGGAAGAGCTCGCTGTGGGAGCCGGGCTCGTGCAGCTCGGCCTCGGTGCGGCTGACCTCCTGGCCGAAGCCGCGGAGGAGGGCGAAGGTGGCGATGGTCGCCACCAGGATCCCTCCGACCACCATGAACGCGATCACCACCATGACGACCTCCCGGGTGCGAGACGGATGACTCCGATGGCACCGAGCATGGGCCGATGAGACCTAGGTCACGAGAGGCGTACGTCCCGAGCCCAGGGCCATCTGTCACAGGCGGCGTCACAGGGCCGCGGGTCCGCCGTCC
The DNA here is from genome assembly GCF_000015265.1 of Nocardioides sp. JS614. Lineage (NCBI taxonomy): Bacteria > Bacillati > Actinomycetota > Actinomycetes > Propionibacteriales > Nocardioidaceae > Nocardioides > Nocardioides sp. JS614. The sequence continues at coordinate 3,646,069 of NC_008699.1, forward strand.
AGCAGCGTCTTGAAGCCGGCCTCGTCGAGGACGGGGACGCCGAGCTGCTCGGCCTTGTCGGCCTTGGACCCGGCGTTCTCCCCCACCACGACGTAGTCGGTCTTCTTCGACACCGAGCCCGCGGCCTTGCCACCGCGCGAGAGGATCGCCTCCTTGGCCGAGTCACGGCTGAAGTCGACCAGGGAGCCGGTGACCACGACGGTCAGCCCCGCCAACGTCCGCGGCGTGGACTCGTCGCGCTCGTCCGCCATGGTGACGCCGGCGCGCTCCCACTTGTCGACGATCTCGACGTGCCACGGCTCCTTGAACCACTCGATCACGGCCTCGGCGATGGTCGGGCCGACGCCCTCGGCCGCGGCCAGCTGCTCCTCCGTCGCGGCCCGGATCGCCGCCATGGAGCCGAACTCCGTCGCCAGCGCCCGCCCGGCCTTCGGCCCGACGTGCCGGATCGACAGCGCGACCAGTACCCGCCACAGCGGCACCTGCTTCGCCTTGTCGAGGTTGTCGAGCAGCCGCTGGCCGTTCGCACTCAGCTGGGGTCCGTCCTCGTCCTTCTTCGGCGCCCGGGTGAACAGCGGCGCGCGGAGCAGCGCGGCCGCGTCCAGGTCGAACACGTCGCCCTCGTTGGCGATCACCTCGGCGTCGAGCAGCGCGACCGCGGCCTCGTAGCCGAGCCCCTCGATGTCGAACGCGTTGCGGCTGGCGACGAAGAAGACCCGCTCACGCAGCTGGCCCGGGCACTTCTCGTGGTTGGGGCAGCGCCGGTCCTTGTCGCCCTCCTTCTGCTCCACCAGGGGCGTGCCGCAGGACGGGCAGGTCGTCGGCGGCACCCACGGCTGCAGCCCCTCGGGCCGCAGCGCCAGGACCGGGCCGAGGATCTCGGGGATCACGTCCCCGGCCTTGCGCAGGATCACCGTGTCACCGGGGTCACCGGGGCCGCCGGGCCGGACGTCCTTGCGCTCGACCTCGTAGAAGTTGTGCAGCGTCGCGTTCTCCACGGTCGAGCCGGCGACCTTGGTCGGCTCCATCACGGCGTACGGCGTGACCCGGCCCGTGCGCCCGACGTTCACCCGGATCTCGAGGAGCTTGGCGTTGACCTCCTCGGGCGGGTACTTGAACGCGATCGCCCAGCGCGGGGCCCGGCTGGTCGAGCCGAGGCGGCGCTGGAGCGCCACGTCGTCGACCTTCACGACGACGCCGTCGATCTCGTACGGCACGATCGTGTGCCGCCTGGCGCCGGCGTTCTCGATGTAGCCCTCGACGCCCTTCAGGGTCGACACCACCCGCACCTGGTCGCTGGTGGGCAGCCCCCAGGCGGCCAGTGCGTCGTAGGCGTGGGACTGGGCCTGGGGCTCGAAGCCGCGGCGCTCGCCGATGCCGTGGCAGACCATCCCCAGCGCCCGGGACGCCGTGATCCGGGGGTCCTTCTGGCGCAGCGAGCCGGCAGCGGAGTTGCGGGGGTTGGCGAACGGCGCCTTGCCGGCCTCGAGCAGCGACTCGTTGAGCCGTTCGAACGCCTCGACGGGCAAGAACACCTCGCCGCGCACCTCGACCAGCGCGGGCACCGGGAACTCGTCGGTGCCGGTGAGGCGGTGCGGGACCGAGGTGATCGTCTTGACGTTCGAGGTGACGTCCTCACCGGTGGTGCCGTCACCGCGGGTCAGCGCCCGCACCAGGCGGCCCTCCTCGTAGAGCAGGTTGATCGCCAGGCCGTCGACCTTGAGCTCACACAGCAGCGCCGGGTCCTCGACGCCGTCCCGGCGCAGGCGGGCGTACCACGCCTCGACCTCCTCGACCGAGAAGGCGTTGTCCAGGCTCTCCATCCGGCGCAGGTGGGGGTGGGAGGTGAAGTCGGTCGACACCGCCCCGCCGACCGTCTGGGTCGGCGAGTCGGGGGTGCGCAGCTCGGGGAACTCCTCCTCGAGCGCCTCCAGGCGCCGCATCCGCCGGTCGAAGTCGGCGTCGTCGATGGTCGGGCTGTCCAGGACGTAGTAGCGCCACCGGGCCTCCTCGATCTCCTCGGCGATCAGGCGGTGCTCCTCGCGCGGGTCGGTCACGCAGGACATTGTGCCGGGGCCGACCGACACCTGCTCAGGCCGTGCTCGCACCCGGCCCGCGCCCGCTCCGGTCCAGACCACCGCCCCGCCTGCGGAAGCGATCGCGGAAGAAGTCGAGTTGGAGGGAATGCCGCGCCGACCTACGCTGTTCGATGGAACGAAACCGTTTCGTTTCATCCAGGTGAACGGCAGGCGAAGGACAGCGATGACCCCGATCGAGCGCCCCCGGGTCGAGGGCGACCGTGAGCAGGAGATCCTCGACGCGACGTTGGAGGTGCTCGCCGACGTCGGCTACGACCGGCTCACGATGGACGCCGTCGCCGCCCGGGCCAAGGCGTCCAAGGCCACGCTGTACCGGCGCTGGAACAACAAGGTCAGCCTGGTGATCGAGGCGCTGCACTCCGCCAAGGGACCGGCCGAGCTCCCCGACACCGGGACCCTGCGCGGCGACCTGCAGGGAGTCTTCTGCGGGATGGGCGGCCTCGTGGACCCGCAGAGCGTGGCGACGTTCGCGAGCGTGCTCACCGCCATCGCCCGCGACGCCGACTTCGCCGAGGCCTTCCGCCGCGAGGTGGTCGGCCCCAAGATCGCGGTCTCCCAGGAGATCTGGAGGCGCGCTCGCGAGCGCGGCGAGGTCTGCGCCGAGGCCGACCTCTCCCTGCTCGAGCCGGCCCTGGCCGGCATCGTCCTGCACCGCGTCTTCGTGATGGGCGAACAGCCCGACGAGGACCTGATCACCCGGGTGATCGACCAGATCATCCTGCCGGCCGCCACCTGTTGTGCGGTCCCGGCCACGACGGACCCGTCCCCCTCCCCGTCCCACAAGGACTCCCACAAGGAACAGGAAGACTGATGACCGAAGTCACCAGCACCGCCGGCGCGGAGACCACCGCGCCGCCCGGAACGACCCGCCACCTGGGATGGGCCCTCGTGCTCATCTCGGTGGCGCAGCTGATGGTGGTGCTCGACGGCACCATCGTGAACATCGCCCTCCCCTACATCCAAGGTGACCTGGGCATCTCCGACGCGAACCTGCGCTGGGTCGTGACCGGCTACGCCCTCGCCTTCGGCAGCCTGCTGCTGCTGGGCGGCCGCCTCGGCGACCTCTACGGCCGGCGCCGGGTCTTCATGCTCGGCCTGATCGTCTTCGGGATCGCGTCCCTGCTCGGCGGGCTCGCCACCAACGAGCCGCTGCTGCTGGCCGCCCGTGGCCTGCAGGGCCTCGGCGCGGCGCTCGCCTCCCCGGCGGCCCTCGCGCTGATCGCCACGACGTTCCCCGCCGGGCCCGCGCGCAACCGCGCCTTCGGCGTGTACGCCGCCATGTCCGGCGTCGGCGCGGCCGTCGGCCTGCTGCTCGGCGGCTGGCTGACGGGGATGGACAGCGTCCTCGGCATGGACGTGGAGGGCTGGCGGCTGACGCTGCTGATCAACACCCCGATCGGCGTGGCCACGGCACTCCTGGCGACCCGCTTCCTGCCGGAGTCCGAGACGCACCCCGGCGAGCTCGACCTGCCCGGTGCGGTCACCGGCACGCTCGGCGTGCTCGGCCTCGTCTACGGCATCAGCCGCGCGGGGACGGACGGCTGGGGCGACACCTGGACCGTCGCCAGCCTGGTGGTCGGCGTCGCGCTGATCGCGGTCTTCTTGACCCTGGAGCGCCGGGTGGAGCACCCACTGCTGCCGGTGCGCGTGTTCACCAACCGCACCCGGGCGGCCAGCTTCGTCGCGATGTTCTTCGCCCCGGCAGCGATGTTCGCGATGTTCTTCTACCTCAGCCAGTACATCCAGACCGTGATGGGCTACAGCCCGATCAAGGCCGGCGTGGCGTTCCTGCCGTTCGTCTTCGGCCTGATGGCCGCGGCCGGCATCTCGTCGAACATGATCAACCGGGTGGACCCCCGCTTCCTGGCCGGGATCGGCACCCTGCTGTCGGCCGGCGCGCTGTTCGGGTTCTCCCGGCTGCCGTACGACACCTCGTTCCCGGTGACCGCCGTGCAGGGCAGCTACGCCACCGACATCTTGCCGTTCATCTTGATGATGTCGTTCGGCATGGGCCTGGTGTTCGTGCCGCTGACGCTGACCGCGGTGCACCACCTGCGGGTCGAGGACGCCGGGATCGGGTCCGGCGTGCTGAACACCATGCAGCAGGTGGGCGGCGCGCTCGGCCTCTCGCTGCTCGGCACGATCGCCACGCAGACCATGGACGACCGCTCGGCCGAGCTGTTCCCGCAGCTCGCGCAGGCGGCCGCCCAGCTCGACCCGACCCAGGCGGGGATCCTCCAGAAGGTCGCCGGCATCGAGATCTTCACCGAGGGCGCGACCGATGCGTTCCTGCTGGGCGCGGGCCTGATGCTGCTGGCCTCGCTCGTGACGTGGGTGTTCCTCAACGTCAAGCACCAGGAGCTCGCCACCGACGGACCCGAGGCCCCCGTGCACGTGGGCTGACGTCCCCTCTCCCAAGGAGTGGCGAAAGCCGGTGCCCCATCCCCGCACGCCGGGGGTGGGGCACCGGCGCGTTACGGGTCAGGAGAGCGCGTCCTCCAGGGCCTTGATGAAGGCGGGCAGGTCCTCGGGGCTGCGGCTGGTGATCAGGTTGCCGTCGACGACGACCTCCTCGTCGGTCCAGGTGCCGCCGGCGTTGCGGACGTCGTCGGCGAGGCTGGGGTAGCTGGTCAGCCGCCGCCCGCGGGCCAGTCCGGCCGAGACGAGGAGCCAGGGCCCGTGGCAGATGACGGCCAGCGGCTTGCCGTCCTCCATCGCCTGGCGCGCGATGTCCTGGGCGCGCGGCTCGGTGCGGATCCGGTCGGCGTTGACGGTGCCGCCGGGCACGACCAGGGCCTGGACGGACCCGACGTCGAGGTCGTCGAGGGTGCCGTCCACCTCCACCTTCTGCGTCGGGGTGGTGTCACCCTCGACTCCCTGGATCGGGTCGGTGCCGGTCGAGTAGACGAGCACCGTCGCCCCCGCGTCGCGCAGCGCGTCGCGTGGCTGGACGAGCTCGGCCTCCTCGAAGTGGTCGGTCGCGATGATGGCCACGGTCCTACCTGTCAGGTCGCCCATGGCCGGTCGGTACCCGCACAGCAGCCGCCTGATGCGGCCGGCTCAGCCGGACAGGCTGGCCGCGCTGGTGCGCAGCAGCCCCAGCGCCCGGCGTACCCACGTCGGGGTCGCACCGGCGAAGCCGCAGCCGGCGGTGACGACCAGCCGGTCGGCCACCTCGGCGGGGTCGAGGCCGACCATGTCGAGCCAGCGGAGCACCGACTCGGTGACCCCCGCGTCGGTGGGCGCGGTCGGCGGGTCCGACGCGGGCACGACGCCGAGCGCGACCGTGCCGCCGGCCTCGAGCGCCTCGGCGACGGCGTCGTGGTCGGCGGCCGTCGCCACGGCGAGGTCGACCGAGAGTCCCCGGGCACCGGCTCCGGTGAGCAGCCGGACCGGGGCGTCCGGCGCGCAGGTGTGCACCCACGGTTCGGCGCCGGCGGCCGACACGGCGCCGAGCACCCATTCGAGCGCCTCGGCGGCCTCGGGGGGATGGACGCTACGGTGCCGGCCGAAGCCGGACGCGGTCGGGACCTTCCCGGCGAGGACGGCGGCGATCGCCGGCTCGTCGACCTGCACGACCAGGCGCTGCACGTCCGGCAGCCGCCGGCGGACGTCGCGGACGTGGTCGCCGAGCCCCTCGGCGAGCGCCTGAGCCAGCTCGCGACGGGCGCCGGCGTCGCTGACGATCTTGTCACCGCGGGGCTTCTCGACGGTGGCGGCCAGGGTCCACGGGCCGGCGACCTGGATCTTGAAGGCGCCGGCCAGCCCGGCCGCCTCCTCCTCCAGTGTGTCCAGGTCCTGGGCGAGCAGGCTGCGGGCCCGGCGGTGGTCGACGCCGGATCCGCCGTGGGTGCCGGTGAGCCGCCACCCGGCCGGTTGGAGATCGGCCGTCAACTCCGCGACGACCGCGAGGCCGCGTCCGGTGAGGGTGGCGGTTGCACCGCGACCGGGGACCTCCGGCAGGTGCGGAAGGCCGGTGCCGCCCTCCCCCAGCTCGCCGAGCACCGTGCGGACCGCCTCGTCGTACGCCGCCTGGTCGACGCCCGGGTAGGAGCCGACACCCGTTGCGAGCGTCATCGCGCGGCCACGCGGTCGGTGGCGGAGATCGTGGCCGAGCCGACGACGCGGCTCCCGTCGTACAGGACCGCGGCCTGGCCCGGCGCGATGCCGTACGCCGGCTCCAGCAGCTCGATGTCCACCTCGTCGCCGTCGCGGACCAGGACGGCCCGGTGCTCCTCGCCGTGCGCGCGCAGCTGCACCGTGCCGCTCAGCCGGTCGGGGACGGTGCCGCACCAGCGGGGGCGGATGCCGCGCAGCCGGTGGACGGCGAGCCGCTCGTGCGGGCCCACGGTGACGGTGCCCGAGACCGGCTCGATGTCCAGCACGAAGCGCGGCCGGCCGTCCGGGGCCGGCCGGCCGATCCGCAGGCCCTTGCGCTGGCCGATCGTGAAGCCGTAGCTGCCCTCGTGGCGACCGAGCACCTCGCCGGTGTCGTCGTCGACGATCGTGCCCTCGTGGTGGGGCGCACGGTCGCCGAGCTTCTCGCGCAGCCAGCCGGCGTTGTCGCCGTCGGCGATGAAGCAGATGTCGTGGCTGTCCGGCTTGTCGGCGACCAGCAGCCCCCGCTCGGCCGCCTCGCGGCGGACCTCGTCCTTGGTGGACCCGCCGAGCGGGAAGAGCGAGTGGCGCAGCTGGCCCTGGTCGAGCACGCCCAGCACGTAGGACTGGTCCTTGCCGTGGTCGACGGCCCGGTGCATCTCGACGAGACCGTCGGCGCCCGCCACCAGGCGGGCGTAGTGGCCGGTCGCGACGGCGTCGAAGCCCAGCCCGAGCGCGCGGTCCAGGACGGCGGCGAACTTGATCTTCTCGTTGCAGCGCAGGCACGGGTTGGGCGTGCGGCCGGCGGCGTACTCGGCCATGAAGTCCTCGACCACGTCCTCGTGGAACCGGTCGGACAGGTCCCAGACATAGAACGGGATGCCGATCACGTCGGCGGCGCGCCTGGCGTCGTTGCTGTCCTCGATCGTGCAGCAGCCGCGCGCGCCCGAGCGGTAGGACTGCGGGTTGCGCGAGAGCGCGAGGTGGATGCCGGTGACGTCGTGCCCCGCCTCGGCCGCGCGCGCAGCGGCCACCGCGGAGTCGACGCCGCCGGACATGGCGGCGAGGACCCTCATCCCGCGATCACCTCCGGGCGGCCCGGGCCCGCTCGACGACCGGCCCGATCGCCTCGGCGACGGCGTCGACGTCGGCCGCGGTGGTCGTGTGACCGAGCGAGAAGCGCAGCGAGTGGCGGGCCTGGTCGGCGTCGCAGCCCATCGCGAGGAGCACGTGGGAGGGCTGGGGCACGCCGGCGGAGCAGGCCGATCCCGTGGAGCACTCGATGCCGCGCGCGTCGAGCAGCATCAGCAGCGAGTCGCCCTCGCAGCCGGGGAAGCCGAGGTGGGCGTTGCCCGGGAGCCGCTCGGTCCCCCCGAGGTCCAGCGCCGCGCCGTGCAGGTGCGCGTCGGGCACCACCTCGATCACCCGGCGGACCAGCTCGTCACGCAGCGCGCCGATGTGCGTCGCGTGGTCGGCCTGGTGCTTGACGGCCAGCTCGACGGCGGCGGCGAACCCGGCGATCGCCGGGGTGTCGAGGGTGCCACTGCGGATGTCGCGCTCCTGGCCGCCGCCGTGGACCAGCGGCCGCACCGGCACCTCCCGGCGCACCACGAGCGCGCCCACGCCGTACGGCCCGCCGAGCTTGTGGCCGGTGAGGGTCAGTGCGTCGATGCCCGATGCGGCGAAGTCGACCGGCACGTGCCCGACGGCCTGCACGGCGTCGGTGTGCACCGGGATGCCGTGCTCGGCCGCGAGCGCCACGACGTCGTGGATCGGCTGGAGGGTGCCGACCTCGTTGTTGGCCCACATCACCGAGACGACGGCGACCGACGCGGGGTCACGCTCGATGGCGGAGCGCAGTGCGTCGACGTCGAGCCGGGCCCGGTCGTCGACCGGCAGCAGCTCGACCTCGGCGCCCTCGGCGTGGCCCAGCCAGTGCACGGCGTCGAGCACCGCGTGGTGCTCGACCGCGGTGGTCAGCACACGGGTGCGGCGGGCGTCCTCGTCGCGGCGGGACCAGAAGATCCCCTTGACCGCCAGGTTGTCGGCCTCGGTGCCGCCGGAGGTGAACACGACCTCTCCCGGCCGACAGTTCAGCGCCTGCGCGATCGTCTCCCGCGACTCCTCGACGACCCGGCGAGCTCGGCGGCCGGACGCGTGCAGCGAACTCGGATTGCCGACCTCGCGCAGGTGCGCGGTCATCGCCTCCACCGCCGCGGGGACCATCGGGGTGGTCGCGGCGTGGTCGAGGTAGACGGTCCGGCTCGGGGCAGCTGCAGTCATCGCACCGACCAGCGTACGGCGCCGCCGGACTCGGCCACCAACGGACCGGCCCCCTCGGACGTGCGCCGGGGCCGGAGCGTCACGTGCGGGCGAGGACCGCGACGACCGCCCGGTGGTCGCTGCTGGGCAGGTCGGCGGTGCGGACCGAGACCACCGCGAGCCGCGAGCCGACGAGCACGTGGTCGATCCGGGTGAGCGGTGGCGCCGCGAGCCCGATGACCTGCCAGCGGCCGCCGGCCGGCCAGGTGCGCTGGCAGCCCCCGTTCGCGAGCTCGACTGCGTCCCGCAGGCCCGTGTCGGTGAGCGCCCGCATCGGCGCATGGTCGTCGGTGGCGTTGAGGTCGCCGAGCACCAGGTCGGGGTCGTGCCGGCGTACGGCGTCCAGCAGCGCCGCGTGGTCGGAGCGCCACAGGTCCGGCTCGGTCGGCGCCTGCGGGTGCGTCGGGACCACCACCAGGTCGCCCGCCCGGACCACGCAGCCGTCGTACCAGGTGGCGGTGCGCTCGGGGCGGCCGAGCTCGGTCGAGCTGAAGACCATGGTCCCGTGCCCGTCGCTGCGCGGCTCCCCCGCGTGGTAGGGCAGCCCGGGGGCTGGGGCGGCGGTAGCTGGCCCGGGTCGGTTTCCCCGGTGAACCGGGGAAACCGGAACTGTTGGGCCAAAATTTCGGGCCAGAAGTTCCAACTTCCCCGGTGAACCGGGGAAACCGCCACCCCCGTCTACAGCAGGACCAGGTCGTCGCGGTGGACGACCTCGCGCTCGTAGCCCGCCCCGAGCTCGCGCTTGAGCTCGTGGGAGGAGCGGCCGAGGAGGTTCGGGAGCTCCTCGGCGTCGAAGTTGACCAGGCCGCGCGCGACCGGGGTGCCGTCCGGCGCGGCGATGTCCACCGGGTCGCCCGCGTGGAAGGTCCCCTCGACCCCGGTGATCCCGGCGGCCAGCAGCGAGGCCCGGCGCTCGACGACGGCGCGGACCGCGCCCGCGTCCAGCAGCAGCGTCCCCTTCGGCTCGGTCGCGTGGGCCAGCCACAGCAACCGGGTCGGCCGCCGTCGGCCGGTGGCGTGGAACAGCGTTCCGACCGGCTCCCCGAGCAGCGCGGCCGGCGCGCGCTCGGCGGAGGTGAGCACGACGGGGATCCCGGCACCGGTCGCGATCCGGGCGGCGTCGATCTTGGTGTGCATGCCACCGGTGCCGAGGCCGGCGGCGCCGGCCTTGCCGATGCGTACGTCGGCGAGGTCGTGGACCGAGACGACGTCGGGCAGCATCGAGCTGCCCGGCGCGGCCGGGTCGGCGTCGTACAGGCCCTCGACGTCGGAGAGCAGCACCAGCAGGTCGGCGTGCACCAGGTGTGCGACGAGGGCCGCCAGCCGGTCGTTGTCGCCGAACCGGATCTCGCTGGTCGCGACGGTGTCGTTCTCGTTGACGATCGGCAGCACGCCGAGCTCGAGCAGCTTGGCGAAGGTCTGGTAGGCGTTGCGGTAGTGCGAGCGGCGGGTGACGTCGTCGACGGTGAGCAGCACCTGGCCGGCGACCACGCCGTGCCGGGCGAGCTCCTCGTTGTAGCGGTGCACGAGCAGCCCCTGCCCGACGGAGGCGGCGGCCTGCTGGGCGGGGAGGGAGCGGGGCCGGCGCCGCAGCCCGAGCGGCGCCAGTCCGGCAGCGATCGCGCCCGAGGAGACCAGCACCACCTCGCTGCCGCCGGCGCGCAACTTCGCGAGCACGTCGACGAGGTCGCGCACGCGGCCCGGGTCGATGCCGCCGGCCGCCGTGGTGAGCGAGGAGGAACCGATCTTGACGACGATCCGCTTCGCCTCGGTGACCTCGTGGCGCAGGCTCATGACTGCCTCATCTCCTGCTCATTCCCCGAGATCCTCCTCGGCCCAGTCCGGGTCGTCCCTGCCGCCGATCTCGTAGGACTGCGGCCCGTAGGCTCCGCCGTCCTCACGGGCGGGCCGGTCGAGCCGACGGGCGACGTCAGCGCGGGTCTCGCCCTCAGCCCGGTCCGCCATCGCCTCCTCGATGGCCCGGCGGCGCCGCGCCGCGGGCCGCGACTCGTCGAAGCGCTGGTCCTCGCCGCGCCGGCTGAGGATCTCGGCCGCCGCGTCGACCCCGGGCTTGAAGTCGAACACGACCGCGTTCTCGGGGTCGCCGATGAGGACGGCGTCCCCCTCCTCCGCACCCATCTCGGCCAGCCGGGTCTCGACGCCGAGCCGGTTGAGCCGGTCGGCGAGGAAGCCCACGGCCTCGTCGTTGCTGAAGTCGGTCTGCCGCACCCAGCGCTCCGGCTTCTCGCCCCGGACCCGCCAGCCGTCCGGGGTCGCGGTGACGGTGAACGCGTCGCTGCCGTCGACCGAGGGCGGGCGCAGCACGATCCGGGTGGCCTCGACCGCCGGCTTCGCGGCGCGGGCCGCCTCGACGATGCCCGCCATCGCGAAGGTGAGCTCGCGCAGGCCCTCGCCGGAGGCCGCGGAGACCTCGAAGACGCGCAGCCCGCGCTGGCGCAGCTCGTCGACGACGAAGCCGGCGATGTCGCGGCCGTCCGGGACGTCGACCTTGTTCAGCGCCACCAGGCGCGGCCGGTCCTCGAGGCCGCCGTACCGGGTCAGCTCGTTCTCGATCACGTCGAGGTCGTCGACCGGGTTGCGGCCCGGCTCGATGCTCGCGGTGTCCACCACGTGCACGATCGCGGCGCAGCGCTCGATGTGGCGCAGGAAGTCGTGGCCGAGGCCACGGCCCTCGCTCGCGCCCTCGATCAGGCCGGGCACGTCGGCGACGGTGAACGTCGTGTCGCCGGCGGACACCACGCCGAGGTTGGGCACCAGGGTCGTGAACGGGTAGTCGGCGATCTTGGGCCGGGCCCGCGAGATCGCCGCGATCAGGCTGGACTTGCCGGCGCTGGGGAACCCGACCAACCCGATGTCGGCCACCACCTTGAGCTCGAGCACGATCTCCAGCTCGTCGCCCGGCTCGCCGAGCAGCGCGAAGCCGGGCGCCTTGCGCTTGGCCGAGGCCAGTGCCGCGTTGCCGAGACCACCCCGGCCGCCCTGGGCGACGACCAGCTCGGTGCCGGGTCCGACCAGGTCGGCCAGCAGGTGTCCCTGCGGGTCGCTCACGACCGTGCCGTCCGGCACCGGGAGCACCAGGTCGGCGCCGTGAGCGCCGTTGCGGTGCGCACCCGCGCCGTGACCGCCGTGCTCGGCGCGCCGCTTGGGGCTGTGGTGGTAGTCCAGCAACGTGGTCACGTCGGGGTCGACCCGCAGGGTCACCGATCCGCCCGGACCACCGTTGCCGCCGTCGGGGCCGCCGAGCGGCTTGAACTTCTCCCGGTGCACGGACGCCACGCCGTTGCCGCCGCGCCCGGCGCTGACGTGCAGCGTCACGCGGTCGACGAAGGTCGGGACTGCCATGGTGCCTACTCTCTCGGAGAACTCGGTGGAAATGCAGAAACGGGCGCCCCGTCAGGGACGCCCGTTCGCAGCTGCTGCGTGGGATGCGAGCGTCAGGTCACTCGCCCGGGACGATGTTCACGACGCGGCGACCGCGACGCGTGCCGAACTGGACGGCACCGGCGACCAGCGCGAACAGGGTGTCGTCACCGCCGCGGCCGACGCCGCTGCCCGGGTGGAAGTGGGTGCCCCGCTGGCGCACGATGATCTCGCCGGCGTTGACGACCTGGCCGCCGTACCGCTTGACGCCGAGGCGCTGGGAGTTGGAGTCGCGGCCGTTCTTGGTGGACGCCGCGCCCTTCTTGTGTGCCATTTCGTGTCCTTCTCGGGTGCTCGAGCGGTGCTCAGAGGGAGATGTCGGTGACCTTGACCTGGGTGTACTTCTGCCGGTGACCCTGGCGCTTCTTGTAGCCGGTCTTGTTCTTGTACTTCTGGATCACGATCTTGGGACCCTTGGTGCCACCGAGGACCTCCGCCGTCACCGACGCCTTGTCGAGCTTCTTGGCGTCCGAGGTGACGGTCTCGCCGTCGACGACGAGGACGACCGGCAGCGTCACCTTCTCGCCAGCCGCGGTCTCGACCTGGTCGATCTCGATGACGTCGCCCACGGCAACCTTCTGCTGCTTGGCGCCTGCGCGCACGATCGCGTACACCGCGGTCTCCTTCGTCGGGTCTGATGCGTTACGTCGGGGTCTGGGGCGCACACGGTCGGGCGCCGCACAGAAGAGGCACGCCTGGACGCACCGAGGATCAATACTACGGATCGGGCACCACTACGGCAAAACCGGAGCCGGACCGGGACCGGCCCCGGGACCGCCTCAGCGCTTCCGTGAGCCCTTCTTCTTGATCGGCACGTGCTCGATGGCCGGGACGTCGTCGGTCTCGGCCTCCGCCGTGCCGGGCTCGACCACACCGCTCACGGGCGGCACGCCGACGCTGCCGATGGCCCCCGGCGGGGGCGTCTCGGCCACCGGGCTGGCCGGGCTGGCCGGCGCCTCGGTGACCGGCGGGCCTGCGGGCCGGCTGGCGGATCGACGCCGGGTCCGGGTGACGACCTTCGGGGGCTCCGGCACCGGGTCCGGAACCGGCTCCCCGACCGCCTCGGGGACGGCTTCCTCGGCCGGCTCCGCGACGACCGGCTCCGCGACGACCGGCTCCGCGACGGGCTCTGCTGCGGGCGCCGTGGCCGTCGTGGCCGTCGTCGGGGTGCCGGCGGGCCGGCTCGCGCTGCGCCGACGGCTGCGGGTCACGACCTTGGGCGGCTCGGGCTCGGCGGGCGTCTCGGGCTCAGGCGGTGTCTCGACGGGCGCCGCCGCCTCGACCGGCTGGTCCGTGGGTCGCTCCGGGGTCTCCTCGGCCGCCACCGGTGGCACCTCGTCGACCTCCGGCACCGCCGCCTCGGTCGCCGCGTCGGTCGCTGCCTCGGTGGAGAGGTCGGCGCTGTCGGGCCGGGCCATCGCGGCCACGTCCTTGGGCGAAGGAGCCTTCTGCGGCGCGCTCGCCGCCGCGTCCTGGTCGGAGCCTCGGCCTCGGCCACCGCGACCGCGGCGGCCCGAGCCGCGGCGGGAGTCGTCCTCCGCGCGCCGGGGCTCGACCGGCGCCTCGTGCACCAGCACGCCGCGTCCCTGGCAGTGCTCGCAGGTCTCGCTGAACGCCTCGAGCAGTCCGGTGCCGATCCGCTTGCGGGTCATCTGCACGAGCCCGAGCGAGGTCACCTCGGCGACCTGGTGGCGGGTCCGGTCGCGGCCGAGGCACTCCACCAGGCGGCGCAGCACGAGGTCGCGGTTGGACTCCAGGACCATGTCGATGAAGTCGACGACGATGATGCCGCCGATGTCGCGCAGCCGGAGCTGGCGGACGATCTCCTCGGCCGCCTCCAGGTTGTTCTTGGTGACGGTCTCCTCGAGGTTGCCGCCCGAGCCGGTGAACTTGCCGGTGTTCACGTCGACGACGGTCATCGCCTCGGTACGGTCGATGATCAGCGAGCCGCCCGACGGCAGCCAGACCTTGCGGTCCAGCCCCTTGGCGATCTGCTCGTCGATCCGGTACTCCGCGAACACGTCGGCCTTGCCGCCCGCCCCGTCCGCGCCGGGGTCGTAGCGCTCGAGCCGGGCCTCCAGATCGGGCGCGACGTGGTGGACGTAGCCCTGCACCGTGTCCCAGGCGTCCTCGCCCTGGATCACCAGCTTGGAGAAGTCCTCGGTGAACAGGTCTCGGACGACCTTGAGGGTCAGGTCCGGCTCGCCGTAGAGGAGCTGGGGGGCGCTGCCCTTGGCCTTGCCCTCGATGTCCTCCCAGCGGGCCTTGAGCCGCTCCACGTCCCGGGTGAGCTCCTCCTCGCTGGCGCCCTCCGCGGCCGTGCGAACGATGACGCCGGCGCTGTCGGGGACGATCTCCTTGAGCAGCGCCTTGAGCCGGGTGCGCTCGGTGTCGGGGAGCTTGCGGGAGATGCCGCTGGTGGTGCCGTCGGGCACGTAGACCAGGAACCGGCCCGCGAGACTGATCTGGCTGGTCAGGCGGGCGCCCTTGTGACCGATCGGGTCCTTGGTGACCTGCACCAGCACGGACTGGCCCGAGGAGAGGACCGACTCGATCTTGCGCGGCTGCCCGTCCTTGTGGCCCAGCGCCGACCAGTTGACCTCACCGGCGTACAACACCGCGTTCCGGCCCTTGCCGATGTCGATGAACGCCGCCTCCATGGAGGGCAGCACGTTCTGCACGCGGCCGAGGTAGACGTTGCCGATCAGCGAGGTCTGCGACTCGCGCGCGACGTAGTGCTCGACCAGGACCCGGTCCTCGAGGACGCCGATCTGGGTCAGGTCCTCGCGCTGGCGGACGACCATGACCCGGTCGACCGACTCACGGCGGGCGAGGAACTCCGCCTCGCTGACGATCGGGGCGCGCCGACGGCCGGCCTCGCGGCCCTCGCGCCGCCGCTGCTTCTTGGCCTCGAGGCGGGTGGAGCCGGAGACCGCGGTGATCTCGTCCTCCGCGGAGCGGCGGCTGCGGACCCGGGTGACGGTGCCCTCGGGGTCCTCGGCGGACGCGCCGCCGTCCTCGCCCGAACGGCGGCGCCGGCGGCGCCGGCGCGAGCTGCTCTCGCCCCCCGACTCACCACCCGACTCGGGGCCGGAGTCCTCGGCGGCCGCGGCGTCGGAGCGGTCCGAGGCGTCCTCGGCGTCCTCACCGGGGCCCGCGTGTGCCGCGTCACCCGAGCCGCTGTCACCGTCACCGGCCTTGCGCCGACGGCGCCCGCCACGGCGGCGACGACGACGGCCGGTGCCCTCGCCACCGGTCTCGGCGCTCTCGGCATCCTCGGGCTGCGTGGTCTCGTCGTCCTCGTCCTCGGTAGCGGTCTCGGGCTGGTCGCTGGATCCGTCGGCCTTGCGCCCGCCGCCCTTCTTGGCGGCGGTCTTCTTGGCAGCGGTCTTCTTGGCGGCGGTCTTCTTCGCCGGCCGGGCCGACTCCTCGGCCGTCTCGGCACTGTCGGCGGCCGCCTGGTCCTCGTCCGGAGCCGTCGCGGCGGCCTTCTTGGCCGGGGCCTTCTTGGCCGCGGCCTTCTTGGCGGTCTTCTTCGCGGGCTTCGTCGACTCGGGTGCCTGGAACAGCACCGCGGGGGCGGCCGGCCCGGCCTGCTCGGTCGTCGGCTGGGCGAGCGGGTCGCCGTGGGGCGGGGTCGGCGCCTCCTCGGCCGGTACCGGCTCGGCCGCTGCCTTCTTCGCCGCCGACTTCTTGGCCACGGCCTTCGCGGGGGCCTTCTTCGCGGCGGCCTTCTTGGCGGCCGTCTTCTTCGCGGCGGTCTTCTTCGCGGGCGCCTCGACCGCGGCGTCGCCGCCTGCGTCGGCGGGCGCGTCGAGGAGGGGCGCGTCGACGAGGGTGTCGGCCGGCTCCGCGGCGGCGGCCTTCTTCGCGGTCCTCTTGGCCGCGGTCTTGCGAGCGGTCGCCTTCTTGGCGGCCGGCTTCTCTGCTGTGGGCGCCTGCTCGGGCGCGTCGGTGGTGGGTTCTGCTCCGGCCTGGAGGTCGTCGGGCATCGTGTGTGCTCCTAGGCCCGAACGGCGTGCGCCCGGGCGGGTCCGACGTCGCCCGCCCGGGTGTTCAGAGCGGGCGACGCAAAGCCTGTCGTGTGGCGGCGACACCCTCCGCGGTGCGTCACCGGTGCACGTCGCCCCACCTGCCGCGGTCGCCTGGCCTGAGTCCCTGGGACTCGCGGTGGGTCGCTGTCACCGACCTACCGGGCCGCGTCGCGGTCTGGTGGAACGACATCCAGCCAGCGTGCCGACCCTGGGTGGGCCGGCGAGAACGTCGTCGTACCGTTCCGGGCAGGTTGCCCGGGCCGATCCCTGCGAGTATCGCACACGTCGCGGTGGTGGCCGTCACCGTCAGCCGCCCAGCGGGTCGCCGATCTCTCCGGTGGTGGGGTCGAGCGGGCCCTGGGCGAGCCGGGTGAGCAGCGGGGCGCCGGGCATCTCGAGGCCGGAGACCGCGGTCAGTCCGGCCAGCACGTCGTCCGGGCGCACCGACGGGACGCCGTGCCGGAGCACCAGGTCGAGGCGGGTGCCGGTCCCGTGCGGCTCCGCGGCGAGCGCGATCACGGCCGCGCGGCAGTCGAAGTCGCGCAGCCCCTTCTTGGTCATCCGCTGCACCGGCACGGCCTCCGCCGCAAGGAAGGTCGTGACAGCCGGGCCGGTGACCTCCGGAGCGACCTCGAGGTCGAGCAGCCAGTGGCTCGCCTCCAGGAGGTCCGCGAGGGAGCCCCCGGCGGCTTCCACCACCTCGACGACGTCGAGGCCGTCGGGCAGCGCCTCCTCCAGGGCGGCGCGCACGGTTGCGGGGTCGCGGACCTCGGCCAGCCCGATCTCGAGGTACTCGGCCTCGCTCGCGGACCCGGTGGGCGCAGCGCCGGCGTACGAGATCCGCGGGTGCGGGTTGAACCCCGAGGAGTAGGCCATCGGGACCCGCGCGCGGAAGACCGCCCGCTCGAAGGCCCGGCTGAAGTCGCGGTGGCTGGTGAACCGGAGCCGGCCGCGCTTGGCGTAGCGGATCCGCAGCCGCTGGACGGGTGGGGCTTGCTGCTCGGGCTGGTCGCGCACCGGTCAAGGCTACGGGTTCAGCGCGCGACGGCCTGCTTCATCGCCGCAGACGGGTAGACCGTGCTGACCCGATCGCCTCCCAGCCACGCGGTCAGCCGGGCCGCCTCGACCTCCAGCGCGGCGGCGCCGTCGCTGCCCACGTCCTCGAGGAGGTTGAGCAGCACCAGGCCGTCGGGGTCCTGCACCCAGCAGCCGACGACCCGGCCGTCCCACCAGACGGTGGTGCCGGCGTTGCCGTTCGCGTCGAACAGGGCCGGCGCGTGCGGTCCGAGGAAGAAGGACCGCTCCTTCCAGCCCATCACGGTCGGGTCGAGCACCGGCAGGAGCGCCGCCCACGGCTCGATGTCGGGCTCGGGGTCGACGGCCAGCGGGTCGTCGGGCAGCAGCCACCCGGCGCCACCGCCCTCCAGCGCGACCTCGACCGCGGCGACGTCGGCGAGCGCGGCGCGGACCGCGCCCTTGGTGGCGCCCAGCCACCACACCAGGTCGGCCTCGGTGCCCGGCCCGAAGGTGCGCAGCCAGCGGCCGACCAGCTCGGCGTACCCCTCCCGCTCCTTGGCCGGCTCGGGCACCTCGCCCAGCCAGGTCGAGGTCAGGGTCCACTGCGGCCGGGCGGTGCGCCAATGGCCCGCGTTGCGGCCGCGGACGATGCTGCCCTCCACCCCGAGCTGGGTGAACAGCCGGGGCGCGATCGGGACGTGCCCGCCGTAGGACTTGCCGGGCGACATGTGCAGGCGCCCCTCGAGCTCGGGCAGCTCCTCGCGCAGCTGCGCGGCCGAGAGCTCCGAGCCGTCGGCGAGCCGGGTCAGGGTGGCAGCCTCGGCGGCCGCGACCCAGGCCTCGCCGTCGGCCGCGAGACCGGCGGCCTCGACGTCCTTGGCCAGTCGGGCGCGGTGGGCCCGGGCGACCCGGGCCGACGCGCTCCCCCAGGCGGCCGGCAGCAGGTCGCGCGGGAAGACGAACAGGGTGCGGCGCATCGCGAGCTGCTTGACCAGCGTGCGGTCGGCGTACAGCGCCCGGTCGACGTCGGCCACCGTGAGCCCGTCCGCCCGCGCCCACAAGGAGAGGTAGACCGTCGGTGCCTCGGTGGCGTGCAGCACCGTCATCGCGTACGTCGCCGCCTCGGGGCCGGCGGCGCGGTGGCCGGGTGCGAGGGCGTGGCGGCGCGCCAGTCGGGACCGGCGCTCGGTGTCGCGGATCTCTCGCATGGCGCCATCCTGCCGCCGCCCACCCCCGGCCGGGTGAGAGCATCGCCCGGGTGAGCACCCCCGCGCGCCGCACGGCCGCCCTCGTCCTGGTCGGCCTGGTCCTGCTGTCCTTCAACCTGCGCCCCGCCGCGATCAGCGTCGGGCCCGTGCTCGCGGAGGTCCGGGACGCGTACTCGATGTCGGGGGCGACCGCCGGGCTCCTCACGTCGCTGCCGGTGATCGCGTTCGCCGCGTTCGGCGCGCTCGCGCCCGCTGCCGCGCACCGGATCGGCATCCACCGGGTCACGCTGCTGGCGATCGTGGCCGCGATCGCCGGCCTCATCGGTCGGGTGCTGACCCACCGGGAGTCGGTGTTCCTGGTGCTCTCGCTCGTCGCCCTCGCGGGGATGGCGATGGCGAACGTGCTGCTCCCCTCGCTGGTGAAGCTGCACTTCCCCGACCGGATCGGCCGGGTCACCGCGATCTACACGACCGCGCTGTCCGTCGGCCTGACGGCGTCGCTGGTGCTGACCGTCCCGATCGCCGACGCGTTCGGCGGCTGGCGCTCCGGGCTGGGGGCCTGGGCCGTCCTCGCGGTGCTCGCCGCGGTGCCCTGGCTCTCCCTGATCGCCCACGATCGCCACCTCGAGAGTGCCCCGCGCTCGATCCGGTACGTCGACGTCGCTCGCACGCCGCTGGGCGTGGCGATGTCGTTGTTCTTCGGGCTGCAGTCGTTGCAGGCGTACGTGGTCTTCGGCTGGTTCCCGCAGCTGTGGCGCGACAGCGGCTACTCCGCGACCGTCGCCGGCGTGCTCGCAGGAGTCGTCGCCGGCATGAGCATCCCGCTGGCGCTGTGGCTGCCGAACGTGCTGGCCCGGAGTGAGGACCCGCGGCGGCTGATGTTCACGGTGATCGCGGCCTACCCCGTCGGCTACATCGGCCTGATGGTGGCGCCGTACGCCTTGGCGCCGGTGTGGGCCGTCGTCGTCGGTGTCGCCGCGGTGACCTTCCCCCTGATCCTGACCCTGATCGGCCTGCGAGCGCGCACCCCGCAGGGCACGGCGGCGCTGTCGGCGTTCACCCAGTCGACCGGCTACCTGGTTGCCGCGGTCGGCCCGTTCCTGATCGGCGTCGTGCACGACGCGTCCGGCGGCTGGAACCTGCCGCTGCTGATCCTGCTGCTGCTCGCCCTGCCGCTGTTCGCGCTCGCCGCGTACGTCGCGCGGCCGATGTACGTCGAGGACCAGCTCAAGCGCTCGGGCTCGCCGCGCACCTGATCACACGACGCTGAGCGGCAGCAGCTTCTGGCCCGTGGGGCCGATCTGGATCTCGGTGCCCATCTCCGGGCAGATGGAACATTTCGCAGACTCGATGCGACGAGTAGCGTAGTCGTTTGTTATACAATCCAGTTGTGGACTCACTCGACCTCGACCTGCTGTCCGAGGAGCCATTCGAGGTCGATGCCCAAGCTGCACATCTCTTCAAGCACCCCCACCTGGGGCTCAAGGATGTCTATGACGTCTGGACGAGTGATCCATTGTTCTACCCAGCCAGGCCACCGGCCCACTGGCTGATGGTGGCCGAAGTCGTCGGGCGCGTGCTCGTCGTCCCCATCGCCCCTTCTCGGAACGGCGATCCGACCCGCTGCCGACCCATCGGCTGCTACGAGGCCAGCGTCGAACTGGCGCGAACCTACCGAGGTGATCGTAATGACGTCTGAGATGACTCCCGACGAGGAGTACGAGTTCTACGCCGATCCCGCCAACCGCGAGCCGGTCGGCCCGCCGCGCCGCCGGAAGGCCAATCTGACCGCGCCCATCCCGGTCCGGTTCCCCGAGAGCGTTCTGGACGAGGTGAAGAAGCGCGCCGAGGCCGACGACCGCTCAGTGTCGTCGTGGATCCGCAGAGCCGTCGAGCACGAGCTCAACCGTTCGGCGTGAGCGATCTCCAATGGCCACGAGTTGTGGCGAGCAAGCGTGCTTACACCAACGCCTGGTTCTCGATCCGTGAGGACACTCTGGCCGCGGCGCCTGGGGAACCGCGAACGTACTCGGTGTTCGAGAGTCGTGACATTGCGCTCGTCCTCCCGATGGCACGCGGCCGGGTGTACCTCGTCGATCAATACCGACACCCCGTCGGAGGACGTCGTTGGGAGTTCCCGTCTGGAAATGTCGAAGAACAGGATCCCGATCCCGCCGGCGCTGCTCGACGAGAATTGCGTGAGGAGACCGGACTGTTAGCTGAGGCCCTGACCCCGATCGGCGCGCTCGAGGTCCTGCCCAGCACGTCGACCCAGACCTGTTGGGTGTTCCTCGCGACAGATCTGGTCCAGGGCGCGCCCTCGCTCGACGCCGACGAAGAGGGGCTTCGATCGCAGTGGTTCACCCGAGTCGAGTTCGAACGCATGATCTCCGGCAGGGAGGTGACCGACTCCCGGACGATCGCGGCGTACGGCCAACTTCTCATCCATGAGAAGGCGTCCCGGGCCAGCTGCGATCAGACCACCGACAGCGGCAGCAGCTTCTGGCCCGTGGGGCCGATCTGGATCTCGGTGCCCATCTCCGGGCACACCCCGCAGTCGTAGCAGGGCGTCCAGCGGCAGTCCTCGACCTCGATGTCGGCGCCGTCCGCGGCCGCGAGGGCGTCCTCCCAGTCGGCCCACAGCCAGTCCTTGTCGAGCCCGGAGTCGAGGTGGTCCCAGGGCAGGACCTCGTCGTACTCGCGCTCGCGGGTGGTGTACCAGTCCAGGTCGACGCCGGTGCCGGCCAGACCCGCCTCGGCGGAGGCGACCCAGCGCTCGTAGGAGAAGTGCTCGCTCCAGCCGTCGAACCGGCCGCCGTCGCGCCAGACCTGCTCGATGATCGCGCCGACGCGGCGGTCGCCCCGGGAGAGCAGGCCCTCGATCGTGCCGGGCTTGCCGTCGTGGTAGCGGAAGCCGATCGCCCGACCGAACCGCTTGTCCTCGCGGACCACGTCGCGCAGCTTCTTCAGCCGCTCGTCGGTGGTCTCGGCGTCGAG
This sequence comes from Nocardioides sp. JS614, assembly GCF_000015265.1. Taxonomy (NCBI): domain Bacteria; kingdom Bacillati; phylum Actinomycetota; class Actinomycetes; order Propionibacteriales; family Nocardioidaceae; genus Nocardioides; species Nocardioides sp. JS614. The sequence goes on from NC_008699.1 coordinate 3,667,285, forward strand.
CTGGCCGGCCCACTGGAACGGCGTGTGCGCCTTCGGCACGAAGCCGCCGATCGAGACCGTGCAGCGGATGTCGTTGCGCCCGGAGACCTCGCGGCCCTTGGCGATCACCTGCTTGGCGAGCTCGGCGATGGCCAGCACGTCCTCGTCGGTCTCGGTCGGCAGCCCGCACATGAAGTAGAGCTTCACCTGCCGCCAGCCGTGGGAGTACGCCGCCGCCACGGTGCGGATCAGGTCCTCCTCGGTGACCATCTTGTTGATCACCCGGCGCATCCGCTCCGAGCCGCCCTCGGGGGCGAACGTGAGGCCCGAGCGTCGCCCGTTGCGGGAGAACTCGTTGGCGAGCGTGATGTTGAAGGCGTCCACGCGGGTGCTCGGCAGGCTGAGGCTGACGTTGGTGCCCTCGTAGCGGTCGGCCAGGCCCTTGGCGACGTCCCCGATCTCGGTGTGGTCGGCGCTGCTCAGCGACAGCAGGCCGACCTCCTCGAACCCGGACTTGCGGATGCCGTTCTCGACCATGTCGCCGATGGTCCGGATCGACCGCTCGCGCACCGGGCGGGTGATCATCCCGGCCTGGCAGAAGCGGCAGCCACGGGTGCAGCCGCGGAAGATCTCCACGGAGTACCGCTCGTGGACGGTCTCGGCGAGCGGGACCAGCGGCTTTGCGGGGTAGGGCCACGCGTCGAGGTCCATCAGGGTGTGCTTGCGGATCCGGAACGGGATGCCGGGCCGGTTCGGCACGACCGCCTCGATGGTGCCGTCCTCGGCGTACGCGACGTCGTAGAAGCGCGGCACGTAGACGCCGCCGCTGACCGCGAGCCGGCGCAGCAACTCGTCCCTGGTCATGGCGGAGCCGCCGGGGCCGTTCTTCTCCTGCTTCCACTCGCGGACCACCTCGGAGATCGCGAGCACGACCTCCTCGCCGTCGCCGAGCACGGCAGCGTCGATGAAGTCGGCGATCGGCTCGGGGTTGAACGCCGCATGGCCGCCGGCGAGCACGATCGGGTCGTCCGCGTCGCGGTCGGCGGCGTGCAGCGGGATGCCGGCGAGGTCGACGGCGTTGAGCATGTTGGTGTAGCCGAGCTCGGTGGAGAAGCTGAAGCCGAACAGGTCGAAGGCGCGGACCGGCCGGTGGGCGTCGACGGTGAACTGCGGGATCGGGCCGGCGGCGTCGCCCGCGCGCATGACCTTCTCCATGTCGGGCCACACCGCGTAGGTGCGCTCCGCGAGGATCCAGTCGCGCTCGTTGAGCACCTCGTAGAGGATCTGGGTGCCCTGGTTGGGCAGGCCGACCTCGTACGCGTCGGGATACATCAGCGCCCAGCGGACGGTCTCGCCCTCGGGCGCGCAGTCCCAGTCCTTGACGGTCGAGTTGAGCTCGCCGCCGACGTACTGGATCGGCTTGGAGACCGACGCGAGTCGGGGCTCGAGGCGGGCGAAGACGGACTCCGGGGCGCTCACGGGCGCGGACATGCAACTACCTCGCAGAACTGCGTCGACGGTCGGGAAGATCCCAGGGTACGACGGGTCCCGGCCCGCGGCGAACTGTCGCGCGGAGCTCAGTCGGTGTCCGGAGCGAGCTCCTCGAGCGCGCGGCGTGTCGCCACCAGCTCCTGCTCGGCGAGGACGATGAGGTCCTCGAGCCCGCGGGCCCCGTAGCGGTTGGCCACGCTCTGGACGGCCTCGGCGATCTCCGGCTCGATGTCGCGGTCGCTCATGTCCCCATCCAAACACGAGCCGGCCCACCGGCCCCTCCCCACGATGTCCTGGCCGAGCGCAGGTCCCCGTCCTCAAGCCCTGACGCTGAGCCCGGAGCGGACCGCACGCAGCGGCAGCGCGTGGCGCAACGGGAGGCTCTGGGTGGAGCGCAGGTGGATGTTCTGGAGCAGCCCGATCGCGAGCATGCCGGCGAACATCGAGCTGCCCCCGTACGACACGAACGGCAGCGGGACGCCGGTGACCGGCATGATGCCCAGGCACATCCCGACGTTCTGGAACGCCTGGAAGCCGAACCAGCAGGCGATGCCGGCGGCCGCGAGCCGGCCGAACGGGTCGTCGGTGCGCGCCGAGATCGCCAGCGCCCGCCAGATGACGAGCCCGAGCAGGGCGATCAGGAGGCCGGCGCCGACCAGGCCGAGCTCCTCCCCCGCGACCGTGAACACGAAGTCGGTGTGCTGCTCGGGCACGAAGCCGGCGCGGGTCTGGGAGCCGTCGAAGAGACCCTGACCGAACAGCCCGCCGTTGCCGATCGCGATTCGCGCCTGCTCGACGTTGTAGCCGGCCCCGCGCGGGTCGAGGTCGGGGTTGGTGAACGCGAGGAAGCGGTCGACCTGGTACTGCTTCAAGAACCCGGCAGCGACCGCGGCGGCCGCCGCGGTGACCCCACCGGCGGCCAGCAGGCCCAGCCAGCGTCGCGGTGCACCGGAGACCGCCAGGACCCCGAAGACGGTCGCGGAGAGCACGAGCATCGTGCCGAGGTCGGGCTGGAGCATGATCAGCGCGGCCGGGAGCCCGGCGATGCCGAGCATGCCGAGGACGTCGCCGAGGCTGCCGCCGGGCCGGCCCCTGCGCACGTCGGCGCGCTCCGCGACCCACAGCGCCATGCCGATCACGACGGCGAGCTTGGCGAACTCGGAGGGCTGGATGGACATCCCCCCGAGCTGCAGCCAGGACCGGGAGCCGTTGATCGTGGTGCCCATCGTCAGCACGAGGGCCAGGCCGCCGAGGGAGGCGACGTACACCAGCGGGGCGACGATGCGGACCCAGCGGTGGTCGGTCGCGAGCACGACCACCATCAGCACCAGACCGATGAGCACGTTGACGACCTGCTTCTTCAGGTACGCCGTGGGGTCACCCCCGGTGAGGTCCTCTCGGTGCGTGGTCGCCGACCACACCAGGAGGCTCCCGAGCGTGACCAGCCCGAGAACGGCGAGCATCAGCACCCAGTCGAGGCCCGGGGCCCTGAGACCGGGGGGCCTGAGACCGGGGGGCCTGAGGCCGGACGTCCGGAGCCCGGAGCGGGGGGTCGGCACGTCAGTCCTCCTCGTCGCGGCGCTCGGAGCCCTGCTCGGCCGGCGGCAGGATGGTGCCGTCCTTCATGAACGTCGGCAGCCGCTCGGGCGGCGTGGTGCCCGGGATCGCGGCCTTCGACGGGTCGACGGTCATCCCATCCACGCCGTACAGGGCCTCCCAGATCTTGCGGACCGCGGGGCCCGAGGTGCCCGAGCCGGTGCCGGCCTGGCTGACCATCATCACCACGACATAGTTCTCGTCGTACGACGCGACCCACGAGGTCGACTGCTTCCCGTAGACCTCGGCGGAGCCGGTCTTGCCGCGGATGTGGACCCGGTCCAGCGGGAAGCCCCCGAACCGCCAGGCCAGGGTGCCGACCTTCGGGGTGCCCTGGAGCGCCTGGTCGACGTAGCGCAGGCTCGCAGGCGTGGCGTCCACCTTGCCCTCGACGACCGGGTCGAACCGCTTGAGCACGGTGCCCTCGGGGCTGACGACCGCCTTGGCAACCCGTGGGGCGTAGAGCGTCCCGCCGTTCGACAGCGCGGCGTACGCGCGCGCGAGCTGGAGCGGGGTGACCATCGTGTCGCCCTGGCCGATCGAGTAGTTCACGGCGTCGCCGGCGCGGTAGTAGCTGCCCTCGAGGCAGAACTCGTGGGCGAAGACCCGCAGGAAGCTGCTCTTCGCGCTCCCCTCGCGGTCGAGCTTGCAGTAGTAGCCCTTCATCGCCTTCCAGTAGGCGAGCTTCCAGTGCCGGTCGGCGATCCGGCCACTGGCCTCTCCGGGGAGGTCGATGCCGGTCTCGCTGCCGAAGCCGAAGTTCTTGGCCTCCTGGACCAGCGGGTCCTTGGCGTCCACGTTCGTCGGGTCGGAGCCGTACTTCTGCCAGAAGTGCAGGCCGACGCGGTAGAAGAAGGTGTCGCAGGACAGCTGCAGCGCCTGGTCGAAGCCGATCATCCCGTAGGAGGCGGACTCGTAGTTCTTGAACCACCGGTTGCCGACCTGGAGGCCGGAGGAGCAGTCCAGGCGGGTGCCGGTGGAGAACCCGTTGTTCAGCGCCCCGACGGTCATGATCGGCTTCCAGGTCGACCCGGGCGCGAACTGGCCCTGGGTCGCGCGACCGAGCAGGGGGTTGCCGGCGGCGTCGGAGTACAGCCGCGCGAGCTGCTTCTTGGTGATGCCACCGACCCACACGCCGGGGTCGTACGTCGGCTGGCTGGCCATCGCGACGATCCGGCCGGTCTGCGCCTCCATCACGACCACCGCGCCGGAGTCGGCGCGGTAGTTGCGACGGGTGACCTCGTCGTAGGTCTGCCGCGCGGTCGAGATCGTGTCGGCGAGCTGCCGCTCGACCACGCCCTGCACCTTCGCGTCGATCGAGGTGACCAGGGTGTCCCCGGGCTGGCCGGCGACCTCGCCGTCGTCGCCCAGCACCCGGCCCATCGAGTCCACGGCGACGCTCTTGTAGCCGGGCATGCCGCGCAGCCAGCGGTCGTACTCCTTCTCGACCCCGGCCCGGCCGACCGAGGAGGCGCCGTTGACCGAACGGTCGCCGTTCTCCTCGGCGCGGTCGAGCTCGTCCTCGGTGATCGGGCTCAGGTAGCCGAGTACGTGCGCGAGGTTCACGCCGTACGGACGCGGGTAGGCGCGCACGCTCTGCTGCTCGGCGAGCACGCCGGGGTAGTCCTCGGGCTGCTCCAGGATCCGCAGCGCCACCGCCTGCTTGACGTCCATCGCGACCGGGACCGGCTGGTACGGCGAGCCGTTCCAGCAGGTGCCGGGAACGGCGCCCTCGTCCCCGCAGGTGACCAGCTTCTGGTCGATCTTCCGGGCCGGCACCACCACGGCGTCGGCGACCCGGCCGACCAGCACCTCCTGCTGGTGGGCGGTCATCCTGCCGAGCACGGTGCGGTCGATCGACACCACCCACGAGGTGCGGTTGGCGACCAGCGGGCGGCCCTGGTCGTCGACGATCAGCCCGCGCTGGGGCTGCACGACGATCTCGCGCACCGACTGGGCGGCCGCCTGGGCGTGGTACTCCTCGCCGCCGACGACCTGGAGGTAGTAGAGGCGCGCGAACAGGGTGGCGAACAGCGAGAACACCAGCACCTGGATCACCACCAGGCGCAGCCGACCTGAGCTCGTGGACACCGAAGACACCCCGGCCCTACGCGACCGCGCGATCGGGTTCGATCCGGCGCAACAGCGCCATCACCGCCGGCAGCACGAGCGGGGTGAGCAGCAGGTCCCACAGCAGCGCGACGCCAATCACCTCGAGCAGCTCGGGGATGCCGAGGGCCGGGTCGTCGAGCACCAGCCCGCTGAGCGCGAAGACCGAGGTGCCGAGGAAGGACGACGCGGCGACCGTCGCGACCACCGTGCCGACGGAGGGCCGGGCCCCCTGGCGCACCCGGCCGGCGACGTACGCGACGAGCACCAACGCCAGTGCCCAGCGGCCGGCGACGTGGTCGGCCGGCGGCGCGAGGTCGAGGGCGACCCCGGCTCCGAAGCCGAGGACCATGGCGAAGGAGCTGCCCTGGGTCAGGGCGGCACCGACGACCACGAGCAGGCACAGGTTCGGGACGATGCCGTCCCACGCGAGGTGCGGGAAGACCGAGACCTGGAGCACCAGCGCGACCGCTACCGCAGCGGCGGCCGCGGCGGCCCGTAGGGCGGTCACCGCAGGCTCCCGTCGGACTCGATGATCGCGCGGTCGCTGGTCGTGCCGGACGGCACCACGACGCCGACCAGGTCCAGGGCGCCGAAGTCGACGAACGGGTCGATCACGGCGCGCTGCGAGGTCTCCCGCAGGCTGCTGTAGACGGCGGTCACCCGCCCGACGGGCACGCCGGAGACGTAGGGGCCGCCGGCCTCGCTGCCCCAGGTCACCACCGCGTCGTGCTTGGCCGGGACGGCCGTCTGGTCGACCAGCTCCAGGTCGAGCCGGCCGTGGTCGCCGAGGACGCCACGGCCGTGCAGGAAGCCGACCTCCATGCTCTCCCCGACCCGGCCGCCGACGACCGAGGCGGCGTCGACGATGAGCAGCACGGTCGCGGTGGTGCGGGTGACCCGCAGCACCCGGCCGACCAGGCCGTCGTTGTTGATCACCGTGAGGTCCGGCTGCAGGCCGGCGTCCGAGCCGGCGTCGATGGTCACCGTGCTGGAGAAGGACTGCGACGACCCGAGACCGACGACGCGCGCCGGCACGAGGGAGTAGCCGAGGCTGCGAGCAGCCGCGGTGAGGCCGTCGTACTCCTCGAGGCGGTTGCGGTCGTAGCCCTGGGTCGCGAGGTCCGACCTGAGCCGGGAGTTCTCGGCCTGCAGCGCGATCAGGTCGTCACGCATCGAGTCGCGCGAGCGGAACCACTCGGGCACGGCCGTGAACGGCCGGACCGCGGTCGCGGCCGCCACCTCGACGGGGCCGAACACCTCGCCCGCGACCCGCCGGGCCGGCTCCAGCGGCGAGCCGTCGCCCGCCTGGTCGAGCGTGATCAGGCTCAGGCAGGCCAGCACCAGGGCGACCAACAGCGCCGACGACGAGGGCGGGGGCTCGCCCGGGCTGCGCCAGCGGCGCTCGCGGGACATCAGTGGCGCCTCTGGTCGCTGACCAGCACCTGCTGGAGGGCCTCGAACTCCTCGACGCACTTGCCGGCGCCGAGCGCGACCGAGCAGAGCGGATCCTCGGCGACGTGGACGGGCATCCCGGTCTCGTGGCGGAGCCGTTCGTCGAGCCCGCGCAGCAGGGCGCCGCCGCCGGTGAGCACGATGCCGCGGTCCATGATGTCGCCGGCCAGCTCGGGCGGGGTCTGGTCGAGGGTGGTGCGTACGGCGTCGACGATCGCGTGCAACGGCTCCTCGAGGGCCTGCCGCACCTCGGCGCTGGACACGGCCACGGTGCGCGGCAGCCCGGAGACCAGGTCGCGGCCGCGGATGTCCGCCTCGGGCTCCTCGGCCATCGGGAACGCCGAGCCGAGGGTCGTCTTGACCTCCTCGGCGGTGCGCTCGCCGAGCATCAGCGAGTGCTCCTTCTTCATCCACGCGACGATCGCCTGGTCGAGGTCGTCGCCCGCGGTGCGGATCGACAGGCTCGTGACGATGCCGCCCAGCGAGATCACCGCGACCTCGGTGGTGCCGCCGCCGACGTCGACGACCATGTTCCCGGTCGGCTGGTGCACGGGCAGCCCGGCGCCGATGGCGGCAGCCATCGGCTCCTCGACGATGTAGACCCGGCGGGCGCCGGCCTGGTAGCCGGCCTCCTTCACGGCGCGCTGCTCGACCGCGGTGATGCCGCTCGGGACGCAGATCACCATCCGCGGCTTGGCGAAGTAGCGGCGCCGGTGCACCTGCTGGATGAAGAAGCGGAGCATCTGCTCGGTGGCCTCGAAGTCGGCGATCACGCCGTCCTTGAGCGGGCGGATCGCGGTGATGTGGTCGGGCGTGCGCCCGATCATCCGCTTCGCCTCGTGGCCGACCGCCAGGATCTCGCCGGTCGTGTCGTTGAGGGCGACCACGCTGGGCTCGTCGAGCAGCACGCCCTTGCCACGCACGTAGACCAGGGTGTTGGCGGTCCCGAGGTCCACGGCCATGTCGCGGCCGATGAAGCTGTTCGCCATGCGTCGCCCTGTCGCTGGAGCCCCGCCGCCTGGGGACGGTGGTGCAGGTGGGGAAGGTGTGACAACAGGCTACGAAGGCAGGGCGCTGCCGCCGGGGAGGACACGCGGCCCGCCCGGTGGAATCGGTGCCGGGGCCGGCCCAAGAGGGGGCGCGAGTTTCATCGGCCGGCCGACGGAGCTCGTGCCTGGACGATGAAGCTTCGTCGTCCAGGCACGGGTTTCATCGGCCGGCCGATGAAACTGGAGGACCGTCCGCCCGGCCCGGAGCGGCCCCAGGTCAGGTCAGGTCAGGTCAGGTCAGAGACCCGGGAACCAGATCCCGATCTCGCGCTCGGCCGACTCCGGGGAGTCCGAGCCGTGCACGAGGTTCTCGCGGTTGGACAGCGAGAAGTCGCCCCGGATGGTCCCGGGGGCGGCCTTGCTGCCGTCCGTGGCACCGTTCAGCAGGCGCACCACGTCGACCGAGTTGTCGCCCTCGAGCACCAGCGCCACGAGCGGTCCGCCGGTCACGAAGTCGCGCAGCGGCGGGTAGAACTCCTTCGCGACGTGCTCGGCGTAGTGCTGGTCGGCGACCGCGGCGTCGATGGTGCGCTGCTCCATCGCGACGATGGTCAGGCCCTTCGCCTCGTAGCGCGACAGGATGGCTCCGACCAGCCCGCGGCGGACGGCGTCGGGCTTGAGGAGGACGAGGGTGCGCAGACTCATGGTCCGCACCCTAGCGAGCGGCGAGGGGGCCGCCACGAGGGCCCTTCGGCGCTCAGCGGCAGGGCTTTGGGCCGCTCATCCGCGGGACTCGGCCGCCCGCTGGATCTCCGCGGGGACCGGGCCGACGGCGTCGGGGTCGGGCACCGGCAGGCCCGCTACCCGGCGGATCGGGACGTGGCCGCCCCAGCCGCCCGCCGCCACGTCCTCGGGCTCGTCGCCCGGGCCACCGGCGCGGGCCTTCATCGACGCCTCGTGGAGGGGTACGGCGAGCACCGCGGTGGCGGCGAGCTCCTTGCGGGTCGAGGGTCGCAGGGTCGCCGTACGTCCCGGGACCATGTGGTCGACGACCAGGGCCAGCGCCCGGTCCCGCTCGGCCGGGTCGTCGACCAGCCGGGCCGGGCCGACCACGACCGCGCTGCGGTAGTTCATCGAGTGGTGGAAGGCCGAGCGGCCGAGCACCAGCCCGTCGAGCTCGGTCAGCGTGACGCAGACCGTCGCCCCCGCCGCCGCCCGGGCCCACCCGGCCGCGACGGAGCCGTGCAGGTAGAGGGTGCCGTCGCGGTCCGGACCGTCGAGGTCGACCCCGAACGCGACGGGGAGGACCAGCGGGTGGTCACCGACGACCACGCCGAGGTGGGCGACCAGCGCGTCCTCGAGCAACCGGTGCAGCTCGGCCCGGTCGTCGACGGCGCGGTTGCGGCCGCGGCCGACGGTGGTGCGGGCGGTGGGCGAGAGCGGGGATCGGGGCGTGGAGCTGGTCACCGCCCTAGGATCGTGGAGAAGTGGCCTGCGCACACGGGCCAATCCGAGGCGATTCCGACAGGACAATCCGATGCCCACCCTGCCGCTCCGGCTGGACCGCGATGCCCCTGGCCCGCTGGGCGTGCAGCTCTCCGGGCGGATCCGCGACCTGGTCCTGGCCGGCACGCTGGCACGGGGCGACCGGTTGCCGAGCACCCGGGCGCTGGCCGCCGAGCTCGGGGTCAGCCGGGCGGTGACGGAGCAGGCCTACGAGCAACTGCTGGCCGAGGGCTGGCTGACCGCCCGCCGCGGCGCCGGCACCTTCGTCGCGGCCGACGGGTCCGGGCGCGCCGGCGTACCGCCCCGCCCGACGCCGGCCCGACCCGGGCAGCTGGTCCGCCTCGACGCCGGGACGCCGTGGATCGACCCGCGGCACGCCGCCGGGTGGCGGCGCGCCTGGCGGGAGGTGTCGACGGCCCGCCCGCCGCGGGGGTACGACGACCCGCGCGGCCTGCCCGAGCTGCGGGCGGCGCTGGCCGATCGCCTGGCCCGCACCCGCGGCCTGGTCGTGCACCCGGACGAGGTCGCCGTCGTGAACGGGACCACCGACGGGCTGCGGCACCTGCTGACCGCGTCGCCGCCCGGGCCGGTGGCTCTGGAGGACCCGGGCTACCGGGCGGCGGTCGAGACCGTGCGCGGCCTGGGGCGCGCGGTGCGGGACCTGCCCGCGCTGGCGCCGGTGACCGACCTGACCGGTGTCGCCGCGGCGTACGTCACGCCGGCCCACCAGCACCCGTTGGGCCGGGTGCTGCCGGGACCCGAGCGGGTCGCGCTGCTGGCCGCGGCGGACGCCGCCGGGACGCTCGTGGTCGAGGACGACTACGACTCCGAGTTCCGCTACGACGTGGCGCCGGTTCCGGCGCTCGCGAGCCTGGACCGGAACCGGGTCGCCTACCTCGGGACCGCCGCCAAGTCCGTGGCACCGACCCTGCGCCTGGGCTGGCTGGTCGCTCCGCCCGAGCTCGGCGAGCGGGTGCAGGCGCGCCGCGTCGTCACCCACGAGGGTGCTCCGTGGCCGGTCCAGCGGGCGTACCTCGCGCTCCTGCGCGACGGGTACGTCGACCAGGTCGTGCGCACCGCCCGCCGGGTCTACGCCGAGCGGGCGCCGCGGGTCGCGGCCGCGCTCGCGCCGTACGCCGAGCTGGCCGGCCCGCTCGCGGGCATGTACTCGACCTGGCTGCTGCCGGCGGGCGACGCCGTCCGGGCCCGGGACGCCGCCCGCGGTGCGGGCTTCGAGGTGAACCTGCTCGCGGACTACTGCCGCTCGGCGACGCTCACCGGGCTGGTCGTCGGGTTCGGCGGGGTCACCGACGAGGAGCTCGACCGGGCCCTGTCCGCCCTGGTCTCAGCCCTCTGAGCCGCCGGCGGCGTAGGCCGCCGCACGCTCCCGCTCGATCTTGCGGCCGAGGACGTAGGCCGCCCCCCACAGCAGCGCGAAGATCGCGCCGAGGAAGAACATCAGCGGGATCACGAAGCCCAGCCCGATCGCGGCGCCCTGCACCACCCACCCGAGGCTGTAGGCCCACTCGCCGCGAAGCATCCCGGCCAGCAGCAGGCACGCGACCGCGAGGCCGAGCCCGATCCACAGCGCGGTCGCGACGTCGATGTCGGCGACCGTGATCATCACCGGCGTGGTGAGGCCGAGGGTGACGGCCTCCAGGGCCAGGATCGCCGCGCACATCCCGCGCCGCGGCGACCGCTCGGGGACACCGACCGGGCCGCTCATCTCTTCCGCTCCGGGCGGACCAGGAGGGAGCGGGCCTCGCCGGCGGTCACCACCGAGCCGGTGACCAGCACGGCGCCGGATCCGAGCGGGTCGCCGAACGCCTCGCCTGCCTCGGCCAGCGTGGCCGCCTGCTCGAGCGCGACCGCGACGCTGGGTGCGACCGTGACCCGGTCCGGCCCGAACACCTCACGGGCGACCGCCGCGAGCCGCTCGGCGGGCAGCGCCCGGGCGGTGGAGTTCTGGGTGCACACGACGTGGGCGAGGACCGGCTCGAACGCGGCGAGCAGGCCCTCGTGGTCCTTGTCCCCCATCACGCCGACCACACCGATGAGCGGGGAGAACGTGAACGAGTCCTGGATCGCCGCGGCCGTCGCCGCGGCGCCGTGCGGGTTGTGCGCCGCGTCGAGCACGATCGTGGGGCTGCGCCGGACGATCTCGAGCCGCCCGGGCGAGGTCGCCTCCGCGAACGCGGAGCGCACCAGGTCCTCGTCGAGGGCCTGGCCGTGCTCACCGGCACCCAGGAACGCCTCCACGGCGGCGAGGGCGACCGCGGCGTTCTGCGCCTGGTGCGCGCCGTGCAGCGGGAGGAAGACGTCGTCGTAGCGGGCGCGGAGGCCCTGGAGCGCGAGCACCTGGCCGCCGACGGCCGGCACCCGCGAGACGACGCCGAACTCCACGCCCTCCCGGACCACGCTCGCGCCGACCTCGGCGGCCCGCTCCAGGAGCACCCGCGCGACGTCCGGCGCTTGCTGGGCGAGCACCGCGACCGAGCCGGGCTTGATGATGCCGGCCTTCTCGACGGCGATCTCGGCCGGCGTCTCGCCGAGGTACGCCGCATGGTCGACCGCCACGGGGAGCACCACCGCCACCGTCGCGTCCGCGACGTTCGTCGCGTCCCACGACCCACCCATCCCGACCTCGACCACGGCGACGTCGACGGGCGCGTCCGCGAACGCGGCGTACGCCATGCCGACCACGGTCTCGAAGAACGACAGTGGGTGGTCCTCGCTCGAGTCCACGAGGTGGGTGTACGGCGCGACGTCGTTGAACGCGCGCACGAACTCCTCGTCGCTGAGCGGCTCGCCGTCCACCGAGATCCGCTCGGTCATCCGCTCCACGTGCGGGCTGGTGAACCGGCCGGTGCGCAGGTCCAGCGCGCGCAACAGGGTGTCGATCATCCGCGACGTCGAGGTCTTGCCGTTGGTGCCGGTCAGGTGGATGACTGGATAGCCGGACTGGGGGTCGCCGAGCACCTCGGTGAACGCGCGGATCCGGTCGAGGGACGGCTCCAGCCTCGTCTCCGGCCAGCGGGACAGCAGGGCGTCCTCCACCTCCTCGAAGGTCTCGGCGAGGCGGGGGCCCGCGGGAGTGTCGCTCATGGTGCAACGAGTCTAGGGACCGTCAACCTGCTGACAGAAAGTGGAACAGGTTCTAGGTTGCTCGTCATGAGAACCACGGTCGCGGTCGTCGACGGTCCCGGAGCGGAGTTCGTGCTCGAGGAGGTGGAGATCGACGGCCCGCGCGCCGACGAGGTGCTGGTGCGCATCGTGGCCACCGGCCTGTGCCACACCGACCTCTCGTTGCGCGACACCCTCCCCGCGGAGATGTTCCCCCGGGTCTTCGGCCACGAGGGCGCCGGCGTGGTCGAGGAGGTGGGCGCGGACGTGACCGGCATCGAGGTCGGCGACCACGTGGTGCTGAGCCTGGCCTCGTGCCGCGGCTGCGCGCGGTGCAGCGACGGGCTGGTCGGCTACTGCGAGCAGACGCTGATGCTCAACTACATGGGCTTCCGGGCGGACGGCTCGACGTCGTACTCCCGCGCGGCCGGACCGGTCTACGGCCACTTCTTCGGGCAGTCCTCGTTCGCGCGGCACGCGGTCGCGCTGGCCAGCAGCGTGGTCGTCGTCGACCAGGACCTCGACCTGACCCGGGCGGCGCCGTACGGCTGCGGGTTCATGGCGGGCTCCGGCGCGATCCTCAACGTCGCACGGCCGAAGGCGGGCGAGACCGTGGTGGTGTACGGCGTCGGCGCGGTCGGCCTGGCCGCCGTGGCCGCCGCGCGGGCCAGCGGCGTGGAGACGGTCGTCGCCGTGGACCTGCGGGCGCGCCGGCTCGAGGCCGCCGAGAAGCTCGGCGCGGTCGGCGTGGACTCGGCGGCGCTCGGCGAGACGTCCGTCGTCGACCGGGTCAAGGAGCTGACCGGCGGCGGCGCGTCGTATGCCATCGAGACGACCGCGGTGCCCGCGGTCCTCAAGGAGGCGGGCCAGTCCCTGGGCGTGCGCGGCACCCTGGTGGTGCTCGGACTGGACATGAGCCGCCCGGAGTTCCCCGTCGACGCGATCGACCTGCTCCAGAACGGCAAGGTCGTGCGCGGCTCGGTCGAGGGCGACTCCGACCCGCTGGAGATGGTGCCGCGGATGCTGCGCCTCAACGCCGAGGGGAAGTTCCCCGTGGACGATCTGGTGACCACCTATCCGTTCACCGAGATCAACACGGCGATCGCGGACGTCCTGGCGGGGAGGGTCGTCAAGCCGGTCCTGGTGTGGTGACCACCAGGTTCGCCATGTCGACCACGGCCTCGTAGCCCAGCGCCTGGTAGATCCGGTTCGACGTCGGGTTGGCCTGGTCGGTGAACAGGCAGCAGCGCACGCCCTGCTCGACGTACTGCCGGGAGACCTCGGCGACCGCGGCACCGGCGTAGCCGCGGCCCCGGTGCGGCGAGGGCGTGTAGACCGGGCCGACCCGGGTGACGCCGTTCGCCGGTGGGTTCGCGGCGGTGAGGTGCACGACCTCGCCGCGCTCGTCCTCCCAGAGCCAGACCACGCCCTGGTCGATCCGCTCCAGCATGTCGTCGGTCGTGAGGTCCGGCATCGCGTGGGGCTCGGACCGGCCGGCCTGCTCGGCGGCAGCCACCCCGAACGCCCGGAACCACTCCAGCGCCAGGTCGAGGTCGTCCGAGGTCGCGAGGCGCAGTCGGCCTGGCGGGCTGGGCGGCACGACGAGCTCACCGAGCTGGAAGAGCCGCAGGTGCTCGTGCACGCGCACCTCTCCGCCGGCCAAGCGCGCGGCCTCCTCCGCGACCAGCCGTGCGGCCGGCAGCGCCCCGTTCACCCCGGCGAGCGCCTCGCCCCGGTCGCGGACCAGGCGGGCCAGCTGCACCGCGGCCTCGTCGGGCATCGGCAGCACGTAGACCGGATACGGCGCGAAGGGCGCGGTCCGCATGGCGACGCCGGCCACCGCGCCCGTCTCGTCGCGGACGACCGCCCACCAGCGGGGGTGCTCACCGTGCGGCACCCCGCGCGCATCGGCCGCGGCGATCCGCGCGGTCACCGTCGCGATCACCGTGCTCAGCACCGGCTCGGCAGCCAGGTGGTCGCCCGCCGCGTCGAGGAACCCGGCCGCGTCGTCGAGGATCTCGAGGTGGTGTGCCATAGGCGGAAGTCAGCCACCCGGGGGTCCACCGTCACAACCGGTTTCCGCGGCACCGCGGCCTGAGCCTAGGATTTCGCCCATGACCGACACGCAGGCTGACCAGGCACCGGAGACGACGACCGCCCCGCAGGCCGTCGTAGCCGTACCCGACAAGCCTGCACTGGAGGGCCTCGAGGCCACCTGGAGCGAGCGCTGGCGCGCCGAGGACACCTACGCCTTCGACCGCACCCAGCCGCGGGAGAACGTCTACTCGATCGACACCCCGCCGCCGACCGTGAGCGGGAGCCTGCACGTCGGGCACGTGTTCTCCTACACCCACACCGACCTGATCGCGCGCTTCCAACGGATGCGCGGCAAGTCCGTGTTCTACCCGATGGGCTGGGACGACAACGGCCTGCCGACCGAGCGCCGGGTGCAGAACTACTACGGCGTCCGCTGCGACCCGTCGCTGCCGTACGACGCCGACTTCACCCCGCCCGCGAAGCCGGACCCGAAACGGCAGGTCCCGATCAGCCGGCCGAACTTCGTCGGGCTGTGCGAGGAGCTCGTCGTCGAGGACGAGGTGGTCTTCGAGCAGCTGTGGCGCACGCTCGGCCTCTCGGTCGACTGGGCGCAGACCTACACGACGGCCGGCAGCAAGGCGCGCGAGATCAGCCAGCGGGCCTTCCTGCGCAACTTCGCGCGCGGCGAGGCCTACCTGGCCGAGGCGCCGACGGTCTGGGACGTCACGGACCGGACGGCCGTCGCGCAGGCCGAGATCGAGGCGCGCGAGTACCCCGGCGCCTACCACCGGGTGGCCTACCACCGGCCCGACGGCACCGCCGTGCACGTCGAGACGACCCGCCCCGAGCTGATCGCATCCGCGGTAGCGCTGATCGCGCACCCGGACGACGAGCGGTACCAGCCGCTGTTCGGCACGACCGTGACCAGCCCGGTGTTCGGCGTCGAGATCCCGGTGCTCGCCCACCCGCTGGCGGAGATGGACAAGGGCGCCGGCATCGCGATGTGCTGCACGTTCGGCGACCTGACCGACGTGCAGTGGTGGCGCGACCTGCAGCTGCCCGTGCGCACCGTGATCGGCCGCGACGGTCGACTGGCCCGCGAGACGCCGGAGTGGCTCTCCTCCGCGCAGGCGACGCCCGCGTACGAGCGGCTCGCCGGCAAGACCGTCTTCTCCGCCCGGGAGGAGATGGTCGCGATGCTGCGCGAGACCGGTGACCTGGACGGCGAGCCGAAGCCGACCACCCGGATGGCGAACTTCTACGAGCGCGGCGACAAGCCGCTCGAGATCGTCGCGACCAGGCAGTGGTACATCCGCAACGGCGGCCGCGACACCGACGTCCGCGCCGAGATGCTGGACCACGGCTCCGAGATCACCTGGCTGCCGGCCCACATGAAGGTCCGGTACGACAACTGGGTCTCCGGCCTCACCGGCGACTGGCTGATCTCCCGCCAGCGGTTCTTCGGCATCCCGTTCCCGGTCTGGTACCCGCTCGACGCCGACGGCGAGCCCGACTACGACCACCCGCTCCTGCCCCGCGAGCAGGACCTGCCGATCGACCCGTCCACCGACGCTCCCGCCGGCTACACCGATGACCAGCGCGGGAAGCCGAACGGCTTCCTCGGCGACCCGGACGTGATGGACACCTGGGCGACGTCGTCGCTGACACCGCAGATCGCGGGCGGGTGGAGCGTGGACGACGACCTGTTCGAGCGCGTCTTCCCGATGGACCTGTGCACCCAGGCGCACGAGATCATCCGGACCTGGCTGTTCTCGCGGATCGTCCGCGCCCACTACGAGAACCACGCGACCCCGTGGACGCACGCGATGCTGTCCGGCTGGATCCTCGACCCGGACCGCAAGAAGATGTCGAAGTCCAAGGGCAACGTGGTCGTCCCGACCGAGATCCTGGACAAGTACGGCGCGGACGCCGTCCGCTGGCGCGCGGCGACCGTGCGGCCGGGGATGGACTCGCCGTTCGACGAGAGCCAGATGAAGGTCGGCCGCCGGCTGGCGATGAAGGTCCTCAACGCCTCCAAGTTCGTCCTGGGCGGCGTCGGCGCCACGGCCATCACGCCGTTCGAGGTCTCCGAGCCCGTCGACTGCGCCCTGCTCGGCCGCCTCGCCGAGGTGATCACCAAGGCCACCGACGCGTTCGAGGCCTACGACTACACGACGGCGCTCGAGGCCACCGAGAAGTTCTTCTGGGAGTTCTGCGACGACTACCTGGAGCTGGTCAAGGAGCGTGCGTACGACGAGGAGGGTGGCGCCGCCACCGCCTCGGCCAAGGCCGCGCTCGCGCTGGCCCTGCACGCCCAGCTCCGGCTGCTCGCGCCGTTCCTGCCCTACGTCACCGAGGAGGTCTGGTCCTGGTGGCAGGAGGGCTCCATCCACCGCGCCTCCTGGCCGACCGTGGTCGAGCTCGGCTCGGCCGCCGCCACCGACGCCGCCACCCTCGATGCCGTCTCGGCGGCGCTGATCGGCATCCGTGGTGCGAAGTCGAACGCCAAGGTGTCGATGCGCGCCGAGCTCTCCCGCGTCGAGATCCGGGGACCGCAGGCGCTGGTCCGGGCGGCCGAGCAGGCCGCCGACGACCTGCGCAAGACCGGCAAGGTCACCGGCGACCTGGTGTTCACCGTCGACGAGGCTGCGGCCGAGCTGAGCGTGGACGCGGAGCTGGCTCCGACGGAGTAGCAGCCGCGGCGCGTGGGCTAGCGGTGCCCGTGGCCCTGCCCGTGCCCGTGGCCCTGCCCGTGCCCGTGGTCGCCCCGGTCACCATCGTGCCCGTGCCCGTGCCCGTGCCCGTGGTCGCCCCGGTCACCGTCGTGGCCCTTCGCGTGGCCCTGGCCGTGGCCGCGGTCGCCGCCCCGGTCCGAGCGCCAGTCGTGGTGGTCGCGAGCCTGGGACGGGTGCGGCGGGCCGGGCGTGGTCACGTCCGGCTGCTCGCCCCGGCCCTCCCCGTGCCCGTAGGCGTGACCGTGCCCGTGGCCGGGCCCCGTCGAGTCGTCGTCACCCTCGCGGACCACCTCGCCGACGACGGAGCCGGTGGCGGTGCCATGGTGGCGGTGGGTCGCGGGTGAGTGCTCCGCGGGCGCCGGGTCGACAGCAGCAGGGGCGGCCGCGAGCGGCGCCGAGGAGCCGGCAGCCGGCCCGACCGGCAGCGGCCCTGCGGCGATCGTCCTCGAGTCCTGCACCGGGTCGTGCTCGAGGACGGTGGCCGCAATCACCCGCTGGCCGACGATGCCGTCCAGGCCCGCGCGCAGCCAGCTCGGGGAGGCCTCGCTGCGGGCCATGTACACCATCATCAGGGCGCAGGCCAGCGCCACGACCGTGAACGCCACGAGGGGCGGCTTGTGGTCGAGGAAGAGGCGCGGCCTGCGTCGGGCGTTCATCGCTCCCGAGTGTCCCGGGTCCAGCGACGTAGCTCCAAGCCTTCGCGCCACGATAGGCGCGATATGACCCGAATGGACTAGTCGGGCTAGTCAGGTGGGGTCAGGGGTGCAGACGCACCCGCTGCCACGTCCGCCTACGCGGACTTCTTCTTCTTCTCCGACTCGCGCGGGATCAGGGTCGGCGAGACCCCGTCCATGACGACCTCGCGGGTGACGATCACCTTCGCGATGTCGCCACGCGAGGGCACGTCGTACATCACGTGGAGGAGGACCTCCTCGATGATCGCGCGCAGGCCACGGGCACCGGTGCCGCGCTCGAGCGCGTTGTCGGCGATCGCCTCGATGGCGTCGGGGGTGAACTCGAGCTCGACACCGTCGAGCTCGAAGAGCTTCTGGTACTGCTTGACCAGGGCGTTGCGCGGCTCGGTGAGGATCTGCACGAGGGCCTCCTGGTCGAGCTTGCTCACGCTCGCGATCAGCGGCAGCCGGCCGATGAACTCGGGGATCAGGCCGAACTTCGTGAGGTCCTCGGGCCGGACCTGGGCGAGCAGGTCCTCGGCCTCGCGCTCGGCCTTGCCGCGGACCTCGGCGGTGAAGCCGAGGGTCTTCTTGCCGACCCGCTGCTCGATGATGTGCTCCAGCCCGGCGAACGCCCCACCCACGACGAACAGGATGTTCGTGGTGTCGATCTGGATGAACTCCTGGTGGGGATGCTTGCGGCCGCCCTGCGGCGGGACCGAGGCGGTGGTGCCCTCGATGATCTTGAGCAGCGCCTGCTGGACGCCCTCGCCGGAGACGTCGCGGGTGATCGAGGGGTTCTCCGCCTTGCGGGCCACCTTGTCGATCTCGTCGATGTAGATGATGCCGGTCTCGGCCTTCTTGACGTCGTAGTCGGCGGCCTGGATCAGCTTGAGCAGGATGTTCTCGACGTCCTCACCGACGTAGCCGGCCTCGGTGAGCGCGGTGGCGTCGGCGATCGCGAACGGCACGTTGAGCATCCGGGCCAGGGTCTGCGCGAGGTAGGTCTTGCCGCAGCCGGTGGGGCCGATCACCAAGATGTTGGACTTGGCGACCTCGACGACCTCCTCCTTGCTGTGCTTGCCCGACATGGGCTGGAGGCCGGCCTGCACCCGCTTGTAGTGGTTGTAGACCGCGACGGCGAGTGACTTCTTGGCCTGCTCCTGGCCGATGACGTAGGAGTTGAGGAACTCGAAGATCTCCTTGGGCTTCGGCAGCTCGTCGAGGCTGACCTCGGCGCCCTCGCTGAGCTCCTCCTCGATGATCTCGTTGCACAGGTCGATGCACTCGTCGCAGATGTAGACGCCGGGGCCCGCGATCAGCTTCTTGACCTGCTTCTGGCTCTTCCCGCAGAACGAGCACTTGAGCAGGTCGCCTCCGTCACCGATACGTGCCACGGGCGGTCATCCTCCGGTCTGTCGAGCAGTGCTTCGTGCTGTGCGGTCGATCCTGGTGCCGATGGGTGGGCCGAGGCCCTCTCCGACGGTACCTCCTGCCGCCCCCTGCCGGGGGCCGGACACGAGGAACACTCCGGACGGGTCAGCCGGCCACCGCGGGAGTGCCCTTGAGCGACTCGAGCACGGCGTCGATCAGGCCGTACTCGACCGCGCCCTCGGCGGTGAGGATCTTGTCCCGCTCGATGTCGTGGCTGACCTCCTCGATGGAGCGGCCGCTGTGGTCGCTGATCATCTTCTCGAGCAGCTCGCGCATCCGCAGGATCTCGTTGGCCTGGATCTCGATGTCGGAGGTCTGGCCGAAGGTGCCCTCGGTGTAGGGCTGGTGGATCAGGATCCGGCTGTTCGGCAGCGCCAGCCGCTTGCCGGGGGTGCCGGCCGCCAGCAGGATCGCCGCCGCGGACGCGGCCTGCCCGATGCACACGGTCTGCACGTCGGGCTTGATGAACTTCATCGTGTCGTAGATCGCGGTCAGCGCGGTGAACGAGCCGCCGGGGCTGTTGATGTAGATGCTGATGTCCTGGTCGGGGTTCATCGACTGCAGGCAGAGCAGCTGGGCGATCACCGCGTTCGCGACGTCGTCGGAGATCGGCGTGCCGAGGTAGATGATCCGGTCCTCGAACAGCTTGGCGTAGGGGTCGATGCGCCGGAAGCCGTACGACGTGCGCTCTTCCCACTGCGGGATGTAGTAGTTCATCTCAGACATTCGGGTCAGTCCTTCTGCCGGGCCGGGCGGCCGTCGTCGGCGGCCTCGCGAGCGCTCTTGATGACCTGGTCGACCAGGCCGTACTCCTTGGCCTGGTCGGCGGTGAACCACCGGTCGCGGTCGGCGTCCATCTCGATCTGCTCGACCGTCTGGCCGGTGTGCTCGGCGATCAGCTCGAGCAGGACCTTCTTGATGTGCAGCGACTGCTGGGCCTGGATCTTGATGTCCGAGGCCGAGCCGCCCATGCCGGAGGAGGGCTGGTGCATCATGATCCGCGCGTGCGGCAGCGCGTAGCGCTTGCCCTTGGTGCCCGCGCAGAGCAGGAACTGGCCCATCGAGGCGGCCAGCCCCATCCCGACGGTGGCGACGTCGTTGGGGATGTAGTTCATGGTGTCGTAGATCGCCATGCCCGCGTCGACCGAGCCACCGGGCGAGTTGATGTGGAGGAAGATGTCCGCCTCGGGGTCCTCCGCCGAGAGCAGCAGCAGCTGGGCGCAGATCGCGTTCGCGTTCTGGTCACGCACCTCGGAGCCGAGGAAGACGATCCGCTCGCGCAGCAGCCGCTGGTAGATGTGGTCGTCGAGCACGTTCATGCCCGCGCCGCCGTTGAGCTGTGGGCTGGAGTTCTGGGTCACGAGAGCGACCCTAGCCGGAAGGGAGGACAGAACCACTGCCAATCCCCCGCTGTTCGCCGACAGCAGATAAGTCACGCCTCGGCGGCGGCCTTCAGCCGGGCCACGGTGCGAGCCATGGCCTCCTCGAGCTCGTCGGCGTGCCCCTCGCTGCCACCCAGGGCGAGCGGTGCGAAGACCTTGCTCACCAGGGTGAGCCGCTTCGGGACCGGCCGGCGGTGCACCACCCGGGTGGCGGTCCCGTCGGGTCCGTCCGGGGTCAGCTCCCAGATCCACCGGGCGCCGCTCGAGACGGTGTCCCAGGCGATCCGGAGCCCCGGCTCCAGGGCGGAGACGACGTTGCGCGTGGGCCACACGGCCGCCTTGCGGCGGTTGATGCCGAGGTACCACTGCCCGACCCGGAGCCCGCCGGGCTTGAGGGGGATCATCCGGACCAGCTCCGGACTCCACTCGGGCATCCGGTCGAAGTCGGTGACCAGGGCCCACACCCGCTCGGGTGGCGCCTGGATGGTGGCCGCGGCGCTCAGCTCTCGCTCGGCCCTCGACGACTGGGTCACGTCAGGCAGTCTGGCAGAGCCAGTCCCGGAGGGCACGGTGCACCTCAGGGTGGTTGAGCAGCCCGAAGTGGTCGGTGCGGCCCACGTGCAGCACGTCGGCGTCGGGGAACAGCTCCGCGCCGTAGCGGTCGCGGCCGTACGCCGAGGGCACCCGGACGAGCAGGTCGCCCACGAGGTGCCCCACGGGGTGCCGCCTGCTGGCGGTCACGGTGGCCGCGACCAGCCGGTACCGGGCGAGCGGTAGCGGCGGGACGTCCTGCGCCAGTCCGGCGACGAGGTCGTGCACGCCGATCGAGCGCAGGTCGAGGATCCGCCCGAACGTCGCCGTCTCGGGCAGCCGGCCGAGACCGCGGCTGCCGTGCCCGACCCCCCGGGCGATCGGCGCGCCCAGGTGGGGAGTCCCGAGCGTGACCACGTCGGACACGAGGTGCGTCCACGGCCGCTCGACGCCGTGCGCCACCGCCCCGGCCGCGCGCAGGATGAGCCCGCCCATGGAGTGCCCGACCAGGGCGATCCGGCGCACCGGCTCCGGCCACTCCTCGACCAGCCGCTGGAGCAGCGCCGAGAGCGCGACCCCGTTCTCCCGCAGGCCGAGACCGGTGTTGGCGCGCAGGAAGACCGGGGTCCAGCCCGCGGCCGCCAGCATCTCGCCGTACGTCGTGCCGGTGCGCTCGCGGCCCCGATCCCAGTAGGACTCGTTCTCGCAGAGGCCGTGCAGGAGGACCACGACGCGGCCCGTGGCCTCGGGGAAGGCGGTGGCGAGGCCCGGCGCGTCCAGCGGCACGTCCCGGCCCGCCGACCGGACCGCCATGGGGATCGCGAGCCGCGGTCGCTCGGCCACCAACCGGTCGCCGATCAGCCCGTTGACGGCCGAGCTGACGAAGCGACCGCGCGGGCCGTCCTCCAGGCGCGGCCCGACACCGGTCTCGGCGACCCGGGCCAGCCCCGCGGAGGCCGCGCGCAGGCCGAGGCCGACGCCCCCGCACACTGCCGACGTGACGGTGTGGCCGGGATAGCCGCCGAACCGCCCGGCCCAGGCATCGTGGGTGTCTCGCACGCTGCGGACGACCAGCTCGTCGGCGACCTCGGACAGCAGGGAGAGCGCGTCGAGATAGGTCGGCGCGGAGGGGCTGCTCACGGCCGACACCCTAGCCGGTGAGTGCACAGTTGTGCACTCACCGGCTAGGGGTCACTGCTCGGTGTCGGCCTCGGTGTCGGTCTCGGCGGCCGGCTCGATCTCGATCTCGGTCTCGGCCTCGATCTCGTCCTCCGGCTCGCCGATGGTGCCGTCGGGACGCAGGTTCTTCAGCTCGACGACGTTGCCGGAGCCGTCCTTGACGACCGCGGCCTCCACGATCCGGGCGAGCGCCTTGCCGCGCAGGATCTCCTGCACCAGCTCGGGGATGTGGTTGTGCTCGAACATGTGGTTCGCGAACTCCTGCGGGTCCTGGCCGGACTGCTGGGCGCGGCGCACCAGGTGCTCGGAGAGCTCGGCCTGGTCGAT
This sequence comes from Nocardioides sp. JS614, assembly GCF_000015265.1. Lineage (NCBI taxonomy): Bacteria > Bacillati > Actinomycetota > Actinomycetes > Propionibacteriales > Nocardioidaceae > Nocardioides > Nocardioides sp. JS614. The sequence goes on from NC_008699.1 coordinate 3,689,832, forward strand.
GCCGAACTCCTCCTTCTTGGCGACCTCGTCGAGGAGGAACTGGGCGGCGACCGCGTCGCGGACCCGCCGCTCGAGGTCGGCCTCGAACTCCTCCATGGTCTGGCCCTCGTCCTCGAGGTACTTCTCCATGGTGATGCCGGCGTACGCGAGCTGCTGCTCGACGTTCTGGCGGCGGGCGTTGAGCTCGTCGGTGACCACGACCTCCGGCAGCGGCACCTCGACCCGGTCGAGCAGCTGCTCGAGGACGGCGTCGCGGGCGGCGGCCGCCTGCTCGAGGCGACGGCCCCGGCCGAGGCGCTCACGGACGTCTGCGGTGAGCTCCTCGACGGTGTCGAACTCGGAGGCCATCTGCGCGAACTCGTCGTCGAGCTCGGGGAGCTCCTGCTCCTGGACCTGACTCACGGTGACCGCGACGTCGACCGCCTCGCCGACCATGTCGCCGCCGACCAGCTCGGACTGGAAGGTCTTCTCGTCGCCGGCCGACATGCCGACCAGCGCCTCGTCGAGGCCGTCGAGCATGCCGCCGCGGCCCACGCGGTAGGACATGCCGGAGACCTCGGCGCCCTCGATCGGCTCGCCGTCCCGGGTCGCCACGAGGTCCATGACCACGAAGTCGCCCTCGGCGGCCGGCCGCTCGACGTCGATCAGGGTCGCGAACCGCTCGCGCAGCGCCTCCACCTGCTCCTCGACATCGGCGTCGCTGAGCTCGATGTCGTCGACCTGCGCCTCGACGCCGTCATAGTCCGGCAGCGCGATCTCGGGCCGGATGTCGACCTCGGCGGTGAACTCGAGGGCCTGGTTGTCCTCGAACTTGGTGACCTCGATCTCCGGCTGCGCCAGCGGCTGGAGGGAGTTGGCCTGGAGTGCCTCGACGTACTTCTGCGGGACGACGTCGTTGATCGCCTGGTCGAGGACCGCGCCGCGGCCGACCTGGCGGTCGATGATGGCCGGCGGGACCTTGCCGCGCCGGAAGCCGGGCACGTTGATCTGCTTGGCAATCTGCTTGTACGCCGCGTCGAGGCTCGGCTTGAGCTCCTCGAAGGGCACCTCGACGGTCAGCTTGGCCCGGGTCGGGCTCAAGGTCTCGACGGCGCTCTTCACAGGCTTTTCTCCTCATGCATCTGTTAGGTGGGTGGTGCGTCGGGGCGACAGGACTCGAACCTGCGATCTCCTGCTCCCAAAGCAGGCGCGCTAGCCACTACGCTACGCCCCGCCAAGCGGGGTCCGGTCCGCCTCGGTGGCGGCTCGGTCCCTGCTTGGAGCGGATGACGGGAATCGAACCCGCGTAGCCAGTTTGGAAGACTGGGGCTCTACCATTGAGCTACATCCGCGCACCCGGGGGCCAGGCCCCCGCGAACCCCCGAATCGTGCCATACGCGCACGGCAGCCCCCCAACCGAGGGCACCACGCGGGCCCGGCTCCCGCCCGGGTCGCACCGGTCGTCAGCGGCGGTGCAGCAGCACCAGTGCGCGGTCGTCGTTGTCCGAGCCGAGGGACTCGACCAGCCGGTCGGCGCCGCCCGCGAGCCCGCCGCGCAGCAGCCGCTCCGCCTGACCGAGCATCCGGTCGATGCCCAGGCCGATCTCGCGGCGCGGGGTCTCGACGAGACCGTCGGTGTACAGGAGCAGCGCGTCGCCGGGCCGGAGCAGGCCGTGGACGACCGCGAACTCGGCGTCCTCGATCAGCCCGAGCACCGGGCCCTCCCCCTCGTGGACGGTCCACCGTCCCGAGCCGGCGTCCAGCTGGGCGGCCGGCGGGTGGCCCGCCGTACGGACCTCGAACTCGCCCGTGTCGGTGTCCAACGAGAGATGGATGGCCGTGGCGAAGCCCTCGTCCCAGTCCTGGCGGAGCAGGTAGTCGTTGGCGGCCTCGAGGAACTCGCCCGGTGGCAGCGCGCCGAGCAGGCCGCCGAACGCCCCGGACAGCTGGAGGGCGCGGGTGCCGGCCTGCTCGCCCTTGCCCGAGACGTCGACCACGGCGAGCTCGACCAGGCTGCTGCGGCGGGGCCTGGTGGCGACGACGAAGTCGCCGGCGAACGGTGTGCCGCCCGCCGAGCGCAGCGCCGTCTCGAGCAGCCAGTCGTCGGAGAGCGCCGGGACGCCGCCCTGGTTGAGGATCCGGTCGCGCAGGTCGACGAGCATCGACTCGCCCAGGACCCCGGCGACCCCGAGCCGCGAGCGGCGGAAGGAGGTGACCAGCACGATGAAGCAGAGCAGGAAGACGATCGCGATCGAGATCACGGTGCGCAGCAGGATCCGCTCCTGGCGACCCACGGTGAGCATCAGCATCACCATCAGGAACACCACGAACCACGGCAGGTGCCGGGGCCCGAGCAGCAGGCTGCCGAGCAGCAGCGGGACCATCAGCGCGGTCAGCGGGATGATCGTCGGCCAGGTCATCACGACGGCGGTGATGACCACCGTGAGCGCGACCAGCGCGACCAGGACCCGGTTGTGCGGCCGGATCCCCCGCCCGATGGCCTGGCTGACGGAGGGTCGCCGCCGCGCGGACCGGAGGGGCCGGGCCACCTCGGAGGGAGCGGTCATGGTCGGGATCGGTCCTCGTGCTCGGGGGTGCTCACTGTAATGCCCGGGATCGGAACCGGGGCTGGCAACGCGGACACCAGAACAGGTTTCTCCCCTGGAGCTCGGCCGTGCGGACCGTGGCGCCGCAGACGTGGCACGGCTGTCCGGTCCGGCGGTAGACGTAGACCTCGCCCCCGTGGTCGTCGCGGCGCGGCGGCCGGCCCATCGCCTCGGGCGTGTGCTCGGGCCGCACGGTGTCGATCCGGCCGGTCCGGACGCCCTCGCGCATCAGCACCACCAGGTCGTCCCACATCGCCTGCCACTGCCCGACGCGCAGCGTGTTGCCGGGGCGTTGCGGGTCGATCCGGTGCCGGAACAGGAGCTCGGCCCGGTAGACGTTCCCGACGCCGGCAAGCACGGCCTGGTCCATCAGCAGGCCGCCGATCGGCGCCTTGCTGCGGCGGATCCGGGCCCAGGCCCGGCCTGGATCGGCATCGGCACGCAGCGGGTCGGGACCCGAGCGCGCGACGACGGCGTCACGCTGCTCCCGGGTCACCAGCTCGCAGGTCGTGGCGCCGCGCAGGTCGGCGTACGCGTGCCAGGACCGGTCCGCGGCCACGATCCGCAGGCGCACCTGCCCGACCGCCGCCGGCACCTGCTCGACGCCCGCGACCAGGTCGAGCTTCCCGTAGAGCCCGAGGTGGATGTGCACGAAGCGCTCGTCGGGGAAGGCGATGAACAGGTGCTTGCCCCAGGCCTCGGCGCCGACCAGCACCTGCCCGTCGACGAGGGCGGCCGAGTCGGCGAACCGGCCCTGCGGGCTGCCGGTGCGCACCACCCGGCCGGCGAAGGTCGCGGTGATCTCGTCGGCCAGGCGGTGGAGGGTGTGGCCCTCAGGCATCGCCGGGGAGGGCGGGGAGCTCGCCGGTGCTCTCGTACGCCGCCAGCTGCCCGATCCGACGCACGTGTCGCTCCTCGCCGCTGAACGGCTCGGCGAGGAAGATCTCGACGAAGCGGGTCATGTCCTCCAAGGAGTGCATCCGGCCGCCGACCGAGACGACGTTGGCATCGTTGTGCTGACGGGCGAGGACCGCGGTCTCCTCCGACCAGACCAGCGCACACCGGATGCCGTGCACCTTGTTCGCGGCCATCTGCTCGCCGTTGCCGGAGCCGCCGATCACCACGCCCAGGCTGTCCCGCCCGGCGGCCCGCTCCTCGGCCACCGCCGCCGCGGCGCGCAGGCAGAACACGGGGTAGTCGTCGAGGGCGTCGTAGGCGAACGGGCCGTGGTCCACGGGCTCGTAGCCGTGGTCGGTGAGCCAGCGACTGAGGTGGTCCTTGAGGTCGAGTCCGGCATGGTCGCAGCCGAGGTGCACGCGCATGGCGCCCATCCTGTCAGCCGTGCTGGCGCAGGAAGCCCGCCGCCTGCCGGATCAACGGCTCGGACGCGGTGAAGACGCTCGGGTGGCGCCAGAAGCCGTGCACCTGGCCGAGGTAGCGGGTGGCGGTCACCTCGACGCCGGCCTCGGCCAGCCGGCGGGCCAGCTCCTCGCCCTCGTCGCGCAGCGGGTCGTGCTCCGCGGTCACGACCAGGGTGGGAGGAAGCGTCCCGAGCCGCTCGGAGAGCAGGGGCGCGAGGCTGGGGTCGGCGAGGTCGGCCGGCGTTGCGGCGTACTGCTGCCAGTACCACTCCGCCTCCCGCCGGTCGAAGCCGTCCGCCGCGGTCCGGTAGGACTCGAACGCCGCCGTCGGGTCGAGGAACGGGTAGATCAGGACGAGCGCCGCGAACCGGTCGGGGTGGCGCAGGGCGGCGACGAGCGCCAGGTTGCCACCCGCGCTGTCTCCGTGCGCGAACAGCGGTCCGTCGAGCTCGCGCTCGGCCCAGGCGGACGCGGTCGAGACGTCGTCGGGCGCGGCCGGGAACCGGTGCTCCGGCGGTCGGCGGTAGTCCACGCTGAGCACGCTCAGGCCGCTGCGGTTCGCCAGCCGCCGTGCGCCCGGGTCGTGCACGTCGATGTCGTTGAACACGAACCCGCCGCCGTGGACGTGGAGGACCACGCCCGGCGCGGCGCCCGCCGGCCGGTAGAGCCGGCACGGCACCCCGTCCGCGTCGACGTCGCGCACCTCCGCGACCTCCTCGCGCGGCTCGGTCGCAGCCGCCTCCCGGGCCCGGGCGCGCGCGTCCTCGACGTCGTAGCCCTCGGCCCACACGGGCGTCTCGTCGGCCGCGGCCGCCACGGCGCGCTGCGCCTCGGGGTAGAGCATGGCCCGCACCCTACTGAGCCCTGCGGCCCGAGACGGCGCTCCTGGCCGAGGGCTGACCACGGCGGTACTCCGGGCCAGCCGATCGGCACCTCAGATGGAGGCGACCCGATCCCGCGGTTCCTAGCGTCGAGGCCATGACGATCCTGCTCGCGGACCGGCAGCGGACCGGTGCCGGGCCGCGCCCGGACATCGACCTCGCCGCGGTCGCCCACAACACCCGACTGCTCGCGGGTCGGGCGACCGGTGAGCTGATGGCGGTGGTGAAGGCCGACGACTTCGGGCACGGCGCGGTCGAGCTCGCACGCACGGCGCTCGCCAACGGCGCCACCTGGCTGGGCGTGACCACGATCGACGAGGCGCTCGCGCTGCGGGCGGCCGGGCTGACCGCTCCGCTGCTGAGCTGGCTCAACCCGGTCGACGCCGACCTCGCCGCCGCGGTCCGGGCGGGGGTCGATCTCGGCGTACCGGGCCTGCCGCACCTCGACGCGACGACGGCCGCGCGCGGTGCCCGGGTGCACCTGCACGTCGATGCCGGGATGGCGCGCGACGGTGCTGCGCCGGCCACGTGGGGGCAGCTGTGCCGCGCCGCCCGGCGGGCCGAGCAGCGCGGTGAGATCCAGGTGGTCGGCGTGATGGGTCACCTCGGCTGCGCCGAGGACCCGACCGACGAGTGCAACGCCCTCGGCCGCACTCGCTTCGCGTGGGCGCTCGAGACCGCCCGGGCGGCCGGGCTCCGCCCCGCGCACCGCCACCTGGCCGCCACCGCCGCGACCCTGACCGACCCACGCAGCCACCACACGATGAGCCGGGTCGGGGCGGGGCTGGTCGGGATCGACCCGTCGCACACCACCCGGCTGCGTCCTGCGCTGACGCTGATCGCCCCCGTCGTGCAGGTCCGCCGCGTCCGGGGTGGCACGCCGGTCGGCTACGGCCACGCCTACCGCACGTCCGCGGCCACCCACCTCGGCCTGGTACCGCTGGGCTACGCCGACGGGCTGCCGCGGCTCGCCTCGGGCCGGGCCGAGGTGCTGGTCCGCGGCCGCCGGCGCCCGGTGGTCGGCCGGATCTCCATGGACCAGCTCGTGGTCGACCTCGGCGAGCGGCCGGTCGACGTCGGCGAGGGCGTCACCGTCTTCGGGCCGGGCGACGCGGGCGAGCCGACGGTCGCGGAGTGGGCGGCCTGGTCGGAGACGATCGAGCACGAGATCGTCACCGGCATCGGCGCCCGGGTGCCGCGCCGGATCGGCCGTTCCGCGCACCTGCGGAGCCTGTCGTGAGGACCCGGGTAGCGGTCGTCGGTGGCGGTCGCAGCTGCGAGCACGACGTCTCGCTCGCCTCCGCCGCGGCCGTGGCGGCCGGGCTCGACCCGCACCGGTACGACGTGGTCCGGCTGACCATCGGCCGGGACGGCGCTTGGCGCGACGGCGATCGCCCGGTCGGCCTGGCAGCGGCCGTCGAGGTGCTGCGCCGCTGTGATGTCGTGTTCCCGGTCGCGCACGGCCCGCACGGCGAGGACGGCACCCTCGCCGCTCTCTGCGAGCTCGCCGGCGTCCCGTACGTCGGCTCCGGTGTCCGCGCCGGGGCGCTCGCGATGGACAAGTGGGCGACCAAGCTGGTCGCGGCGGCGCTCGGGATCGCCACCGCTGCCGGGCGTCTCGTGACCGCGGCGACGGCGACCCAGGAGACCTGGACGGGCCCGGTCGTGGTGAAGCCGGTCGCGGCCGGCTCCAGCATCGGCGTGGCGTTCGTGTCGGAGCCCGCGTCGTTGCCGCCCGCACTGGCGACCGCCCTCGCGCTCGACGACCGGGCCCTGGTCGAGGAGCTCGTGACCGGCCGGGAGATCGACGTCGCCGTGCTGCGCCGCGCCGACGGCGCGGTGGTCGCGTCCCCGCCGCTCGAGATCGTCGCCGACGGGCTCTTCGACTTCGACGCCAAGTACGGCGGGCGCGCCGACTTCCGGGTGCCGGCCGTGCTGGACGAGGTCGACGCGAAGGCACTCGAGGGCGCCGCGGTGGCGACGTACGACGCCCTGGGCTGCTCCGGTGTCGCCCGCGTGGACTTCTTCCTCACCGACACGGGCCCGGTGCTCAACGAGGTCAACACGGTGCCGGGCATGACCGAGCACTCCCAGGTGCCGCGGATGTTCGCCGCCGCCGGCCTGCCCTACCCCGACCTGCTCGACGAGCTGGTCTGCGGCGCCCACCGGTGAATGTGGTTCGCTTGGCGCGACCCGAGACGACCGACCAGGCGGGAGGACCGACCATCGCTGCCCGCACCGGTGCCGGCACCCGCTGGGCCCCCGACGTGCTCGCGGGCCTCGCGACCCTCCTGCTCGCACTGGTCGAGGCCAACCGGTTCACCTACTACACGAGCGTCGAAGGTCTCGTCCTGGTCGCCTTCGGCCTCGCGGTGGCTGTCGGTCTGTCCCGTGCCCTGCCGGGTGCCGCGCTGGCGATCGCCTGGTTCGTGGGGTTCTCCCAGATCGTCACCGGGACCAACCCGCTGCTCAGCGAGGCGCTGTTCGCCGTCGTCGCCTTCGGGTGCGCGCGCTGGGGCCGGCTGCCGACCCTGTGGCTGAGCGGGCTCTCGATCCCGGTGAGCGCGCTCGTCGTCGTGCTGTGGCTCTCACCGTCGGTCTTCTACGAGGCGCTCCGACAGGCGGGGGTCGAGGGGCTCGCCGAGTCGGCGTACCGCAACGGCAGCGACAACTGGCGGGTGACGGCCGCGGTCCTCGGGATGGCGGTGCTCGCCGCTCCGTGGGCCCTCGGCCTGGCGATGCGCTTCGCCGCACGGTCCCAGGCGTCGCGCCTCTCGCAGGTCGCCGCGGAGGAGCAGCGCGACCAGGCCGAGGAGATCGCCCGGCTGCGCGAGGACCAGGCCCGGTTGGCCCGCGACGTGCACGACGTCGTCGGCCACTCGCTGGCGGTGATCCTCGCGCAGGCCGAGTCCGCGCAGTTCCTCCGCGACGCCGACACCGGGACGCTCCAGCGCACGATGGACAACATCGCGACCACCGCGCGCGAGTCCCTCGACGACGTCCGCCAGGTGCTGTCCTCCACCGGCGGGGACGCCGCGCCCCGGCCCGGCAGCACCGACCTGGACAGCCTGGTCGAGGGCGTCCGGGCCAGCGGCAACGAGGTGCTGTCCACCGAGTTCGGCGTCCCGCAGCCGCTGCCGCCGGAGCTGGCGGCCGTGGCGTTCCGCGTGCTGCAGGAGATGCTGACCAACGCGCTCAAGCACGGCCAGCGCGGGGAGCCGGTGCGGGTGGAGCGACACTGGGAGGGCGAGCTGAGGATCGAGGTGCAGAACGTGGTGGAGCCCGGGGCGGAGGAGACCCAGCCACTCGTGGCGGCGGGTCCGGGCGGTGGCCCGACCGGCGGTCAGGGGCTCGACGGCATGCGGCGCCGGCTCGAGTCGGTCGGCGGCCGCCTCGACGTACGCCGGCGCACCGAGCCGCCCACGTTCACCGCGACCGCGTGGCTGCCGGTCCGCAGCCGATGAGCGAGCCGACCGCCGAGCAGCCGATCCGGGTGCTGCTGGTCGACGACCAAGAGCTGTTCCGCGAGGGCGTGCGGGTGATCGTGGACGCCCAGGAGGGCATGGGCGTCGTCGGGACCGCGGCGGACGGGCTCGAGGCCGTCGCGCTGGTCGAGGAGCTCGAGCCGGACGTGGTGCTGATGGACATCCGGATGCCGGACATGGACGGTGTGGAGGCGACCCGGCAGATCTTCCTGCCCGAGCGGGCCGCGCGCCGTCAGCGGCCGGTCCGGGTGGTGGTGCTCACGACCTTCAACCTCGACGACCGGGCCGCGACCGCGATCCGCCACGGCGCCAGCGGCTTCCTGCTCAAGGGCACCACGCCGGTGATGCTCGCCGACGCGATCCGCACCGTGCACGCCGGCAACGCGGTGCTCGCGCCCACCGACCTGACGACGCTGCTCGACGGCCGGCTCCGCTCCCAGGCGCCCCTGCCGCCGGCGTACCTCACGCTCACCGACAAGGAGCGTGAGGTCTTCACCGCAGTGGCCCGCGGGCTGTCCAACACCGAGATCGCCGGCCTGGTGTTCCTGAGCGAGTCGACCGTGAAGACCCACGTGGGCGCGATCCTGCGCAAGCTCGGGCTGCGTGACCGGGTGCAGATCGTGGTCTTCGCCTACGAGCACGGACTCGTGGGCGAGCGCTCCTAGCGGCGCCGTCCTAGAAGCCGAGGCGCCGGCCGGGCCGGTCGTTGCGGACCGCCTCACCCTTGTGCTGCGCGGTGGTTCGCAGCTCCGCCTGGAAGGCGCGCATCTTGTCCTGGAGCTCGGGGTCGGTGGCGGCCAGGATCCGCACGGCGAGCAGGCCCGCGTTGCGGGCGCCGCCGACCGCGACGGTGGCGACCGGGACGCCCGCGGGCATCTGGACGATCGAGAGGAGGGAGTCCAGACCGTCCAGGTTCTTCAGCGGCACCGGTACGCCGATCACGGGCAGCGGCGTCACCGCAGCGAGCATGCCCGGCAGGTGGGCGGCCCCACCGGCGCCGGCCACGATCACGGACAGGCCGCGGTCCGCGGCCTCCCTGCCGTAGGCCAGCATCTCCTCGGGCATCCGGTGCGCCGAGACCACGTCCGCCTCGTAGCCGATGTCGAACTCGGCCAGCGCCTCGGCGGCGGCCTTCATCACCGGCCAGTCGGAGTCCGACCCCATCACGATGCCGACTCGTGGCTCCACGGCCCGTCCTTCCAAGGGGTTACTCACTCTCGTCTCCCAGGTCACCGCGGAACCAGGCCGCGGCGTGCCGGGCCCGCTCGAGGCAGTCGTCGAGGTCCTCGCCGTAGGCGTTGACGTGCCCGACCTTGCGGCCCGGCCGCAGCTCCTTGCCGTAGAGGTGCACGCGCAGCATCGGGTCCCGGGCGAGCGCGTGCGGGTAGCCGTCGTACAGCCTGCCGACGCTCGTGTCGTCGCTGCCGAGGATGTTCACCATCACCGTCCACCGGGCCCGGGGCGTCGGCGAGCCGAGCGGCAGGTCGAGCACCGCGCGCAGGTGGTTCTCGAACTGGGAGGTGACCGCCCCGTCCTGGGTCCAGTGCCCGGTGTTGTGCGGGCGCATCGCCAGCTCGTTGACCAGGACCCGGCCGTCGCGGGTTTCGAACAGCTCGACCGCGAGGATGCCGGTCACGTCGAGCGCGCCGGCGATGTGCAGCGCGATCTCCTGCGCCCGGCCGGCGAGCGCGGGGTCGAGGTCGGGCGCCGGCGCGATCACCTCGCGGCAGATGCCGTCGACCTGGGTGGAGGCGACGACGGGGTACGCCGCGGCCTGCCCGCTGGGCGAGCGCGCCACGAGCGCCGAGAGCTCCCGCCGGAAGTCGACGAGCTCCTCGGCCACGAGGCGGACGTCGGCCTCGAGCGCGGCCCGGAACGGCTCCTCGCAGTCGCCGACCGAGCGGACGAACCACACGCCCTTGCCGTCGTAACCGCCCCGCGAGGTCTTCAGTACGCACGGGAACCCGAAGGCCGCCACGTCCTCGACGGTCCTGACCAGGGCGTTGCGGGGGCAGGGCACGCCGAGCTCGCCGAGGCGCTCTCGCATCACCGCCTTGTCCTGGGCGTGCACCAGGGCGTGCGGCCCGGGCCGCACCGCGACGCCGTCCTCCTCCAGCGCGTGGAGGTGCCCGGTGGGCACGTGCTCGTGGTCGAAGGTGACGACCGGGCAGCCGGAGGTGACCTTCCGCAGGGTCTCGAGGTCGCGGTAGTCCCCGACCACGTGGTCGGGGATCACCTGGGCCGCCGAGACGCCCTCCCCCTCCGCCAGCAGGCGCAGCGGGAGCCCGAGTGCGTTGGCCGGGGCGGCCATCATCCGGGCCAGCTGGCCGCCGCCGATCACGGCGAGGGTGGGGGCCATCCGCTGGCCGAGCCGACGCTCGGGGCTGGACTCACCGGGGCTGGGCACACCGGAACTCTAGACGGGGTCGCTCAGCGGGTCCGGTCCTCGGTCTCGAAGCGCAGCCCCTCGCCGCGGATCGTGGTGATCAGGCGCGGGTGCCGGCTGTCGTCGCCGAGCTTGCGCCGGACCCAGCCCAGGTGCACGTCGATGGTCTTCGACGAGGTCCAGAACGTCGTGTGCCAGACGTCGCGCATCAGGTCGTCCCGGGTGACGACCTCGCCCGCCCTCTCCATCAGCGCCCGGACGAGGTCGAACTCCTTGCGCGAGAGCACGATCTCGTCAGATCCACGCCACGTCCGCCGCGAGACCGGATCGAGCCTGATGTCCTGCACCTCGATCACGTTCCCACGGTAGGAAGTCGCCAGCCACGCCGCAGCGTAATGGCCGAAATGAGGCCCGCTCGCCAGGTTCCGCCCAGACGTCTGACCGAGGAGCAGGCGATGAGCAAGCGGCGACACCTCCAGCATGACCTCCCGCAGGCAACGCGCCCACCGCAACCACATCGTCGGGAGTCCGGCCCCCAGAGCGATCCCGCGGCCCGCGCGGCGACGAAGTCGACGCGCGAGACGCGGTCACGCGCGGCGTACGGCGACCGGCTCGACGATCCCGAAGCCGCGGACCGGCCGGGCCGGCAGCGGCCGGGTCTCGAACTCCTTGGCCGGCAGCAGCCCCGCGGTGGCGGAGTCGATGATGATCCGGTTGCGCCGGGCGACCGCGGTGAGCCGGGCGGCCAGGTTGACCGGTGGCCCGAAGACGTCCCCCAGCCGCATCACCACCGAGCCGCTGGCCAGTCCGAGGCGTACGTCGGGCATCCGGGTGTCCCGGCCGACCACGTTGATGATCCCCTCGGCCGTGTCGTACGCCCGGACCGGGTCGTCGTTCACGAACAGCACCGAGTCACCGATGCTCTTGATCACCCGCCCGCGCTGGGCAGCTACCACGTCGGAGCACCGGGACTCGAACAGCTCGACCAGGTCGCCGATCCGCTCCTCGCTCAAGCGGTTCGAGAGTGCCGTGAAGCTGACGATGTCTGCGAACCCGACGGTGAGCTGCACCGTGTTGAGGTCCTCCTCGTTGGCGCGCAGCGCCTCGACCCGCGAGACCGCTGCGGCCAGGTGCCGGCGCCAGACGTAGACGAGGAGCTCCTCGAACGGCTGGTTGATCTCGTCGATGAGCCGGATCGCCGACCCCTCCCGGCTGCCGGTCGCCTCGTCGCCCGCCTCCAGCTCCTCGACCCGGTGCACCAGGGTCGCGACCTCCCAGTCGGCGAGCCGGGCCATGGTCTGGCCGACGGCGCGGGTCAGGTTGACGGCCATGTCGAAGTTGATGGCGCCGGAGGCGACCACGTCGAGCAGGGTCGAGAGCGCGTCGGCGTCCGCGTCGGTGAACGCCGTCTCCAGCCCGTGCTCGGGGAACCCGAGCGCGCGCCACAGCCGGCGTGCCTCCGCGACGGTCACGCCGGTGCGGGCCGCGACCTCCTGGGCGTTGAAGGTAGGCGTCTCGCCGAGGATCGCTCGCTCGAGGTCCTCCGAGGTCGGTGCGGGCTCCGACCCGCTCGGGTCGTCGTCAGGTCCCGTCATGTCCTGCCGAGGGGTGGTTGAGGCTCTGCAGCATGGCGTTGACCTTGCGCTGGGTCTCCTCGACCCGCGGGATGTCGTGCAGCCGGATCTGCCCGTGCTCGCTGGCGTCGGAGATGATCAGCGTCCCGCAGCCGAGCATCCGGTCGATCAACCCGAACTCGTAGGCGATGTCGCTGATCCGCGCCAGCGGCATGTCGTGGCCCCGCCGCACGAGCACGCCGCTGCGGGTGATCAGCCGCCGGTTCGTGAACGTGTACGACGCGGTCGCCCAGATGATCGCCGGGCGCAGCACGTACCAGATGATCCCGACCGCCACGACCGCCCACACCACGTACGCGAGCGTCTGGTCCCACTGGACCTGGACGAAGGTGCCGATCGCCAGCAGGACGACCAGGACGAGGAGCGGGACGATCAGCGCCTTGACGTGCGTACGGGTGTCGACGACGACGGTCTCACCCTCGTTCAGCAGCTTGTGCGAGATGGCCACGCGCCGATCATGTCACTGATCGGCGGCGCGCACGTGCACTACGTCACCCGCGCCGACGACGGTCTCGCCGTCCGCGCCCAGCACCACCAGGCGCCCGGCCCCGTCGACGCCGGTCGCCCGGCCGGTCAGCAGCTGACCCCCGGGCAGGTCGACGCGCACCTCGCGGCCCACGGTCACACAGGCCGCGGCGTACGACGAGCGCAGCCGGGCGGTGGCCTCGGCACCGCCTGCCTGCCAGACGTCGTAGGCCTCGCGCAGCGAGCGGAGCAGCTCGACGAGCAGGTGGGTCCGGTCCGGCTCCGCGCCGGACTCGAGTGTCAGCGACGTCGCCGTCGGGACCGGCAGCTCGTCCGCGGTGAGGCTGACGTTCAGCCCCACCCCGAGCACAGCGGCCGGACCGGAGGGGGTCTCGACCCGCTCGACGAGGATGCCGACGAGCTTGCGATCGCCGACCAGCACGTCGTTGGGCCACTTCACCCCGACGTCGTACCCCTCGGCGCGCAGCGTCTTCATCACGGTGTAGCCGGTGAGCAGCGGCAGCCACGGCCAGTCGGCTGCCGGCGCCGTGGGCCGGACCAGCAACGAGAACGTGAGCGCGGACCGGGCGGGGGCCTCCCAGGCCCGGTCCAGGCGGCCCCGCCCGGCGCTCTGGTGCTCGGCGACGATGACCAGTCCCTCGTCGGCGCCCTCCCGGGCGCGGTCGGACGCGACCGCGTTGGACGAGGTCGCGCTCTCGAGCACCTCGACGACGAGGTCGGGTGCAAGCGCTGCGAGCGGGCGGGGGTCGAGTGATGTGCGTCGCACCGGGTCGGAGGTCACGGGCACTACATTGGCCCACGATCCCAACCCCGTGCCAGTGAGGAGCCCCCCAGAAGATGGCAGCGACGGCGAGCGCCCAGCCCGGCGAGGGAGCCGACTCCCCCGACCTCCACACGACGGCGGGCAAGCTCGCTGACCTCGACCGGCGGCTCGAGGAGGCGGTGCACGCGGGCTCGGCGAAGGCGGTCGAGAAGCAGCACGCCAAGGGTCGAAAGACCGCCCGCGAGCGGATCGAGATGCTCTTCGACGAGGGCTCGTTCGTCGAGCTCGACGAGCTGGCCCGGCACCGGTCGACGGCGTTCGGCCTGGAGAAGAACCGTCCGTACGGCGACGGCGTGGTGACCGGTTACGGCACCGTCGACGGCCGCCAGGTGTGCGTGTTCTCCCAGGACTTCACGGTCTTCGGCGGCTCGCTGGGCGAGGTCTACGGCGAGAAGATCACCAAGGTCATGGACCTCGCGATCAAGACCGGCTGCCCGATCATCGGGATCAACGAGGGCGCCGGAGCCCGGATCCAGGAGGGCGTCGTCTCGCTCGGCCTGTACGGCGAGATCTTCCGCCGGAACGTGCACGCCTCCGGGGTGATCCCGCAGATCTCGATGATCATGGGCTCCTGCGCCGGCGGGCACGTCTACTCCCCGGCGGTCACCGACTTCACGGTCATGGTCGACGGCACCTCCAACATGTTCATCACCGGTCCCGACGTGATCAAGACCGTCACCGGCGAGGACGTGTCGATGGAGGACCTCGGCGGCGCCCGCACGCACAACACCAAGTCCGGCAACGCCCACTACATGGGCTCGGACGAGGAGGACGCGATCGAGTACGTGAAGGCGTTGCTCTCCTACCTCCCGCAGAACAACCTCGACGAGGTCCCGGCGTTCGACGAGGCGGCAGAGCCCGAGTTCACCGACCTGGACCGCAGCCTGGACACGATCATCCCGGACTCGCCGAACCAGCCCTACGACATGCACGAGGTGATCGCGGCCGCCCTGGACGACCAGGAGTTCCTGGAGGTCCAGGAGCTGTTCGCACCGAACATCATCGTGGGCTTCGGCCGGGTCGAGGGCCACTCCGTCGGGGTGGTCGCCAACCAGCCGATGCAGTTCGCCGGCACCCTCGACATCGACGCCTCGGAGAAGGCCGCCCGCTTCGTGCGGTTCTGCGACGCCTTCAACATCCCGGTGCTGACCTTCGTCGACGTGCCGGGCTTCCTGCCGGGCACCGACCAGGAGTGGAACGGCATCATCCGCCGTGGCGCGAAGCTGATCTACGCCTATGCCGAGGCGACGGTCCCGCTGGTCACGATCATCACCCGCAAGGCCTACGGCGGCGCGTACGACGTGATGGGCTCCAAGCACCTGGGCGCCGACATCAACGTCGCCTGGCCGACCGCCCAGATCGCGGTGATGGGGGCCCAGGGCGCGGCGAACATCGTCTACCGCAAGGAGCTCAAGGCGATCGAGGCCGAGGGCGGCGACGTGGAGTCGCGCCGCGCGGAGGTGATCGACGAGTACGAGACCACCCTGGCCAACCCCTACATCGCCGCCGAGCGCGGGTACGTCGACGCGGTGATCGCCCCGCACGAGACCCGCCTGGAGATCGTCCGATCGTTGCGCCTGCTGCGCTCCAAGCGCGAGATCCTGCCCGCGAAGAAGCATGGCAATATCCCGCTGTGAGGGCGCCCCGCGCCCGAGCGCGGGGTATTGCCTGCTTCTTCGCAACCGCGCCGAGTCGGCGGTTCTTGCCGGAGGAGCGCAGCGGGGGAGGCAAGAACCGCCGACTCGGCGCCCCCCAGACCACGGTGAGACGAAAGGCAACGGTGAGTGAGGAAATGAACGAGACCACCGCAAGCACCGACCCCACCGCAAGCACCGACCCCACCCCCACCCGCCCCCTCCTGCGGGTGGTCCGCGGCGACGCGACGCCCGAGGAGGTGGCCGCGGTGGTCGCGGTGTTCGCCGCGCTGCGCACCACCCAGCCGCCCGCGCGCCGGCCCGCGCCGGCGTGGAGCGCCCACCACCGGCGGGTGCGACGCGCCCTCCCGCACGGTCCCGGCGGGTGGCGGTCGAGCGCGCTGCCACGCTGAGCCGTCGGCGCATTCCGCTGACGCGTCCCGGTCCAGACCACTAGGCTCCCGAATTGGGCGAATCTTTGAGGTTTACCGTGTGGCGTCTTGAGGTGCGCTCCCGAGACTGGTGAGGCCAGCAGAACCGGGCGGGCCGCATACGCGACCCGCACGCGACGGGAGACGACGAGCGTGAACGCGAACAGCACGGGTTCGGAGGCGGTGCCGCCGCTCTCGCAGGCGGGGGCCGACAGCCTGCCGTACGTGCGCACCGCCGACCCCGGCCTCGCCGCCTACGAGGGCCGGTTCCTCGGCGAGGTCGAGGAGCTGCCGACGTACCGCCCGACCGTCGGGTGCATCATCCCGGCGTACAACGAAGCCGAGACCATCGCCGGCGTCCTGGACTCCCTGCTCCAGCAGACCCGCCTGCCCGACGCGATCCACGTCATCATCAACAACACCAGCGACGACTCCGTCGAGATCGCCAGCCACTACGCCGGCCCGCACACCCGGATGACCCCGTCCGGGGAACAGAGCACGGTCATCTACGTGCACGACATCGGCAAGAACCCCGACAAGAAGGTCGGTGCCCTCAACTACGGCTACTCGCTCGTGGAGACGATGGACTACCTCCTCGGCGTGGACGGCGACACCACCCCGGAGCCGGACGCCATCGAGCACCTGGTCGACGAGATCGCCAGCGACGACCGGATCGGCGGCATCTCCGCGATCTACTCGATCGACGACAGCGCCCTGGACAGCTGGATGGCGAAGTTCCTGATCGCGGGGCAGCGGGCGCAGTTCTCGGCGTTCAACATGCAGAACCTGCTCAAGGGCCGCAACATGGCGGTCCTCGGCGGCCAGTTCTCGATCTTCTCGACGCAAGCGTTGCGTGACGTGCTGCGCGACAGCCACCAGCGCACCCCGTGGGTCAACGACAGCGAGGTCGAGGACTCGCTGCTCTCGCTGCAGATCAAGAGCGCCGGCTACCTCACCAAGATCAGCGCCCGGGCCCGCGCGCACGTCGGCGGCATGGACACGCTGCGCTCGCTGGACGCCCAGCAGGTGAAGTGGAACTTCGGCGCGATCGACCTGATGTGGCCCGGCCAGCGCGGCGACACCAAGGGGCAGCCCTTCCACCCCAACCTGCGGCTGCGGTGGTTCGAGCACATGTCGATGGTCATCAACATCACCACCCGCACGCTGTTCGTCCTGCTGCTCGCCGGCTCGCTCAACATCCACGCGTTCGTGTTCAGCCCGTGGTGGCTGATCCCGCCGGCGGCCGCCGTCGGGCTGAACTTCCGCGTGGCCCGGTCGATGGCCTTCGCCAACCGGCGCGACTACCTCTTCGCGGTGCTGATCGTCCCGGCGGAGGCCTACATGGTGATCCGGATGGGGCACTTCATCCGGGCCTGGCTGAAGTTCTTCAGTCGGCAGCAGACCGACAACTGGGCCGCCCAGGCCAAGGCCGAGCGCGGCAAGGGCATCGCCTGGACCTACCCCTTCGTCGCGTTCGGCGTCATGTTCGCGGTGTTCGCGGTGGTCTGGACGCAGTTCCTCTCGATCCCGCTGCGCTCCGACATCCTGGCGGTCTGCTGGCCGATCCTCGGCGTGATCACCGTCCTGCAGACCGCCTGGATGATCATCAAGGCCATGAAGCGCTACCGCGGCTTCAAGGCCTGACCCCCCGTGCCCCGATCCTCAGGAGATCCGATGCCTCGCACCCGCTCGCGCCTGTTCCCGGCCGTGGCGGCCCTCGCCACCGTCGCGGTGCTGCTGAGCGGCTGCTCGGTCATCGACGGGCTGACCGGCTCCGACGACGCCAGCGCCACCGCGAGCGCGTCGCCGACCGCCACGGAGACGCCGTACGACTCGCAGTTCACACGCGACGGCACGTTCCAGTCCCACATCGACGTCAACGGCCTCGACTTCGTCTACACGCTGTACCCGACGAAGTCCACGCCGCGCACCAACGAGTGGTACCCGAAGGGCAACAAGTTCTTCTCCTTCACGTTCCAGGCCTACGACCTGGACCGGTCCCTGCGCGACAGGTTCGCGACCAAGCGCAAGGTCTACCTCGAGCACATCACCGTGACCTCGGAGACCAAGACCACGGACGGCGGCCGGGTGCAGCACCCCTACCAGTTGGACGTGATCGCCAAGGACGTCACGTTCGACCCCGAGCCCCTGACGACCAGGTACGGGATGATCATCACCTCGCCCAAGGGGGCCTTCGAGCTGCGCAACCAGAAGATCAGGGGCACCTCACCCGACACCCGGGGCATCGACCTGCTGTTCACCGCGACCGTGTGGATCCAGGAGACCCCGGGATCGACCAGGTTCTACAAGAAGGTGATCCGCCAGAAGGTGCCGATCGCGATCTTCGAGAGCGACCAGCCCACCGAGGCCCAGCCCATCCCCGTCGACGCCAACTGAGCCCCGCGCGACCGCCCGCGCCGTTGGTCGAGCAGCGAGCGCCAGCGAGCGTCGTCGAGACCCCGTAGGCGAAGGCAGGGTGGCGACCACGCAGGCCGCGCAAAGTCTTTACTTTCGAATCTCCCAGGGCCCTGTGGAACAGGGCGTTCTGGGCTTCGGACTGTCGGTGGGCCCTGATCTGGCCGACGAGCTGTGGACCGACCGCTACCAGCCCACCCCGGCCCAGCACGAACAAGCCGTCCTGGCCCACCCGACCTGCGTCTTCCCGGCCTGCACCCGACCCTCGCGGGGCTGCGACCTCGACCACATCGTCCCCTGGCCCCTCGGCCCCACCGCGACGTCGAACCTCGCCCCGCTCCGCCGGCTGCACCACCGGCTGAAGACCACCGGCGGCTGGACCTACCACCGCCACACCCCGACCACGTTCGAGTGGACCAGTCCCCACGCCCGGACCTACCAGGTCACCTCGTCACGACATATCCACTGACCCCACCCGCCGACCCGCGTCGGCGGGGCCGCCGGCACGCGCGGACCACGGCCAGGGCTCAGACGGACTCGGCGAGCCGGTAGCCGACGCCGCGGACCGTCTCGATGTAGCGCGGCGTGGCCGCGTCGTCGCCGATCTTGCGGCGCAGGTTCGCGATGTGTACCTCGACCGAGCGCTTGTCGGCCTCGTTCACGAAGTACGACGTGACGTACTGCTGGCCGCGCATGGTGAGCACCAGGTCGGCCTTGCTGCGCACCCGCCGGCCGGTACTCAGCAGCGAGGCGAGCAGGTCGAACTCGGTGCGGGTCAGGTCCACCGCTGCGCCGTTGACGGTGACGACCCGGGTCTCGTTGTTGAGGGCGAGCCCGTTCAGGCGGACCCAGCCACCGTCGGCGTGCGGTGCCCCGGCCGCGTCCGCAGCGTGCTGCGGGTACGCCGGAGCCTGCTGCAGCGGCACCGGCTGCTGCTGCGGCGGCTGCTGGTACGTCGCGGGCGGGTAGTGCTGCGGCTGCTGGTAGACCGGCTCGACGGGCGGCGCCGGCTGGTAGGGCTGCGGCGCCGGCTGCTGAGGCTGAGGCGCAAGCGGCGGAGCCGGCTGCTGGGCCGGAGGAATCGGCTCGAGGTGGATCGGCTGCAGTGGATGGTTGGCAGCGAGGTCGCGGGCCGCGGCGGCCGCCCAGGACTCTTGATGGGGGTGGTGCTCCACGGCCTGGCCGTCATCGTCCGCCCAGCCCGCGGGCGTGTCGTAGCGGGTCCGCGGACGACGCAGCATCGAGTCCGCGCGGGCCCGCAGTTCACGCGGCCGGAACGGCTTGACCAGGTAGTCGTCGGCACCGGCCTCGAAGCCCTGTACGACGTCGATCTCGTCGGCGAGCGCGGTGATCATGATCAGGTAGGTGTTGCTGAACTCCCGCAGCCGCTTGGCCGCGGCGAAGCCGTCCATCCCGGGCATGTTCACGTCGAGCGTGGTGAGCAGCGGGTTGTGCTGGCGCACCGCCTCCACCCCGTCCGGGCCGTTCTCCGTGACGACCGTGCGGAACCCGGACTGGGTCAGCACGATGTCGATCAGGTCGCGCACATCTGGGTCATCCTCGATGATGACTGCCACCCAGTCGCTGCCCGCCTGCATGTGGCGAATGCTAACAACGCGCGCCTGTCCGCACCGAAAGGCCCGGCGCCCGCGCGCCGGTGTTCTGCCCGGGTCGGGTGATTCTCACCACCCGGACGAGACGGCCATCTCCAGCGCCCGCTCACGCCAGAAGCGCCCGGCGGGCGGCCCGCCTCCGCACTCGCCGTCGCTCTCCCCCGGCGGCTTGACCCAGACGTAGGCGTCGAGGTGCTCCGCGTCGCCCTCCGGCGCCGGCGCCGGGTCGGTGCCGTAGGCCCGACCGGTCGGGTTGCACCAATCCTCGGTCGAGCCGTTGCCGTTCCGTCCGGTGTCGACGATGTAGTGGGCTCCGTCGAGCAGGGCGCTGAGCTGCTCGCCGTACGCACGCTCGTCGGCGTCGGTCTGGTAGTTCGAGACGTTGGTGGCGAAGCCCCGGGCCTGGTCGATCCCGGCCTGCTCGAGCAGCCTCGCCAGCTGATCCGGCTCGATCCAGTGCGAGTGGCCGCCGTCGACGTAGGTCGTCACCTCGGCGTCGGCGAGCCGGGTCACGGCGTCGGCGATCAGCCGCACCCGCTCCGAGCGGCGGTCGCACGCGATCGCCGAGGCGAGCGCGTCCGGCTCGACGACCGCCACGACCGGGACCGAGGGGTCGGCGCCCGAGACGGCGTCCGCGATCTCCTGCACCCAGGGCCCGTACTGGTCCGCGGTCAGGCCACCGCCGGAGAAGCCGCCGGTGCAGTCGCGGTCGGGGATGCCGTACACGACGAACGTCGGCACCTGGCCGGCTGCG
The DNA here is from genome assembly GCF_000015265.1 of Nocardioides sp. JS614. NCBI lineage: Bacteria > Bacillati > Actinomycetota > Actinomycetes > Propionibacteriales > Nocardioidaceae > Nocardioides > Nocardioides sp. JS614. Next base: position 3,710,320 of record NC_008699.1, read on the forward strand.
TCGGCGGCCCGGACGACCCGCGCGACCAACGGCGCGACCGAGCCGGGCGGGTACTCCTCGGGCGTCAGCCAGATGCCTTGCGGCGTGCTGGCGAGCCGGGAGAGGACCCGCTCCGCCTCGACGTCACCATCCGCCTTCGCCTGCGCTGCGGCCTGGGCGGTCCGCGAGGCCGGGTCGGCGAAGCCGGTCCGGCCCGCGTAGGGGTTGTCCGCGACCGGGTCCGCGCTGCTCGGCGCGTCGTCCGGCTCGCCGCCGCCCGAGCACCCGCCGAGCGCGAGCACGGCGGCCACCAGGGCGACCAGCATCAGGACCGGGGGCCGGATCGACGAGGCGGTCGGCGAGGGGCGGCGGCGCACCGCGCCATCATGCCCGAGGGCCGTCAGGCCCGAGGGGTGGCCCGCCTCCCCCTGCCGGGAGCGAGCAGCGCGGCGAGTGTCGCAACCGCCACGGCCCCGGCGCCGGTCAGCAGCGCCGGGCCGATCGCGCCGTCGTACCCGAGCGGCTCGATCGCGCCGCCGTTGCCGAGGAAGACCGCCGTGAGCACGGCGATGCCGAGCGCGACCCCGAACTCGCGGATCGTGGAGTTGGCCGAGCTGGCCATGGCGAAGTCCTCCTCGGGCAGGCCCTCGAGCACGGCAGTCGCCATCGGTGCGAACGTCAGCCCCATCCCGACCCCGGCCATCAGCAGCGCCGGCATGAACGCCGGGTAGCCCGCAGCGGTCTCGGTGAGCACCGCGAACCAGACCAGCGACCCGGTCTGGAGCGCCAGCCCCGTCAGGAGCAGCGCCCGCAAGCCGGTGCGCGGCGCCAGCAGGCCGGCGAGCGGCGCGACCACCATCGGTGCGGCCGTCCACGGCAGCGTGCGCACGCCAGCGGCGAGCGGGCTGTAGCCCTGGACCACCTGGAGGTACTGCGTGAGCAGGAAGACCGTCCCGAACATCCCGATGGTGAAGAACAGGGCGATCACGTTCGCGACGGAGAACCCACGCGCGGCGAACAGCCGCAGCGGCAGGACCGCGTGGGAACGACCTCGGGCCCAGCGCAGGTACGCCGGCGCCAGCAGCGCAGCGACCACGAGCGGGCCGAGGACCCGCGGATCGCCCCAGCCGTCGTCGTTGCCGTGCACGATGCCCCAGATCCCGAGGAGGACCGCGCCGCCGACGAGCAGGGTCCCGACCAGGTCGAGCCGCTGCCAGGCGCCGTGCGACTCGCGCACCCCGAGGACCAGCAGCGGCCCCGCGACCGCGGCCACCGGGACGTTGAGCCAGAAGATCGCCTGCCAGCTGACGCCCTCGACGACCGCGCCGCCGACCACGGGACCGAGCGCGACACCGAGCCCGCTGACGCCACCCCAGATCCCGATGGCGGCCGAGCGCAGGGCCGGGGGCACGGCGGAGGCGAGCAGGGTCAGGGAGAGCGGCATGATCGCCGCCGCACCGAGGCCCTGCACGGCGCGCGCCGCGATCAGCGCCTCCGAGGTGGTGCTCAGCGCCGACGCGACCGACGCGAGCGTGAAGACGGTCAGGCCCGCGAGCATCATCCGCCGTCGGCCGAGCCGGTCGCCGAGGGTCGCGGCGGGGAGCATGAAGGTCGCGAAGGTCAGCGTATAGGCGTTCATGAACCAGGAGAGCTGGTTGACCGACGAGCCGAGGTCGGTCCGGATCACCGGCAGCGCGCTGGTCATCACCAGGTTGTCAAGGGTGGCCATGAACATCGGCAGCGAGGCCGCGAGGACGGCGAGCCACACCGGCGAGCGTCGGGACCGCGTCGGGGCCGGTGCGACCGCCACGTCGAGAGCTGTCATCGGAGGTCCTTGGTTGTAATTGAATGATTACTTGACCGAAAGGACACTAAGTAATCGACTGATAACATGTCAAGCATGAGTGCCACGAAGGCGGTCCGGATGAGCGGCGAGGAGCGGCGCGAGGCGATCCTCGGCGCGGCGACCCGCGCGTTCGCGCTCGGCGGCTACCACGGGACCAGCACCGACGCGATCGCCCGGGAGGCGGGCGTCTCCCAGCCGTACGTCGTCCGGATGTTCGGCACCAAGCTCGAGCTGTTCCTAGAGGTCTTCCAGCGCTCGGGCGACCGGATCACGTCGGCGTTCGGCGCGGTCCTCGACGAGGGCCCGTTCGACCCGGAGAGCGAGGACGACAAGGCGAGGATGGGCCTCGCCTATGCCGCCCTGCTCCGCGACCGGGAGTTCCTGCAGGTGCAGATGCACGGCTTCTCGAGCGGCGGCGTGCCCGAGATCGCGGCGGTCGCCCGCCGCTGCATGGGCGAGGTGTTCGCGACGATCCAGCGCACCGGCTGGACCGACGAGCAGTGCCGCGACTTCGTCGCCTACGGCATGTTGCTCAACGTGATGATCTCGATGGGCGCGCCCGAGCACCTGCATCCGGGCGACCCGCTCGCGGCGCTCACCACCTGTTCGTTCGGCGAGGGCCTCGAGATGCTTCAATCCCCCGGGTGAGCACCCCCTCCGTCCAGCTCGTCCTGGCCTCCGCCTCCCCCGCCCGGCTCGCCACCCTGCGCAGCGCCGGCCTCGACCCCACGGTGGTCGTGTCCGGCGTCGACGAGTCGCAGCTCGACGGGCTGCCGCCGGCCGAGCTCGCCCTCCAGCTGGCCGAGCTGAAGTCGGCGGCCGTCGCCGGCCGGACCGACCTCCCGGAGGGTTCGCTGGTCCTGGGCTGCGACTCCGTGCTCGAGCTCGACGGGGCCGCGCTCGGCAAGCCCGCCGACGCCGACGAGGCGGTCGAGCGTTGGCACGCGATGCGTGGGCGCACCGGCGTGCTGCTGACCGGGCACTGCCTGACCGACACCGCCTCGGGCCGGGTGGCCGCGGCAACCGCCGCGACCACGGTCCATTTCGCGGACGTGACCGACGACGAGGTCGCGGCGTACGTCGCCACCGGCGAGCCGCTGGCCGTCGCGGGGGCGTTCACCGTCGACGGGCTCGGCGGCGCCTTCGTCACCGGCATCGAGGGCGACCACCACAACGTGGTCGGCGTCAGCCTGCCGCTGCTCAGGGACCTGGTCGCCGAGCTGGGTCACTCCTGGACGGATCTGTGGAGTCGGTGAGCACCACGGGCGCCACGTCGGGGTCGGCGAGCTCGTTGAGCTCGAAGACCTGGAGCGGGTTGTGCATCAGGTCCGGCAGGTGCACGGGCCGCTTGAAGACCAGGGTGCGGAACAGGTAGAAGCGCGCCACGAGGCCGAAGAACAGGCCGATCACGTTCGCCGAGATGTTGTCCGACCAGGGGTCGTCGAGGCCGAGCACGTCGCGGCTCAGCCACAGGCACGCGATGGGGAGCAGCATCGTGACGACGTTGATCGCGATGAACGCCGTGCGGCCGCCGTCGGCCGAGCGGGGCGGCCGGTGCTTGAACACCCAGGTGCGGCTGCCGCGGTAGCTGATCGTCATGCCGACCGTGTTGGCGATGACGTAGCCGAGGTAAGGCTGGCCGTCGAGCAGCGCCTGGTGCTCGGTGTTGAACCCGTGCACCAGGAAGTTGAAGATCACGAACGCGACGATCGTCGCGATGCCGCCCACAGCGAGGAACCGGTACGCCTCGGTGAAGACGCGTTCCCACCGGCCTCCCATGTTGACAAGGCTAACCGGTCGACCGACCAACTCCGGGACGCGGAGGCTATTCGACGGGCAGGCCCAGCCCGCGGGCGATGAGCAGCCGCTGCACCTCGGAGGTGCCCTCGCCGATCTCGAGGACCTTGGCGTCGCGGTAGAAGCGGGCGACGGGGTACTCCTCCATGAAGCCGTAGCCGCCGAAGACCTGGGTGGCGATCCGGGTGGCGGTCACCGCCGACTCGGTCGCGTAGAGCTTGGCGACGGCGGCGGCCTGCTTGAACTCCTTCATCGAGGCGCCGCCCCCGTCGCGCTGGCTGTCCTTCATCGCGGCGGCGCGGTAGGTGAGCAGTCGGCTGGCGTGCAGCATCACCTCGAGGTCGGCGATCTGGAAGGCCACCCCCTGCTTGCGTCCGATCGGGCCGCCGAAGGTCTGCCGCTCGCCGGCGTACTCCAGGCTGAGCTCCAGGCACGCCTGGATGCAGCCCACGGCGAGGGCGGCGATCGCGACCCGCCCGTCGTCGAGCGTCGCCAGGAACTGGGCGTAGCCGCGGCCGCGCTCGCCGAGCAGGTTGGCCTCGGGGACCCGCACGTCCTCGAGGCTCAACGGGTGGGTGTCGGAGGCGTGCCAGCCGAGCTTGTCGTAGGCCTTCTCGGCCGTGAAGCCGGGCGTCCCGCTCGGCACCATGATCGTGCTGATCTCGGCGGACCCGTTCTCCCGGGTCCCGGTGCGCGCGGTCACGGTCACGACGCTGGTCAGCTCCGAGCCCGAGTTGGTGATGAACTGCTTGGAACCGTTGACCACCCACTCACCGTTCTCGAGGACGGCGCGGGTCTTCGTCGCGCCGGCGTCGGAGCCCGCACCCGGCTCGGTCAGCCCGAACCCGGCGAGCCGCTCCCCGGAGACCAGGTCCGGGAGCCAGGTGTCCCGCTGGTCGGCGGTGCCGTAGGCCAGGATCGGGTTGATGCCGAGGCCGACCGCGGCCTCGAGCGTGATGCCCAGCGACTGGTCCACGCGACCGATCTCCTCGATCGCCACGCACAGGCTGGTGAAGTCACCGTCCTCGCCGGCCCCGCCGTACTCCTCCGGGGCGGTGAGGCCGAAGAGCCCCAGAGCGCCCATCTTGCGCACGACGTCGATCGGGAAGTGGTGCTCTCGGTCCCACTGCGCCGCGTGCGGCCCGATCTCGGCCTCCGCGAACTCGCGGACGCTGCGACGGAACTCCTCGTGCTCGCGGGACAGCTCGTAGGTCGACGACTCGCTCATGGCCGCCACCCTAACCCGTCCGGTTAGCGATTGTTAACCATCGATCCGCGGCCCGGCCGGCCGCGGCCCCGCCCACCCAGTAGGACGGAGGAGCAGCCATGACGTCGGTGGAACCGGAGCACAGCGCAACCGCCGGCTACCCACCCGGCGAGAGCGGCCATCCCCGCCGCGGCACAACCCACCGGGGCCCGGAAACGAGTCCTCCCGGTAGTCCACGGGTCGAGCCTTCACCCAGCTCGGGTGGCACGCTCGAGCGCTTGGAGCGCGTGCTCGTACCTCATGCCGGTCGCTCGGCTCAGCCCGAGTTCACAGGTCCGGTTCGAGGACAGGTAAAGGTCGTGCTCTGCTCGGCGCACCTCCGCCGCCTCGGCGGCGGTCGCGCTCGCCGTCAGCTCCGGATGCAGCATGCCGCGATCACCGGCGAAGCCGCAGCACCCCCAGTCGTCTGGCACCACCACGTCGGTCGCGAGCGCGGCCGCGATCGACGTGAGTGCGGCGGTGGTCCCCATCCGAGTCGTCGTGAAGGTCCGGGCCGCGGCGCCGGTTCAGGACAGGACCAGGCCGGTGTGCAGCAGGTCGGCCGTCAGGTCGACGAGGCGCTGCTCGGGGATCCCGACGGGCGGATCGAGCGCGATCCGCAGGCAGCTGCTCAACGTGACCCCGAGCGCGAGGTAGATGCGCGCCTCGGCCTCGGCCGGCTCCAGGTGCGGGGCGTGGATCGCGACGAACATCCGGGTGAACTGCGCCAGCTGCTGCTCCACCTCGGGCAGCACGTTGCTCTGCGCGCCGAGCGGCACCTCGTTGACCAGCGCTGCGGTGAGGGCCCGGTGCCGTTGCAGGGCGGCCACCAGGGTCGCGATGACCTCGCGGATCGCGTCGCGGGTGGCCAGCGGCGCCGCTGCGGACAGCACCGTCGTGAGATCGGCCAGGATGTCCGCGGTGCTGCGGACCCGCAGCTCGCGCACCAGGTCGTCCTTGTCGCCGAAGTAGCGGTAGAGCGAGCCGACGCTGACCCCGGCCACGGCCGCGACCCGGTTGGTGCTCAATCCGGCGTACCCGCGCTCGGCGAGGACGCGAGTGGCCGCCTCGAGGAGCCGGTCGACCATAGCCCGGGAGCGGTCTTGCACGGGGGCGTGCCGCGGGCCCATCAGCGCTCCCCCCACCCCGGGGCAGAACGCGAGTAGAACATGAGCATTTGCTCACTTTATCGTGGTGTCATGACTGACCTGCTCCCGACGCCCACCCGGTTCGGCTCCGACCCCGCGTGGGCCCGCCGCGCCGCGCGGCCGCTCCGCCTGGTCGCCGGTCGCCGCCCCGAGCCGACGCCGGCGGAGCTGGACCGCATGCGGGCCGCGCTGCTGCGCCGCGACGACGAGGCCCACGCGCTGGTCCGGGCGGTGCGCGAGGAGCACTCGGTGACGATGCCGCAGTTCCGCCAGGCCCTCGAGCACGGCATCGGGTCGGTGCCCGGGGCGCCGCCGGCGCTGCGCCGGTTCTTCGCGGTCGTGGACGCTCGCCCCGCGTGGGTCGACGACGCGCTCCTCGACCGCGGCGCCCGGGCCATGCAGAAGCTCGGCTGGGACGGGTTCGACCTGCTCACCTGGGGCTCACTGCTGGGCGGCTACCGCTCCGCCGCCGCCCTGGAGCCCCTCGTGCGGTCCGGGCGGCTGCTCGGCGCGAGCACCGCCCGTCGTACGGCGGAGACGAGCCGCTGGTTCCTCGCCTGCATCGAGGACGACGGGATGCGGCGGGGCTCGGAGGGGTGGCGGCTCACCGTGCACGTGCGGGTGATGCACGCGTTCGTGAACTACCAGCTCGAGCAGGACCCCACCTGGGACTGGGAGCTGCGCGGCACCCCGATCAACCAGTACGACCAGGCCAGCACGCTCGCCGTCTTCAGCACCACCCCCCTGCTCCAGGCCCGGTTGCTGGGCATCCGGGTCAGCCGCCGTGATTCACGCGCGGTCATGCACCTGTGGAGCTACATCGGCTGGCTGCTCGGGGTCGAGGACCACTGGCTGCCGCACACGGAGCAGGCCGGGCGGCGGATCATCTACCACCTGCTCGCCCACGACCCCGGGCCGGACGAGAGCAGCCGGGTGCTCGCGCGGGCCCTGGTCGACAGCCAGGCGGACGTGCCGGGCGGGGGGTGGCGCGGTGTCCTGGCCCGCGAGGCCGGGCTGAGCTCGGCGACCTTCCTCAACGGGCGCACCGGCATGCACGAGCTCGGCCTGCCCGCGCGGCTGCCGTGGTACCCGGCACTCCGCATCCCGGTGAATCTGCTGTGGACCCATCTAGTCGGCCGACTCCCCGGCGGCGAGGCCCTGGTGGTGCGCCGCGGGCGGCGCGGTCGCGACCGCCGGGTCCGGCTCCAGCACGGTCGGCTGGCCGAAGTACCACAGCCCGGCTGACGCACCCGCCACCGTCCGGCACCGCTCGCGGGTGCGACGTGCGCCACAACCCGAACGGCGTCCCGGACGGTAGCCTGCCCCGCGGAGATCAAGCCGAGAGCAGGAGACACATGACGGAGTCGAAGCCGCTACAGAAGGTCCTTGTCGCCAACCGCGGGGAGATCGCGGTGCGCGTGATCCGCGCGTGCAAGGACGCCGGCATCGGCTCTGTGGCGGTGTACGCCGACCCCGACCGCGACGCGCTGTTCGTCCGCCTCGCCGACGAGGCCTACGCGCTCGGCGGGGCGACCCCCGCCGACTCCTACCTCGACATCGCCAAGATCATCGCGGTCGCCGAGCAGTCCGGCGCCGACTCGGTGCATCCCGGCTACGGCTTCCTCGCCGAGAACGCCGACTTCGCCCAGGCGGTCATGGACGCCGGGCTGACCTGGATCGGCCCGCCGCCGGCTGCCATCGAGGCGCTGGGCGACAAGGCCAAGGCCAAGCACATCGCCGACAAGGCGAACGCCCCGTTGGCCCCCGGCACCAAGGACCCGGTCAAGGACGCCGACGAGGTCGTCGAGTTCGCGAAGGCCAACGGGCTGCCGGTCGCGATCAAGGCGGTCTTCGGCGGCGGCGGCCGCGGCCTCAAGGTCGCCCGCACCCTCGAGGAGATCCCCGACGCCTTCGAGTCCGCGGTGCGCGAGGCCGTCACGGCGTTCGGCCGCGGCGAGTGCCTGGTCGAGAAGTTCCTGGACAAGCCGCGCCACGTCGAGACCCAGTGCCTCGCCGACCAGCACGGCAACGTCGTCGTCGTCTCCACGCGCGACTGCTCGCTCCAGCGCCGCAACCAGAAGCTGGTCGAGGAGGCGCCCGCGCCGTACCTCACCGACGAGCAGCTGAGCGAGCTCTACGAGTCCTCCAAGCGGATCTTGAAGGAGGCCGGCTACTACGGCGCCGGCACCTGCGAGTTCCTGGTCGCCCAGGACGGCACCATCTCCTTCCTCGAGGTCAACACCCGGCTCCAGGTCGAGCACTGCGTGTCCGAGGAGGTCACCGGCATCGACCTGGTCCGCGAGATGTTCCGCATCGCGGCGGGCGAGGAGCTCGGCTACGACGACCCGGAGATCCGCGGCCACTCGATCGAGTTCCGCATCAACGCCGAGGACGGCGGCCGCAACTTCATGCCGGCGCCCGGCACCCTGTCGGCCTGGAGCCCGCCGAGCGGCCCCGGCGTCCGCCTCGACGGCGGCTACGAGAACGGCGAGACCATCCCCGGCTCGTTCGACTCCCTGATCGCCAAGCTGATCGTCACCGGCCGCGACCGCACCCAGGCGCTGGAGCGCTCACGGCGCGCGCTCGACGAGTTCGTCGTGGACGGCATGCCGACGGTCATCCCGTTCCACCGCGCGGTCGTCTCCGACCCGGCGTTCGTGGGCGACGACGAGAAGTTCGACGTCTACACCCAGTGGATCGAGACCGACTTCGACAACCAGATCACGCCGTACGGCGGCGACGCGGCCGCGGGTGACGAGCCCGAGGACCGGCAGCGGGTCGTGGTCGAGGTCGGCGGGAAGCGGCTCGAGGTCGTCCTGCCGGGTGGTCTCGGCCAACTGGCCGCCGGTGCGGCCGGCGGCGCCAAGAAGCCCAAGCGCGCGGCCGGCAAGAAGGCCGGAGCGGCGGCCAGCGGCGATGCGGTCACCAGCCCGATGCAGGGCACGATCGTCAAGGTCGTCGTCGAGGAGGGCCAGCAGGTCGCCGAGGGCGACACGGTGGTCGTCATCGAGGCGATGAAGATGGAGCAGCCGCTCAAGGCGCACAAGGCCGGAATGGTCACCGGGCTCGAGGCCGAGGTCGGTCAGACCGTCGGCAACGGCGCAGTGATCTGCGAGCTGAAGGACTGACGCTCGGCGCTAGGTTCGGTGGCATGACCGAGCAGAGCCAGCCGCGGCTGCGCGAGCCGAGCCAACGGGTCAGCCCGCGCGCCCGGCTGATGTGGGGCCTCGGGGCCGCCCTCGAGGCGGGTGCGCTGCTGGTCGTGCTGGTGGTCACCGGGCCGGTGGGCGGCTGGCTGCCGCTGCCGTGGTGGGCGCTGGTGCCGGTCGCGCTCGGGGCGGCGGCGTACGTCGTGGTCGTGCCGCAATGGCGCTACCGGGTGCACCGCTGGGAGGTCACCGGGACCGCCGTCTACACCCAGACCGGCTGGTGGGCCCGCGAGCGGCGGATCGCGCCCATGTCCCGCATCCAGACCGTCGACCACGCCGAGGGGGCCATCGCTCGGCTCTTCGGGCTCGCGACGGTCACGGTCACCACTGCGTCGGCCGCCGGGGCACTCGAGATCGATGGCCTGGAGCGCGAGCGGGCACTCGCCCTGGTCGACGAGCTGACGCTGATGGCCGACAGCGTCCCGGGTGACGCCACGTGAGCGACGACGCCGGCGCGGGCTGGCAGCGACCGGACCCCCGGATGCTGTTGGTCTATCCGGTCAAGGAGCTGGGGCGCTTCCTGCCCGTGGTGATCGGCGCCTTCGTCGCCGGTACGGCGTCCGGCGGCCCGGGCACGTGGTTGCAGCTGCTGGGCGTCGGGGTGCCCGTCGCCCTCGGCGTGCTGCGGTACGTGACGACGTCCTACCGGATCGCTCAGGGGCGGGTCGAGCTGCGCCGCGGCCTGCTGAACCGGCACGTGCTCTCCACCCCGCTGGACCGGGTGCGGACGGTCGAGGTCACGGCGCCGCCGGTGCACCGGCTGCTGGGGCTGACCTCGGTGCGGATCGGCACCGGTACGGCGTCCTCGGACGAGGACGACCACCTGGACCTGGACGGGCTGCCGGCCGAGCGCGCCCGCCGGCTGCGCGCCGACCTCCTCACCGCCGGCACCGGCCCGGCCGAGGAGGCCGCCGTCACGGTCCTCGACCTCGACCCGGCATGGGTCCGGTACGCGCCGCTCACCAGCTCCGGACTGGTGCTCGCCGCCGGTGTGCTCGGCCTCGCCAGCCAGGTCGCCGACAGCCTCGGCGGGATCCGGGTCGACACCCAGTGGCTGTCCGACGGCCCCGGCGGCTGGTCCCTCTGGGTCGCCGTACCGCTCGGCGTGCTCGGCCTCGTCGCGGCCGTCGCGCTGCTCTCGATCGGGGGGTACGTCGTCAGCAACTGGGGCTTCCGGCTGACCCACACCGGGCCCGGTCGGGGCGGGGCGTGGCACCTGCGCCGCGGGCTGCTCACCACTCGTGAGACCACGATCGACGACGTGCGGCTGCGCGGCGTGGTCGTGGGCGAGCCGATCGGGCTGCGGCTGGCCGGGGCGGCCCGTGCGTCGGCGATCGTCACCGGGCTCGACCGCGGCCGATCCGGATCCGCGGTGCTGGTGCCGCCGGCCCCGCGGGCGGTGGTCGAGCGGGTCGCCGGTGACGTGCTGCGCACCGCCGCGCCGCTCGACGCGCCGCTGGCCTGGCACGGCCCCCGGGCCCGGGCCAGGCGGTTCAGCCGGGCCCTCGGCCCCGCGCTGCTGGTCGCGGCGGTGGCGATCGTGCTGACGGCGGTCGCGGACCTGCCGCTCTGGCTGCCGGTGTTGGCGGCCCTCGGGCTGCCGGTCGCCGTCCTGCTCGCCGCCGACCGCAGCGCCGCGCTGGGGCACGCTCTGGTCGACGGCCACTTCGTGGTGCGCTCGGGCAGCCTGGACCGCCGCCGGGAGGCGCTCGAGGTGGACGGCGTCATCGGCTGGAACCTGCGGTCCACGTGGTTCCAGCGCCGCGCCGGGCTGACCTCGCTGGTCGCGACGACCGCCGGCGGCCGGCAGTCCGTGGCCGCCCTCGACGTCCCCGAGGAAGCCGCCGTCGCCCTGGCCCTGGCGGCGACGCCCGATCTGCTCCGGGCCTTCGTCACCGCGCCGCCGCGCTGACCGGGCGACACGTCTCGTCTCAGCGTGCGCAGGGCGGACGGAGCGGTGTCGGCTTATACGGTGTGCGCATGTTCTCCAAGGTCCTGGTCGCCAACCGCGGCGAGATCGCGATCCGGGCGTTCCGCGCCGCCTACGAGCTCGGCGCGCGCACGGTGGCCGTCTTCCCGTACGAGGACCGCTGGTCCGAGCACCGGCTCAAGGCCGACGAGGCCTACGAGATCGGTGAGCGCGGCCACCCGGTACGCGCCTACCTCGACCCCGAGGCGATCGTCGCGGTCGCGATCCGCGCCGGCGCGGACGCCGTCTACCCCGGGTACGGCTTCCTCTCGGAGAACCCCGCCCTCGCGGAGGCGTGCGCGAACGCCGGCATCACCTTCGTCGGCCCGACCGCCGACGTGCTCACGCTGACCGGCAACAAGGCCCGGGCGATCGCGGCGGCGACGGCCGCGGGGGTCCCGACCCTCGCCAGCGTCGAGCCGTCCACCGATGTCGACGCGCTGGTGGAGTCCGCCGGGGAGCTGCCGTACCCGCTGTTCGTGAAGGCCGTCGCCGGGGGCGGCGGCCGGGGCATGCGGCGCGTGGACGCGCCCGGGCAGCTGCGCGAGGCGGTCGAGACCTGCATGCGTGAGGCCGAGGGCGCGTTCGGCGACCCGACGGTCTTCATCGAGCAGGCCGTGGTCGACCCGCGCCACATCGAGGTGCAGGTCCTCGCCGACGGCGAGGGCCACGTGATGCACCTCTTCGAGCGCGACTGCTCGGTGCAGCGGCGCCACCAGAAGGTCATCGAGATCGCGCCCGCACCCAATCTCGACCCCGAGCTGCGGGACCGGATCTGCGCGGACGCCGTGCGCTTCGCGAAGGAGATCGGCTACCGCAACGCCGGCACCGTCGAGTTCCTGCTGGACGCCAAGGGCACCTACCACTTCATCGAGATGAACCCCCGCATCCAGGTGGAGCACACCGTGACCGAGGAGGTCACCGACGTCGACCTCGTGCAGTCCCAGCTGCGGATCGCGTCCGGCGAGACGCTGGCGGACCTCGGGCTCTCCCAGGAGACCGTGACCCTGCGCGGGGCGGCGCTCCAGTGCCGGATCACCACCGAGGACCCGGCCAACAACTTCCGCCCCGACACCGGGGTGATCACCACCTACCGCTCCCCCGGCGGCGGCGGCGTCCGCCTCGACGGGGGCACCGTGTACACCGGCGCCGAGGTGTCCGCCCACTTCGACTCGATGCTGGCCAAGCTCACCTGTCGGGGCCGCACGTTCGAGAAGGCGGTCGAGAAGGCCCGCCGGGCGGTCGCCGAGTTCCGGATCCGGGGCGTCTCCACGAACATCCCGTTCCTCCAGGCGGTGCTGGTCGACCCGGACTTCTCCTCGGGCCACGTCACCACCTCCTTCATCGAGACCCACCCACAGCTGCTGCAGGCGCGGAGCTCGGGCGACCGCGGCAGCAGGCTGCTGCACTACCTCGCCGACGTGACCGTGAACCAGCCGCACGGCCCCGCGCCGGTGAGCATCGACCCGGTGACCAAGCTGCCGGAGGTCAACCTCGACGTCCCGGCCCCGGACGGCACCCGCCAGCTGCTGCTCGACGTCGGTCCCGAGGAGTTCGCGCGCCGGCTGCGCGCGCAGACCGGCGTCGCGGTCACCGACACCACGTTCCGCGACGCTCACCAGAGCCTGCTCGCCACCCGGGTCCGCACCCGCGACCTGCTCGCGGTCGCCGGCCACGTCGCGCGCACCACACCACAGCTGTGGTCGCTCGAGGCCTGGGGCGGCGCGACCTACGACGTCGCCCTGCGGTTCCTCGCCGAGGACCCGTGGGAGCGGCTGGCCGCGCTGCGCCAGGCGGTCCCGAACATCTGCCTCCAGATGCTGCTGCGCGGCCGCAACACGGTCGGGTACACGCCGTACCCCGCCGACGTCACCCAGGCCTTCGTCGAGGAGGCGGCGGCCACCGGCATCGACGTCTTCCGGATCTTCGACGCCCTCAACGACGTCGAGCAGATGCGCCCGGCGATCGAGGCGGTGCGGGCGACCGGCACGGCCGTCGCCGAGGTCGCCCTCTGCTACACCGGCGACCTCTCCGACCCGGACGAGACGCTCTACACGCTCGACTACTACCTCGAGCTCGCCGACCGGATCGTCGACGCCGGGGCACATGTGCTGGCGATCAAGGACATGGCCGGCCTGCTGCGGGTGCCCGCCGCGCGCACGCTGGTCACCGCGCTGCGCGACCGGTTCGACCTGCCCGTGCACCTGCATACCCACGACACCCCGGGCGGCCAGCTCGCCACCCTGCTCGCGGCGATCGACGCAGGCGTCGACGCGGTCGACGCCGCGACCGCGTCGATGGCGGGGACGACCTCGCAGCCGCCGCTCTCGGCGCTGGTCTCGGCAACCGACCACGGGCCGCGGGAGACCGGGCTCTCACTCGGCGCGGTCTCCGCGCTCGAGCCGTACTGGGAGGCGACCCGCCGCGTCTACGCGCCGTTCGAGTCCGGCCTGCCCTCGCCGACCGGGCGGGTCTACCGCCACGAGATCCCCGGCGGTCAGCTCTCCAACCTGCGCCAGCAGGCGATCGCGCTCGGCCTCGGGGAGAAGTTCGAGCAGATCGAGGACATGTACGCCGCCGCCAACGACATCCTCGGCAACGTCGTCAAGGTGACCCCGTCCTCGAAGGTCGTCGGCGACCTGGCGCTGCACCTGGTCGCGGTGGGCGCCGACCCGACCGAGTTCGCCGACGAGCCCGGGAAGTTCGACATCCCGGACTCGGTGATCGGGTTCCTCAACGGCGAGCTCGGCGACCCCCCGGGCGGCTGGCCCGAGCCGTTCCGCACCAAGGCGCTCGCCGGCCGCACCCACAAGCCGCCGGTGGAGGAGCTCGACGACGAGCAGCGCGAGGGCCTCGCCGGGAGCAGCCCGACCCGTCGCCGTACCCTCAACGAGCTGCTGTTCCCCGGTCCCACCAAGGAGTTCACCGAGTCGCGGCTGCGGTACGGCGACACCTCGGTGCTGCCGACCCTGGACTACCTCTACGGGCTGCGGCGCGGCGAGGAGCATGCGGTCGAGATCGAGGAGGGCAAGACCCTGATCCTCGGCGTGCAGGCGATCACCGAGCCCGACGAGCGTGGCTTCCGGACCGTGATGACCACGATCAACGGGCAGCTCCGCCCGGTCAGCGTCCGCGATCGGAGCGTGGCCGCCGAGGTGGCCGCCGCCGAGAAGGCCGACACCTCGAAGCCCGGCCACGTCGCGGCGCCGTTCCAGGGCGTGGTGTCGATCGTGGTCGAGGAGGGCCAGCAGGTCGCCGCCGGCGACACCGTTGCCACGATCGAGGCGATGAAGATGGAGGCCTCGATCACCGCTCCGGTCGCCGGCACGGTCGAGCGGCTGGCCCTGTCCGGCACCCAGGCCGTCGAGGGCGGCGACCTGGTGCTGGTGCTGTCCTGAGCCACGCGCCCGACCGGCGCAGCACGCCGGTCCTCGCCGGCGTCGTCACCGCGGTCGTCGGCTTCAGCAGCTCCTTCGTGGTCGTCCTGACCGGGCTCGTCGCGATCGGCGCGACGGCGGCCGAGGCCGCGTCCGGCCTGCTCGTCCTGTGCGTGACCCAGGCGCTCGGCATGCTCTGGCTCGCGGTCCGGCACCGCATCCCGATCACGCTCGCGTGGTCGACCCCGGGGGCGGCCCTGCTGCTGTCCACCGGCACGGTCTCCGGCGGCTGGCCGGCCGCGGTCGGGGCGTTCGTGGTGACCGGCGTCCTGATCGTGCTCACCGGCCTGGTCCCGGCGCTCGGCGAGCTGATCGCCCGGATCCCGACCTCGCTGGCGCGCGCGATGCTCGCCGGCGTGCTGCTGCCGATCTGCCTGGAGCCGGTGACCGGCCTGGCCGACTCGCCGACGTACGTCGGTCCGGTCGTGCTCGCCTGGCTGGTTATGCACCGGGTCTCCCGCCGGTGGGCGGTGCCGGTCGCGCTCGCGGTCGCCCTGGTGGTGGTGCTCGTGGCGGCCGGCTCCTCGGTCTCGGCCCCTGACCTGGTCCCGGCGCTCGCCTGGACCACGCCGCACTGGACGGTGTCGAGCGCGATGAGCCTCGCCGTACCGCTCTACATCGTGACCATGGCCTCGCAGAACGTCCCCGGCGTCGCGGTCACGTCCAGCTTCGGCTACCAGATCCCGTGGCGCGAGACGATGACGGTCACCGGCGTCGGCACCCTCGCCGGCGCGCCGTTCGGCGGGCATGCGATCAACCTGGCGGCGATCACGGCGGCGCTCGCGGCGGGCCCCGCCGCGGGCGAGGACCGCTCCCGACGCTGGATCGCGTGCGTCAGCGCGTCGGGCACCTACCTGGTGCTCGCGCTCGGCTGCGGGGCGCTCACCACCCTGGTCGCCGCCGCGCCCGGTGACGTCATGCAGGCCGCCGCCGGCCTCGCGCTGCTCGGGACGCTCGGCGCCGCCCTGGCCGGCGCCCTCGACGACGAGGGCGGTCGGGAGGCCGTCGTCGTGTGCTTCCTCGTCGCCGCCTCCGGCATCACCGTACTCGGCATCGGCGCGGCCTTCTGGGCGCTGGTCGCCGGGCTGGTGCTCCGCCCGGTGCTCAGCGAGCGGCGACCCTGAAGGTCACCCAGGTCGAGCGCAGCCCGAGCACGGCCCGGAACGTGTCCCCGGAGACGACGACCTTGCCCTGGCTGCCGCGCATCGCGATCGTGCGGACCCGGCCGCCCCAACGGCCGTTGCCGTCCCGCGCGGTGACCGCGATCCGCCTCAGATCACCGAGCGCGGGCCAGGCCTGCTCGAGGCGCGCGTCGTCGACGGTCGTGGTCCAGGTGTGCACCGGGTTGCCCGACCAGCCGTCGTACGGGTCACGCTTGGCCGGCAGGTAGGGCACCGAGCCCGCCGACGTCCAACCGCCGCTGCTCGACCCGAACTGGGTGAACGCCGGCGCGCCGTCGCTGGTGAGGATCGACCCGGCGGTGGCATCGACGGCTCGGTCGGAGGCGGGGTGCTCCGCGTCGACCCCGCCGTAGACCTGGCAGGACCAGGTGTCGCAGAGCTGATAGGCCCGCGACTGCGGGTGCCGGCGCTCGTACGACGCGTAGGTGCGGGCCGCCACCGCCTGGGCGCGGACCGCCTCGGTGCTCCACAGCGCCGGGATCTCCAGCGGGACGACGCCCCTGAGGTAGCTCTCCAGGTCGACGTCGTTGACCGTGACCCGCTCGCCGGTGGCGGTCACCGCGACGCGGAGCCGGCCCCGGTAGGAGCGCTCACCGCTCGGGGTGACCAGCGTGACCGGCTCACCGCCCGCGTAGAACTCGCCCTGGCCCGTCAGGTCCCGCCACGGCTGCCAGCGCCGGTCCCGGTAGGAGACGCGGTTCACCCCGTCCTTGCCGACCGCGACCCGCCAGCGCTTCGCGCCGTTGTCGGGCAGCGCGACCCGGCCCTTGACCGCGGTGTCGCGGACGGTGAGCCCGGACCGGGCGTTCACGACCAGGTCGTCGGTGGTGTCGGCGGTCAGCAGCACGCTGATCCGGCCCTTGCTGGTCCCCCACTCGGTGCCGGGGTAGTAGAACTCCGCGATCTCGCGGTGGGTGAGGCCCTGGCGGGCGGCGCCCTCGGCGCCGTACTGCGACATCCCGTGGCCGTGCCCGTAGCCGCGACCCTTGATCGTGATGCTCGCGTGCGAGGGCACCTTCCAGACGTCCGCCTCCGCCTCCGCGGCCGCGGCCGGGCCGGCGGTCGCCAGCGCGCCCGCGGCCAGCATCGGGGTCGTCAGCGCGAGCGCGAGCAGGCTCGACACGGCGCGCATGGTGACCTCTGGGACGACTGTGACGGATGGGAACCCCAATCGCATCACGGGTCACACCCGTCCGCAATGTGAACCAGAGAACTACAGTTATGTAATTTCCAGCAGCGTGGTGCGCAGGCCCAGGTAGGAGCGGAAGGCCGAGCCGCTGACGTCCACCTCGCCCTTGGTGCCGGTGACCCGCAGCAGCGTCGCCCGGCCCCCCGGCACCTGCGCGGTGCCGTTGCCGTCGCGCTCGAGCACCTCCACCGACACCAGGTCACCGAGCCCGGTCCAGTGGCGGGTGATCTCATCGCCGGTGAACGTCCGGCTCGCCGGATCGCCGGGATAGCCGTGGTCCTGGTCGTCGGGCGCAGCCACCAGGTACGGGTAACCGCCATCGACGCTGTAGCCGCCGTTGCTCGCGGAGAACTGGGCGAAGATCGGCTCGCCGCCGTAGCTGCGGACCTCGCCTGCGGTCGCGGCGACGGCGGCGTCGGAGGCGGGGTGCTCCCCCGCCGCGCCGAGGTAGACCTGGCAGGCCGAGGTGTCGCACAGGTCGTAGTCGCGGCCCGCTGCCACGTTGCCACGCTCGAAGACGGCGTACGTGCGCGCCGCCACCGCCTGGGCCTGCACGGCCGCCGGCGACCAGCTCGCCGGCATCTCCTGGGCCACGACCCCGCGGACGTAGTTCTCGAGACCGACCGTGTTGACCACGCCGGACGGGGTGAGACGGAGCACGCCGCGATACGTCGCCGCCTTCACGAGGGCCATCGGCTGCCGGGACGCGAACGCTGCCGCGACCCGCGTCGTGCGCCACACGTGCCAGGAGCCGGTGCGGTAGGCCAGCTCCCACCGCTCGCCCGCGCGCCGGACCCGCCAGAGCTTGACGGACTTGCCGTCGCGACGGGTGGGCAGCGTCCAGGTCCTGGTTCCTGCCCGTGCCTTGACGCCCGAGCGTGCCTGGATGGTCATCCGACCGCCCGGTGCGGCGCTCAGCAGCACCCGGATGCTGCCGCGGGCGCTTCCCTGCGACGTGCCCGGGTAGTAGTGGTCGAGGATCTGGCCGTAGCTCTCCCCCGCGTCGGCGCGGTTGCGGGCGCCGTACTGCGAGAGGCCCTTGCCGTGGCCGTTGCCCCACGTGGAGATGGTGACGCTGGCCGGCTCCCGCTGGACGGGCGCCCGCTCAGACCGCTCGGCGTAGGCCGGAGCGACCGGCGCGGCGAGGGCGGCGGCCGTCAGCAGGACGGCGAGCCGTCGGATCATGGGTCCTCCGAGAGTCGTCGGCCGAGGGTCGTCGGCCTAGGCGCGGTGCAGGCGGCGAGCGGCCTCGGCGATCGAGCCGCTCATCGATGGATACACCGTAAAGGCCTGGGCAAGCTGGTCGGCGGTCAGCGACTCGGCGACCGCGATCGCCACCGGGTGGATCAGCTCGCTGGCCCGCGGGCCGACGACCACGCCGCCGACGATGGTGCGGGTGCCGGGCCGGCAGAGCAGCTTGACGAAGCCGTCCCGGACGCCCTGCATCTTCGCGCGGGGGTTGCCCGACATCGGCAGCATGACGACCTCGGCCAGGATCTCCCCTTCCTCCATGGCGCGCTGCGACCAGCCCACGGTGGCGATCTCGGGCGCCGTGAACACGTTCGAGGACACGGTCTTCAGGTCCAGGGGCTGCACGGCGTCGCCGAGGAAGTGCCACATCGCGATCCGGCCCTGCATGGCGGCGACGCTGGCCAGCATCAGCACGCCGGTGCAGTCGCCGGCGGCATAGATTCCGCGGGCCGACGTACGGGAGACCCGGTCGACGTTGACGAAGCCGCCGTCATCGAGGACCACGCCCGCCTCCTCCAGGCCCAGGCCCGCGGTGTTGGGCACCGACCCGAGCGCGAGGATGCAGTGCGAACCCTCGACGGTGCGCCCGTCGGTCAGCGTGACCGTGACCCGGTCGCCATCGCGCGACACCGACTCCATGCGCGAGCGGGCCAGGACCGTCATGCCGCGGCGGGTCAGGACGTCCTCGAGGACCTTCGCGGCGTCGGCATCCTCGCCGGGCAGGACGTGATCGCGGGAGGAGACGAGGGTGACGGGGATCCCGAGGTTGAGGTAGGCGCTCGCGAACTCGGCGCCGGTGACGCCGGAGCCGACGACGATCAGCTCGGTGGGGACCTCGGTGAGGTCGTAGACCTGCTCCCAGGTGAGGATCCGCTCGCCGTCCGGCTGCGCGGTGGGCAGCGTGCGCGGGGCGGCGCCGGTGGCGAGCAGGATCGCGTCGGCCTCGAGCACCTGCTCGGTGCCGTCGGCGAGCCGGGCCAGCACCCGGTCGGGACCGACCAGGCTGCCGCGGCCGCGGAGCACGGTGACGCCGTCGCGGTCCAGCCGCCGGCCGATGTCGGCGGACTGGGCGGCGGCGAGCCGCTTGACCCGCGCGTTGACCGTCGCGAGGTCGACCCGGATCGACGTGGCCACGTCGCCCTCGGCGTCGGCGAACGTCACGCCGAGCTCGGCCGCGTCGGCGAGGTCGCTCATCACCTCCGCCGTCGCGATCAGGGTCTTGCTCGGCACGCAGTCGGTGAGCACCGCAGAGCCACCGACCCCGTCGGTGTCGACGATCGTGACCTCGGCACCGAGCTGGGCCGCGACGTGGGCCGCCTCGTAGCCGCCGGGGCCACCGCCGATGATGACGACGCGCTGGCTGGTCATCCGACTGTCGGTCACAGGTTGATCATGTGGCCGGCGATGCCCTCGACGGCCTCCTTCATCGCCTCCGAGAGCGTCGGGTGGGCGAAGACGTTGCGGGCGACCTCGTCGGCGGTCAGGTCCCACTGCTGGGCCAGCGTCAGGGCGGGCAGCAGCTCGGTGACCTCCGGGCCGATCATGTGCGCGCCGACGATCTCGTTGTACGTCGCGTCCGCGACGATCTTCACGAAGCCGACGCCCTCGGCCATGCCGCGGGCCTTGCCGTTGGCGCTGAACGGGAACGTCGCGACCTTGACGTCGTACCCCTTCTCCTTGGCCTGGGCCTCGGAGTAGCCGAACGAGGCGATCTGCGGCTGGCAGAACGTCGCGCGCGGGATCATGTCGAAGTCGATCTCGTGGGTCTCGGCGCCGGCGATCGTCTCCGCGGCCACGACCCCCATCGCCTCCGCGGTGTGGGCCAGCATCAGCTTGCCGGTGACGTCGCCGATCGCGTAGACGTTCTCGACGCTGGTGCGGCCGCGGGCGTCCACCTCGATCGCGCCGCGGTCGCTGACCTCGACCCCGGCGTTCTCGAGGCCGTAGCCCTCGATCCGCGGCGCGAAGCCGAACGCCGCGAGCATCTTGTCGGCCTCGAGGACCTGCGCGTCGCCGCCGGCCGCCGGGCTGACGGTGACCCGGACGCCGGAGCCGGTGTCCTCGACCTGGTCGACCTTGGTCGAGAGCAGCACCTTCACGCCGAGCTTCTTGTACTGCTTGAGCAGCTCCTTGGAGACGTCCGCGTCCTCGGTCGGGACCATCCGGTCGAGGAACTCCACGATCGTGACGTCGACGCCGAAGTTGGTGAGCACGTAGGCGAACTCCACGCCGATCGCGCCGGAGCCGCCGATGATGATCGACTTCGGGAGCTGGTCGGTGAGGATCTGCTCCTCGTAGGTGACGACGTTCTGGCTCACGCTCATGCCCGGCAGCATCCGGACCCGTGCGCCGGTGGCGATGATCAGGTTGTCACAGGTGTAGGTCTGCTTCTGGCCGTCCTTGTCGACCTCGACCTCGCGCGGGCTCTTGATCGTGCCCCAGCCGTCGAGCTCGGTGATCTTGTTCTTCTTCATCAGGTAGTGCACGCCCTTGGCGCTCGCCTCCGCCACACCGCGGCTGCGCTTGTGAGTGGCACCGAAGTCCATCGTCGCCTCGCCGCTGATCCCGAAGGTGTCCTTCTCCTTCGTGATGATGTGGGCGATCTCGGCGTTGCGCAGCAGCGCCTTCGAGGGGATGCACCCGACGTTGAGGCACACGCCGCCCCAGTACTTCTCCTCGATGACGGCGACGGTCTGGCCCAGCTGGGCGGCGCGGATGGCGGCGACGTACCCACCGGGGCCGGCACCGAGGACGAGGACGTTGAAGTGGGTCACGGTCGCCAGCCTACTGACGTGACCGGGACCGGCTCCACGCCGCTCCACTACTCTGCACGCGTGACGCTTTACGCCGCCTACGGGACCAATCTGGATCCCGTCCGGATGAGCGAGCGCTGTCCGCACTCCCCGCTGTCCACGACGGGCTGGCTCCAGGGTTGGCGGCTCACCTTCGGCGGCGAGGAGCACGGCTGGGACGGCGCGCTCTCGACGATCGTCGAGGACCCGATCGACCAGGTCTTCGTCGCGGTGTACGACGTCACCCGCGAGGACGAGGCCGCCCTCGACGGCTGGGAGGCCGCCGACCTGGGCCTCTACCGCAAGACTCGCGTCCGGGTCGCCACGATGACTGGCGAGCTGGTCGCCTGGACCTACGTCCTGGACGCGTACGAGGGTGGGCTGCCCTCCGCGTCGTACCTCGGCATCCTCGCCGACGCCGCCGAGGCCGCCGACGCCCCCGCCGACTACGTCGCCGCGCTCCGCATCCGCCCCTGCCGCTCGATCGGGTTGTAGCCGCGGGCGAGCGCGTCGGTTTCCCCGGTTCACCGGGGAAACCGGAACTGTTGGGCCGAAACTTCGGGCCAACAGTTCCAGTTCTGCCTGAGCTTGAGGCCAGGTGGCGGGTCTCAGGCGGCGCGCGGGGCCAGCGCGCGGCGAATCATCGCGGCTGTCCGTGCCGGATCGGCCAAGTCGGCCCAGGTGATCCGGATGCATCGCCAGCCGGTGAGCCGGCAGATCATCGACTCGCGCTCCTTCTCCGCCACCACGACGTCCGACGCCCGTTGCCCTTCCTTGAGGAGCGCCTCGTACTTGATCTTCCCGTCGAACTCCAGGAAGACGCCCAGCTCGGGCCACGCGAAGTCCACGCGAGCGACGACTCGACCGTTCTCGTCCATGATCTCGTACTGGGGGATCGGCATCGGTAGACCCTCGCGGAAGCAGAGGTAGTACGTGCGGGACTCGCCGACCGACTCGAAGCGGCGGTCGGACAGTCGGAGGACCAGATCCGTCCGCAGCGTCTCCGGCCAGTGCTGCATCAGTTCGTAGCGGGCGCGAAGCGCCTCCATGGTGGTCGTGCCCGCGTGCAGCAGATGACTCACCACGCACACCGCGGCCTCGACGTCCACAACTGTCGTCGTCTCCAACGCCAGCCGGGTTGGCGCCATCACGGTGAGCCCGTCCAGCTCGACAGCGTCGCCGTCGAGGATCTTCCCGCAGTGCTGGTCCACGCCCGCCTCCGACCGTCCGGCTTTGCCGTCCTTCCTGGTGATGTGCACCAGGTCGAGGCTGATCCCCCAGGTCGGTGCATCGACGAAGGGCAGACCGGAGACGTGCGAGACGACGA
Source organism: Nocardioides sp. JS614 (assembly GCF_000015265.1). Classification (NCBI taxonomy): domain Bacteria; kingdom Bacillati; phylum Actinomycetota; class Actinomycetes; order Propionibacteriales; family Nocardioidaceae; genus Nocardioides; species Nocardioides sp. JS614. Next base: position 3,732,691 of record NC_008699.1, read on the forward strand.
CGTTGGTCCGAGACTGCGCGACGACCGCCCGCGCCACCAACGCGTGTCGGCCCGCCTTGTCCAGCGCGTCCCAGGTGCTCGCATCGGTGTAGGCACCGTGTCGGATCTTGACCCACTCGCCGCCTTTGACGCGTTGAGCGATGGCCTTGTCGTTGAAGCCGTTCTCGAGCAGCTCCTTGCGCAGCATGACTCGCCCGCGGCGAGGGTCGTTCATCGGAATCATCATGCCGGTGGTCTGCCCGCGCCCGATCGGGCCGAAGCCGGCCGACTTCGCGCCTGTGGAGAACCCGCGCCGGCAACTTCGGGGGCAATACCGGAACCTTTGGGCCGAAGTTTCGGGCCAACAGTTCCAACTTCCCCGGTTCACCGGGGAAACCGCCCGCCCAAACCGGTCGAATCGTGCACCACGCCGCCGCCGCACTAGAGTCCGAAGCGTGACGCAGCAGCCCGAGACGCACAGCCCGCAGGACCCGTACGACCGAGCGACCGAGGCCGCCGCGCGGCTCGCGGAGCTCACCGGTGTGGAGCGGCACGACGTCGCCCTGGTGCTCGGCTCGGGTTGGCTGCCGGCCGTCGATGCGCTCGGGGAGGCGACCGCCGAGATCGCCACCACCGACCTGCCGGGCTTCTCCCCCGCCGCGGTCGCCGGTCATTCCGGCAAGATCCGCTCGATCCGCGCCGGCGACAAGCAGCTGCTGGTGTTCCTCAGCCGCACCCACTACTACGAGGGCAAGGGTGTCGCCGCGGTCGTGCACGGCGTGCGTACGGCGGCCGCCGCAGGCGCCCGGGCCATCGTGCTGACCAACGGCTGCGGCGGGCTCAAGCAGACCTGGTCGCCCGGGACCCCGGTGCTGATCAGCGACCACATCAACCTGACCGGCAGATCCCCCATCGAGGGCGCCCGGTTCGTCGACCTGACCGACCTGTACAGCCCGCGGCTGCGGGCCCTGTGCCACGAGGTCGACCCGACCCTCGACGAGGGCGTGTACGTCCAGTTCCCCGGTCCGCACTACGAGACCCCCGCCGAGATCGGCATGGTCCGCGCGATCGGCGGTCATCTGGTCGGCATGAGCACCACCCTCGAGGCGATCGCGGCCCGCGAGGCAGGCTTGGAGGTCCTCGGCATCAGCCTGGTGACCAACCTCGCCGCCGGCATCAGCGGCGAGCCACTCAACCACGAGGAGGTCCTCGAGGCCGGCCGCGCCGCCGCCTCCCGGATGGGCGACCTGCTCGGCCGCATCGTCCCGAGGATCTGACCCGCGTCGTGTCCGCCTCCACCGCCTCCCCCGCGACCGGCGCCTCCGCCGAGACGCGTCGACGGCTGGTCGAGGCGGCCACGGAGGCGTTCGCGGAGCACGGCGTGTTCACAGCGTCCCTCGTCGACATCACCCGGCGCGCCGGGCAGCGCAATCGGGGCGCGGTGCACTATCACTTCGGCTCCCGCGACGGCCTGATCGTCGCGGTCGTCGACCAGCACGCGGCCTTCCTCGCCCGACGCGAGGGCGAGCTCCTGGAGCTCGCCCGCAACCGCCCCGACGACGACCTGACCGCGGTCGTGGAGGCGATCGTGCGGCCGGCCGTCGAGCTCTCCGAGACCGGCACGGACGGCCGCCGCTACCTGGTGATCATCGGCCAGCTCGTCGAGGAGTACGACCGGGTGCACCCCGACGTGGCCGCCGCGCTCGAGCGCACCGGCGGCGTGCCCGTCTACGCGCTGCTGGCGGCGCGGCTGCCGGCGTACGACGAGGCGCTGCTCAACGAGCGGATGGCGCTGGTCACCAGCTTCATCCTGCGCTCGGTCGCCGACCGCGCCCGGGCCCAGGAGGGCGCCACGCCCGGCCGGGCCCAGCTGCCGACCGAGCGGTTCGTGACGAACCTGGTGGCGATGGCCGTGGGGATGGCGACCGCGCCGCTGCCGAGCGGTGACGGCTAGCCTTCGCCGGGTGAAGGTTCTCGTCACCGGCTCCGCCGGCAGCATCGGCCGCGTCGTCAGCCTGGGGCTTGCTGACCGCGGCCACGTCGTCGTCGGCCTGGACCGGGTGCCGCAGCCCGACGGCGAGGACGGCGCGTGGTACACGGTCGACGCCACCGACCCGGACGCGGTCGCCGCCGTGTTCGAGGAGGAGCGGGTGGACGCGGTCGTGCACCTCGCCGGCCACCCGGGCGAGGCGAGCCTCCGGGACTCCCTGACGTCTCACGTGGTCTCCACGGGTGCCCTGCTGGACGCGGCGGTCGAGCACGACGTGCGCCGCTTCGTCTACGCCTCCTCCAACCACGCGGTCGGCCGGACGCCCCGCGCCGGGCTCGGGGACGACCTGCTGGGCACCGACGTCCGGCCCCGGCCGGACACCTACTACGGCGTCAGCAAGGTCGCCGCCGAGGCGCTGCTGAGCCTGTACGCCGACCGCCACGACATCGATGCGGTCGCGTGCCGGATCGGGTCGTTCCTCGAGCGCCCCGAGACGATGCGCCAGCTGGCGACCTGGCTCTCCCACGACGACTGCGTGCGGATGGTCGAGGCCGCGCTGACCGCACCCGCCCCGGGCTTCGCGGTGCTGTACGGCATCTCCCGCAACACCCGCGCGTGGTGGGACCTCGAGCCCGGTCGGGCCCTGGGCTACGAGCCACAGGACGACGCCGAGGACTTCGCCGCCTCGGTGGCACCCGGCCCGGCGGACCAGGCGGAGGCCGCCCACGTCGGCGGCCCGTACGCGACGGCCGACCTGGAGCGACCGGCGCTGGACCGTTCCTCTTGACCTGACGCGACCAGCGGGTTGAGTAGGGGGATGACCATCCACCAGCGCACCCTCGGCACCGTCGCCCCGCTCACCGTCTCCCAGCTCGGCCTGGGCTGCATGGGCATGTCGGAGTTCTACGGAAGCCGCGACGAGGGCGAGGCGGTCGCGACCATCCATCGCGCTCTCGACCTCGGCGTCACCTTCCTCGACACCGCCGACATGTACGGCCCGTTCACCAACGAGCAGCTGGTCGGCCGCGCCATCGCGGGGCGGCGCGACGAGGTCCAGCTCGCCACCAAGTTCGGCAACGAGCGGCGCCCCGACGGCACCCGGCTCGGCATCAACGGCCGCCCCGAGTACGTCCGGTCGGCCTGCGACGCCTCCCTCGAGCGGCTCGGCGTCGACCACCTGGACCTGTACTACCAGCACCGCGTCGACAAGACCGTCCCGATCGAGGAGACGGTCGGCGCCATGGCCGAGCTCGTCGCGGCCGGCAAGGTCCGCCACCTCGGCCTCTCCGAGGCGTCCGCGGCCACGATCCGCCGCGCCCACGCCACCCATCCGATCACGGCGCTGCAGTCGGAGTACTCGTTGTTCACCCGCGACCTCGAGGACGAGATCATCCCGACGCTGCGCGAGCTCGGCATCGGACTGGTCCCCTACTCCCCGCTGGGTCGCGGCATCCTGACCGGCACGATCACCTCCGACACCTCCCTGGAGGAGGGCGACTCCCGGCGCTCGGCGTACTTCCCTCGCCTCAACGGCGAGGGCCTGCGCGCCAACCTCCGGCTGGTCGACCGGGTCCGGGCGATCGCCGAGGAGAAGGGCTGCACGCCCGGCCAGCTGGCGCTCGCCTGGGTGCTGGCGCAGGGCGACGACGGGCTCGGCGTCGCGCCGATCCCCGGCACCAAGCGGGTGCGCTACCTCGAGGAGAACGCCGCGGCCGCGGCGATCGAGCTGACCGGGGCCGACCTGGCCGCTCTCGACGAGGCGGTCCCGCGCGGCGCGGTCGTCGGCGAGCGGTACGGCGACATGAGCTCGATCGACAGCTAGCCCGATCGAGCGCTCAGCCGCGCGGAGAGACCCGCCACGCACCCGGCCATCATCCGGTGGTGGTTCCAGCGCAGCACCGGACCGGCGGCGTACGCCGCCAGCCCGAGCAGGCCAGGGACGGTGACCTCCTGGTCCAGGTCGAGGTGGGTGCCGCGGCCGTCGTCGGCGGGCGTCAGCTTGAAGCAGACCGACCCGATCAGGTCCCCCGAGACGCCGACCTCGAGCCGGGAGGGCGACCGGTCCGCAGCGTGCAGGACCAGGTCGAGGGTGTAGGGCAGCACCGAGCGGCACAGCACCCGCGCGTCGTCGGGACCCAGCGACGCGACGGCGACCACCTGCGGCCACCAGTCCGGGTAGTGCTCGAGGTCGACGAGCACGTCGTGCACCGCCGACGGCGACGCAGGGACGAACCAGCGACCACCGAACGCGAAGACCGGACCCACCCTCGTATCGTGCCCTCATGACCTCCGCCGATGTGAGCAGCCTGCTCCGGACCGCCCGTGCCTGGGTGGCCGACGACCCCGACGACCAGACCCGTGCCGAGCTCGAGGCGGTGATCGCGGAGGTGGAGTCGGGCGGTCCCGCCGACGACCTGCGCGACCGCTTCGCCGGGACCCTCGAGTTCGGCACCGCCGGGCTGCGTGGCGCGCTCGGCGCGGGTTCCAACCGGATGAACCGGGTCGTGGTGATCCGCGCCGCGGCCGGGCTCGCGGCGTACCTCAAGGACACCGGCACCGAGCGCGGCTCCGTGGTGATCGGGTACGACGCGCGGCACAACTCCGACGTCTTCGCGCGCGACACCGCGGAGGTGATGACGGGCGCCGGGCTGACCGCCTACCTCCTGCCGCGGCCGCTGCCGACGCCGCTGCTGGCCTACGCGATCCGCGAGCTCGGCTGCGCCGCGGGCGTGATGGTGACGGCGAGCCACAACCCGCCGCAGGACAACGGCTACAAGGTCTACCTCGGCGACGGCAGCCAGATCGTCCCGCCCGCCGACGCCGAGATCGCGGCGCGGATCGCGGCGGTCGGCGCGGTGGCCGACGTCCCGCGCGGGAGCGGCGGCACCGTGCTCGAGGAGGAGATCGTCGACCGCTACCTCGACACCGTGGCGGGGCTCGCCGAGGACGGCCCGCGCGACCTGTCGGTCGTCTACACCCCGCTGCACGGCGTGGGCGGTACGACGGTCCAGCGGGTGCTCGAGGCCGCAGGCTTCTCCGAGCCCGCGGTCGTCGTCCAGCAGGAGCTGCCCGACGCCGACTTCCCGACCGTCGCGTTCCCGAACCCCGAGGAGCCGGGCGCGATGGACCTGGCGATGGAGCTGGCCCGGGCGCGCGGTGCGGACCTGGTCGTCGCGAACGACCCGGACGCGGACCGGTGCGCGGCGGCCGTGCCCGGCCCGCACAGCTGGCGGATGCTGCGCGGCGACGAGGTCGGGGCGCTGCTCGCCCACGCGCTGCTGAGCCGCGGCAAGCAGGGCACCTACGCCACCAGCATCGTGTCGTCGAGCCTGCTCGGGAAGATGGCGAGGGCGGCCGGCCGGCCCTACGCCGAGACCCTGACCGGCTTCAAGTGGATCGGCCGGGTCGAGGGGCTCGCGTTCGGCTACGAGGAGGCGCTCGGCTACTGCGTCGACCCCGAGCACGTGAAGGACAAGGACGGCGTCTCCGCCCTGCTGCTGCTCTGCGAGCTCGCGGCCGCCGCGAAGGCCGAGGGCCGCGGGCTGGTGGACCTGCTCGACGACCTGGCCGTCGAGCACGGCCTGCACGCGACCGACCAGCTCTCGGTACGGGTCTCCGACCTCGGCGAGATCGCCGCGGCGATGGCCCGGCTGCGGGCGACCCCGCCCGCCGCGCTCGGCGGGCTCGCCGTCGAGCGCGCGGAAGACCTGTCGACCGGCAGCGCGGACCTGCCGCCGACCGAGGGGCTGCGCTACCTGCTGGCCGACGGCGCGCGCGTCGTGGTGCGCCCGAGCGGCACCGAGCCGAAGCTGAAGTGCTACCTCGAGGTCGTGGTGCCCGTCGACGCCGAAGGCGGAGTGGATGCGGCCCGGATCGCTGCCGCCGGCCGGCTCGACGCGCTGCGTGACGGCATCAAGCAGGCTGCCGGCATCTAGACCACCAGGGCGACCACCAGGGCCGCCACCAGCACGACCACGCCGGCGATCTCGGGCCAGGCGAGGGTACGGCGTACCTCCCCGGCGTCGTGGTGCAGCTCCCGGGCCTCGCGGGAGAGGTGGGTGATCCGCTCCTCGACGAACACCTGGTAGGTGTCCATCGCGGTCGGGGCCGGGCGGTTGCGAGCAGCACCAGCACGGTTGCGCAGGGTCTGGCGGGCGGTGTAGCCGACCACCGGGGAGGTGTAGCGCTTGTCCGCCGCGACCACGGCGAGCACCTGACCGACCACCACCTTCGTGATCGAGGCGAGGGGGACGTGGTCGGTGTGAAGCATGCCCCGCATCACCAGGTCGTCGCGGCCGGCCCACAGTGCCGGGCGCAGCAGCGCCACCCAGACGAGCAGTGCCCCGAGCAGCGCCGCGACGGCGACGACGGGCGCGTGCTCACCGCCCCAGGAGGCGATCGCGAGCGCCAGCACGATGCCCGCGCAGACCAGCCCGAGGTAGCCGCTGATCCGCCCGTTCGTCGCGTGGAAACGCTCCACGACGGCGTCGGGGCTGGGGTCGGTCATGAGGGCACTCTCCCGGTTGTGGTCCATGGCGCCGACAACCCTATGCTGGGTCGGTGAGCAGCACCCCCACCATCCTCGACCCCGCGTTCGAGGACGTCACCCGGTCGGAGGCGTCCCTGAGGAGGTTCCTCCACGGCCTGCCGGGCGTCGACCAGGTCGGCGCCGAGGCCCGCGCCGCCGGGCTCGCGACGCGGTCGATCAAGACCAGCGCCAAGGAGTTCGCCCTCGACCTCGCGA